>CBDCNN010000001.1:0-957500 GCA_965219395.1 Dehalococcoidia bacterium
AAGGCATGGACTTGGCGGGCAAGCGCGTCGGCGTTGTCGGTACCGGGGCCACGGCAGTCCAGCTCATCACCGAGATCGCCAAGGAGGTCGGCCACCTCACCGTTTTCCAGCGCACGGCCAACTACTGCGCCCCGCTTCGCAACCGCCCCATCACCGAGGAAGAGCAAGAGGAGATCAGGGCACGCTACCCGGAAATATTCGAGAAGTGCCAGGAAACCCCAGGTTCGTTCATGCACGAGTTCGATACCCGGTCCGCTTTCAGCGTTTCCGACGATGAACGCGTTGACCAGTACGAACGCCTGTGGGATGAGCCGGGCTTCGCCAAATGGTTGAGCAACTTCTACGACGTTATGATGCCCGGCCCGGCGAACGAGGACTACGCCGAATTCTTCCGCAACAAGATCCGGGAGCGCGTCAAGGACCCGGTGGTGGCCGAGATGCTGGTACCGAAGGACCACATGTTCGGCTCCAAGCGCCTCCCCTGCGAGAGCGGATACTACGAGGTCTACAACCGGGACAACGTGTTGCTGGTCGACGTAAAGAAAGTGCCAATCCAGCGGATTACCGAAAATGGCATCCAGACTGCGGAAGCTCACTACGAACTGGACGTCATCATCTACGCAACTGGCTACGATGCCGTGACGGGCTCCCTGAACCGGATGCATATCCAGGGCCAGAATGGTCTGACCATTCAGGAAAAGTTCGCGCCGGGCCCTCGGACTTTCATGGGCATCCAGAGCGTGGGTTTCCCCAACATGTTCACCATCAACCAGGCCTCCGTAGGCAACTTCGTACGGGCCGCCGAGCCGCTGGTGGAGTGGATCAGCGAGTGTATTGCCTACGTTCGAGACAAAGGGTATCAGCGGATCCAGCCGACACAACAGTCCGAGGACGAGTGGACGCAACACATGATCGATGGCGGCGAGAATATACTGCGGACACAGGCCGATAACTGGTTTGTGGGAGCGAACATTCCGGGCAAGGCCCGCTTCCTGCTGACCGCGCCGGACACCGCACCGGTAATGCGGGCCAAGCGCGCCGAGGTGGCCGACAACGGCTACAATGGCTTCAGCCTGGAGTAGGCTCTCCGCCGAAAACCCCTCATCGCCAGACCTGAGTCGAAGGGGCGGGTGATCACCCGCCCCTGTCTTATTGAGGAGCCATTACCTGCTCAAGACCTCACGTGCAATCCACAGGGGCACCTCAGCTCCTCAATTGATGACGGCAAGGGCGTGGCCGTGCGCAAGTTGACTTCCACTGTATATTGTCCGGTGCGTGTATATGGTCTCGACCAGAAACGAATGGCAAGCGAATAATTCATCGCCACCGAGATGCTGAGCAGAGCCGCTTCTACGATCAATCTTGGGACCCGGCTGGCTCCCAGAACTCCATTCTTCTATGGCTGGATCATCCTCTTCACGGCGGGCAGTACCCAAGTGGTGCGAAACTCCGCAGCCAGCCTGACCATCGCCGTCTTCATATTTCCCCTGTCCGAGGAGCTGGGCTGGAGCCGTACTCTTATCGCGGGAGCCGCCAGTTTCGGCGGTCTCGCCGCGTCCGGGGTATCGCCCCTGGTGGGCTGGCTGGTCGACCGTTACGGCGCGCGCCTGGTACTTGCCGCCAGCATCTTCATCCTGGGACTGTCGACCGTCTCACTGTCCTGGGCCACCGTTCCGGTCGCGTTCTACTTGGCCTATGGTGTGGGACGGGTTATCTTCTCGAGCCCGATACAGATAGGCTCGTCGGTGCTGGTGTCGCGCTGGTTCGTAAGGATGCGGGGCCGAGCCAGCGGCATCCTGTTCGGGTCTCATTCCGTAGGGCTGGTGCTGTTCCCGCTGATCGCGTCGGTGGTCATCGGCGTCAGCGGCTGGCGTGAGGCGTGGCTCGTGCTGGGGATACTGGTGTGGGCCATCGCGCTTTTGCCAACCACCCTGCTGGTGGTGCAGCAGCCGGAGGATGTTGGACTGAGACCGGACGGCGATGATCCCGCCGGGAGTGGCCAAGAGGGCCAGACCGGGGTCGCCAGTTTCGGTCCTGCTGCAAGCTCCGCGCCGGAGGAGCCGGTGTGGACGCTGCGGGAGGCGATGCGAACACCGGCCCTGTGGATGTTTGCAGCAGCGACGGGCATGACCTTCTTGGTGCAGGCCGGGGTGAACACACACCTCGCCGCCTACCTGCGGGACCAGGGTCTTTCGGCTGCCTTCGCGGGGTTCGGGATCAGCATGAACGCCGCGGTCATGGGCGTGGGCAGCATCTTCTGGGGCTGGGTAACGGAGCGAGTTCCGGCTCGTTACGTGATGGCGGGGGTTGCCTTCACGGTTGGGGGAGCATCGGGGCTGTTCGTCATTGCCGATTCGACCCCTGAAATCCTGGTGTACACATTGCTCTTCGGGTTCGGGGTGGGAGGACTGCTGTCCGTGCCCTTGGTGGTCTACGCTGACTACTATGGGCGCCGCTCCCTGGGGGCCATCCGTGGCGTTACCGAACCCCTTACGACATTCGGTCAGGCGATTGGCACCGTGCTGGCGGGGCTGGTGTTCGACTTAACGGACAGCTACAACCTGGCCTTTGTTACATTCGCCATTATGGGCGGACTGGCTACGGTGCTGGTCCTGTTCGCTCGGCCGCCGCGACGTCCAGCCGGTGATGAGGCGCTCAACCCGGATTAGCGGCCAGCCATGGGAAGAGCAGGCGATCTCATTTGGGGTTGAACGCCGCCAGTCCCCAGACTGTCGCATAGAGTCCGGTGGTGGTCCGACGGGGCGAGCTCACAGTCATCGGATCCGCCAGTGGATCAGGCTAGCCAGGTCCCTAGCGGTACATTGGTTTGAAGAAGCTGTGGAGAAAGTTCCGGTTGTGGGCCCAGGAGTGGGAACGGCGCAGGACGGGTGTGGGGATGGCCTCTCCCCGCTTGTGGGTGATGCGGAAGGCCTCGTAGTTGCGCAGTTCGGGCGGCACGTCAGTGGTGAACAGCACCTCGCACTCGTTGGCGTCGAGGAACAGCTTCAACTGATCGAACCCCTTGATCTTCCGGTTGGGCGTCTGGTAGACGAACAGCTCGGTAGCCCCGATCAACTCGTCGAGGTGATCGTTGCCGTTGCCGCGACCGCCACCCTGGCGAATCTGATCGCGACCAAAACCATCCAAATTGCGCAAGCTCAAGGCAAGTCCTCCTGGAGGAGAGGGTCGAGGAGGGAGCAGTGGGAGAAAACCCTGACCGCACCTCCTCTTCAGGACACTCTCACCGCTGTCTACGGGAAGAGGGCCCAGCCTTCCATATCGGTTTGCGCCTTGAAAACGTGCCCCTCGGCGGAGGTCACGTATAGCACGGACCGGTCCGGTCCGCCGAAGGCGCAGTTGGTGGGACGGAGGCAGGGAACCGGATGGGTCTCGATGACCCGGCCCTTGGGGTCGAAGACGTAGATCAGTGGACCGGGTCCGGCCGTGGGCCAGCCTGCAGTGGCGACGATGTTGCCCTCGCGGTCGAAGCACATCCCGTCGATGCCGCGCTGGGCCGTCCGGCCGTCGGTGCCGAAGGCGTGGAGCATGGCGTAGGGGCCGAGGGAGCCATCGTCGTTGATGGGGTAGGCCCGCAACTCGCGGTCGATGGAGGAGTCGTCGCTGTTGCTCTCGGCGACGTAGAGGGTCTTTCCGTCGATGGACACCAGGATGCCGTTGGGCATGGTGCTGTCGCTCTCGACACGGGTGGTGACGTAGGAGCCGTCGGGCTGTGGGTCGGACCGGAGGACGCAACGCCAGCCCGGGGCCTCGATTTCGGTGGCGTCGATGTTGCCCGCGTTCCAGGGATTGGTGAACCAGATGCGTCCCTGGGCGTCGACGGCGAGGTCGTTGGGCGTGTTCAGGGGGTGACCCTCGATACGGTCGGCGACGACGGCGGTAGAGCCGTCATCATCAAAGCGCACGATGGCCCGGCCGCCGGAGCAGCAACCGTAGAGCCGGCCTGCGGAGTCGTGGGCCAAGCCGTTGGTGCGGTTGGTGCCCTCGCGCCAAATGGTGATCTCGTCGGTCCTGGGGTCGATGCGCAGGATGCGGCTGGCCGGGATGTGGGTAAACAGGAGTTGTTCCCCGTCCCAGACCGGCCCCTCGGTCACGCTGCCGAATGGTTTGGTCAATAGCTCAAATTTCCAACTCATGCAGGAACCTCGATGGATGGAATAATGGATGAACGGGCGCGCGATTGCGCCTTTCCAGACGGCGCTGATTGTAGCAGAGCAGTGCTGCCGAACAAAGCGGACTGAGCGCCTCCCTTGTTGAAGCTGCCCCACTCCCGATTAGACAGTTTCCGGCGGTGTGGACCCGGCAGCACTGTCACTGAGAGGAGGTTGGACAATTCACTCAGCATTCTGCTTGAGTTGAAAGGCCTGCCGGGTAGGCCGTGGTGAGTCAAGCTCAACGCGGGCGCAGGATTAGCAAGAATAGGGATGCTGCCTTGGCGCAGGAGCAAGGGACCTCGCGGGCCTTCCGTCGCTGTTTGGATTTACGGGCGCGCTGGCCCGTCATATTTGATGGTACGCCGGAGCTCGAGGGTCCCATTGGGCGATCCTCACCTGAAGGGTTCCGGTAGGGGTGGACAGACGGTCCCCAAAAGCGTGGCAGAATGATTGTATTGAAGGGCGGACCCGCGAGCCGGGATCGAGTACAAATCCGACGCCGTTCCAATTCCTCTACCAACTATGAACTTGTCTCTGATAAGGTGGTAGAAAGGGATTCCGTAGGGGAGAGGCTACTCGATGCCCCGGTTGGCTCGCGAAATACTGGAGGCGGTGCTGCTGGCCCTCGTAGCGCTGGTGGTGCTGCAGGGCACCGTGCGCAACTTCAAGGTAGAGGGGTCGAGCATGTCGCCGACGCTGGAGGGAGGTCAGTACCTGGTGGTCGATCAGGTCTCCTACTTCAAGACGGACGTGGAGCGGTTGTCGCGAATTGTGCCGTTCTGGGACGCATCGGGAGGCGATCCCAAGTTCGCTTTCGACCCTCCCATCAGAGGCGAGATAATAGTATTCCGGTACCCGGAGGACCCAACCAAGGACTTCGTCAAACGAGTGATAGGGCTTCCGGGTGAAAAAGTGGAGGTCCGCTCCGGCACGGTTTACATAGATGGCCGGGAGCTGGGCGAGCCCTACCTGCGACGCATGGACCATTCCAGCGCCCGTGCGACGGCGCTGGGGGACAGGGAGTATTACGTGATCGGCGATAACCGCAAGAACAGCAACGACTCACGAACTTGGGGAGTAGTTCCCGAAGAGAACATTGTAGGAAAAGTGTGGCTGATCTACTGGCCATGGGAGGATGTTCAAATCGTGAGCTCCCATTGACGCTGACCGTCACATTGGCGGGTTATTGAGGTCCCGCCGCAGAATTCATCGGGATCAAACGAGAAGCCGGAGACAGCGCTGTCTCCGGCTCTCTTTCGTCGCGACCAAGGGTAATCGGAGTCTATTCGTCGGGAGGAGCCACGTAAATGTCGTCGCCCTCCACCTGGACCTTGTATACCTTTATGGGCGCCTCGGCGGGTGGCGTGAGGGCCTCGCCGGTAGCGATGTTGAACAGAGCGCCGTGCAAGGGACACTCCACCTCTGCGCCGTCGATGTCCCCTTCCGACAGCGAGGCGTAGGCGTGGGAGCAGATGTCGTCACAGGCGTGGATGACACCGCCAACATTGGCGACTAGAACCGCATCACCGCTGAAATCCACGGAAATCATGTCGCCGGGGCTGATCTCGCTAACCTGGGCTACTTTAACAAAGCCGTCGTCGGCCATGGGCGTCGCGTCTCCTATCTGGAATTATCCGGCCCATTATAGGCCACGACTTATGCTGTTTGCCACAGAGGGGTGTTCGGTGGCACGGTTCAGACTTGGTGGGTTGAATTGGTCGAAAGTTGCCGAAAGAGCAAAGGTGGACAGTTTTGCGGTTATGTTAAACCTGCAGCATGGACACGAGCCTTGACCTTACGGCCGCTCCCCGTGAAGTCCTGCTGGCGATCGTCGCCCAACGGCAGGCTGCTATTTTGGAGTTGCAGGCTACAGTTACGACACAGCAGGCGGTCATCGTCCAGTTGCAGCGGCGGATTGAGACTTTGGAAGGAAAGGCCAAGCCCGGCGGCCCCCGGGGAATGCCTGGGGTCAAGCCTCTATCGGGCCAGCGGCCCCCCAGGGAGAAACAAAACAGGAATCCAAGGCCCCACGGCTTCGCCCGCCAGCGCATGACGCCAGCCCAGCGGGTGGAGCATGTGCTGGAGGAGTGTCCCGGTTGCGGCACCGGGCTGTCGGGCGGCTGGACCCAGCGCACCCGGGAGGTCATCGATCTGCCCCTGGTTCCGGTGCAGGTTACTGAACACGTCTATGTGGCCCGCACCTGTCCTCTGTGCCAACGCCGCTGTGTGCCGTCGGCGCAACTGCAGGACGTGGTGCTGGGAAAGCAGCGTCTGGGGGTCAACCTGGTCAGCCTGATTGCTGCCCTCAGGGAGGAGGCCCGGCTGCCCTGGCGCACCATCCAGTGGTACCTGGACACGGTGCACGGGCTGCACCTCAGCCTGGGAGCCCTGGTGGACGCTGCAGGCAAAGTGGCTGGCAGAGCCCAGAGCGAACTGGCGGGCATTGTGGAACGCATCCGGGGCAGTCCGGTGGTCCACGCCGATGAGACGGGCTGGCGGGAGGACGGACAGAACGGCTACGTGTGGACCTTCAGTACGCCCACCCAGCGATACTTCCTGCGGCGGGGACGGGGCAAGGGCGTGGTGGATGAGGTCCTGGGCCAGGAGTTTGCCGGCGTGCTGGTCAGCGACTTCTACGCCGCTTACCACCACTACGACGGTCCCAAGCAACGCTGCTGGGCCCATCTGCTGCGGGACATCCACGACCTGCGTGTCCTCTACCCCAAGGATGACCGGCTGTCCCGGTGGGCTGGCGCGGTCCACCGGCTCTACCGGCAGGCCGTGGCTTTTGCCCATCCGCCGGAGAAACAACCAGACAAACAACGCCGCACCGCCCAACTGGCCTTGGAAAGACGCCTGCTGGCGCTCTGCCGTCCCTTCCTGGATGACTCACTGGCCGTACAGGCCAGGTTATGCCGGCGCGTGGAGAGGCACATCAAGGAACTCTTCGTCTTCGTGGCCCAACCCGAGGTGCCGCCGGACAACAACGCCGCCGAGCGCAGCCTGCGCCACTTGGTGATCAGCCGCAAGATCAGCGGAGGCACGCGCTCAGAGCGGGGCACCGATACCAAGATGACGCTGGCTTCCCTTTTCGGCACCTGGCGGGCCCAGGGACTAAACTCCCTCCTGGCCTGCCGCGAACTCCTCGTTTCCCCTCAAGTCTGAACAGTTACGCATGGGTGGTTGTGAGGGGTGCCGGGAACTTGGTGAAGAGTAACTGTTCAGACTTGGTGGGTTGAATTGGTCGAAAGTTGCCGAAAGAGCAAAGGTGGACAGTTTTGCGGTTATGTTAAACCTGCAGCATGGACACGAGCCTTGACCTTACGGCCGCTCCCCGTGAAGTCCTGCTGGCGATCATCGCCCAACAGCAGGCTGCTATTTTGGAGTTGCAGGCTACAGTTACGACACAGCAGGCGGTCATCGTCCAGTTGCAGCGGCGGATTGAGACTCTGGAAGGAAAGGCCAAGCCTGGCGGCCCCCGGGGAATGCCTGGGGTCAAGCCCCAATCGGGCCAGCGGCCCCCCAGGGAGAAACAGAACAGGAATCCAAGGCCCCACGGCTTCGCCCGCCAGCGCATGACGCCCACCCAGCGGGTGGAGCATGTGCTGGAGGAGTGTCCCGGTTGCGGCACCGGGCTGTCGGGCGGCTGGACCCAGCGCACCCGGGAGGTCATCGACCTGCCGCCGGTTCCGGCGCAAGTTACCGAGCACGTCTATATCACCCGGGTCTGCCCGGTATGTGAGCAACGCCGGACGCCTCCAGCGGACCTGGCGGGTGTGGCGCTGGGGAAGCAGAGGTTGGGGGTCAACCTGCTCAGCCTGATGGCGGCCTTGCGGGAGGACGGCCGGCTGCCCTTCCGCACCATCCAGTGGTATCTGCACACCGTCCATCAACTGCGGCTAAGCCTAGGCGCCATCGTCGGAGCCGTTCACCAGGTGGCCCGAAAATCCCAACCGGGGCTGGCCGGGATTGTGGACCGTATCCGGGCCAGCCCGGTAGTTCATGCCGACGAAACCGGCTGGCGCCAGGACGGGGCCAACGGGTACGTCTGGACCTTCAGCACCCCCACCGACCGGTATTTCCTGCGGCGGGGACGGGGCAAGGGCGTGGTGGATGAGGTCCTGGGCGAGGAGTTTGCCGGCGTGCTGGTCAGCGACTTCTACGCCGCTTACCACCACTATGACGGTCCCAAGCAACGCTGCTGGGCCCATCTGCTGCGGGACGTCCACGACCTGCGTGTCCTCTACCCCAAGGATGACCGGCTGTCCCGGTGGGCTGGCGCGGTCCACCGGCTCTACCGGCAGGCCGTGGCTTTTGCCCATCCGCCGGAGAAACAACCAGACAAACAACCAGACAAACAACGCCGCACCGCCCAACTGGCCTTGGAAAGACGCCTGCTGGCGCTCTGCCGTCCCTTCCTGGATGACTCACTGGCGGTCCAGGCCAGGTTATGCCGGCGCGTGGAGAGGCACATCAAGGAACTCTTCGTCTTCGTGGCCCAACCCGAGGTGCCGCCGGACAACAACGCCGCCGAGCGCAGCCTGCGCCACTTGGTGATCAGCCGCAAGATAAGCGGAGGCACGCGCGCGGAGCGGGGCACCGACACCAAGATGACGCTGGCTTCCCTTTTCGACACCTGGCGCGCCCAGGGACTAAACTCCCTCCTGGCCTGCCGCGAACTCCTCGTTTCCCCTCAAGTCTGAACTGTTACGGTGAAGATGGTCAAGTTGCGGGCTTATGGGGGCGTACCTATAATGAAATGCATAGTCCGCGCGCGGAGAGGTGCCGGAGTGGACGAACGGGCGCGACTGGAAATCGCGTAGGGGCGCAAGCTTCTCGCGGGTTCGAATCCCGCCCTCTCCGCCATTCTTCCTCCCCACGCAGTCCCATTTAGACTCAGTTATCTGCTGTTCGTATCTATTTGACTGATACACATGCATTGAACGATCCCTTAGACCCCCTTGAAATACCACCACATCCCACTCGCCATGTGGGAAAAAATGAGGGAATGGGGAAATGGGAAAGTTCACCGAAAAAGGTATCAAGGCGCTCACCAAGCCCGGACGGCACCGTGATGGAGATGGCCTCTACCTCTATATAGCCCCCGGGGGCACCAAGTCGTGGGTCCAGCGAATCGTGGTAAACGGAAACCGCCGGGACATCGGTCTGGGCCCCTACTCTTTAGTCGGCTTGGCCAAAGCACGTGACCTTGCTGCGGACAACCGCGCCGCCGTCGTCGAGGGCCGGGACCCTATGGCCGAAAAGCAGGCCGCCAAGGAAGCCGCCCGCAACCCCAGGGTCTTTTATTAGTTCCCTTTCCCTTCAGGGAGGGACAAGGTGGGGGTGTTCTCTGGTGGCTCACCAAGATGTCGTTTGCCAGCATTTCACCCTCACCCCAGCCCTCTCCCTCAAGGGAGAGGGAGAATTAAAAGACCCTGCCCGCAACCCCACTGCGTCAGTCCCCATCTTCGCTGAAGCCGCCTCTCGCGTCATCGAGTTGCGCCGGCCCACGTGGTCCAACCCGAAGCACACCGCCCAGTGGCAGTCAACGCTCGGAACGTACGCCTTTCCGGTGTTGGGGAATATGGCTGTCGGTGAAATGACACCCTCGGATGTGCTGGCGGTGCTCGAACCCATCTGGACGGTCAAGAACGAGACAGCCAACAGGGTCAAGCAGCGCATCGGGACCGTGATGGAATGGGCGATCCAACGTGGCTACTGCTCCTACATTCCGGCAGGCTAGACTTTGCTTACAGCCCTGCCGCCCGTCAGGCGGGAAGAAAGACACCACCCTGCCCTGCCATATCAACATGTCGGCTGGGCCATTGGACTGGTGCGGGAATCCACCGCCAACCTGTTGACGAAGCTGGCCTTCGAGTTCCTGGTGCTGACGGCGGCACGCCCCGGAGAGGTGCGGGGAGCCAATTGGTCAGAAATTCGCTGGGGTGCCCGTACTTGGGATATTCCCGCTGTCCGAATGAAGGCGAGACGACCCCACAAGGTGCCTATGTCGGATAGAGCGATGGAGATCCTGACTGAAGTCTGGGAAATAACCGGGCCGGCCGGACTCCTGTTCCCTGCCGGTGATCCGTGGAGGATGATGTCCGATATGACCTTCACGGTCATGCTCCGGCGTCTGGGCATTCCAGCCGTACCGCACGGGTTACGTAGTTCCTTCACTGACTGGGCCGAGGAACTGATGGAAGGATATTCAGGGGCATCAGATGCTGCCTTGGCCCATCAGGAAAGCAAGAAGACCAGGAAGGCCTACAAGAGGACGGATTTCTTCAATGCCAGAATAGGGTTGATGCAAAGATGGGCCGATTACTTGAGGGTGGAAATCGGAATTGAGGACGAGACTGATCCGGAAAGAGCGTAGAGTGTATTCACTCTCTTGAGGAGGGCATTTCGAATTGCATTGCCTGTTCAAGGCGGGAGACCGATGCCCTGATAAGACCAAGGTCGTTGGTTCGATCCCTGCCGGGCCCACCATGACGTACCGAATTCATAACACCCACGTTTAGGGCGATCTCCGCAGCGTCCGCTCCTCCGATGGGACTGTCATCCGGCGTGGGTATCGAGTAAACAATGGCGGCCCTGCCGGGCTTGACCACGATCTCCTTGACGAAAGACCTCACGAAAGCCTTGGTCTCGGTCAGCTCGCTGCTCTTGAGGAACTCGCTCATATCGGTGGCGAAGGCGGCGATGGTGTCGGCGCTGTCCAGGAACTGACGCCGGTCCGACAAAAGCGCCCGCGCCTCCTCGGCGGCGATCTCCAGCTTCTCCTTGCGCTCCCGGTGCTCCCTGATGCGCTCCGAGGCGTCGGCCATCTCGATGTCGGTGGTCTCGATTACCTGCCAGATGCGGCCCAGCCGCTTCTTCACGTCCTCAAGCTCCTCCTCGATGGTTTCCAACCGCTCCCGTTGCTCGCGGGCCACCCCGTCCATCTCCTCGTCCAGCAGCTTCACCAGGTCGCGGATGTTGGACTCGGTGAGGACGTTCTCCCTGATTTCCTTGACGATGAGCTTCTCGAAGCTCTTGGCGTTGAGCCTGGGGGTCTCGCAGGTTCCCTTGCCCCGCTTGAGCAGGGAGTGGCAGATGTAATAGGTGTACCGGCCGCTCTTGGCCTCGGCGGCGGTCATGGCCTTGCCGCAGGTCTCGCACTTGACCAGGCCGCTGAGCAGGTAGGGGCTGGAAGCCCGGCGGGGGTTCATCTTCTTGGGGGCGCGGGACGCCAGCAACTTCCTGGCCTTCTGGAAATCCCGCTTGGATACAATGGCGGGATGCGCGTCCTCGACGCGCACCGGCGGCGCGCCGTCCTTGGCCTTGGCTCCCCAGACCAAAGTGCCGGTGTAGGCTTCGTTGTCCAGCATGGTGTGGATGGTGGTCTTGAGCCATTTCTTGCCGTTGGTGGTGGGGATGCCCTCGGCGTTGAGGGTCTTGGTCACGTCGAGGATGCTCTTGCCCTGGAGCACCATGTCGAAGATGCGCCTGACCACGGCGTCGGCGGGCGGGTTGAGCTCCAGCTTGGGGCGCTTCTTGATTCCGTCCTGGACGTAGACCCGCTTGTAGCCGTAGGGGGCATAGGTGGTCATCCAGAAGCCCCGGGACGCGGCCTCCCGCATCCCCCGGACAACCTCTTGCGCAAGATTCTCGCTATAGAACTCGTCCACGCTCTCGATGATGGCCTCAAGGAGCTTGCCGGTGGGGGTGTCGTCGGCCTGCTCGGTGATGGAGACGACGCGGATGCCCCGCCGGCGGAGCATGGATTTGAAGGCCGCGGCGTGCTCCCGCTTCCTGGTGAAGCGGGAGAATTTCCAGACCAAAATTTCCTTGAAAGGGGCCTCGGGCTTGCTGGCCTCGTCCAGCATCCGGCTGAACTGGGGCCGGTCGGCGATACGCCCGCTCTCGGCCTCGTCCACGTATTCGCGGGCTACCAGGTAGCCGTTCCGCTGGGCGTAGTCCCGCAGCGCCCGAAGCTGGGCGGCCACGGACAGGTCCGCGTCCTGTCGGTCGCTGGAGACCCGGGCGTAGAGGGCCGCGGGTATCAGGTCGTGTAGTTCAGTCATTAGATTCTCCTCCTTCGTCCTCTGGCTTCGTGGCTTGGCGGGAGCGCAGCCGTTCCAATCGTTCCTGGCGGCGCAACTCCCTCTCTTCCATGTACAGGCGGAGGGCTTCCCGCACCAGTTCGCTCATGTCGCGGCCCTCCTCTTCCCTCACCCGCTGCACCTGCTCGAACATCTCCGGGGGCAGGGAGAAGGTGATGGTCCTGGAAATGCGGCGTGGTGGCATGGTCTCTCTTTTTGCCTGGCTGGATATTAGATTGTCTTACTATCCATCATCGGACAAACGGTCCGGCCTGTCAAGGGGAGGCTGGCACCAGCCAGGGGCGGGCGCTGGGTTCACTGCCCGGCCACGGGGCTGCCCCATGCTGCGGGGCCAGCGCCTTGCGATGTTCCCAGGGCACGGCGACCACGACTATCTTGGCCAAGCGCCCCTTCCACAGGACAGGCGCAGCCGCCACGGCGAGGCCGTCCCCCTCGGCGTACTCGGTCCCGCCGCTGCGGGCCGCCCGCTCCGCCAGGGAACCGGAGGACAGGGGTTTTCCGGACCGGGGACTGCCGTTCTGCCAGCCGGTCAGCAGGCGGGAGCGCAGGGGCGGGAAGCCGGCGGTGCGCCTCACCACCGTGGCCCGCAGGTCTCCCAGCTTCGTCGGCCATTCCCAGGTTGCGGGGTCGCCGTCATCTTCCCGCTCATACAGGACCACCGCCAGGGGTTGAGCGCACAACACCTCGCCCAGGCGCAGCGCCGCTGCCGAGTAGGAACAGCGGAACACCCTGTGCAGCTCCACCACGTCCAGCCCACTGGCCCGGGCGTAGGCGGCGAAGGTCTCCGGGGGCATCAGCACCGCCGCCGCGAACCGGTCCGCCTCGGAGCACACTTTCTGCTCCGGCGCCTCATTATGGCAGCGGTCCCACAGGGTCTCGTACACGATCTCGTAGCCTTCGTGGAGTAACGTGTACTCGCTGGTCCCTGCCCATTGGCCCTCCTGGTAGCGGATCGCATAGCTCCCGTCGGGCAGGGTGTAGTGAACGCCCCGCAGCGTCCCGGGCAGCTTGGCCGGGGAAACCTTCCCAATACCCGTCCGCTCGAACAGCTCGGCCAGCCGGTTCAGGCCGCGACAGGCCGGCAGATGGAAATAGGTCGCGAACTCCGCCGCCAGCCCCTCCGGTTCCAGCCTCTCCATCGGGTGGTCGTCGGACATGAGCTTGTCGCAAAAATCGTCGAAGGTCATGGCCATGTTCATTCCAGGAGCCGCTTGCCGGTGAATTGCTCGTACATCTGGACGATGAACCGCTTGGCCTCCAGGGACAGGGGACCGGAGGGCCGGGTGCCCACCCGGAACTTGGGGTCGGCCAGCACGTACTGGTAGGCCCGCTCCACCTCCTCCGGCTCGTCGTCCCTGGCGTCGATACCCTCCGGTTCGTCCAGGAACCCGGCCCGCTTGAGCAGGTCCTGCACGTCCACGTCGTAGAGGGCGGCCAGGCGTTTCAGCACGCTGGGGCCGGGACGGCGGTCTCCCCGTTCTATCTGGGAGAGGTAGGAGTTGGAGATGCCGGTGCGCCGGCCCACCTCCCTGAGACCGGTCTCCCCCCTGAGTCTCCGCAGCAGCGGCCCAATCTCCTCCTGGTCGTTGTGCTGCTCCATCACGTCCCCCCCTCGTACCAATGCAGCAACCACCGGATGCTTCTGCATTCCTGCCTGATTCCTGTCGAATTATTGTGTCAGTTCTGCGAACACTTGTCAATAAAGGAGTGCATTCAGGCTGGCAAGCCATTGTCTGTCTGGGTGCGGCGTTGTTACACTCTACCCTAACAGAACATCTTTACTAATCGGGCATTATACCCCCAGGCGCGGCGACGCGCCACCGGCGGAAGCCGCCGGATTCCCAGGAGCGACGAAGGCTTTGAGCAATAAACGGAACCTTACCAGGACCCAGGAGCGCCGACGCATCGAGGGCCTGCGCCTCCTGGCTCGCATCATCGCCCGCCACTACCTGGCCCACCCGGAGCTGTACCCCAGCCCCGGGCCGGGCGGGCCGGTTCCCGGCGTCAACGGCCAGGTCCACGGCGACGGGAAGGCCGCCGGCAAGGACGGTGATCATGGCCCGTAAGCGCGACACCGAGAAGGTGATGCTCAGGCCGGATGAGGCCAAGGGCCGGCTCCGCCACCTCAATATGTCCCGGAACGAACTGGCCCAGCGGTGCGGGCTCACCTCGGGCTACATGTCCCAGCTGTTCAACTGGGAGCGCAGCCCGTCGCCCTCGGCCCGGCGCCGTATCCAGGAGAACCTGGGCGTTGACGACTTCGACGCCCTTTTCGTCGTGGTGAAAGTGGATGAGTAGGAAGCGCCGGTCCCAGAGATTTCCCTTTGTCCCCGGGGTGGCCCTGCTGCCCGAGGACTTCGGCCAACGCCTGGCCCGGCTGAAGGAGGCCCTGGGTCTCACCTGGGAGGGGTTCGCCAGCATGATCGGCGTGGACTACCGTCAGATGCTGCGCTGGCGAAAGACGGGGGCCGAACCCTCGGGCGGGGCCATGCTGGCCCTGGTGGACCTGGCCGTGCAGGTGCCCGGGGGCCTGGGGATTCTCCTGGACCGGGACCTGGTGGTAACGGCCTTGGGGAGGGATTAGGGCCGTGGGACGCCAGCAGTGGGTCTACCGGCTGGAACCGTCCCGCTTCCCCGAAGACTTCCCCCAGCGGTTAGTGAGGTTCAAGGAGGCCGCCGGGTTTTCCTGGCGGGGTCTGGCCCGGGAACTGCGGGTGGACATCCGCCAGCTCAAGCGTTGGCGGAACGGGGCCAGCCCCGGTCCGGGGAACCTGGTGGCGCTGTTCAGTCTGGCCGCCCGCATGGGGCTGCTGCACCTGCTGCTGCCGGAGGCGGAAAGGCCTGGGGTGTAAACCTGGGGGAGAAGTTGAGGCGGACCGACCGTAAGCAAAGAGGACAAGGCCGGACGGAATAAGCCGTCCGGCCTTGTCTTGTTGCGCCCCCCTTCCGCTGCCGGTTCACCGCCTGACCACCCCCTGGGGGTCGCGCCTAGCGGCCCTGCGGTTCAGGGCGCGGTCCAGGACACCGAAGGCGGCGCGGAGGTTGGTTTCGTCCATCCCCTCAGCGGGGAACTCCTCCTGCCAGAGCAGGGCGTGGGCCACCAGGCCGGCCACCTGGAGCAGGCAATCGGCCTCGGCGTCGCGGAAGAGGGGGCCGCCGATTACCCGCTCAATGGGGAGGTTTCGGGTGTGCAGGCCGCCGCTTCCGGCCCCGGGGCCGGAGGGCACGGGATTGTAGTTCCTCAGCCTGCCGTAGAGGCGGGTGACCGTCTCTTCGGGTCCGTGGCCGAATATCAGCAAGGCGTGGCCGCCCGTCTGGGCGGCGGTGGCGTTGACCCGGTTGAACAGCCGGTCCAGGCTGACCTGCCGATAGGAAGGGATTTCGTCCTTGGGCAGGCAGACATTGACGACGGAGACGCCCCCCGGGCCAACGGCGATGTCCTCGATGAGGCGCAGCCCGCCAGCCAGGACCTCCGCTCTCTGGCGGGGCGTCGGCGTGGACTGGCCGGCGCAGTTGCAGGCCGGCGGGGACTCTCCGGCGCCGGTTGCGAGTCCGCAGGCGCTAAGTTCCCCCTCGGCCGGGATGCCGTAACGGTCTTGCAGTTCCCTGCGCCAGTGCCGGACTCGGTGAGAGACCTGGTTCCAGGCCCCGGCGTCCACGCCCAGGGCGGAGTGGACGTGGTGGCGGAGGCCCTCGGCCTCCATAGCGTAGTAGATTCTCATGGCGTTCATTCTCCCGGGTCGTGGTTGACGGTTCGTCGGGATTGAAAGGCGTAGTCGGGCTGGAAGGAGCCGGCGCCTGCCACGCCGCGCCCAGCGGGCCGGACCGCTCCAGGGCGTTCCGGTGGGACACCCACAGGGGCACCCTCACCCCGGCCCGCCTCATTTCATCTGACGCCACCCGCAGGAAGTGGCCGGCGGCCAGGTCGTCGTCGAAGACCACCAGGACGGCGGGGGCAACGCCGTGGTCGTCCAGGGGCCGGTTGGCGGCGTAGTAGCGCAGGTAGGGCGCGATGCGGGCCGCCATCGTAACCGGCCGCACCGCCCTCCGCTCCCACTCCAGGAAGAAGGGCGTCACCTTCCCCTCGCGTCTCAGCACGCCGAAGGCGTCGGGCCGCACCGAGTGGAGGCGGTCGTCGTGCCGGAAGAAGCGGGACGCCCGCCGGGGCGGGTCGAGCTGTACCATCTCGCAGCCCTGGCAACGCGATTGATTCGCCAGCACGGCCAGGAACCAGTGAACGGCCTGGGTGTGTTCCAGGTTGCGCAGCAACTGGCGGCTGCGGGAGCCGCGGACGTTGCGCCAGGTCACCGGGGCCTCCGGCTTGACCGGCGCGGCGCCCCAGCGTTGCCGGGCCAGTCCCACGGCGGTCCGGTCCCGGCGGGCCAGCGCCGCCAACCCCCGGTCGGAAAGGGCCAGGCAGCGGCGTCCTTCCGCACTCGCGGCAATTACCAGGCCCAGCTCCCTGAGCCGTTCCAACACCTGGTAGAGCCTGGTCCGCCCCACTCCCATCAACTGGCCCAGGTGAGCCGTTTGCAGCCAGGGCCAGTCGGACAACAGGTCCAGGGCGCGCTTCTCGCCGGGCTTCAGCAGGGAGGGCAGCAGGCAGGCCGGAACCACGTTTCCGGCGGAGTCCAGGTCCAGGTCTGCGGGAAGGGACTCGCGGCGAGGCGGCGTCTGGCCGGGCAGTTCCCCACCGGGACGCAGGTAGTCCAGGACCTCCCGCAGGCTCAGCGGGACGGGGCCGGAGGGCGTGCGCCAGACCTGCCCAGCGGCATCGCCGTGGGCGGCATCGCCCTCTAGAAATCTGGCCGGAAAGTGGGATGGCGCTGGCGGGCAGGTATACTTGGGGCATCAAGCATAGCGAGGGATAGCAGTGCTGGGAGAGCGGTCGGATCAGAGGGGGCTGTGGGAGGCGGACCGGTTGTACTTGGACCACGTGGGCAAGGACACTTTCTACGGTCTGTTGGCCTCTTTGCGGGGCCAGTTGTTCCGGGACAGCGATTTCGCCGGGTTCTACTGCGCCGACAACGGACGGGACAGCGTGCCGCCCAGCCTGCTGGCCACGGCGCTGCTGCTGCAGAGCCACGACAAGGTGAGCGACGCCGAGGCCAAGGCCAGGGCCGACTTCGACATCCGCTGGAAAGTGGCCCTGGGAATCGAGATTGAGGACCGTCCCTTCGCCAAGAGCACGCTGCAGGTGTTCCGCGCCCAGCTGATTCTCCACGAGAAGGTGCGGACGGTATTCGAGTCCAGCCTGCGCTTGGCCCGGGAGTCAGGCTACCTGAAAAAGCGCGGGATGCGGGTGGCGTTGGACACCACCAACATCCTGGGCCGGGGCGCGGTGAGGGACACATACAACCTGCTGGCGGACGGGATCATCAAACTCATGAGAGCCTTGGCGTCCGTGGAGCAGACCACCTTGAGGGATTGGGCCGGGGCCCAGGGGTACAAGCGTTACTTGGGCTCCAGCATCAAGGGCGAGTCGGCCATCGACTGGTCCAACAAGAAGGCAAGGGCGGGGTTGCTGGCCACGATTGTGGCTGACGCGGACCGCCTGTTGGAGGTGGCCCGTCAGGCGCAGGAGGCTCTGGGGGAGGGCAGCCCTGAACGGCAGGGCATCGCGGCGGCGGCGGAGTTGCTGGGACAGTTGCTGCTCCAGGACGTGGAGCGCGCCGACGATGGTATCTGCCTCAGGGACGGCGTGAGCCGGGACCGGATGATGTCGGTGCACGACCCGGAGATGCGCCACGGCCACAAGAGCAGCAGTCGGCGTTTCGACGGGCACAAGGCGGCGATCGTGGTGGACACAGGAACCCAGTTGATCACTGAGGTGGAGGTGCTACCGGGCAACGCTCCGGACAACCTGGGGGCCCTGGAACTGGTGGAACGTAGTGAGGCCAACACCGGTGCGCCGGTGGAGGAGACGCTGGGCGACGCCGCTTACGGCGACGGCGATACCAGGCAGGCCTTCGCCGACGCCGGACGCACCCTGACTGCCCGGGTGCCGGGACGGCCCAACCGGAAACACTTCCCGAAAGAGGATTTCCTCATTGACCTGACGGCGCGAACCTGCACCTGTCCGGCAGGGCAGGTTACCCGTAACATCCGGCCCTATGGAACCCGGACCGGCCCCACGGGTCGAGTTCACCGGCTGCAGGGTTTCCGGTTCGACGCGGCAGTCTGCGGGGCATGCCCGCTGCGGTCCCAGTGCGTGGCCGGGTCGTCCGGGAAGGGACGAACGGTGCAACTGCACCCGCAGGAGGGTCTGTTGCAGCAGGCCCGCGCACTGCAGCAGAGCGATGCCTTTGCCGGGTACCGTAAGTGGCGGGTGGTGGTGGAGCACCGGCTGGCCCGGCTGGTACAACTGGGGATTCGCCAGGCCCGCTACTTCGGGCGGGCAAAGACGCGGTTCCAACTGTACCTGGCAGCCACAACCTGGCAGCCACAACCTGGCAGCCACAACCTGGCAGCCACAACCTGGCAGCCACAGTGGCCAACCTGACACTGGTGGCGCGAAAAGCCGGTCTTACGGGCGATATTGGTGGTGCTGCCATCGGCGACCGTGCCGCCTGCGCCGACACCGGCAGTACTGCAGCTAATTCCGGCACAATCCGGCTCGCTCAGATTTGGACGCTGGCGCTGCTGACGCCGGCCTTTCTGCCTGGCGCCATCCTCTCAACCAAGGCTTTTCATCCGCGTTTCTAAACCAAAGCCAAGGTGAAAAGCGCAGAGACATGGGGTAAATTTGTGGAGGAACGGGGTTACTCTATCTGGGAACGAGCGAGGGGTGGTGATGGGTGCGAGGGATATGGAGCAGTTTCTCGAACGATGGGAGATGGATGTGCCAGGCGTGCGCCGGCGGATGATTCTGGCGCCGGTGCCCCGGGAACGGGAACGATGGTACGCCCTGTGGCTTCTGACCCAAGGTTGGACCGCTCAGGCTACCGCCGAGGCGCTGGAACGGGACCCACACACCATAGGACGGTGGGCGTCGGCCTTCGGAGAGGGAGGTCCTGCGGCCCTGATATTCGAGCAGACCGGTGGTTCCCCCCCGCCCTCGAAGCGGCGCAGCAGGCGACGCTGAAAGGGGCGGTGCAGGAGTTGCCGGCCAACTCAGGCATCGAACTGGCCAACTGGAACTGGAAGGTGGTGCGTCAGTTCCTCACTGAGCGCTTCGGTATCAGCCTGAGCCGCAGCACCTGCCTGAACTATCTGCACCGGCTGGGATTCGCGTTCAAGCGCCCCAAGAAACGGCTGCTCAAGGCTGATGCGGAGAAACGGGAATCCTTCCTGGCGGAGTACGCCGCCCTGCGGGAGGAGGCTCGCAGAACCGGAGCCAAGATATTCTTCGCCGACGAGGCCCATTTCCGTGCTGACGCCGAACTTCGGGGCAAATGGGTGCTGAGGGGAGAGCCTGCCTTGGTGGACTCGACCAGCCCGAGGTACGGCGAAAAGGCCAGCTACTACTCGGCGGTGTGCTTGGAGACCGGCGAGGTGGATTGGATGGAGCTGGAGGGCAACAGCAACTCAGGAACATCGGCAGCCTTCCTGGAACAGTTGCGCGAGCGGCACAGCGGTCGTTTGAACGTCATCTGGGATAACGCGCCGGCGCACCGTGGCGAGGCGGTGAGGGATTACCTGCGTACGCCAAGGCTGAACCTGCAGCTGATGAACCTGCCGGGCTACAGCCCGGACTTCAACGCCGATGAGGCGATTTGGGGCTGGGCGAGAGAGGAGGCGACGGGCAACCTGTGTTTGGGAACCAAGGCCCTGGTGCAGGAGAAAGTCGCCAACTTCTTGGAGGGGCTGGCCGGACGGAAAGAGGAGGTCAAGCGCCGCTGCCGCACCATCCTGCAATCAAAGGCTGAAGGGTTATTGCGTAACCCCCATTCCGGTCCCCAATACCAGCCATATGCATATCCCACCTTGGCTTTGGTTTAGGTGCAGGATGCGCGCGTACTCCACGTCGGCCCGTTCCCCGCGCCATTCGCGCAGAGCATCGTAGGAGAGACGGAATTGCAGTGTCGGGGAAAGCTGCTCCCGGAAACGGTAGCGGGCGAAGGCCCCGGGCTTGCGCACCAGGGAGCCGATGACGTGACGGCAATTGACGTTGACCTCCCTCTCGCCACGCACCCGCTCCATGCGTTCGATCAGATGGTCCTTGTAGTACACTTCCACCCAGTCGGCGTACAGCCGGATCTGCACCTCCTTGCCGATTAGGCGGGAGGGCACGGCGTAGGTCCGGTCGGCTCCTGAGCTTGTGGAAGGGCTGGATGGTGCTCCACTTGCGCACCCGGGCCCGGTAGTTGACGTATTCCGGCATGGGAGCTGGGGGCAGGGGCCGCAGACAAGCCAATTCCTGCTCCAGCTTTTCCTGCACCAGGCGGTTGCGTCTGTGGACCATCCGGGCCACGAAGAGGGCGTAGTCGTCGGCGGTGTGAAAATCTCGGCTGCCCCGCAGGATCAGGGCCTGGCCGATGGCATCCTTCAAACGGTAGTGGCCCTGCTCGGCGTCGCCGTTTTCGTGGCTCTGGCCAGGATTGATGCGGGTGGAGCGCAGCCCGAAGTGATCGAGGAGGGCCCGGTAGGCGTCGTTCAGGGCCCTACCGCGGCTGCGGCGCATCTCGTGAGTGGCGGCCGAGGTATTGTCGCTGCGCACCACCTGCGGCACTCCGCCCAGGGTCCACAGGGCGGCCTGCAACCCCTGCTGCAAGGCCAGGAAGGTCTCGCCGGTGGCCACCTCGGCATAGCGCCAGCCCGAGTGGCTGAGTATCAGCTGGAACAGCAGATGGCGGTATGACTGGCCGCCGTCGCCGGGCTTCGCCCTGACCCGGCTGGTCGGCCTGCTGCTGCGCGACGTGGTGCTGACCTGTGACGAGGTCGGTGCGCTGATGGCGGGGTTGCTGACGTCCGGCTCTGCACCGACTGGCACGACAAGGCTGAGCGACTGGCTGAGGGAACACGCCGACGGTCTGGGACGCCGGTACGTGTCCGAGCTTGGGCGGAACTACCGAGGGTGAGTTGGGCCAGGTCGGTCGGCGTTTCATTTTGAGGGACACTCAACCGCGCCCGTGCTTGTCTTGGCAGAGACGCATCCGCGACAATGACGCGTGAACTGTCCTTACATCCGCCGATGGGGGTGGCTCAGGCCAGCCTTAATGGACTTTGAGGAGCGTTCGATTCTAGATTAAGTTTACGTCTGCTTTACCTGTGCGGTTACCATCCCGTCACGTGAGAGGAGGATTTCCTTGTCCAACCAAGAATGGCACGAGATCTCCCGGTTCGAGTCGTATGACCTAGCTAAGTCGTGGTATCAGCAGACTCACCAGAGGCAGATGAACGCTACTAAGACAAGGCAGGTCAACGCTTTCTTCATCCAGGGACGGGAATACTTCAAGAGCGCATCCTCTTCGGATATGAGCGTCAAGCCACTCCTCCTCTACTACGGGGTGCTGTCCCTATCGAGGGGGGCGATCCTCCTGAGGAATGACAGCAAGAAAGGGGAAGCACTGGCGCAGTCACACGGGTTGAAAGGAGTGAACTGGCGAGGAACTTTGAGCGAAGGCATCAAGAATATTCTCGACTTGAAAATTCAAGCCGAGCGCGGCACGTTTCTCGAGTTGGTGGAGTCAATTCCCAATGTCCACCAAGCGCACTACTTCAGACACGATTCCAGGTCAAAAGCTGTGCTCGACCACAACCTCGGCGACATTAGGTTCTGCACTGAGGGGGAACACCTGACCCTGGGCGACCTGCTCTCCCGACTCAAACAGACTATGCACGCTTTTCAGGGAGTAACCGGTAGGGACTCAAAATGGTTCCCGACGACCGTCACTTCATAATGAGACAGAGACCCATTTCCTTATGTTCGCAAAGCCACCTGACGAGGTTCTGAAACTGGTCGATAAAGGGTCCGTTACCGTTCAACCGATGCCCAAAGGATGGCCGAATCTCACAACTCCCATTCCTCAGCAAGGATTAGTGTTTCGACATCAAGCCGACGCCGCTCACCTGTCCAGGTTCCCACTCTTCCACGAGACTGAGGGGAACGAGACTATGATGTATGGGATTGCGGACTTCCCTAACGGGGACAAGCTCAACGAATTCTTCAAGCTATACTTGACATCTTTTGTTCTGGGAACACTTGCCCGTTACTACCCATCAGAGTGGATGGCGCTGCTATCCGGCTCCCCAGGTGACTTTTCCCGACCGTTGATCTACCAGGCGATCGAGGCCATCGAATCTGAGTTCCCAACCGAACTGTCGAAGCAGGTACGTCAACACCCGCAAGTCTTGGGTTCGCAGGCATGGTATTTCAGCGGAGGCCAGGAAGGTTCCAGACTTTCCTAAGCTCAAATCCACCGATGGGGAGCCATATGGTCTCTTGAGTGGGAGATTAGTGGGATGGGAGGGCCAACGGTGGAATCATTGGCCGGGAGAGTGGGGCAATGGTGTCCCGGAGTGGCCTTGGGTAATACAGACCGTGGGACGGCAGTCAGCAGAGGACCCTCGCCGACCTGGTTGGTGCGAGTTGGTGGGGACATTCAATTGGTTGGTGGGCGAGTTGGTTGCAGCCAGCGGCGTCAAGCCGGGAGTGGAATGGTCCGCAACCGCGCCAGGGCGGAGAGGAACTGGGTTTCCCAAGGCCAGCGCCTGGGGAGATGCAGTATGAGGCGCCGGGCCTTGCGGGTGATTCGTCCGGCCAGGGAAAAGAGGCGTCGCCGCAGGGTCTTGGTGGTCGCCACCGCCTCTCCCAGGGCGATGCGCCCGGTCCAGCGGGCCAGATTGTGGGCTATAACCTGTACCGCCAGCCAGGCTCCCTTCGGCAAGCTCAGGACAGGGAAGCGCCCCGAGGGGAGATGATTGAGCCCAACGCCGTACTTGAGGTCCCGGATGGCATTCTCTATCTCGGCGTGGCGGCGGTGGTCGGCCTCCAGTTCCAGGGTCTCGCCGTCCCGGTCGGTGATGAAGGCGTGATAGCTGTAGTTGGCGAACAACGCCAACTGGGAGCCGGGGGTGGGCCTCACCCGGCGTACGATGAGCCGCACCGGCGCGGCGTCGGGCTCACTGGCGAAGGGAATGTATTCGGCCTCGGCCACGTCAGCCCCGCCCTCCATCCAGTAAGGAATCGGCCTCCAGCCCGCCTCGGGTATGGCCTCTATCAGGTCCCGCAGGTTCTGGCGCAGGCGGACGGTGATGGAGAAGCGGACATCCGTCTTGCGGCAGACCTGGACCACGGCGTGGTTATAGAAGCCGCTGTCGGCCCGTACCGTGAGTTGACCCTTGGCCCCGGCGTAGCGTACCCGGCTCACCGTCTCCCTCAGGAAATGGCCAGCGCCCCGGGCGGTGTTGGCCCGGCCCTCGCGGAGACGGGCCATCAGCACCTCGCCGGTGCCGGCCGCGACGGCCAGGAGTGGGTGATAACCCCGCTGGCCGGTGTAGCCGTGATGGCGGGCTCCCTCCTTGCTCAGGCCGTAGGTCTCGCAGATGGTGGAGTCCAGGTCGATGGTCAACGGCCCGTCGCCGGGTCCGTCGCCGGGTCCGTCGCCGGTTGCCCAGGCCCGGGCCAACAGTTCCCGGCTCACCCGGTCCAACTGTCTCACGTGCCCCCAGCGGAAGCTGCGCAGGAAGGTGCCCAGGGTGGACGGTGCCTTGACCACACACCCCAGGACGCTGGCGGTACCGCCGCTGCGCAAGGCGTCGGCGTCATCAATGCAGTCGCCGCCGGCCAGGGCGGAGACCACCAGGGTCATCAGCTTGTCGCCGATGTTGGCCCGGCCAGGAGTGTCGCCCAAGTCGAGGTGCCGGTCAACCAGTTCACTCAGACCCAGGTGGAGGGCCAACGTTGCCGGAAGCATTAGCCCGGCGTTGGCTACCAGGCGGGTGTCGTCGAAGGCGATACGGATGCGGTCGGGGTGGTTGCGTGGTAGCATCTTTTGGGTGCTCCTGCTGTGGGATCGGTCTTCTGTCCCGAAAACCATTATCCCAGATACACAGGAGCACTTTATTGTCTCCTCCAGACCCCGCTACACACCCTCCTTCGGTGGATTGGGGATAAGGAGAAGAAAAATCCCAGATGAGCAAGAACAATCAGCAATTCAACGAATTCCTCAGGGATGAGGTCAACCTCAATGAAAGACGCCTCGAGCGGCTACAGAGCGGCGTCCGGGGCGTGAGCGGCCAGTTGAAGGAACACCTGACCGGCTACCAGAGAATCGAGCCTCAGGGCTCCTATGCTCTGAGAACCCTGATCAAACCGGTCGAGGACAACGACGAGTACGACGGCGATATCCAGGTTGTGATGAATCCCAACCCCAAGTGGGACCCCAAGGACTACGTCCAGGCGGTCTACAACGCCCTGAAGAAAAACAGGAACTACGCGGACAAGCTGAGGCTGAAGACCCGGTGCGTTACCGTTGACTATGCTGGTGATTTTCACCTGGACGTGGTGCCCCGAGTGACCAGCGGCGGAAACCACTACATCTGCAACAGGGTGGACAACAGATATGAGGAAACTGACGGAACCGGATACCGGGAGTGGTTCAATGAAAAGAGCCGGATAACCAAGGGCAATCTGAAGCGAGTGGTCAGGATCCTAAAGTACCTGAGAGACCACAAGGGCAACTACACCGCCAAGTCCTTCTCCTGACCACACTCGCCGGCAACGCCATCAGGAAGTCCGACGAGGGAACCGAAGCAGTAAGCACCGTGGCCGACACGCTGGTGACCGTTCTGACTAAACCAAAGCCAAGGTGAAATGTGCAGACACATAGGGTAGATTTGTGAGGTAACTGGATTAACTGGTCTCAGGAGTTGTGGGGGTTGGTGATGGGTGTGAGGGAGATGGTTCAGCATCTTGACCAATGGCAGATGGGTGCCAAGGATTTGCACCGGAGGATGATTCTGGCGCCCACGCCCAGGGAGCGTGAACGCTGGCACGCCGTCTGGCTGCTGGCGCAAGGCTGGACGGCATCGTCCACGGCGGAGGCCCTGGGACGGGACCCCCACACCATAGGCCGGTGGGCCGCTGCCTTCGGGGAGGGCGGTCCGGAGGCCCTGATATTCGAGCAGACCGGAGGTTCCCCCCCGCCCTCGGCGAGGCGGAGCAGGCGGCGCTGACAGGGGCGGTGCAGGAGTTGCCAGGGGCGGCGGGTATTGAAATGGCCAATTGGAACTGGAGGGTGGTGAACCGGTTTGTCTGGGAACGGCGCGGCATCAGCCTGAGCCGTAGCAGTTGTCTGAACTGGCTGCACCGGCTGGGCTTCGCCTTCAAGCGTCCCAAGAAACGGCTGCTCAAGGCGGATGAGGTCAGGCGGGAGTCCTTCGTGGCGGAGTACGCGGCCCTGATGGAGGAGGCGTGTCAAAGCAAAGCCAAGACATTCTTTGCCGACGAGGCCCACTTTCGAGCCGACGCCGAGTTGCGGGGCAAGTGGGTGCTTAGGGGAGAGTCGGCATTGGTGGATTCCAGCAGTCCGAGGTACGGAGAGAAGGCCAGTTACTATTCGGCGGTGTGCTTGGAGACCGGTGAGGTGGAATGGATGGAACTGGAAGGGAACAGCAACTCAGGAACGTCGGCAGCCTTCCTGGGGCAGTTGCGGGAGCGGCACACCGAGAGGCTGAACGTGATCTGGGACAATGCCCCGGCCCACCGCGGCGAGGCAGTGAGGGAGTATCTCCAGACGCCGGGACTGAACCTGCGTCTGGTGAACCTGCCAGGCTACAGCCCGGATTTCAACGCTGATGAGGCCATCTGGGGCTGGGCGCGAGAGGAGGCCACCGGAAACCTGTGCCTGGGGACCAAAGCCCTGGTGCAGGAGAAAGTCGGCAACTTCTTGGAGGCGCTGGCCGGGCGGAAAGAGGAGGTCAAGCGCCGCTGCCGGACCATCCTGCAATCAAGGGCAGAGGAGTTCCTGCGTAACCCCAATCCAGGTCCCCATCACCAGCCATATGCACATCCCACCTTGGCTTTGGTTTAGGATTGACGGCTATTTGCAGCAACACCCGAACATACCGGACATCCGAAACCCGGTGCTCCCCACCGAAACCTTCAACAGGCACTGGGACCAGCGGAAATACGAAAACCTCAGGAAGAGAGTCCACTCCCACGCCCTGACAACGAAGCAGGCCCTGGCAGAAGGGTCCGTCGAAGAAACCGCGAAGACCTGGCAGCAGTTGTTCGGTGAAAGCTTCGGGAAGAGCTCGAGTGGCGGCCGAGGCTCGGGAGGTAACGATTCGCGTGGTGACGGAAACAGTGCCGGCCAGAGTTCAAGGGCCAGAACCGTCGGACCATTGGTTTCGTCTGGCGGGTTAGAAATAGCGCGGCGGCGAAACGAGGCCGGCGGATGTGGATAAGGGAAATGAGCAACGACTATTACGACATTGAGGGGCTTCAGTCGTTCACGGAGGAACTAGCGGGAGCAGGGTTCGAACCGCTTGTTGGATCTAGAGAACCGCGGTGGCGGGGCCCGGTACACCCGGCTCTCTCCGCTTTGACGGACGCTACCGACATGGAAGTCGTGATTAGGCCCGGGTGGCCGCTCCGCCCGCCGGACCTGTACGTAAAAGGCATCAACACAAGCCATTCCACCCTCGATGACCTCGTCTGCCTTTGGCGGTAAGGGGACCGCAGTTTTCAATGGGAGACCTATGGCGGCTTTTGCGAACGCATAAGAGAATGGTGCGAAAACGCGGGGGCGGCTGGGAGGACGACAACCTCGGCCGGGATGCCTTTCTTAACTTCAGGGAGAAATACTCAACGGTTGCCACCTTCGACCTCCCTGACCTGGGAATCCTCGAGGGGGAGTGGGGGGATTGCCACGGTTCCCTCCATAGATCCCCGCTCAGAGTTGACATCGCGCCGGGACGGGGGAGTGCTGCATCCGGTCATCTGCGCGGGCTGTGGTGCCACGCCGGGACTCTGGAAAAGCCACCGCCGAGGCATTTACCAGAAGTCTGGCCCTTGCTGAACGGGGCCCAGGGTAGGGGATTGGAGCGGGCCCTCAGCAACCGCCGGAGACCTGCCGCATTGGGTGTCAGCGGCGGTGTGGATATCATACTCTTCTGCTGGGACAGACGTGGTAGGCCTGACCTGTTGGTGATAGCTTTCAGAGGAACGGGCGACAACGTGGAGGCGTTCGCCATTCAGCCCGGGCCAAGGGATGAGGACAGCCTCCTCCTGCGCGCTGGCCCGGACGCTGGTTTACTGCGCCCCAGCAGGGTGACACTCTTCGGGGCGGGGGCACTGGGCGGGCACGTAGCCACTACGATGGCAGAAAGCGGTTTGGGTTTCCTGGAAATTGTGGATAGAGATGTGTTGTTGCCGGGCAACGTGGTGAGGCATGTAGCCGGCCACAACCATGTGGGTTCCGGAAAGGCGGATGCGGTCAAGGCCGTGGTCGCCGATCATGCCCCCTGGACAGAGGTCGGTGTATTCCTTGAATCTCCGCTCACTCCCGACGAGATAAGGCCAAGGATCGTCAGCGCCGACATGGTGATTGACGCGACTGGTAATCAGTCCTTTACCGATGCGCTTGCGATCGTTGCCCTGAGAGAAGGTAAGCCCTTGGTGTCGGGCGCTCTTTACCGGGGCGGATTCATCGGGCGAGTCCGACGTCAGGCGCTCCCTGACGATACGCCAATTCACCTGAGAAGGGAGTCCGCTAGATATCCCCTTATTCCTCGGGGTTCCGATGGCAAGGAGTTCGCTGTTCCTCACCTGGGGTGTTCAGCGCCGGTCAACAACGCGGCTCCCGCCTCGGTACTGGCCTGTGCTTCGCTAATGGCCGAAGCCGGGATGGACGTGCTGACGGGCCGCTACGACTTCACCGACGAGGAAATCCACGTATTCCGGCCCATCGCCCAACCACCATTTAATCATACGGGGCGACTGCACCGTGAAAATTCGTTAAATGCCCTGACCTGATATTCACGCTATTGGTAAGACTCAGCCCTCCAGGGGATTGGGCCGCGCCAGAACTACCACTGCTGGCCTTGAGTCGTGTGGGATATTGGCAATCAGATACCCCCTCCGGAACCGAGGAAATTACAGCGGGAGCATTTTGCCAACTCCCCGAAGCTGCCGGCGGCGTTGCTGTACGTCAGGAAGCAGGCTGGAAACCAAGGCCCAGTATTCCATGGAATGACTGTTGACTCTCAGGTGGACCAGTTCGTGGACCACCACATACTCAATCAGGGCAGGTGGCAGCATCACGACGCGCCAGTTGAAGCGCAGGGTGCCGTCGGGGGCGCAACTGCCCCAGCGCTGGCGCTGGTCGCGAATCAGGACTTCCGGTGTTTCAGACAGCCCCATCCGTTTCCGCCACATCTCCACTGCCTGCGGCAATCGCAACTCAGCCCGACGTCGATACCACTGAGCAACGACCTTTCTGATTCCGTCGTAACGATCAGTTTCGTCCAACAGGACGGGAACGTGGATTCGAAAGCTCCAGTGATCGAACCGGACCTGCGGCGAGCGCACGTCAGCAGATTCGACGATCAAACGTACGTTGCGGCCCAGGTAGGGCAGTGTTTCTCCGCTGACGAAGCGTTTCGGAGAAACCCCGAGGCCCGGTTCGGGTGTCTGCCTGAGGATCCATGGCGCCCTCTTGGTTACGATGGCATCCAGCTTTGACGCCGGCGTATCCGATGGGGCGGCGACGAGGACTCGCCCCGCGTCCATCGTTATCTGCACGGTCTTGCGGCGGCGCTGGCTGCGCTGGACCTCGTAATCGATGGTGGTGTCTCCGAATTGGACCCGGCCGAGTTCAACCACTCTAAACCCTGCTCTTGGCGACCTGCACGATCAGGTTAGCAAGTTCGTCCATCTGGGCTTCGTCGTACAGCCCAGTGGAACGGAGGCTGCCTTTCACGTCCCGGCGCATCTGACGCTGCACGTCGTCGTTTGTCTGCCAGTCAATCACGTCGTGTCCGGCAAGCACTTGCTCCACACTCAGGGCGGTGTCCCGTGCCGCGTCATCAACCTCTATGACATAGGGTCCGCTATCTTGCCTGACAAACCCTTCCTCTTCTTCATTTCCGCTGGACGGTTCCCGCAGGATCTCGTAGATCGCCAGGGACACCGGCGACAGACCGTGCCGGGCGGCTACGGAAGCCTCACCGCGGACCTCACCTTGCAGTACAGCCATCTGGCGGTAGGCCTCGGCCGCATCAATGAGTTGGGATCGCATCTGCTCGATGATGCGGGCCAAGCGCTGGGATAGGCGTTCGTAGAAGACCGGGTTCTGCTCCAGGCGCTCGTGTATCTGGGCCCGGATGGCGTGCTCCATCACCGAGGCGCGGGCCTCGGCGTGGGGCAGGAGGGCTACTTTCTCGTCAAAGTCCTGGTCGAGGATGGAGACTGGCTGCATCATCTCGCGCACTTCGGCGCTGATGCGCTGGTCGATGAGCTGTTTCACCTTTGCGCCGATGTCGGTCCAGTTGACGTCGGCGTTCTCGCGGAGGAAGTGGGCGCGGACGTAGGAGCGGATCAGCGTGAGCCGGGCCAGCCGGTCGACGTAGGGCAAGCCTCGCGGGTCGGGGAGCAGGCGGTCCATCAGGCGGGAGAACTGGCGGTAGTCGGCGTTGAACCGCTCGAACAGATCGGCCCTGTAGTTGCCCTCGGTGCTGGCGTCGGGCGCGAACTGCAGGACGCAGGTCCAAGTGTCATTCAGGTCCAGACCACGGAAGTGTGATTCTGCCCGGACGGCCACAGCGTCGATGACCGTGGCCGGGTCCTCCTCCAGAGCCTGCATGGTGTCCTGCACTTCGTCCCATTCGAAGCTGGCCAAGGCCTGCTCAAGGTCGTGGGAGATGCCGCAGTAGTCGACGACGAGGCCGTGGCCCTTCTCGGTCGGCGTTCCGTCCTTGTCGTGCGAGAACCGGCGGTTGACGCGGGCGATGGCCTGAAGCAGGCCGTGCTCACGCAATGGGCGGTCCAGGTACAGCACCTGCTCCACCGGGGCGTCAAATCCGGTGAGCAGCATGTCGACAACCACCAGCACCTCCGGTTCGCCCTCCGGTTCGACGAATTGGCCGGTGATCTGGTCGTGGTCTAGTTCCTTGGCGAGCTGGAACTCGGGGCCGTCGTTGTGGCCGGTGGTGATGATGGGGTAAGCGCTCAGCCCGAAGCTCCGCAACTGCTCCGTGTAGCGCAGGGCGGCGGCCCGGCTGGGGGCGACCACTTGGGCCTTGAACCCGTTGGGGCGTACCTTGTCCTTGAAATGCTGTGCGATGTCCAGGGCGATCATCTGGATCCGTTCCTGCGCCCCGGCTACCGTCTCGCGGTTGGCGTAGCGGCGGTGTATCTCCTCCCGCACGCTGTCGGTTTCATCGCCGAACATGGCGTCGAAGAGCTCGTCCAGGGTGTTGGGCCCTTCGATGTGCAGCTCTGGCATTCGAGCCTCGTACCAGATGGGCACGGTGGCGCCGTCGGCCACCGACTGCGGGATGGTGTAGGAGTCGATGAGTGGGCCGAAGCGCTTCATGGTGCTGCGGCCGAAACCCTTGTCGATGGGCGTGCCGGTGAATCCGATCATCACCGCGTTGGGCAGCGCCCGCGACATCAGCCCGCCAAGCACGCCGTACTGGGTGCGGTGGGCCTCGTCGACCATGATGAACACGTTGCTGGAGTCGTTGAGCACGTCCAGCTTGCCGTCTGGGGTGGTCAGCCCCTCCTCGAACTTCTGGATGGTGGTCATCACCGTGCGGCCTCCGCCTTGGCGCAGGACGGTCTGCAAGTCCAGCGGCTGGGCGCGGTTCGGCGTTTCCCGTCGCCGTCGGGCGCGGCGTTCCACGGGCTCGGGGCGCGAGCGGTCCATCCGCTCCGGCGCGGGGAAGCCGCAGCGCTGGAAGGTCTCGGAGATCTGCTTGTCCAGCTGGGTGCGGTCGGTGACCACCACGATGTCGGCGTTCGCCAGGCGCGGCTCGCGGCGGATCTTGGTGGCCAGCCAAAGCATGGTCAACGACTTGCCCGACCCCTGGGTGTGCCAGACAACGCCGCCCCGGTCCTCGGGCTTGGTCTCCGACAGGATGCGGCTCATGGCCGACTTGACCGCCCGGTACTGCTGGTAGCGGGGCAGCTTCTTGACCACTCGGCCATGCTCCGGCTCGTAGACCACGAAGTCGCGCAGGATGTCCAGCAGCGTCGCCGGGGCCAGCATGCCAACGATGAGCTGCGCCTGGCCCTGCGGCTCCGCGCCGAAGCGGTCGCGGACCTCGTCATCGGAGTAGGGGGCCACCGACTTCCACTCGAAGTAGGCGTTCTCCGGCACGCCCATGGCAGCGTAGGCCGCGCTGGCCCCGCAGTGGGCGACGCAGAGCAGATTGTAGTGGAACAGCTCGGGGGCTCCCGTGCCGTGCCACTCCGGCCCGGCCTCCTGGTATCGGCGCAACTGCCGCACGGCCTGGGACTTCCACACGTCCAGCAGCGACGGCGACTTGGCCTCCATCACCACCAGCGGGATGCCGTTGACGAACAGCACCAGGTCGGGCTTGATTACCCGCTGGTCGTCCTCGGACTCGCTCTTCTCATTGCCGCGCCGCACCCGGAACTGGGTGGTGACGACGAACTCGTTGAGGCCTCCCTCGGGGTGGTTGAAGTCGAAGAAGCGGACGTTGCGAGTGTCCTGGCCGCGCGGGGTGTTGACGGTGAGGGGCAGTCCGAAGGTCAGGTACTCGTGGACGGCCTGGTTGCGGGCCATGCCGACGGCGTTGACGTGCTCCAGCTCGAAGATGGCCCGCTCCGCCTGCTCCCCGGTCAGCCACTCGTTGAGACGCAACAGGGCGGCCCGCAGCCGCCCCTTCAGCAACACCTCGCGCTCACTGGCCCGCTCGGACGCCAGCGCCTCTCGCGGCACATACGTCCACCCCAGCCGCTCCAGCAGCACCCGCGCCGGCTCCTCGGCCTGACTGTACTCGTTGAGCGTGGATGGGGTGGTCATGGTGCTACTCTATACCGTAGCCGCTCTGCGTCGGCACTCGCCACAGAGACCCTCGCGACCCTCGCGAATCACCCGCATATATTCGTCCCACTCCTCCTCGCTAATCGGGCCGTCTTTGGGTTCGCCCGGCGGTTCAGGCTCAAGCCAGGCGTGGCTGATTTCCTGGACGCTGATGACCTCAAATTCCCCGCTATCACCGGTGGTTGTGCGATCCCCTCGAACATCAACATGGCAAGTCGCGAGTTTTCGCATCTTGTTTTCCATATCTATATCGGACGCTGAAAAGCGGAGTAACACCGAATCGCCCTTAGGCGTATCCAGCCGCGCTGAACCAACGGACCAGTCAACCGCCATCAGTCGGCCACAGACTAACTCTGGTTCCGGCTCACCCAGATGCTGGAATTCATTGTGCTGGTCGGGAGTGGTCATTACTATGCCGTTTCCGGTTCGTTCTTGATTGCGCCGTCCAGCATTCGCATCAGGTGATTCGCAAGGATGAGTGACTCTAAAGCAGCTTCGGCATTATCCACAAGGTCGTGCTCGTGGGCGCGCGGGTTTCTAATACCCATCATGGTACCCGCGAATATATGCATATAGCCCCTTTGCGCGTTCTTGTCTGACTCGGAAATAAGGGCGTTTAGGCTTAAGACAGGTGCCTTTTCCGAAAAGGCTGTCCACATTAAATGCGCTCCGCTGGCGTCTACGAGCCCAGAACGGTCTCTAACCGAGTTATCGACGCATTTAAGAGCGGCTTCTACCGAGTCCGAGTAGTGGCCATCCAGAAAGCGCTTACGAGTAACCTCCCTTAGTTGCTCATTGGTTACCATCCTGTCATAGACTTGCGACAACGCTAGCCGCTCTAACTCATTCTTGTTCTCTAAGCTTGCTTTCCATCCGGGGGGGCCTACTACAAAAGAATCAGTGGCGTCCCACCATTCTTGGCCAGACATATAGTCGGTTAAACGTTCAAACGTATAGGAATGATCGACTTTGTCGTGAGTGTAGGCAATGGTCATCCGCACGATCTGCGTCGGTTGCAATGCAACCCCACGCAGAGTGATTGCTCTCCCGTAATTGTAATTCCACAGTATCCGGCCCTCGACTTGATCCTTAGTCAAATTTGGTCGAACCAGAAATCGAGCTGTCGTGATGGTGGACTCAATCTCCACATGGTAGAAAGCCTCCATTGCTCTCCGAACAGCCATTCCACGTTTAACCCCCCGAGAGATTTGGGCAGCCCACCCGCACCCGCCCCGTCAGCAGCGCGTCGGCGGTGGACTCCTTCAGCAATCGTAGCCCCGCCAGTTCCTCCCCCGCAACATCTAACGCAGCGAGGACAAGTCGGAGCGCCTTCAGGATGCCCTTTTGCTCGGGAATACTCGGCAGCGGCAAGTGCATATCCTTCAACTGGGAAGAGTTTACAGAAGCCAGATTTGTCGTTTGTTTCGCCGCTCCCAAGAAGTATCGCTTGCCCAACCCGCTTCCCGCGAAAAATGACAGAAATTCCGATTTCAGGACATCAGCATGTGGCCGGACGGCAAATATGTGATTCTGGTGTAGACAATGCGCGATCTCTGTACGCCAGACAGTTCCTCTACCAAGTTTGTCAGCATCGCCACCCTCGGTGAACAGGACATCGCCATATTTCAGACTGAACCGCTCAATTTCGGCTTCCGTAACGAACATGGTCTTAACAGTGCTCAAGTCCAAATAGCTATCCTTGACATTTGCTACGCTCAAGTAAGGAACTTTTAGCGTTCCATCAACAGGAGAATCTTTCTTAACCGCCCTTCCCGTCTGCACCTCCGCCACATCCCCCAGGCGCACCACCTCCCAGTCCGCCGGGATGCTGCCGAGGCCGGGGACGTCGCGCCACTCGGTGTGCTGGCCGGGGAGGCCGCGGGTGAGCAGGTCGTGGAGCAGTGAGTCGCGCAACTGCTCGGTGGCGGCGATGACCGCCTCGGCGCCCTGGATGGCGTCGTCGATGCTGTCCAGCACGGCGGCGATGGCCCGCTGCTCCGGCAGCGGCGGAAGAAGAATAGGGAGAGATCGTAGGGTGTCAGGTTGTACCCGCTTTTGCCCCGCTGTTCCAGTGAAACTGTCGGCGCACTCCTTGATGATCTCTGGCCTGGTAAGTGCGCGGAACAAGAATCCTGAGATTACTGAATCGGCAGCCCTGAGAATATGAAATTCCGTGGAGCCGAAGCCAAACCCATTGAGCAGGTTCCTCGCGGTGGCGTGCTTACCGTTTTCCAGGCACGGGGTGATCTTGGAAAAGAGTAAGTCGTGCTCCTGAAAGTAAGTGTATCCCTTGGATACCTCCGAGAAAGGGCGGCTGAGGCTATCAATGAAACCAGAAAAGTCCTCGCCGACAGCGGCCATCGGCACAAAAGTTACCGGCGCGTCGGCATCAATTTCCAGCCTTGGCCTCTTCGGGTTGACACTAGCCACCTCCCCCAGCCGCACCCGATGCCAGCCGGCGGGTATGGCTCCGTGTCCAGCAGCGCGCTGCATCAGACCTCTTCGGATGCGGCTGGCGTTATTTCGTAAATGTTCACTGGCAGGCCGGCCCGCTTGGCCTCCAGCCAGCGCTTGAAGGACCTGGGGGTTTCGCCCGACTTCCTTCCGGCCAGGAATCCCTCGATGCTCAGGTCCTCGTCCAAGTCGGGCCAGTGGATACCCTGGCCGGTCCCGATCAATTCCCAGTTGTTGCGTTCTTCCGGTGTGGCGTGGACCAGGCGGGGATACCAGGATATGGGAACCGATATGGTGCGCCCATCGGAAAGCTCGGCGGTAAGGGTGTCGTCCGTAAGCTCGATTGTCATCGCGTCCGGTACGGTTACTTCAGTTCTTGAAATGTGCATTCCACTCCCTCAGGAATGAATCCCGGTGCTCTTCAACTATACGCTCAATCCGGCGAATTTCGGAACTCCGCATCCCTCCACTGTTTGCCAACGCTACGGGGTCCAGCCAGAACTTGGCGGTAAGCCTGTCTCGCCTCACATTCACATGAGGAGGGCTCCACCCCGTCTGCCGAATAGTAGAAAAATCGGTAAAGGCCTTCCCTCAACAACGCGGGCATGGTGCTTCGATCCTACCGCCCGTACCCCAGCCCCGCCAGCAGCGCGTCCATGCGGGCCGTGGCCTCGTCGCGGCGGCGCTCGGCCTCCCGGAGTTGCGCCAGGGCATCGGCGACGCTCATCACCTCCACCGGCTCGGTGGTGTCCACGTAGCGGCTGATGTTCAGGTTGAAGTCGTTGCCCTCTATCTCGGCCAGGTCGGCCACGTGGGCGAAGCGCTCTACGTCCTCGAAGGCCCGGTAGGCCGCGACGATGCTGGCGATGTGCTCCTTGTCGAGGAAGTTCTGGGCCCGCTCGGCCCGGAAGTAGCCCGGCTGGGCGGCGTCCACGAACAGCACCTTGCCGCGCCGCCCGGCGGGCTTGTTGCGGTTCAGCACGCAGATGGCTACGGGGATGCTGGCTCCGAAAAACAGGTTGGGCGCCAGGCCGATGACCGCCTCGAACAGGTCGGCCTCGACGATACCGCGCCGGATCTTGCCTTCGGCGCCGCCCCGGAACAGCACGCCGTGGGGCATCACCACGCCCACGCGCCCCTGGGCATTGGTCACCGCCAGCATGTGCAACAGGAAGGCCAGGTCGCCCCTGGTCTTGGGCGGGATGGCCCCGTAGCGGTCGAAGCGGTGGTTGGTGTCGGCGGGGGCGAACTCGTGGCCCCATTTCTTCAGGCTGAAGGGCGGATTGGCGATGAGCAGGTCGTAGGACAGCAGCCTTCCCTGGGAGTCCACCAGCCCCGGCTCCGCGATGACGTCGCCCGCCTCTAGCCGGGCCGACCGCAGGCCGTGGAGCAACAGGTTGAGCTTGCCGATGGCCAGCGTGCCCAGGTTGCGCTCCTGCCCGTGGAGCACCAGGTTGCGGATGTCGCCGCCCTGCTCCCGCACGTACTGGGCGGCGTAGATCAGCATCCCGCAGGACCCGGCCGTGGGATCGCAGATGCGCATGCGCTCCTGCGGCTCCAGCAGCTCGACGATGAGCCGCACGACCTCGCGGGGTGTGTAGAACTCGCCGCCCTTCTTGCCAGCGTCATCGGCGAACTGGTAGATGAGGTACTCGTAGGCGTCGCCCAGCACGTTGCCAGCGTCCACCTGTCCGTCGCGCAGATTGGCGTCGCTGAGGTCCAGCCCAGCGAAGTGGTTCAGCAGCTGACGTATGAGGCCTTCTCGGTTGGCGGGGCTGCCCAGCTTCTGCTCGTCGTTCCAGTTGACGCCGGTCAGCACGCCATCCAGTCGCCCGGTGTTGGCGTCCTCGACGGCGAAGCTGGCCACGTTCAGCGCCTCGCCAAGCCCCATGGCCTTGCTGGTGATGACCGACCAGCGGGCGTCCTCCGGCACGAAGAACTCGTGCTCGTCGGGATCGGCTAGGGCCGTTTCCACCGGCACGCCCCGGTCGCTGACTGCGCTCTCCACCTCCTCGTCGAAACGATCAGAGAGGCGCTTTATGAAAAGGATGGAAAAGATGTAGTTCTTATAGTCGGCGGCGTCGATCTGCCCACGCAGAATATCGGCGGCCTGCCACAGCTTGCTCTGCAATTCCTGGCTGGTCAGCGGCATTGTTTTCTCCTCAGGAAATTTCTGCGGCGCGCAAGGTATCCTGGACGATTGCGTTGCGGAGAACTTCCCGGCGCAACCGTGCTGCCCGCACCTCCGCATCATACGCGGCCTCTGACGATTCAATAAGTCGGGCCGTCAAGTTTAGCTTGGCAACAGACGGCATGGGGACTTCGATTTCTCCTAGGGATACACTGAACAAGTCCGGCAGGTTGTAACATCAGGTTATGGCATACTGAGGCTGAAAGAGTTGCAGCCGCCGGAGGGACAAGAGCAGATGGACCAGCCCACTTTTGCCGACCTGGAATACCGGGGCAAGAAACGCAAGACCCGCCGCGAACTGTTCCTGGAGCGGATGGACGGCCTGATTCCGTGGCAGAAACTGGAGGAGCGTATCCGTCCGGTTTATGCCAAGCGAGGCAAGGGCCGTCGGCCCTACCCTTTGCTGGCGAGCTGTTGAGCGTGACATGTGTTGAGACGGGAGCGATGCCGGTTAGGCGCCAGGAGAAACCCCGATCCGGATCACAGCTGCGTCGGAGGCGTCCACGTAACGGCGACGGCCTCTAACACCACTGATGCCCGCGCCTCTTAGCTTCGCTCAGATTGGGATGAGGAAACCCTACGGCTACTCGGTTAGTCTGTCTTCCCGTTCACAGATGGCCCGCCGCTCGCTAGGGTACACACGGTCAATCAGTGCGCTGTGAACGTGGTCATTGACGCAGGTGTTTTCAGGATAGACGCCGTGCTTATAGTGAGAGGTCTCCAGCAGATAGCCGTTGCTGAGTACCTCGGTGGCCAACTCTTCAGATTCAACGTAAGGGGTAGCCGGGTCTGAGTGATTGCCGATTACCAGTATCGGCGTGTCACTGCCGTCAAGAGGTCGCTCAAGGGGTTCGGGGGCGAACTGGCCGTAGAACTGGCAAATGTCGGCGAGGCTCCCAATGTTTGCCTCCAGCGCCGTCATTAAGGGGAGGGCTTCGCCTATTGCGGAGTAGTCCACCCCTCCACCCACTCCGGTTGTAGAACCCACCGGTCAAGACAGTTGACGTGGGCGGTGAAGTCCGGGTCGCCGAATTCACTGTCGCCATTAAGCTGGAACTTGGCGATATCGAGCAGGATGGACGGGTCATCGTTCTCATTGAGTTCGAACAGACCGCGCCACAGCTGGGGCCAGGTATCTTCGCTATACAGGGCGGAGATTACTCCCCATGCACCGGCTGCGGGAGAACCATTGGCGGCCTGGATGACCAGATACATCTTGGAGACAGCCTGCATGTAGTAGCCGATAGGGTCCCCGTCGTTGTATATCGGGCATTCCGTTGGGTCGGCGCACGCTCTCAGCGCCGCTTCGAGCTGGGCTTCCCAGGGAGCATATTCCTCGATTAACTCATCTATTTGTTCCTGCGGGGTGCCGGGTTCGTCAGGCACTGGGTTGCTGGCGGCGTCAACCACCATTGACCTGACCGACTCGGGGAAGAGGGTTGCGTACCAGACCCCCAGAGCAGAGCCGTAGGAAAATCCCAGGTAAGAGATTTGGTCGGCGCCCAGCTCCTTGCGTATCTCATCCATGTCCCTGGCGACATATTCGCTGTGCAACAGGCCGCCAACCGGGCCCATGGACTCGATGCAAAGGTTGGCCGCCGCTTCGCCGGCTGCTGTCTCCTCGGGAATGTCTGCCGGAGTCTCGATGGAGGCCAGCAGCGCAAGCTGCTCACCCCGGTCGCCACAGGCGAATCGGGGGGCGGAAGGCTCGACTCCGCGGGGGTCAAACCCGATAATGTCGAAGCGTTCGAGCATCTCATCTGGGAACCAGTATTCAAAGTTGACGACGAAATTTACGCCGCTCACGCCAGGGCCGCCGGGATTGACGAACAAGTAGCCTATCCGCTTGTCAGGAGACGTGGCCCGATGCACGTCAACAAAGATTTTGATTGTGCCCGCCTCGGGATCCCGGTAGTCCGCGGGCACTGATACATACATGCACTCAATGTTAAGGGCGCACGGGAACCAGGGCAGCAGCCCGGGTACATGAAGCTCTTCCTGTTCGCACATGACCCGCCGCTCGCTGGGGTACACCAGGTCGATCAGCGCCCGTTGAACGTGCTCGTTAACGCACTGGTTCTCCGGGTACACAATGTGCTTGGCGTGAGAGACCTCCACCAGATACCCGTTGCTGAGCGTTTCAGTAACCAGTTCTTCAGACTCCCCGAAGGAAGTAATCGCGTCGGAGGGATTGCCGATCACCAGTGTCGGCACGCCGCCGCCATCCAGAGAGCCCTCAAACGGGTCGGGGGCAAACTGGTCGTAGAAGTGACATACTTCGGGGACATTTTGGATGGACGTCGCCGCCAGCAAGGGGAATTGTTCTTCGATGATTGCAGCAAGGATTTCGGATTCTTCCAGTGAAGTCTGACGGTCTAGCGGGGACAGGACCCAGCCGTCAAGGCAATTGACGTGTCCAGTAAAGCTCGCGGCGCTGGGGTCGTCGGTCTGAAACGACACCCAATCGAGCAGGAAGGACGGGTCGTCGTACTCATTGAGGTTGGACAAACCCCACCACAGCTGGGGCCAACCCGCGTCAAAGTACAGGGGCGAGATCACTCCCAGGAAACCGGCATAAGGATTGTTATTCGCGGCGCGATTGACCAGGTCCAACTTTGCAGCGGCCTGCTTGAAGTAGCCAATAGGATCCCCGTCGTTGTATATCGGGCAATCCCTCGGGTCGTAGCACGCTCTCAGCGCTTCTTCGAGCCTGGCTTCAAGGGGAGCGAGTTCCTCTAGTGTCTCATCTATTCGTTCCTGCCGGGTGCCGGCCGGGTCATCCGGGTTGTCGGCGCTGTCAAAAACCATTGCCCTGACCGACTGGGGGAAGAGCGTGGCATACCAAAGCCCCAGCGTGGAGCCGTAGCCGAATCCCAGATAGGATATCTCACCGGCGCCCAGCGCCTTGCGTATTTCTTCCATATCCCTGGCGACATATTCGGTGTGCAGCAGGCCGCCAACCGGGCCCATTGACTGCGTGCACAGGTTGGCCGCCGCTTCGCCGGCCAGTATCTCCAGGGGGGTGTCGATGGGAATTTCGATGGAGGCCAGCAACCCGTGCTGCTCACCCGGGTCGCCACAGGCGAATTCGGGCTCGGAATACCCGACTCCGCGGGGGTCAAACCCGACAATGTCGAAGCGTTCGACTATCTCACCGGAGAAGTCCCCCGATTGAACCCCTTCCACTTCTGCTATGCCACTGTTGCCAGGGCCGCCGGGATTCACGAATAAGTAGCCTATCCGCTCGTCCCGGGAGGTGGCCCGATGCACGATTATCGGAATGCTGATGCTGCCCGTTCCGGGATCCCGGTAGTCCGCGGGCACTTTAATCCTTCCGCACTCAAACGTGTGGCCGCAATCGAACCAGTCTATCCCTTCGGTTGTGCGACCGGCCTCCGGTCCGGGCGTCGCAGCGGGCTGAGGCGTCGGCGCGGCGACAGTGGGGCTTGGCGTGGCTGGGGGCTGAGGCGTCGGCGCGGCGACAGTGGGGCTTGGCGTGGCTGGGGGCGTGGGGTCAGGCTCATCGCAGGCAGCGCTAGCCACTATCAAAAACAACACGGCAATAGCTGCAAGGAATCGCATCAGCACTATCATCTCTCCTCGGAGTTCCGTTATCTTCCACCCAGATTCGTGTCATAGCATGAGCGCCAGGGATCAGGCAAAGACCGAGACGCTCGACTAGCCTTCGCTCCCCATCATAGAGGTAACAACTGCGAGGTTATTTCCTGACAGAAAGATGCTCCCGTTGTGTCCCTTTCAGATTGTACTCACTCATCAGGCAAGTATCGGACGGTCCGTGAGGGAACTCCGGAATCCGTGGGGAACGGCGGGTATACCGAGCCGACGCAACAACGCGGTGAACGTCATGTCAGACATTTCCTTGCCCCCTGGCATAGCCGGGAAAACCAGTCCGTCCGGCCCCGTTAACCCCCAAACTTCTGTCAATATCCCCATGGCCCTGTCCGACAGAGGAATCCTGTATGCCCGGCGGGCCTTCATCTTGATGGCGGGAATCTCCCAGGTGTTCCTTTCCCATTGGATCTCCCCCCAGGGTCTTTTAATTGTTGGGCAGCAGTCCGATGAGGGATAGAGCCTCCCAGGGTTTCCAGCCGTAGTGGCGCAGGGCCGCCGCTATGTTGTTCACCCCGCTGAGGCGTAGCGTTCCTATCACCAAGTTCCGCAACGCCGCCATCAGTTGCGGCGCTGACCCGCTGCGCACCTGGCTCTGGTCCTCTCCAAATACCACGTCCCTCACCCAGTGCAACCGGTTTTCGATCCCCCAGTGGCCCCGCCATATCTCCAGCAGCCGGGCAGCGTCCGCACGCTCCGGGGACAGGCTGGTGATGGCGTAGGCCCGCTCCACCGATTCTCTGCCCTTGTGTCTTCTGGTTCGTTCCACGCAGCAGACCTGTCCCAGACCGGGCCAATCCAGGTATTCGTTCAAGGCTGTCGAGGCCCACAGCCTCCGCCTTTCCCACCGGTCCCCGCGACGGCCCTCCTCAAACGCCTCACCGAAACTCTCGCCCCAGGGCGGCTGTTCAAACAGCAGACTCACCGCCTCCTTCACCCCGGGCTGGTTGTCCTTTAGCACCCAGAAATAGTCCCCGTCCTGCTCCAGCACCCTCCGGCTCAACTCCCGCTGCGCGTAGAGCGCGTCCCCGGTAACCACCTTACCGGTTAGATCCATCCCGGCCAGCAACTCCGAGGCCAGCCCCAGTTCACTCTCCTTGCGATCCCCCCTAACCCCCCTTTTGTCCCAGTACCAGGCCGCTCTCTCCAGCGTATGCCGCCACCAGTCTCACCCCGGGCAGTTCCCGCCCGTGTATCCCCCGCAGGGCCTTGCCGTCTATGGCAATGGTGCTCTCGCCCTCTCCCAGGCATTCCTGGGCCCAGCGGCCAAGGGCCGACTCGAAGGCATCCGCGTCCAAGCGGCGGAATACATGATGCAGCGTGGCCACGCACGGGGTCTGCTCCCGGCTGAACCCCAGGGACTGGGCAAACTGGGGGTGTTCCCGGCCCCACTGGGCGATGGCGTACAGGCTCCTGGCACCTCCCAGCATCGCGCACACTGACATGGCCAGGACCGCTGGCAAGGGATGGCGCACGCCTTTGGGTTTCCTCGGGTCCTCTATCCCGTTCAAGGCGTCCAGCAGACCGGGTCCCCAATCCCCAACACTCTCCTCCCACACAACCATCCTCCACACTCCGAATACTCTGGCGCCTATTATTCAACACTCCGTACAACACTTTCTACAATTAAAAGACCCTGGATCTCCCCCCAGTTGGCCTTGCGCACCTTCCCGGAGCGAACGGCAGTCAGCACCAGGAACTCGAAGGCCAGCTTCGTCAACAGGTTGGCGGTGGATTCCCGCACCAGTCCAATGGCCCAGCCGACATGTTGATAGGCAGGGCAGGGTGGTGTCTTTCTTCTCGCCTGACGGGCGACAGGGCTGTAAGCAAAGTCTAGCCTGCCGGAATGTAGGAGCAGTAGCCACGTTGGATCGCCCAGTCCATCACGGTCCCGATGCGCTGCTTGACCCTGTTGGCTGTCTCGTTCTTGACCGTCCAGATGGGTTCGAGCACCGCCAGCACATCCGAGGGTGTTATTTCACCGACAGCCATATTCCCCAACACCGGAAAGGCGTACGTTCCGAGCGTTGACTGCCATAGGAGTTACGCAGTTGGTTGGAGAGTGTACTTGGGATAATCCAGGTAATCTCGTAAGACCGAGCGGATGATGTTGGCTTTGGACTCGTACCAGGAGACTCCGGCACTCAAGCGGTGGGCTTCCAGCCGCAGGAAGGCTTGGAGGGACAGGCGGATGTGATTCCGCTGTCCCTCTGCCGTACGCACTTGGCATTTCTCCACGCCACAACATTGTTTGAGGCCCCGGTGGTACGTTTCGATTCCCAGGCTTGGCGCGCTAGAAATCTGGCCGGAAAGTGGGATGGCGCTGGCGGGCAGGTATACTTGGGGCATCAAGCATAGCGAGGGATAGCAGTGCTGGGAGAGCGGTCGGATCAGAGGGGGCTGTGGGAGGCGGACCGGTTGTACTTGGACCACGTGGGCAAGGACACTTTCTACGGCCTGTTGGCCTCTTTGCGGGGCCAGTTGTTCCGGGACAGCGATTTCGCCGGGTTCTACTGCGCCGACAACGGACGGGACAGCGTGCCGCCCAGCCTGCTGGCCACGGCGCTGCTGCTGCAGAGCCACGACAAGGTGAGCGACGCCGAGGCCAAGGCCAGGGCCGACTTCGACATCCGCTGGAAAGTGGCCCTGGGAATCGAGATTGAGGACCGTCCCTTCGCCAAGAGCACGCTGCAGGTGTTCCGCGCCCAGCTGATTCTCCACGAGAAGGTGCGGACGGTATTCGAGTCCAGCCTGCGCTTGGCCCGGGAGTCAGGCTACCTGAAAAAGCGCGGGATGCGGGTGGCGTTGGACACCACCAACATCCTGGGCCGGGGCGCGGTGAGGGACACATACAACCTGCTGGCGGACGGGATCATCAAACTCATGAGAGCCTTGGCGTCCGTGGAGCAGACCACCTTGAGGGATTGGGCCGGGGCCCAGGGGTACAAGCGTTACTTGGGCTCCAGCATCAAGGGCGAGTCGGCCATCGACTGGTCCAACAAGAAGGCAAGGGCGGGGTTGCTGGCCACGATTGTGGCTGACGCGGACCGCCTGTTGGAGGTGGCCCGGTGGGCTGAGGGTATTGAGAGGATTCATGGGTGTATTGCGGGGAGGTTTCACCGTTCGGAACCGCGCCGACGGGCGTTGGAGTATCTGAAGGGACTGATTTCTCCGGTGGAGCGCAAGAACGGCTGGCAGTTGGCGGAACAGGCCGGAGACGCCACTCCCGACGGAGTGCAGCGCCTTTTGTACAACTACCGGTGGGACGCAAACCTCGTTCGGGATGACCTTGTGGGCTATGTCGTGGAACATCTGGGCGATGCCGACGCCGTTGTGGTGGTGGACGAGACAGGATTCCTCAAGAAGGGTAATAAGTCCGTTGGGGTGCAGCGGCAGTACAGCGGCACGGCGGGCCGGATCGAAAACTGCCAGGTTGGCGTGTTCCTGGCCTATGCGGGAGCCAAGGGCAGAACCCTGCTGGACCGGGAACTGTACCTGCCCCAGGTGTGGGCGGAGGATGGGGAGAGGCGGCGGGAGGCTGGAGTGCCGGAGGACGCGGTATTCCGGACCAAGGGGCAACTGGCGCAGGTGATGCTGGAGCGGGCGGTTGAGTCAGACGTGCCCTTTGGCTGGTTCACCGGGGACGAGGTCTACGGCAGCGACCGCAAGTTGCGGTTGTGGCTGGAGCGTCAGGGGGTGGCCCACGTGCTGGCAATCAAGACCAATGAGAGGCTGTGGGCCTGGGCGGAAAAGGGGCCCCTCCAGGTGAGAGCGGACCGGCTGGCGTCGCAGGTTGAGGAATCGGAATGGATCCGGCGCAGTGCTGGCGACGGAACCAAAGGGCCCAGGATATACGACTGGACTGCCGTGGAGATACGTCCCCTGCGGGAGCCGGGCAAAGGCCACTGGCTGCTGGCACGGCGCAGCATCGCCAACCCGGGGGAGTTGGCCTATTACGTCTGCTTCGGCCCAGCGGAGACGGCCTTGGAGGAACTGGTGAGGGTCGCGGGAACCCGCTGGGCCATAGAGGAGTGCTTTGAGGAGGCCAAGGGACAGGTGGGTCTGGACCAGTACGAGGTGCGGAAATGGGACGGCTGGTACCGGCACATCACCCTGGCGATGCTGGCCCACGCCTATCTGGCGGTGGTCCGAAACCGGGCGAATGCGCTTTGCAGTGGTAAAAAGGGGGAGAGCGGGAGTGGGATGAAACCCTGATACCGCTGACAGTTCCCGAGGTGCGCCGTTTGCTATACCACCTGATCTGGGAGTCCACGCCCACGGCGAAATCGGTACTGGAGTGGTCCCGCTGGAGGAGGCGCCATCAGGCCAGAGCGCGCATCTGCCATTACAAACGACGCCTCACCCTGCATCTGCGACTGTAGTACTAGGGAGGAATACCTTCTGGGTGCCACTACCCTTGAGATTTTCGGATTGATGGTGGACCCTATTGAGCACGGCCTCGTACGGAAACAGGTTCGTGCCCGTTCCATCTGATCCAATAGAAAGCTTGGCAGGTTCACATAAAGGCCCCGGCTATTCAGTCGGGGCCTCCGTGTTCCGTACAGCGTCCTATCCTACAACCCGATTAGCTCGCGGGCGTTTTCGCCCAGCATTTGCTCCTTGGCGGCGTCGGGCAGTGGCAGCGACTCGATGAACTTGGCGTCTTCGGCCATATCCGCTAACGGGAAGTCGGTGCCGAAGCAGACCTTTTCGGCGCCGTGTCGGCTGACGATGCCCGCCAGCGTTTCGCTGCCCAACTCCTTGAGCGCAGGGGGCCAAGTGGTGTCGATCAGCACGTTGTCCCGGCCGATGAGCTCCCGCTCCGCCTCGTCCAGCATGTAGAACCCGCCCAGGTGCAGGGCGATGAGCTTGAGCTTGGGGAACTGGCGCACCACGTTCATGATGCGGGCCGGGTCGGCCCAGACGGTGTCGCCGGGCTGGGTGTGTGCCCACCGGCCCGAGTGAATCTCGACCACCATGTCGTCGCCCATCTCCTCGTAGAACGATAACATCCTCGGGTCGTCGGGGTAGTAGCCGTTGACCATGGGGTGCAGCTTGAAACCCTTGATGCCGGCGTCCCGCATCCGGCGCACCTCGGCCGCCTTGTCCTCCAGGTCGGGGTGCATGGCACCGAAGGGGACCAGCATGTCGTCCTGGATGCTGATCAGCCAGTCGTTGGCCCCGGGCAGGTGGTCGAGGCGCTCCACCACGCCCAGCACGACAGACTTGTCGACGCCCGACGCCCGCATGTGCTCCTTGATGCCATCGACGGTGTTGATACCCACAGCGGGGTAGCCGAAGGTGTTGGTCATATTCTCCAGCACCGCAGGGGCAATGCGGTCGGGCCAGATGTGGGTGTGAACGTCGATGCGCATGGAGCTACCTCTTTGACTGGCGGGTGGTCATTTCGGTCGCGGGTTCGGGGTCGGCCTTTTCCGCCGGGTTATCGCGCGGCTGTTCGTAGGGGCCATATCCCTTGAGCAGAGGGTAGGGCTTGTCGATGGGCGTCAACCACAGGGCGGCGAAAATGCGCCCGGCCTTGGCGATGGAAGGGTTGGCCTCGCCGCTCTCCAGCCGAACGACGTAGGCCTTGCTGACGCCCAGCAGGTCAGCCAACTCTTCCTGCGACATTCCTCGCTCCTGACGGGCAAAGGTCAAGGCGATGGCGAAGCTCATTTGGGCGGCGGCTTCGCCATACTCCATTCGCGCTTCGTCGTCCTCTATTTCCTTGGCGATCTTTGCAATGGCGTCCGGGTATTTCATCATCGCCCCTCCGCCTCCAAATACTGAGTGACCAGTGACCTTGCTCTCGCCTTTTGGTTATCGGGGGTTTGCGGCGTTTGCTTACGAAATCCCTGCAACAGCATGAAAGTATCTTCCTGGCGATCGTAAAAACAGAACAACCTGTACGGTCCGACCCTCAATTCGTAGATCCCTCCTTCGATGTTGTCCATCAAGGAGGTGTTGAGAAGAGTCAGGCCCTCAACCCCTAGTTTTCTAGTCGCATCTTGAAATCTACGCAGTGCTCTACGATCCCCACTTCTCCGAACTGTTTCCAGAAACTCCTGGTAAGGGTTGGATCCACCAGTGGTCGTAAATTCGAGAACTTGGGGCACTCAGGTACTTTAACCCCCCTTGATGCATAACCGCCGCATTGCCTCCTAGCCCAAGACGGCCTCGGCCAGCTTCTCTATGGCTGGGATGGCCTCGTCGCCAGGGACGCTGCCGAGGCCCGCGACAGCCATATCGGCGCCTGCGTCCTCCATCCGGTTGATAGTGTCCCTGTCGCCCACACCGTAGACGCAGATCTGGATGCTCCTCGGGTCGCGACCCGCGGACTCGGCCAACTCATCGAGGCTGGCGCGGGCAGCCTGGACCTGTTCCGGAGAGACCCGGACAGGAAACCAACCATCGCCGTAGGCCACGATGCGGCGGAAGACGTTGCTGGCGTTGCCGCCGAGAAAGACCGGCGGGTGCGGTTTCTGGGCTGGCTTCGGGAATACCTTGATGGCTGGAAAGTCGTAGTAGCGGCCATGGTGTTCCGCTTCGTCCTGGGTCCAAAGGGCTTTCATGACCTCGATGGCCTCGCGGGTCTGCGTCCATCGGTGGTCGAAGTCGCCGCCCATGATCTCAGTTTCCTCTCGCAACCAACCGGCGCCGATGCCGAACAGGAACCGGCCGCCGGAGTGGTGATCGAGGGCGGCAATCTGCTTGGCCTGTACCAGCGGACTGTGCTCGGGCACGAGGCAGATGGAGGTGCCCAGCTTGATGCGGGTGGTGGTGGCGGACGCCATGGCCAAGCAGATGAAAGGGTCGGCCATATCGGCCATAAAGGGCGGGATTGAGCCGTCAGGAGTACCGCCGTACCGGGAGGTGGAATGCACCGGGATGACAGGATGCTCGGGGAGCCAGAAGGAGTCGAACCCAACCTCTTCAGCTTTGCGTGCAATCTCCGCCACGTTCGCCGGGCTGCTGTTGAATACCGTGCTCACACCGACTTTCATGCTGGTTTCCTCCCCTCAAGCCTTCGTTCCAAGTTCGTCGTGATACTATCATATGGAGTTAATAGCCGTGTAATTGTTGTGCCGGATGCACCTCATCTCCTGCTCCAGGGAAAAGAGAATTGAGTTTTACGGAATCGATCAAGACCTGCTTCCAAAAGTACATTGTTTTCAGTGGCCGGGCTTCCCGTTCCGAGTAATCGTGGTTTTTTCTCTTCACCTTCATCGTACGGATCGTAACCGGGTGGATCCCGGGGGTAGGATTCATTGTAACCCTGGGGCTGCTGCTGCCCTCTCTTCGGCGACCGTGAGGAGGTTGCACGATACCGACAGAACTGGGTGGTGGTTGCTCCTGCCAGTTGGAATTACGGTTCTCGGCGTGATTCTGGGAGCAGTCATGTCATTTGTGGGTGGACCTTTCTTGGGCGTGGGAATTGCGGTCGTAGGGTCAATCGCGGGGTTCTTGACCCTTCTCGTGTTCCTGATACAGCCTGGAGATCCCCACACCAACCAGTATGGACCCAATCCCCTGCAACAGGCGAGTGGTCAGCCGGGATTCCCGGGCGCGGTCCATTCCTACGGGTCTCCTGCGCCGGAGTCCGATTACGGCCCTGCCAATTTTGACAGCAAGCCGACCGTGCCGTCGCAGCCTACAGTGGGCGAGCAACAACGGTACTGCACGCAGTGCGGCATGCAATTGCAGCCGGATGCCAGATTCTGCACCGTCTGCGGGACGGCTGCCTGAAGCTGCGGTGCCCACCGGAATCAGCAGGACGGGCGTCGTGAATCCAATTCAATCAGTCTCAACAGTGCTCCGAAATCTGCTCAACTTCAAGGGACGGGCCAGCCGCTAAGAGTTCTGGTGGTTTTTCGCGATTGTCTTTTTGGTGTCAATTATAGTGCCGGGGCAGGTGCCGGGATTTGGACTTTGGTCGCTCTCCGGTTTCTTCATTGGTGCATTTGGCCTAATACAATTGTTTTTCACCTTCGCGTTCCTGTTACCGGTGATATATCTCGCGATAATGCCGGCGGTGACTCTGCGGAGGTTGCATGACACTGGGCGGTCGGCCCGGTGGCTCCCGCTCTGTTTCATTATCCCTCTGGGATGGGGGATCATCGCCGGAATCGCGACGCTGGTGGGATTTTCATGCGATGAGTGGGCTGCGTTGGGATTCGGCTTGTTTGCGGGGGGCATCTGGTTCCTGGTCAGCCTGGTAGGCATGGTGGTAATGGCCTATTTTCTGACGCTACCAGGCACTACCGGTCCAAATGACTACGGCGCAGACCCATTGCGCCCAGACGTGGGTTCACCGGACGAAAGGACGTTTGAGGCGGGAATTGCAGTTGCCTCCCAGTCTCCGGGTGATAAGCGAAATGAGTCCATAACCGGAGAAGTGGGACAGGTATACTGCACACAGTGCGGAACGCCGCTCCAGAGGGATGCCCGTTACTGTATCAACTGCGGCGCTGGCGTTTAAGCTGCACACCCCTGCTTCACCGGTCCAAGGCAATCCCACTCTACCGGCAAGGTTTGTGGAATGAACCCGATTCAGGCGATCATTTCGGCCTTCCGCAACTATAGCAACCTGGATGGACGAGCCAGCCGGGAGGAGTACTGGTGGTTCTTCCTGTTCTTTGTGGTGTTCCTGGTGGCCATCTTTATAGCCAGCCTCACATGGAACCGGGTGCTGCTTTCGGTCTGGGTCGGCTACCTGGTGGTGATGGCGCCGCCGTTATGGGCAGTAACGGTGAGGCGGATGCATGATGTGAACCGGTCGGGACGCTGGGCCTTAATGGGATTCATGCCTCTCATGGGAGGGCCGCGACTTACGCGAATGCTGATGCGACCCGGCAGCCGCGGCCCAAACCGCTACGGCCCCGACCCGCTACGGCCGGAGCTGGGGGGATGGGTGGAGTGGTCTGTGCAGCCCAGCGGCGGGGATAGCCCGCTGGGCCGACGCTGTAGCCAGTGCAACTGGAGGCAGTCGCCAGAGGCAACGCATTGCGACAATTGCGGTGTCCTCTTGCAGTGACCTCCAACCACCTCTTGGCGAGTATTCCACAGCTTTGAATTGCCTGGGTTTCGGCGGGTAGCGAGACCGACAGGATTTCACAATCCAGGCGCCCAGGACTTATAATTCCGGCTGCAGAATACCAACCCAAGTTGAGGTAGCGCCTTGAAGATAGACCCGAACACCTTTGAGAACTTTTACCGCGTGCTGACCGGTGTGGTGGTACCGCGCCCGATAGCGTTCGTGTCGACCCAATCGCCGGACGGAATCGACAACCTCGCGCCCTACTCGTTCTTCAACGCCGTAGCCTACAACCCGCCGACGATCGTCTTTTCCTCGTCGCGCCGGGTGCCTCACAAGACCAAGGACACGTTGCGGAACATCGAGGAGACGGGCGAGTTCGTGGTCAACATCGTGGTCGACGACATCGCGGAGGCCATGAACCGGACCTCTGCCGAGTTTCCGGAGGATGTGGACGAGTTCGAGATTGCCGGGTTGACCTCCGTGCCGTCCGACCTGGTGAAGCCGCCACGGGTGGCCGAATCGCCGGTCAACATGGAGTGTCGGCTGAACCAGATTGTGGAGCTGGGGGAGGGCCCCGGAGGTCATGGCCTGGTCATCGGCACCATCCTGATGATGCACGTTCGCGACGACATCATCGACGGACACCGGATCAACCACCACCTGATGAAGCCAACGGGCCGTCTCGCGGGCAGCATGTATTGCCATACAGCCGACACGTTCGAGCTGGTACGGCCAGTCTACGACCCGGAGAAGAGCCTGGCGGCCTATCGTTAAAGGCGCAATTGCCTAGCACGCAGAAGGGGCGCACAGTCCGTGCGCCCCTTGCCTTTTGCCGGAGCGCCAGCCGGGATTGGGCCGCCCAGCTCAGTAAGGGCTGCGCGGACGTTCGGGAGGATCCTCCTCCTCGTGGCTGGTTGTCTCGAACTCCACGTCGGCCCCGTAAGTGGGCCGTCCCTCGCCGGAGAAATCGGGGTCGGCGTTCTCGGTGTAACTACCTGAGGTGCGGGATGCCTCCTGGGTGTACCCGGTGTAGGTCTCCGCGGCCGCGGGTTCAGGCTCCTCCTCAACCTCGACTTCCGTATAGCTGCCCGAGGTGTCGGACACAGAAGCGGTCTCGGCAGGCTCGAACTCCTCGAAAGACTCGTCCATCATTTCGGGTTCTGTCTCGACGGGTTCGTAGTAGTCGGGATCCTCCCCACGTTCGAGGACCGCACCCTCGACAAAGGCAGTGCCCGTCTGCTCGCCGTGATAGCGGGACAATGCGTCTTCCAGGTGTCCGCGGAAGGCGCTGGGGTCGCGCATCATCAGCATGACGCGGCCGCCGGAGATCATTCTGATTCGCAGTCGTTCGCCCAAGGGCAGGGCGAGCAATTCAACGTGAGAGATCTCTGCGTAGGAAATGACACGGGTGCGGGGTATCCCGTAGACAATGACCATCGAATCGCGGTAGAGGAGGAATTGGCGCGGCGTGGTCAGCCAACTGTAGATCGCCATCCCCAGCCCGAGAATGATGAGCAATACCTGTGTCATAAAGATGCCCAGCACTGCCACTACCGCAGAGAAAATAAGCGTCAGGTTCCAGCGGGTCGCGCTCTGATCCCAATAAATCGGGCTTTCTTGCTGCTGTGCCATGGACAATATTCTAGCACAAGGGGGAGACTTATGTGTTCCTGACACACCTTATTGATGCGTCGCCGGGGCAGGGCATAATGATGGCTGTCCGGCTAGGTGTGTCACGCTGGAGGACGGTAGTTGAAGGCAGGCTGTTTTGACATTCCCCGTACTCGCTGATATGTTTCAACGCGGCATTTCCGTATCCAGGTTCGTCCCTTGCGGTTGCGCAGAACGCAGTCGCAGAGGAGCCGAGCCGCAAGCAATAGCAGGGAGTGAAAGTGAGCACGAACGCAACTCGCTCCGACAACTGGGCGCACCTGATAGTCCAGGCGCTGAAGGACTACGACACGTCGCTTATAGCCTACGTGCCTGACACTTCCATTCATCGCGTGACCCGGATCATTGACGAGGACCCGTTCTTCCATCTGGTGTCGGCGACGCGGGAGGAGGAGGCCGTGGGCATCGCGGTCGGCTCATACGCGGCGGGGAGGAACGCTGCGGTGTTCATGCAGACCAGCGGATTCGGCAACAGCATCAACGCGCTGGCCAGCCTGTGCATACCTGCCCGGGCGCCCATACCGTTCTTCATCAACATGCGGGGTGGGACCGGGGAGTTCAACATCTCGCAGGTGCCGATGGGGCGGACCACGGTTCCGATACTCGACCTGTTCGGCATCGTGAGCTACACCATCGACGACGACTACAGGATGGACAACCTGCTGGACGGCGCCATGAAGCTGTGCTACGCCAACCGGCAACCCATAGCCGTATGCCTGACCCAGAGGTTGCACGGAGGCAAGTTTGCGTAGGTACGACGCTATCGAGCTGGTGCTCCGGCTGGCTGGCGACCGCCCCATCGTGGGTAACCTGGGCCCGACGTCCGACGAGCTCTGGCACGCTGGGCACCGGGACCGGAACTTCTACACCTACGGCAACATGGGCCTCACGTCCTCCCTCGCGCTGGGGATGGCGCTGGGCACCGATGAGCAGATCATCTCGATGGATGGCGACGGCTCGTTGCTGATGAACCTGGGCACCCTGGCCACCATCAGCCGTGAGCGCCCCAAGAACCTGATCGTGCTGGTCTACGACAACGAGGCGTGGGGCCAGACGGGCAACCAGATGAGCCACACGGGGACCGGCACCAGCCTGGAGGCAGCGGCAGTGGCCTGCGGGATCAGCAGCTCAAAGACGGTCAGTGACCTGGAGGAGCTGGAGGGTGCGCTGACCATGGCGCTGGAGACTGACGGCCCGCACTTCATCGTCGCCAAGATCGAGGAGGCGGGTTACCTGCCCGTCGCCCCGGTGGAGCCGGAGTTCACGCTGTACCGCTTCCGCAACACCTTCGTCCAGGGACAACAGCCTCAGCCACCGCATTAAGAAACTATCTCAAAACATGTGACTAGCTCTCTCATCGGCCTCTTTTCATTGCCCTTTCACCCCCACCCTGACCCTCCCCCGTCAAGGGAGAGGGGACTTTCGAGATAGTTACTAAGCTCTCGGAACTTTGTGCTAATATCTAACCGAGGCAGATATGGCGACTCAAGAGGCTGAAGGACTTCCTGGCATAACTCTGTGGGATATTGCCCGTAGTCTTGGTCGTCTGGAAAATCACGCAGAACACAGTGATGCCCGAATGGATCGAATGGAAGGCCGGATGGACCGGATCGAGTCCCGCATCGACCGGATCGAGTCTCGAATCGACCGGTTAATGTTCGCAGTGCTTGGTGTCGGCACCGCGCTTATTGGAGGGCTGGTCACTGTTCTGGTGAAGTTGTTTACCGGGGCCTGATCCAGACTGAACCAATTAATCATAGTGAAAGTTAGCCCGGACACTCTCGTAGTGTCCGGGCTATTGCTTTTTGCCGTGTTGAGGCCTGGATCACTCAGGGTGGGGGCGCACACTGTATGTTGGCAAAGCCGTTGATCACTGGAATTTCCCCCTCACCCCCGAGGGAGAGGGGGAATTAAAAGACGCTGCGGGATGACTGGCTAGTTCTTGACGTACTGGTTGAACCAGCCGAGGGTGCGGGCCAGGGCGTCGGCAGCGGCGTCCTCGCGGTAGTCGGGGCGCTCGTTGCAGTTAAAGCCGTGGCCGGCGCCGGAGTACATCTTGAAATCGTGGGTAACTCCGGCAGCCGTGAGGGCCTCTTCGATCTGGGACACGTCCGCCGGGGTGGGGTTGGCGTCGTCCTCGCCGAAGTTACCCATCACAGGGGCGGTGGAGCCGCTGGTGCGCTCGATTGGGGCGGGGCCGTCGCCGAAGGGTACGAGGATGCGTCCGCCGTAGTAGACGGAGGCGGCGCTGAGGCCGGGGCAGCTGGTGGCGGCGAGGTAGGTGATGCGTCCACCGACGCAGTAGCCGACGATGCCGATCTTGTTGCCGCGGGTGCGCTGGTAGCGGTTCTGCAGGTAGTCGATGGTTACGTTTATATCCTCGATCAGTTCCGCATCGTTGAGGGCGCCCATGTACTGCTGGACCTGGGGCATCTGGTCGTAGCCAAGCTTGGCATTGGGGTGCTCGCGGTGATAGAGGGACGGAGCGACGGCGACGTAGCCGTGGCGGGCATACTCGTCGCAGACCTGCTCGATGTGGCGGGTGACGCCGAAAGCTTCCATGATCACGATGACGGCGGGGAAGCTGTTACCTACCGAGGGGGCCGGATGACTGACATAGGTCGCCATGTCCTGACCCTGTGCTCCCTCGAGGCCATCCGACTCACGCTCGCCGGGAAATCTGATGTTCTCCCAGAATGATGGCATTGAACTCCTCCTGTTCACTGTCCGTAGTTGAGAGCCGATGGATTCGGCACTGTATGCCCTGGAATCTGTTGACCGACCTTGCGGGGGCGCCGGAGACAACAGCGGGCCGGTTCCGAATCCGCGGCCTGATGCGAATGGGATTTTAGCAGATTCGCAACCGACGGAATAGCTTGTGTTTCACCAGTCGCGCAGTAATGGACTGCCGAGCGAACCAGGTTCAGGCCATCAGCCGCTGACGCATGTCGTCTGGAACGGACTGGAGACGGCGACGGAAGGCGGTGTTGGTGCGGTCGGAGACCCGCCGTGCCGCCTCCTCCATCAGGGCTACGCCGCCCAGGAAATCGTCGACATGGATGTATTCGGCCTCGACGCGCCCTTCGGGGGCGCCGTTGTGGTAGTTGCCCAAGGGGAAAGCGATGCCGGTGGTCCGGTAGCCGTAGGCGGCAAAAGCGCTGGCCTCACAGACACCACCGCTCATAAGCTGCCGCTGGGAGGCGAAGCCACCCTCGCTCTCGTTCAGGGCCTCGCGGGCGCGGATGAGGACGGACTCGGCGTCGGCGTCGAAGGTAGAGCCGGCGTCGCCGACGCGGATGACCGGACCCCTGCCCTGCTCGGCGCCGGGCAGGGTTCGGCTGGACTCGGCGGAGATAATCAGGGCGCCCGGAGGGAGCAGCCGTGCCTCTGCGGCCAGGCGGGCGCCGACGAGGCCGACCTCCTCGGCGCGGGTGAACAGGCCGAGGAAATCGCCCTCGGGCCGGTCGTCGCTGCGAGAAAGGCGGGCCAGAGCGGCGAGGGCGGAGGCGCAGCCCGCAAGGTCGTCCACGGCCCTCATCCGGATAAACTCGCCGTCGAGCTCGAAATCCACGAGATCGAAAACCGCAGCGGCAGGCAGGGGCAACTCGGCAGCGATGCCAGCGTCGGTTACGCGCACCAGGGCCTTACGCTCGGACTCCTCACCGAAGGGGCCGGTGGTTACCGCCTCGACCCTGCGCCCGCCCGACAGCAGTACCTGGAGGGGCACGCCAGCGCCGAAGCTGGAGGCAGGTATGCCACCGAGGGCGTCGGCCACGAACTCTCCACCGTCGCCGTGGCGTTCGGTGAGCTCGAATCCGGGATGATCCATGTGGGCCACGACGGCCAGCGGCGGGATGTCGGGGTTGGTCCCGGCCAGCTTGGCCAGGATGTTGCCAAAAGTATCTATCTCGCAGGGCACACCAATCTCGTGGAGGATGGCCTGCACGACAGACGATACGCCGCCCTCGTGGAACGCCACGGCGGGCATGGCTCCCAACCTGGACAGGAAATCCAAGGCTTCCTCTCTATCGTTCATAGACACTACTCCGTGGCGCAATTTGCCGTTTGGCCCAGGAAAAATCAAATAATCCGCTCATTTCCTCCCATTTCCGCTCATTCGGGCCGGTTTGTCCGGTCGCTCGCCACTAAAGGACTAACTCCCTACGCTGCTAGTCCGAACCGACCGGGCCTTTGATGATTTGGTTCTCTGGATTCCCGACTCCCGGGAATGACGATTACAGGGCTATCGCATTTGGAGGAGCAACCCTTGCTCACTGGCTGAGTGAACCGTCATTCCCGCGCAGGCGGGAATCCAGTGGACGGAAGTCGGGAGAAATCGCGTTAATCACACGCCTGATAGGCCCTTCCAACTCGATGGAGAATGCACTCCGAATGACCTGGATTCCCGCCTGCGCGGGAATGACGAGCTAGAAAAGTCAAATGCGATTGCCCTGATGACGATTAGCATCTCTATCGTTCATTGACAGTAGTCCGCGGTGCAATTTGCCGTTTGGCCCAGGAAAAATCAAATAATCCGCTCATTTCCTCCCATTTCCGCTCATTCTGGCCGGTTTGTCCGGTCGCTCGCCACTAAAGGACTAACTCCCAACGTTGCTAGTCCGAACCGACCGGCCCTTTGATGATTTGGCTCTCAGGATTCCCGACTCCCGGGAATGACGATTACAGGGCTATCGCATTTGGAGGAGCAACCCTTGCTCACTGGCTGAGTGAACCGTCATTCCCGCGCAGGCGGGAATCCAGTGGACGGAAGTCGGGAGAAATCGGGTTAATCACACGCCTGATAGGCCCTGCCAACTCGATGGAGAATGCACTCCGAATGACCTGGATTCCCGCCTGCGCGGGAATGACGAGCTAGAAAAGTCAAATGCGATTGCCCTGATGACGATTAGCATCTCTATCGTTCATTGACAGTAGTCCGCGGTGCAATTTGCCGTTTGGCCCAGGAAAAATCAAATAGTCCGCTCATTTCCTCCCATATCCGCTCATTCTGGCCGGTTTGTCGACCAACTGCCTTTCCATAGGAATCCGAGAGAATTTCCTGAATGCGAACATTTGCAGAGCCGGAGGCAGGGTTGCCGGGCGTTGGCTTTTTCGCGACAGGCCCTTTCCCGGACTAGACCAATCTTGGCGTGAGTGCCACTCGCCCCAGCGGACCGCGGGGCGTAAAAGTTTCCGGCGGCGAGAGCCAGGGCGGATCACGCACATTCCATGCTATGGGCCTACCCTGGAGGCTGGCAAGGGCCGAATGTCATCAGAATCCTGGTGCTGAGTGGACTCAAGGGTATTGTGGAGCCTTCTGGCAACAGAGGCCGAGGTAAATCCGCTGACTCGCTATCCTGTATACTCGAACAACAACATTCAGACGGGGTGACGAGACGTGCTGGAGCAATTCAAGGTAGGACATGACGAGGCCGAATTCGTGCAGGGAGACGACCTGAAGTCCACGGTGGCAGGGATATTCCGGCACTTGGGGGTGCCCGCAGACGACGCTGAGCTGGGTGCCGACGTGCTGGTGCTGGCGGACCTGCGCGGGGTTGACTCCCACGGCGTCTCCAACATGCTCCGCAGCTACGTCAATGGCTACCAGGACGGCTCGATCAACCCACGGCCGGACTGGAAGGTCATACGCGAGACCCCTTCGACAGCGACGGTGGACTCGGACCGGGGACTGGGGACGATCATCACGCCCAAGGCCATGGGGATCGCCATCGAAAAGGCACGCAACGTGGGCGTCGGGATGGTCGCAATCGGCAACGCGAGGCACCTGGGGATGGCTTCGTATCACTCGATGCTGGCGCTGGAGCACGACATGATCGGCGTCTGCATGACGAGCTGCCCGCCGTCGGTGCTGCCGACCTTCGGGGCCGAGCCGCGGCTGGGCACCAATCCCATAGCCATCGCCGTGCCGACGGGGGATGAGGCGCCGTTCGTATTCGACGCGGCGACTAGCTCGGTGGCGGTGAACAAGATACGCATCGCGCAGCGGCTGGGCGCGGACATCCCGGCGGGTTGGCTGGCCCAGCAGGACGGAACGCCAATCATGGAGGAGCAGCCGGCACCGGACAACTACTGGCTGCTGCCAGTGGGCGGGAGCCGGGAGGGCGGGTCGCACAAGGGCTACGGACTTTCTTGCGTGGTGGACATCCTGGCCGGGGTGCTGACGGGCTTCGGGTACGGAGCGGTGCCGGGCCGTCCCAACTTCGGGCACTACGTGGCGGCCTACAGCGTGGACGCGTTCACCGACGTGGCCCACTTCAAGCAGGAAATGGACGAGTGGGTGCGGATGATGAACGCCACCAAGCCAGCGCCGGGGCATGACCGGGTGCTGGTAGCGGGGCAGCCAGAGGCGGAGATGGAGGCCCTACGGCGCGACGAGGGCGTTCCCCTGCACCCGGAGGTTTCGCAGTCGATCCGCGACATCTGTGCCGAACTGGGCGTGGAGTGCGGGTTTTAGGTGCTGGCGCAGTTCGTCCCGTTGTTGCGAGGCTGGAATATCCCCAGTCTTGCAGAACCCGGCTCCAGTATTCCAGCACTCGTGGAGGCGGAGTCCGTTCGTGGTTCGACAAGCTCACCATGGACGGACGGGTCCATCATTAAGGTACTGGCCCACCATGACCAGAGTGGTCCATCGTGAACTGACTGACCCACCATGAATAGAGTGATCCATCACGAACCGACTGGCCCACCATGAACAGACATCACGAACGGACTGCCTCACCACGAGCGGACCCGTCGTATCTTAACCGTCAAGACGCCGCCCTGAGCGGAACTTTAGGCGTGGGGCGGGCGCATGGTGTGCCAGGGGGTGTGCTGCTCGTAGGCGTGGGCCACCTTCAGGATGGTCGACTCGTCGAACGGGCGGCCGCCGATCTGCAGTCCGATGGGCAGGCCCTCGGAATTGAAGCCGCAGTTGATGGAGATGGCGGGGGCGCTGGCCAGGTTGAAGGGCCGGGTCATCACCGGAGGCTGATTGCGGGCCTCCTCCTTGGAGGTAATGGGGGTGTCCTGACCCACGAGGGGAGCGCAGCTCTTGGACGTGGGCAGGATGAGGACGTCGCAAGTTTCGAGGGCGCCCAGGACCTCGCGGCGCACCATCTCCCGGAGCCTCTGGACCTTGTGGTATGCCTGGGCGGGCATGATGCTCCCGGTCAGCAAGCCTACCTGGTTGCTGTGGCCGAACTCGTGGAGCCTCTCGCGGAGCCAGTCGCGGTAGGTGAACGAGGCCTCGGTGTTGATCAGGGTGGCGGACAGGGAACCGCCGTGAACCGTGAGGGGCAGCGAGACATCCTCCACGGTGGCGCCCAGCTCTTCCATCACGGCACCGGCGGCGATGATGCCGTTGCGAACCTCCGGGTCGACGATTTCGCTGTCTATGAGTTCCCTGATGGCGCCGACACGAACGCCCCTCAGGTCGCCTCCGAGGGCGTCGCGGTAGTCGGGGACGGGCGCGTCCCAGGTGTAGGGGTCCCTGGGGTCGTGGCCGGCGATGGCGCCGAGGGTGATGGCGGCGTCCTCGACCGTGCGGCTGATGGGGCCGACCTGGTCCATGGACCACGAGCCGGGGGCCACGCCGTAGCGGCTGACGCGTCCCCAGCTGGGGCGCAGGCCGACGATGCCGCACCAGGCCGCGGGACGGCGAATGGAGCCGCCGGTGTCCTCGCCCAGGGACGTAGCGCAGAGGAATGCGGAGGTGGCGGAGCCAGAGCCGCCGCTGGAGCCTCCGGTAAAGCGGTCGAGGTCCCAGGGGTTCCGGTTGAGGCCGTAGCGCTGTGAGCCGCCGAGGGCGAACTCGGTCAGGTTGGTCTTGCCGAGGATGACGGCGCCGGCCTCCTTCAGGTTGGCGATGGCGGTGGCATCCTCCTCAGGGACGAAGTCGGCCATCAGGCGGGAGCCTACGGTTGTCCTGATGCCTTTGGTCCAGATCTGGTCCTTAACCGCCACGGGGATTCCGTGCATCGGGCCAAGGTAGTCGCCACGGGCGATGGCCCGCTCCGCCTCTTCGGCGGCGGCCAAGGCCTCCCTGCGAGAGACGGTGAGGTAGGAGTTGAACTTAAAGTTCAGGGCATCGATGCGGTCGAGGTAGGCGGAGGTCGCCTCGACGGGGGAGACCTCTCGCGTTCTGATGAGCTCACCGAGTTCCGCCGTGGTCAGGAAAGGGATGTCCTGCTTGTCCATCGTTCGCTCCTGTGGCGTGCGTTCGCCGGATTGTCTTGGATGAACCCCTTCGCGGACAGCTAGCCCCGAGGTTTTTGAAAATCGAATCCTAAATTCATACTTTGCTCTCCTCTGCAAGGAGGTCATCCAGGATGACGGCAGGCAAGCCCTGGATGCGGCGGAAGTCCGTGTCGTTGGTGATGAATAGTGCGCAACTGGCCCGAAGAGCTGTCGCAGCGTGGAGAGCGTCCGGAATCTTCAAGCCGGTTTGGGCACGCAGGCGGGGCGTCATAAAACACCGCATAGGGAGCGTCAAGTAGTCTCACCGCATGAGAGGCGAATAGCTCGCGATACTGCATTTCGATCTCAGTGTTGCCAACTTGAAGTGGTTTCACAAGGACTTCGGTTAACAGGACCGGGCTACTCACGATGGAGACGTTTCCATCCTGTGCTAGCTGCCACATCGGCTCAAGGAGTGTGCGGTACGGCTCAATCCGTTCCACACTGTATATAACACTATTGGCGTCAATATAGACCAGCCCGGCAGAGGGAAGGGCTAGCGTTCCCACGACGCCTTTTCTTCCGCCAGGTATTCCCTCACCTCTTCGGCCGTGCGGAACAGGCGTTCATCAGGGCCACTGTTGAGAATCTCCATGACGGAGCGTCCGCTGACAGTGGACTCATGCAGCACTACCACTTCTACCGTCTGCCCGGGTTCCAATTCTGAGCTGGCAAACTCCACCCTGCCTCCCGGCAGCACGGTCGTTTTTAAGCGCAGAGTTTTTTGCATGACACGCATCTCCTTATTTGGGCGAGGGCGAATTCTCATCTTGGGGCCCACGCCCCTCACCATAACCCTCTCCCTCAAGGGAGAGGGGACAATTGAAGCCCCTAGTCCTTCAGGGCCGGGATCACTTCCTTGCCGAACAGTTCCAGGGAGCGCATGGTGTCCTGGTGGGACAGCGGGCCGCCTTGGGCCTCCAGCAGGAGGGCGCCGATGCCCAGCTCCTCCTTGATGTAGCGCAGCTTCTTGATGACGGTGTCGGGGCTGCCCACGACCAGGTGGTACTCGTCCTGGAGTTCCTGGTAGGACATCTCGTTCAGAGGCCTGTTACGGCGCAGGGTGTTGGCTGCGGCGCCGGCGGCGGAGAAATACCCCGGGGGAGACCAGTATTCCCTAGGGCCCTTGAGTGGGTGTCCCATGCGCCACAAGAACGCCTTGCCCGACTCCTGGGCCTTTTCGTCGGTGTCGTTGACGTGGGCGCAGATCATGAACGCGAACTTGTCAGGCCCCGGCTCCCAGCCGGCCTCGTTGGCGTGCTTGCGGTAGTTGGCAAAGAGGTTGCGGGCCTGGTCCATCTTGGTGAGAAAGGCGGCGTAAGTGTAGTGGTTATCGGCGGCCCACTTGACGGTCTCGGGGCTGCCGGTGCCGGGCACCCAGCAGGGCGGGTGGGGCTGCTGGATGGGCAGCATCCAGGGGTTGACGGCGCGGTAGTGGTAGTGTTTGCCCTCCCAGCGGAAGGGGCCCGGCGTGGTCCAGGTCTTCTTGATCAGATCGTGGCATTCCTCAAAGCGCTCGCGGTTGTAGACCGGGTTGGTGTTGTTGGCCCAGCTCTCGATGCCGATCCCACGTACGAAACCGGAGATGATGCGCCCGCCGGAGATTACGTCCAGCATGGCGATTTCCTCGGCCAACCGTACAGGGTTGTCGGAGGTGGGGAGCATGTTGCCGAGCATCAGGATCTTGGCGCGGTTGGTGACGCGGGCGAGGATGCCGCCGGTGATGTTCACCTCGACGTCCATGCACGACGGGGTGTTGTGGTGCTCGTTGATCATGAGGCCGTCGAAGCCCACCTCCTCGGCGTACTGGTACTCGTCGAGGTAGCGCTTGAACAGGTCGTGGGCCGTGGCGGGGTCGAAATAGGTGTTGGGGAAGGTGAGCCGCATGGACGGGAACTTGTCGGCCTCCGACTCGGGGAAGGCCGTGTAGGGGAATTCGGTAAAGTAGAAGACTTCGAAAGACATTGCGGGGACTCCGTTGTTCAGGTTGGGTTAAGAGTACCTCAGGTTCAGGAGAACGTACACGGCAAAGGCGCGGCGGTCGCGCTCATTGGCTTGGCGGAAATCATGTATCCGCTGTTCTGTCTCTTCTATGTCGAGAATAACGCTTGGCTGTTCCAGAGTTTCTGAGGGATGGTAGTCCGCGCGCTCCCTTTTGGGTTGCATATATAGAATCTGCTCGCCCAATTTCTGAATTTCGGCAGGGAAAGTCCCCATCATTCGGCTGTTGTCGCAACGAGCCCTGAGAGTTCCGTGCTGCAATGCCCGGTATGCTTGCTGCCAGGCTGATTCTCTGCGGCCGGTCCCACTGGGGCCAACCAGCATATCAGCGCAATTCTCGGCAAGGCAGTGAAATAGCGCGTAATAGGCAGTACTTACGGCCCTCCTGAGATTGGCTTGCCGGGGCGGTGGCCCGCCCACGACTCCTGCGAGTTCCCTGGCGGTGGCGATCAGGTCGTTTGGGCTTACCAATCCTCCCAACTCCTGGGTGGCTGCCACTCACCGCTCTGCCACTTGGCTTTTGTCACGTAGTCTATGAAGGCATAGACTCTTATGTCCTCTTCGTACAACCTACCCTGGACGCGAATGGACACGTCTCCTCGCCACAGTAATGGGGCCTTGCTCAGGTCGCCTTCGTAGACTACCGACACTGCGATGTATGGCGACTGCTCTGGATGAGGCTCTCGGAATGGCTGGTAGTCGGTCTTGACCAGAATCGGGCCGACGCTGAAATCGTCGCCGAAGTATTTTCGGAAGTCCTTGCTGACCTCTTCAGTAACGATTTCCTCAACCTTGCGGGGCAGTTTCCGGGGTTTCATTTCGCAACGCTCGCACTTCAGATGGCCCAATTGTAAGCCACCCGGCATTGGCGGTACAGGAAAGTTACGACTGGTGAGCTTTCCATCTTTTTCCGGGAAATTCAAGGCGGCGGCCAGCAAAGATCCAGCCGCCGCCACAAATGTCGCCTTTCGTCGTCCCCAGGCTAGGCCAGGAACTCCAGAGCGGTCTTGACGAACTCGTCGGGCTTCTCCACCTGCGGGGAGTGGCCGCAGTTCTCTATGACTACCAGGTCGGAGCCGGGGATGGCCTCCTGGTATAAGCTGCCGCACTCCACCGGGACGATGCCGTCCTGACGTCCCCAGACCATGCGGGTGGGAACCTTGACCCGCTTGAGCAGCCCGCCGGCCAGGCGCGGGTCGTGCATGTAGGGCTTCCAGGTGAGGCGAACCGCCATCTCGCGATTCAGGTCGGCGGTGAGCTGCTCGTCGGGATTGAGCTCGCGGCCGTAGGTGGCGGAGTAGTCGGGAACTTGGCTGGTGTCATGGAACTGCAACTCCAGCACCTGCGCCGGGCTGATGATGAAGATGTCAGTGATCTCGCCCTCGCGCGGCTTCACACCAGCGGCGCCCACCAGCATGAGCTTACCCACTGCGTTGGTGCAGGTGGCGACCAGCTCGGCGGCGATCCAGCCGCCCATGGAAAAGCCGATGGTGCGGACGTTCTGCAGTCCGAGAGTGTCGAGGTACCAAGTGTAAAAGGCGGCCATGTCGGGGATGCTCTCGAGCCACTCGGGGCGTGGCGACTTCCCGTAGCCGGGGTGGGACGGGTAGTAGACGGTGTAGTGCTCGGCCAGAGCGTCAACGAACTTGAGCCATCCTGAGTTGCCGCCAGCGCCGTGGAGCAGGAGCAGCGGGTCGCCGCTGCCGCCCTTCAGGGTGTTGACTCCGACTCCGCCGACATCAATAGTTTCCTCGGTGAACGCGGGCATGGTTGTTCTCCTGTATTAGATTTCAACGCAGAGAGCGCAGAGATTCTAACGCAGAGGACGCAGAGGTTTCGTTGAGGACTGTTATCTCTGCGCGTCTTCTGTGCTCTCGGCGTTTAATAGTCCTTACGGGGCCCTCTGGAACGGGTCGGTGAGCTCCAGTTCCTCGCCGATTTCACGGAGGGCGGGCAGGACCTCTTCGCCCATGAGTTTCAGGCAGTTCATGGTGTCGGCGTGGGTGGTATCGCCGTCGTTGGTCCAAACGCCGAGGATGCCGGGGCGCAGCTGCCCCAGCACGTCGCGCAGCTTGCGGACCACGGTCTCCGGGCTACCCACTACCCAGCGGTTGGAAGCGAGGATCTCGTCGTAGGTGGCCGTCTCAAGACCGAGGCCGAGGAACGGATCCTTACGGACGCGGCCCTGGTATCGAGCGACGCGGGGGTCCTTGACGCTGCCGCTGTAGCCGACGGGCATCATGTAGTCGCGGGGCATCGGGACGCGGCCCACGCCCACGTTGCCGGTAAGGAACCCCTTGGCCGACTCGTAGGCCTTCTCGTCGGTGTCCTGCACGTGTATGCGGCACAGGTATCCGAAATGCTCAGGGCCAGGCTCGTATCCGTTCTCGCGGGCGGTTTCGGTGTAGATGGACATCATGTCCTGGGTGCCCTGTGGGTCGGTCTCCAAGTAGATGTAGGGGTAGTGGCGTTCAGCGGCCCAGACCAGCGTCTCCGGACTGCCCAGACCGGGAATCCAGACGGGCGGGTGCGGCTTCTGGATGGGCGTCTCGAAGGGGTTGACCACCCGGAAGTGATAGTGTTTGCCCTCCCAGCGGAAGGGTCCGGGGGTGGTCCAGATCTTCATCAGCAGGTCGTGGGCCTCTTCGAACCGCTCCCGGTTGAACAGCGGGTTGACGTTGGCGGCCAGGCTCTCGACTCCGGTGCCGCGCACGAACCCCGACACCAGCCGGCCGCCGGAGATCATGTCGATCTCGGCCAGTTCCTCGGCCAGCCGCTGCGGGTTGTCGAAGACGGGCAACGGGTTACCCAGCAGCACGATCTTGGGAGTCTTGGTGTTGCGTGCGAGGATGGCGGCCTCGAGGTTCATGGTGGCGCCGAGGCAGGTCGGGGTATTGTGGTGCTCGTTGAGCATCAGGCCGTCGAACCCGACCTCCTCGCAGTACTCATACTCGTCGAGGTATTCGTTGTACTGGCGCGAGCCGACCATGGGGTCGAAGTTGCTGTTGGAGAAGGTGAGCCGCACGGCCTCGTTGGGGCTGTTGCGGACAGCCTCTTCGGTATAGTTGGTATAGGCCCGCTCGGTAAACCGCATCAGGAACATTGCTATCGTCTCCTAAATCAATCTGACATCACGGATTGTAGTTTCCGATCCATTGGACACGAGAGATAGCGGCCACGCGCCGCTCGATAAAAACGGCCGATCGGCGGTCCAGAACTCGCAGTCCAGCGATTCGGCAAGGGCAAAATAGTGAGAATCGTATGCCAGTCGCTGGTTCAGTTCCACCGCCAAGTCTATGGCGCGATTGTGCAGGGGCCGGGAGGGGCGAAAATCTATGCCGTTTTCGTACAATTCTCCCATCAACCGTTTAGCTCCATTGTCAGAAAGAATCCCTTCCCGTATCTTCTTGCGAAGAGCAGTAGCGAACTCGGAGGGCATAAAATCAGGGGCTACTAACTCGATTCCCGCTGCTTTCCAACTACGAAACAAGGCGATGGCCTGAGCAGTGAATACCTCGACAACGAACAGCTTAACTGCCAAGCTCGCATCAAGTATTATCATTCCCCTCCATATCCCGGTGCCTTTCCTCCCGCGCCTCGCGAATTAAGTCAGCGGAGTCGGTGGAACTGACTCGACCTTGGAACAGCTCTTCCCGAAGGATAGCTATTCTTTCCAGGGCCTTCAGGGATTCTTCCCGAGTGTTCTTCACTCCCCACCGCACCATTCCCTCGCCGTTAACCTCCCAAACGAACTTAATCTTCCTGGTGGGGTCATCAGGATCGTTTGCGGGTTCCGATTTTTCGAAGATGGGCAACCACCGGTCTTTTGCCTTTGTGGTACTTTCTCCCTCGGTCGGGCACTCCTTTCCAGACAGTAGAATCGCCAAGTCTGCTTTTGCTCTGGCAGCAGCAAGAAAAAACTGTTGAGGGCCCATTCCACTAAGGGCGGCAGCATCATGTAACAACTGTTCTGTTTCTGCATCTAGGTCGATGCTTATGCTCTTTTTTTCGTCGCTCACAGTCATTCCTTAGCAAGCGGAAATGCCCTCAGTCGCACCAACCTATCCTACCTGTGCGCCCAGTTAGGGTCAAGGAATGGAGGGTCGCCTGTGGGCCCCTGCAGCCACGGTTCCAAGGGGCTTGTGCTATATTGAAGGCACTAATCCGCAGCGGAGGGCCGGGCCGAATGGCTAGGCCGTATCAGCCCGCAGGCAATGTAGAGGTTCCCGTAATATGCTCAAAGTTCTGGTATCCGATCCCATTGGCCCCGAGGGGGTTTCCCTGCTGGAAACGGAGGCCCAGGTAGACGTCAAGACGGGTATGAAACCCGCAGAGCTGCTGGAGACCGTGGGGAGCTATCAGGCCCTCGTCGTCCGCAGCGAGACCAAGGTCAATAGAGAGGTTATCGAGGCCGGAAAGAACCTGCAGGTCATCGCCCGCGCCGGCATCGGGGTGGACAACATCGACCTGGAAGCAGCAACCGGCGCGGGCATTGCCGTGGTAAACGCTCCCACGGGAAACACCGTAGCGGCGGCGGAACATACCATTGCCCTCATGCTGGCGCTGGCTCGCAACGTCCCTGGCGCGCACCACTCTCTCAAGTCGGGCGAGTGGCGTCGCAGCGCCTTCATGGGAGTGGAGGTGCGCGACAAGACCCTGGGCATCTGCGGCCTGGGCCGGGTGGGCACTGAGGTCGCCCGCCGCGCGCAGGCCTTCGGGATGCGGCTCGTGGGCTACGATCCATTTGTGGCGCCCGACTATGCCCGGCGGATTGGCGTGGAGTTGCATCCGCTGGAGGATCTCTTGGCCGAATCTGATTTCGTTACCTTGCATACGCCCCTTACCGAGGGCACGCGGGGCATGCTGGGGATGCGTCAGATCGAAATCATCAAGCCCGGCGCCCGCGTTATCAACGTGGCCAGGGGCGAGCTCGTAGACGAGGCCGCGCTGCTGGCAGGGCTGGAATCCGGACAACTGAGCGGAGTGGCACTAGACGTTTTCAGCAAAGAGCCACCCGACCCTAGCCCACTGCTTGCGCACGCAAAGGCCATCGTGACGCCTCACCTGGGTGCGTCAACGCGGGAGGCGCAGCGAGAGGTCGCCATCGAGGCGGCGGAGCAGGTGCTGGCGGTGCTCAAGGGCGAACCGGCCCGCAACACCGTGAACGCTCCCTTCGTCGCACCGGAAGTACACGAAGTGCTGGCTCCATTTATTCCGGCCGCATCAATAGTTGGCAAGCTGCTGGGCTTCCTCTCCGAGGGGCAGGTCACCGGCGTCACTGTCAGCTACGAGGGCGAGATCGCGCACCACGACTGCCGGATGCTGCAGGCAGCGGTGCTGGCCGGGTTGCTGGCTCCGGTGAGCACGGTCAACGTCAACCTGATCAACGCCCCGGTACTGGCGCGACAGCGCGGGTGGAGCGTGACCGACCAGAGCAACCGGGTGTCGCGGGAGTATGCAAGCCTCATATCTGCGACCCTGCAGACGGCCAGCGGCAGCCTGACCCTGGCCGCTACCTCAATGCGGAACGAGACCCACATCGTAAAGTTCAACGACTACTGGATGGACATCGTTCCCAACACACCCTACCTGCTGTTCGTGGACAACCGCGACCAGCCCGGCTCCATCGGGGCCGTTGGCACCATTGCGGGGCGGCACAACATCAACATCAGCTTCATGGGCGTGGGACGGATCCAGCTCCGAGGCCAGGCGATGATGGTCATCGGCCTGGATGATCCGGTGCCCCAGAAGGCCATGGATGAAATCCGGGCCCTTTCCCACATCGCCAATGCCCGGCTGGCAACGCTGACCGGGTAACCGCGGATCCACATAATCGCCAGGCTTTGCCAGCCAAATAGGAGGCCACAGGATGGGCGACAGAATCGGCATCATGGGCGCGGGCGCGCTGGGCAGCTACGTGGGCGCGTTTCTGAGCCGCGAGGGTGAGGACGTCACCTTTATTGACATGTGGCCGGAACACGTGGAAAAGATGCGCTCCGACGGACTGCACGTCACGGGCAGCCAAGGGCCGTTCACCGTGCCGGTGAAGGCGTGAAAGCATGCACCTGACCGAGGCGCAGGGCATCACCGAACCGTTCGATTTCGTGTTCGTTTCGGTCAAGTCATACGACACCGAGTGGTCGACCCACTTTATCCGCCGGTACGTCAAGGATGATGGATTCCTCGTGTCCCTGCAAAACTGCTGGAACGATCCCATCATCGCAGGGATCGTGGGCGAGGAGCGCACGGTCGGCTGCATTGCCTCCCACATCGAGGTCGCGCTGTGGGAGCCTGGGCACGTTACGCGTGGCGGCGCCGTGGGCCGCGACCATGGCCACCATGTGTTCCGGGTGGGCGAGTACCAGGAGCGGAAGTCTCCCAGGTCGGAGAAAGTGGCCGCCCTCCTTGACTGCATAGACGGTTCCTATCCCAGCGACAACCTGTTTGGGGAGCGCTGGGCCAAGCTGTGCCAGAACGGAATGGGCAACGCCATATCCGCATCATCCGGCCTGGGCTCACAGGAGATGGCGGAGGACCCGCGCTGCCGTCAGATACGCATCCACCTCTGCAAGGAGAGTGCGCAGGTGGGGCTGGCCATGGGCCTGGACGTTGTTGATATCAACGGTCTTCCGGCGCAGACCTGGGCCGATGCCGACAAGGGCGATGTGTACGAGGAGCTTGATGCGTTCTTGGCAGCGCGCGGCGGCCGGGTCAACTGGCTGGCGTCCATGGCGCAGGATGTGTACAAGGGCCGCCGGTCCGAGATCGATTTCATGAACGGTCTCATCGCCGAGAAGGGCCGCGAGGTGGGCGTCCCCACCCCGTTCAACGACGCGGTGATCGAGGCCATGCGGGCCGTCGACTCCGGGGCCCTGCCGCAGGAACCGGAGCACGTGGACCGGGTGCTGCGAGCGTCGGGGAGATAAGCGCACCTGACTAGCCTGACAGCCGGCCCTTGCGCCGGCGTCAATTTTTCGCCGGACACACCGTCTCCAGACGCACAACGGGAGGGCAAACATGTTCATCAAAGTGGAACCTGCCGAGTTCTTCATGTACCGGGTCATCCTGGTGTTTGACCTTGAGAGCCCCAACTCGGAGGACCAAGAGGTCCGGGACTACATGAACGAGTGGGAGCTGGAACCCAAGTACCAGCGCGTGGGAGACTTTGAGGGCAGCAACAGCGAGATAATGCAGTTCGGCGGCTGTTACCTCGGCAGACACCTGGGCAAGGTGTCGGAAATCCAGCGCAATCACGTGGAACGGGAAATCATTACGGCCGAGATCGGACTGGCGCTGGACGATGAGGGCGACCCGGTAGCAATACCGGACGGCAGGAGGGACGAGACCCTGGCGCACCTGGTGCTGACCTTTCACCAGCCGGAGGCCTTCCAGCCAAACGAGGAGGGCCTGCTGGAGGCGGTGCTGGATATGCCCGCGGTACGCCAGGCCGCGCGGGAGCTGCTGGCTGCTGCGAGTTAAAGCCCCTGACTGTTACTGGACGGCGATCCCGAGAATAATCAAGGCCCCGGCAATTGTTGCCGGGGCCTTCACTCTTATAGGGTGTGTGACAAATGTATTTTCACCAGGTCTCAGTCCTGCCAGTCATCGTCAGAGCCCCGGGATTCCCGCGAAAGCGGGAATGACGAGTTGGCGGCAGATATTTGTCCCACACCCTCTTACCAGATTGTGCCCAGAAAATGGCTTGTGGGTGTTGGAGCGGGTGATGGGAATCGAACCCACGTGACTAGCTTGGAAGGCTAGAGCTCTACCATTGAGCTACACCCGCCAGAGGCAGGCAGGCCGATTGGGCTGCCTCTTCGATTATAGACCCACGTGGCGCTGCAATCCAGTTTCACGAGCGGCGCCACAGGGTCTTTTAATTGTCGCTCAGAGCGAAGCGAAGGGCCTCCCTTGTTCAGGTGGGATTCTTCGCTACGCTCAGAATGACAGGACTGGCGGCTATCAATTGTGCCTTCTGGACGGACAATTAAAAGACCCTAGAGCGGCGCCACAGGACGATTGCATTTGACTTTTCTAGCTCGTCATTCCCGCGCAGGCGGGAATCCAGGTCATTCGGAGTGCATTCTCCATCGAGTTGGAAGGGCCTATCAGGCGTGTGATTAACGCGATTTCCCCCGACTTCCGTCCACTGGATTCCCGCCTGCGCGGGAATGACGGTTCACTCAGCCAGTGAGCAAGGGTTGCTCCTCCAAATGCAATCGTCCTGTCCGGCGCCACAGGACGATGGCAAAGTCATTCCGAGCATTCAATCCCTTAGTCCCGAGCTTGTCGAAGGACGGGTGTTCAGAAGCCGTTGATGGTTCGACAGGCTCACCACAAACGGCTTTATGGCGACTTTGCAATCGTCCTGTCAGGCGACATTGTTCTGTTTCAAGAGGGCAGAATTCATTTCCGGTCTGCGCGCTTCTTGGTCATGAATACCCGTTGCCGGTTTTTTGAGGACGACGTTATTTGCAGGGAATGACGAGTGGCCAAGCAGAAAAGCGGCCGAAAAGAAACGCCACACCGGGCCGCTGATCAGTCGCGGAGGCGCCGGGCGCCGGGCCGGGTGGTCCTGGACGGGGACCCTGCAGATTGAGACTTTGACCCGTTGGAGGACGTGTCTTCCCGATCTTCGTCGGCTTCGCCGCTGCCATTCACCGAGGGCTGGCTGCCGTCGGTGGCGGCCCGGTGGACAGCGCGGGAGTCGTTAGGGACCGAGAAGCTGAGTCTCTCTCGCAACTGGTAGATGACGCGGTCGACCTCGTATTCCGGCGTCTGGTAGCGGGAGAGAGAGTGGCGTACGATTTCCAGGCCTGCCTCCATTTCCGGCCAGACAACCTCCTGGACTCCCATGCGCTGCAGGTCCTCTCCCTCCGAACGCGCTCGTACGCGAGCCACGATGTCCAACTCGGGCTGAAGCTGCAGCGCATGGAATGCGGTCATCTCGACCGATATGGGATCACCTGTGGTCACCACCAGCATTCCGGCCTGGGGCACCCTGGCAGCGCGGAGGACCTCCTCCCGATCGGATGAGCCCAGCACGGTGTGGTAGCCCTCTGCCCGCCATTCGTCGAGGGTGCGCGGGTCGAGGTCGACGACGGTGAAGGGTACATCGTGCTGGCGCAGTTCCTGGGCGACCAGCGAGCCCACGCGCCCGAGGCCGCAGATGACCACGTGTCCGAAGGTCTGGCGGGGCCTTTCCTCGGCGTGGGGGTCACCGATGCGATAAGGGCGCAGGACGCGGAAACGGCGGCTCATGCTCGTCACCAGGAGGGAGCCGCCGGATATCACTGGAGGCCCAGCAGCCATGGTCAGTACGGCGGAGACGACGATCAGGGAATGGAATTCCTGATCGACCACTCCCAGGGTGAGGGCCCCTGCCACCAGGATGAAGCTGAACTCGCCGATCTGCCCCATCCCCACTCCGGTGAGCAGGGCCGTGCTGGGGAGATACCCGGAGACACGGACGATGATTGCGGTTACCAGGAACTTGATGACCACAGCGCTGCCGATTACGGCTATCACCGTGCCGTAGTGGTCGAATATGAACACGGGATCCGTCAGCATCCCGAGGGAGGCAAAGAAAAGTGCGGCGAATATATCCCGCAACGGAGCCACCTCGGCAAGCGCCCAGTGGCCGATGTCGGATTCACTGAGCAACAGTCCCGCGACGAAGGCCCCCAGGGCGGCGGAGAGGCCCACGAAGTTGGTGAGGCCGGAGATGGCAAAGACTATCGCCATCACCATGAGGACAAAAACCTCCCGGGAACCCAACACGGTGATGCGGCTCATTACCAAGGGCATTACCTTGATCCCCAGTAACGCCACTCCGCCGATGACGATGGTCGTTTTCAGTACCCCCCATCCCGCTTCCTTGAGCACTTCGATCCCGCCGCTGCCACCCAGCGCAGGGAGCATGGCGATCATCAGAATGAACACCAGGTCCTGCATCAGCAGGAATCCCGTCAAGAGGCGGCCGTGGAGGCTGTGGATCTCGCCCCTGTCGGTCAGGGTTTTGAGCACCACCATGGTGCTGCTGAGGGCGCCAACCATCCCGAGGAGGATGGCGGTAGTGGGGTCCAAGCCCAGCAACAACCCTATGGGAGTGAGCAGGGCAGCGGTGACGGCGATCTGGAAAAGGCCGCCGACAACAATCACCTTTCCGAGACTGACCAGCTCCCGGAAGGAAATCTCGATGCCGATGGCAAAAACCAGGAGCACTACTCCGATCTCCGCCAGCTTGTGGACTGTGGAGACATCGGCCACCGTTGCGAAATGCAGCCATTCATCGCCGGTGCGACCGGCAACGTAGGGGCCGATGATCATGCCCATAGCCAAGTAGCCCAGCACGGGTGGAGCCCGGAGGACGCGGGCTATAACGCCGCCGAGAAAGGCGGCGATGACGACCGTTACGAGGTCGACGAACAGGTGACTTGCTAGGTGGCCCTCGTCCATTGCCTTAAGGAGACCTCAAAACCATTCGCCAAGGAATTTCCGGGGAATTGCCGCTATTATAGGTTCGGAGTCAGCACATGCGCCAATGCCTCGCCAGGCGAAGGCACAGGCGAAGCACGTTTTCCAGCACTGCAATTGGGGCAGATGCACCCCGCACAAAGATACAAGTGCCAACAGCACAATGGAATATAATCATTACTCGACGTATGGAGGCAACACATGGCTGTCGAACATAGAGATTATCCGGATATCGCGCCTGCCGGTCCCACTTACAGCAGGGGGACACGTGCGGGCAACCTGCTCTTTGTGTCGGGCTGCACGGCGCGGGGTTCTGAGGCCCAAGGCAAGTCGCTGATGGAACAGCTGGAGGCCACCCTGGAGCGGGTGGTCGGAGTGGTGAAAGCCGAGGGAGGCAGCCCGGGGGACATCGCCAAGATCACCTGCTTCGTCACCAGCATAGGTGACTGGACCAGCAACGCCGATAAGCAGACGGAGCTGTTTCAGCGATTCTTTGAGGGCAAGTACCCTGCCAACTCGCTGATCGAGATCAGCGCACTGGCGGAGCCGGGTCTGGATGTGGAGATCGAGGCGATCGCCGTGCTGGGATAACCGGCCTAGGCCTGCCTTTCCCGCCCTTCCGTAATCCAGCGCCGAATGTTGTCCGGGCTCAGGGGCATGCTGTTCACCCGGACGCCGAACGGGGCGAGAGCGTTGGCGACGGCGTTACCCAGGGCGGCGCCTGTGGCCAGGATCGCCCCTTCGCCCGCACCCTTGACGCCGAGAGGGTTGAGAGGCGAGGGGGCCTCCTCGGTTATCACCGCCTCAATATCCGGTATGTCCTGGCTGGTGGGCAGCAGGTAGTCCATCAAGGTCCCCGAGACAAGCTGGCCGCTGCTGTCGTAGACCAGCTCCTCCAGAACTGCTCCTCCGATGCCTTGGGCGGCGCCTCCCACAGACTGCCCGTGCATTGTCAGCGGGTTGATACAGCGCCCCACGTCCTCAACCACAATGTACCGCAATACTTCTAGCTTGCCGGTCTCCGGGTCTACGGCGACGTGGGCGGCGTGGCTGCCGTAGGAGTAGGTCCACTCCTCGATGCGGAAATACTCGGTTGCGTCGAGGGCGGTGTCCGGGTCGTCAAACCGGCGCTGGGACTCTGCGAGGGCCGCGACCTGCTGCAGCGTCAGTTGCCGCTGGTCTTCGGGGCTGTCTTGGACTACGACCACGCCGTGCCTCAGGTCCAGTACCTCCGGCGCCGTGTCCAGGTAGCTGGCGGCCAGCGACAGGATACGGGCCCTGAGGGTCTGGCAGGACAAATGAATGGCGCTGCCGGCCATAACCGAGGCGCGGCTGCCGAAGGTGCCGATGCTGGCCGGGATATAGTCCGTGCTGCCGTGAAAAACGGTGACGTCCTCAAAGTGGACGCTCAGCGAGTCGGCGCAGATCTGGGCCATCACGGTCTCGTGTCCCTGTCCCATTGTGGTGATGCCGAGATAGACGTCGACGCCGCCCTCCGCAGTGATCAGCACCCGCGCCCCCTCGAATGGCCCGAACCCGGTGGGCTCGACGTAAGACGCGATGCCGACGCCGTGGTACCGCCCCTGCTCGTCCGGGCCTTGCGTGGCGGCCAGTTGCTCGTAGCCAATCTGCTCCAGTGTTCGATCGAAAGCGCTGCCATAATCGCCGCTGTCGTAGACCGTGTTCCGGCCGTCGAGACGGGTGGGACCTGCGTCGTAGGGCATCTCACTGGCTGTGATCAGGTTGAGACGGCGCAACTCCGCCGGATCCAGCCCGAGATCTCCGGCAACCATGTCAAGCAGCCGCTCGCGGATGAAAGTGCCCTCGAAGAACCCTGGGGCGCGATAGGTGCCCGCTCCCATCTTGTTGGTCATCACGCAGTTGACGGAGGCCTGGAAATTGGGGATGCGGTAGGGGCCTGTCATCATCACAGCAGTCAGAGCCGGTACCACGCTGCCGTGGGTCCGGATGTAGGCGCCCATGTCTCCATAAACGGTTGTCCGCAGTCCCAGCAACGTGCCGTCGTTGCGTGCCGCTATCTCAACACGGCAAAGCACCTCGCGGGAGTGATTGGCCGCGGCGAGATGTTCCACCCTGTCCTCGACCCACTTGACCGGGCGGCCCAACTTGTAAGAGGCAAAGGGAATAAGGAAGTCCTCGGCGTAGAATTCGCCCCGCACTCCGAATCCGCCGCCGACGTCGGGCTCGATGAAGTGGATCCGCTCTTCGTCGATTTCGAGGTGGCGCGCCAGGATGGTCCGGTTGGTGTGGGAAACCTTGGTTGGCCCCCAGACGCGCATGTGGCCGTCGGAGGTGTCGTAGCTGGCGACAAGCCCACGAGTTTCCATTGGGTTGGCGGTGTGGCGGTTGGTTTGAAACTCCTCGGCGCGAACGTAGTCGGCATCCCGGAAGGCGGCCTCCACGTCGCCCACATTGATCTCCGCCGAACCGGCGTGGTTGGTGCCGTTGGCCGGATGCACCAGCACCGAGTCGGTCAGCGCCTGCGACACGCTGGTCACGGCAGCTAGGGGCTCGTAATCGACCTCGATGAGGTCCAGGGCGTCCTCGGCGATGTAGCGGCTGTCGGCCACCACCACGGCCACCGCCTCTCCTGCGTGGCGTACGGTGTCCGGGGAGAGAGGTGTCTGGAGGAAGTCCTCCAGCCCTGGCAGCGGGAAGACGCGCATGGGAATCGGTTTGGAATATTCTGCCATGTCCGCATAGGTGAAGACCGCCACCACCCCATCGAGAGCCAGGGCCGTCGAGGTGTCGATGCCCAGTACGCGGGCGTGGGCGTGGGGGCTCCGGAGTATGGCCGCGTGCAACATTCCGGGCATAGGAACGTCGTCCAGGTACTGGCCGCGACCAGTGACGAACCGCACATCCTCCCGCCTGAGAATGGGTGCTCCGATATATGTCTGGGTGGATGGTTGAGACGTCACAGCGCATTCCGTCCTGACGGGTTGAATGAGGTGCGGACCATGACCGGGCAGTTGGGGCTCCCGAGGCAGGTCAGCGGCAAAGAGTCAGACAAGCGATGGAACCGTGCCAAGCCGAGTATATCGAGCGTGGGAATGAGGCTGCAACTAACCGGGATGGTTGACAGGGACGGTTTCCGAGGTTCTACCTTGGTAGCCTGCGTCGGGCAGACTTCCTGCGGCGGCGGTAGGCTACTGGGCGGCCCCTCGGAGCGCCGAGCCGCAGCCGATAGTACTCCGAGGAAACCTCGGCGCCAATGACCACGATGAACCCCGAAATATAGGCCCAGCCTAGGAGCACAATTACCGAGGCCAGCGTGCCGTAAATTCTTTCGTAAATGGCATAGTGGTCAAGGTAGAAAATGAAAATGCTCTTGCCCGCCTCGAAGAGCAGGGCGGCGACTAGCGCCCCGGGCCAGATGTAGCGCCAGTACGTCCTGGTCATCGGGACGTACCTGTATATGAACAGGAATATCAGGAAGGTGAACAGGAACGGCACGGGCCTGGCCAAGGCGTTGAAGACGTTGTGTTCTAGGAATGCCAGACCGCCCAATACGGGGATTCCCTCGTTACCGATGAACTGCAACCCGGAGGACAGGACAACCGACAGCAGGAAAAACGGCGCCAAGCAGAGCGCCATAAAGATCTGCCGCGGCTTGTCGACATAGAACGGCCGGTCTTGCTCAATGTCCCACGCCCGGTTTACCGCCCGGGTGACGGCACCGAAAAGCAGGCTGGCCGACCACAACAAACCGAGGAGGCTCAGAATCCCAAGTACACCCCGGATGTTGTGCACCGACTCCACGTTGGCTTCCAGGATTCCGTGCGATCCGGGCAGGTAGGTGTGGAAGAACCGGTTGACCTCCTCTTCGACCACGTCGGCTTCCATCACGAAGCTGAACAGGCTCACCAGCCCAATGGCCAATGGAAAGAGAGAAAGAACGGAGTAGTAGGCGATCGACGCCGCCAGGTCCACCGAATGGTCGTCGCCCAGTTCCAGCCAGGCGCGCCTAGCCAGTTCCATTCCCGGCATCGGGGCGAGCTTGACCCTCAGCCACCGCATCCTGACGCGCAATCGCGGGCGCCAATGGCTCTCGGGGGTGGAAGTTCTCGCGGACTGCCTTCCCGCAGAAAAAAACCGTTTGCGGATGTGAGTCAGTGGCTGAGGAAGCATCAACATATTAGAGCTGTTAATGGGGGACTCTCCGGAAAGGGTCCCCATTGCTGGTGCCAAAAGTTCCGCCGGAACGGTCCGGCCGGTCTCGTCTATCTACGCGTTTCTGTTACGTGGCGTTACCGCTGGAAGATTGGTGTTTCAGGAGGCATCGTCCTTCTTTTCCTCGGATTCCTGGGTGCGGAAGGGAGCCCTGAGAACGACGGACACCCCGGCAACGACTCCCGACACCGAGTTGGTGACCGCAGTACTGGTGGCCTCTCCGAAGGAGCCAGCCGCGCTGACGGCCCCGTTGGCTGCGGCCGATGCTGCGTCCTCCGCCCTCAGGCCGATACGCTTGGCGGCCTCGATGGATTCCTCGACCGCGTTCCTGGCGACTCCCGCCACGTCTCCGCCCACCTCGGCGGTACCCTTGATCAGTCCCCTGGTGCTGTCTTCAATGGCCTGCAGCACGTTACCGCCGATCTGGTTGGCACCGTCAATGGTGCCGTTGATAGTGTCCCGTGCAGTGCCGCCCAGGTCGCCTCCCACGCTTCGGGTACCGTGGATTGCCCCTCGGGCCGCGCTGAAGGCCGCGTCCTGCAGCCGCACTGTTACGCTGCCGGTGGCCTCGATAGATCCCTCGACTGCGTTACGGGTAACCGAGGCAATGTCGCCACCCACGTCGGCGGCGCCCTGGATCAGCCCGCGGGTGCTGTCCTCGACCGCCTGCAGCACGTTGCCGCCGACCTCTGCCGTACCGGTGACTGCCCCCTTGGCCGCGTCCCGCGCGGTGGAGCCAAGGTCTCCGCCAACATCCCGCGTACCCTGAATCGCCCCACGAGTCACGCTGAAAGCCGCGTCCTCGGCGCGCAGGCCAACACTCTTGGTCGTTTCCAGAGTGCCCTCCACCGCGCTGCGGGCGACCGTGGCCACGTCGCCTCCCACTTCGCTGGTGCCCTTGATGGCGGCCCTGACCGTGTCGCTGCAGACGCCGACCGTGACTGTGGCTACCTCGCCCACGCCACGGATGACGCCGATCACGGCTCCCTTGGCAGTGGAGCCAAGCTCCGCTCCCACGCCGCCGGTGGCCTGGATAGTGCCCTTCATCACGTCAACCACAAGACCCTGGAGCTCCGTCACCGCGAGCCTGGAGCCGGAAAGGGCTCCAACCGTCACGTCCCGCGCCGCGGATACGGTGCTCTCGAGAACATTCCCTGCCCCACTTATGGTGCCCGTTATGGAGTCCCTGATGGTGCGTCCGAAATTTCCTAAAACCAAAATTCGCAACCTCCCTGAAACTGGAGTTTCCCGCCCTGCAACCCGGCTCTCCGAAGTGCAAAGTTCATCAGGCTCGAAAGTGGTCTGAAACTTTCCATTATTTCGCCAATTGTATTATACGCCCTGCAGCGACAGTAGCAGGGCCTTTTCAAAGTGTCATCGAGCGTTGTTGGTGAGGAGAAATCGTCACTCCCGCGAAAGCGGGAGTCCAGAGGTATTGGTAGCGGGGGCGCTGGATTCCCGCCTGCGCGGGAATGACGGCCGGACTTTGAAAAGGCCCTGCGGCGACAGAAGCAGGGTCTTTTAATTGTCGCTCAGAGCGAAGCGAAGGGCCTCCCTTGTTTAGGTGGGATTCTTCGCTACGCTCAGAATGACAGGACTGGCGGCTATCAATTGTGCCTTCTGGACGGACAATTAAAAGACCCTAGCGACAGAAGGGGCCAGCCTTGAGCCTGTATAGGCTTACGGTTACACTGGCTGAGACGGTTTTGTATGGTTGGTTTTGTATGGTTAAGGAGGGCGAAATGCCCAGCAAGGACAAGCAGCAGTGGCGGGAGGAAACCCTCCAGCCCGCGGTCGCCCGCTATCCCGAACGCCGTAAATTCTTCGAGACCGACAGTGGCCTGCCAATCGAGCCGCTGTACTCCCCTGAAGACCTTCTTGCCCGCGAGCACGACTACGCCGAGGACATCGGCTTCCCAGGTGAATTTCCGTACACCCGCGGGGTGCAACCAAGCGCTTTCCGCGGCCGAGTGTGGACCATGCGCCAGTACTCCGGCTACGCGACCGCGACGGACACCAATCGCCGTTTTCGCTACCTGCTGGAGCAGGGGCAGACCGGGTTGTCAGTAGCCTTCGACCTCCCCACCCAGATCGGGTATGACTCGGACCATCCCCTCGCCAAAGGGGAGGTGGGCAAGGTGGGGGTCCCCATCTGCAGCCTCGAGGACATGGAGACGCTATTCAGCGGCATACCGCTGGACAAGGTCAGCACTTCCATGACCATAAATGCCACTGCCTCCCTGCTGCTTTGCTTCTACATCGCCGCAGCGGGCCGCCAGGGGGTGTCCCCCGGACAGGTCAGCGGGACGATCCAGAATGACATTCTTAAGGAGTACATCGCCCGGGGAACCTACGCCTATCCGCCCAGGCCTTCGATGCGGCTGGTGGTGGACGTCTTCAAATACTGTGCGGAAAGCGTGCCGCGCTGGAACACCATCAGCATCTCCGGCTATCACATGCGAGAAGCCGGGGCGACGGCGGTTCAGGAACTGGCTTTTACCTTTGCCAATGCCATTGCCTACGTGCAGGCGGCACTGGACGCAGGGCTGATAGTGGATGATTTCGCGCCCAGGCTGTCTTTCTTCTTCGTGGCCCAGAACAACCTCTTTGAGGAGGTCGCCAAGTTCCGGGCCGCCCGCCGCATCTGGGCACACATTATGCGGGACCGTTTTGGGGCCAAGGACCCGCGTTCGATGATGCTGCGCTTTCACACCCAGACGGCCGGCGTCTCCCTGACGGCGCAGCAGCCCGACAACAACGTCATCCGCTGCACGGTCCAGGCGATGGCCGCCATCCTGGGAGGCACCCAGTCACTGCACGTAAACTCCCGCGACGAGGCGCTGGCATTGCCCTCAGAGGAATCGGCCCAGCTGTCCCTGCGCACCCAGCAGATCCTGGCCTTTGAGAGCGGCACTGCGGACGTGGTGGACCCTCTCGGCGGTTCGTGGTACATCGAAAGCCTGACCAATGACCTGGAAGAGCAGGCGCTGGAGTACATAAGGCGCATCGACGACATGGGAGGGGCCGTAGACGCGATCGAGGACGGCTTCCAGATGCGCGAGATAGGAGATGCCGCTTATCGCCACAGGCAGGAGGTTGAGTCGGGAGACCGGGTCATCGTCGGTGTGAACCGCTACATGTCGGAGGAGCCTCCGGTGGAGGGGTTGATGCGCGTCGACGACGAGGCCGCCCGCCAGCAGGTGGCGAGGCTGGAGCGTCTCCGCCGGGAACGCGACGGAGGAGCGGCTCAGGCCGCGTTGGGGCGGCTGGAGAAAACGGCCCGCTCCGAGGACAACACGGTGCCTGCGATACTGGAGTGCGTGGAGTCGCACTGCACCCTGGGCGAGATTTCGGGCGTGCTGCGCACCGTGTTCGGAGAGCAGGGGGAGATGGCGGCGTTCTAGCATCTGGTGGAACGGTAGAGTTACTCGGCGGAGAGGATTATGCCGCTACACAAGTTCAATAACCCTGGGCTTGTCTATTACAAGGCCCTGAGCAAGTACCTGGAACTGGTGAAAGAAATCCCGGAGGTGGTGGAAGTGCGGCTGTCGGTGGATGACGAGCTGTACGCTGTGCTGTCGGCCACTCCCCATGACGATGTTCCTCGCTACCGGGTATACCGGGCCGAAGGAGAGGTTGAGGATGCGGTGAAGGAACAACCCTACCGCTTTCGCCTGGTGAATGCCCAGGAATTACCGGAGGAGGGTAGGGAAGAGCATATTGGGGGTTTCGGCGATTTGGTCTGGAAGAGGTAGCCATGCCTGCCTTGAATCAGCACTTGCCCCTTGCTGAGAGCAATGAGGGATTCGCCGAGTCCATTGCGGAACTTCCAAACCGATTCCCTGATTGGGAGATAACGGCACTGTTCTACTCAGCTCTTCATTACGCTGATGCGTTCCTAGCTACTCAGGGCATACATCCGCGCAGCCACGACAGCCGGATACGTTCAATCCGTTTCCTCATCAGCGTCTGGGAGGACTATAGGGATTTATACCAGTTGAGCCTGGATGCGCGATATAACGCAGTATCGTTCACGGCGGAAAGCGCAGATGCTGTTAGGTCAGGACCCTTTCGCCGGGTGAAGGATGAAGTGTTCTCGCTGCTCGGCAACCGCACCTGAACCTCGGTTATCGTTGAAGAGCGGTCAGCCGATATAATCTCTGCCGTTTGGGATGAAACAGATTAAGGAGCAACCACCATGCCCGACCTGATATTAAATGAAGAGGAGCAGATGCTCCAGACCACCCTTCGGGACTTTGTCGACCGCGAGATTGCGCCCAAGGCCAAGGAGTCCGACGCACGTGGCGAGTTCCAGTGGGACGCCTGGCGAGGGTTCGCGGAGCTGGGATTGACTGGTCTGGGGGTAGACATCAAGTACGGGGGAAGCGGGCCGGCCGGTTACCGGCAGGTCTCCATTGCGGCAGAGGAAGTGGCCAGGGGCGACGCCTCGGCGTCGGTGAGCTGGCTGGCCCACCTGGCGCTGGGAGTGGCATCCATCGACCGGTTCGGCAGCGAGGAGCAGAGGGAGCGGATTTTGCCGCCCCTCACAGGCGGGCAGGGAGTCGCAGCGTTCGGGCTCACCGAGCCGGGCGGCGGGTCGGATGCTGCCGCCATGCAGACGAGTGCTGTTGAGCGAGACGGCACTTACTTTCTAAACGGCAGCAAGATGTTCATCACCAACGCGTCCGTGGCCCAGAACATCGTGGTCTTTGCCACCCAGGACCGCAGCCAGGGCTATAAGGGAGTGAGCGCGTTCATCGTGGACAAGGGCTCGCCGGGTTTGATTATCAACCCGATGCACGGCAAGCTGGGGATGCGCAGCTCCACGACGGATGAGATCGTCTTCCAGGACACTCCGGTGCCCTCGGAAAACCTCCTTGGAGAAGAGGGACGCGGTTTCAACCAGGCAATGGAGATACTGACCTCCAGCCGCATCATCATCGCCGCCCAGAGCACCGGCATCGGGCAATCGGCGCTGGAAGCCGCGGTGCGTTACGCCCAGCAGCGCCATACCTTCGGCCAGCCCATTGCCCAGCACCAGGCGGTACAGTTCATGCTGGCCGACATGGCGGCTGAAGTTCACGCCGCGCGCGTGGTCACCATGAACGCTGCCACCCTCAAGGACGCCGGCCTGCCTTTCCTGCAGGAGGCCTCCATCGCCAAGCTGATGGCGTCAGAGATGTGCATCCGTGTTGCCGACAAGGCCCTGCAGATCCACGGCGGTTCGGGCTACTTCCAGGAGGCCGGTGTGGAACGCATCCTGAGGGACGCCCGCGTTACGACGATCTATGAGGGCACCTCCGAGGTCCAGAGGCTGCTGATTGCGCGGCAGTTGATCAAGGATTACGCTATCTAGTGCCGCGAACCCTGCCATAGCTGACTGGGGCGCATGCGCATGCGCCCCAGCAATAGGCGGCGGAACCTCTTTCGAAGATTGAAGCAAAATGCAGAATAACGAACGCCCCATCCGCATCCTCGTTGCAAAGCCCGGCCTGGACGGCCACGATCGTGGCGCCAAAGTCATTGCCCGCGCCCTGCGGGATGCAGGGATGGAGGTAATCTACACCGGCATCCGGCAGAGCCCTCAAATGATTGTCCAGGCCGCCGCGCAGGAGGATGTGGACGTCCTGGGCCTCAGCATCCTGTCGGGAGCCCACCTGGAGATCCTGCCCGAGGTTATGACTCTCCTGGGAGACCAGGGAATGGATGACGTGCTCGTGGTTGTTGGGGGCATTATCCCGGCGGTCGACCGCCAACCCCTGAAAGACCTGGGGATCACCGAGGTTTTTGGCCCAGGCACTTCGACCGGCGAGATCGTCGGCTTCATTCAGGAAAACATGACCGGACGGCTGTAGATTCAGACGGTCTGTCGTCCCGCCAGGAATCACCCAATAATTCGCGCCGGGGTGTCTCCCTTGACAGCATTGTCTGTCTAAAACCTATAATTCACTGTGGCGAATTTCGGAATTGCCGATTAACATGCTCTATAATGTTTCGCAACTGTTGATGGAGCCGACCGGCTCCACGAGGCGATTCGAACTCGACGAGCCAGTGTCCGGGGAACTGGACGGCCTCGAGGCTGGTCAGGCAACGGGTCTGGTCAGGTTGCTTCGCACCCACGAGGGTCTCTTGGTCTATGGGGACCTGGAGGTCGAGATGGGCGCATCCTGCGACCGGTGTCTCGCTGGCTTTGCCCGAGTCTCCACTGTGACCCTGGAGGAGGAATGCTACCCCACGGTTGATCCGGGGACGGGTCGAAGGATGTACCCCCCGGATCTCGAAGAGGGCGTGGTGCACATCGACACCAGCCAGATGCTGGATCTCACCGAAGTGTTGCGCCAGTACCTTCTCGCATGCGAGCCGCTCAAGGCGCTGTGCCGCCCGGACTGCCAGGGACTTTGTACCGAATGCGGAGCGGACTTCAACGTGGAAAAATGCAAATGTGAAAGCCAGCCGGTCGACCCGAGATGGGGAGCGCTGGCGGACCTGTTTTCAGGGGAGTCCAGGTGAGTTCCGGCGCTGATCTGCCGAATGCAAGCCGCGATCTTCTCCAAGGTCCAGTATTCGAAGCCAACGATGCCCCTGGAATCGTATTTGGAAAGTTGCTAGTTTACTAGGTGGAGCGCTCTCATTATCTGGAGCGCTCGGGAGGATACTGCACAATGGGTGCCTTACCAAAGAAAAAACTGACTAGGGCCAGGGGTGGACGGCGAATGACGGCCTACAAGCTCAAGCCGATACACGCCGCCAATTGCCCGCGTTGCCGAACTGCAAAGTTACCGCATACGGCCTGTCCGCAGTGCGGATATTACCGGGGCCGACAGATGGTAGACAATCAGTCCTGACTTTCTGCACGGCATACCCGGAGCACTGCACACATCTATTGACCGAGTTCGCCTTGGCAAGAAGGGTACATTTCAACAACAGACTTCCCGGGCCTGCAGGAAAAGCGCTGCTTAAACGAGCGCAACCTGACCATCCGTCGCAGTGCGTCAGCTAACAAATAATTGACATAATGTCATTATGGGTTGCATTGCATATGCCGCTCATTATGTCTTAAAATCTCGAGACTGAAGTAAATTGCGTCTCTCTTTTTGGAGGCTGCTACGAACATCTCAGACAATAGCCGGGCCTACGTGTTCCCTGGGCAGGGTTCGCAGAAGGTGGGGATGGGGCTTGGCCTGATGGAGGAATTCCCGGCCGCCCGCGAAACCTTCGAGGAGGCGGACGACAGCTTGGGGTTCCCGTTGTCCCGAATGATTTTTGAAGGTCCTGCCGGGGAACTGCAAAACACGGCAAATTCCCAGCCGGCCATAATGACGGTAAGCATCGCTGCCTGGCGCGCCTGGGCAGAATTTGCCGGTCCCCAGGCCCCTGAGGCCAGGGCCGTCGCCGGCCACAGCCTTGGCGAATACACCGCAATGGTGGCTGCCGGGGTACTGGACTTCCCGGACGCCGTTCGACTGGTTCGCCGCAGGGGCGAACTGATGAACCAGGCTTCTCTGAGCCGGCCGGGCACAATGGCAGCAATCCTGGGCCTGGACGAAATTGCCCTTGCACAGATTTGCGCCGAGACCGGCGTGGAGCTGGCCAACATCAACACCGACAACCAGATCGTCATCAGCGGAGACCGCATGGCGGTTGCGCAGGCTGTCGATCTCTCCACGGCCAGGGGCGCACGCAAGGCGGTCCCCTTGCCCGTCAGCGGGGCTTTTCACTCCTCGCTGATGGTGGAGGCCGAGGAGGGCCTGGTCTCGGAGTTGGAATCGCTTACCCTCCGCGAACCCAGAATGCCAATTATCGCCAACTGCGACTGCCGTCCGTTGACCACCAGCGTGGAAATTCGCGACGAGTTGGTCAGTGGCCTGTGTCGATGCGTCCAGTGGAAGGACTCGGTGATTGCCATGGTTGACTCCGGGGTGGGCCGGTTCGTTGAGTTCGGAGCCGGCGGAGTGCTGGCTGGGCTGATCAAGCGAATAGACCGCGATGTTGAAGTTTCCGCGGTGGCCGATCCGGATTCCGTTCGAAAACTGGCTTCCGCGATTAGCTGAAAGCTGCAGAACTTGCCAGGGGTTGGGCTCTAATGGTCAAGGCGGCTGACCCGAGGCGTGTGGCGAGGTCCGTAGCGCTGCAGTCCCTCTTTGCGGCTGATGTCCGCGGAAGGTTCTGGGGCGAAAATCAGGACCGGGCCCCCGGACCTGACTACGGATGGCTCGATGAAGACATAGATCGCTCCGCCATGGAGTTTGCCGACCGATTGCACCGTGGCGTCGGTGACCACCGGCAGAGACTTGACGGCGTTATCGGCCGTTTTGCACCGGCGTGGCCGGTGCCTCAATTATCCATTGTCGACCGTAATATTTTGCGAATTGCCATTTTCGAACTTTTGCATAATCCGGCCACTCCCCCCAAGGCGGCTATCGACGAGGCGGTGGAGCTGGCCAAGGTGTTCGGCAGCGACAGCTCGGCCAGGTTCGTTAACGGGGTGCTAGGCTCCGTTATGTCCAGCCTGGAATCCGGGGAACTGGCCGCCGCCGGTGCTGCACCGGATGGGAGATGAACCTTGCCCACAGTTTATGAACGCGTCAAAGGCATTGTTATAGACAAATTGGGAGCCGACGAGGCTGACGTGGAGGAAGGATCGTCCTTCGTCGACGATCTGAATGCCGACTCCCTGGACCTGGTGGAGCTGATTATGGCTTTCGAGGAGGAATTTTCCACCGAGGATTCCCCTCTGGAGATTCCCGACGAAGACGCGGGCTCCATTGCCACCGTCTCCGATGCCGTGGCCTATCTAAAAGGTCGCGGCATAAATGACGACTGATCCCCGCGACCTTGGGCAGCCGGCACCGGGTTGTCTCTCTCGGATCCCGGTACTGATTCCGGTACTGATTGGGGCATGGCAAGCTGCCCCAGGTCGTCGTTGTCCCCTGGATTGCATCCCTCGCTGGCCGGGATGGCATCGAATCACCTGACGCAAGGACGGTATGGATAGCCTGGAGGGAGTGGCCCAGGCGGTTCGCGCCTGCACCGATTGCCCACTGCACCGCGGGCGAACGAATGCGGTGCCCGGAGAGGGCAATCCGTCCGCGGACCTGATGTTTATCGGTGAGGGTCCCGGATTTCACGAGGACCGGCAGGGGCGTCCCTTTGTCGGCCCGGCAGGGCAACTGCTGGAGGGGTTGCTGGCCTCCATCGGCACCAACCGCGATGAAGTGTTCATCGCGAACATGGTCAAGTGTCGGCCTCCCGACAATCGCGACCCTCAGCCGCCGGAGGTCGCGGCCTGCTCCAAGTACCTGGAGCGGCAGATCGAGCTGGTCAATCCCAAATTGATCGTCACCCTGGGCCGCTTCTCGCTGGGCAGGTTCTTCCCTGGCGAGAGCGTAACCCGCGCTCGTGGCAGGCTGCGGGAGAAAGACGGGCGCCAGATTTTCCCTGTGTTGCATCCGGCCGCGGCGCTGCGGCGTCCCGAGTTGCGCACCACGTTGGTGGAGGACTTCCGGGCCATCGCCACCGTCCTTGCCACCGCTCCTGAGCCTGCTCAGGAACAAACCGTTGCTCCCGCAATCCTCGCAGGCGCGACTGCCAGCGATCCCGCTCCAGTGGCGCAGATGGACCTTTTCGGCGCTGTCGTTGCCCCTGCGCCACCCGCTGAACCAGAGGAGATACCCGGCGTCGAACAACCCGACGACGTAGCGGGTCAGGACAGACCTGAAGAGGCCACCGGCCCGCGCCAACTTTCGATGTTTTAGGCTTTGGACAGGAATGAACACCCGATTAACAGAACAGCTCAGAGTCATTCCCCTGGGAGGGCTGGGGGAAATCGGCAAGAACATGATGGCCCTCGAATACGGCGATGACATCATCATCATCGACTGCGGCGTCCAGTTTCCCGAAGAGGGCATGCTGGGCGTGGACCTGATAATTCCCGACGTTTCCTACCTCGTGGAACGAGCCGAGAAAATTCGTGGCATCCTGATCACCCACGGTCACGAGGATCACATAGGTGCGCTCCCTTTCATCCTCCCGCAGATACCGACAGAGGTCTTCGCGCCGAGATTGGCCCACGGTCTCATCTCAGCCAAGCTCAAGGAACGGCGGGCCACACGGGAATTCACCTCAACTCCCATCGACCCCGGCGTCCCCTACCAGTTCGGCCAGCACTTCGCGGCCCGGTGGTTCCGCGTTTGCCACAGCATCCCCGACGCCATGGGAATTGCCGTCAGCACGCCGCTGGGAACCGTGATCCACACCGGAGATTTCAAGATCGACCACACGCCGGTGGATGGCAGGACCTTTGACCTGACCGCGCTGGCTGGCTACGGCGCCGCCGGTGTCCTGCTGTTGCTTTCCGATTCAACCTACGCGGAGGTACCGGGCTACACGCTGTCGGAGAAGGTGGTGGGCGAGGCGCTGGACCGGGCCATAAGCGAGGCGCCAGGACGGGTGATGGTCGCCACCTTCGCATCGCTGGTGTCGCGGGTTCAGCAGGTGGTCGACGCTGCGGAGCGGCACGGGCGGAAGGTCAGCATCGTTGGACGCAGCATGGTCGAGACGATCAACGTGGCCTCCGAGCTCGGTTACCTGCGCCTGCCGCCCGGCATACTCTTGCCGCTGAACGCAACGCGCAATCTGCCGCCGGAACAGGTCGTCCTGATGACCACCGGCAGCCAGGGCGAGCCCACGTCGGCGCTGGTGCGCATCGCCAACGAGGAACACCGCGATGTGAGCATCATGGCGGGCGACACCGTGGTGATCAGCGCCACCCCGATACCGGGGAACGAGTTGCCGGTCAGCCGCACCATCGACAACCTGCTGCGCCAGGGCGCCCGCGTGCTCTATGACCGCATCGCGACGGTGCACGTTCACGGCCACGCCAGCCAGGAGGAGCTCAAGCTGGTGCTCAACCTGGTCAAGCCTCGTTACTTCGTGCCGGTCCACGGAGAGTACAGGCATCTGAACGCCCACGCGCAATTGGCGTGGAATCTCGGTGTCGGCAAGGATGGCATATTCGTCCTGGAGGACGGGGACGTGCTGGAGTTGAACGAGGCCGGGGCGTCCACCGCCGGGCGCATAAAGGCCGGCCCGATATTCGTGGATGGCGTTTCCCGCAGGGACACCAAGAGCAAGGTGCTCACCCAGCGCAAGAGTCTCTCCCGGGACGGTGTGGTAGTGGTGGTGCTGACCGTGGACCACCACACCCTCGCGCCAGCCGGCGAGCCCCTCACCGTCGCCAGCGGATTCATGGAGGATGGAGAGACGGTGAAGCTGTTCGAGGAGATGGGCATCCACATAGTCTCGGAGTTATCCTCCAACGGAGGCCCCCCGGCGAGCCACGGCGAACTCAAGGCAAAAGTGCGCGAAACTGCCCGAAATTTTATAGCTAACGCGACCCGCCGATCGCCTATGATTATCTCCGTGGTGACCGAGGTCTGAAGAGACCCCGGTGTCCTCTCCGTTGGGGAGAGGGCTTGGGTGAGGGTGTTGAAGGCCCCTTCGTGTCGGTTGCCGCCAGATCGTGACCGGTAAGGAGGCGCTTGATGGCCACTACCGCGAAGGCCGCCCCGCCCACTTTCTCTGAAATGTTCCGCGCCAGCCCCTGGGTGTTTGTCGACGGCTTGGTGTTCCTCTCGGCGGCAGTCATCGGTGGCGCCTACCTCTACTTCTACGAGAGCCACCGCGAGTGGCTCTGGCAAGCCTTGGGGTACGGCTGGGCCCCCGTTGGATTGTGGGCTGCCTCCCTCCTCTTTGTACTCCGCTACCAGCCCAGGATGCTGGCCTACCGTTGGCGGGCCTGGGTGGCGAGCGGTGCCGCCGTCGCTCTCTCGCTGGCTACTCTGTCCTACGCCTTTCCCCCGCGCGGCCTGCTGGAAAGTGTCAGCCTGTCTGGAAGCTGGGGAATGGCCGTCGGCGGACCTTCGCTGCTTCCGTTCGGGTTGATCAAGATGGTGGGCATCGTGGCGTTTGTGCCACTGGTGCTGTACCCCCGCTCCGTGGGCCCTGTCTACACTCACGCCCTCTCCCATCTCTGGCGATGGTTCCAACTGGCAGCAGGATATGCCTACATCGGGGCTCGCCGGGCCTCTGCTGGCGCGGGAAGCGCTTTCTCCGGCCTCAATCAACGGATGATCGAGGGCAGGCGGGCGAGGGCGGAGGCCAGGGCCCAGGCCAGAGGAGAGGGAGTCAAGGAGCAGGAACGGCGTCCCCACCCCGCAGCTGAACCGTTCATACATCTGCACCCGGAACCCCTCACCGACACTCCGGATACCCTCAGCGAACCTGATGAAGTCAATTTCAAGAGAGGGGAAGACCTGCTGGCATTCCTGAACGCTCCCGATGTGTCATCGGAAGAGATGGACGACGGAGGCTGGAAGCTGCCGTCGCTCGAGCTGTTGGCCCCTCCCGAGCCCCTTGGGGCCTCGGAGGAGGAGTTCCAGGATATGGCCAAGCAGGTAGAGCAGGCGCTGGCTGACCACGGTGTCCGGGTGGAGGTCACCGACATCAAGGCGGGCCCCCGGGTGGTGCAGTTCGGCCTCTCGCCCGGATGGATCCCCAAGCGCGGCTCGGAGGAGGGCGGTGAGCGCAGCCGCGTCAAGGTGCAGAGCATCCTGACCCGCGAGAAGGACCTGGCCCTTACCCTGATGACTCCCTACCTGCGGGTGGAGGCCCCGGTTCCCGGCGCAGCCCTGGTTGGTCTGGAGGTGCCGGTGCCCTCTCCGACCAGGGTTCACCTCCGGGCTGTGATTGAGACGCCGGAGTTCCGCAAGGTGGCGGGCAAGGGCGGACTGCCCATTGCAATGGGGCAGGACACCGGCGGGGAGCCGGTCATACTTGATCTGGCCGCGCTGCCCCACATGCTGATCGCAGGCGCCACCGGCAGCGGCAAGAGCGTACAGATCAACTCCATCATCGCTTCCTTCCTCCTCACCAAGTCGCCGGAGCAGCTGCGCATCCTGATGGTCGACCCCAAGCGGGTGGAGCTGACCCCATATAACGGCATTCCGCACCTGATCCAGCCAGTCATCGTGGAGGCGGAGGAGGTCACCGAATCACTCCGCGGGCTCAACCGCGAGATGATCCGCCGCTACAAGCAGATGGAGGAGCTGGGGGTACGCAACATCGAGGTCTACAACGAGCGCTCCGAGGACAAGTTGCCCTTGCTGGTGCTCATCGTAGATGAGCTGGCAGACCTGATGATGGTGGCCGGTTTCGAGGTGGAGCAGAACCTGGTGCGGTTGGCCCAGCTGGGACGGGCGGCCGGCATCCACCTGCTCCTGGCGACGCAGCGCCCGTCAGTCAACGTGGTCACAGGTCTGCTCAAGGCCAACATCCCGGCCCGCTGCGCTTTCGCGGTTTCAGGACAGGTCGACTCCCGGGTGATCCTCGACTCGGTGGGCGCTGAAAAGCTCATGGGCAAGGGCGACGCGTTGGTCCTGCACAAGGAATCGCCAAGGCCCGAGAGGATGCAGGGCGCTCTGGTGTATGACGAGGAAGTCGAGGCGCTGGTGAACTACTGGGCAGGGCAGGAGGGCCCGCCGGTACCATCCATCTACCTCGAGTCCAACGAGGACGAGAAGGACGATGGTGTGGACGTACACCAGATGGAGAAGGCCCGGGACCTTGCCGCCCGCAACCCCAACCTGAGCACCTCGGTACTGGAACGGCGCCTGAAAGTCGGGGAAAGGCGCGCCGAGGAGATTCTCGAGACCCTGGAGGAAGAGGGGTATCTGGTGCCACGTTAACCTCCCTTGCTACATACTGCTCCTCCAGTCACGAATCGGGCAGGCACCCGCTCTCCTCGCAGGGCGGGTGTCGTCATTTCTGGCGTACATTATGGCCAAAGTGGGCTCGAGGATGGCAAGAGGACGGGTGTCGGCGAGCCGTGGGCGACACCCCCTGAGGTCTCTGGCTCCAGCAATTCCATAGCACCCCTCCTACCTTCTTGATACCCTAGACCAACCACCTGCCACCCCGGAATGCAACGCTTCCCGGAGGCTCCAGAATCGGTCGACACCCCTTCGCCATTGCTGGCCAGCCGGACCGCAACCCCACCAACGTCGCCCAATGCAACACTCCGTGGGACCTGACGGTGAGCCCGATCTTCCACCATCCCCTGGAATCAGTAATGGGCAACCATTGATGGGCTTTGGCTGAAGGCCTTTGGCGATAGCGGTTGCCGGATTCCGTAATAGTGGTTTGCGTGCTATCATTGGGCATCATTTTCGTTCCTCGGCTGCTGCTTTGCTCATCGACCTCCACACCCATAGCTATCCCATGTCCGACGACAGCTTCATGAGCGTCGATGAACTTATCGAGGGCGCCAGGGAGGCGGGCCTAGACGGCATCTGCCTGACGGACCACGACGCCTTCTGGCCGGAAGAGCGGGTACGAGAGCTTTCGCGGCACCACGAATTCCTGGTTCTGGCCGGCAGCGAGATCAACACCGACGCTGGCCACGTGCTGGCCTTCGGGCTGCACCGCTACGAGTTTGGAATGCACAAACCAGAATTCCTCCGTGCCTGCGCCGACCGCGACCAGGGCATTCTCATTGCCGCGCACCCCTATCGTCGGCGCTTCCTGGAGGACCCGGGACGCGACCCCGAGGCCCGCGCGGGCATGTTGTACCGGGCCATCGCCGACCCGTATTTCGACCTTTGCGACGCCATCGAGACCCACAACGGGCGCGGCTCCGTCGAGCAGAACCGGTACTCAGATGACCTGCGGGGGGTGCTGGGGCTTCCCCCGGTGGCGGGCAGCGATGCCCACCGGGTCGCGCAGATCGGTACGGCGGCCACCGAGTTCCTGGGCCGTGTGGAGTGCCTGGACGACCTTCTGCGCCTGATCAGGGGCGGGGAATGTCGGCCCGTTGTACTTGACGGTTCGCCCGATACCGGTGCGCCGGTTTCCCCTCCGCGGGCGCCGGTCCCTTAACTCACAGTCCCAGCTGCGGCCGACAACCCGGTAGCGATTGGCCAAGCCCAACAACTGCAAGGAACGCCATCAATGTCCGAGGCCCTGAAAATCGAAGATCTGTCCGTTGAGTTCCGCAGTCCAGCCGGGACGGTTCGCGCCCTGAACAATATAAGCCTCACGCACGAGGAGGGAGAGATCTACTGTGTCGTCGGTGAGAGCGGCGCCGGAAAGAGCACCCTGGCCCTGGCCATCATGGGCCTGCTGCCGCACAACTCATCGATCCTGGGCGGGCGCATCTATTTCCAGGGCGTCGATCTCATGCGGGCCGGGCAGGACTACATCAGGAGCCTCAGGGGGCACCAGGTCTCCATGGTGTTCCAGGACGCGCAGGCGGCCCTGAACCCGGTGGAGCCGGTAGGATCGCAGCTGGAGGAGGTGATCCTCCAGCACAGCGCCATTTCGCTGCGAAACGCCAACCGAATGGCCCAGGACATGTTGCACGAGATGGGTCTGCCCGATCCGAAGCGGGTCATGGGACAGTACCCCTTCGCCCTGAGCGGCGGCATGTGCCAGCGGGTGATGATGGCCATTGCCCTCGTGCTGCGTCCCAGGCTGCTGATTGCCGACGAGCCGACGTCGGGTCTCGACGTCACGTTGCAGGCGGAGATCCTGGAACGGCTGAGGCGGCTGGTGAGAGAGCAGGGCTCGTCGGTGCTGCTCATCACCCACGACATGGGCGTTGTGGCCTCTATGGCCAAGAAGGTGGGGGTGATCTACGGCGGCTATATGGTTGAGCACGCCGACGTGATACCGCTGTTCCGCCGCGCCCGGCATCCCTACACCTGGTCGCTGTTGCAGTCTCTCCCGCGCCTGGACGATGTCGACCGGAACATCCAGCCCGTGCCTGGCAACCCGCCTGACCTGGTGAACATGGGCGAGCAGTGCCCCTTCCTGCCCCGCTGCTTCAAGGCGACCAACCAGTGCCGCCACGAGCCGCATCCCCGGCTGGCGGAAGCGGAGGACGGCCACTACGTGGCCTGCTACAACCCCATGGTGCCGCAGGAGGCGGGGTAGGGGCCAACCCTACAGAAACTTGTTCCTTAAGTTGACGACTGAGGCCCATTCAAAGTTTGTAAGAATCCGACGGTGGTGGCCTCTCCAAATTGTTGGAGGATTCTGATGACGGGTCCTTACGCAACCGCAGAACTAACGAAGTTCCAGCATGAAACGCGTTGGATCTGTTTGTTTTTGGCATAGGTTCTCAATGGCCATCGCTTTCAAGCCAATCGACCGCGCCCACACCTGGACGGCGGAGGTGAAGGACAATGACTGGCACCAAGTACTTAGTACTACAGTCGCAGATAGCAGTTGGTAGAATGGAGCTACTCTTGGGAGTGGGTGAGGTGAGGGGATGGCAACGGACAGTGGCGAGGTCTTGGAGGTGGCCCGGTGGGCTGAGGGTATTGAGAGGATTCATGGGTGTATTGCGGGGAGGTTTCACCGTTCGGAACCGCGCCGACGGGCGTTGGAGTATCTGAAGGGACTGATTTCTCCGGTGGAGCGCAAGAACGGCTGGCAGTTGGCGGAACAGGCCGGAGACGCCACTCCCGACGGAGTGCAGCGCCTTTTGTACAACTACCGGTGGGACGCAAACCTCGTTCGGGATGACCTTGTGGGCTATGTCGTGGAACATCTGGGCGATGCCGACGCCGTTGTGGTGGTGGACGAGACAGGATTCCTCAAGAAGGGTAATAAGTCCGTTGGGGTGCAGCGGCAGTACAGCGGCACGGCGGGCCGGATCGAAAACTGCCAGGTTGGCGTGTTCCTGGCCTATGCGGGAGCCAAGGGCAGAACCCTGCTGGACCGGGAACTGTACCTGCCCCAGGTGTGGGCGGAGGATGGGGAGAGGCGGCGGGAGGCTGGAGTGCCGGAGGACGCGGTATTCCGGACCAAGGGGCAACTGGCGCAGGTGATGCTGGAGCGGGCGGTTGAGTCAGACGTGCCCTTTGGCTGGTTCACCGGGGACGAGGTCTACGGCAGCGACCGCAAGTTGCGGTTGTGGCTGGAGCGTCAGGGGGTGGCCCACGTGCTGGCAATCAAGACCAATGAGAGGCTGTGGGCCTGGGCGGAAAAGGGGCCCCTCCAGGTGAGAGCGGACCGGCTGGCGTCGCAGGTTGAGGAATCGGAATGGATCCGGCGCAGTGCTGGCGACGGAACCAAAGGGCCCAGGATATACGACTGGACTGCCGTGGAGATACGTCCCCTGCGGGAGCCGGGCAAAGGCCACTGGCTGCTGGCACGGCGCAGCATCGCCAACCCGGGGGAGTTGGCCTATTACGTCTGCTTCGGCCCAGCGGAGACGGCCTTGGAGGAACTGGTGAGGGTCGCGGGAACCCGCTGGGCCATAGAGGAGTGCTTTGAGGAGGCCAAGGGACAGGTGGGTCTGGACCAGTACGAGGTGCGGAAATGGGACGGCTGGTACCGGCACATCACCCTGGCGATGCTGGCCCACGCCTATCTGGCGGTGGTCCGAAACCGGGCGAATGCGCTTTGCAGTGGTAAAAAGGGGGAGAGCGGGAATGGGATGAAACCCTGATACCGCTGACAGTTCCCGAGGTGCGCCGTTTGCTATACCACCTGATCTGGGAGTCCACGCCCACGGCGAAATCGGTACTGGAGTGGTCCCGCTGGAGGAGGCGCCATCAGGCCAGAGCGCGCATCTGCCATTACAAACGACGCCTCACCCTGCATCTGCGACTGTAGTATTAGGAAGAAATTTCATGATCGCTTGGGACCGTGACCAGAGGATGGTGAAAGTCGGACCTCACCCCAACGTTACCGGCTGGTCGAATGAATACAGCAGGATAGTTGGGTGCTGCTTCAACAAGTTCCAAGACATGGAGGACTCGGAATTGGCCCAGGCCCTGATACGCGAGGCCATCTACATGATGAGCGAGGGAGTGCCTCCGATGATGGTACTCACCGAGTTTTCCAAGATACGCATCTGGCGAGAAATGCGGATTACCCTGACTTCGGGGGAGTACTGGACGTTCCTGGACGGCCGTAACGACCCACAACTCAATCCCTACTTCGACCCTGAACGAAAGCCCCACTGCCCACCAGACACCAAGGAGTGCGCTAACTGCCGGGCCGAGGCCAGCTATCGCAACAACATGAGCGGGAATGTCTACTGCGTCGCATGCGCCAGAGACGAGACTCTGAGCCTGGCCGTCTACTCCGAGGAGTGGTCCCATATCGAATGTACGGGGTAAGTCCCAATGTTCGGTTTTCTTGAGGGGAATGGGCTGTTCGGAACCGACGCTCGTAGCAAACGAAGCCACCATTATGACATCGTACGGACTCATGAAAGTTGCGAATTGCGTGGAGAGGTGTGTATATCCTGTCGCAAGTAGGTGAGCCTCGGTGTCTTTCGTCTCATTCTTCAAGCCATCCACTTTCCTTGCGAGGCCATTAATTCGCAGAAGCGACGTTTTGAACCGGCAGTTCTCTATTACAGTGAGATTCGAATGAGAGGGCCGGAGTGGGTGTCCGTGAGGTCTCTCAACATCTGAGGATTAGGGGCAAATTCAAACATGTTGTTCAGCAAGACAAAGTGGTTAGTATGATCGAACTTCTTGCTCGTGGTTGGCGGGGTGAACTCGCAGAGATAGCTTCTGCTGCTAGAAGATCCGTCATCATCGCTGCACCGTTCATCAAGTACGACGAAGCTTTCTGGTTGTGCAATCTGCTGCACGAGGGCGTGGATGTATTGACACTCGCCAACCTTGACGTCGAGGCTGTCAGTACAGCGGCCTTGGACTTGGCGGCATTACGCTGCTTGGCAGAGGTTTCATCCTTTTCAAGATTGATTGCCCTGTCCGCGCTGCACGCAAAGGTATTCGTCGTTGATGAAAAGGCAGCGATTGTGACTTCCGGCAACCTTACCCGCTCGGGGTTGGACAGCAACTTGGAATACGGCGTCTTGCTCGAGGAACCGAAGTTGGTCCGAAAAGTATGTGATGATATGGCTTCCTTTGCTCGTCTAGGTAGTCCGGTGGATTTACAGACCATTGATGAGCTGGCGTATTTGGAAATCGAACTTCGCCAAGCCCGGTCTGACGTCATCAAGAAGCCGACCCAAGCCGCAATACAGAGATTTGACCAGGTAATGCGGCAGGCTCGACCTGCCATGGTTTCCGCTCAGGTTGGAGACCGGACTGCTCATGCGGTTTTCGGGGATGCGATTCACTTCGTACTAGCCAAAGGGCCTCAGACTACCAAGACAATTCAGCAAGAAGTACAATACCTTATGCCAGAGCTCTGTGACGACAGTGAAATCTTGATGATCAAGGGTGAACGATACGGCAGAATATGGAAGCGCCGTTTTCGACACGCGCAATTGCACCTAAAGCGCAGGGGCGTAGTATCCTACAATCCCAGCACCAGAGAATGGGCACTGATAAACAACGAAATATTTCAAAACGAGTAACCTCTGGTTAGCTTGATGCTTGAACCTACGGATTTCCACTTTCCCTGGAATGATGGGTTAGGCATCGCGCTGAGTTTTAAGATAGTTCCTATGAACGTATCTCGGAGAGAATTCCACGGGTATTGCTAAGGACTTCAGTATCGGACACGGGCAGGGAAAGCGTCGTGAATAATGGTAAAGGCGGAGTCTTTATCGACGATATGGGAAAATCAAAACCGCCTTCGGAATTACCAAGAACAGGTCTTATCTACCGCCGGGGAGCGGCGTCGCCGACCAGCAGCTCCAGGGCCAGGTCGGGGTCGACGCGGCCCTGCTTGATGGAGAGGTCGGCCTCCAGGAGGCGGTCGTAGCGCCAGGCGATATCCTCACGGGAATGGCGCCGCGCCTGCTCCATGGTTTTTCGTACCACGAAATCCGACGATGTTCCCAGCGTCCGCTTCAGTTCGTTCTGCGGTACACGGCGCTCCAAGGAGTCGCGGGCAAGGGCGAGCAGGCGAAGCTGACGTTCCACCATGGCGATGATGTACTGGGGCTCCCGGCCGTCGTCCCTGAGCTGGGCCAATAGGCGGAGGGCGACCTGCGGGCGGCCGTCGATCATGGCGTCGACTGCCTCGAATATGCTGGCCTCCCGGACTTGCGACACCATCAGGCGTATGTCCGACTCACTGATCTCGCGGCCAGCGGCGTAGAGCGACAGTTTCTCCAGCTCCTGGTCCAGCGTCCACAGGTCGCTGCCAACGAGGTCCGCCATGGAGCGGATCGCCGCCGGGCTGATGGCCGAGCCCTTGGCCTCCGCGCTTTCCTTGATCCAGCGGGCGAGCTGCTCTCCGCGAGGGGCCGTCCGCTCCTCCACGGTGCAGACCGGACCAAGGGCACGGAGCAGCGGATTGTTGGCGTTCAGGGCACCGTCCGACAGCACCAGCAGTGTTGTTTCGGGCATTTGGGGAATGGCATTGATCAACGGCTGCCATCGGTCGTCCACCGCTCCGCCGCCGCGCCGCCCTCGGCCACCGCCGGTGCGCGACTCAGCAGTAGCCAACAGGCCGTCCACCGCGACAAGCCGCAGGGTGTCGAGGAAGGGCAGGGCCTGGCATACGCCGATCAGCTCTTGGGGGGAGACCTGGTTGCCCTGCATCCTGTGGCGGTTGGCGTCCAGCAGGGCATCTGCGCCTTGCTCGGCTTCCAGCGTTGCCATACGCTGACGCACCAGAAAGCTGTCCCCGTACACCACGAACGCAGGCAATTGAGACTCCCTCCGCTAAAGTAAAACGCGCTGTCCATTCTAGCATTCAGACGGGCGCTGCTCAGGTGCGGGAGACGGGGTCTTTTAGTTTTCCCTCTCCCGTCAACTAGAGGAGTAGCGCGAGGAGGAAAACGTGGCTCGCAGCGCTTACCAAAACAACAGGGGAACGCCCCACCCTAACCCTCCCCCGGAGGGAGAGGGAACAATCAAAAGACCCTGGCTCCGGAGGCCCGCAAGTGGCGGCTGTGGCGCGGGTGTGAAATAATGGGCCGTCTTATCCCCTATCCCCGAAAACTGCAATTTCTGGATTCAATTGATGAAATTTGGCCTCTTTTCTCACGTACCCTGGCCCAATGATGCCTCGCCCACGGAGGTTGTAGACAACATCACCGAGGAGTTCGTCGTCGGCGAACAACTGGGCTTCGACAGCGGCTGGCTGGCGGAGCATCACTTCTCCCGATACGGGCTGGGGTCGGCGTCGCTGATGCTGCTGGCCAACATCGCGGCCCGCACCAGGACGCTGCGACTGGGTACGGCCGTGATCATCCCGCCGTTGCACCACCCGGTGAGGCTGGCCGAGGATACGGCCACGCTGGACCTGCTCAGCGGTGGGCGGCTGGACGCTGGGTTCGGACGGGGACAGGGGGGCTACGAGTACGCCGGCTACAGTGTGGACCATGACGAGAGCCAGGAGCGGTTCCAGGAGTCGGTTCACATCATCCAGGGGCTGTGGACCACCCGGGACTTCACCTTCGAGGGAAAGCATTACCAGGTGCACAATGCGAACCTGGTGCCGCCTCCGGTACAACAGCCACACCCGCCCATGTACATTGCGGCCACCCGCAGCCGCGAGACGCAGGACTTTGCGGCGGCCAGCGGGCACTCGGGTATCATCGGCGTGGTGCTGGACACCAGCGACGGTCTGAGTCTGTGTTACCAACTGATCGAGGGTGCGCTCGAGGCCGGCAAGCCCATGGACATCGGCGGCATTCCCTTCTTCCGGTATTTCTATGTTGCCGAGACCGAGGAGGAGGCCCGGCGCGATTCCGAGCCCGGCCTCAACTGGACACTGGACGTCAACCAGTGGCGACGCACCTACAAGAGGGGCAGCGAGGTTTACGACAGCCTGGATGACTTTCGGCGCAACCGCACCGAGTTTCCGCCGTCCTTCGAGTATCTGTTCGAGCATCGCGCTTTCATCGGCAACCCGGAGCAGATCATCGCCAAGATTCGCGCCCTGCAGGACGCGGGAATCGGGTATTTGGGCTGTAATTTCTCCTTTGGCGGGATGCCCCAGAAGAAGGTGCTGAAGTCGATGGAGCTGTTTGCCCGCGAGGTGTTGCCGGAGTTCGCTTAAGGGGCAGCCCGGTACATCAAGGTGGAGCATCCGGAAGGAAAGGACGGGAGGCGAAGAATGACCACCCTTGCTGAGCAGTTGAGCAACTACGCATCGTCGCTGAGGTTCGAGGACCTGCCGGGCGAGACCGTCCTCCTGGCAAAGCGGTTCATCATCGATACCCTCGGATGTGCCCTGGGAGGCTACGGCAGCGAGCCTGCCCGAGTGGCGCGGGAGATGGCTGGAATGGTGTCGAGCACCGCGCCCGTAAGCGTCATGGGCAGCGGTCAGCAGACCAGCCTGGACCTGGCTTCCTTCGCCAACGGCGTGGCCATCCGGTACCTTGACTTCAACGACGGCTATACCAGCAACGAGTCCGGCCACCCCAGCGACAGCATCTCGGCATCGCTGTCGGCGACGGAGGCGGCTGGAGGCAACGGAAAGACGTTCATCCTGTCTACGGTGCTGGCCTACGAGGTGTTCTGCCGACTGTGCGACACGGTGGACATCAAGCCTCGGTTCGACCACGTAACCGTCGGCGGCGCGGCGAGCACGCTGGCGGCGGCACGGGCGCTGGGTCTGACGCAGGAACAGACGCTGCAGGCGCTGAACCTGAACGTGGCATCCAACCTGGCGCTGTACCAGACGAGGATCGGCGACGTGTCTATGTGGAAGGGCTGTGCCTACGCCAACGCCACCCGCAACGGCATGTTCGCGGTGATGCTGGCGCAGAGGGGCATCACCGGGCCATCGCCGGTGTACGAGGGCGCGGGCGGCTACTTCAATGCCGTGACCGGACGTCCCTTCGAGCTGGAAACGATGGGCGGAAACGGGGAGCCGTTCAAGATCGCAGAGTGCAGCATCAAGCGCTTCCCGCTCGGCCAGTACTCCCAGACCATCGCACAGGCGGCCCTCGACGTGCGCGAGCAGGTGCCGGGCGGCATCACGCCCGACAGCGTGGCCGAGGTGAACATCGCCACCCTGCAGACGGCAGTGAACATCATGGCCGGCGACCCGGAGAAGTGGCGTCCGGCCAACCGGGAGACCGCCGACCACTCCATGCCGTATACCGCCGCTGTGGCGCTGCTGTACGGCGGAGTGGAGAGCCGCCACTTCGACGACGAGTTCCTGTTCAATGAGACGTTACTGGAACTGGTGGGGAAGGTCAACGTGTCGGTGTCGGAGGAGGCCAACCGGCGAGTGCCGGAGGCCATGCTCTGCGACCTGGAGGTGGTGACCACGTCAGGTCAGCGGCACTCGGCTCAGGTGGCCTACCACAAGGGGCACCACAAGAACCCACTGACGGACGCCGAGGTGGATGACAAGTTCCGCTCGCTGGCGTCGGAGCATCTGTCCGCCGACCGCATCGATGCGTTGCTGGAGCACCTCTGGCGGATCGACGAGGCGCCAGACCTGCGCGAACTGTTCCGGATGTTGAGATTCGAGTAGGGCCTCTGATCCTGAGTTTAACTCAAGAGGTGGGAGGAGCGGCGTCCAGTAATTCCATTAGTTCCGATAATCTCTGGTCAGTGGCAAGGGCGGCTCGCTTGGCTGACGCAAAAAGGTCCGGTAGCCCGGAATGTCCTTTTCCAAGGACGGATATTTCCTCAATGCCCTCCAAATAGATTATCGAATCTATCTCGGTTCCTCTTTCGTTGTTTACAGACAATTTTATGCTGCCACTGCCAGATGAGGAAATCAACACCAGCAGGTCGCCCAGTCTGGCAGAGAAGCTCGATTCGCCAATGGCCGTTTTCCAAGGAACTCGCCCCTGAGCGGTCCGTTGGGCCAGTTTTACAACTACATCCTCCATTGCTACCATCTATAACACCTCTGCTATAGTCCGTGGACGTCAGTGCCGAGCAACCGCTGTAGACTTTGTTGAATATCGTTCAGAATGCGGTCAATTTGAGGGACATTTGCAGGCTCTCTAAGTTCATAACGAGCAAGGTTAACTTCGTCCTCTATTCCTCTGATTTTAAGGATCGCGTCGGTTAGATCGTCACGTAGCTCAATCAATTCCTCCGCCATACTCGCTTGAATATCGCTTAACCCGCTCCTGAGTTCTGGGTATAGCTCCAATGCATAATCCCAACGCCCATCCCGGTGCAAGACTTTCAAGCGGTTTATCAAGGCTATCACACGTCCAGTGTCCGCTGCCCGGCGGAAGCGACTGACGGTCCTTCGCGTTTCGGTACTGGCTCTTTCCGCAGCAGCCTCTGCCGACCGGGCCGCCCTGCGTGCGAGGAATGCGAAAGTCAACCCTGCGATACTGGCAACCAGCCCGCCCGCGCCTATGCCGAGCGCTTCCCAATCGAACCAAGAGGCCATCTACGTCATTCTACCATTTGCCTACTTGCCGACGGCTAACCGCAGTCCCTTATACTGCGAAACTATGTATTGAATAGGGGAGGCTAGCATGGCCAATGCGCACGGGAAGATCATCGCCAACGTTGAGCGCCTGCACCGGCTGATGGACGAGGAAGGGGTGTCGGCCGTCGTAGCCCGCTCCGGCAAGAACTTTACATACCTGGCCGGGTTTGCCTACCCGGGAACCCTGGCGCGGCACCTGGAGTTTCCGGACTCACCGAGAGAGGTGCTCCTGGTATGGCCCCGCCACGGCGCGCCGGTGATGGTGCTGAACACCTACGCCGCGCCGTTGGCCCGACGCGATTCGTGGCTGGAGCTGATCGAGGTCTACGACGATTATGCGGAGTCGCCTTATCAGCGGGCAGCCGACGTGCTCATGGGCCTCGGCCTCGCCGGGGAGACTATCGGATTCGAGAAGAGCTACGTCAGCGCAGACCGGTGGGAGGAGATTAACGGGCTGTTGCCGAGGGCCCGGATCTTCGACAGCACCGACCTGATGGACAGGGTACGATGGATCAAGACGCCGGAAGAGGTGGAGGCGCTGGAGGCCGGTGCGCAATTGCTGGACGAGGCGTACCTCGAGGTGCTGCCCACGGTGCGTCCTGGCGACACCGAGCGGCTGGTGCACAGCCGGATCATCGAGAGCTGCCTGCGACGGGGAGCCAACTGGGCCCACGGTATCCTGAACTCCAGCCGCAACACCGTGTCATACGGCGGCGAGAGCGACGTGGCCTTCGAAGCAGGGGACGTGATCCGGAATGACTATGTGTCTTACCTGAACGGATACCCGGGCCACCAGTCGCGAAGTGTCTGTGTGGGAACGCCGTCAGACGAGCAGAAACGGGTCTACCAGGTAACCCTGGACATTTATCGCGGAACCATCGAGCGGTGCGTCCCGGGGGCCAGGACCGCCGAGATCTACCACTACGCCAACGACCGGTTCCACGAGGCGGGATTCCAGGGCAACGTGTCGCTGGCAGGGCATGGCGTTGGCGCGTGGTGGCACCAGCAGGAACCTTACATGGTGCCGTCCAGCGAGCGCGTGCTGGAAGAGGGCATGGTGGTGGCGCTGGAGCCGCACATCGGCTACTGGCACCTGCAGGACATGGTGCTGGTAACGTCCGACGGGCCGCGCCTGCTGTCGCCGCTGATCAACACCGACGAGATGATGATTGCGGGGTAAGCTCTCCTTAATTCCCCGACGATCTACCGTAGCCGACATGAAGAACATAAAAGCCCGTTCACGGCTGGCTTGAAAAACCGTGAACGGACTAAAGTATCCCTGTATAGGAGGCTGGTATCCTTCAGGGCCGGTTGCGCAGCTCCTCCAGCGCGATGCCGGCCTGGCGCCGCAGCCTGCCAGCGGCCACTCGCTCCTCGTCGACCGCCTTGAACGCGTCGACGGCGAACGGGGTCCAGGAATTGGCCAGCGTGCGGATAGCGCCGGACTCACGCTCTGCCGCCTCGACCGTCAGCGAATAAAGCGGCACTAGAAGACCGGACTGCGGGAGAACTCTTACAGTCCGTGCCAGCGCTTCGGCCTGCTGATTGAACCCCATCAGGTCAGCGGCAACCTCGACTCGGTCGCAACCCCCGTCGGTAGCGCGCCATTCGTCATATACCCGGTAGAACCGGCCCCATTCACTGACGTACCGCCGGAACCCGGCATCGAACTTATCGAGATCCACGAGACTCTCGGCGGACTGGTCGTTGACGATGCCGTCGATGGACTCCCCAAGTTCTGGCAGCAGAGTCTGGGTACTGCTGATGGCGTAAGCCATCTCCTCCAGGGGAGAGAGTTTCTTGGTCGGGGACTTCGTGGGTGCAGCGTCCCCTTCAGCGGCCTGTTTGGCTCCCGTAGTGGCGGCTTGCGCTGTTCCTGTGGCAGCCTTGGTGGATGGGGCTGCAGTCACGGCGGCCGGATCTGTTGTGGCCTCCCCATTCGCAGCGGGGGGCGCTGCCGTTGCCAGGGGTACCGGCGCTGGCTGCGCTGCAACGGGAGTTGCCGCAGGTGCTGATGTTGTTGGCGTACCAGAGTCGACATCATCTTCGGAGGTCAGTTCAGGGGGGAAATCCGCGAGGAACTGCAAAGCAGCAACCTCGTCCTCGGCTGCCTCCTCGAGTTTGTCGATCAGGTCTTTGTTGATGCCGGTAACTTCCAGGGCATCGATGCTGGACATTATTTCATCAAGCTGGGCTACCAACAGCTCGTAGCCCGCAGCGCGTTCTTCCTCATCCAGCTTGCTCTCCCTCTTGGCGAAAGCGTCGTAGGCATCGTGAAAGTTGTCCCAGTCGTCGGCAATGACGTCGAAGGACTCGGAGAACTTCTCCATCTCCGCCACCTCGTCGAAGGTGAGCCCCTCCTCATACTGGGTTCGAAGTTCGAGGGATGAGTCGGTGGCTGAATTCTGGGCCAGGACGGACTCGGCACGCCGCTGCTCGACCGACTCAAAGAGGGAGATATTGCCAGCCCGCCAGCGGTCCCGCAGTTGCCGGAGGGCGGTTTCCTCAGCCTCTGCGGCGGTAATCGCGAGATCGGCCATTGCCTTGGTGCTGGATGTCCTTGGCAGGTCCCGCGCGCCCTCGACAACAGCAGCATAGGCGCCGACGAAGCTGGCGAGGGACTCTTGGGCAGCGTTGGGATGACAGGCGGCAAGACCAGCCCGCCAATCGTCAAGGTCGCTGTAGAACTGCTCCCACTGGGCGTTGATGGACTCGAGCTGGGAATCAAACTGGGCGATAGCCGCCCTTTCTCCATCGGTCAGCGGCCTGGCAGCCTCGGTGGGTGCAGGGGCGGGCAGCGATGAAGGACCGGACACACTATCCTCGTCCTGGGCACAGGCAGCCATCGCAAGCAGCAAGAGCAACAGGATGGGCAGGAACAGATGGAATCCCGAACGTAACTTCATAGCTTACTGGGCCTTGACCATTTCCTCGAACTTGCGAATTGCCACATAATCACTCACCAAGTCCGCTCTGAATCCTCCGGAGATCAGCCGGGCCGTGGCGTCGGCGAGTATCTCCTCGGTGTCCGCCAGTATGATCAGCATGTCCCGTTCCTGGGCCTGATCCAACAACGTAACAGCCGTGTTCTTCAGCTCAAGTTCCGGAGCGAATGCGGTGCCCAAGGAGTCATCAACCCGTATCCCTGCGGCCTGGAGGTACTGCCCGACCAGCGGCGCGTCTTCGTAAAGACCCAGGAACACGGTGTCCCTGCTCACGTCTTCCGCAGATGAGATTTGCGATGACACCCCATATGATGCCAGGCCCGTCTTCGCCTGCAGGCCGACGTTCAACAGGCCGGAGTTTCCCATCAGAATATCTACGCCCTCTTCCTCTCCGGGGCCGTAGAAGTAAGGAAAGTCGGACAGGAAATAGTCGCGCTGGGTGTCGGTAAGGTAGTCGGCGATATTGGAGGCCAGCCTGCCGTTGTCCAGCAGTGAATCGTTGGTGGGGACCAGGAATGTGAAATCGCCGATCGCCAGGACGTTGCGACTGTCGCCCCATACCAAGGGCGAAAGGTCGTCGACCCTGTCCAGCACCGATGACCGGGTGCCGGGTGTGGTGAGGGCAAGCGGACTGCCGGACGACCGAACGCTACTGGCATAGTCAAGGGTGATGGTCTCAAGGCCGGCGGTGAGCTGATCAGGCTGGAAATCCCTGATAAAGATCCGCTTGAAATTGCCGTCATTTTCCGAGGAGTTGTAGAGATAGTCGGACTGGAAGTCCACCCCGAACCGCTTTGCCAGCGAGTTAATCACCTGGGTCCTGCCAGGGTCCGAGATCAGCAGCAAATTGCCGCCTTTTTGCACAAACTCCTCCACGAGGGCTGCTTCGCCATCGCTGTAATTTGCCCGAGGAAGGATGACGACGAAACTGTCGGCCCGCCGCAGCTTATCAGCCAGCTGCAGGAAACGCTGTTGGCCCTGGGTGGGGTCGAGCCTGATGGCGAAATTCCCCAGGAACTCCACGTCGAATCCTCGGGCGGCCACCCGAGAGGTGAAGCTGACAAGTTCCTTTTCAGTGAAGGTGTTGGCGTGCTGGGCATCTATGACCAGGAGGCCCCGGCGCAACCTCGCCGGCGGCGGGCTGTCGGATGTGCGGGGCCGCACTGAGGTGGTATCAATCTGTTCAAAGGGAATGCTCACCGATGGGGGCGGGTCGTAGCTTCCGCCCTCGTAGAAAACGAAATAGGCTATGAGGAAGGCCACCACGCCGCACAGGGGAAGCAGGGCAAATATGGCAAGCTTAGCGAGCATTGCCCACGTATAGATAGTAGAGGTTGTTATGGTTCAATTCGATGGGCAACTCGGGTAATGGATTCTCCTGGTTGACACCCAGAGTGCCGTAGAGCATCAGGTCGCGCAGCAACTCCAGCCGTTCAAGACTGGCGTTTGGCTCGTTTGCGGAGCCTTCCGGGGACATGCGGTCCTCGCCATATCCGGGGTCAAAGAGAGCCAGGGTATCCGCCGTCTCACTTTCTGAGGCAAAAGATGGGAAAACAGTGCGCATTTCCTCGACGGATTTCTTGAAAACCTCCAGGTTCACGTCGACGAGGCCGTAGCTGGAAATGCCAGCCAGGTCCGCGGCCTTTGCGAATGCATCGTTGTCGCCTCCCAGCTCGTCTACCAGCCCGAGCCGCACAGCCTTAATCCCCGTGTAAATCCTGCCCTCAGCGAGCTCGTCTTTGGAAATTCTGAGGTTGTCGCCACGTTCGAAGACAACCATCTGGGCGAAAGCCTCCTTGAGGTCCTCGAGGCCCTCCAACCACTCTGCCCTGGAAAATCCGGAACGCTTGTAGGGCCCGGTGATCAGCAGCCGCTCGGTGTCCAGAGGAGGGACAAGGGCATCCTGAAAGGAGACGACTCCCACGTTTCCCACCAGGGACGAGGTCTGGGCGTAGGAGTGGGTGGCACCCATGGCCATCATGTACCCGCCGCTGGCGACCAGGCCGTTCATGACGACCACCACGGGTTTTTCTTCTGCGAGCCTTTCCGTCTCGCGGTAGAGTCTCTCGCTGGCAGCGGCTCCCCCGCCGGGGCTGGTGAGCTTGATCACCACCCCCTTGATGGAGTCATCGCGGCGGGCGTATTCCAGGTGATCGGTGATCAGGTTGGTCGTCCTGTCAGTTATCACCGTGAACGGGATGTCGATGACGCCAATCTTGGGCTTTCCCGGGAATAGGAATACAAAAATGAGCAGCCCTGCCGCCACGCCCAAGCCTGCCATGAGCAAGACGAGGGTGAACCAGTTGGTCAGAATGTCTCCCACAATGGAGAATGTGCTCGATGGCTGTCCAAACATTTGCTGCGACTGGACTCTACGTCTTGGTAACGAAATACCTGAATGGGCCCCTCAGGAGGACTTCTGCATACCTTGCGAGACCGCAAAATAGCTTATCATAGGGAGAGTACGCCTCGAACAGGCATTTCGGATGCGTTTGCAGGAGTTTGCCCTCAAACTGGCAGCGTCAGGCCGAAATTTCCTGGTGCCGGGGGTGGAAGCCGGAGTGGTCCTCGAAGGCGCCGCTCTCCGGGTAGACCTGGTGGTAGAGGCCGCGGGTGCGGGCCTTGATGGTCTTGCTGACCCGAAGATAGAGCGGAGTTGGGTCTTCCTGTTGCTCCTTGTACATCTGGCTCTGGAGAGGGCTTCCGTCCTCAAGTTCCCAGATGCACAGGTACGTCAGAGCTCCTTCCCCTTCCTCCAGCTTGAAACGCCGGGCGCTGACGTATCCCGGAATTTCCATCCGCTCCGGCAGGTGCTGCTCGTTGTACCACTTGTTGAACTCCGCCTCGTCCTCGGGGTCAACGTCCATTGTCACCACCAAAACCGTGCTGCCGGTGTGCTGCGTCGGGGCACTGCCATTGCGGTCCTGCATAATCAACTCTCCTGACTTCGGCGAATGTTATCCAGTCTTGAGCATCAAAGCTGGGCACCAGTATAACAATGGCCGCAGAATCGCGGTTGACGCTATAACGACATAACGGTATTGTGTGCCGGATGGTCAAGCTGAATGTGAATGGATCGGAGCGCGAGGCTGAGGCCCCTGACAGCCGGTTGCTTCTGGATTTTCTTCGCTACGACCTTGGTTTGACCGGCTCAAAGGAGGGGTGCGGTGTTGGAGTGTGTGGGGCCTGCACGGTGCTGGTGGACGGTGAGCTCTACGCATCCTGCATCACCTTCGCCGCGGCGGTGGAGGGCTCCGATGTCATCACAGTGGAAGGTATAGCGGACGGTGGGCAGCTGCACCCGGTACAGCAGGCATTCATTGATCACGGCGGGTTCCAGTGCGGCATCTGCACTCCTGGGCAGATAGTTGCCGCCAAGGCCCTGTTGGACGCCAATCCCAAACCGACCGAAGATGACATCCGAACATGGATGATGGGCAATCTGTGCCGCTGTACCGGGTATTACGGGATAATCAACTCGGTGGCTGCCGCCGCGCGAAACAGCGGCGGGGGCCAGTGAACCACTACCATTGATTGACTTTAAGTTCCATAGGCCCGCGTCTCTGGGCGATGTTCTGGGTTTGCTGGACCGCCACGGCGATGACGCTCGCTTGATCGCTGGAGGCACTGCGCTGGTGTTGCAGATGAAGCAACGGTTCGCCCAGCCCTCCCAAGTGATCGGGCTTCGCCAGTTGGCCGGTACTGAAGGCCTGGGCGCCATTGAGGAAATCGGAGGCGAGCTTCGGGTCGGCGCCCTCTGCACCCTGAAGCAACTGGAGGACAGCCCGCTGCTCCGTAAGCGCATCCCCTTGCTGGCTGAGACCACTAGCCGTGTAGCCACCCGCCGTATCCGCGCCATGGCCACGATGGGCGGCGCCCTGGTGAACGGCGACCCCAACCAGGATCCGCCGCCAACGCTGGTCGCCCTGGGGGCCACGGCGGATCTCACCTCCGGCGACGGCGTCCGCACCTGTCCGGTCGAAGAGCTGTTCGTGGACTACTACGAGACCGATGTTCGACCCGGTGAGGTGTTGACTGCCGTAAACGTGCCGATTCCCGCTGAGGACACCTTTGGCGCATATCTCAAGTTCCTGCCCCGCACTGCTGACGACTACGCCACGGTGTCGGTCGCCGCTGTGGTCTCGAGGGATGCGGACAATGCCTGCCGCGACGTGCGCATAGTGCTGGGAGCCGCCGGAGTTACACCGGTCCGCGCCAACGCAGCAGAGGACATGCTCAGGGGCCAGGAACTGACCGACGACGCCATCCGTGCCGCCGCATCCACCGTGCCCGATGCCGTAGACCCGCTGGACGACTTCCGGGGTTCGGCCGACTACAAGCGGGAGATGGCAGGCGTCTTCGTGCGACGCGCCCTGGTGCGGGCCCTGGAAGCCCGTTCCCCCACGGGGGCGGCGGCCTGATGAGGCTACATAACACCTGCGTCGTGCCGGCTGGCGTGCAGGAGACATGGGCGGCGCTGATGGACGTGCCAAACTCGGCCATGTGGGTGCCAGGTGTGGTGGAAGTGGCCAAGGACGGCGACCGGTGCTACCGGGGCACACTGAAAGCCCGGGTCGGGCCGATGGGCATGAGCCTTTCAGGCACGGTAAGAGTCGAGGAACAGGAACCTGACCGGGGACGAGCCCGCTTTCTTGTCGAGGCCAGCGACCGTCGCGTCGGCGGCGGTGTCAGGACGACGATGGTGATGCAATTGACCTCGGTGCCCGCGGGCGGGACAGAGGTTGCCATCGAGACCGACACGACCTTCATGGGCAAGCTGGGAGAACTGGGGCAGCCGGTCATTCGCCGCAAGGCCCAGTCGACCATCGAGGAGTTCGCGCGCAATCTCACCCGCGACCTGGAGGGACGGGGTTGAGTTTGCGACGGCAAGCCCAGCAATAACAAGCCCGGTAATAAAAAGCCCGGTGATAATAGGGAGGCCCGGTGGCATTAGTCGCGTGTTGCGCCACCTGATCAAGTTTACAAGAATTCCGAATTCTCCCTGAAAAGAGATTAAAAGTGTGCGGGATAGTTGCATACGTCGGGCGGGATGAAGCCTGGCCCATTATCTACGAGGGACTGAAGCGCCTGGAGTATCGGGGCTATGACAGCGCGGGCATTGCGGTCGTTGACGATGCCGGCGCGATGCACATGCGCAAGACGGTAGGCAAGGTCAGCGGACTTGCCGCGACAATCTGTGGCTCTGCGCCACGCGGATCCCTGGGTCTGGGTCATACTCGCTGGGCAACCCACGGAGCGCCATCCCACGACAACGCCCATCCCCATACCGACTGCAGCCACCGGGTGGCCCTGGTGCACAACGGCATTGTCGAGAACTACCGGGAACTCAAACGACGCCTCACCGCCTCCGGGCATGTGTTCAAATCAGAGACGGACACCGAAGCGCTCTCCCACCTGGTTGAGGAGGGTATGTCCCTGGGCCTGTCCTTCGAGGAAGCCTTTCTGCGAATGGGGCGGATGGTTCAGGGATCGTCGGCCATCACGGCGACGTTGCAGGGAGAGGACGGTCCCATCTGCGCCCTGCGTTTGGGTTACGCCGGGGGCATCGTCGTGGGGCATCATGATGGGCAGGGGATCGTGGCCAGCGATCTCCCCGCTTTGCTGCCCGTGTTGGAGCGCGGGGGCGGTACGCCTGATGTCGGGTTCCTGGAGGGCGGCGAAATGGCCGTGGTCAGCAGGGAGGGAGTCAGGTACTGCGACCTGTCAGGCAACCCGGTGGTCAAGGAAACCCGCCGTGTCTCCCGCGACGACATTGTGGTAGACAAGGGCGGCTTCCCCCACTTCATGCTCAAGGAAATCATGGACCAGCCCCAGGCCATGACCGCGGCGCTCCGGGACCGGGCCGACTTTGCCAACGGGCGGGTCAATTTGCCGGACTTTCCGTTACCGCCCGCGGCCATAAAGCAGTTGGAGCGTGTGGTTCTCATCGGCTGCGGCACCAGCCTGCACGCAGCCCAGGTCGGCCGCCACTACCTCGAGCGGCTCGCAGGCATTCCTGCCGAGGCGGAAAGCGCGTCGGAGTTCCGCTACCGGAATCCCATCATCGGGCCTCGCACCCTTGTCGTTTCCATCGGTCAGTCGGGAGAGACCGCCGACACGGTGGCCGCAATGCACCTGGCTCGGGAAAAAGGCGCGACCCTGGTCACTATCTGCAACGCCGAGGAAAGCCAGGCGGCCAGGATTGCGCACGGAGCCCTGTACATGCACGCCGGATTGGAGGTGGGCGTTGCCAGTACCAAGACGTTCGTCTCTTCCCTGACTATTTTGCAGTTGCTGTCCATCTACCTTGGCCAGGTGCGCGGGATGCTCGCTCCCGACGCCACTCGTCTGTTGGTCGATGAGCTTGCGCGGGGACCGGGCCTGATTGGTGAGGTTCTGGCACACTCGGAGGAATACAGCAGGCTGGCGTCCCGAATACGGCATTACGACAACTTCCTGTTCCTGGGACGCGGAGCCAGTTCGGCCATCGCCTCGGAGGGCGCACTCAAGCTGAAAGAGGTCAGCTATATACACGCGGAGGGATATCCCGCCGGAGAAATGAAGCACGGCCCCATAGCGCTGATCGATCCACACATGTGCACGGTGGCACTGGCGCCGCGGGACGACCTGCGGGACAAGACGCTGAGCAACATCAAGGAAGTGAAGGCTCGCGGCGGCGTGGTCGTAGCGGTCCTCACCGACGGCGATGACGAGGCGGCGGCTGAGGTTGATTATCCAGTCTTCATTCCCGAGACTTCGAACCTTCTGCTGCCCATCGTGACCACGGTGCCGCTGCAGTTGCTATCGTATTACGTGGCGCGATTGCGCGGGTGCGACGTGGACCAGCCCCGCAACCTGGCCAAGTCCGTTACCGTGGAGTAAACCCGTCTCCGGAAACACCGATGGCGATTTCGACGAACGGCTGCTGAATGCGTTGCGAAGGGCGAGGGAAAGGCTTGCGCCTGACCCTGTCCAGGTGAAATGATATTGGCGATCAGGGCGATTAGGCCCCTGAGGGCCTGCCGCGACTAGCGCGCCGACCATCGGGGCGTATAGTTTGGAATAGGAACTGAGTAGATGTATCTCAAGCTCGACTATCCCCCCGTCTCCCTCGACGAGTACCTCTCCTACATGGATCCTGCCCAGGCCGAGGAATTGGTCTCTCTGGCTGAAGAGTTGCGTGGTTTGCGCATGGCCCACCTGAACAGCACTGCCACCGGAGGCGGTGTGGCTGAGGTGCTGCAATCCATGGTGCCGCTGTTCAACGCGCTGGATATTGAAACCGAGCGCATTGTCATCAATCCCACCGACCCGGAGTTCTTTCAGGTAACCAAGAAGATCCACAACCTGCTGCAAGGAGCCGAGGGTTCCCTGTCCGAGGACGAACTTGAGGTCTACCACGAAAACATCCGGCAGGTCGCCAAGGCGATGAGCCGCGATTCAGTGTCCGCCGACATCTGGTTTATGCACGATCCCCAGTTACTGCCCTTGGCGGGCCTGCTCCGCCGCAATGGGCAAGAGGACGCTAAGGGTTGGTTCTGGATCTGCCATATAGACCTGACACGACCTAACGAGAATGCCCTGGAGTCGCTGCTGCCCTTGCACAGCGACTATGACCACCTGATTTTCTCGCTGGAGGAGTACGTCCCCAGGCACATGCTGAACGGGACGCCGGTTTACATCGCGCCTCCAGCGATAGACCCACTGACCGGCAAGAACCGGCCTCTCAGCGAGGGGAAAGCGTGGGACATAGTGTCTGCCATGGGCATAGACCGCAGCCGCCCTCTGATTTCCCAAGTCTCGCGTTTCGACCTCTGGAAGGATCCATGGGGGGTGATCGACGCCTATCGCTTGGCCCGCCAGTCGATACCCGGTCTGCAACTGGCGCTTCTGGGTCTGTCCCAGGCTGCGGATGACCCCGAGTCTCTTGAAGTAGTCAACAGCGTAGCTGCCCACGCGGGGGACGACCCGGACATCCACCTCTACCACGATCCCGCCGGAATCCCCGCAAGCATCGATGGGGTGGTCAACGCCTTCCAGGTAGCATCGTCAGTGCTGATGCAGAAGTCCACCCGCGAGGGCTTCGGTCTGACTGTGACCGAGGCCATGTGGAAGGGCAAGCCAATGATCGGCGGCAACGCGGGCGGCATCCGCATCCAGATTGAGGACGGAGTCAGCGGCTACCTCGTCTCGTCGCCCGCGGAATGCGCCGACCGCATCGTGGCCCTGTTGACCGACAATTCCTTGGCGGAGGGCATTGGCTCAGCGGCCCACGAAAGCGTGATGCAGCGCTTCCTGCTCCCCCGTCTGGCTCTGGACTACCTGAAGGTGGCGAGGGAGCACGCTGGCTAGATTGGCCTTGGGACGGGAGCACTGTCTGGTAAAATGGCTCCTGTCGCCGTCATTGGGGCTCTGCATAGTCTCTAGCCGGGTAGCCGCTCCAGTTGGAATGATTCGACTATATCGCCTCGTCCGTCGGAACGGAATTCCTCGGGGCTTGGTGAGAAGAGTTAGGCCCGCGCCATGAACACGCCCACTATTGTCGTGCTAATCGACGGGCTGGATCCGGAGTACCTGGACGCCTGCCTGGCACCCAACCTTTCGGCAATGGCGCAGCGGGGGTTCCGCGTTAACGGGCGCGGAATGACGCCCAGCGTCACCAACGTCAACAACGTGTCGCTGGTAACCGGCAGCTATCCCGAGCAGCATGGCATCACCTCCAATTACCTTCTCGACCGGCAACTGGGCGAGGAGTTCTACATGGAGTCCGGCGAGTTCCTGCGAGCCGAGACCATGTTCCAGCGGGCCACTGCCTGCGGCATGCGCTCGCTCCTGGTTACCGCCAAGGACAAATTGCGGCGCCTGCTGAGCGACGGAGCCACCGTCAGCATATCCTCCGAGGAACCGCCCGGTTGGGTTGTGGCCGGGGTTGGTGAGCCTCCTCACATCTACTCGCTGGAGGTCAACCAATGGGTTCTGGAGGCGGGCCGCTACGCCATGTCGAGGGAGCACTTCGACCTTGTATACCTGACCACCACCGACTACGCCATGCACACCTACGGCCCGGAACGTCCGGAGTCGGCGCGCCATGTGACCCTGCTGGACGAGGGACTCGCCGCAGTTCTGGGACAGGCCCAGGATGCCCGGATGCTTGTAACCGCCGATCACGGCATGTCGGACAAATCCAGGATGTTGCACCTGCCTGCCGAACTGGCCCGCTACGGTGTCGGGGCCCGCGCCATTCCCGTGATCAAGGACCGGTATGTTGTCCACCACTCGAATCTCGGCGGCAGCATCTACGTGCACCTTGACAACTCCGCGGACCTCAATGCTGCGCTTGATACCCTGCGCAACCTTGAAGGAGTCGAAGACGCGGTCCCCGGAGAGGAAGCGGCCAGCCGGTTCCGCCTGATGCCGGAGCGGGTCGGCGACATTTTCGTGCTGGCAGACCCAGCCACCGTCTTTGGCGACCCAGTCGAGGTGACCATGCCCGAGGGTCTGCGCTCCCACGGCTCGGCGCACGAGACCACCGTTCCAATCATCGGTTGTGGCCCGGGCCTGGACGACGGCGCCGCCGCTGCCCGTTTCCGCGAGAACCTGGATGTAGGCCGTTACATTTTCCAGAACGTGCTTCCACCGCGGCCGGACGGGCTGCAGTTATGAGCGAACAACCCCAGCCCTCGGCCGTCATCCGCGTTGCCGCACCCGCCACCACCGCCAACCTCGGTCCCGGCTACGACTGCCTGGGCATGGCGCTGGACATCTGGAACACTATCCAAGTGGAGCCGCAGCCCCCGGGCTCTTCGTCATCCGTCAGTGTTTCAGGCGAGGGAGCAGGGGAGCTGGAGTCTGGTCCGGAAAACCTGGTTTACCGGTCAATGAAGTTTCTGTACCGCGAACTGGACCGTTCCATGCCGCCGGTCAAAGTGAGTTGCGCCAACGAAATACCGCTGGCGCGGGGGCTGGGCAGCAGCGCCGCCGCTATCGCGGGCGGCCTTGCTGCCGCCAACGTGCTGTCGAGAGGGGAGTTCAATTCCCGCGAATTGCTGGAGATGGCCGCCACCATCGAAGGCCACCCCGACAACGTGGCAGCCGCCGTGATGGGCGGGCTGCAGCTGGTTGTGACCCAGGAGAGCACTCTGTACACTGTGCCGGTCAGTGTCCCCGCTCCGATTCACGCGGTCCTGTTCATCCCGGAGACGCGCATCGCCACCGCCGACGCTCGCGCTGTACTGCCGCAGCAACTCTCCGTTCCCGACGCCGTGTACAACATGGCCCGGGTCGCTCTGCTGGTGGCAGGAATGGCCACCAATCATACCGAGTACCTGGCAGTGGCCACGCAGGATCGGCTGCACCAGCAATACCGCCAGCCCCTGTTCCCGGCCATGAAGCTGCTGATGAAAGCAGCCATGGATGCGGGGGCGCTCGGCGCTTTCCTCTCGGGCAGCGGTTCTACGGTGCTGGCACTGACCGACGGGCGCGAAATGACCGTCGCCTACGAGATGGCGGAGGCCGCCCGCCAGACAGCCGTCGAGGGCACCGTCAAAGTGACCCAGCCCACCACCTTGGGCGCGCATCTGTTATCGTAGATTGACAGGCCTACCGCCTTCGTCCACGGCTGTATCCATCCTTGTACTTGCGGGGTCCAGAGAGTTACAAGCCCAATGCCCTTGATTGTCCAGAAATACGGCGGCTCCTCGGTCGCGGACGCCGCGAGGATCATCAACGTCGCCGAACGCATCGCCGCCGTGCAGAACTCCGGCGCCGACGTGGTGGCCGTGGTTTCGGCCATGGGTGACACCACCGACGAGCTCATCGAGTTGGCCCACTCAATCTCACGGGAACCCCACGCCCGCGAGATGGACCTGCTGCTCTCTACGGGTGAGCTGGTGTCGTCCACCCTGTTGACCATGGCTTTGCGTGAGCTAGGTCACGAGGCCATCAGCCTCAGCGGGCCCCAGGCGGGCATCCACACCGACACCAGCTTCGGCCGGGCCCGCATCAGCCGCATCGAGCCGGGCCGCGTGCGCCGGGAGCTGGACGCTGGCCACATTGTGGTCGTGGCCGGATTCCAAGGAATCACGCCCGAGGACGACATCACAACGCTGGGGCGTGGCGGCTCAGACACCACCGCCGTGGCCATCGCCGCCGCTCTGGAGGCCGACCGCTGCGAGATATACACTGACGTCGAGGGCATCTTCACCGCCGACCCGCGCATCGTGCCCGAGGCCCGCAAGCTGGATGAGGTGGGCTACGAAGAAATGCTTGAGCTGGCAAGCCTCGGCGCCAAGATGCACCCCCGTTCCATCGAGCTGGGGGGCGTGTACCGTGTCCCCATCTACGTGGCTTCCAGCTTCAGCGATGCCGCTGGCACCCTGATCCACGCCCTGGGCGACGGTCCCGCCGACGCCTTCGCCGTGGAACCTGCGGCGGCAGGGCAACCAGACGCGAATCATTTGCCCGTCAGCAACTCCTCAGCCGAGAAACAGATGGAAGACAGAATCAAAGTCACCGGAATCGCATACAACGCCAATGTCGCCAAGATCACGGTCCAAAGCGTTCCCGACCGCCCCGGTCTTGCGGCCGCACTGTTCGAACCGTTGGCAGAGGCCAGCATCAGCGTCGACACCATCGTGCAGAACACGGGCGGCGACAAGTCGACCGACATCAGCTTCACTGTCAGCCGCACCGACCTGCCTGCCGCTGTTCGCCTGGTGGAGGGAGTCGCACCGCAGATGGGGGCCGCGGGAGTTGTAAGTGCTGCAGGACTGGCCGCGGTCAGCATTGTCGGTTCCGGGATGCAGAACACGCCCGGGTACGCGTCAAGGATGTTCCGGGTCCTGGCCAACGGTGGCGTCAACATCGACATGATTACAACATCGGAAATTCGCATCTCCTGTATAATCGACGAGGCACAGGGTCACGACGCCGTGCGTCTCCTGCACGAGGGATTCCAGCTGGACCGGAGCTAACTGGGCCGAAGCGTCGAGGTTATTTCGCGTCCTCCGTACGAGACACTTGGCGCAGGGTGGTTGAGTCCGACCGCTGCTGCCTTATGTTGGTGAACCCTCTCTCCCGTTCCCTTTTGAATCTTCCTGAGTGAATGTCACATTCCGCACTCAACCTCTGAACTTCCCACTATCCCCTACCTCTCCGTTGTTGTTCCGGCCTACAACGAGGAGCTGCGCATTTCCCAGACCATCCGCGATGTCGTCTCCTACCTTAGCACGCAGCACTATCAGTGGGAGCTCATCATCGCCGATGATGGGAGTGCCGACGCCACGGCGCAACTGGTGCGCGAAATGGCAGGCGGCGATACAAGGGTCAGCGTGCTGTCGCTGGGTCATGGCGGCAAAGGATGGGCGGTGCGCAACGGCATGCTGGCGGCGGTCGGCGAATTCCGTCTGCTCTGCGACGCAGACCTGTCGGTTCCCATCGAGCAGGTGGAACGGCTGCTGCCCCCTCGGAGTGGTGGTGTGGATGTTGCCGTTGGTTCCCGGGAGGCACCCGGTGCTGCCCGCCATGGAGAGCCTGGGCGCAGGCACTTTATGGGACGGGTATTCAATGCCATCGCCCGCCGGTTGGCTGTGTCGGGGCTGGAGGATACCCAATGCGGTTTCAAGTGTTTTCGTGCCGACGCGGCCCAGGAACTCTTTGGTCGTTCCACAATGAATGGCTTCTCATTTGACGTCGAGGTGCTCCATCTCGCACGCCGTCTCGGGCTGACGATAGCCGAAATCGGGGTCGACTGGCATTATCGGGAACACAGCAAGGTCAGGCCCCTTCGCGACGCCTTTTCGATGACCCTGGATTTGTTGCGAATCAGGTGGCGGCACAGAAGCGCATTTCGTCGCTAATTTCCGACTTCCACCCACAATAGAAAGGGCACAAATCGCTCACGAAATCCGCACGTTACAAGTTGATAATCCTATTGACCCGTGTCGGGAAATGGGTGTATCAGTAGATTATCAAGGAAAATCAATCACCCGCGAGGATCCGGGAAGGGTCCCCATCTCGGGTCAGGTGGTACCCGCCACCCGGTTTACCGCATCGGGTGATGCAGGAAACGGAAGGAGAGAATGAACTCGGATACTCAGGCCACCGTAAAGGGGTCAAGTTTCAGGAAAGACCTGGACCGCGAGGCGGTAGCCCTCGCCATGAAGGGCGAATGGGAACGCGCCGCCGAGGTAAACCGCGCCATACTGGAGCTGTTCGCGGACGACGTCGAGGCAATGAACCGGTTGGTCAAGGCCTTGATGGAATTGGGTAGTTTCGACGAGGCGCACTATGTGGTGGACCGCGTCTGCGAGATTGCTCCAAATAACAACATAGCCCGCAAGAACCGTGCCCGTCTCGACCAAATGCGAGGCAAGCCTGCGGCCACAACCCGACACGCCCGCCGCGCTGCCGGAGCGCCCCAGCTGTTCATCGGTGAAAGCGGAAAGACTGCTACCACAACGTTGCTCCACGCGTCTCGGAACCTTTCCCCGGCCGCGGTCTCGCCTGGGGATCCGGTTGACCTGGTAATCGAGCACCACGCGATCAGCGTTTACAGCGAGGACGGCCAGTTTCTCGGCCAGGTAGACCCACACATCGGGCACCGCCTCAGCCGCCTCATCGAAGGCGGCAATACCTACGCGGCTGCAATCATCGGTGCCCACGAGGACGGGATCATAATTATGATCCATGAGACCTCGAGGCACCGCAGCCTGCAGAAAGTTACCTCGTTCCCCACTCGGGTTGCCCAGTTGTCGCCACGGGCGCGTACTAACCGCGACGGCGATACGGTCAACCGGGTCATTGGCGACGACGAATCCGTTGCCGACGGGGATGATGAAGGTGTCATCGACGAAGATGAGTTGCAGGCGGCCTGGAGCGAGAACGAGTAGGGACTGACAACCCCGTAACCGCATTCAACGACAAGAACACGCTGCCGATAAAAAGCCCGTTCGCGGAGTCACACCTAATCCGCGAGCGGGTTTCGCTTTGCAGGCTTGAATTATCCTTCACCAAATGTAAACAACCCCTATCCGGTGCAGAAAAAACAACGCTCTCGAAATTAGCGAGAGCGTTGTTTTCATTGCGAACTAGGGCGGTCGCTTAGGTGATAAGTGGTACCAATACGTTCACCATATTCTCCACGTCCCGAATATCCTCGCTGATCAAGTCGGCGTTCAATAATTCCTTACGCTTGTAGTAATTGACGTGGAGGGCCTCCGCGGCGCGAGACATATCCCGCAGCCTCGGCTGACGATATCTTTGCCTGGCGTTCATAACAACATTGGAGAATTGGTCGTGGTGTTCATATTCCCACCCGTTGGCGGCGGCGACCGCCTTGATGATGTGGGCCGCTGCTCCCCAGCCTTTTTCTGAGGCCTGATGAAGGTCCCCAACCGCCAGGTAATTCTTACTGCGCTCCAGGAAATCCCTGGCGATTTCTACGTGGTCTGCAACGGCGTTGGGAGTCATCAATTCTGCTATGGACTAACTGAAACTGTTACGCCGTCACCAGGTCTGATCGGTTAGGCGTGTCCAAAGTGTGGACATCGGTTATGGGCACCAACTGGTAGCCCAGTTGTGCCGCCCGGCGCCGGGCGGTGTGCAATGCCCTTTGGCGATAATGATGCTCATAGTACTCCGCGCCGGCGTCCACGTACCGGTGTCCGTAGCGCAGCATGGAGTAGATGATCCGGGCCAGCTTGTGGGCCGTGGCAGTGATGGCCTTGGGCGCTCCCAGGTGGGCTTTCTTCCGGCGCAGGAATGCGCCCAGGGCACTGTCGGAGCGGTGCAGCGCGTTGGCCGCCAGACGCAGCGCCGCCGCCGCACGGTTGGCGCTGGCCTTGGTCTTTGAGCTGATTACTTTCCCGCCGGTGATGCGGTTGTTGGGGCTCAGCCCCAGCCAGGAGGCGAAGTGCTTGGCGTTGGGCCAGCGGGTCATGTCCGTCCCCACCTCGCTGATCACCTTCAGCGCCGTGTAGGCCTCCACCCCGTCAATCCTGGTCAGGTCCACTCCGGTCATCCGGTACAGCTGGCCCTGGACGTCGAAGCGCGGAGCGTTCTTCTGATTGCGCCTCTTGCCGTTGGGAGCCGGAGGTTCGCCGTCGCTGCGGTCCTCAAACCGCTCCAGCTGGGCTTCAATCTCCTGGTCGCACTCGGCGATCTTGGCCTGATAGGTCCGGTACAGCTCCAGAGCCTGGGCCAGCTCGAAGAGGTGCTCCTTCCGCCAGTGCCCCTGTAGCGACCTCGCGATGGTCCTCTCGTCGGACTTGGTCCTGGGATCGCGCAGCCGGGCAAGTCTGCGGGGACTCCTCTCGCCCTGCACTATGGCCTCGATGATGTCCATGCCGGTCTTGCCCGTGATGTCCCTGATCACGTGCTGCAGCTTCACGTTCATCTGCGTCAGCGCCTTCTGCATGTGCTGCACGTGCCGGGCGGCATGCTCCACCAGCATGGCCCGCTGCCTCAGATAGCTGCGCAGCCGCCGGATCTCATCCTCCGGCCGGAAGGCTCCCGACAGCAGCCCGTAGGTGTGCAGTTGCTGTAGCCACTGGCAGTCCAGCACGTCCGTTTTCCGGCCGGGCACGTTCTTGATGCGCCTGGGGTCCACCAGCATCACCTCAAACCCCCGTTCCTCCAACACCCCGAACAGCGGTATCCAGTACACGCCGGTGGACTCCATGGCCACCGTCTTCACCCCGCACTCGGCCAGCCAGTCGGCCAAGCGGTACAGGTCGGCGGTGAAGGCCTCAAACTCCTGCACCGGCTGTTCTGTCCGGTCGGCAGGAACCGCCACGAAATGGCTGCTGGCGCCCACGTCAATGCCTGCCGCGTTGAGGTTCAGCTGGGACAGTCCCGCCGGTTCTGCACCGCTCTTGCCTCTGCTCATCACCGCCTCCAAGATTGCCTTGTAAGGCGCGTCGCCGGAGGGAACCAACAACGTCGAACAATCTATGGAACGGGATCGCCCCGGTTGGGGCGTCACCAATGATGCCGTCGCAAGGCTCCCGGACCATGCTGTCCATCGGGTAATATCCACCAGTGCATACCCGGTCTCTGTCCAGGCGACACGCCTCGCCATAGAGTATACATTCCTGGGTGGACTCCCCAGTTAGTCGCCTCTGCCCGGCCCGGACACGGGCGTAACTCTGCTCTTCAATAACCGTCAGAATCTTACAGATGGGAAAGAACATTACGATTAACAGTATACGACCTCAAATGACCGTGCCAACAGAGAGGAAAAGGGGAGAACCCGTGCTCTCCAGAAAAGCACTGCGCACCGGGGGTCTGCAGGCCTAGATCATGAACACGGGATGGTCGTCCCGGTTTGTCCGCGTTTCGCCCTCCATGCCCTGGCGCAGGAACTTGGGCAGGGCCAGCATTCCACGGTGCGTCTCGCCATCGTAATGCCGTAGCGGCTTGTTGATACGCCGGGCGATGGCGTCGTCTATCTCGGTCTCGGTCTGCTGGAAGAGGGGTGAGTCTGAGGCGATGGTGAATCCCCACAGCGTCTGGAAGGCCGGCACATGCACCTGGGCCGCAGCCGCGTGGGTGAATACTTCGCTGAGGGTGTGGTAGATGGTGGTGAAGCATTCCTGGTGATTGGGCAGTCCCGCCGGGCCCGACTGGGTCACCAGGACGCCGCCCGGGTTCAGCCGTTTCTTGGCGATCCGGTAAAATTCGTCGGTGTACAGCAAATAGGCCGTGCCCTCCTCAAGGGGATCGACGAGGTCCAGCACAATGACGTCGAAACTGTCGCCATTGGACTGCAGGAACCCGCGGGCATCCTCGTGACGAAGCGTGACGCGGGGATCATCGAAGCTGCCTTGGTGATGATCTGGCAGGTGGGCCCGGCAGAGTTCGACGACCTCCCGGTCAAGGTCGATCATGGTGGCTCTTTCCACGGACCGGTGGGCCAGCACCTCGCGCAGGGTACCTCCTTCACCGCCGCCGCCGATGAACACGGACCTGGGGTTGGGGTGGCACAGCATCGCCGGATGCACCAGGGACTCGTGGTAAATGAACTCGTCAGATTCGGTCGACTGTGTTTTACCGTCCAGTACCAGAGTCCGGCCGAAGACATCCGAATCCAGTACCTCCACCTTCTGATAGGCGGTGTTGCCGGAGAACAGTACAGACCGCAGCCGTAGAAGCACGGCAAGGTCGGGGGAAACGCTCTCGGCGAACCAGTTGCCCGTCAGTTCCATCGGCAGGGGTCTCAGCCTGAAACGGGCTGAGCTACGAGTCCCCTCTCTATCTCCTTGAAGTCTGCGTCCCTGCTCTCAAGCTGCTCAGCCAGGCGGCTGGCGGCGTCCATGGGCGAGAAAGTCGAGCCGCAGGTGAAGATGTCGGCCGCGGCATATCCGTATTCCGGCCAGGTATGTATGGAAATATGAGATTCTGCGATGGCCAGGATTCCGGTAACACCCTGGGGGCTGAAGCGGTGAAAGGACTCTCCGACGACTGTAGCGCCTACGTCATTGGCGGCCGTCAGCATCGCCTGACGTATGTAGTCCAGATCATTGAGCAGGGCTGGGTTGCATTCCCTCATCTCAATCAAGACATGACAACCTAGAACGGTCAATCCACAGGTCCTCCCTTTATGTCATAAATGGATGTCGCTCCTTGTCGGGCTTGGTCTTGGGCGACAGCTTGTAATTCTATATTGGCTGAAAGCTGTATTCAATATGTTTTATGTCTACTCAAGCCTACAAAACAGATGCCGGGACGGGAAGCGAACCGTCCCAGCAGACCGTAGAAAACCCCTCGAACGACTTACGCAGTGTACCCCATTGCGCCCGTGTGTTGAAGGGCGCTCTACGGCTGGATCAGCACCCGAACTGCACCGTCAGGGTCTTTGCGCTGCGTCAACAGCCGGTGCCCCGCTTGCTCCGTCCACAGGGTGACGTCGTAAATGTTCAGGGCATCAGCCAGGATGGCCTCCACAAAGGACTCCTGGTCCTGTTCCATCTGCCGGGCGAGGGCGGCAATCACGCCGGCACAGCTCTTGCCGCGCCCGTCGATTACCACCCAGCCGTTGGTGGCGGTCACGGTTGGAGCGTCGGCGTGGACGCCGACCTCGCCGGTCTTGCGAAGGTCGAGCTGCCGCTTGAACTCGGCCACTGCCTCCCAGGCCACGGCGCGGCCCCGGTCGCCTGAGGAACAGACGGCGCCACGCACCCCCACGATGTCCGGGTTGATGCGGGCCAGCTCATCGAGGTCGCTGATCTTCAGGTGGCCGGACAGGGCAGTGCTCATGCCCAGCTGCTTGCCCTCCAGGATGATCTGGCGCAGCACCGGCTCGGGCATGAAGTCGAACAGGTTGCGCCCGTCCTTGGTCAGCGTGTCGATCAGGAACCCGTCGCACTCGCCGTCCTTGGCCAGCCGCACCATCAGGTGCGGGTCCAAGCCGCCCTCATACAGCTCGTTGTCGGCAAACAGCGAGCCGACGAGCTTGGTGTTGAACCCGTCCAGTGCGCGGCGGGATTCCAGCAGCACCTCGGCGGCGGTGTCGTAGTCGGCGACCCGAAACCCCACCTTGACCGAGGTGGCGTCCATCATGGCCGCGGCATACACAGCCATCGCCACTGTGCCTGCCTGGTTGGGCACCACGCCCAATGTGACGCTGACGTGTTTTTCCACCGGGATGATGCCCCGCACCTGGCGCACGGTGGAAGGATGCCCCGAACCGACCATTGCCTCCTGCAGGTTCTTGACGTCCACCACGTCGGCGCCGCCCTGCTCGGCTTCCAGCGCCTCATCGACGTTCTGGACGCTGACCATCAGCAGCATTCCCGATGCGAAGTTGTCGTTGCCGGTGAGCCATGCCGTGCGGGATTGCGGGTCCGTCGGCCTGGCATAGACCGGCTGGGGGGTGTAGTCCGGTCTCCCCTCATTACGTTCTGCGATGATCTGGGGACGCCGCGTCTCCGGAACACGAGGCTTGAGAGGCTCAAGCTCTTCCCGCAGCTGCGCCTTCTCCGAGGGAGTCAAGTCCAGCAACGGCAGGCGGGGCTTTCCGGCGGCCATTCCCATCAGCTCGCCCCAGTGCTTGACCAGCGACACCGGCAGCGCGCCGTTGTACTTGTCCACCGTGCGCGTCCACCAAGCGTCGGACAGCTCGTTCAGTCGGCGAATGTGCTGGTCATAGAACGCCTCGTCCAGATCCCCATTGCAGGCCCGCTCGATCCAGCGCACGTAGTTGTTGGCGCCAGGAACGTCGAAGCGCCAGTCGGACGTGTTGGCAAACATCACCTGCTGGTTGATGCCCAGCTCCTGCCCCTTGAAATAGATCCACTCGTCTGGCGTGCTGATGATGGAGTCGCGGCCCAGCGTCAGGTGCGCCTCAATGGAGAGCTGCTGGTTGAAGCTGGCTTCCTTGACCCCTACCACGTTGGGCAGGCTGCAAAGTCGCTCCAGGCCGTTCACGCTCATGGTGATGCCGAACTGTGGCGAGTTGTAGAACATGATGGCCAGGTTCGTGTGCTCGGCCAGCAGCCGCACGTACTCCACCACCTGTTCCTCCACCTTGGTGACCATGTACGGAGGTGCGACGATCAGCAGGTCGTATCCCAGGCGCTCGGCGTGGGAGGCCAGCGACAACATCTCGGGCGCGGAAGTGTGGGTGACGTGGGCGCCGATGGGCCAGCCAGGACTTCCATTGGGGGACTGGGCCTCCTCGGCGACAGTCTCCATCACGTCTACGCGTTCCTCGTGAGTGAGGCTCCAGAACTCGCCCATGCCCCACGTGCATCCTGCCCCCGTGGTCCCCAGGCTGCGGACGTGGCGGATGTTCCGCCTCATCCCGTCACGGTCAAACCGGTTGTCCGGCGTGAAGGGCGTGATCAGCGTCGTCCACTGCCCCTTCAACGTCTCCCGGGCCCACTCCTGGGCCTCATTCTTTCGATAGGTTGCCATAAGTCTCTGACTCCGTTACGAGCGTTCAAATCCGAGCCTTATTCCGGGCCGTTTCCGTACTTTCTGCGCCAGTCTTCAATGTACTTGATAATCGGCTGCAGTTCACTCTGGGGACGTCCCTGAGCCTCACGCTCTGCGAGAATCTCAACCAGATCTCTTATGTTATGGTCGTAGCACGTGCGACTCCAGCATTCGCCGCACCCGTAATCCGTGTTGTTGGGACAGCCGCCACAACAGGCGTGATGGTCGCAATCGGCCAACCCGCTGCACACGCAGATACCGTCTAATAATGTTGGTTCGGGCAAATACGTCATAACTTACTCCCTACCCGATCCGTTCCGAGCTTCGTCGGGCAACAAGCCCAGGATGTCCGTAGTAGCCGCCTGCATCCCTGGCAAAAGTCGTTTTATTTCCTCTACGGTATCTACCGGGACGTAAAAATTATGATGGAGGCTGCTCGCTGACCGCAATACAAAGCGGAAAGAGGGGTCGCCTATTTCCGTTTCAAGGGAGTATGCGAAGTTCATCAGACTGCGTTGGTCATCAATCACAGGGCCACGCCAAGCGTCGACAGCCTGAGTTACGCTGCCCCACAGCAGTTCACCGGCCTTGCCGGGCTCGTTTTTCTGCAGTGCCTCCAGCGCGTTGTCCATGTACTGTTGGCAGTGGAAAACATGGTTCCTGGCAGCCTCCGGATCGGGCGCGGGCGCTGTGGTCATCAAGGAATCCTCCATAACAATGCCGGACCCTTGGGGCGTTCAAGGTGCCCCGGCCGCTGCCCGGCGCTCCAGCACCGCGTCGATGAACGGCTTAAGCAATTCCTCGGCCCTGTCAAAGTCTATGCCGACGACGGCATCGTTTTCGCCGTAGAAAATGGTCACACCGTCGGCAATTTCCTCGCCATCCTTTCGCGCGCCAATCTCCACGCACAAAGTCTGGGCCGATGGAGTGTAGGTTACTCTAGCCTGAGGCAAGGAGTGAATGACCCCGCCCCGACTGGTGATTATTTTCCTGCCCACGGTCTCCCTCCATAGTAGTTTTCCAGACGTCTGTCGGCATAGGCCGTATTGAAGAGGCCGAATTCAGGATCTTCGATGAACACAACCTTGATCCAACGGCTAAATTCAGGCACCCGCCCTGCCAGAATTGTGTGCCCTCGGTCCACCCAACTTTCGTGGGGGTTCTTGATAATGCGCATTATCCATTCGGGCCGAATGTCGGGATGCCGTAATTGCTGCTCCATTCCATGAGGATCGGTCTTGGGCAGGGCGTCGAACTTTCGCCTGAGTTGCTCGATTTCATTGTCCATAATGGCAGGCGACTAAAGGCATCTCTCACCCACCCGCTCTGTCGCCTCTGTGAGTGCCCAAAATCGTTCATCAACGCTCATTTTGGCTGGTTGTTACGGAGACGCACCACCTTGGGCTAAATCAGGGATGCGCCCCCAAAATTGTACCCGCTGATCCCCCTACTCCTCGTCCCCGTACTGCGCCTTCAGCGAGTCAACGACCGCCGGGTCGGCCAGCGTGGTCGTGTCGCCCAGGGCACGCCCCTCGGCCACGTCGCGCAGCAGGCGGCGCATGATCTTGCCGCTGCGGGTCTTGGGCAGCTCTGCGGCGAAGTGTATGTCGTCGGGACGGGCCATGGCTCCGATCTTGCCTGCCACGTGGGCCTTAAGCTCGGTGACCACGTCGTCCGAGATATCGACTCCATCCTTGAGCGTAACAAACGCGACCACCGCCTGTCCCTTGACCTCGTGGTCCTTGCCAATGCAAGCGGCCTCGGCCACTTTCTGGTTGTCCACCAGCGCGCTCTCGACCTCCATGGTGCCGATGCGGTGGCCGGACACGTTGATCACGTCGTCCACCCGCCCCAGCAGCCAGAAGTAGCCGTCCTCGTCCAGCCTGGCGCCGTCGGCGGTGAAATATATGCCGTCGTAACGCGACCAGTAGGTGTCCTTGAAACGTTCCGGGTCTCCATAAACCCCGCGCAGCATCGAGGGCCAAGGCCGTTTGACGACCAGGTAGCCGCCACCGCCGTGGCCGACCGGGTCGCCGTTCCCGTCCAGGATCTCAGCCTCGATACCCGGGAATGGCTTGGTGGCCGAGCCGGGCTTGAGGGTGGTCAGTCCAGGTAGCGGCGCTATCATCATGGCACCCGTCTCCGTCTGCCACCAGGTGTCCACCACCGGGCAGCGGCCCCCGCCGATGTGCTGCCAGTACCAGACCCACGCCTCCGGGTTGATCGGTTCGCCGACCGTCCCCATCAGGCGGAGCGACGACATGTCGTGCTTATTCGGGTAGCCCTCGCCCCAGCGCATGAAGGTCCGGATGGCGGTTGGTGCTGTGTACAGGATGGTTACCGCATACTTGGCGACGATGGCCCAGAACCGGTCGCGGTCCGGGTAGTCCGGCGACCCCTCGTACATCACGGTGGTTGCGCCGTTGGCCAGAGGTCCGTAGACGATGTAGCTGTGCCCGGTCACCCAGCCGATGTCGGCGGTGCACCAGTAGATGTCGTCCTCTTTCATATCGAAGACCCACTTGGCTGTGGCCTGAACGCCCAAGAGGTAACCAGCCGATGTGTGGACGATGCCCTTGGGCTTGCCGGTGGTGCCGCTGGTGTAGAGCAGGAACAGCATGTCTTCGCTGTCCATCGGTTCCGGCTCGCAGGTCATCGGCTGGCCTTCCATCAAGTCGTGCCACCAGATGTCCCGGCCATCCACCATCTTGTCGTCGGCGGTGGCCGTCCTGCGTAGCACCACCACATTCTCTACACTGGGGGCACCATCCAGCGAGTCATCAGCGTTCTGCTTGAGGGGCACGATGCCGCCGCGCCGGTAGCCTCCATCGGCGGTGATGAGCAGCTTGGACTCGGAGTCGTTGATGCGGTCGCGCAACGACTCTGCGCTGAACCCGCCGAACACCACGCTGTGGGGCGCGCCGATGCGGGCGCAGGCCAGCATGGCGATGGGCAGTTCCGGCGTCATGGGCAGGTAGATGGTCACCCGGTCGCCCTTCCTGATGCCGAGGCTCTTCAACCCGTTGGCGAACTGGCATACCTCGCGGAGAAGGTCGCCGTAGGTGTACACCTTCCAGTCGCCCGGCTCACCTTCCCATACGATGGCGGCCTTGTTGCGACGCCCGTTGTTGACGTGCCGGTCGATGCAGTTGTAGGAGACGTTCAGCTCGCCCCCGATGAACCACTTGGCAAAGGGCGCACCGCTCCAGTCGAGCACAGTGTCCCACTTTTTGGACCAGTCCAGTTCCTCGGCCAGCCCAGCCCAGAATCCCTCAGGGTCAGCCGCCGCTTTCGCATAAATGTCAGGGTCGGCCATGTTGGCCTTGGCCGTAAACTCGGAGGGCGGCGGAAAGCTCCGCTCCTCCCGAAGCAGTGCGTCGATACCGCCTGTGCTCTCAACCATCGTTACCCTCCTGGCCTGACTGCTATGGGCTCCAATTCTGGGCTACTGATTCGAGTTCATCTGCATAGCTCTGTGGCCCCATAGTATAAACGCTGGGGAACCTGTCCATCATTCCCGTCATTGCCAGCATCGCCGGGCTGATCCACCCGATGGTTTCCAGGATTAGCCGGTGCCGCTCAGCCAGGTCGGGCAAGCGCCAGACTGGTTCATGGTGAAAGACGCGATTGCGGAGGCGGCGGATGCGGTCGAGGCGCTTGGAAATTTCCCTCCTGGAACGCTGCCTTCTGGGAGCGTGTGGGAACACTTCAGGGAGGAGACAGGGCCAAAGAACTCGTTCGTACTGACCTTTGAAGAGGCTGACCCAAAAGCCAAGACTTAGTCCACTGACCAAATCCCCCACTGAAGGGTTCTTATTCCCTGACATGTTAAGTCTGTTGCGTAGCAGGCGTACCCTGTCAGCCTCCTCTTGTCTCAATCGGCCATTGAACCAGTATTCAGTGTTAAATTGGTTAGTACCAGCGGCGTGTACGCTGTTTCTCAGCGCAATTTCAAGACAATTGAGCGCGGGATAGAGACTTTCACAAAGCGCTATGTTCCAGACATAGGCAGCAATGACTGAGGCATTGATTTCAGAGTTGACGCTGTATGGTCTAAGCCTCTCTCTTGAGATTGATTCAAGTAGCTTTTCGAAGAACCCGTTTTCTCTCGAAGGTCTATTTTGTGTTACCATTGAGTTGTAGCCCCGGATGTTCCCCTCCTGGTTTTCTGCAGGAGACTGGTGATGACTCTGGGGCATTGTCTTTCATGTGTACCTTTCATAGTTAATGTAGCTTTGGATCAAATTAGTCGGTAAGCCCCGGGTGCTCCTCTCCCGGCTTCGTGCCGGTGATGGGTCCGGGGCAAAGTTTTTCCCGCCTGTCTTCACGATGTCGTCAAGGAATTCCCTGCGACAAGTCGTTATGCTACTGTAGTCTTGGAGGCCCCGGGGTGTCCTCTCCCGCACTTTCTGCAGGAAGGCGGTGAAGATCCCGGGGCATTGGTTTTTCTTAGAATTGATTGGAAACCTCAAAGGCTCGCGCATTTTACCATTGGCACCCGCAGTTGCCTTTCCCTCTCTTTCTCCATCTCCCCAGGCACACCCTCGCTCCAAGTTCCCCCTCTTCCTCCATAGCGTAGAATCCCATCACCATGGATTCGTGCGACCGCATAAACCCTGACCCCCTCACAAGCGCCGAGGGCCGCCGCCTTGGCCGCCGCTGACGCCGTCGCCGGCCCTCTCGCCCACGGCGGCCGCTGGCGCGACGTTCTCATCGGCGCCACCTCCGGGCTGGCGATGTTTCTCGCCGCTCTGGACTTTTCCGTCAATGTGGCATTGCCGGAGATTGCCGCTGGCCTGGGCGCCGACCTGCACAGCGTACAGTGGGCTCTGGTGGTCTTCATGGGCATCAGGGCCAGCCTGGTGCTCGGTGCCGGCAGCTTCGCCGACCGCTTTGGCCTGCGCCGCGTTTACCTTTGGGGCGGGATGGCCTACCTCATCTCCATGTGCTGCATCGCACTGTCCCCCGACCTGGCTACAGTGGTGGGGTTCAGGGTGCTGCACGGCATCGGCACGGCCTGCATGTACGCCGTGGCCCCGGCCATCGCCGCCAACCTGTTTCCTCCCCACCGGCGTGGCTTGAGCATGGGGTTCACCGCCGGCAGCCAGGCCCTGGGCATGGTGGGTGGCACCATTGGGGCCGGGTTGCTGGTGGGGGGCGGCTATTTTGGTTGGGAATGGGAGTGGGTATTCTGGGGGCGGGTCCCGTTTATGGTGGCAGCCCTGATTCTGGCCTGGCTGTTTCTCGACCGCGACCCTCCTCTATCGAGGGGAGGTCCAGCCTTCGATCTGACCGGGACCCTCGCGCTGGCCGTTGGGCTGATCTGCTTCATCATCGGCACCAGGTTGGGACGCGAAATCGGTTGGGACAACTGGTCCGTCCTGACGATGCTGGTGCTGACACCGGCGCTTCTGGCGGCTTTCTGGCTAATCGAGCGACGGGCGGAATGGCCCGTCCTGCCCCTCCACTTCTTCCGAAACCGGGGGTTAGTCATATCGGGCGCGAGCGTGGGATTCGTTTACCTGGCGGCATTCGTGGTCTGGTTCATCTTCCCCTTTTTCGTCGCGGATACCTTGGGCCGCGGCCCAGAGGTCCTGGGAGCAATGTTGGCGATTGCGTCCCTGTGTGGTGTTGCGTTCTCCTTGGCAGGAGGATGGCTGAGCGACCGCATTGGCATCCGGTTCGTGGGCTCGGTGGGTCTGCTCGCCATCGCCGCCGGCCTGGCCATGATGGGACTGCTGGACAACGAGTCATCTCTGGCCGAGGCCGCGCTGTGGGTGTCGTTCACCGGTTCAGGAAACGGCCTGGTACAGGCGGCCAGCTTCGCGCTCGCGATGCGAAGCGTCCCTCCGGAACGGTTCGGGACCGCAGGCGGGATGCTTTCCCTGACCCAGGCGCTGGGCTCGATAATCGCGATTACGGTCTTCGGCGGTATCTTCGCCATGCGCAGCGAATATCACCTAGCCCAGTTTGCCGGGACCGCCGGAGCAGAGGCTGCGGCATTCCTTCTGGCCTATCGCGACGTGTTCATGCTGGGCGCGGGAGTGGGCGTCATCGGAGCCGCAGTGGCTCTACTGGGAAGAGCACCGGCCTCTTTGCCGGACTCCCACTGATCGGCCTTACGCTCTGGGTGAAGGCCCGCGACGCCAAGAACAGCCAGCGCCATTGGGCAATGGTGTGGAAATCTCCCCCAAACGGGCCAGTCCTCGGGGCCCTCGCCCTCCTCGCTATGCGAACTGGACCCTACCAGCGTTTGTAGGGCAGGAACTTGCCCGACATGGTGACCTTCACCCTGTCCCCGTGCTCGGGGTCTTCTTCTCTGTCCACGTTCATGGTGAAGTCTATGGCGCTCATGATGCCGTCGCCGAACTTTTCGTGAATCACGTCCTTTAGCGGCATGCCGTAGACCTGCATGATCTCGTAAAACCTGTAGATGAGCGGGTCGGTCGGTACCACCGGACCCAGCCCTTTCGAGGGAGGATCGGTGAGCTCCTCGACAACCTCGGGGCCGACCCCTAGCACCTCGGCCAGCTTGAGCGCCTCGTCCTGCGGTGCGCTGGCTTGGCCGTAGAGCAGGGCAGCCACCCACACTTCATCTCGCCCGATGGTCTCTCCCAGGTCGGCAAAGCTCAGTCCCGCGGCTTTCTTTGCCGCCAGTAGAGTTCGTGTCGTTTCTCCCGTTTCCAACCTGCCCCCCTTCTTGTCCCCATGAGCAACTGTATTTATTGTATTTCAGGGAGTATATCAGCGGGCGAGACCACCCTCAGACCTTCCCACTGCTGTCAGGTTCTGGCTGTCGTCGCCCATCGCTCCAATGGTCAAAGGGCTTGCCACCGTGAATTGATGACAGACGGTCGGTGCGTAGTTCAGGCACTCTTTCATGACATGGACGCATCGGGATGCACACCTTTGACACGATATATTTGTTGCACCTGCCCTCAAATTTCGCTGGGGCAAAACGCCCTGAGACGCCCTGAGACGCTCGGATATAGAAAAATTTGCTTTCGAAACCCGATGGGATGCAGTGCCCCTCGACTTCCCTGACTAGGGGGCATCGATAGCCGCTGAAAGCCTTCGAGCCTGTTATGGCTGCTGTTGACCGCCGTCCCCGCTGTTGCTACACTTTGCTATAGCTCGGGCGGTTAGCTCAGTTGGTTAGAGTACTTGCTCGACACGCAAGAGGCCAGTGGTTCGAGTCCACTACCGCCCACCACCAAGTCAGGCTACTTTTGCCGCCTCTCTTGCCAGGGTAAAGTATCGGCATTCTGTTGGATTTTTATTTTACGAAACAGGGGTAGCGTCTGGTTGGAAACTGCCAGTCGCAAATTGACAGAGACTCGACGATGAACGCTTCCGAAATATACAAACTCGAGGCCAACCCGCGCATCCCCCGGTTCTCCGCAGGCGACACCGTCCGCGTGAACTTCCGCATCCGCGAGGGCGAGCGCGAGCGCATTCAGGCATTCCAGGGCGTGGTGATCCGGCTGAACCATGGCAAGGGTCCCGCCGCCAACTTCACCGTTCGCCGCATCTCCGGAGGCATTGGGATCGAACGTATCTTCCCCATGCACTCTCCGTTGATCGAGTCTCTGGAGATCACTCGCTACGGCTCGGTGCGCCGCGCCAAGCTGTATTATCTGCGTGGATTGCAGGGACGCGCTGCCCGCATCAAGGAACTGAACCCGGCGCAGCGTCGCCGTGCCGCCGAGGCCCAGGCCGCTGCCGCCGCCCGCCGCGAGGAGGCCGCCCGCGTCGCCGCTGAGGCCGAAGCTCTGGAGCAGGCCGCTGCCGAGGCTGAGGCTGAAGCTCTGGAGCAGGCCGCTGCCGAGGCTGAGGCTGAAGCTCTGGAGCAGGCCGCTGCCGAGGCTGAGGCTGAAGCTCTGGAGCAGGCCGCTGCCGAGGTCGCGGCTGAAGCCGAGCAGGTTGAGGCTGTTGCGGAGGACGTGGCCACCGGAGAGGAAGTGCCCGAGGAGCCCGCCGCTGAAGCCGAAGAGCAGCCTGTGGCTGAAGAGCCAACGGAAGAGGAAGCGACCAGCGCAGACGGAGAGGAACAGTCCGAGGAGTAGCGTCCCGCCCGAATTGCTTGACCAGGACATTCAGACGCATCATCATCTGCCCCGGCCCCGATGACCTGTGGATGATCTGAAGTACGCGGACGTGGCGGTGGATTCACCCGTAGGCCACGCCCGCGTTTTTACTTACCGCATCCCTCCCCGCGTCTCCGTGCAGCCCGGCCAGTTGGTCTGGGTCCCCTTCGGCTCCCAGACCCTGCAGGGAATCGTGGTAGGTCTTTCCGCCGCCAGCCCGGACTTCGCCACCCGCGACATACTCCAGGCCGTAGATCCGGCGCCGTTGCTGTGGCCGCAGCACATCGAACTTGGGCACTGGATGAGCCGGCACTATCGTTGCCCGCTGTTCGCCGCACTGTCACCCATGCTCCCTCCCGGATTCGAGTCCCACGTCCGCTCCCGTATCTATTCATCCCCTGACTTCACCGTGGATGGCAAAGGTCTCCGGGAGGAATCGGTAGCGGCCATCGAGGCCCTCGGTGAGAAGGGCCGAATGTCCCAGGCGGACTTCGTCAAGCTGCTGGCGCGGCCGGGAGTCCGCGAACTGACCCGGCTGGTGGAGCAGGGTGCGGTCCGCCGCGAGGTGACCATACCCCGGCCGGGTGTTGCTCCCAGGTATGAGCCATACCTGGTCCCTGCGCCCGCCTCCGGCTTGGCCGACGCGCAGCTTCCCGCGAGACAGCGGGCCCTGCTGGACTTGGTGCGGCAGCCGCCGGGACACTTGCCGCTGTCAGAGGCCAACCGCGAGTTCGGGCCCAGGGCCGCCGAAGCACTCTGGGAGAGGGGACTTGTGGCGCAGGACTGGTGGCGCACCTCGGGCGGGCCGCCGCCGGTCGCACACAGCGGAGGCGCTGGCGGCCCAGGGCGGTTCACCCTCACGCCGGAGCAGCGGCAGGCTCTGTCTGAAATCACGACCGCCCTCGACGCTTCATTCAGGACAGCCTCAGCTCGCACTTCGTCTCCGTCTTCCACCCGCACCCTCCTGCTCCACGGCGTCACGGGGAGCGGCAAGACCGAGGTCTACCTCCTCGCCATCGCGCACGCCATCAGTCTTGGCCTCCGCGCCATATTCCTTGTGCCCGAGATTGGGCTGACACCCCAGACCATGGAACGCGTCAACGCATGGTTCGCTGGCCGGGTGGCCCTGATCCACAGCGGACAGACCGCCCGCCAGAAGTTCGACCAGTGGTGGGACATCCGAGGCGGGGCGTTCGATGTCGTGGTGGGCCCCCGCAGCGCATTGTTCGCCCCTGTGGAGAACTTGGGCCTCATAGTCATTGACGAGGAACACGAGTGGACCTACAAGCAGGAGGAATCGGCGCCTCTCTATCACGCCCGCACCGCCGCGATGGAACTGGCCCGGAACACCGGCGCTGTCGTAGTGCTCGGCAGCGCCACGCCCTCCGTTGAGACCTATTACCACGCCTCACGTGGGCGTGTCCGTCTGCTGACGCTCCCCTACCGGGTGGCTGGCGGCGCTGCAACCGACGGGACATCCGGGCCGGCTCGCGCTCCCTTGGCAAATGTCGAGGTTTGCGACATGCGCCTGGAGCTGAGGGAGGGCAACCGGAGCATCTTTAGCCGCGCCCTTTCCGGTGCCCTGCGTCAGTGCCTCACGGATGGCAACCAGGCCATACTGTTCCTGAATCGGCGAGGATCGTCATCCATCGTGCAATGCCGCGACTGCGGGCACGTGGCCTCCTGTCGTCGCTGCACCACATCCTTGACATACCATTCCAGTCCCCGAAGGCTGTTGTGTCACCAGTGCAATTACTCGAGGCGTCCACTCAAGGAGTGTCCCGAGTGTCGAGGTGGTCGCATACGTCAGCTCGGCGTTGGGACTGAGAGGGTGGTGGCGGACGTTACTGAGCTTCTGCCGGGAGTCCGCGTCGACCGCCTGGACTCCGACGCAACAAGGGCCACTGGTGCCGCAGAGGAGGCGGTGTCGCGGCTTGCTTCCGGCGAGACACAGGTGCTGGTGGGCACCCAGATGGTTGCCAAGGGCCTGGACGTGCCGAACGTCGCCCTTGTGGGTGTGGTCCTCGCTGACATCGGACTCCACGTCCCTGATTTCCGCGCTGGCGAGCGGGCCTTCAGCCTGCTTTGCCAAGTTGCGGGCCGGGCGGGCCGTGGCGACACCCCTGGCCAGGTGTTCGTCCAGACCTACAACCCGGACCACTACGCTGTGCAGGCCGGGGTTCGGCAGGACTACCACGAGATGTACGAGCGGGAGATTGAGTCGCGGCGTCAGATGGGCAACCCACCGTTCAACCAACTGGCCCACATTGTCTACCAGAACAGCGATGCAGAAGGCGCGCAGAATCAGGCCGTGGCCATCGCGGACGAGCTCAAGCGGCGCGCCGCCGCTCAGGGCCTCACGGACATCAGCGTCGTCGGCCCAGCACCCGGGCTGCCTCCACGACTGCGGGGTCGCCACCGGTGGCATCTCCTGGTGAGGGGCCGCAACCTGCCGGAGTTCCTGGATGACGTGGACTTTCCCTCGGGCTGCACCATAGACATAGACCCGGCCCACGTTACCTGATCCCTTGGTTACTACTGCCCTGTTCCACTGCGGGCCTGATAAACTGGCGTCGATACTCTCTGAAACAGCAGAGGCCTCCAATGCAGATCACGCCCCACATTTACAGCACCCACATCGAGGAGGACCCCACCACCTTTGGGGCCATGCACCCGGGTGGCACCCAGATCTATTTCGTCGGCGACCCGTCTGAGCACATGGTAGTGGTTGACTCCGGCGAACCGTACCGCGCCTGGACGCGGCAGATTCTCGACTATCACACCGAACTGGGCCGCCCCCGCATCTCCGCCGTCCTGATTACGCATGGCCACGGCGACCATATCGGCGGCCTCGACCGGCTTCAGGAGAGTTTCGACTGCGAGGTGCGCTGCCACCCGGACCTCGAGCCGCGTTTGACCCACCAGCTCGGTTCAGGCGTGGTACGAGCGTTGCAGGAACAGGAAACCGTGGACACTGGCGGAGGGGTGTCTTTGCAGGCCTGGCACACCCCGGGACACGAGGACGACCACATCTCCTACCATCTGTCCGCGGACGGCGCGGTGTTCAGCGGCGACACCATCCTTGGCAACTCCTCGTCCAGCGTCCGCAACCTGAAGCAATACATGGAATCTCTGGAAACCCTTGCGAAGCTGAACCCGGACATTCTCTGCCCCGGCCACGGACAGGTTATTCGTGATGGCGCAGCCCGCATCGGGTGGTACGCCAGGCATCGAAACGAGCGCGAGGAACAGGTGCTGGCTGCGCTGGCCGAGGGCGTCGGCTCCGTGGACGAGATAGTGACCGCGGTCTACCCACGGGACCTGGCCGACAATCTGCGTTCGGCCGCTGCCCGCAACGTAAGGACCCACCTGCATAAACTGGTCGAGGAAGGTCGCGTTGCCGAGGCGTCGTCCTCCTACGCATTGGCGGCTGGCTAGGCCGCATCGTGGCCTACGGGCGTCGAATGCGGTTCAGCGGCGGCAGCCCCGGCTGTGGTCTGCTGGCCGGGGTGTGGTTGGCGGCCATCGGGGCGGTTCTAATCTCCCCTGTGGGTGAGTGGATCATCAAGGGAATCGGCTGGATTACCCTGGCTCTGGGCGTGCTGGTAATCGTGTTGACCATCGTGAGCTGGCTCACCAGCGGGCGCCGACGCCCGTACGAGTAGGGGAAGCGGTGGAACGGACCCGTACCGCCGCTTTTGGTTAAGAGTGTGTTTCGTCGATGCGAACGATCTCTGCCTGCATAACTGCGACGGCCTGAAGCAACTGCTGCATCAGCTCATCCCTGCGACGTTGAGACGCCTCAATGCGCTGTTGGGATTGCTCCATCTCCTGAGCCCATTGAGCAGCTATCTGCGCGAAGTCCTCGAGTGCCCTGATTCTATCTTGCATTCCATTACTCTTGCTAGAAATTGAGCCCGTGGTTCCAGCTCATGAGAGGCCAGACTGCAGTCTAATCCCTTGCCCCCTTGCCTCGATAGCAGGAAACAATTGACCATGGGAGCGGCTACGACCCCACTCGGTTCGGGTCTTTCTCCAGCAACTCGATTCGGATGTTGCCGGGTGCAACGACAAAGGCGATCCTGACACCGGGGCGGATCTCGTGGGGCTCCGAGGTAAAGTCCGCGCCTTTGGCCCTCAGCTCAGTCGCTGCCTGATCAAGGTTCTCAACCCGCAGCCCGAAGTGGTCCAGTCCCTGGTGTGGGTGTTCCGCGCTGGGAGTCGCGTCGGCCGCGCACCGGGCGATGAATATTTCCAGCCCGTTGAGGTCCAGGTCCACCCGTGAATTTCCGTCCGACTGTACCGATTCCACGATGCGGGCCCCGAACATCTGGTTAAAGTACCGCGCCGTCTCCATAGGCTCCTGGCTCAGCAGGTGTATGTGGTCATAGGTGTAAAAGGCCATCGGTTCACACTCCTCAGAATAAAATGCCCTCTCCGTTTCGGGAGAGGGCGGAATCGGTGCAACAGGCAGGAACTACCTTGCCAGCCCGTATGGGATCGCCTTGACGGCAGGATCATCCGACTGGCTCATGGTCTCGGCCAGCTTGATGATCAGGCCGCTCATGGCGGTCTGGCTCCAGTACCAGTCGTGGAGCTCGGCGTCATCCGTGCCGGGTCGCTGCTCCATCCGGGCCTCGTAGTACAACGCCTTCAGGTCGTCAACGCAGTAGCGGATGAACTGCGGCACGCCGACATCCTTGGACCGTCCGTCGTAGTCCGTTTCCTGGCCTGCGGCATATGCCTCCAGGAATCGCACGACACCGCGGAACCGCCGCTGCGGCACGCCGCTGACGCCAACCGCCGTGCGCCCGCCGTTCTTTTCCGCCCAGCGTTCGTAGTAGGGGCGAAGAGCGGTCAACTCATCTGCGGGGTTGAGGCCCTTGGAGGAGTCTGACCTTTCGGTTCCGGAGGCTTGTAGGAGTGGTTCAGGCACCGTGTCATCCTCAAACTCGACAAGTACCGGGCCCCTTTCAGATCCCAGAAGGTCGAAGGCCGCCTTCATCACCTGGTGCTGGATCAGCGGATCGCCCGGCCGCCCAAGGACGTTGCCGAAGGCGTAGGGCACCCCCACCATCCGTGGAGGTTTGGTCCGTTCCGCATGTTCCTTTACCAGGACCACTCCCGTGGTACTCAGGCCTGCCTCCTCGAAGCTCCGTGCCAGCACGCTGACCGCGTGCGAACAGAGGGGTCAAGTGGGAGTGAGGAAAACTACCTCCACCCCCTCGTCCAGCAGGCGACGCGCCACCTCGGGCCCGGTTTCGTTCGCCAGTTCGGTTCCATCCCGGATGGCGCCCATGAACGAATAGTAGTTGTCGGCCAGCGATCCGATTTCACCCTGCTCGCAAAGCTCTTCCAATCGGTCGATTGGGTAGGTCACGTTGATGTCCCGGTAGATGCCTGTGTGGTCGAACCCGATGCTCACGTGGCTCTGGATGATCTCCGATGCCGGGGTGCGGCGCGGCAGCACCCGGTACGACGAGTCGCCTTTCCCCCGCAGGTCGGAAATAAAGGGTTTGTCGTCCCTGAGGTGAAGTCCGGCCGACGTTACCAGCGCAACGCGGCTCTCGTTCAGGGGCTTTCGCATTGGAGTCCACGGGGCGTCGTCGTGCTCCATGCACGGAAACATCAGCAGCATCTGCCGCTGCACTTCGCTGAGGGTCTCGAGCCTGGGCATTCTTGCACCTGCCGCTCAATTTTACAGCCCGGTCGCCGCCTTTCGGTCCACCCCGCCGGGCACATGAAGGGTGGGCCAGTCTCCCGTAAGAAATTGAAACAAGGGCGGCGGATTACTTGTGTGTAACGGTTGCCCTATCGATCACCCGCAGGTAGATCTGAAGCATGTAGTGGAGCCAGGATGCCATGTCCGGCCAGTTGTCCGGCTCTGAAACATCGAACTCGCGCCGGGCGTCAAACCCGCCCTCCAGGTTCACCCACTCTGTGCCGGGCCCCTCTTGGAAGCGCCCGTCAAAGGTCTCGTTCAAGACTTTCCAGAAGGCGTCCTTGTAGACTCGTATGCGCGTGGCGGACTCGGCCAGCGACTCTCCCCTGCCGCCCCGCAGCCAGAGGCCAGCGCCCCAGTGGTACACGGCCAGCGAGACATTAAGGCCGGTTGAGCCCGCCGGAATCCAGGTGTAGGCTCTCCCCCAGCCCGAACTGATGCCGTCGTCCGGAAAAAGCTCGGCGTATTGTGTCCAGAATTCTCTGCGAAACTGGATTGCCTCGGTCGTCATTCCTGCCTCCGGTTTCACGGAACAGGGGGTTCGTCGATCCCGGAAACGTCCGCTCTCAAATATCGCAATGCCGCAACCGCGTCGTACTGCCAAAGAGCGGACGTTGTGCTATCGTAGCGTTGGGCGGTTCGGGTGTCAAAATAACCGCAGGATACTGTCAGGAGCCGGAGTGAATGACTCCAACCGTAGTAATTGCCGGGGTCCGCAGCGGTGTCGGCAAGACCACCATCGCCACCGGCATCATGGGAGCGCTGACCCGTCGGGGCTTCACCGTGCAGCCTTTCAAGGCTGGTCCCGACTACATTGATCCCTCCTATCACCAGGTGGCCTGCGGTGTTCCCTCCCGCAATCTGGACACCTGGCTTCTGCCCCACGGTACGGTGCTTGAGCTGTACGGCAAGGCATCCTCTAAACGGCAGATTTCCGTCGTCGAGGGTGTCATGGGCGTGTTCGACGGCCATTCCAGCCTGACCGAGGAGGGCTCCACGGCGCAGCTGGCAAAGCTGCTGGGCGCGCCCGTGATTCTGGTGGCCGATGCCTCCAAGGTGGCCCGGAGCGTTGCCGCCGAGGTCCTCGGCTACCAGCAGTTCGACCCAGACCTGAACGTGGCTGGGGTCATCCTCAACGGCGTAGGCAGCGACCGCCACCTCGAGTTCTGCAAGCCGCAGATCGAGGCCACCACCGGACTGCCGGTGCTGGGCTACCTGCCCCGCCGCGACGAGTTCGAGCAGCCCGAGCGGCACCTGGGCCTCATACCCACGGTGGAGGGCACGGTGGCCAACCGGTGGTACGAATCAATCATCGCCCAGGTCGAGGAGACCATCGACGTGGGGCGGGTAGCTGAACTGGCCCGGCTGTCCGCGCCATCTTCGTCCCTCGGCCCGGATGGAACGCAGGTCTACCCGGCTGAGCCGCAACCCAAACGTGCAGTCATCGCAGTTGCCCAAGACAAGGCATTCAATTTCTACTACCAGGACTCGCTGGACCTGTTGGAGGCCTGGGGCGCGGAAATCGTCCCGTTCAGCCCCATTGAGGACGAGGCTCTGCCGGAGGGCGCGGGCGGTGTCTATCTAGGCGGTGGATTCCCGGAGTTGTTCGCGGCAGAGCTGTCGGCCAACCGTCCGATGCTTGAGTCAATCCGACAGGCGGCGGCGCGTGGCATTCCGGTGTACGGTGAGTGCGGCGGCCTGATGTACCTTGGCCGCAGCCTTACCGGATTCGACGGCGTTACCCACCCCATGGCGGGGCTGCTTCCCGCCGTCTCCTCCATGTCCCAGTCGCGCCTGTCCCTCGGCTACCGGGAAGTTGAGGCCCTAGACGACAGCTTGCTCCTTTCCAGGGGCCAGCAGGTTCGCGGCCACGAGTTCCACTGGTCGACCCTGGAGCAGCCGCCTGACGAAGCAGAGTCGGTGTATCGCGTGGTCAACCAGGGCGGGCGTCCCGATGGTTTCCGGTCCGGCAGCGTCGCGGCCACCTACGTCCACGTGCATCTGGGCAGCGCCCCGAGTCTGGCCCCGCGCTTCGTTGAAATCTGCGCCCCTCACAGCCGCATATAGAACAGCGAGTACCCGGCAAACAATCCTGGAGTGATGGACCTGGAGTGATGGAAAATGACCACAAACAATCAGCCCGATTCCGGTACGAGGTCTGAGCCGGGGCCACAGTCAGTAACCGGCCCCCGCATCAACAAGGGCCTGGTAATCGTCAACACCGGCACCGGCAAGGGCAAGACCACCGCCGCCATGGGCGTGATGCTGCGTGCCTGGGGTCGCGACATGAAGGTCATCATGCTCCAGTTCATCAAGCACACCACCGCCAACTTCGGCGAGCAGCGGGCAGCCAAGAAGATGGGCATCGACATGGTGGCGATGGGCGACGGTTTCACTTGGCGTTCGAGAGACCTGGAACAAACCGCCGACCTGGCCCGCGAGCATTGGGAGGGCTGCAAGGAAATCATCGCCAAGGGCGAGCATGACGTCGTCATCCTTGACGAGTTCACCTACGCGATGCACTACGGCTGGATCCCGGTCGAGGACGTCCTTGAAGTGCTGCGCAACCGCCCCGAGATGCTGCACATCATCATTACAGGACGCAACGCGCCGCCGGAACTGGTTGAATTTGCTGATCTGGTCACAGAGATGACCCTGGTCAAACACCCCTACCACGAGGGCATCAAGGCCCAGCCGGGCATAGAATTCTAGAGGCCTGTCTGGACGCCTACCGGCACGGCGGCTAGAATCATCACAGTCGAAACAGCAAGAGAGGAGCAGGCGATATGACAGCCACCAGAGACCAGGCATCCGTTGGCGAAACCCAATTAAACGGGCAGTTCGGGCCGCCGTCGGAGCGGGCAGTGAAGAAGCTCAAGGGCCATCTCACGCCGTGGGTACAGGAGTTCGTGCAGAATGCCCCATTCGTGGTCATGGCCAGTGCCGACGCTGACGGGCGCTGCGATGCCTCTCCCAAGGGTGGAAAGCCCGGCTTCGTCAAGGTGCTGGACGAACGCCATCTGCTGTTCCCTGACGTGGCTGGCAACAAACTGTTCCAGTCATACCAGAACATCGAGGCAAGTCCCTACGTCGGCCTGATCTTCTTCATCCCCGGCATCAACGACACCGTCCGAGTCAACGGCAAGGCAAGCGTCGTCGGCAAGGACGAACTCGACCACCAGAACATCGAGCTGGCCCTCTACGAGACCGACGACAACTCCCGCCACCTCCAGGGAATGCTCATCGAGGTGGAGGAGGCTTACAGCCACTGCCCGCGCGCCCTCAAGTTCTCCAAGCTGTGGGACGCTGAGGAGGTCGCCAACAACCGGGCCAACGCACCCATCAGCGAGCGCACCGACGAGAATTACTGGGCCCACGAACCTGGGGCGTAAGTGTGGGTACATTCAGAGTTACCCTTACCGTCGGCAGCCCGGAACGCGGTTCTACCGAGACCGTGGATGCCTTGGTGGATACTGGTGCCACCTTTTCGATGATACCGGCGTCAATGCTAAAACGTATGGGAATTGAGCCAGATGCCACTCTCCCTTTCCGAGTAGCAACCAGAGAGATCGTTGACTTCGCTACTGGCGAGGTTTCTCTAGCGACGCAGGGTCGCCGCCGTACATGCCCAGTCATATTTGGTCCCGAAAACCATTACATCATGGGCGCTACGGCAATGGAATTGTTGTTGCTGACCGTTGACCCAGTACATCAGCGTCTCGTTGCCGTAGAGGGAGAGGCGTAGCTACTCTGACGGAATACACCCTGGCACTTCGTGAATTGAGCATCGTCGGCAACAAGGAACAGCACATGGTCACCATCGCTTTTGAGCAGCACAAGTTGTCCAACGGAATGGACGTCATACTCCACGAGGACCACACCATCCCGCTGGTGGCGGTCAACGTCTGGTACCACGTCGGCTCCAAGAACGAGGAGATGGGCCGCACGGGCTTCGCCCACCTGTTCGAGCACGTCATGTTCGAAGGCACCAAGCACCACAATCGCAGCCACTTCGAGCCGCTTCAGAAGGCTGGCGCCAACCTGAACGGCTCCACCACCACCGATCGCACCAACTACTGGGAGGACGTGCCCTCCAACTACCTGGAGCTGGCCCTGTGGCTGGAGGCCGATCGCATGGGGTTTCTGCTGGATGGGCTGGACCAGCAGAAGTTCGACGTTCAGCGCGACGTGGTGAAGAACGAACGGCGTCAGTCGTACGAGAACCGGCCCTACGGCATGGCCCACTGGCACCTCCAGTCAGCCTTGTTCCCGCTGCCCCATCCGTACCACTGGATGACCATCGGTTCCCAGGAAGACCTCGACGCCGCCAGCCTGGAAGACGTCAAGGATTTCTTTCAGCGGTTCTACGTTCCGTCCAACGCCAGCCTGGCCATCGCCGGCGACTTTCACACTGCGGAGGCCCTGGACCTGGTAAACAGGTATTTCGGCGACCTCCCGCCGGGCGAAAGCGTGCCACGCGTCGGGCGGCAGGATTCGCTGCTGTCAGGCCGGGTCGATATCGAGATGCGGGACAAGGTGACCCTGCCGCGACTCTACATCGTCTGGCCCGCGCCATCCGAGGGACACTCCGACGACGCCCCCCTTGAGCTCTATCAGGCCGTCATGTCGGACGGCCTCAGTTCCCGGCTCCACCGTTCCCTGGTCTACGAAAAGCAGATCGCCCAGCACGCCTTCATCCGCTACGTTCCTTCCGAGATCGCTGGCCAACTCCTCTTGCAGGTCACCGCAGCAGAGGGGCATACACTCGACGAAATCGAAGCAGCCGTAGAGGCGGAGCTTGAGGACATACAGCGCAACCCGCCCACGGAAGAGGAAATTGCTCGCTCAAAGAATCGCATCGAGGCCACTCATTTCAGGCAGCTGGCACGAATCGGTGGATTCGGTGGGCGCGCCGACCAGCTCAATCACTTCAACATCATCGAGTCAGACCCCAACCTGATTAACACCAGCCTCGACCGCTGTCTTGCCGTGGAGCGCGAGGACATCTTGCGCGTCGCCGAGACCTATGTCTCCGGCAACCGGGTGCGTCTGCGAGTCCTGCCCGAAACGCCCCTGTCTGCTGCCGCCACCATCGTTGATCGCAACATCATGCCGCCTCCGTCCCAGGAGCCGACGTTCACTCCGCCCCTGCCTGTTCGCGACCGCCTGCCCAGCGGAATGGGCGTGACAGTGGTGGAGCAGAGTGGCATGCCGATCGTGGCTTTTGGCGTCCTGCTTGGATCGGGCGCCTCCGCTGATCCCGGCAATCTACCTGGCCTCGCTGGTCTTGTCGGTGGCATGCTGACCGAGGGAGCAGGTGGCAAGTCCAGCCAGCAGATCGCCAACGACTTCGAGTTCATCGGTGCCCGTCTGTCCGTCGACAGCCGTCGCGAATACTCCATGGTTTCCACCGAGACCCTCACCAGGCATTGGGGCAGTGCGCTCGAGATGATGGCGGAGGTATTGCTCTCGCCCGACTTTCCCCAGCACGAACTGGACCGTGTCCGGCGTGAGCATCTGACCGACCTGCGCCGCGGCAAGGACGAGCCGAACGTGGTCGCCGAGCGCCTCGTCGCTGGCCTTGTCTACCCACAGTCCGGCGGCTACGCCCACCCCATCTCCGGCACCGAGGCATCGGTACGGGCCATTACCCGCGACGACCTGCTCGTCCTGTTCCGGAACGCCTACCGCCCTGACGATGCTCACCTGCTGGTCGTCGGCGACGTCAGGCGCGAGGATGTGATGAGCCGCGCCGCCCAAGTCTTTGGCGCGTGGTCAGGTGCCGGTTCCGGTAAAGGCGCCAGTGGAAATGGCGAATTGACCGACAACCAGGCGACTATCTACCTCGTCGACCGTCCCGGCGCGCCCCAGTCTGTGATCCGTGCCGTTCATTCCCTGGTGCCACGCCGCCATCCCGACTACTTCCCCCTGCTGCTGGCCAACTACTCATTCGGGGGACAGTTCTCTGCGCGGCTCAACCAGAACCTGAGGCAGGATAAGGGATACAGTTACGGTTACATGTCGTCCATCCAGTGGCATCAGGGTCCGTCTATGCTGGCGGCTGGCGGCTCGGTGCAGAGCAATGCCACGGGAGAGTCGGTCTACGAGACGCTCAAGGAGTTCCGCGAAGTTAATGGCGAGCGTCCCATCACCGCTGAGGAGCTGTCCAACGCCAAGGACGGCCTGTTGCGGGCCTACCCCGCCAGCTTCGAGCGTCCCGCCTCCGTGCTGGGGCAGCTGGTGGCGATGGAACAGTTCGGCCTCCCGGACGACTATTTCCGCACCGTGCGTCCTTCCATCGACGCAGTCACCCTGGACGATGTTCACCGTGTGTCCAAGAACCACATCCGTCCGGGCAACCTGCAGGTGCTGGTAGTTGGCGACCGCGCATCGGTGGAGGGCCCCCTCTCCGAGCTCGGACTGCCCATCGTCCACCTCACAGAGGACGGCGAGCCAACAGACTAGCGTTACTAACCCATTGGATATAACGAGAGGGCGCAACCACCCGTAATCACGTTGGTTGCGCCCTGTTTTTTGACCGCACTGGATAGCTGATTCGGCGTGTTACCTATACACGCCGAAGTGCTTCACGCTGTGCCCGGAACAGCGGCTCGAGCCCTCGCGCCGCCAGGGCCAGCACCTGTTCGACCTGCGTGCGCGCGAATGGACGGGCCTCCGTTGCGCCCTGCAGTTCAACCAGACCGCCGTTGGCAGTCATCACGACGTTGAAATCCACGTCCGCCTCGTAGTCCTCGGAATAGCAGAGGTCCAGGAGCAACTGTTCCTTCAGAATACCCACGCTTACGGCCGCCACTGGGCTCTCCAGCGGCACATGCCGGAGTACCCGGTGGCGCACCAGCAGCATCATCGCCTGATGCAGCGCCACGTAGGCCCCCGTGATGGACGCGGTCCTCGTGCCTCCGTCGGCCTCGATGACGTCGCAATCGATCTGCACCGTCCGTTCCCCTAAGGCCCCCATGTCCGTGACCGCCCGCAGCGACCGCCCGATGAGGCGCTGGATCTCCTGCGAACGCCCGCTGACCCTCCCGGTGTCGCGTTCGCGCGACGTGCGCGTGTTGGTGGCCCGAGGCAGCATCGAGTACTCGGCAGTTACCCAGCCAGTGCCCTGCCCGCGCAGGAAGGCGGGCACCCGCTCCTCCAGCGACGCGGCGCACAGCACCTTGGTCCCGCCCATCTCGATCAGCGCCGAACCTTCCGCCGACCGCTGGTACCCGACCGTGATAGTTACCGGGCGGGGCTCATCCAACCGCCGCCGATCTGCCCTCTCTACTGCTGCCAATGCCGATACTCCCTGGTTGGTAAATTCTCGCCAAGACCATAATCCAGCAACAAACAAAAGGGCAACCGCTCCGGCCGCCCCTCGCCCTTGTCCGAATCAACTGGGCATCCTACCGGGAATCCAGCGCCTCGGATATAACCACCATCCGCTCTACAAACTGTTCCACTATTCTCTTGGCGGTGTCGAAGAACCAGCCGCCTCCTCCATTTTCATCCATATCCCTATGGTAAAAGTGTATGTGATAGTTCGAGGCGACTACAAAACCCGAATCGAGGATAGTGGCGCCATGGTCGTCTCCTTGGCTCTTCAGTTCGTTGCCTAGCAGCCTCACCGCCTCGCTCATGGCGCGGTGGCTCCGGTGGCGCCATCCCCGCTGCTGGCAGACCGCAATCACCGCGTGGGCCGCCGCGCCCCACATCTTCTCTGCTCCCTGCAAGTCGTCTCCCTGCGCGAAGAGCTCCTCTGCCTCCTGCAGGAACTTGCCAGCAGTCTCCCGGTGCTCTATGACGCCCATCCGCTGGGTTTGCATGTCGCCCCTCATTGTCGCGTTCAAAACAGCTTACCCAAAGTAGACGAGACAAGACAACGGTTGCGAAAGTACCGAACGCCACCCCGAATGGTCTGATCACCTCTCCGTCCTCACCGTCAGTTCCACGCCATCCGACACGACCTCGACCGTTCCATGCGCATCTGTCCGGTACACGTTCTCCGTGCCCACTGCCTCCTCCAGCCGCCGCAGCACCTCCGGCGCCGGATGCCCGTAAGGGTTGTCGGCTCCCGCGGAAATTACGGCTATCGCCGGGTTCACTGCGTCCAGGAATTGCCGGGTGGATGAGGTGTTGCTCCCATGATGGCCGACTTTCAGCACGGTGCCGGCAAGTTCAGTTCTGCTGTTCACCAGCCGCCTCTCGGCCTCCTCCTCCATGTCCGCAGGGAGTAGCACGCTCACCCGTCCATAGGTCAGCCGCGGCGCCACGGAATCGTTATTCGAGTCCCCGACAAAAGGGCAACCGCTCCGGCCGCCTCTCGCACTATTCCCATCAATCCGCTATTTTACGGGAAATCCAGTTCCTCGGAGATCGCGACCATCCGCTCTACGAACTGCTCCACCGATTTCTTGGCAGTGTAGAAGAACCATCCCCCGCCGCCATTTAGATCCATATCCCGGTGGTAAAAGTGAACGTGATAGTGTGACGCGATAAGAAACCCGTTGGCAAGTTGGTAAGCAATAAGTTCGTCTCCACCTATCCTCAGTTCGCCGACCAGTCTCTCCACCGCTTCTGTCATCGCCGGGTGGTTGCGATGCGGCCATCCCCGCTGCTGGCAAACGGCGATGACGGCGTGGGCTGCGGCGCCCCACATCTTTTCCGCATCCTGCAGATCGTCTCCTTGCTCGAAGAACTCATCCGCTTCCAGAAGAAACCAACCGGCGGTCTCGCGGTGCTCAACGATGCCGATCGGCTGGGTTTGCATATTGGCCCTCATTGCTGCGCTGGAAACAGCTTATACAATAAGGACCAAATAAGACTACGGTTCTGTTTGTACCGTATTCTACCGGGCACTGGTACTTCACCGCTCCTTATTCACCCAGAACCTTGCACCATCCGACACCACCTCCACCGTTCCATGCGCATCTGTCCGGTACACGTTCTCCGTGCCCACTGCCTCCTCCAGCCGCCGCAGCACCTCCGGCGCCGGATGCCCGTAAGGGTTGTCGGTTCCCGCGGAAATTACGGCTATCGCCGGGTTCACTGCGTCCAGAAATTGCTGGGTGGATGAGGTGGTGCTCCCATGATGGCCGACTTTCAGCACGGTGCTGGCCAATTCAATTCTGCTGTTCACCAGCCGCCTCTCGGCCTCCTCCTCCATGTCCGCGGCGAGCAGCACGCTCACCCGTCCATAAGTCAGCCGAAATCCCACGGAATCGTTGTTCGAGTCCCCGAACGGATGATCAGCGGGCGGATTGAGCACCTCAAGGGTTACATCCTCGTCCAGCTGGATCCTGTACCCTTCGCTGACCTCCACTTGTGCCAGATCCTGGTGCTGGAGCCTCCGCTCCCATTCACCGTCCGGAACACCCTCCGCGGGCCAAGTACCCGTGGCAACGCCGCCCACGTCGTAGCGGTCCAGCACCTCCAGCAGGCCGTGACTGTGGTCGGAGTCGATATGCGTCATCACCATCAGGTCCAGGCTCCGGTCACCTCCCGGCAGAACGTCCGCCAGCTCCTGCGAAGTGACGTCCCCATCCGGACCGCCGTCAACGAGCACCTGCCTCCCCGATGGGGTGACGATAAGCGTGCTGTCGCCTTGGCCGATGTCGAGAAAATAAACGTGCAGGTGCCCGTCCGGACCGTCCACGGCCCTAAGCATCAGGATTACGGCGGCAACTCCCAGCGCGATAGCCACTGCGAACGCAACGTACGTGTTCGGGACAGGCCAGCGCCGCTCGTCTGTTCCTTGGCCTCCTGGTCCACCCGGCGACCCTGCAGGGAACAATGATCGCACCTTTCCGATGCTTGAGATAACGCCATCACGCCAGCGGCGCACCCGGTGCGGCTGCGCGGCCAGGAGCGCCAGGCCCAGCCCGCTGTACCAAGCCAGCAACAGGGAACGTCCCACTCCCTCAGCATTCACCGTCCAGGATGGAAAGACCGAAATCACGGCGATGAGGTAAGCAGTCGGCGCAGTCGCGAGCCACCCCAGCAGTTCGCCCAGGGGTTGAAAGATAATTCCGGCCAATGCCGAAACGAACGCTGTTACGATGAGCGGCGCCATCGCTGGAACAGTCAGCAGCGAAACCGGAACGCTCATCAGAGCCACCCGATCGAAGTTGGCGGCCACCAGTGGCCACGTGGCGAGGGTCGCAGCCAACGAGACCACGGCCAGCGCCGCAGTCCACCCCAGCAAGCGCCCCGCCCATCCTGTTGACGGCGATCTGCCCCAGTTCAGTCTGCCGCCCAGCAGGGCCAAGGCCAGCGCGATACCACCCATTGCGGCAAAGCTGAGTTGGAAACTGACTTGGCGGACCAGTCCCGGAGATGCCGCCGTCATGAGCGTCGCCGCCAACGCAAGCGCGGGCAGCGCGCTGGCAGGTCGGCCCAGCCCCAACGCCGCCAGGTACACGGTGCCCATGGTCGCCGCCCTTAACGCGGAGGGTGATGCGCCAGCGGTCAGTGCGTATAGCCAGACCACCGCGCCGGCGACTATCAGGTACGTTGGCCGCTGTCTGCCCAGCAGCCACGCCGCCGATCCTGCAGTGACCGCCAGTAGGACCCCGACGTGCAGGCCGGAGATGGCCAGAAGGTGGGCCGCTCCGGTACTCCGGAATTTCTCCACCAGTTCCGGCGGCAATGACCCCCGCTTGCCCAGCAGCATTACCGTGGCCAGCGCCGACTCTGGGTAAGGCATCGATCGCTCGAGGCTCTCGGCCAGGTGCCGTCGAGCTGCAAATATTGCCTTGCGCCACCGGGTGCCCCCAGCAGCCGTAACCCGAACCTGCTCGGCAAACACCGTGGCCGTGATTCCTTGCGCCTCCAGGTAAGCTGCGTAGTCGAATCCGTCGATTGGCTCAGGGCGCAGTGGCGTTCCGCTGACTTCCACAGCGTCCCCATAGCGAAAGTACGGTTCAGACCTTACCGCTACCAGTTCCTCCGGTGCGCGGGTATACACCAGCCACCGGTCGTCGGTCTCCTGTATGACCCCGTCAGACTCGACGGCGGAAACATCAACCTCGAACCGCACCAGCCGGGCTGTGGTTTCAGGGTCGCTGGCAATAGTTCCCCGAGCGATGACCTCCTGCCCGAGAAAGACGGGCGAGGTCCGGTTTTGTTCATGCAGCTCCGCCCTGCCGAGTCCCAGCAACAGTACCGCCGCAAGCAGGACCGGAAGGGCAGGCAGCCGGGCCAGGTGCAGGCCCACCGCCATCAACCCTGCCGCGCCAGCCAGCATCCAGACCAGCGGGTGTTCAGCACGAAAAGAAAGGCCCAGCAACAGTCCGGCCAGCCAGGCAGCCGACAGAAGTCCCAGCCTCATGCATCGGCCTCCCGACTTACAGCAACCGGAGGCTCAGGCATAGGTACTTCTTGGCGCCAGGGCCTAGTGCTGGTCCGATACGGTAACCAGCGGCCTGATGGACTCCAGGGTCCTCGGGCCGATGCCAAGCACATCCTGCACCGCGTCCACTGTGGCGAACGGGCCGTTTGCCTCCCGGTGGGCGATGATCCTGCCTGCGATCACCGGCCCTATCCCTGGCAGCGTTTCCAGCTCCTCCGACGAAGCTGTGTTGAGGTCAACCAGTGTCGACGATCTACTGCTTTTTTGTATTTCGACCCTGCTCTTGCCTGCCTCGGGAGTTGTTACGTTTCGAGAGGCTGGGAGAGGAGGAGTATTGCCAGCTAATGGAACGTGGTAACGCGCTTCGTCCTGGACCCGCTGGGCCAGGTTGATGGCCGCCAGGTCTGCTCCCGGCTGCACGCCTCCCGCGGCGGCGATGGCGTCCATCACGCGGTCGTCCTCGCTCATAGCGTAAACGCCCGGAGACAATACCGCCCCGCTCACCTGCACCCGGATGTCCGCGGGGGTCGGCTGCGGGACCTGTGTCTGCTCCGGGGCCACTATTACCACCGGGGCGGCGTCATCTCCGCCAGTCAGCAGCAGCACTGCCGCCACCACCAGCGCCAGTGCAGCCAACAGGGCGAAAGCCATGGCGACGGCCCGTGCCCCTTTTCCCCACATGCTCCCTGTGCTCATGAACCGGCCCCGTGACTTTCTGCGGCCTTGAAATTCCAGCCGCGATTATAGGACACTGCCGATTGTCGTCTACATGGATCTTTGAGTCGACGCCGGAACTCGGCGAGGTGTCTCCTCCTACATCTGTGGACCCCGGCCCATCGCAATTCAGGAGTTTTGCCGGTTGCCCATCCGTCATTTCTGCAAACTAAGGGATCCAATGCCCAGCTCCCGCAGGCGGGAAATGATTCTTGATCGCCAAACTGGCAACTCAATATTGATGATGATTGCCGCTTACAAGCCCCGAGGACTGCCAGTGCCATCAAATATAGTGGGCCCGCCCGCTCCCAATTCCAACCCTTGACTCCAGCAGGACTCCTTTCGCACCAAGTTTGACCGCGTCCGTGCTACCACCTAACGACATCTCACGCAACGAGATCCAGGGCGCTACGCTCCACTCCATCACCGTCACGGTCGAGCGCACCCGCTCCAGCAACGAGACCACGCGCCTCCCCCTACCTGTACGGACTTGTCCTCAGGACCGGCCACCTCCAGAAGCTCTTAACAAACATAAAGGATCTCCGGCGCGCCCTTGTTGATTCCGGCTCTGACCAGCGCGCAACAGCCAGGACAATACCGGCCACCTTCTCCTCTTGAGGGGAGATAGCGGGCTGTGGCTGTGATGCTAACGTCGTAGGTGCGGGTTTCAGTCCTGGCACTGCTCCCGGTACGGTTGTAACGGATTTGCGCTTTCCAATATAATCAACGCCTGATTCTGACCCAAGGACAGTTGAAATGACCAACTCCACGGCTTCCAACAGTGGCGCGCCCCAGCCCCAGTTCGCCTTTTTCCGTGGCGAGGTGGTGCCCTTGGAGGACGCCCGTGTGAGTGTGATGACCCATGCCCTCCACTATGGCACCGCCGTCTTTGAGGGCATCCGTGGCAACTGGAACGCAGAGCATGAGTCCACCTACATTTTCCGGCTCCGCGAGCACTATGAGCGCCTGCACCTCGGCTGCCGGATGCTGATGCTCGATATCCCCTACAGCGTGGACGACCTCTGCAACATTACCGTCGAGTTGGTGGAGAAGAACGGCAATCGCTCCGACGTCTACATCCGGCCCCTCGCATACAAGAGCGAGGAGCTGGTGGCCAACCTGAAGCTGCACGAAATCGCCAGCGATTTCACCCTCATCGTCGTCCCCTTCGGCAACTATCTGGGCACGGAGAATCTTCGCTGCTGCACGTCGTCCTGGCGGCGCCTCGAGGACCAGATGACCCCGACGCAGGTCAAGACGTCGGCCAACTACCTCAACAGCATTCTCGCCAAGACCGAGGCGGTCCTCGCAGGGTTCGACGAAGCCATTCTGCTGAACCAGGACGGCCATGTAGCCGAGGGCTCCGGCGAGAACCTTTTCATGATGCGGAAGGGGCAACTCATCACCCCGATCCTGGAGGATAACCCCCTGCCCGGTATTACCCGCGAAACGGTGATGGAGTTGGCCCGCGAGGAACTGGGCATAGAAGTGGTGGAGCGTCGTATAGACCGCACCGAGCTTTACTTGTCCGATGAAGTGTTCCTCACCGGCACCGCGGCGCATCTCACGCCAGTAATCTCGCTGGACAGCCGCCCCATAGCCGACGGCAACCCCGGCCCTGTGTCGACGCAGCTGAAGCAGATGTACTTCGACATCGTGTTCGGACGCAACCCCAAGTACCTGCACTGGTGCACTGCCGCCGTACCGAGCATGGTTGCGGCGTAACGGGTTTGCCTCGGAGTTTGCCTTGCCGCCAAAGGGGTGGCTGGCCTTATCTCCGGATGAAATGGCGATGACCCTAGAAGCGAGAGCCAGGATGATAGAGTCCTACGGCACCGGCTATACCCAGTTGGTGGAGGCTCTGGACAGGTTCCCGAAAGAGATGTGGACCTTCCGCGACGAGCACGGTTGCTGGAGCATCCGCGAGCACATCATCCATATCGCCGAGAGCGAGGTGAATAGCTACATCAGGTGCCGCAGACTGATCGCCGAGCCTTGCGAGTCCCTGATGGCCTACGATGAGAACCGGTGGGCCAGCGCTCTTGCCTACCGCGATCAGGACATCGAGGATACCCTGGAACTCTTTCGATGGCTCCGGCAAAAGAGCTTCAACCTCATAAGCGACTTGCCTGAGCCCACTTGGGGGCATACCGCATATCATCTCGAAACCGGAGACATGACCCTCGATGACTGGCTCGACGTGTACGAAAGGCACGTCCCGGAACACGTCCGGTCTATGCAGGAAAACTACGATGCCTGGGCTGGCTCTTGCTGAAGTGGACTTTGCCAGGCTGTCGGCTCACAGGGGCGCACAATGGTGCGCCCTTGGCACATAGGGAGGACGGCCGCTAACCCTCGTGGAAACCGTGACGGAAATAGCGCTCTGGCTGGGTTTCGGCCTGATGGCCTACTTGATCGGCTCGATTCCGACTGCGTACCTGGTTGCGCGCGTCACCCTGGGGCGCGACATACGCAGCGTCGGCGACAATAACAGCGGAGCCGCCAACGTCTTTCGCGTGGTGGGGCCGAAGGCGGGACTGGCATGCGGAGCCTTCGACATCATCAAGGGTGGAGTCGCTGTCATAGTTGTGGGCGTGCTGGCCCACGACACCGGGATCAAGATGTTCGCCGGGGTATGCGCCCTTGCCGGCCACATCTGGCCCATCTTCCTGCGCTTCAGGGGAGGGCGCGGTGCCGCCGTTTCTGTCGGTGTGATGATCGCCATGCTGCCCATCTTGGGTCTCCCTGTAGGAGCATTGGCCCTGGTCGCCCTCTACCACACCAGGAAGGCCATGGTCGCACTGGCCATGTTCCTTGCGGGCATACCCATATTGTCCTGGGTGGCAGTCTTGACGGTTGACTATAGCGCCGCTCTGGCCGGTTATGCCCTCGCTGTCCCTGTGGTGGCAGGTTTGAGCCACTTTTATTCGACACTGCTGCTGCCCAGGCTCCAGGCTCGTGCTTCCTGAATGTTCGGTCGGAAAAGGATGAGCGAATGTCCAACATTGAAGTAATCGGCATGATCGGTGTGAACCGTGAGCGGGATACCTCTCGCGGTGTTACGGTCAGCCTTTTCGGCGGCGGCATCAACCCTGCCGATGAAATTCCGTCCGGCATCGACCCCGACTACATCACCGAGTTTTCCCTGGCCCACGAGGAAAGCGGCTTCGACAAGGTGCTGATCGGCTACTCATCCGCCACCGCCGACGGATTCGCCGTCGCTGGCTACGCTGCAACGCACACAGAGAGGCTGGGCTACCTGATAGCCCATCGCTCGGGGTTCATGGCCCCGACCCTCGCAGCGCGCCACGCCGCTACTCTCGATCAGCTGTCGGGAGGCCGTATCGCGCTCCACGTCATATCAGGAGGCAGCGATGAAGAACAGCGTCGCGACGGAGACTGGCTTGACCACGACTCCCGCTACCGCCGCACCGGCGAGTGGATGGACATCGTGCGACGCATCTGGACCGAATACGCGCCCTTTGACTATGAGGGTGAGTTCTATCACCTGGAGCAGGCCCACAGCCAGGTCCGCACCAGGCAGCGCCCGCACGTTCCGCTTTACTTCGGCGGCGCCTCCGAGGCGGCGATGGAGGTTGGGGCGCGGCACGCCGATGTGTACGCGCTATGGGGTGAACCCATAGCGGCGATAAGGGAGCAGATAGCCGAGATACGATCTCGCGCCGCCCGTTATGGGCGGGACATCCGGTTCAGCCTGTCCGTGCGCCCCATTCTGGGCGACACTGAGGGAGAGGCGTGGGAGCGCGCCCGGGGCATCCTTGAGCGCGTCCGTGGTTCGGTGGGGGAATCCGTGGGGCCCGGCCGCCCGGCAAGGCTGCAGTCCGTGGGCTCCCGGAGGCTGCTGGACTTTGCCGCCCAGGGTGAGATCCACGACCAGCGCCTGTGGATGCCCATCGCCGCTGCAACCGGGGCCGCTGGCAGCACCACGGCCCTGGTCGGCACCGCAGAGCAGGTCGCAGACTCATTGCTGGCCTACTACGACGCCGGTTGCTCGACGGTGCTTATTCGCGGCTTCGACCCCTTGCAGGACACCGTGGACTACGGACGGGAGCTTATCCCCATCCTCCGGGCCGAAGCTTCTGCTCGTTCCGTGATGGTTTAACCCCCAGGTCCCGGTCCGCCGCCCTCCATAGACATTCCGCATCCCATCAGGGCACCGAACAGCTCCATGACTGCGGACTCGTCCTCGGCGCTGAATACGGCGGCCATCCCTTCAGGCCCACCCAGCTGTTCCAGTACGCAGTCCAGGCTTTCACGGTCCTCTGAGGTCATATCCAGGGCAGGCGCCGCAGCCGCAAACTCCTCATCGTTCAGGCAGGAGAGCGACAGGAAAAATGCGGACATGCCACCGACCATAGCGGACTGCTCGTCTCCTCCCGATCCCGCAAGCATAACTGAGCGAAGGTCCACACCCTCCATTCCTGAGCGGATGCAGTCCGACGTCTCAACGCTCAGAGGGCCGGTATCCCCTATTAGTCCGGTCAGGAATAACCGGGTGAGGGATTCGTCTTCAAGACAATTGATGAACTGGGCTTGCTCCTTGGGGGTTGCCAGGGTCGGGTCCGAAAAGATCTGTAGCAGCCGGTCCGTTTCCGCGATTCCGGTGAGGCAGGCGAGTTCACCGTCCGACAATTCGGAGGCGACAGAAACCGGGTCATCCAGGACCAGCGGAGCCAGTTGGCCGGGAACTGTCGCAGGCTGTTGGACAGGGGGAGCTGCGGTGGGCGCCTCAGTCGGCTGCGGCGCCGGTACCGTGGGTTCAGGCGCCGGTGTATTCGTCGGCATTTGAGTGGCCGTAGGCTCCGGCATCGCGGTCGGCTCCTGGGTAGCCGTCAGCATCGGAGTGTCAGTTGGCTCTGGAGCATCCGTTGGTTTAGGGGCATCCGTTGGTTCAGGGGCGGACGTTGGCTCGGCCATGGTTGTTGGTTCTGGCACCGGCGTGTCTGCCGGCACTTCGGTGGCGTCTTCCCCGCCACAGGCCAGCACTGCCACCAGCGCGATTAGAGCCACAAAATAGAGTATTTTTGACATTTCTTGCGTTCTTTCCTTCCTCGTGAATCTGCGCCTGAATTGCATCGTACAGTTAATATTTCGCACCTTGCATATTCACTGCTACGAGAATCCATGATTTTACAACCGGCGTAGTCGATAACCGGGCAGTTGAAACGTAGCACTCAGACCGTTTGAGAACCGCAGCTACAACCCACTCCAGGCAAACAACTCGCCTAAGAGAGCGAAAAACCGGGGAGCGTCCACCCTTTGGCCTAGGGAAACAGGACCTGATTCCCGAATCACCGTGGTTTTTCCCCAGAGTTCGCCCGGCTCGGTTCCAACAGCCAGGGAGACAGGTCTCATCGTCGCTACTGCCGGGTCAATGGCCATGGCCATCGCCAGAGGGTCGTAGAATTCAAACCTCTGTCGCTGAGGATCTTCGGCAAACCAACCCTGCAATACACGAAGCGCCAAATTGCCTGCCGGTGCCCCCGCTGTAATCCCGGACGTTTGCTCTCTGCTGATCCCGACTTGGCGGCAGGCGGCGAGGTCCGCCAGAGTGACCGGAAGATTCAGACCCATAACATGTGCCGCGGCCAATGGGTCGCTGTGAAAGTTGAACTCGGCCCGCGACGTAACATTGCCTCCCGTCTCCACTGCGCCGCCCATGACAACCACTGCAGCCGCTTGGGATAGAGTTCCCGGGTGCATCTGCTCCAGCCGCGACAGGTTGGTCAGCGGGCCAAGGGCAACGAGGACGATCTCTCCAGGCGTCTGTGCAAGCCGTTCGTGCAGGAACTCCACAGCCGTCTCCTCCGTCGCCGAGTGCAAGGGATCTGGCAGACGCACCGACAAACCGCCCGGCCCGTGAAAAGCGACTGACGGCCGAAAGCGCCCGGAGCGGGGTCGGGCTGCGCCTCTCGCCACCGGGATGTCCGGTCTGCCTGCGGCCTGTAGCAGCGCCATGGCGTTGCGGGTGGCGCGTGCTCTCGGCACGTTGCCTCCCACGGTTGTCAGCCCGACAACCTCAACACCGGGAGCTGTCAGCGCCATCAGGATGGCAATGGCGTCATCCACGCCGGGGTCAGTGTCAATGATGACTTTCATAGGCCACATCCCGGAGACAGAAAGAGCAAAACTCGGTGGGAATGCTGCGCCAGAATGCTCAGCGGACGGCGGAAAGCTTTGGAGGATTCGCCTCGAATTCCTCGTTGTAGCTGATGAGGCAGGAAACCGCGTCCAAGGCCATGCGGCGATAACGATAGCCGGTCGCCTGCTGTAGCCTGCCCGTGCTCATAATCACCGGCCACCGGTCCAGGTAATGGCTGTTCGCGACGAATGCGCCGCCAGTCAGTCTCTTCAATGGATATACGATGCTGGCTGGCAGCTGGATTCTGCGTGATGCCAGCGAATTGGCCAGTTCTCTGAGGAAGACCACCCCGGTTCCAGCAACATTGAAGACACCTTTCAATTCGCGGGTGATCGCCATGCAGATGATCCGGGCCAGGTCGTCGTCGCTGACGAACTGCAGGGCAGGGTTATGATCGGACAATCCCAGCCACCCTGGAAAGTACATCTCCCGCAACAGGGCAACGGACGTCATCGCTCCCAGCGCCGGGCAGCTCCTGAAGATGGTCACCCGAATTTCAGGGAACTGTTCGGCCAGCTCCAGCAGGACCTGCTCCGCGCTGTAATTGTCCTGGGCGTAGGGAAATCCCGGAGCCGGGTTCCTGGGCCATTCCTCGCTGACTGGAATGGGCGCGTCGGCGCGAGCTCCATAGACCGCGTGGGTACTCACGTAAATCAGGTGCTGCACGCCAGCGTCGATCGAGGACTCGATTACTTGTCGCACCATAGCCTCGTTCCGCTCACTGGTAGCGGCTGCCTCGCGCCGACGCAACCCGCTCTGCCACTCAAAAGCCAGGTGTACCAGGGTATCGACCCGGTTCCCTGCCAGCTCCTCATTGATGGGCTTAGTCACGTCATTCCGAAAAGCCGCAATGTTGTGGACAGGCGCCCGTAACGGCTTGAGATCAAAGGCGACCAGTTTGCCCAAACCCTGAATCTCCTCCAGGTGCTCCAGCAGCTTGGCCCCCAGATGCCCCGACGAGCCGGTTATCGCCACAACTTTCTGCGCCATTGTCATAAAGAAAGTCTAGCAGGTAATCAACTTACAGGAGGGATCCGGGGACAATTGATCCAACCAGTGGCAAGTGGACGCCTGACACGCCATTGCTCGCCCGGGCGCTCGTGGTTCTCTATCACTAGAGAACGGGGATGGAAAGCGTGCTTACCAGCCAGGCCCGTGCGGTGATGCGGGCTTTTTCACTCGTACTCAACGCGATCCGCCGCTCGCCCAGCACGTCGTATCCCGATGCCTCGATGCGGTCCAGCACTCGGGAATAAATAGCGCCGAGGACCGCTGGACAGGCCCTGCTTCGGCGTGACAGGTGCGGAAGCAGGCGAAATCCGCTGCGAAAATACTCTCTGGCTCGCTGGCCCTGGAAACGGAGCAGTTCGACGAAAGCCTCGTTATGGATTCCGGCACCCAGGTTCATCTCTGTGTAGCCGTAGCGCGCCATCTCGTCTTGGGGCAGGTAGACACGCCCCATTTCCCAGTCCTCCCGGACATCCCGCATGATGTTGGTAAGTTGCATGGCGAGGCCCAAGTCCACGGCGTATTCCCGCGCCACCTCGTCTCTGTACTGGAATATCTGCAGGCATACCAAGCCAACTACCGAGGCTACGCGGTAGCAATACTGGCGCAATTCGTCGAAGTCCCGGTAACGGGATTTTACGAGGTCGCTCTCCACTCCCAAGATAATCTGATGGAAATAATCTTCGGGGATGGCGTAGCGTTCGGCAGCATCTGCCAGCGCGAGGAACATTGGACTGGGCGCACGGCCTTGGTATGTGTCCTCAAGACTGGACTGCAGGCCAGCCAGGGCCGATAGCTTGTCCTCTGAGGATGCCGCCTCGTCCACGGAGTCGTCGCAGTGGCGGCAGAAAGCGTAGGCAGCGTAGATGGCCTTCCGCTTTTCCAACGGCAGGGTCACAAACGCGTAGTAAAAGTTCTTGGCCTCCCGCCGCGTCAGATCCCTGCAGTCGGCGTAGGCCAACTCCAACTCAGACTTCGTTGCCGCCATATCCGCAGAGTTTCCCAGAGCTGGGCCAGCGCAGAAGTCCTGCGCCGCGCTGCCCTATATGAGGTTGCGGTCTACTCACCCACCACTTGCACCATCACTTCCCGGTTGCGGGGGTGGTCAAGCTCAATGAAAAAGATGCTCTGATAAGTGCCGAACTGCATTTCACCATTGAGAATCGGCACGGTCTCGCTTGTTCCCAAAAGCAGGTGTTGCAGGTGGGCGTGACCGTTGGGTGACTCGTCGGGGTTCATATTGACGGTACGAATCTCAAAGTCATTATGCCGGTACGCAGCATGTCTGGGCGCAACCCCCTCGAGGAACGTTGCCATGTCCTCGAGAAGGAGTGGTTCGTTTTCGTTGATCTTTACCGCCGCCGTGGTGTGCTTGGAATACACCACGGCGAACCCGTTCGCAACCTTGGAGTCAGAGACGCACCCTGACACCCAGTCGGTGATGTCGATGAATTGTGGAGCCTCTTCGGTCTTGACGCTGAGACAGAACGACTTGGTCTTCATGCTTCGAATCCTTTAAGACCGCCCATTGCTTGCGGTCTGTGCGGAGGCGGTGCCGTCGAATCGGTCCCGTCCCTCCGAAGTGGAATTAGGTATAGCCCTGGCGAAGCGTCCCAGCGCCAGCAGAGGCCAGTAATTCCTGTATAAGTGATAATTGATCATGAATCCGGCAGGCATTTCCAAACCCTGGTATCCGGATTCGCCTGGTTTGGGCATGCCGCTCTGCCTTCGACCGATTCCGTAACCCGGAAATCCCGTGCCCGTGAAATAGGGCTCGTCCCAGCTGCCGTCATCTTGCTGGATGTCCATCAGGTATTGGACTCCTCCGCGGCAGGCCTCCGAATCGGCCTCCCCTGCGGCGATCAGTGCCAAGAGAGCCCAGGCAGTCTGCGAAGCGGTCGAAGGACCAACACCTCGCAGTGAATCGTCTACGTAGGATCCGCAACACTCGCCCCATCCGCCGTCGTCGTTTTGGTGTTTCAGCAGCCAGTCCACTGCGCGACGTATGTAGGGCTGGTTCATTTCCTCACCGATGGCCTCAATTGCGGGCATGGCCGCCCCGGTGCCGTAAATGTAGTTGACTCCCCATCTCCCGAACCATGGACCGTCGGCCTCTTGCTCGTCTCTCAGGAAGGTGTACCCACGCTGCACAGGCAGGTGGGCTGCCGAATACCCCAGGCGCCCGTACATTTCCAGTATGTGGGCCGTGACATCCGCGCTGGGCGGGTCCAGCGTTTCTCCGAAATCAGCGAAGGGCAGCTTGGCCACGTACTGGCGGTCATTGTCCTTGTCGAAGGCTGCCCAACCCCCACCGCGCGACTGCATCCCCTCAATCCAGTCCACTCCCCGCTGGATGGCCTCAAGCCGCTTGCCCTCGTCCTCCCCCTCCATGCGCGCCAGCGCCAGGGCGATGATCACCTCGGATGAATCGTCGATGTCGGGATACTTGTCATTGTGGAACTCAAAGGCCCAGCCGCCAGGCGGTGTACCCTTGGCCCGTATCGCCCAGTCGCCCTCCTCGAGGATCTGGTTGTCCACCAGCCATCTGGTCGAACTCTGTACCATTGGATCGTCCGGGGCCAGACCTGATTCCAGCAGCGCAACCTGGGCCAGGCAGGTGTCCCATACCGGTGACACGCAGGCCTGGACAGTGCAGGTTTCTTCATCCTCAATGGCAAATGAATCAAAACCGTCGAATCCCTTGTTCAACGCGTCTGAGAATTCATCCTCCCCGGCGTGATGCAGGGCAATGAGGGAGTAAACCCAAGGTGGCTGTATGCCGCCCCAAGCGCCGTCGGCTTCCTGGTGGTCCAGGATCCACTGCAGCGCCCTGCGCCTGGCCAGGCCTCTTAGCGGCTGCATCGGCGACTTCCGGTAAAGATTCATCAGCCGGTCAAGAGTGAATAATCCGCGAGACATCCAATCGTCCGGCATCGATAGGGAGAAGTCAGTGGCGTCCCTGCTGTCGGGATACAGTTCGTCTATGGCGGCGTTCTCGGGAACGGGGCAAAAGGGCCGCTCCGTGAGAATTATGCTCATCGGCACGATGGTCGCCCGGGCCCAGCTGGAAAACTCGTATATGTTGAAGGGAGCCCAGGATGGAAGCAGGATCAGTTCCGGCGGGATGTTGGGCGTCCCGCTCCATTCCCATTGTCCGAACAGCGCCAGCCATATCTTGGTGAACACCCTGGTTTTGGGGATCCCGCCCTTGCTGAGAATGAATTCCCGGGCTTTGGCCAGGGCGGGAGAATCAGCGGAGTGGCCAGCCAGTTTCAGCGCAAAATAGCATTCAACACTGGTGCTGATATCGCCCGGTGCCTCGAAGTATTGTCCCCATGAACCGTCCTCCTGTTGCTTGCTCAGGATGTAGTTTGCCACCTTCCGCCAGCGGTCCGGATTCTTCCGGCCTAGGAAGTGACTCAGCAGGAGGTACTCGGCTTCCATGGTTGGGTTCGATTCCAACTCGCCCCACCAGTAGCCGTCAGGATGCTGTGCATCCCGAAAATATGTATGAGAGTGGCTGATAGCCCTCTTGACCCTGTCCATCAACTCTCCGGGCCTTTGCAGCCCGCTCAGCAGCGGATTTGCAGAATCTGCCATCAACTTCTCGCGCCGTCCTTGACGTTTCTTACGTATCCATTGGCCGAATACCATTCGGCCGCTTTTTCAAGAGCCCCCTCAACCGGGCTCTGGGGCAGTTCCAGTTCAGTAATTGCCCTCTGACTGCTGACCCAGGCGGGCTTCCTTGAGGCCAGCACCCCTTCCACCGGAATGAGCGGCTCCCTCCGAAGCAGTCCCGCCGATATGGCCTGCTCGGCGTATCCGGCGCCGACCACCAGCCAATACGGCAGACGCACTCTCGGAGCGGAGAGCCCGGTTATCTGGCTGAGCATCGCAAACAGTTCTTTCAGTGTCACGTTCCGGTTCCCCAGGATGTACCTCTGTCCGATCCGACCCCTTTCCAATGCCGTAATGTGTCCTGCGCAGACATCTGCCACGTCCACCAGATTCATTCCAGTGGCCAAGTAGGCAGGAATCCGCCTCCGCAGAAAGTCCAGAATTATTTTTCCCGTTGGCGTTGGCTTCACGTCCCATGGTCCTACTGGAGTTGTCGGGTTCACCACCACCACCGGTACCCCTTCAGCAGCCAGCCGCATCGCCTCTTTTTCCGCGTCGAACTTTGATTGCTTGTAGTGGCCGTGCAGCGTACCTCGCGACAGCGGCGTCGACTCGTCCCCCAGGCACCCGTCTTCAGGCACTCCGATGGTCGAAACGGTGCTGGTATATACCACCCGTTCTACTCCCGCGTCCCTGGCGCACTCCAGCACATTTACAGTTCCTTCGACATTGGTTCTTCGCACTTTTTGCGGGTCTCTTGACCAAAAGGTATACGCCGCAGCGCAGTGAAAGACCCCCTCGCAGTCCGCCATAGCCTTACTCAACGACTCGCGGTCCAGGAGGTCTCCCTCCACTTGGTGAATGTCCGTTCCCCTTATTGTTAAAGTGTCGCTGCCTGCCCTGACCAGAGCCCGCACCTGGTAACCCCGGTGCCAGAGCTCACGTGCCAAGTTCCCTCCCACAAATCCCGTGGCGCCGGTTACCAGGACTTGCATCGTCCCTCGTTTCGCCCCCAGCCTGGGTGGGGCAGCCCTAGTAGATGGCCTCCTTGGCCTGTTGATCTCTGACCTGCCTCCGCCTCTCGGATTCCATTTTGAAGTAGGTCATTCCGAATCGGGTTATAACGGACTGGCACAGATCCATCTGTGACTTGAGCCTCATGAGGGTGGGAATGCGCCATGGTTTGAGCATTATTTCCGTGAAAACCGCGCCCCGTCCCTTTGATAGGCCCGGCAGGTAGCCGGGTATGGATTGCTCGGCAGTATCCAGAACCGTCCGCACCGAGAGGAACGGGATCCCCGCCCTGCTCGCAGCGGAGGCCACCGCGTGGTCCTCCATGTTCACGCTGCCCACCTTGTATTTTTCTCGAAGCTCGCGCCGCTCCTGGCCCTCTACGATCAAGTGGTCCACCGTCAGGGAGCTTGCCCGGCTGACCGGCATCCGCAGGTCAGCGGCAGCGGCCTCCGCGACCTCGAGCATCCCGGGGTCGGGAGAAATGTCGGCTGAGGTATCCTCTTTGGTGTCCAGCGCATAGGTGTCGGCCAGGATTACGTCGCCTGATTCCATTCCAGGATCGACCGCGCCGGCGACTCCCAGCATCAGAACGCCCTCCGGCTTGCGCTTGGTGCGTGACAGGGCCTCTGCCATCGCGCTGCCCGCTCGCCTCGGTCCTACCCCAACGAAGTGAAACTCCACCGGAATACCGACACCGCGCGGCGACTCGGCAGCCTCAAGCTCCCGCTGCAAACCGGCCAGTTCGGGTTCCATGCTGGCGACGACGAAAAGCAACAGCCCCCCTCGTATACTCCGTTTAGATCCTCAGGCGGCCGTGATGCCGCCCTTGTGGGCCGCTCCGGATTTGATCAACGTCGCCCAGTCCCTTGGTGACTGGACCGCATTGAATATGGTTGCTGATTCGAATCCGCAGTGCATCATGCAATTGGCACAGCGCGGGTCCTTCCCCACGCCATAGTTGCTCCACAGGTCCTTGTCGAACAACTCGGCTACGTGCTCCACGTGTTCATCGGCCAGCGGATAGCACGGCTTGCGCCAACCCATCACCGTGTACGTCGGGTTCGACCAGGCCGTGCACTGGTACTCACGGTCGCCCTTCAGGAAATTCAGGTAGAGCGGGTTGTTGTAGAACTTCGCCCCCTCCGAGTTTTCGGGGTCGAGCAACTGCCGGAAAAGCTCGTGCGATTCCTGGCGTGTCAGAAATATTTCCTGGTCGGGAGCATCGATGAAATCGTATCCGGGCGAAATCATCGACCCCTCTACCCCGATGCCGCTTACCATCCGGAACATCTCGGAAAGGTCCTCAACGTCACTGCCCCGGAATACCGTGGTGTTGGTGCAGACCCGGTATCCCCGCTCGAGAGCCTGTTCGATGGCTGAAACAGCCTTCTTGAACACACCGGCGCGGGCCACAGACTCGTCATGCTTGTCTTCCATCCCATCCAGGTGAACCACCCAGCACAGGTATTTGGAAGGCACCACCTTTTCCATCACACGTTCCAGCAGTAGCCCGTTGGTGCAGCAGTAGACGAAGTACTTTTCCTCCACCAGCCGGTTGATGATTTCGTGAATGCGCGGGTGGATCGTCGGCTCGCCCCCGGCGATGGACACTATGGGCGCTCCCGATTCCTTGACCGCGCTGATGGCTTCGTCCACGGGCATCATCTTGTCCAGGACCGGCTTGTACTCACGGATGCGCCCGCAGCCTATGCAAGCCAGGTTGCACATCTCGAGGGGCTCAAGCATGGTTACCAACGGGAACTTGCTCCGTCCCCGGGCCTTCTGCTTGAGAATGTACCCAGCCAGGCGGACGGAAAGCTCCATTGGCCTTTTGGCGCGCTTAGTTGTTGTGGTCATCGGCCTTCCTTAACTTCGTAATTCAACAATTGGTGATCAAATCCAGGCTCCGGAATTGCGCCGCAATGCAATTGTCCATTTTCCCAATTCTATTACTTTCAGCACCGTTAGTATTCCCTGCGCGCCAGGAAATCTACCAGTTCATCGGCCTCAGCACGGGCCCATTCAGGAAGCGAAACGGGTGCCAGCGCATCAAGCGCACGATTGGCAGCCTCTTCGGTAATGGACTGCGATTGTTCCCGGGCCCCAACCTCGTCCAGGATCGCCAGCACCCGTTCTACGTCATCCTCTTCCAGTTCGGTCTGCCCGTAGATCTTTTGAAGGTCGTCAAGCGCCGCTCCTGCTGCTCGCTCCAAGGCGAAAACAACCGGGAATGACTTCTTGCGACGCCGAATGTCGTTGCCGGTGGCCTTGCCCAGGGTTGCCTCGTCGCCCCAGATACCAAGGTAATCGTCCCGTATTTGGAATGCTCTGCCCAGGCCTTCTCCGAAACTGGCGAACGCCTGCACTGCTGCCTCGTCGCCATCCGCCAGCAACGCTCCGGTTTCCAGGCCACATCGGATCAGCGCGCCTGTCTTGCAGGCGATCATGTGCAGGTATTCGACGCTCGTGATGTCGGTCCGTCCCTCGAACTCGAGGTCCAGACACTGGCCCTCAATCATGGCAAGGTAGCTGTTCGTGAGTATCTCTGAGACCCGGACCACCACGCTCGCGGAAACGTCCAGATCCACAGATCGCAGCGCCGCCAGGTCGCCGGTGGAGTGCATGGCGTCCCCGGCCACCAGCGCTCGCGGTACTCCCCACAGGCTCCAGGCCGTCGGCTGGTGACGCCGCTCAAGGTCCTGGTCCTGGATATCGTCGTGCAGCAGCGAGAAATTGTGGATCAACTCCAGGGCCGCTGCGGCCGGCAGCGCACGGTTGAAAGCGGACGCTGTGGCCTCACAGGCGAAGAGGCAAAGGGTGGGCCGAAGTGCTTTGCCTTGGGAAGAACCCGATGGGTCAGCAACTCCATGCTGGTCAACCCAACCGAGATGATAGGACATCAGCAAGTGAACGTCCGCCCCTTTTGTTTGAGGCACAGCTCGACTCAGTTCGTCCTCGATCCAGCTCTTGTACCGGGCGAACATGCCCGGGAGCTTGGGTGCCGAGGCCGCAACCGCCGGAGAACCGGAAGTCGTGTCCGATGCCATCGCCCGAGTCTCTACCCCGCTTCTCCTGCAAAAATCATCAATCGACGACGGTCAACATCGGCAGCCGATGTATGGGAACCGATGTTAGCAACGGCCCATAACAGTGTCAAGTAAAACGTTGCCGCGATTATTTCCACAAATGAACCTAATGAATGATGACTCTTCCTGCTAAAACCAACAAACCCAGACAACAAACCCAGACAACAAACTCGGAATGGATCGGCAACCCATACGAAAACGGAGGGAAGACGGAGGTGAGATGCTCTTTTACAAGATGAGAATTGGTAGCCAAGTACCCCATAAAGAGTACCGAATTTGACCTATTATTGCAGGATTCGTCGGTCTGCAACGTGTAGAATCCGGCGGGTCGCATAGCCCAGCCGAGACAATTCCCATTTTGAGAACCGGGAGATCTACGGTTTGTCGTATACCCACCGAGCTTCAATCCCGCTAATTGCATTGACTATTGCTGCCATCTTTTTTGTTGGGTGCGATGGCGGGCCAGAGGAACCGGCTCCTACATCCGTTGCCGCTCCGACCTTACCGGCTCCAACCCCGACCGCCGAGCCGGACGAGACGCAGGCGCCACCGTCAACGTCCACCTCGACTTTGGCCTCGCAACCAACCATGATTCCGACGCTTATCCCGGATCCAACTCTGGCTCCTACACCAGAGCCGACGCCGGAGGCCGCCCCCGAGCCAACTCCGCCCGCCACCCCCGAGCCGCCGCCGGAGGCCACTCCCGAGCCGACCCCGAAAGCTACTCCCAAGCCAACGGCGGCTCCCACGCCCGAGACGACGCCGGCTGCCACGCCCGAGACGACGCCGGCTGCCACCCCTGAGCCGCCGCCGGACGCCACATCTGTCGCCGATCCAAGTCCTCCCATTGCGGGCGAACGTCCGCACAGCTACACCTACCACGGCATTACCGTGGATGATCCCTGGCACTGGCTTGAGGACGAAGACTATCCAACGGTCGACGATGAGGACGTCCTGGCCTACCTGGTGGCTGAGAACGACTACTTTGATGCCAGGATGGCGCCCCACCAGGACCTGATCGACGCCATCTACGGGGAGATTGAGGGCCGTCAACCGGCTGAGCTAACGAGCCTCCCCCGGAAGAGGGGCGACTGGTTCTACCAGTGGAGGTACGGCGAGGGTAGCCAGTACCGCGAGTGGTTGCGCTGGCCCGCATCCGATGAGAATGCCCGGGAGGCCCCCACCGAAAACGCCGCCGTGTTCCTGGACGAGCCGATGCTGGCCGAAGGACTGGAATACTTCCGCCTAGGAACCCTGTCGGTGAGCAACGACGGTTCGATGGTGGCCTACAGCACCGACACCAACGGTTCGGAACGGTACACCCTGGTGGTCAAGGACCTGGAGGCCGACGAGTTGCTTGATGGTGTGATCGAGCAGATGCGGGGAACGGTTGTCTGGTCCGCTGATGACTCCTCTTTCTACTACACCCCGGTCGACGAAACCGGCCACCCGTACCAGGTGCGCCGACACGTCCTGGGCAGCATGGCAGAGGAAGACACGGTGGTCTACGAGGAGACCGATCCGGGATTCTTCGTCGGGGTATCCAGCACCAACTCCAAGGAATACGTCATCATCAGCGCTGGCGACCACGTAACGTCTGAGTACCGCCTTATCGAATCGGGAGATGTCTCGGCAGAACCGGTCCTGGTAGCGCCCCGGAGGGCGGGGCACGATTACTCTATTGACCACCAGGGCGATCGTTTTGTCATTATGACCAACGACAATCACCAGAACTTTCGCATCGCGACAGCACCCGAGCACGACCCGACCGAGAACGCTTGGGAGACCCTTCTGCAGGGCACGGAGTCGCTTTATATCGTGCACTTCCGTGTAACTGATGACTACGTTGCAGTGGAGGAAAGAATCGACGGCCTGGATCAGGTGCGCATCATCGATAGGGCCGGGACGTCGACTCATGTCGAATTTCGCGAGGTGGCCTACACCGCCTACATCCAGTTCGATCCCGAATTCGACGGGAATACGCTGCGTATTGCCTACACGTCCATGACCACTCCGTGGACGGACTTTGATTACCACATCGACACTGGGGAGTTGGAACTGCGAAAGGTGCAGGAGATCCCCAGCGGGTACGACGCCTTGGAATTCGTTACCCACCGGGAACTGGCCCCGGCCCGGGACGGCGTTCAGGTGCCGGTTTCCATCGTCCGCCACAAGGACACGCCGGTGGACGGTTCGGCACCGCTGTACATCTACGCATACGGCGCATACGGCAGCGCAGTATCGCCATACTTCTCATCCGCCCGGCTCTCCATGCTCGACAGGGGGTTCATCTTTGCCATCGCCCACATCCGCGGCGGCGACGACCTGGGGTTCCACTGGTACGAGGCAGGCAAGCTGTTCGAGAGGACCAACACCTTCAATGACTTCGTCGATGTGGCCCGCCACCTCGTGGACAAGGGATATGGACCGGAGGGCCGGATCGCCATTTCCGGGGCCAGCGCCGGCGGGACGCTCATGGGGGCGGCCGTGAACCAGGCCCCGGAGCTCTGGGGCGCGATGGTCACACAGGTACCGTTCGTTGATGTTCTCAACACCATGCTGAATGCCGATCTGCCCCTGACCCCGCCGGAGTGGCCGGAGTGGGGCAATCCCATCGAGGACAAGGACGCCTTCGAGTACATACGCTAATACTCTCCCTACGACCAACTCATGCCGGTAGAGTACCCGCCAATCATGGTGACCGCGGGGCTGAACGACTCGCGGGTAACCTACTGGGAACCAGCCAAATACGTGGCGAAGCTGCGGGCGGTCAAGATGGACGATAACCTGTTGCTACTCAAGACCGACATGGGCTCGGGGCACGGCGGCAGGTCGGGCCGGACCGCCCGGTGGTACGAAATCGCCGAGGAGTATGCCTTTATCCTGGTGAACCTGGGTCTGACAGAATAGCCGCCACCTGGCAACCCCATGGTTCCGGTCGAAACAGTTCAGCCCCCAGGTACCAAAGCCGCTCGAATGGAGGGTTTTGCGGGACTATCCAACTTGGTTGGATAGTCCCGCAAAAGACTTGGTACTCTGTCAATCGAGCGGAATTTAATATGGGGGCCAATATCCATCCTCAGCGAACAGCAAATGCGAATCTCGTCTCTGCCGCTGATTTAGGGCAAGTCTGCTGGAGCCTGAGTAAGGGAGGCCGAGTCCCCTTCCACAAGATATACGGAATACAGTCTGACTCCGCCGTCGGCCTCGTCTCCCAGTTTTACTGCGTTGGGAAACTGTTCCTCCAACCCCTCCGCCAGCGGTAGGTATACGTCCAGGAACACGAAGACCGTATCCTGGGAAAGCTCGTTGCTCTGTGGAAGCTCTCCGGTTCCACCAAGCTCCCGGCTGCCGTCCATCCCGGTCGCGTCAGGCAGCAGGAAGCGGCGCAAGCTGCTTTCGTACGAATGCCTCGACGAATAAATGTTGATTTGCGGTGAACCCTCCATTTCCTGTAAATGTGAGAGGGCCTGCAGATATTCGTAGCTGAAGAACCACCTCACCGATTCGCTTTCTCGCCAGCGGTCAACCTCGCGAATATTCCGGTCAACAAACACCCCTGCGAACGCCAACGGCAGTGCAATTGCGACTGCCAGGCCAGCCCGCCGCACCATGCTCATCGGAACTCGTAGCTCGGTCATCTTCTTCCTGAGCCAGTGGCATGCCGGGAACAGCAGTGCGTCTATTCCAATCGCCACGATCTGGAGTACGAAGAACATCCCCAGCAGATACCGGCGGCTCTCCACTCCAGGCACCAGCAGGACCGGCGACATTCCGATCAGCCAGCCGGCGATCAGCAGAAGGTAACGTCTGCGATTCAGATGGAGAATGGCCGTGGCCAGTCCCACCCAGAACATCGCCGCCGCCAATGCTGGCAGTATCGGAATCGCCGGGGCACCGTCTGTCGTGTTGCCCTCGACCGGCAGGTGTACCAGCAGCACGGCGTCCAGGGCAAGGCCTGGGATCCTGACCCACGTCTCCGGGGAACCAAGGGATACGTGGTAAAGGTCCTTCAGGTTGGCTCCTATAAAATCCGATGTGCTATAGAAAAGCAGCATCGGCGCACCAATCACCAGCGACATCCCCAAGGCGAGCCAGAGCTGTCGATTGCTCCTCAGTTCGCGCTCTACGACCATCGCTAGGAGGGCGATGCCCCATATCGCTGTGTAATACAAGAGGAAAGTCTTGAAGGTATATAGCCCTAGCCCCAGGGCAATTCCGGCCATCACTGCAACCCAGTTGCGTCCCGACTGCACCGCCGCCAGTAAGAGCCACATTGCCAGGATTGCCATGAAGACGCCGGTAATGGATCCAAACGCAACGCGGCTCTGGATCACAAACCAGAACGAGAAGGCGAGCAGCGCTGTGGTAAGCAACGCCACCCGGAAAGGGAACAGGGTGCGCACCAGCAGGTAACCGACCGGCACCAGCAATACACCCGGAATGGCCGAAGCCAGCCTCATGGTCGTAACGTCCGCCCCGCCGATCCTGAAAATCAGCGCCATCCAGTGGGCGTAACCTGCGGGATGCCCCAGGGTGACCCCTGTCCAGATGCCCAGTCCTCCTTCATGGATAGACCTGAGCGCCTCCAGCGCCATCTCGGTCTCGTCGCCGTGAAGCCCGCTGGGTGCGCCTTCCAGGTTCCACATCCGCAGAAACACCGCGGCCAGTGTGAGCGCGGCGACCGCTCCAACCTCTACACGACGTGACACCGCCAGTTCGCTGTCCACATACAACCGCTTCTTGGCGCTCTCCACCGTCGCACCAACACTCCTTACAAAGAGGGAGGTCCGCTCCCGAAATTCCGTAGGCAGTTTCCATATTCTCGAAATAGCTCGCCTGGGAGCCGGGGCAACAGCATCACCCCTTATTCCTGCACCGTGAGCGGACGACATCGCGGGCTCCCTTGCTGCCGTTCTCACAATGTGCAGGACCAGCATCGCTCTGGTAAGCCAGTAGGACGCCGCCTTTATATGCTCTCTCGTGCCGCTGGAGACTCTCTCACGGTGGGAGAAGGATGGAGACGGGCCATCCGAAGAATCCCTTGATGGGCCGGGAACCGTGGGCTGATCAGCCGCAACCGGTAGGGTTTCGTCCCGCCCCATTCCAACGCGGCCTCTGCGCTCCTTGTAGGCAGACGTCCCTTGGTTTGTCAGCAACGCCCGCAGCACGCGATAGAGGCCGCTGCGAAAGGAACCGCCAGGGGGCAGTCGCGACTCGTCCGGCGCACGTCGCAAGCTGGCCGCCGGGGTCGGCAAGAGGATGGGGTCCACCGGATCCGCGGCGTCAAGCGGGGACCCGCATTGGTGGCAAAAGGAGTGGTCAGGAGGGTTGGAGTTGGAGCACGCGGGACAAGTTATGGTCAAGCGGAAAACCCTCTTTGATGCCGTCGCGTTTGTCTGTTCCGACAGGGATTCCATCTCTTGCTGAATTGCGACCGTGCGTATAGTACAATAGCGTTTCGCAAGGCCAGACGAGGAGATTCAACTGCCGCAAAGGTGGTTGACACCTCCCCCAGATTGCCATATATTTCTACATTGTAATGAATGTTACATAAGCGTGGCGTTCTAGGCTGGCAAACCATGTCGGTGTGGAATGCCCCGTTGCTGTAGCGGGGGCAGGACAGCCCTTTAAGAGCTTGGCAACCAAACGGCCTGAACAAAAGAAAAAGTATTAGAGGAGGGAGATATGGCTGACCAGGACATCGCATTGGTAGCTCACCTCATGCGCCGCGCCGGATTCGGAGCGAGCCGGGATGAGATCGAAGCCAGGGCAGCGCAGGGCTATGACAGCGTAGTCCACGAACTGCTCAACCCCACAGGCAGCATGGACGACGACATCCTGATGCGCTACAACCCGTCGTATCACGAACCCGGCGCTATCGAAGTCAATACCCAGCTCTGGGTATACAAGATGATCAACAGCCCCAACCAGCTCCAGGAAAAGGTCGCCCTCTTCTGGCACATGATCTTCTGCGCTGGCCACAGCAAGATCGACTCCGGCCAGGAAATGGGCATCATGGTTAACATGTTCCGGGAGCAGGGCATGGGCAGCTTCCGCGACCTGCTAGTCGCGCTGTCCACCAACCCCGGCATGATGTACTACCTCGACAATACCGAGTCCCACAAGGCCAACCTCAACGAGAACTATGGCCGTGAGCTGCTGGAGCTCTTCTCCCTAGGCGTCGGCATGGACGAGGGCTTCAACTACTCCGAGGACGACGTAAAGGTCTGCGCCCGCGCCTTCACCGGCTGGAACGTGGCCCCGTCGTATCCGCCGTTCCCCCATGGCCGGAGCCCCTGGGTCTTCCGCTTCGACCCTGCTGATCACGACGACAGCGAAAAGACCTTCCTGGGCGAGACCGGCCCCTGGAACGGCGACGACATCATCGACATCATCTGCAAGCAGCCAGCCACCGCCCGCTTCCTCGCCCGCCACATGTACAACTACTTCGTGGCCGACGAGCCTCAGATCCCCGCTTGGCGCCTGACCCCGCCGCGGGACATTGAGGCCATCAAGGCTCTCGAGAAGGCCTACTTCGACAACAACTACTCCGTCAAGGCCATGCTCGAGACTCTGTTCACCTCTGACTTCTTCAAGGACGAGTCGGTGCACCACCAGAAAGTCAAGAACCCGGCCGAGATGGTCGTCAGCCTGCTCCGCATGGTCGGCGAGCACAAGGAACTCAAGCCCGGCCTGTTCGAGCTCTCCCAGGAGCCCAAGTACATGGGCCAGGACCTGATGAACCCGCCCACCGTCGAAGGCTGGCATACTGGCCGCGAGTGGATCGACAGCGGCACGCTGGTTGAGCGCATCAACTTCGCTGCCGAACTGCTAGGCAACACCGAACTCGACGGCGTCCGTGGTCTGGTCGACCGCCTGATGGCTCGCGGCGACACCCTGACCCCCGAGCAGTTCGTGGAAGGCTGCCTCGACATGACCGGCCCGGTGCAGGTCACCGCCGACACTATGGGCCAGTTGGTCGCCCACGCCTCGCAGGAGGGCAACCTCAGCCACGGAAGCGACGACGAGCGCGCCACCTTTACCCGCCGCACCGGCGAGATGTTCCAGATGATCGCCGCCACGGCCGAGTTCCAGTTCGAGTAAATCCGGAACCAATAGGTCCAGTCGCTCGTCCCGAGCCTGTCGAAGGGTGAGCGACTGGGCGGACAGTCAAGGCAACGGCAAACACGCAACTCACTAGACTAGAAGGAGTGACAAATGGTATCGACCTCGAAAGATCCTGTCCTGGCAGTCCTCTCTCTGTCGGGCGGTAACGACGGCCTGAACACCGTCATCCCCCGCAACAGCTCGCTGTATCGCGACTTCCGCCCCACCATCGGTGTGCCGGAAGAGCAGATTATGCCCATCAGCGACGAGCTGGGCTTCCACCCCACCATGGCTCCCTTGATGAAGTTCTGGGAAGCCGGACAGTTGGCAGTGTTCGTGGGCATCGGCTATCCGACCCCCAGCTACTCCCACTTCCGCTCCATGGACATCTGGCACACCTGCGAGCCCGAAATCATCGGCACCGAGGGCTGGCTGGGCCGCGCCGCCAAGCTGATGGACCCCAACGCCGAGAACGTGCTGACCTCCGTCAACTTTGGACGCGGCCTTCCCCGCGCCCTGGTGATGGAAGGCGTCCCCGTCGCCTCCGTCGGCAACCTCGAGACCTACGGTCTGCTGACCGGCATCGACGGCGAAGACCAGCGCAATTCCGCTCTGGACGTCTTTGGCCGGATGTACTCTCCCGCCATCGGCTCCGGCGCCGTTTTGGACTACATTCACTCCACCGGCACCGACGCCCTCAAGGGCGCCGACATCCTGTCCACCGCGCCGGACAACTACACCTCCAACGTCGAGTACTCCAACACCGTCATCGGCCAGTACATGAAAAACATCGCCCAGACCCACCTGGCCAACTTCGGCACCCGCGTCCTCTACACCACGTCGCCCTACAACGGCTTTGACTCCCACGCCAACCAGGCGCAGGCCAACGCCGCCCTGTGGACCGACGTTTCCAACACCGTCGACACCTTCTTCACCGACCTGCGCGACCACGACGCCAGCGACAACGTAACCCTGTTGCTGTTCAGTGAGTTCGGCCGCCGCGTCAACGACAACGGCTCCGGCACCGACCACGGCGCAGCCAGCGTGGCCTTCGCTGTCGGCGAGCACGTCAAGGGCGGCATCTACGGCATGTACCCGTCCCTGGAACCCTCGCAGCAGGAAGAGGGCGGCAACCTGAAGTTCAACCTGGACTTCCGCTCCGTCTACTCCACCATCTTGGAAGACTGGTTCAACCTTGAGGCTGAGCCCATCGTCAACGGCAACTTCGAGCGCGTCAAGTTCTTGAAGTAGTCCACCTCCAGCCATCGAATCTAACTGAGGGCGCCCCAACAGCGCCCTCCCCACGCAAAAGCACGATGAGGTAAGGATATGGCAACACATTTCTTCGGTCTGAAGGACCGGACGTTTTACCATAGCCATGCCGTCGGCCGGAACGAATTCGCCGGCACCGGCTTCCGCAACCCGGTGGACATGGCTATCGCTTCCGACGGCTCGGTCTATGTCGTCAACCGCTCCTACGAAAACCGTCCCGACGGCGTGCACATGACCGTTTGCACCCTGGACGAGGAATACATCAGCGCTTTCGGCGCCTACGGTGAGGGCGACGGCGAGTTCGTCTGGCCTACCGCTGTGGCGCTGGACAGCGATGACAACGTCTATGTAGCCGACGAGTGGCTGAACCGCATCACCAAGTTCACCCGCGACGGCGACTACGTGAGCAAGTGGGGCGTCGGTGGCTCAGGCGAAGGCGAGCTTAACGGCCCGGCCGGTATCGCTATTGATTCCCACGGGCACATGGTCGTGGTGGATAGCAAGAACAACCGGATCCAGAAGTTCACCATCGACGGCCAGTTCATTGACAGCTTCGGCTCCGAGGGTAGTGGTCCTGGCCAGTTCAACCTGCCTTGGGGTATCGCCCTCGACAAGAACGACAACATCTACATCGCCGACTGGCGAAACGACCGCATCCAGGTCTTTAGCCACGATGGCGAATGGCAGCAGTCCATCGGTTCCACCGGCTCCGGCATCGGCCAGTTCAACCGGCCCAGCGGCCTCTGTGTCGACGCCGATGGCGACATCTACGTTGCTGACTGGATGAACAACCGGGTGCAGGTCTTCGCTCCCGAGGGCCGCTTCATCACCCAGTTCGTCGGCGATGCCGCCCTCTCCAAGTGGGGCAAGGACAAGCTGAATTCCAACCCCGACATGATTCGGCAGCGGAACATAGCTTACTCCAACGACCCCACCTACGAGCAGAAGTTTGCCCACCCCTGTGGTGTGCGGATCGACGACCAGGGCCGCATAGCCATCATTGACCACACTCGCGGACGCATCCAGGTCTACGTCAAGGAAGACGAACCCGTCCTCCGCTAGACCAGCACCTTGGCAATGGCAAGACTATTGGGGCGCTCGTTAGAGCGCCTCATTCTGTTGAGTTGCCGGACTCCGCTGCCAGTCCGGGAAATGCGGGTCAACCGGAGGCAATAAGAAAGGGGCGCATGGTTGTGCCCCCCTTTGTCCCGGCTCCGTCGGGCGATGTCTCAGCGAGACAAGCTGCGCCTGCTCATCAGCAGTCCGGGCCTTGCGGCATTCCGTTGTCGATCCAGGCAATGATTTCCTCGATCTCGCCTCTCGGCATGAACGGTCCTCGCAGCGGCATCCTCCCGGACGTGCCCACGCTGCGGGCCAGCGATCGCACCAGTTGCGTATCCCTGCCCGGCACCCCAGGCTCAATCGCCCGGATCCCCGACAGCACCGACTTCTGAAGTTCCTCGGGCGTCTCCCAGTAATAAGCGTGGATTCCCGGCAGCGGTTCCCGCCCCCAGCGCTCTATCCACTTCGCCATAATTCCATCAAGCAGTTCCTTTACCCGGGGCCAGTACACCACTATTTCATTGCTGGATTCGTCGCTCATCCTTGCCAATCCGATTCAAAAGTCTTGCCGTTGTGTTGCCCAATAGTCCGCCTGTCCCGCGCTAGGCGATGGACAGGCGCAAAAGTGTCGCCAGATATGTCCTTGGCGCCGCCGCTTAGTTGGGGTGCTCGCTCACTGTCTCCCGCTGCAGCAGGTCGATGGCATGGCGAAGGACCGGTTGCACTACCTCCAGGCATTCCCGCACACCTTTGGTGCTGCCCGGAAGCGTGATGATGAGTGTGTTGTTCCTGATGCCCACCACCGACCGGCTGATCATGGCCATCGGAGTGAACTCCAGGGTCTTCGCCCGCATCGCCTCGGCCATCCCGGGAACTTCCTTGTCCAGGATCGACAGGCAGGCCTCTGGCGTGCAATCGTGTCGTCCCAGGCCTGTGCCCCCGGTGCTCACAATCAGGTTGATGCCCTCGGAGTCCGCCCATTCCGCCAGCTTGCCGGCGATTGTGTCATGGTCATCGGGCACAATTTCCGAGCGCACAATCTCGAACCCGTCAGCCGTCAGGATGTCGCGGATTGCCTGGCCGCTGGTATCTTCGCGATTACCTTGCGCTCCCGAAGTGCTGACCGTCAATACACCAAGTCCGAACATTGCGACCTCCGTCGCAAATAATAACATAAGCCGCCAAGCCGGAAAAACGGAGACCTTCGTTTCTGCCTTAAAACAAGCCTCAATTCCAGTCCGTCATTTCTGCGAAAACAGGAATCCAAAGGATCAGGCCGTAACCTGGTCGACGCAATTTGAGCATAGTTGTTTAGAGATAGATTCTCTATCCGAGCCAGGACAATGGCAGGTCATGGGATAGTGGCCGTGCCACCCTGAGTCTGATTCAGCCGGAGAGGAAGATTTGCACCTTCGAAAGAGATAACCTGCGCCGTCCTCAGGCAGATATTAAAGGCCCTCGCAATCATCAGGAAGTACTGACCAGGGCCTTTTCAAAGTGTCATCGAGCGTTATTGGTGAGGAGAAATCGTCACTCCCGCGAAAGCGGGAGTCCAGAGGTATTGGTAGCGGGGGCGCTGGATTCCCGCCTGCGCGGGAATGACGGCCGGACTTTGAAAAGGCCCTGAGTACTGACAGAAGGCCCTTGCCGAAGTTCATGACGCCTCCGCATCATGGGATCAGGTGTCCGAAAAGAGAATCCCTGACGGCAAGCAAGGCCACGTCTGGCTTGGTCCACGCCGAATCTGAGACCAGTGGTCCCGCAACTCCCTGGCGCCAGGAAAGCGGTAGTGGTGCTGTAATGGGGGAATTCTGTCCCTCCGGCCCGCGACGCTGGTGCCTGATGGACATGCCCTGCGATGTGGACGAAATGCCCGCAATCGGACGTTATCTGACAAGATCGGACAGGTAGTGAGACCTTGTCTACCCCATTGGGCTTGGAATGTAGTCCCTTCGTATTCGCCTCTTTCGCGTTTGACAACCAAAACACCCCGCAACTATATTCATTGCGAATTTCGCCGCGAACCTGTTCGCTGGAAGCAGGCTTTTGAGAACCGAGCCCAACTGCGTCTTTTGCCAGATCGTCGCCGGTAGGTCCCCGGCCCGCGTCCGATACCTGGACAACGAAATCATAGTCATCGTCAACCAGCTCGACTGGGTCCCGCTCATGCTCTTGGTGATGCCCAAGGAGCACCTGTCGCAGATAGGCATGTGGGACAGCGGGCTCCTCCCGCGATTGGGTAAGATGGCCGTCGACATGGGGGCCATGTACTCCCCCAACGGCTTTCGCATCCTTTCCAACTTCGGGCGCGATGGGCTGCAGAGCCAGAGCCACGGCCACCTCCATGTGGTTGGCGGGACGTTCCTCGGCCACTACGTCGAACACGACCTCAGCCTTTCATCAGCGCCCAGCCCGTATCCCACCCGGCCCCGGTAGCCTGAGACTTTACGAGGGAGCATACCAACTTGCCTGAGACAGTCCTATACGAAAAGCGCGACAATATCGTCATCATCACCTTGAATCGACCCGACGCCCTGAACTCAATCAACCGGCAATTGCGGCAGGAACTGGCAGACGTCATCACCGAATTCGATAGCGACCCCGAAGCCTTTGTCGCCGTCGTAACCGGCGCCGGCCGTGCATTCTGCGCAGGCCGCGACCTGAAGGAACGCGCCGAGGATAACGCCGAGGGTGTGCAGGCCCGCGCCTCCCACAGCATGAGCCCGGAGCGGCCCTACATGTGGCCCCAGACCTGGAAGCCCATGATCGCCGCGGTCAACGGCTTTGCCCTCGCCGGAGGCTGGTCCATAGCCCAGATGTGCGACTTGCGTATTGCCTCGGAGGACGCCAGGCTCGGCATCACTGAGAGCAAGTGGAGCCTCCTCCCGCCCTTCGGCACCATCCTGCCCAAGATGATCCCCCTGTCCGCCGTGCTCGAGCTCGTTTTCACCGCCGCGCCCATTACCGCCCAGCGCGCCTATGACATTGGCTTCCTCAACAAGGTCGTACCTGCCGAGGACCTGATGGAGGAGGCCATTGGCATGGCTCAGCAGGTAGCCGAGAATGCCCCGCTGGCTGTTCAGTATTTTAAGGAACTCGCCTACCGCGGCCTCAACATGTCCACCCAGGACATCTCGTCCCTGACCTACCACATGTACGACCAGCTCCTCACCACCGAGGACAGCAAGGAGGGTCCCCGCGCTTTCGCTGAGAAGCGCAAACCCAAATGGCAGGGCCGCTAGGCAACGAGCTACCAACAGCAAAGCAACAGGGGCGGGTTCTATACCCGCCCCTAACTGTTATCGACAATTGGCCTCTTGAGAATAGTGTAGCCAATTGGCTACAATTGGGGATGTGTCAGAGTTGTTCGCTATGTGACCGAAGACGGCAGAGACCCATTTGGGCAATGGTTCGGAGGTCTGACTCTCTCAACCCGTGCACGGATTCAGGCTCGGCTTGACCGTATCGAACTTGGCAACTTTGGAGACCATAGAAACCTGGCCGGAGGCATATCCGAAGTTAGGATAGATTTCGGACCGGGATACAGGGTTTATTTCGGACGCGATGGAGAAGATCTGGTCTTACTCTTGGCCGCAGAAACCAAGGCACGGCAGAGCCGCGACATTCAAAGAGCCAGGGCGCTCTGGCGCCAATATCTTCAGGAGAAATCTGATGCCAACGATTGAGCATGACGCCAGCGCTTACCTGAATACCCCCGAGGAAACTGCGGCGTACCTAAATGCCGTGGTTGAGGAAATGGGCGATGACCCTCGCCTGCTGATGATCGCTCTCCGCAACGTAGCAAAGGCGAAGGGAGGCATTTCAGAATTGGCTCGCGAGGCGGACCTGGATCGAGTGTCTCTTTCACGGGCTCTATCAGGTAATCGAATGCCTCGCCTCGATACCCTCTCCAAGCTGTCGAGTGCCTGCGGAATAAAGCTAATGTTCACTGCGTAGTCCATTCCTCCTCAGCAGAGCACCGTTTCCTATTCCCCATCCTGCTCCCTCCTCGGAAATGGCTTTGTCTACTGCCTCAATCCCGCCTCACGCACCATGCGGCGAATACGGTCCGGGCTCAGCGGCAGGTCCCTCACCTGTACGCCCAGCGGTGCCAGCGCCGACGAGACCGCGTTGGCCAGCGCCGCTCCCGTCGCGACGATGCCGATCTCACCGCCGCCCTTGACCCCCAGTGGGTTCAGGGGCGAGGGCGCGAGGTCCAGCACCTTCGTCTCGAAATCCGGGATGTCCGTTGCCGTGGGCAGCAGGTAATCCATGAACGTCCCCGCCAGCAACTGCCCCTGCTCGTCGTAGACCAACTCCTCCAGTATCGTCGCCCCCACTCCCTGCGCCGCCGCTCCCGTTATCTGTCCCCGCAGCAGGAGCGGGTTGATCACATGGCCCACGTCCTCGGCGATTACGTACCGGAGAATGTCGATTTCCCCGGTCTCTGCGTCGACAGCCACGTGTACTGCGTGCGAGCCGCACGGGTAAAGCTCCTGCGGCGACTGGAAGTAATGGCTGGCCTCCAGACCCGGCTCGCCCAGGTTGTACCTGCTTGCTGGAGCAGCCAGGCGCAGGACCTCCGCCAGCGAGAGCGTAACACCAGTGGCGTCCGGGTCGTCCTCGCGATGCACCCGCCCGTCAGTCAGCGTCAGTTCCGACGGGTCCACGTCCATGTATCCTGCAGCAACGGCCAGCACTCGCTCCCGAAGCTTCTGGGCCGCCCCGTATACTGCATTACCCGCCAGTGTAGTGCCCCTGCTGGCGTAGGTGCCGCCGCCGTAGGACGTGAGGTCGGTGCTGCCGTGGTAGACGGTGATCCCCTCCAGCGGAACACCCAGCCCGTCGGCGCATATCTGGGCAAAGATGGTCTCGTGCCCCTGCCCCATCGTGGCAATGCCGAGATACACTGCCACCTCCGCCTTGGGGGGTACCTCGGCTCCAACCTCGCCCGGGTACATCTCCATTCCGCGTTCTCCGGGTAGCGGGCCCTGGAATGGGCCACCCGCGCTGGTAATGGCAACCCTCGCTCCCTCCCCGGGGTCACCGGTCCCGGTGCTCTTGACGAAGCAGGCGATGCCGACACCGTGATACTTGCCGTCAACGTTCTTGCCGGTGACCGGCCTCAGCGAGTCGTAGTCAAGCTCGTCCAGCGCCTGCCGGAGCAGTTCCGGGTAGTCGCCGCTGTCATAGATGATCGAATACGACTCCGGACGGGTCCGCCCCAACTCATAGGGCATCATTTCCGGAGGAATCAGGTTCTTCAGCCGGAATTCCGTCGGGTCCATCCCCAGGTCGGCTGCCACGAGGTCAAACATTCGCTCCCGGAAGAAGCACGACTCGTACCGTCCCGGAGCGCTGAACGTCCCCATTCCCACCTTGTTGGTCAGAACGCATTTCACGTCCCACTGGTAGTTGGGAATCAGGTACGGCCCCGGCAGTAGCGCAGTGGTGGATGTTGGCACCGATGCACCGTGTGTTCTGACGTAGCCACCGAGCGCTCCCAAAACGCGAGCCCGCATCCCCAGTATCGTCCCATCATTCTTGACCGCCAGCTCCAATTCGCATACGTGCTCCCGCGAATGGTTCGCCGAAATCAGATGCTCTGCCCGGTCTTCGGTCCATTTGACTGGCCTGCCGGTTTTCATCGCAGCGAAGGGAACCAGGAAGTTCTCGGGGTAGAACTCCCCTCGCACTCCAAAGCCGCCACCCACGTCCGGCTCCACGAAATGGATGCGGTGCTCGGGCATCTGGAGCAGCGACGACAGCACCCCCCTGTTGTAGTGGGGCACCTTGGTCTCGCCCCAGACGGTCAGTTGCTCACGGCCCCGGTCATACGACGCCGCGAGACCGCGCGTCTCCATCGGATTTGCAGTGTGACGGTGGCAGCGAAATTCCTCCCTCCTCACGTAGTCCGCGTCCCGGAAGGCCGTGTCGGGATCCCCGATGGAGGACGTATACTCGTAGGCGACGTTGGTGCCCTGCGCCTCGTGTATGATCGTCTCGCCCTTCAGCGACTCCCTGACGTCCACCAGCGCGGGCAGCGGGTCATACTCGATCTCCACCGCCTCCGCAGCGTCCTCGGCCAGGTAGCGACTCTCCGCCAGCACCACCGCCACCGGATCTCCAACGTAGTGCACCTTTCCATGCGCCAGGGGGTACTGCAGGAACCGTAACAGATCGCTGTAGGCCCGGAGCCGTACCGGAATAGGCCGAGGCTCCACGGTGTCGGCAATATCCTCGAAGGTCAGCACCGCCGAAACCCCGGGCATCTCCAGGGCGGGCCCTGTGTCTATGGAAACAATGCGTGCGTGAGCGTGAGGGCTGCGCACAATGGCGGCGTGCAGTACGTTGGGCAGCTTGACATCGTCCACAAACTGCCCTCTCCCGGTCAGGAACCTTCGGTCCTCTTTGCGGCGGATTGGTGCGCCGATATAGGTAGCGGTCATAGCCTCCCCACCGTGGCTGCAACTATTCGGAGTTCCGGGCCTATTTGTTCCCTTTCTGGATCATCTCCCACACCCGTCGTGGTCCAATGGGCGGTTCCGTGACCTCCACGCCCAGCGGCAACAGGGCGTCGGCCACTGCGTTGCCCACCGCCGTGAAAGCACCGACAGTGCCTGCCTCACCCACTCCCTTGACCCCTCCCTGGGTGAACGGCGACGGAGTCTCCGTATGCAGGGTCTGAATCTCCGGAACGTCGGGTGCAGTGGGCACCAGGTAGTCCATAAAGGTGCCGGTCAGCAACTGCCCGTCGTCGCTGTACACGAGCTCTTCGTGCAGCGCATTGCCAATGCCCAAGGCAACCGCTCCCACGACCTGCCCGTCTACTATCACGTGGTCAATGATGGTTCCGCAGTCCTCCACGCAGAAATACTGCTCCACTTTGACCATGCCGGTCTCCGGGTCTATTCTCGTGACAGCGAGGTGCGCCCCGTGCCCGAAGGTCTGGTGCGGAGGGTCGAAGGTACGTGTGGATTGTAGCCCGCGCTCGATGTTCCGGGGTAATGACACGATCCGCGACGCATCGTGTGCCGCCGCCGCCACCGCCGCAAACGAGACTGTCTTTGTCGGATCCTCTGGATCAAAGATCTGGCCGTCCTCGACCTGCAATTCCTCGTTCTCCGTCTCCAGGATGAACCGGGCGATCTCGGTAGCCTTGCGGCGGATGTCTTGCGCTGCCAGCCGGATGGCGCCGCCGGTGCTGACCGCACTGCGGCTGACGCCGGTACCCGAGCCGAACGGCGTGGCGTCGGTGTCTCCTTCAAGTATCTTGACCGTCTCGTAAGGCACTCCCAGTTCGCGAGCGACCAGGATGGCGAACACGCTATCGTGGCTCTGCCCTGTCGACTTGGCGCTCACCGCCGCCAGCACGTTGCCGCCCGCGTCCACCCGGATTGTGGCCGAATCAAAGGCAGGCAACCCGTAAACGCCGCGCTTGATGTAGTCCTGCGATCCAGTACTGGAGTGCTCAACGAAGCAGCAGATTCCAATTCCTACCTGCTCGCCTCGAGAGCGTGCCTCCGCCTGTTCCTCGCGTAAACGCCGGTAGTTCGATACCTCCAGCACCTTGGCCAGGGTCTCGGGATAGTCTCCGCTGTCATACAGCCGGCCCGCCGAGGTGTTAAACGGCTGGTCCTGTGGTTGGATAAAGTTTTTCATCCGCACGTCCACTGGATCCAGTCCCAGTTCATCGGCCAGCATGTCCATCACGCGTTCGATGACGAACACTCCCTGTACCGTGCCAACTCCCCGGTAGGCAGCCCCGGGGCACTTGTTGGTCAGAACACCATATGAGTTACATTCGAAATTGTCGATGCGATACGGCCCCACGATGGACTGTCCCGTAGTCATGGGTTCAAGCCCCGCGGACGTTGGGCCAAGAGTATGCGCCCCTTGGTCCACCAGCACCCGCGCTCGAACCCCATGGACCTTGCCATCGTTGTCTGCCGCCACCGACACGTCCACAACCATCTCATGGGCGTGTCCGCAGGCCATCAGGCTCTCCATCCGGTCCTCCACCCATTTGACCGGCCGGTCCACCTTGCGGGAAAGAAAAGAAAGGATGACCGATTCGGGGTATTCCGCGCCTTTTATGCCGAACTCGCCTCCCACATCCCCCGATATAACCCTCACCGCGTGCTGCGGCAGTCGCATGACGTTGGATACAGTCGTTTTTACCAGGTGTGGCGACCTGCATGACGCCCATAGCGTCAGCCGCTCCTGCCCGCGGTCGTAGTTGGCGACCACGCCCCGCCCCTCTATGGGAACGCCGGTCTGTCGCGGGAAGTGGAATGTCTTGTCCAGTACCAGGTTGGCTCGTGAGAAGGCCCCCTCAACATCGCCGTCGCCAAACTGCCGGTAGAAAACAATGTTGTCTGGCATCCCCGCGTGGATCACGGGGGCATCTTCCGCCATGGCCTGCTCAACACCGCCAATGACCGGCAATTGGTCGTATTCCACAACAACGGCCTCCGCCATATCCTGTGCCGCGTGAGGAGTAGTAGCCGCCACTGCTACGATTGGGTCGCCCACAAACGTCACCTTTCCCGGTGGCATCGGGAAACGGTCGTACGGACGCGCATACTCGCTGGAACCCGGAGCGGCCGGCCTAATGGGATTAACGTTAGGCAGGACTTCATCCGGTGTGATCACCCCGATCGCCCCTGGCACCTTCATCGCCTCTTCAACGTCGATCGACACGATGTTGGCGTGTGCGTACTCGCTGCGAACGAAGACGGCGTAGCACATCCCCGGCAGCTTCACATCGTCCAGGAACTGACCCCGGCCCCGTACCAGTCTGGCCAACTCAGGACGGGCCACCTCTTCGTGATCGGCCATTGCGTTCTCTCCGAAAATAGGTTGTTTCAGCGCTGTTGTCGAAAAAGCCGCCAGACCGGGCACGAAAAGCCGGGCAGCAGATCGTCCAAGTCCAGAACATCGTTCTCGTCGCAGGTCAGCGGCTCGCTGCTGGGCCGGTACACTGTAACTGTAACTGGTACAGGGTCCAGTACCAGCACGATTCGAGTGCCGTATCCTATCCACATCTGGGCCTTGGCAAACATTTCGGGGCGTGAGTCGTTAGGCGACTTCACCTCTACGGCCAAATCGGGAGCGCCATCAGGATAACCCGGTATTGGTTCCCGTACATTTTCCGGGGCAATCCAAGACACGTCCGGTGCACGGACCGTATCTGGGTCAGATTCCAGCTTGTAGCCGATTTCCGCGTCGACCTCGCCGTAATCGTTTGCCCTGACGTAGTTTACGAATTCTGCGGTGGTGAAAGCGACGACGTTCCCATGGCGGTGTCCAGGCGGCATCTTTCTTATCAACACTCCCCTGAGCAGCTCATACCGATAGCCATCCTCCGGCATCATCAGCAGTTCGTCAGCGGTTATGAGCTTTGTCTGGGTGGTCATGGCTGGATTCCTTTCAATCTCGAGTCAAACCGATTTACACCGTTACCGTCTTCACATTCACCTGCGCAATGGGGGCGTATCCCGTGCACGCTACTTTTACCTTTGATTTGGAATGAACCCCATATACTGCCGTGAATCAGCGCTGCCTTTGGAAGAGCCGCCAAACAGGTGTCGAAAAACCGGGGAGCAGGTCGCCTAGGTCGAGAATGTCGTCCGGTCCAAGGGCGACCGGCTCAGTGCCAGGTCTACAAATCCTGACCGAAACAGTTTCCGGGTCTAGCACCAAGGCAATTTTTGAACCGTAGCAGAGCCACATCTGGGCCTTGGCCGCCATCTCCGGGTTGGAGTTACTGGGTGATTTGACCTCAACCGCGAGGTCAGGAGCAAATTGAGGATATCCCTGTGTTCCAGGAGGAATGCGGCCCGGCGCTATCCACGCCACATCAGGAGCCCGAACAGTGTCGGGGTCGCGCTCCAGTCGATACCCCGGCTCGCCGGTTCTCACATCTCCGAAGTCCCTTTCATCCGAATAGCCGGATACCAGATGAGAAACCCTGGCCACGGTTTCCCCATGCGAGTTTCCAATAGGCCTTTTCTCTACCAGAACACCTCGAATGAGTTCATGCCGCTTACCCTCCCCTCTCGGCAGCCGCAACAATTCGTCTGCGGTCATCAGCTTGGTGTCTGCGGTCGTCATTTCACACCTTCCGGCCTATGACGCCGTTCAAAATCTGCAAGGGTGAACCACTCACACCGTTCCCGTCTTAACGATCGCCTGCACGATGGGAGCGTAGCCGGTGCAGCGGCAGATGTTTCCGCCGATGCCCGTCCGGACCTCCGACTCCGTGGGATTGGGGTTGTCCCGCAGGAAAGCATACGCGGTCATCAGGAACCCTGGCGTACAGAACCCGCACTGGAGCGCGTGATTCTCCTGGAACTGCGCCTGCAGCGGGTGCAGTTCCTCGCCGTTGGCTAGGCCCTCCACTGTCATCAGCGTTGACCCGTCAGCCTGCACCGCCAGCAGCAAACATGACCGCACCGCCTCTCCGTCCACCAGGATGGTGCAGGCTCCGCAGACACCGTGTTCGCAGCCCAGGTGCGTCCCCGTCAGGTCCAGTTCCTGCCGGATGAAGTCGGCCAGGGTGAGCCTAGGTTCCACCCGCCCGGTGTATTCCCTGCCGTTCACCGTCATCTTGATATCAATCAACTGCGTCATGCTCCCCCTTCCCCCGGAAATTTGCTTGCCCCAGGCAGTCCGTCATTCCCGCGAAAGCGGGAATCCACATGCCCCCGCGAGCCACGTTCAACGGTGTCTTTCCTCGCGAATTTTTCGAGAAAAGCTAACCCGCGCAGGCGTCCTCCAGCGCGCGTCGCGCCATCACGGCGCTGACTTCCTTCCGGTACTCGGCCGATGCATGTATATCAGACCCCGGCGTCACTGCCTCCGAGACCAGCGCTGCTGCCTCCCGCCGCGCGGTGTCGTCCACAACCCGGCCCACCAGCGCCTGCTCAGCAGCGGGCATGCGGGCTGGGCCATCGCCCACCGCAAACATGGTGATACGCGCCTCCTGGCAGACCCCGTCGCCGTTGGTCCTGAGCATTGCCACGGCGCCCACCAGCGCGAAGTCGCCCTCGCGGCGGCTCACCTCGCGGAATCCCCAGCGCCAGCCATGGCCCAGCGTCGGCAGCCGGATCTCGGTCAGCATCTGCTCCGGGGCCAGCGAGGTTATCAGGGGGGCAATGGCAAACTCGGCAGCGGCCATTGTCTGCGTTCCGCTGCTGTCCGCCAGCACAAGCTCTGCATCCAGCGCGGTGCACAGTGCCGGCAGTTCAGCGGCCGGGTCCGCATGGGCCAGGCTGCCGCCGATGGTGCCCCGGTTGCGTATCTGGAAGTGTCCGATATGAGAGATCGCTTCGGTCATCGCCGGGAAAGCACCCCGAATGACATCCGACCTCCCCAGGTCCCGCTGCCTGGTTAGCGCGCCGACCGTTATCGTCCCGTCGGCTGCGGAAATGCCGGACAGTCCATCGATCCGGTTGACATCCACGACCACGGCGGGACGTACCAGCCGCAGGTTCATCATGGGCATCAGGCTCTGCCCGCCAGCCAGCACCTTGGCGTCCGGGCCATGCTGACCCAGCAACTCCAGTGCCTCCTCCAGGGTGGCCGGAGCGAAGTAGTTGAATTTGGCGGGTTTCATATTCTTCCCTCACCCGAACCTCCTCCCGCAGGAAGAGGGAATTGATGGCGAAGCCCTCAAATGCCAAGAGGGGAGTCAATATGACGACTCACCCTCTGGAGATTGGCCCTATTGTTACACAGCCGTGCTAAATCTGGTACTCAGGGCGTCTCAGCAACTGCCGGGCGATCACGAGCCGCATCACTTCGTTGGTGCCCTCGCCGATGATCATCAGCGGCGCGTCGCGATAGTAGCGCTCCACTGGTGACTCCTTGATAAACCCGTAACCGCCGTGGACGCGCATGGCCTCCATGGTCACCTCGCCGCACACCTCACTGGCGAAAAGCTTGGCCATCCCAGACTCCAGGTCTATGCGCCCGCCCTCGTCCTTCTTCGCCGCCGCGTCATACACCAGCAGCCGGGCCGCCTGTATCTTGGTCGCCATGTCCGCCAGCTTCAGCTGGATTGCCTGGTGCTCCGCTATGGGTTTCCCGAACGACTCGCGCTGCTGGGCGTAGCGGATCGCTGCGTTGAAAGCGGCCTGGGCTACCCCGACGGCCCGGGCCGCCACGTTGATTCGTCCTGTTTCCAGGCCGCTCATCACGTGGCCGAAGCCTACGCCCTCTTGTTCGCCGATCAGGTTGTCGGCGGGAATGGCGTAGTTGTTGAAGTTCAGCTCCACCGTGTCCAGGCCGCGGTAGCCCAGCTTGTCCAGGTCCCGGCCGACCTCGAATCCCGACCCCGGCTCGCCCCGCTCCATTACGAAGGCGCTCAGCCCACGGTGGCGCGGCTCCATGTCGCGGTCTGTCCGGGCCAGCAGGCAGAACATGTCGCCGTAACGCCCATTCGTGATGAACATCTTGGACCCGTTAATGATGTATTCCTCGCCGTCCTTGGTGGCCGTCGTCTGCAGGTTGGCCACGTCGGTGCCGCCTCCCGGCTCCGTGAGCGCCAGCCCGCCGCGCTTGCGTCCCGAGGCCAGGTCCGGCAGGAACCGCTGCTTCTGCTCTTCGGTGCCGTAATGGGTCAGAGTGTAGGTCAGGATGTGATGCGTGCCGATGGCTCCGCTCAGGCTCATCAGGCCCATGCTCAGTTCCTCGAAGATGCTGGCGAAGGTGGTGTAGTCCAACCCCAGCCCGCCATACTCCTCCGGAACGGTGATTCCGAACAGCCCCAGCTCTTTCATCTGGTCGATCAGGTCGTGAGGCACGCGGTCGTCGCGGTCCAGTTCGGCGGCCACAGGGTCCACCTCGCGGCGCACGAAATCGCGCACCAGCGTAACAATCTGTGCTCGTGCCTCTGCGGATGTTGCTACCACGGTTTGCTCCTTAGCTCTTTCTAAACACTGGGAACGCTAGAATTATAACGGTTTCCCCGTCCCTTCACCCTTCTACCACCGGCGTCAGTGGTGGTGCTCGTTCTCTTGGCCTGGGGTGGGAACGACCGTATGGAATTCGCCCGTCCCGTCCGGCAGGCGGGCGTAACTCTGGTCCTCGCCGGAATCCCCCTCATCCCAGTCTACGCTGTCCACCAGCACGCCCTCCGACGTCCAGATGCCGAGTTCCTCGTCGCCGCCCAGACCGAATCCGGGCCAGCCCTCTTTGTCCAACTGAATCTGCAGAAATTCGCCTGCCTCAATAACCATTCCTCCAGGGAAAGACACCCGTTTCGCTGGATCATTTAGGTCGTCGCCCAGCGTGAGGAAATGTAGAGGTATCGGCCTAGTGGTGGTGTTGTAGAGTTCCACCCAGTCAAACGGATCCCCCTTGGCGGCCACTTCGTTGATAGCGATAGCCCGGTTTGTTGGCCACTCCGGGACCGTGCTCCCGATTTCGATGTTATAAGGGAGGCTACCTACTGTGACATTGAGTTTGCCCGAAACTTTGTCACCCGGGTTCATGCCGACCTCTTCAAATTCCAGCGTACCCGCAATTATGTGGAAGAATCGATTCGGCAAGTCCTGCCCGCTCGGCAACTCCCTCAGACTATAGCCGCTGACCTCATCCTCGCCAATGGTCAGATTGGCGCCACTCTCCAGCAGATCAGGAGGTAGCCATACCCCGGTCACGCTTTCTGTGCCATCCGGTAAAGCGAGGACAGCGACAACTAGAGCGGCCTCCTCCAGCCCCAGGTCCTCCGCTTCGTGAGGTGTAGCGTGGCCCGCCAGCACGGCCGATTCGCCAATTGGAATCGCAATTCCGTTGAGCTGATAGTCAGTGATCTTTCCTTCCGCAAAGGTGTTGGGACTGTATATCGTTCCCCAGGTGCTGACAAAGCGCAATTCGATGTCAAGGGTTGCCCTCGACAAATCTATGCCGGGCCCGTCGCCCCTGTAGGTGTAGGTTCTCGTCGGCTCTCCCTCGATCGCGCTGCCGTAGCTCCCGCTGAACGTGCCGACGATGGCGGCGCCCTGTTCCTTACCCGCCTCAGACAGCACCAGGATGCCCTCCGTGAGAGGCAGAAAGAACTCCGGCTCGCCGGCGCCCGGCGCTAACGCCCAGAGTCCCCCGGCGATACTGTGCGTCCCGATTACCAGGCTGGCGTCGCCGGTCAGCAGGGACTCGGGCATCACCAGCGTCAACCCGACCAGCGAGCCGTCATCCTCTAAGCCCAAAACCGCGATGGACGCCAGGTCCTCCACCCCGGGCATCAGGAGCCGCTCATCCGGACCAGCCACACCAGCTATGACTCCCAGGCCCTCCAGAGATTCCACTTCACCATCGGTCAGCAGGTGGGTTATGGTGCCCTCCTCCAATGGGTTGGCGCTCTTGTTGGAACCCCAGGTTGTTTCGAAATCAAACGTGAGGGCACCGGACTCCACAGTTTCCGGCGCCGCACCCGTATCTTCCCCGGTTGCGCCACCGAACCGCCCCGAGATGACCGCACCCGCACTCGTGCCCGCCTCCGTCAACTCCAGCGTTCCCACCGTCAGAGGCTCGAACCATTCTGGCAAAGTGGCACCGGAGGGAATGCCCCACGCCACCGCGGCGATCGAGTCGAGGCCCAGGGTCAGGACAGCCCCGTCGGTCAGCATGCTCTGCGGCAGAACGACGGTCACTCCCTCGATTTCCCCGCTTTCCGGCAGGAACATCATTACGGTAATGGACACCGTGTCGGCAACTCCCGGCAGGAGGCTCTGCTCCTCGGGCCCTGCCGTCCCTGCCGTTACCCCCATCCACTCGATGCGGTCCCCGGACTGCACTCCGTCCTCGCTCAGCAGGTAGGTGACCTTTCCTTCCTCAAAGGGGTTTGGGTTCGTCTTGGATCCCCAGGTCGTTTCGAAATGCACCTCGAACGCAGACAAATCTCCGCCCGGTCCCGCTGCCGCACCCTCGAAAGGTTCCGGCCAGTCTGGCGGCTCCGGCGTCAGGTTCGCCAGGATTTCGTACCTGCGTTCCAGGACGAACTGGCGCACCCGATCTGTGTCCCCAGCAGCCTTGGCACTCTCCCCCGGCAACGAGTGCTCCTGCACGATGTCTGCCATCTCGTTTACGCTGGCCAGCAGCGCGTCCTCGTCCCACGAGGTGTCCAGGATTTCCTTCAGCCGTTCGGCGTACTTCGCCCGCCACTCCGGGGTGTTGTACAGCCGGTTGGGGATGGCCGACAGTGCCAATACCGACAGCGGAGGGTTGCTGATGTTGTCGAAGGGGTTGGGGTCGTCTTTCAGATGGAATGTGTCGTCCGCGCCCCAGGGCAGGAACACGAACTTGCCGTCCGGCTCACGGTAGAAGTGGTAGTTGTTGCGGTCGCCGGCGTACCCGTCCCAGTGGCCCACCAGCACCTCGGTGGCCCAGAACGACAGGAACCGGTCCAGGTCCACCAGTTCAGCCAGCGCCCCCAGCCCCGCGTCCGACGGGTCCTGCAGCGCTGCTACCACCGCGTCCACGTCCGACCAGTCGTTCTCATCCTCGTTCGTTTTCTTTTCCATAGTGCCGCGATGAGACGGCGTGAAGTCGCTGACGGTACCCTCGTACAGGTTGCCTTCGGCGCTGTCGAAGTGGCGTGCCAGGAACGGCTTCTTGAGATCCTCCAAGTGAATGTACAGCCCCAACTCCCTGCCGTTTACCGTGACCGTCGCGAAGTTGCATCTAGGCGACGGCAGTCCGGCGGCGGCAAACACCTGGTACGAAAGGCAGGTGTTCACCATCGACGAGTCCTGGATGCTGTTGTTCAGGGTCATCCGCTCCATCACGCCGCCCAGGCTCTGCCCGTCAACGTACTTGTCGTAACGGAGCTTCAGCGAGGGTTTGGTGTCGCTCTGGGAACCGAGGAACCCCTTCTTCCGGACGCCCACTTTGGTATGGGTCTCGCCATCGATGGTCACGGTGGCGGAGAACCAGGTGTAGATGTTGGCGAAAGGCCGGGACAGGTTGTGTTTCTCGATCTCCGCCATCAGGTCCTCGAATGTGCGAGTCTGGTGGCGCAGGGAATCCCAGTCCTCCTCGGCAATCTCGATGCTGACCTCCAGCACCCGGTCCATAGCGAAAAAAGCACCGCTGGGATCGGACTCGCCCGGCTCTTCGCGAGTGGGGGCCGGTGTCGCCGGGGCTGTTGGCACGGCCGTGGGCCCAGCCGTAGGTTCCGGTGTGGCGGGTCGCGAGGTGGGTGGAGCTGTCCGTTCAGCGGTCGGAGCCGCCGTTGGCTCTACGGTGGCCTCCGTAACGGCTGTGGTTGGCGCTGGCGATACAGGGGTGCCCGTGGATGGGGCCGAAGCATCCTCCGACCCGCACGCAACAATCAGGAGTGCCGACACGAAAATGGCCAGCACTCCTGCCATCATCAAAGTTCGCATGTGAGGAGAGCACTTACCCTTCAGGATTGATTGTCTTGCAGCGCCGCCTGCGCGGCAGCCAGCCGTGCCACTGGCACGCGGAACGGTGAGCAACTCACGTAGTCCAGCTCCGCCTCGTGGCAGAAGGCGACGCTCTTGGGGTCGCCGCCGTGCTCCCCGCAGATGCCTATCTCCAGCTCCGGGCGCACCTTGCGCCCTGCCTTGACCGCGAGCCGCACCAGTTCGCCCACGCCCTCCCGGTCAATGCTTTCAAACGGGTCGACCGGCAGCACACCCTCGTTGATGTAGTTCCGCAGGAACTTGCCTTCGGCATCGTCGCGGCTGAACCCATAGGTCATTTGCGTCAGGTCGTTGGTGCCGAAGCTGAAGAACTCGGACTCCTCCGCCACTGCCCCGGCGGTCAGTGCGGCCCTGGGTGTTTCCACCATCGTGCCGAACTTGTAATGCACCTCTATGCCCATCCGCTTCTGCACCTCTGCGGCCACGCGGGTCAGGTCGGCCCTCAGCCGTCGCATTTCCTCCACGTCGACGGTGAGCGGAATCATTATCTCCGGATGCACCTCAAGACCTTCGGAGACCAATTGAGCTGCCGCGGTGATGATTGCCTCTACCTGCATGCGATAAATCGCCGGGAACGAGAGCCCCAGCCGACAGCCGCGATGCCCGAGCATTGGGTTTGTCTCCCGCAGCGATTCCACTCGATGCAGGAATTCCTCTTTCTCTCCGATTTCGTCCTGCGAAGCACCAGTGACCCTGAGAGTCGTCATCTCGATGAGCAGCTCGTCGTAGGGCGGCAGAAATTCGTGCAGCGGCGCGTCCAGCAGGCGTATGATCACCGGCTTGCGGGACATTACCCGCAGAATCCCCCGGAAGTCGTTGGTCTGCAGCAGCTTGACCCGGTCCAGGGCTTGGTAGAAATCGATAACCGCCGATGGGATGTCGGCCACGTCCGGGTTCATGAAGGGATTGGCCAGCGGGTCGATGTTGTTGCCTTCGTTCTCCCGCCGCCACTCCTCGGCCGCCTCAGAGTTCAGCAGCATCTGCCGGACCGCAGGGAGGCGGTTGGGGTCCAGGAACATGTGCTCGGTGCGGCACAGACCGATACCCTCAGCGCCCATCACGATGGCCTGCCTGGCGTCGGCCGGGGTATCGGCGTTGGCCATCACGCCCAGTCTCCGGGTTTCATCCGCCCAGCCCAGCAGTTCGCGGGCCTCGGGAAGGTCTTGGAGCCCCGGGTTTACCGTGGCCAGTTCTCCGGTGTATACCCTCCCCAGGGCCCCGTCCATGCTGACCCGTTCGCCCTCGCGAACCGTGAGACCATTCCCGCTCATCACCTTGAGATCAAGGTCCACCTGCATCCCCTCGCAACCGACGATGCAGGGCTTGCCCAAACCGCGAGTCACCACTGCTGCGTGGCTGGTGACTCCGCCACGGCTGGTCACCACGCCCGTCGACGCGATGATGCCGTGTATATCGTCGGGCTTGGTCTCCGGGCGCACCAGTATCACCCGCTCACCCCTTCGCGCCAGGTCCTCCGCCGTGTCGGCATCGAAACACACCCGGCCCGACGCTGCACCGGGCGACGCCCCGGCGCCGGTGGTGATCAACCGCTCCTGTAGTTCCTCCTCCGACAGGTCAGCCGCGAATTGCGGCACCAGCAGTTGCGTGATTTCCTCGGGGTCGACGCGCTGCAGCGCCCGTTCCCGGTCAATCATTCCCTCGTGGACCATGTCCACCGCCGTTTTGACTGCGGAAAGCGGTGTACGTTTGGCGTTGCGGGTCTGCAGCAGGTACAGTCGCCCCTGCTCGATGGTGAATTCCACGTCTTGGACGTCCCGGTAATGGCTCTCCAGGTCGGCGGCGAGGGACAGCAGTTCCTGCGACCGTTCCGGCATTGTCTTTGCCAGTGCCGCCAGCGGTTCGGGAGTGCGCACTCCGGCCACCACGTCCTCGCCCTGAGCGTTGCTCAGAAACTCGCCGTACACGTCGCGTCGGCCCGTGGACGGGTCGCGGGTGAACAGCACGCCGGTGCCGCTGGTGGGCCCCAGGTTGCCGTACACCATCCCCATGATCGTCACGGCGGTTCCCATGTCGTGGTCGATGCCGTACTGGTTCCGGTAGACGATGGCCCGAGAGTTGTTCCAACTCCGGAACACCGCCTCCATCGCACCGAAGAGCTGCTCCCACGGTTCGTCCGGGGGAGCCGCTCCAGCATGCTCCCGGGCGATGTTCTTGAAGTCCTGCGTTACTTCCTGCAGTTGCTCGGCGGTCAGCTGGTAGTCCAGATCCACGCCCGCTCGTTCCTTGTGGTCCGCCAGGCACTCCTCAAAGGGTTCGGGCGCTACCTCCTGCACCACCTCCGCGTAAATCTGAATGAAGCGGCGATAGGCGTCCCAGGCCGGTCGCCGGTCGCCCATCATTACCCCCAGCCCATCGACGATCTCGTCGTTGATGCCCAGGTTGAGAATGGTGTCCATCATCCCCGGCATGGAGATGCGGGCCCCGGACCGCACTGAGACCAGCAGCGGGTTGTTCGTGGAGCCAAACTCGTGCCCGATGGCTTGCTCCAGTTCGGAGACCCGCTCCCTGACAGTGCAGGCCAGCCCCTCGGGCAGCGTATAGTCCCCGGCCAGGTAGTCGCGGCAGACTTGCGTTGTAATGACGAACCCCGGAGGGACTGGCAGTCCCAGCCGCGTCATCTCGCAGAGATTGCTTCCCTTGCCGCCGAGCAGGTCCGCCATTGAGGCGTCCCCCTCACTGAACCGGTAGACCATTTGCGCCGCCTGAGCTTTTACAACCATGGGCCAGAGCACCCCTTAATTCCAGTCAAGACTCCCGGTCGCCCCGCCAGCCAGAACACCGCCTCCAAAAAAACACCGGTCCATGGATTATACCTGACCATCCGAGGCGGACAAAATAGCGGCCACACCTGGGAGCGCAATCAGGGCAGATACATCGTTGACACTCCACTGGCGCAAATGCAGGATGCGCCCAATGAACTCGCAGCGTGGTATCTCTGCGAAAACAGACCTTACGGTAGCATTGGTGCTGCTAATCCCTGCAGGTCAGATCGCTCCGGCGGCCTGTGGGGACAGGATAAAGAGGAAGGGGTTGTGGCATGAGTGGAATTGCATCCGAACGGCCTAAGCAGGAACTAGCTCAGCAATAGAGAGGCGGGTATACAATGGTAGTAGGGTAAGGGTATCCTGACGCACGCCAAGGAACCGCCCGGGAGAGGTCATGGCGGAATACCTTCCTTTTCAAGATAAGCACTCGATCCAGGAAGCGCAGATAAGCATCCTGTTTCCTGGGCCATTTGATCAGCACTCCATTGAGGTAACCCGAGGTTTCGCTCAAGCGGAACTGTCGCCAGTACTCCCCAGGTCGGCCGAGGCTCGCGGTGGAGCCTTTGAGATAGACTTCACCGACCCATCCTCCCCTGCATTACTGGAAGCAAGGCAATCAGACCTTCTGGGATTTCGGTTTTCGAGTGTGCAGGGTAACGGACTGCCAGCCCGAGTCCTGCAACTCGCAGGGAACACATTATCGGTGAGCTTCCTAGATTACGAATCCTGGGCAACAACAATACGGGACGTGCTAGGTTATTTGCGCCCTGTTCTGATTTCGCTGCCATTGGAAATGAATCCGGGGATCGCTTTCGGCCTTCGATTTATCGATCGCTATACTTACCCAGATAATCCTAGGGAAGCACGAGCAGATTTGCTCTTCAAACGAGGGAATCCTTATATTGCCTCGCATGCCTTCGAGGCTGGTTCTACGTGGCACTGCAATTCTGGCTGGTTCGACGATGCGATACAGGAAGGCGACCGAGTACTCCACAATGTGAACGTGACCAGCAGTCTAGTGGAACTCTCTTCCACAGTAACAATCGACCACCAGGCCACCAGACATCTCGGTGCACCGCGGGACACAGTGGTAGCATTTCTCGCTCCATCTGGAGGAGAAATGGGGCTGGTGGATGCATTAGAAAGTCTTCATGACCGTAACAAGAGCATATTAGAGCAAGCTCTGCTCCCCGAAATGCTTGCCAGGATTGGGATAATAAAATGACCGTACCAAGACTGCCCAACAGCACAACAACGCAAAGTGCCGGGATGGCGTCAAGCGGGCACACGAGCTTCTTCGCCCCGCACAAATTTATCAGGACAGAACTACCCGCTCATTTGCAGTGCCAACCAGAAACCAGAACGGTTAGGGTAATCACGTGGGAGCCCGTAATCCTTCCGTTGCTGGAGCGGCTGGCGGAGTTACGTTCGTTGCCTGAAGAGCAAAGGTGGCCTGGCGCTGACTGGCCGACGGAGGAGGCTTTCCAAGACGGAAGGAGATTCACCGAACGGCTACCTGTGCCCCTGAAGGCTGCTCCCCACATATCGCTGGCGGACGACGGTGAAGTGAATTTCGCGTGGTCTCAGAACGGTATGTGGGTTGATCTGGGCTTCTATGGAACGGGCACTTTATCCTTCTATGCTCGAGATAAGGATGGCAAAGAGTTGTTTGGAGATGACATACCTGTGATGTCGCCTCTCCCGTACGAACTCAGGGCGCTACTGGCCGGTTAACAACACGTGCCTTGTCAGACTCCCCATCTGGATGAAAGCACGACGGCGGAACCTGGGATTTCTCCTGGGCCGGTTGCCGATAAGTAGAGCCTCCTTAGGGAGATATTAAATCCTGACCACATAGTAAACGGAAACATAATACCGTCCGCCATCCCGGTGAAAGAATTGCGGATACGAGGCTTTTCCGTACACCGGTTGGATCACGTCGCGCAGAATTTGATTGAGGGTTCGATTATCTCAAAGCTGGCGAGAGCCTTTCATGGTCAGCCTCGGGTATCAGAAGGTATTGCACGCTTCACCGCCGGAGCTGTGCGAGAAATTCGAAATAACGGCAACCAGGCATTCGTAGTAATAGATACAGCAACACGCTGCAACCCAGGACACGCCTCGATCTATCTATCCGACCTAGAGATGAAGGAGAGCCTAGCTAAGAGGAATAGAAAAAAACTATTGCCGCTGCTGGAGAACCGGATGTCGGTTGCAGAGGTATTTGCCGGGCAATAGGCGATACTGGTTACTCTCGGAACCATACGGGGCGGACCATCATCAGTCCGCCCTTTCCGTTTGCCGTGGCGCAGGAGCGGCGGGCAACACCGGTTTGACAACACTGCCAGCATCCCGGATACAATTTCTGTTAGACAGATCAATGGAGCGAGGGTATACGAATGATCAAGCATTTTGGGAGTCTTTATGCGGGGCACGTGGACCTGGGGGATCTGGGGTTGGAGGCTACGGCGGTCAATGACCGGCGGTTCGACAATGACCACCTGATCTCCATTTTTGACCGCTGCGAGCAGATGGTAAAGCTGATGGACCGGCTGGGGTACCACAGCTTCTGGGCGGCGGAGCATCACTTCCAGCACGAGGGGAACGAGGTCATCCCCAACCTGCTGATGCTGTACGTCCACCTGGCCAGGATGACCAAGCAACTCAAGTTCGGCTGCGGCTTCAACATCAATCCCATGTGGCACCCGTTGCGGCTGGCCGAGGACTACGCCACCGCCGACATCCTGACCGACGGGCGCGTCATCTTCGGCGTGGGCCGGGGCTACCACTCGCGGGAGGTCGACACCTTCGGCGTTCCCAGCACCAATACCGACAACGACGCCAACCGCGAGATGTTCGAGGAGCAGGTCGAAATCATAATGAAGGCGTTCCACGAGGACTCCTTTTCCTTCCGGGGCAAGCACTACCAGCTCCCGCCTGAGGTGCCCTACCGGGGCTACACGCTGAAGGAGCTGACCCTGGTGCCGCGCCCGAAGTACCAGCCAGTGGAGACCTGGCAGCCAATGGTGTCGAGCAGCGACCGGGCGCTGGACTTCATGGCGAAGCACGACATCCAGGGCATTATGGGCGGTGGCGCGGTCACCGGCGGCGCCTCTGATGATGTCGTCATGCGCTGGACCGAGGCGCTGGCTAGGCACGGCCGGGATGTGGAGCCGGGCGGACGGCTGGTCATCGGCCTGCCGACGTTCATCGCGGACTCGGAGAAGGAGGCCATCGAGCAGGGCCGCAAGTACCTGGAAGAAGACATGAAGATGTTCGCGCCCCTGGGATTCTTCCGGGCGCTGTCGGGCGAGCAGATCGAGGCGCTGGGCGACCCGCGGCGGGCCAGGGGCGCGGGGCTGCCGACGATGGAGGACGTCATCGAGCAAAACGCCTGGCTGGTGGGCACCGCCGACCAGGTCACGGAAAAGATCAAGGCCATCGAGGAGAGATACCCCGGCCTCGAGCACATGCACGTGGGCTGCAACCGCATGGGCGCACCGCTGGAGGTAATGCTGGAGCAGATCCAACGGTTCGGCGAGGACGTGATGCCGCACTTCAACGTTGAGGAGAAGCCCCTGGCGTAGCGGGACTGCAGTTCTGCAACACCAGAGGGGCCGGCCTAGCGGAATGCAGGCCGGCCCTCGGCGTTATACTGGGGTTAACGCAGTCAACGGGTGGGAGCATCCGCGAATGGCGATTACGAGGGTAAAGCTGGAGAACTTCACGGTCTTCGAGAGCCTGGACCTGGAGCCGTCGCCGGGCATCAACGTGCTGGTGGGCGCCAACGGTACGGGGAAGACCCACCTGATGAAGGTGTGCTATGCGACACGCAGGTTCAGCTCTTATGTATCGCGCGAGCATCCGGACTGGAAACTGCTTCGGGTCTTTCTACCCTCCAAGTATTCATATAGCCGCCTAATTCGGATGGGTCGAGAAGAGAGCAACATAGAAATTAAGAGTGACTATGGAGATATATGGCTTAATTTGGCCAAACAAGTTGAAGAAATCTATCCCCCCTCCTTCGATTCTACGTCGGACTGGTATTCTTTTCCGATTCAAAACGTTTACATTCCGGCCAAAGATATGCTTGCCAACGCGCCGGGATTCCGGTCGCTTTACGCCGCCCGCGAGGTGCATTTCGAGGAGACCTACCTGGACATCCTGGACAGGGCCTATCTGCCGGCGTTGCGGAACCCTGCCGAGTTTGTGCCATCCCGCGTGCTTGAGCGGCTGGAGGTCGAGCTTGGCGGGAAGGTGACGATACAAGGCGAGGAGTTCTTTCTCAGCGATGCGCACGGGGAGATCGAGTTCACATTGCTGGCCGAGGGGCACCGCAAGCTGGGGCTGCTGTGGCTGCTGATTCGGAACGGAAGCCTCAAGCCCGGAGCGGTACTGTTCTGGGATGAGCCGGAGACCAACCTGAACCCCAAACTGTACGGCGTGGTGATCGATGTGCTGCTGGAGTTGCAGCGTGTGGGAGTGCAGATTTTCCTCGCTACGCACGATTATGTGATTCTCAGAGAACTGGACCTGCAGGCGCAGGAGGGCGATAAGGTCGCGTTTCATTCCCTCTACAAAGATGACGAAGGCCAAATTGCCTGCCACACCACGGACAATTTCCGGGAAATCCACCCTAACGCCATCATGGAAGCGTTCGACAGCATCTATGACCGGGAAATCAAGCGTAACCTGGCAGGCCTGGTATGACATGGATTTTCCAAGAGGGGGATTTGCAAATCACTATCCGAAACGCGGACAAGGCACGCAAGTTCGATGAGCCGACAGCGCATGGCGTCGGCTTTATGAAGGCCGTAGACTTCATCGTGGAATTTCCCGACCGGTACCTGTACATCGAATTCAAGGACCCCCAAGATCCAGGCACGCCCCAGGCAGGCTTGGAGACGTTCATGGAAGATTTTCAGAATGAACGGATTGACACAGACTTAATTTACAAATACCGCGATTCTTTCCTGTATGAATGGGCCACTGGCCGGGCAGACAGACAATCATATTACATCGTGCTAATCGCTGCGGATTCCTTGACAACCGCTGACTTGGACAAGAGAACACAGGACTTGGGAAGAAAGCTGCCCGTCGGAATGCCGAATACTTGGAATCGCCCGATCGCAGCCGGCTGTGGGGTGTTCAATATCGCTACGTGGAACCAACAATTTCCTGACCTGTCAGTGACCAGGCTGAGTGCCGCGACCTGAACGCCCCGCCCGCCGACGGCGTCGAGACGGCCGTGTACTTCCCCAGACGGCAGTGAGGGTATGGCCTGCGGGAGTGGCACATCTTATGGCACTCCCCACTGGCACTTTCTGCCTTGACAGTGTCTGCGACGGATTCGATAATGGAAGTCCGCGCCGAGGTAGCTCAGGTGGTAGAGCACGGCACTGAAAATGCCGGTGTCGACAGTTCGAGTCTGTCCCTCGGCACTTTACTTTGTTTTCGTAGCTGAGAGGGGCGGAAAACAGCCCGATCGCCGACATTTTGCCGACATCGAGGTTTGTACGAGTCGACGAATCATCGACGGAGGGCTTCAGGCTGACCCATCAGGATCTTGTCTCCCCAAGGAAAACGGCTGGTCCTTGAACCCCGGGAGAGTCAGGCAACAAGAAAGCTCGGCACTCCCGCCGAGTTTTCTAATTCAGACGCCATTCGTCTTCTAACTTTCATATTAGTATGTCGAACTCGGCTATCAACTCCGGCGACTCCGCTTTCGCGGCTATGACGTTTTCAGCCATGATACCCGAGGAAAGTGACTATTGAATGCCTCTTTCAATCCGTCCATGTTCGTGGCCGCCTGACCCCCGGTAATTTCGCTGCCCGACATCCTGAATGTGCTCGCGCCCGGCTTGATGGCCACCCCCGCTGGCCGGATGACCAGCAAGGCTTCCGCTGTGCTGGGTTCCATAAAGGGACGAATCTGAGCATAGCCAGAACCTCGCACGCCGTAGCATCGGGCCGAAGTCCGAAAACCAGGGGGGAGCGAAAAATCACTGGATGCCTTTTCGTATATGCCCGCGTGTCGGTGGCCAGCGATGCAGACGTTCACCACTTGGAGATCCAGCGGGGTCCGGGATGTTGAACTTGGCTATGGGCGTCGCGATGAGGGAACACGCCAGGCCTTTGAAAAGACGCTGGTGGAGAGTACCGGGGGCAGATGGAGTTGGCAGGTGGGAATTCTAGAACCGCGACCGTACAACTGATGGACAAGGAGATGTCATCAAGAGGTGTCGGATTTCGGTTGATGGCTGTCCGGCTGACTATACCCAGAAAGAGCCGGGACTACCCACGGTGAAGACAGGAGCAGTGGTAAGAAGAAGGCGGTCGAGAAGTCAGAGGGGAACTACCTAAAGAGCACTAATATCTGCCGACTATCATGGGTTTACGGCAGCGTGGCCTGAGGAGATGCTCAGGCTGGTCCTCAACCACTGGAGCATTGAGGACAGCCTGCAGCACGTGGGTGGCCGTAGCTCGAATGAAGACATTCACTCCTTGGTTCTGAAAAGGTATTTTCAGCCGCACTGTTCATGCTCCTGCGAGGCAAAACTGTGCTGTCTGCCCACTGGAGACCATTGCCTACCACTGCGGTGGGACTCTTTGGCGTTTCATCGCCGAGGATCCTCGGCGGGTTATGATACCCCCTCTGATACCGAGTCTGCAGAATGTCTCCCAGCCAGCGAGGTGGCATTATGAATGGCAATAGCCAAGAAGGGAGTGGACGCTCAGGCCTCTACGTTGACATGGAAAACCTACAAGCCGATGGGCAGTCACTGCTACAGGCCCTGATGGATAACTGGCCTGAGGAATTGCCAACAGCGACAAGGTTAACGCTCTATGTGAGAGCCGACCAAACCGAACTATGGCGGCTGTGGGCAACGAACCAGTTCGCCAACGTCGAGGTCGTGGTCCATGGCACCCAGCACTTCAGCATGTCCGCCACCAAGAATTCTGCCGACATCGCCATAGCGACCAATGCAATCGCCGACTTGCTACTTGAAAGGGTAAGCCATGTAGTGGTCTTCAGTGACGATAGCGACTTTATTTCGTTGTACGTGGCCATTAGAGATGAGCTCGGTAGCCCTGCTGACAGCGATAAGGTACCCTTCCGATGGGTCGTAACAAACAGGGAGGGATCACTTTCAGCCACAGTGCGGCAGTTCCTTCCGGACAAGCTTCTGCATGTGGTGGGAGCCACATCCAAGCAACAGGAGAGAAAGCAAGCCGTTAGGGCCACGCCGGAGAGTACGGCCGTATCTCATACGTATTCCCAAAAGGGAAGCTGGCCTGAAATGGCTGATTCAGTCATTAGGGAAATTCCTCTAGGCTGCTTCAAGAGCACAGATTGCCAGCCGATTATCAAGAAACACTGGCCAAATCACGCCTTGGCCAAGGCCGGCGGAGCGGAGTTCGGGACGCAGTTCAAAAACAACATATGGCCGCCGCTCAGAGACAGGAGCGTAAGGATAGAAAACCCCGGTAAGAAACCGATCAAGTACGAAATGACTTCCGAAGCCAAATTGACTCTGTAGTTGCTATCGCCCCCCATACCCGACAGAGGAATCGACCCCACGAATGAGCTACATCTTTAATGGTTCGATAGTAAATTGCGTGTGGCAAGACGGCCTTGACCAGTTACTCATGTACTGGCTTACGGGGAGGTTGCGAGTACCAATGTCTGCACAGAGATTTGAATTCTCGGACTGCGATTTGTTTCGTCCCTCGTTTCCCTCTGGCCAGTTGCTCCGCTCAGTTCGGGTGGAGTACCGCAACCTGCACCGCCTCCAGCGGGACTTCCTGCTCTACCAAGCCGGGTTCCCTCCTCGTGCCATTCGGGTTTCCGGCAGCAACGGGCCGCTGGGCAACGTCGCAGTGATTCGAAGGGTGCCGGTCAACAATCAGCCGGTTGCTGGCCCCTGCCTGATCTGGAGAGGCAGTCTCTCCGGAACTAAGCACGGCTCTGACGGAGGGTACGCGCAGTACGGCGGAAAGGCGCTTCATCGGCTGATGTACGAGGAGAGTCGCAGCGGGGGGCTTGCCACTGAGGACAAAGTTCTGCATCTCTGCCACCGCCGGGCCTGCATCCAGCCCAGCCATCTATACCTGGGCAGCGATGCAGACAACGCCGAGGACAGGGCGAGACGATTCCGCCAGCCCTACCTGCCGGATATTGCCGACGGCGGTGAACCACTGGAGGAAAGACTTCGCGCCGCACTTTACAGCGACTTTGATCGGCTTCAAATTGAATTCGCGCGGTCCGGCAAAGAGCATTCCCGGGCGTGGGATGGAGCGAACTACGCCATCCTGGAGATCCCGACACTTGAAACGCCGGCACCCGCCCGTTTTCTGGTTCACGAATGCGTTCCTGGACCATGGGCAGGGTCCGTACACATCTGTCAGGTCTGCAACATGACGCCCGATGAAATCAAGCGGTTGCCCTTGCTGGAAAACCTGCTGGCCTGGGACAAGGCCTACCCGCAACAGTGGTGGGAGTATGAGGAATCCACCAAGCCCGTCTACGAATGGTTGCGGCGCTCGAGACCGGGCAATTCCGCCTGACAGAAGTGAACGGTATTAGCCTCGCCGATTCAGACCTAGACGGCCTCAGTGACACACCAACCGTGCCGAACGACGCCACCGGCGAGTAAAATAAAGAGTATCCAAAGCCTTCAGGAACCAAATACGCCAATTCAGAACCGGGACGACGCCGTCGAAGTCGAAACTCAGATAGCGTCTATCTTTGCCACCTCCCCGGATGGCCGGACAAACGCAATCCGGCGCCTGTTCGTCGAGACTCTGGACTTCGATCCTGCCTCGGGCCAAGTCAGCCTGGCCGGCGCTTCCGCCAACGCAGTGCTGCCCAATGCCGCCGAGCGCGTCGCAGTGCTGGACGGCGTCCATGTGCTGTACGTCAGCCTCGACTCCGCATCCACCGACCGCGTGCGGAAGGCTGAGGTTGATGCCGCGGCCCGGCTGATCGCCGAACAGCTTGGCGACGATCTCCTGCTGGTGTTCGCCAACACCTCGGTCAGCTAGCTGCATATCATCCTGCCCAAGTTCGAGGGCACCCGCCCGACGCTGCGCCGTATGGTGGTGGAGCGTGACCTTCCGCAACGAACCGCGGTGGAACGGGTAGCTACCATTTTCTGGAAACACCGCGATATAGGAATCATCAGCCCAGCGCTGAACGAGGCCTTCGACGTCGAACCGGTCACCAAGGACTTCCTCGCCGAGTACAAGCGCATTTTCGATAACGCAATGGGAACCGTCACCGGGTTTGGCGACGGGGATGACGAGGACAAGCGGGTCTTCGTGCAGACGCTGTTCAACCGGCTGATGTTCGTCTACTTCCTGTCCCGCAAAGGGTGGCTCCGGTTCGGCAACAACGCCGATTACCTGAACGCCCTGTGGCAGGACTACGGCAAAGGACTGGGCGACGGTAATTTCTACCGCGACCGACTCCGCCCCCTGTTCCTCTCCGGCCTGAACAACCCCAATTCCCGGGACCTGACCGAGGGGTTGCGGACGGTCATCGGCGACGTTCCATTCCTGAACGGCGGCCTGTTCGAGGAAACCGAGCTAGACAAGCGCGACGGCATCACCGTGCCCGACGAGGCCATTCGGGAGGTGCTCACCGGCCTGTTCGACCGCTTCAACTTCACCGTGATGGAGTCCACGCCCTTCGACATCGAGGTGGCGGTCGACCCGGAGATGCTGGGCAAGGTGTTCGAGGAACTGGTGACCGGCCGCCACGACTCCGGCGCCTACTACACCCCCCGGCCAGTGGTGTCGTTCATGTGCCGCGAGGCCCTCAAGGGCTACCTGGAGGGGCAGAACACCGGCCTGGAGTCCGGGACCGTCGCGCGGTTCGTGGACCATCACGACACCGACGGCATCGGCGTCGCGCAGGCGCGGCGACTGGCCGAGGCCCTGGCCGAAGTTACGGTGGTGGACCCGGCCTGCGGCTCAGGGGCCTACCTGCTGGGGATGATGCAGGAGCTCATCGAGCTGCAGGTCCGCCTGTTCAACGTCACCCAGGACGCCAAGTCCCTCTACGACCTGAAGCTGGAGATCATCCAGCGCAACCTCTACGGCGTGGACATCGACAGCTTCGCCGTCAACATCGCCATGCTGCGCATGTGGCTGTCGCTGGCCATCGACTACGAGGGCGACACGCCCGAGCCGCTGCCCAACTTGGACTTCAAGGTGGTCTGCGGTGACAGCCTGCTGGGCCCCGACCCCAGCAGCGGCGCGGAGGTGCAGGTGGCGTTGGGACAGGACGTCGAGCGAGTGCGTCTGCTGGGTGACTTAAAAGGCAGATTCATGAGGGTAAAGCCCGGCTCCGGCAAGGACCGCCTACGGGCGGATATAGAGTCCGCGAAAGCTGAAATACGAGAGTCCTTGGGCCTAGTTGCGAATGACGAGGTACTGAACTGGAGGGTGGAGTTCGCCGAAGTATTCGGTGGCGGCCGCGGGTTCGATATTGCTATCGCCAACCCGCCGTATGTGCAGTTGGAAAGGCATGGCGGACATTTGGGTAATCTATACCGTAACCTCGGCTACGTAACGTTAGTACCTAGAGGCGACATTTATCAGCTCTTCTACGAGCGGGGCTGCCAGGTGTTGCGGCCAGCGCGGGGCATCCTGACCTACATCACCTCCAATAGCTGGCTGAAAGCCGAGTATGGCAAGTCCACCCGCCGCTACTTCGCGGAGGAGCACACGCCCCTCCTGCTGCTGGAACTGGGCAAGGACGTATTCGAGTCGGCCATCGTGGACTCCGGCGTACTGATGCTACGCACCGGCGGCACAGCCCAGCCCTTCCGGGCGGTGGACATGGACCGGGTCGCGACCGCCGAGATGCCGCCCGCGCCGGGACTGTGGGGGCAGGCGCGGCCCGACGGCGACGCCCCGTGGAGCGTAATGTCCCACGCCGAGCACAGCGTTCTGGACAAGATGCGGACAAAGGGAACGCCTCTGAAAGATTGGGACGTAAATATCAGTAGGGGCGTCACTACGGGCTACAACAAGGCTTTCATAATCGACGATGTGACAAGGGACCAACTGATTGACGCCGACCCTAAATCCGCCGAAGTCATCAAACCGGTTCTACGCGGCCGCGACATACAACGTTTCCGTGCAAATTGGGCGAACCACTGGATAATCGTAGCTAGATTTGGCAGTTATCAAGCTCTGCCAAAAGAATATCCTGCGATATATGAACATTTGCTTCAGCATGAGAAAAAACTAAAGGCCCGTGGTCAATGCAGGTATTCGCGGTCAAGAGCTGCCCACCAGAATAGGGATTATCCCGGGCAGCATCACTGGCTGGAATTGGACAATAATCCCAAAGACGCCTATCTGGAACAATTCGCCAAAGAGAAGTTGATTTGGATGGATCTGACCGAAAGGGGCCGGTTTTCGTACGACAATGCTGGCACTTTTTCCCTAAACACTACATTCTTACTGACGGGAGAATCGGTCAAATATTTGTGCGCGGTGCTGAATTCATCATTGGCAACCTGGTTCATGCGAAATACTGCTCTCAATTCGGGAATGGGTGTGACCCGCTGGATAGGCTACACGGTCGAGCGCATCCCCATCCCCAAGCTCAGCGCGGCCAGGCAGCGCCCCTTCGTGCGGCTGGTGGACCGCATCCTGGAGGCCAAAGCCACCGATCCGGACGCGGACACCAGCGAGCTGGAGGCCGAGATCGACCGGCTGGTCTACGATCTGTACGGGCTAACCGAGGAGGAGACAGCGGCGGTGGGGGCGTGTGATAGAATGCCGCCAAATTCCGGAGCTGGGGCACCTTGATGACTGACCAGGATATCCTGGACCTGATCGTCTGTCCAAAAGCCATAGTCAAACGTGAGCCAGCCCACAGTTATCGGATCGAGCATCGCCAAAGACGCTGTGATCTGGATTTACGGGCCGACGCTGATGGTGGGACCTTCGAGGTTTTCATTCGTCAACACACGGATTTCATTGAGAACTTCTCCATCGGCCTGCGCTTTCAAACTAGCAGCCGATTGCTGGGTCGTATAACACTGACACGTTACAACGGCCCTCATGGAGAATCCAGTCGTGCGCCCGATGGTCATTACGCTTTGTCGCATATCCATCGCCTCACCGCCGAAGAACTGGCATCCGGCAGCATCCAACCGCAGGAGAAAGAACGGCAACTTACCAACCGCTATGGAGCGTTCGAGCAGGCATTGGAAGTTTTCTTTGCCGATGTCGGGATAACAAATGCTTTGGACTATTTTCCCGAATTGCAGCAACGGAGACTTCCGTTATGTTAGACATTGAACGCATCAGGTCTCTGCTCAGCAGAACGGCGGCGCAGGGGTATGATTTTTACGAGCGCCGCACGGGTGCCTTCCAGCTGATCATCCCCATCCTGCACGAGGACGGGGATATGGTGGACATATACTTGCAGGACAGCCCGCTGGGAGAAGATCACGTCCGCATTTGTGATTTTGGCCTGACGCTAATGCGGCTGTCCTATACTTATGACATCAGCACTGACACCAGGCAGAGAATTTTTGACAGCATCCTCATAAATAATGGCGTCGGCAATGATGACGGCAACCTGTTCTTGGATGCGGCTGTCAACAGGCTAAACGAAGGCATTTTACAGTTTGCCGGCTGCGCGCAAAAGGTGTGCAACATGCGGTACTGGAGCCGGGAAACAGTCCGCAGCGAGTTTTACGAGAATCTCGGACAGTATATTACCGGCGAACTGACAGAGTTCAGTCCGATGGCCGATATTTCACCGATAATAGACTATCCAATTAGCGTGGACTGGTCACTGACACACCAAGACCGTAATTTTTATGTCTTCGGAGTAAGGGGCAACGAAAAGGCCAAGAACGTCGCCATCGCTCTGTTGGAATTCGAGAAGGAGCAATTGCCGTTTATCAGCTTGGTAGTACACGAGGACATTGAGGACCTGGGCCGAAGGGAAAGAACCTATTTGACTCGCAACGCCGATACTCAATATCCACAATTGGACGATTTTCGGGAGCGCAGCATCAGCGACATTTACAGACTGGCTGGCGTTGCGCGTTCTTGACAAACGGTCCTGTCCATCTCTGTCAAGAACGCGCCGGACTAGGCTCCCCACAATCACCGCCCCAGCCCTCTAACTCGCCTGCGGGAGAAGCCGGACAGCCCAGCTCGCGCCAAACCCACATCGGGTAAAATGGCTTAATCCAACGTGCATAAATGGCATATGCTGATGAATGCCAAGAGTCATAACGCGGATATAGATGTAGTTACCGCCGGAAGGGCCATATACGCGAAGTTGCAGAGCCGTCTGGAAGCCGCGTACAAGGGCAGTTTCGTGGTTATCGACGCCGTCAGCGGCGACTACGAGGTTGGTGCCAGCCCCTCCGCTGCCAAGCGCCGCCTGAAAGCACGGCACCCCGGCATCACGACATTCACAAAACGAATTGGACGGCCGAAGTCCTACAAGCTGGTACGTTTCAAGCTCAGGTCCGGCAACGATGATTAGCGGCAGGGTGTCGGTGGAATTGGACCCGCTGGTCACCATCGAAGTCGGCAGGGTGCAAGAGAACTTCCAGCCTGTGGAAGTCGTGGTGGACACCGGATTCAGCGGAGAATTGGCTTTGCCCTCGGAATTGATCCAATCTCTCGACTTGGAATACATCGATGATGTACGGGTTGTTATGGGAGACCTCCAAGCGAGATGGGTTGGCGCCTATGACGGAGCGGTGTCCTGGCACGGAGAACCAATGTCAGTGATTGTTCTTGATATGGAAAGCGAGCCTCTCTTGGGAATGGGTCTGCTGCTGGACAGCAGACTGAGCGTCAGTTGCCGTCCAAATGGGGCCGTGGGCATAGAGGAAGAGGAACCGTAGTCCCCATGCCCGCCTCCAATATCCTACACGCCAGCACCGACCCGGACCTGCTCACCCGGCTGCGGGAGATGCTGGGCAGCTCGGCCCGCGCCGACATCGCCGTGGGCTACTTCTTCATGTCCGGGTTCGAGGCCGTGGCCGACAGCCTGGTGCGGCTGGACAAGGTGCGCATCCTGGTGGGCCGCGCCGACCGTCCGGTGCTGGAGTCGGTGGCCCTGGGCCTGCAGCAATCGGATGCACTGAAGGCGCGTCTGGAAGCCGATGGCATGGTGCAGCGTCGCCAGCGCGAGGCCATCGCCCGCGAGGCCGTAGACGGCATCGCCACTGGCGTCTCCCTGCTGCCACAGACCGGCGAGTCGCAACGGGCGGTGTCCCTGCTGCGCGATCTGGTTGCGTCGGAGCTGCTGGAGGTGCGGGCTTACCGCCGCAGCCCGCTCCACGCCAAGGCCTATCTGTGTTGGTACGACAACCACGCCGAGCCGGGCGCGGCGGTCGTAGGCTCGTCCAACCTGACCCTCGCCGGGTTCAGCGGCAACACCGAGCTGAACGTGCGGGTCACCGGCGACGCCGAGATGGCGGCATTGCGTGAGTGGTTCGATGCCCTCTGGGATGACTCCGAGGACATCAGCCAGATGCTGGCCGTCGAGCTGGAGCGCTCCTGGGCCATCGCCGAGACCCCGCCCTACCACGTCTACCTGAAGGCCCTCTACGAGCTGTACCACACTGACGTCCACACCCCCGAGCTGGTGCCGCAGCGCACCGAGGAACTGGCCAACTTCCAGCTCGACGCTGTGCGGCGCGGCCTGGCGATGATCGACACTCACGGCGGTTGCTACGTCGGCGACGTTGTCGGTCTGGGCAAGACCTTCATCGGCGCCGAGCTACTCCGACAGCTGCGGATCAGCTATCCCCACGACGGTCCTCCTCTCATCCTCTGTCCGGCGGGCCTCAAGCCCATGTGGGACGTGTTCAACGAACGGTTCGCCCTGGGCGCCGAGGTGGTCTCCCACAGCATGATCGCCGCTCCGCCGGACCCGGAGTACGACGAAGAGACGGGCAGATACGTGGACGTGGCCCCGCTCGGCCACGGCACCAACCTCGTGCAGCAGTTCCCCAACCGCGGACCGGTGCTGGTAGACGAGGCCCACAACTTCCGCAATGTGAACCAGCGCTCCCGCGGCCTGCGCAACTACCTGGAACACGGCGACCACAAGGTGGTGTTACTCAGCGCTACGCCGCAGAACCTGGGACCCATGGATATCTACCGGCAGCTGACGCTGTTCCTCGACGACACCGACCACGGCCTGAACTTGGAGCCGGTCAGCCTGGAAGCGTATTTCGGCGCCGCCCAGCGCTGGATGGAGTACCGGGTCGATTATGAGAACTATCTGGCGGAGAACCAGGCCTGGCAGCGCAGTCCCAATGGCGCCGCGCCACCATTGCCGCCTTCCAGACCGAGCGCCCCGAGGGCCGAAATCGAGCAGGCGTTGTCACCGGTGTTCATCCGCCGTCGTCGCAGGGACATTCGCGACCTGTATGGCGACACCGCTCTGGTTAGCGGCCAGTCGGTGCGTTTCCCGGAACCGCAACTGGACAACGTGGCCTACAGGCTGGACAAAGTGTATGCCAAAGCAGGGTCATACGAAGACCTGATCAAAGAACTCAAGAAACACAGGGCGGCCAGATACCGGGCCACTGAGTACCTCACTGATGACGCCAAGATAAAGCCCCAATACCGCGACCTGTTCCGCGCCCAGGACCGGATTGCCCGGCTTATGGCGGTGCTGTTGCTCAAGCGGCTGGAATCCAGTATCGAGGCGTTTCGCTCCACCCTGAACTCCCTGATCCAGAGCAACCGCAATTTCCGGGAAGCCCTCGACTCGGGCTTCGTGCCAATCGGCCGCACGGCAACCCGGCTGCTGTCAGGGCAATCCTTTGATGCGGACGACCTGCTTGATGTCTTGCGCCAGGAGGAGCAGCGTCGACAGGATGCTGGGGACCAGAGATCGAAATTGGTTCACTCAGTTGAGGATTTCAGAATCGAGGACTGGACCGCCGATCTGGACGAGGATTACCAGTGCCTCAGCGGCATCCTGACCAGGGTGGAGGTTATAGGACCGGATGACGACGACAAGCTACAGGCGCTAAAGCGGTTCTTGGCGAGGCGGGATGTCAAGGCGGGAAAGGTGTTGATCTTCTCAGAGGCAGAGACCACCATCGAGTACCTGCACGGGGAGCTGAATCCCAACGGGGAGAACCCTGAAATTGCGCGGCTCAGTGGCAGCAACCGCCACGAGGCCGAGAGCATCGTTAAGCGCTTCTCGCCCACCTGGAACCTGTCTTCCCACGAATCGCTACCAGGTCGAGAGATACGTGTCCTGTTGGCAACAGACATAGTGTCCGAAGGGCAGAACCTGCAGGACTGCGCCAGAGTGGTCAACTACGACCTTCACTGGAACCCAGTGCGCCTCATCCAGCGGTTTGGCCGCGTCGACCGCATAGGCACCGAGCATGAGGTCATCCATCTACACAACACCTGGCCCGATACAGAGGTCAACGCAGATCTGTCCCTCACCGACCGGTTGACCCGGCGCATCCAGACTTTCCACGACCTCATCGGCCTAGACAGCAGGCTCCTGTCGGATACCGAGCGCCTGAACGCCAACGCCATGTACCGGATTTACGACGGCAAGGAACTGCCCGAGCTTGATGACGCTCTGGACGAAGTGGCCGCCAACCAGCGGGCCATTGCCTTGCTCCAGCGCATACAGGAAGACGATCTCGACCTGTGGCGCACGATCACGGCCCTCCCTGATGGCATCCGATCGGCCCTTGCGGTCAGGGGTCCACAGGCAGAGGCCGGTGATGACAGTTACGCTCAGAACGTACTGCCCATCGAGGGGGCGCAGGCACCACTCATGTCTCCCGGGATCATGAACCCCGGTACGTCGCCTTTCGACGATCCGAAAGCAGGGGAAACGCTGGTGCTGCTCAGCGCGGGAGGAATCAGCAACTGCTACGCTATAGGAGAGGACCTGCTGCCCCGGGCCATCAGCCCCGCGCAGTTCGTTGCCGCCGCGGAATGCGCCACAGATACGCCGTCACAGCCTCTGCCGGAGGGTACCAACAACCGGGTCATGGCGGCATTTCAAGCATTCCGGACAGACTTCCAGCGTCGCTTGGGCCGGGCCCGCAAGCCCCGCGACACGCGGGCACGGCGCTACATTTCCCGACAACTCAACATCGCTGACAGGGAGGCGGAAGGAGACGCAGGCACCCAGCGCCAGATCGGCATACTGCGCAGAGTATTCACCGGGGAACTTCCAGCCCAGGTCGAAAGCGCTCTGAGTGAAATCCGCGACTTCCGCCTGGAGGGTCCGGCGTTCCGCACCAGGTTGGAGGCGCTGCGGGAGAGGTACCGTCTGAACCCGCCCGACGATTCTGATATGCCTCGGCAACCTGAGCCCCAAGTGGTCCGCATAGTCTGCTCTGACGGGCTAGTATGACTCGCGCTCTACCACCTACGATATTTCCGGCCTGGACTCAAACCTGAGGCAGGAACCGGACGGGGTTGCGAATGGCAGTTCCTTCCCGGACTCGCTGGAACGCCAACCACTTATTCTGTAGTATTCGGCAGGCTCGGTTAAGCAATCTTAAATCGTTCTCTTGCCGATCTGGGTCAACTAATTTTGCCGGCTCACCTCCTGTTCCTGACCCCTCTGCTGGGCTGCAGTGGCGGGTGGAACTGCCCACTGGCAGGGAGATCAAGGGGTACGTGGCCGACTTCCGGGAGTTCCTTCGGAAGGCATCATCCCGGAGCGGAAGGCACTCATCCGCAACTTCGTAACGGGCATTGAGATCGTGGGGGACGAGGCGGTTCTGGGGTAAACTAATCCCATGCCGCCGGACGGTGTGACGTCCGATTGGTCCCTGCCGCAAGCGAAGCCTAGTTCAGGAGCTATTGGCTACCTAGCAACTGGCGGTAGACTCGTTGGCCATCGGACCCGATATCGAGGAGCAACGGATGGAAGACTTGTTGATCCGTGGTGGACATGTGATTGACGGCAATGGGACACCGGCGCGGCGGGCGGACGTTGCCATCAGGAATGGACGCATCACTGCCGTGGGAGACTGCGAAGGCCTGGAGGCGCAACGGGAGATCGATGCCTCGGGACAGATCGTCGCTCCGGGTTTCATCGACATCCACACCCACTCCGATTTCACCCTCCCTCTGAATCCGCTGGCCGAGAGCAAGGTCCGCCAAGGGGTCACCACGGAGGTGGTGGGCAACTGCGGCTACTCCACTGCGCCTGTGTTGCCTGGCAAGGCCCAGGCCCTTCAGGACTACCTGAAGGCCGGGGCTCCTTGGCTGGACTACGAGCCGCGCACCTTTGGCCAGTACTTGGACAGCTTCCCTTCCACCTCGGTGAACACGGTGATGCAGGTGGGCCACGCGACCCTGCGTCTGATGGCCATGGGCCTGGAGGCGCGAGACCCCACTGCCAGCGAGCTGTCACATATGCAGCAACTCCTGGCCGAGGGCCTGGAGGCGGGCGCCTTGGGCATGTCCACCGGGCTGTTCACCGCGCCAGGCAACTATGCCCAAAGCGAAGAGTTGCTCGCCTTAGCGGGTGTCTTGCGCCAGCACAGCGCCACCTATGCCTCGCACATACGCGACGAGGCCAATCATGTGTTCGAGGCAGTACGCGAGGCTATTGGCATCGGCCAAAGTGCCGGAGTGCGAGTGCAGATCGCCCACCTGAAGCTCTCGGGCACGGACAACTGGGGCGACGTGCCGTCGTTGCTGTCGATGATCAGCGAGGCAAGGGAGCGGGGCGTTGACCTGTTCTGCGATCAATATCCCTACACTGCAGGCACCAACCCTTTGCGCAACCTGCTTCCCGTCTGGGTGCAGGAGGGAGGAGTGGAGGCCATGCTCCAGCGACTGCGAGACGGCGAAGTAAGGGAGCGCATCCGGGGAGAGATCCTGCAGAGCGGGCTCAACAATTTCGGGCGAGTGGAATCATGGCACGCCGTTCGCATCGCCATCAGCCCGGAGATGCCCGAGCTGGCTGGCCAGACGGTGGGCCAAGTGGCCGAGGCCAGGGGCATCGATCAGCTGGACGCCGCCTGCGACATACTCTTGGCCGACAAGGGGCATACGCGCATCGTGGTTACCTCGATGGCGGAAGAGGACGTGCAGGAAATCCTGCGCTCGCCCATGGTCTTGGTGGGCTCCGACGGAAACTCATTGGCGCCCTACGGTATCACCGGCCAAGGGAAGCCGCACCCCCGCTTCTACGGCACCTTCGTCCGGGTCCTCGGCCACTACGTCCGTGACCTGGGCCTGATGCCTCTGCACACCGCCGTCCACAAGATGACCGGTGGGTCTGCAGCGGCCCTGCGGCTGGTGGACCGGGGCACCCTGAAAGAGGGCAACTGGGCCGACGTCACGGTCTTCGACCCGGACACCGTAGCGGAGGTAGCCACCTACGACGACCCTCACCAATACGCCACGGGCATCTCGACGGTGGTGGTGAACGGGGAGGTGGTCATTGACGAGGCGGAGCACACCGGTGCCCTCCCCGGGAGGGTCCTGCGGAGGGGAGCCAACGGCGTTGGCTAACCCTCTGGGCAGCCTTCTGGACTGATTTCACAACCCAAACAAGACAAGACCGATGAGCGAAAAACGCGAGCAGACGATCAAGCGAGCATTTGAAGTCGCCAGGGAGCAATGCCAGGGTGACGACGATGCGTACCTTTCAAGGCTTCTGAGGACGCTGGACGGGACACTGGGTGACGCACTGACATTCTGCTGGGGAGCGATTAGGCAGGTGGAGCGGTACGCGGATGTGGCGACCCTTTCGACCCCGTGAGATTTTGGGCTGCATTACGTTGACGAGCACTTGCTGTTCACCGCCGTCCACGATGCCCTGTCTCACCTCGACTTGGTGGAGCGCCTATTGGAAGAAATCAAGAGCTTGCACCAGCAAGACGTGGAGCCACATCTCGATGCATTGTCAAATGCTTGCCCGAAGGGCTTTCGAGACCGGCTACGAGAGACACGGAACCTTCTCGCTGCACATCGCGACGAACGGGTCCTGCATCGAAGGTTGACGGGTGAGCACACGCCACGCGCTATCAATGCGTACTTGAGGCTCGGCATCGAAGTGCCTGAGGGCTCGATGGACTCGGAGATCATAGCGTTCTCAGCAACCCCCGGGGCATCGGATCAGGAGGCCGCCGAGGGAGCCTCCCGTGTGGGCGAGATTGGCGGCGGAATCGCCCACTTGGGAGAGATTGCGCAGCATATGCGGCAACTGGACAAGGCCCTCAGTTCACTGCGCCAGGACCTCTTCCCAACCAAAGCAGTCCCACCAATGCAGACGGCATAGCCCAACCCGACGTGTTTACTTTCCCAGTCGAACCGACGCACCGAGAGGATCGCAGCCGCTGTGGTGTGTTGTTATTCGGCGTCAATTGACCATTGCTATTCGTGGACATCCGGCCACTCTGAGGAGTGGTGAGTTGGACTTGTAACAAGGAACCGAGGAGGGGTTAGCCAGTTCCTTTGCACCCAGCGATGTCCAATGCGCCAACCTTGGCCAATGCCTTGAGGATCACGATCGCGCCACGCCGTCATTCACAACCAGCAGTTCCGCAAGTTCCCGCACATCGTCCATCTCTTCCAGGGCGTCGATGGCGGCAATGATCTGGTCCTGGCGATTTCGGGATATGACAGGTGAGGTTAATTCCTCAAACTTGTCCTTCATTTCCCGCCAAGTGAGCGCGTTCTGATAGTCGCCCTTGGGATAGCCCGTGTAGCTGCGCAGCACACGTCCGTCGGTGGTGGCGACCTCGGCCCAAGCAGGCCACTGACTCGGGTACAGCGCATCGAGCGCCGGGTCAGTCACACAATGCACGCGGGACATCATACTCTGTACCTCGGGACGCTGGGCCACCGCGACTGTGTGTTCGTCCAGGGATGCTCGCCCGTACAACAGGGCAACGGCCCCGCCGAAGGGCATGCTGAACTGCATGTCCACCACCGACCGGGGGTTGCGCTTGTCCTCCTCGGGAGCGGCGATGGTGTTGAACCCCGCGCTCAGAACGCCAATGGTCACAGCCTCCACGTCATCGGGTCGCAGGGCGTGCTTTTGCCGCAGATCGAGCAGGCAATCGATGGGGCCCTGGCTGTACCGGCAGCAGGAATGGGGCTTGATCCCCATCCGGGTGATCTGGAATTCGTCCCCCAAACCCTGGATAACCAGCTCCGGGTCCGGATCAGCGGAGTAGCCTTGGAGAAACCCGAAGCGGCCCTCGATTACAGTGGACGGCGCGAGAAAGCCCGCTCGAGCTAGCAACGCCGCCCATATCCCGCCGTTCGCGGCCCAGCCCGGATGCAGTCGCTTGGTCCACGTCCCGTCCGTCAGGAATTCCAGGCTTCCCGCTGCCTGGCTGCCCGACACACCCAGTGCGGCGGTGGTTGATTCGGCGCTCAGATTCAGGCACCGGGAGGCCACTGCCGACGCGCCGAAGGCCCCGCAGGTGGAGGTCGGGTGGAATCCTCTCTTGTAGTGCTCCGCCGGCTTCAGGGCCATTCCGAGGCGCATCATGACCTCATATCCGGCCACCACCGAGGCGATGAAATTCCTGCCATCCAAACGGGCCACATCTGCCATGGCGAGGGCTGTCGGGAAGGCTATAACCCCGCCGTGGATGGACGAGTCGTTATGGATGTCGTCCAGCTCCAGGCTGTGGAAGGCCGTCCCGTTGGCCATGGCCGCATACTCAGGCAGTGCCCTCTTCTGAGTGCCGATGATTACGGAAGGGCCGGGCCGATTGACACTCTCGATGGCCTGTACCACCGTGCGGGCGGACTCGGTAGTGGACCCGTTCAGGGCAACGCCCGCAAAGTCCAAGCACAGATATTTCGCCCAGTCCACCACCTCAGGCGAAAGATCTTCATAGGTCAGACTTGAGCAGAATGTAGCCAGGGTTGCGGCCAAGGTTTCACTGTTTCCATAGTTCATAGCTGCTTACTCCGTCCTGTACAGGAAGAAAGTTAGGGAAATGGACCCCTACTGTGCGCCTGTGGCATTCTCCCCCTGGGCGTCCGATTCCAGGCTGGAGATGTAATACCGGGCCTCCACCGAGAACTGCTCTCCCTTACGCCGTTCCGACCGCACCATCCCGACACTCCGTAGCCCGGGCCATTCCCCGGCAGTGCTCAGGTACTCCAGGCGCGCCGGGCCGCTGGTGGTCCGGCATTCCCTTCTCTCGATACGCCCGTGGCCCTTGTTCAGCGTGGTGGAGAAGTCGTGAGGCACTCCGTCATAACCCGATTCCTCGGCTTCCTCAAACAAGTCCCGCAGGTCGACGTACAACCGTCCCTGGTTCCCCTTGACCGCAAGCACGTAGTCGGCCCCACGCTCCACAATCGTCCGGGCAATCTCCTTCCGCCAGCCCATGGCGTCGATGGTCACGATGCAACCGCTCAGTTCCAGCATTTCCAGCAGCCGGGGTATGGCCGTGATCTTGTTGGATTTCTCCTCGGTCTTCACCTGCCCCAAGGTCAGGGTATTACCCGACGCCCAGGCGCTGACCAGGTGGATGGCCTGCCTGCCCGCCCTTTTGTCGTGGGACCGGCGCACGGTCTTGCCGTCGATAGCCACCACCTCGCCGGGCAAAAGGGCCGCCACCGCCTGGGTCCACTCCATAAAACACCGCTGGAACTGCTCCGGGTCAAGGCGGGAGAATACATCCCCGAAGGTGTCGTGGGAGGGAATGCCGTTGGGCAGATCCAGAAAGGTGCGGAACCATTCCTCCTTGCTCCTGCCGAACATCTCCACGTGGACCCAGGAATCCGCGCCGCAGATGACGGCGCAGATGGCAATGGCCACGATGTCCAGCAACTGGTGCCGTTTGCTCCGTTCTATCCGAGGATCCTACAAGTCCTGAAAATGGTCCATGACCGACGCACCCCGCCCCTTATCCATCACTCCCCCTCACATCACCGCGTCCCCGAAGTCAGATCATTCCCGCCTACTCTATCATTAAGACGCGATTGCCCTGTAAACCATGGGCTCGCATAGCGTATTCGGTGGTTACTGACTATATACTTGAGGGGCTCAAGTGGCACGGTGTGATCGGCGGCGATAGCGGCATGCTCGAGCTGAGAAACATCACACCTTACGAGTTTGAGAGGTGAATGAGCACGGAGTCGCGCACGGCAACCGACTAGCGTCAATTGCGCCGCGACATTGGGCATTGGAGCGGAGTACTGGTGGTCTGCCTGTACTACTCACGTGATTACATTGGCGACCGCAACTTCCATCCACCACCTACCCGTCCACCTGCTGGATGGTCCAGCGGCTGACCTCCAGGCGCTTGGCCAGCTCCCGCTGGCTCACTCCCTTCGACCGCTCCTCCCTGACGTACTCCCTTTGCTGCCCGGTCAGGATTGGCCGCCGGCCGGGGAAACGGCCCTCGGTACGTGCCTTGGCCTGGCCCGCGACGGAGCGCTCCCTGATGGAGTTACGCCACCACCCGCTGAAGGCGAGCACCATCTGGAGCTGGAGCTTCCCGTTGGCCGTGGCCGTGTGGAAATCCTCGGACAGGGACCGGAACTCCACACCGGCGTGGTGCAGGCCCTCGATCACCTGCAGCCCGTAGGTCAGGCCCCTGGAGAGCCGGTCGATGTGGGTGACCACCAGCGTGTCGCCCGGGGCCACCAGGTCGAGCAGCTCCAGGAGGCCGCCGCGGTCGTCCTTGGCCCCGCTGGCCTCCTCGGCCCGGATGTTGCCCATGGCACAGCCGGCGCGGACCAGCCGCTCCACCTGCAGGTCCAGGTTCTTGTCCTCTGGCTCCTTGACCGAGACCCTGGCATAGCCGTACAGCGTCACTCCATTACATCCATGGCTGGAATACCTGAAGTATAGGTTTCTGCCAAATATTTTGCAACCGGGTTTTCCAGCCACCCCGTCAGCTACGGGCTGGGGTAATTTCCAGCCATGCCGGAGGGGTGGGCCTGACCCTGGGGTTGTGTTACAAGCTCGGCGATACTGTTCTTGGGCCGAATGACGTTGCTGGCAAAAGAGGATGAACGCTGGCCACCCTGCCTCCCCGTAGAGCCCCGCCTTATGCTGCGATTGTCATATTGGGGAATGGCTTCTAACAACGAATACGGATTAAAACAACTTCGTTGTGCAAAGGCCTCGCATTTGGCAATTATCGGCTTAACACACCCCAATAGACCAGATGACTCAGGCAGTTGTCAGTTACAGCTATACTGGAGAATCTCTTGACGAACCGCCCGCCACATCCAGAACGATATTTGGACCGCCCCCGCTGGTGCCGGACCTGCATGAAAGGCATTGCTTCAGACAGCGTTTCAGACGCTTCGGGCCAGCCCTTGTCAGAGATTCGGCGCAGGTGGATTGGCCTGTTGCTCCTTTTTGCTGGCCTTCTGGTGACCATCTTCGCTGGATGCGGCGGCGGCCAAGCGCCTGCGGACCTTCCTCCGCAGCCCGTGGCCTTCCCCAAGCAAGACTATCCTCTGGGAACCGACCAAGGCGGAGACTACTTCGCCGGGGAGCTCGTTCTGAAGAAAGGTTGCATGCTTGTTGAGGTCCCTTCCAACCCCAACAACGCCCCGTGGCCAGCCCGCTTAGCCATCTGGCCGAGCTCGTTCTCGCTCGAACTGGACTCCGGAGCGGTGCGGGTGATTGACGGCCATGGACAGGTTGCGGCGCAGGTGGGGGACCACGTAAGGGTCATCCGAGCGGAACTCGTCAAGGACTACAAACTCGAGGAACTAGTCGCCGGACTTCCAGAACATTGCCCGGCGGGGCGTATTTTCGTGGGAGCGGTGACCGTCTTCGACCCCAAGAACGAGGTCACTGAACTTAGACTGCAAAGCCCGGAAGTCCTGCTACTCAGGCAAGAGACCGTGATGGCGGCTGAAAGGGAATTCCTCACTGCGGCGGGCGTCGGGGAGCTGGTCCTGGACGGCCCGTGCCTTCGGATTAAAGGCAGGTACAGCGACAACACCATTATTTGGCCTCCAGGGTTCGCGCCCCATGCGGAAAACGGTGTGGTGCAGGTCCGTAACGGCGCGGGCCAGGTCATCGCGAGGGTCGGGGACGAGATAGCCGGTGGTGGCGGATACTTCAAGAGCAGGTACAAAGAATGTCCTGGCGAAGCGTTCCATATCCACAGCATCAAAGTCCTGCCGGATGCCCTGGTCTATTTCCCCCAGTGGGACGAGGCGATAAAGATGGGCCAGGTGGTCACACCCCGCACCGGGGAGCTTACCCTCGATGGAAAGTGCCTTGTGATAAGAAACATCCTCGAGGGCGACGTCCCCAACGACACGCTTTTGTTCTGGCCTGAGACTTACGACCTGAACGTGGAAAGCGGGACGATCGAGGTGCTGGACGCAACCGGGCGCGTGGTTGCGCGCGTGGGGGACGAGGTACAGGTCAACGCCTTCAACGTCACCTACGGTCAGGCCAAGAAGCACGGAGGTCTAGATAAGATAACGCCCGCTTGCTCCGGAGGTTATTGGGCGCTGGAAGAGATTATCGCTGCCACTGGAACCCCTTAAAGGGCCAAACGCAGACCGGCTTCAACCGTCTGAACCGCCAAGCTATTCCAGGGTGTGTAATCCCGATAACTACCTCGCGTTTTGACACCTGCATCAGACCCAAATACACTTCTCAGTACTGGAATCCCATGGCCATGAAACACCTCGAACCCCTGCCAGAGGGCTGCCCAACCGACGAGGCGGAGGAAATCTCCAGTCCTCTCACCGTATACCGCCTGGTGCGAAATACCCCGCCTAACGGCGACGACTTCAGGTGACAAAGAGACCTGAGGCCCACTACCCGGTTCAACGTATCCGAGTGCCAGGCACGAGGACTGTCGATGTTCGGCGAACGAATCGCTGCGCAAGCACTGACAAGGCGACGCAACCTGAAAGACATGGCAATCTGCCAACTCACCCTGACAGAGGGCGCAGGCCACATCATGAAAACCGGAGGAAGATCCCACCACACGCGGTGGCCCTACGCCGGCTACGACATCCTGGCAGCCTGCACAATGGTGATCCCGTGAATGCCATCACCCTCACCGAGGTCTTGGAATACTACGACGGGATACAGATGTTCGCTGCCCGCGACAACGCCGGCGCGCACTACATCTGCGACCTGATCGACTCCGCAGGTGAATTTGACCGCTATGCAGTAACGGCCGTCTGCCCCAAGCGCCTGGCTGATTTCCAGGCCGGACGAGTCGACCTGCGCACCCTGCTGCTGGAATCCCCGGGTGGCAAATGGTACATCGCTATGGCCAAGGGGACCATCGATGAGCCTCTGCAACTGATACCACAGCCCGAACCCCTACCTGATTCCGGCTACCTCCCCGAAGAAGGTTACTTCCTGAAACCAGCAGAAACGCACTAACGTGGAAAGACCCAGCATATGACCGGAGATGACGACAAGGAAAAGGTGTAACTCTCCACAATGAATCGGGGAAAACGATCTATTGTGCAAAGTGTGGGGAATGCCCGGAAAAATCCAGGTCAAATACACCATCGCTGGCTGCCACCGGCGGCTGAAGATGATCCTCGCCGAACGAGAGGAACTGAGGCGGGTGGGTCGCGAGAACAGCGCCACGGCGGGCCTCGTATGCCCGGCCCACGTAAAGGCCGCCTTCAACTTCGAATTCGACGATATCGACATTGATGTCCCCCTGAGGGAACTCCTGGTCGAGGCATCAAAAGACACTCCCCGTTGGCGCGTGCTGCTGACGCCGCTGCCGGGGCCGGCGGGTGAGTCGACCAGCCAGTCCACGCCAGGGTGGGGAGACAGGGTTATCTAGTCCATCCACGCCGGGCCTCTGCTCCCGGGGAGGTCAGGCAATTTCAGGGCGCAATGGCCGGCCGGTCCTGCAGCCGCATCCGCTGAAATCTACTGCTTGAAGTGCCGGGCCAAGACCGGCTCACGGGATGTTGAACAGGTAACCCCGAAGAACGGACGTCCCGCCCTGCGTGCCGCCTGCTCTTTGTGCGGCACAGGCAAATACCGCATCGGCTCCGCCGGATGAACCTGGGCCGCCTGGCGGGCCTCCGGCTACACCCGTCTCTCGTGGTGCGCCAGGGGGCGCAACCTCTGCACCGGGAATTGTCGAGCGTGGCATCACCGGACCGGGGCATTGAGCGGCCTACAGGAGGCCGAGCCGCTCGAATCCGCCTTCAGGAATCGCCGTCCCTCCTCCTGTCTCCGTCCCTGAAAGCCGGGACCCGAGCATCGTGTTGCGTTCCGCGGGGCGGTCGTTGCGCACAGCCATGGCCAACGTCCGGCGGCTTCCGACGACCACGACCAGTCTCCTTCCCCTGGTGATCGCGGTGTACAGCAGGTTGCGCTGCAGCATCGGGTAGTGCTGCGTCAACACCGGCAGGCGCCACCACCGCCGGAAACTCGCTCCCCTGGGCCCGGTGTACGGTCATTGCGAAGGAGGGTTGCAGTTCGTCCAGCTCCGAGAAATCGTAGTCCACGCCGGTTTCCTCGAAGCTTACCGTAATCCGGCCGGCGGCGTGGTCCACCCCGGTCACCCAGCCTAGAAGTCTGGCCGGAAAGCCCTTTGTCAGGTTTCGCGCTACGCGAGGGAGACGAATTTCAGTTCTTTACGGCATAGTTTCAGATGGTATACGACAAGATAGCCGCTATTTCATCAAGATTCGACGCTCAAAAATCGGCGATCTCGACAGTATTGGCTTTCCGGCCAGGTTTCTAGGTCGCCGTTGAACACATCCTTGTCGTAGTTGTTTACCGACTGGAGCACACGGTCGCCCACCCGGAAGGTCCGTCCGAAGCGCGTCACCTCGGTTCCCGCCGGGTTGAGGGCCTCCCGGAGCCTGTCGTTGAGCCGATGGACGCCGACGTCCCCCCGGTTCATGGGACACAATACTTGGACGTCCCTCATGGGACGCAATCCGAACCGCGCCGGGATCCGCTCTGCGCAGATGCGCACGACGGCGTTGGCCGCCGCCTCCGGTTCCTCGACGAAGTAGAGGTCTCCCTGGGAGTCCTTGGAGACAAGAGAGGGCAGGCGGCCCCGGTTGACCCGGTGGGCCGCATCGATGATGCCGCTCCGGTCCCCTTGACGGAAGATCCGCTCCAGACGGAGGAAGGGCACAACGCCGGAGTCCAGAACGTCCCCAAGGAACTTGCCGGGCCCGACGGAGGGCAGCTGGTTCGCATCTCCGACGAACAGCACCGAGGCGTGTCGTGGCACCGCCTGCAGGAGATGGTGGCACAGCACGATGTCCAGCATGGAGGCCTCGTCGTAAGTGTTCAGAGTGGGCTTAATCCGCTCTGAGCCCACGAATGGAGGAAGATAGTACGCGGGTAGACTGAAGGCATGAGTTTGCCTGAGGAATTGGCCGGGTTCTCCCGGGAGGAGTTGATTGAGCTGGTTGGTCGGCTCTTTGGTCATATCCAAGTTCTGGAAGCCCGGATCGCCGAGTTGGAAGGCCAACAAAAGCCGCCATCGGGTGTGCAGGAGCGGAAGCCGCCGTCTTGGGTCAAGGCCAACCGGCCGGCCCGCTCCAAGGGAGAACGGCGCAAGCGGCCCCACGGCTTTGCCCGGCTTAGGGAGGAGCCCACCCACCGGGTGGAACACGCCACGGCCAGTTGCCCCGACTGCCAGGTTCCTCTGATAGGCGGGAGGGTGCGCGGAAGCCGCCAGGTGATTACCCTGCCCCGGGTACGGGCGCGGGTAACCGAACACGTGGTGGTCGAACGCGCCTGCCCCAAGTGCCGGAAGCGGTGGACTCCAGAACCGGATTGGGGCGCCTTGAGCGTGGGCCGCCAACGGTTCGGCGTTTCGGTGCAGAGTGAAGTAAGCATGCTGAGGGAGGAGTGCCGGCTCCCCTTCCGGGTGATTCAGCGCTACCTGAAGTGGCGCTTTGGCCTGGGCCTCAGCGTGGGGGAACTGGTGGCTTTGGTCCGTGGGGCGGCGGAGCGCGGCCAAGAGGAATACACCCGGTTACGCCAAGAGATTCGGGCCAGCCCGGTGCTGTACGGGGACGAAACAGGCTGGCGGGAGGACGGTCGTAATGGCTACCTCTGGAGCTTCAGCACTCCCGAGGTGCGCTACTTTCTCCACCGGCCGGGCCGGAGCCAGAGGGTGGTGGGGGAGGTGTTGGGGGATGAGTTCGAGGGGGTGTTGGTCAGCGACTTCTACGGGGCCTGCAACGTGTACCAGGGGCCGCACCAGAGGTGCTGGACCCACCTGTTGCGTGACATCCACCAACTGAAGGAGCAACACCCGCAGAACGAGGACCTGGCCAAATGATCCCAACAGGTGCGCGAGGTGTACGACCATGCTCAGGCCTGCCCCGAACCTGATCCTAACCTGCCCGAAACAGTGCGGCGGGCCCAGCGGGTAGAGCAGCAACAACGCTGCCAGCAGTGGCTATGGTCCATCTGTAAGCCTTACTTGGGCAGCGATGCGCCCATGAGGGTGCTGTGCCAGCGGGTGGAACGCTTCCTGCCGGAGCTGTTCACCTTCGTCGCCGAGCCCCGGGCCAGCGCGGACAACAACGCGGCGGAGCGTAGTCTGCGCCCGCCAGTGGTGAGCCGGAAGATCAGCGGCGGTACCCGTTCGGAGCGGGGCAGCGAGACCAAGAGCATCCTGGCCTCCTTGTTCGGAACCTGGCGCCTGCAAGAACGAAACCCCTGCCAAGCCCTACAATCCATCCTCTCCAAACCCCATCTCGCCCCACTCTTAACACTTACGGCCTCGTCGACCACCACGGCATCGGCGTCCAGGGGCCGCTCGGCGTCTCGTCCAAATCGGCCCTCCCCGGGCTTGAACTCCAGGAGGCGGTGCAGCGTCTGGGCCTCCCGCCCAGCGGCCTCTCCCATACGCTTGGCCGCCCTCCCGGTGGGGGCCGCCAGGGCCACCCGCTGGCCCAGAGCCTCGAGGATCGAAATCACGGCCCGCAGTATGGTTGTCTTGCCGGTTCCAGGCCCGCCCGTCAGAACGAAGACCTTTTGCGACACGGCCTCGTGGACCGTCTGCCTCTGTTCCCCGGTCAGTTCCACTCCCATACGGCCGCTGGCCCAGTCCACGGCGGCCGGGGCGTCGAACTCGCGCCGCTGTCCGGGGCTGGCCACCAGAGACCTGATGGAATCGGCCACGGCTCGCTCAGCAAGATAGAGGCCTCGAAGAAAGACAGCCTCTCCATCCAGCACGATCCGTCCCGCTTTGCGCAAACTTCCCACCGCCGCCGTCAGCAGGTCCTCGGGGAGGTCGAAACGGCTTCGGCACATTTGCACCAGCTCATCATTGGGGGTGAAGACATGGCCCTCGTCGGCCTGCTCCAGCAGCAGGTGCTCCAGGGCGGCCTGGGCCCGGTGGGGCGAATGCTCGTCTATCCCCATCTGCCGGGCGATCTTGTCGGCGGTGATGAAACCAATCCCCCGCACGTCCTGGGCCAGCCGGTAGGGGTTCTCCTGGACGACCTTCACCGCGTCCTGGCCATATGTCTTGTAGATGCGGGTGGAGTAGGCGGCGCTGACCCCGTGGCCCTGCAGGAACAGCATCACGCCCCGTATCTCCTGCTGCTCCACCCAGGCCTGCCTGCTGCTCCCCACCCGGCGGGGCCCGACCCCCGGCGCCTCGGCCAGACGCTCCGGCTGCTCGTCGATCACCCGCAGGGTCTCGTCGCCGAAGCAGTCCACCAGCCTTCCGGCAAGCACTGGGCCGATGCCCTTGACCAGGGTCGAGGCCAGGTATCGGCGCACGGCATTGGCGCTGGCGGGCAACTGGGACCTGTAGCTGTCAGCCCGGAACTGATAACCATGGATGGGATAATTTATCCACCTGCCTCGCAGGTGCAGTCGCTCCCCCGGCTGAATTCCCGGCATGGTTCCTGCGACGGTCACCAGGTCGACTCTGCCCGGAACTACAAGGCGGCAGATGGTGAATCCGGATTCATCGGAGCTGTAGACCAGCCTTTCGACCTCGCCGCGCAGCTGCTCCAGGTCGTTCGTCATGGGGTTAATGATACACACGCCTCGGGCTGCCGGCGACGACGTTCCCGGCTGTCATTCTGTTGGGGTCATTAGGCCACTCGTCGCCACATTCTTCAGGCCACCTTGGGCACACTACTGTGATCAGACTCATATCAGTTTGACGCCGGAGGGTCAATCACCTCCTGTTGCAGGCAGCAGGGCCCGGTGTGGGGAGAGTCTTTCACGGTAGCTGTTGCCTTCAATTACGATCTGGTAGCTCGCGTTGGCCAGCCGGTCGAGAGCACTGTTGCCCAGAATGGGGTCCTCGAACAGGCCCAGCCACTCGTCCACGGCCCGGTTGCTGGTGATGACGAGGCTGGAGGCCAGGTGCCGGTTGAGAATCAGTTCATAGAGGTCGGCCGATCGTAGGGCGGTGAACCGGTGCAGGTCGAGGTCGTCCAGGATCAGCAGGTCAGGCGACAGGAAGGAGCGGAAGGTGCGTTCCAGGGAGTTGTCCACCCGTGCCTGGGTAATGACCCTGAGGTGGTCGTCGGCATGTATGAATCGCACGGTGTGTCCGGCCCTGACGGCGGCGATGCCCAGGGCCCTGGCCAAGAAGCTCTTGCCGACGCCAGCGGCTCCCACCTGCAGCATGTGCTCATGCCTGGCCAGAAACTCCAGCGAGAATGCGGAGTCCAGCAGCCGGCGTTCCAGCGTGATGGACGCCGACCAGTCGAAGTCCTCCAGGCGGCGGGTCTCCCGGAAACCGGCGTTTTTCCGCCGGAACTCAGTGCGGCTATGAGCGCGGCGGTTTATCTCGTCGCTGAGGATGATCTACAGCTGATTGAGAAGAAATTCTTATCTGTGTAATCCTCGAGTAATACGAGCGAGGATAGAATCGTCGACATACAAGTGCTGCAGTAAATCGTCACGGACCACCCAGAAACCATGCGCCTCATCCTTCGAACAATCTATTGGTCAGGACATATCGGCGACCAGATCGTCATCTGGGCGCTGTTCTGGTCTGTGGGGCTGACCCTTCTTTTCGCCACTGTAGTTTGGAGTCTTGGTGTGTGGGCCGGCATCCCCCCATTGCCTTTTCCCCTCGACTTCGTTGAAGGGGCGGCAGTTGCATTGTCCGACCCGGTGATAACCTTGGTATTGATTGCGGCCGTCATCTCTGCGGTTTCCTTCTTGGGAGGCTGGCTGCTGTAGAAAGGGAAGGACCAAGTGGCTGACCTTGTCTCTCTGGCTAAGGGCCATCCCTTGTTCGTGTTGCTCTCGGCTTTGTTGCAGCCGATCAGTTTTGTTCTACGCCCCTTGCTTCCCCCTCCGGTCGGTTTGAGACATCCTCCTCGACGCAACGTGACGTCGTCGTCCACCCTCTCTGGTCGTTCAAGAGCCTTCCCTTCCTGGAACAGGACTCCGCCTGCGGGCGTCTTCTCCTGAGGGACTTCCTTCCCGAAGAAGGCGCATTCCGCAAAAGGAGGACAGGAATGTCTGTTCACCCTTATTGGGCCATAGTTCTGTCTGTGATCGGCTTGGCCTTGATTTGGTTGGCGGCGGTGGCCGTGTGGAACGCCATCGTCACCTTTCTGGCTTCACGTTGATTCCCGAACCAACCGGTCTTGGTATCCTACGGAAAAGTGCAGGAGTCCCACTTAATTGTGGCCTAATCCTGTCCAAACCATGGGGTCCACCTCAGGTCGTGCTCCCAGCGATTGACCACTCCAATATGGTTGCTGGATGACCTTGAGCCGTTGGAATATTTGTCTTTACGATCGCTTCTGCACCGGCTTCAAGAAACGCGGTTTCCGCTTCGTCAATGTATTCCGTCAAGGAAACAAGAGCGCCCTCCTCGACATACATACTGGCGGAGCCGCTTCCATCGGATGTGGAGGCTTTGAAGACCTCGTCTTGTGATGAGTCCGGCACCAGTTCTATCCAATCCCACGGGACTTGCACATTGAAGTAGCCGGACGGGCCTTCGTAAACCAACATGTTCCCAAAGGGTGAGTCCATTACTCGCGGTGACGGTATCGGGTCAGACAGTGTGAAGTTTTTCGCCACGTCCGCGGCCAAAATGGCATAGTGATGCTCAATTAGCCTACCTGCGTCATGGAACCAAAGAAAATTATACTGGAAGTACGGCTCTTGGACGAAGGTTAGGACATCGCCGGCCTCGAACCAAAGGACCTCGGTTTTGTCCTTCAGGTTAACGCCGAAATACCAGAATTGGACCGCATCACCTTCAGCTATTTGCAAAGTCGCTTTGTCGAACAGGATTGTGCCCTCTTCATCGTCCGGACCGGTGAACAGGACTTTAAAGGTCGTGATGGAGTGATTCACGACTTCCCCTGTTCATCTACGATTAACTTTATTATGGCTGGACCATAAGGGGATTCGTAGCCGCTATAGTCTTTTCCTGCTTGGTAGTAATCGATAAAAACCGTGTAGAGCCTGTGTCCCTGACCATCAAAGCCAGTTGAATTCCCAGGCATCCAGGCCAGGGGCTCCTCCGGGTCGTACTCCACCTCCAACCACCATTGGTCCCACGTGGAGGCGAAGTACAGGTCATCGGTCTCAGTGGGGAAGGCTTCCTCCTCGGTGATAATCATGAAGAAGTCTTCAACCGTGCCGTCTTCGACCCAAACCGGATAGCCGAAGCCGTGAACGGTGATGACGCGGGAAAGGTTTTCGTCATGCACAGTTACAAATGTTCCGTCGGAGTTCGTGGACTCCGGGATTACCTGAACAGCCGGCGGTACGGTATCACTCAGTCGAAAATCGCTATACTCGCTTTGAAAGGCCAGCCAGGTATCGTTGATCTTGTAGGCCGAGTACTCCGCCTCCACGTTCTCCGGCGCATCGATAGCGATCCCAAAGGAGTTGGGCCGCGACCCATCGTGGTCGGAGTGGACGACAAAGCGATCTGTGGCTTCTGTCAATTCACCCAGCCTCGGGCCGATATCTGTGTCCGGGAGGTTTTCCGCCAATAGCTGGGTAAAGTGCATCAGGTCGATGGATGTCCGGGTGCCGTTCCTTTGCGAGGCACCATAGGACCGGGCCTTGGTGGACCCAACTATCAGGCTATCGGAGTACGTCTCGTTGTGGAGCAGCTCTCCGTAGGCTGAAATCACTGGGTTCAGGGCCATAGCCAGGTCTTCGTACCGGCTCAGATCCAGCAATGAGAGGCTCTTCCCGTCGGATTTGTAACCGTGCACCTCTCGGACGTAGTTGTCGATCATCGCCTCGCCGGCATCAACGATGCTCTCCGCCAGGACGTAATATTGGACCACGACGCTCCAGAGCCACCCGTGCCCTGGCTCGAGTTCTTCCGATGCGATCATGTATTTCGCATGGGTTACGGTGCGGGCAGCGGGAACGCGGCGGCGACGGCTATGGCTAACGCGGTGGTCGTTGGTAAGACGGCGGTACCGGCCGCTGCGGCCATGGCGCGGGCGACGGCGGAGTCGAGCAGGGAGCCGACGCAGAAACCGAGGCGGGAACCGACGGTGGCCGTGGTCGAGGAGCCGGGCGATCACCCTGGCAGGCCGCAGCACCTGCCGGAGACGATGGCGGCTGTTGCGGCGCTGCCGCAGGAGGAATATGCGTGCCTGCCGGAGGACGTGCGGAATGGGAACGTGGAGACCTCGGTCGAGCTGCTGTCCAGTGCCTGGCAGGCGGCGAAGCTCACCGAGGCGGCGGCCTGTCTGTCCGATGAGAGCGTGGCCCGGGTGATGATCATGCCTGCGCTCCTGGCTGAGGTGCCGCTGGACTGGGGTAGTGTGGACTGTCTTGTGGGTTCCGGTTTGGGGTCGATGGTTCGCAGGACTTTGCCGCTGGGAGGGGAGCTCCACCAGCTGGACGCGGCGCTGTTTGCGACCCTGGCCGGCCTGGCGCTGCAGGCGGAGCCGTGCATGAGTGCGGAGCAGTTCGCACTGTTGGAGTTCGGGGGGACGGAATTAGACCGGTTGAAGTGCATCGTGGGCACGCCGGGGGACGCGGAGACGCCGCTGGTTCGGATCCTGGACGGCGGTCCTGAGGAGGGGCCGGGGGCGGTTGACGAGGCGGTGGAGACGTCTCAGCCGTGCCTGCTGCTGTATCCGCCGGGGCCGCTGGTGGAGCCCTATGCGGAATGCACCGAGGAGGACCGGGAGGCGGGCGCGCTCTGCCGTGAGGAGTGAACGGGTGTTCAGGCGTGTGGTGGGGGCAGGGGCGGGCCGTTTCTGTCCCGGTGTAGACCGTAGGTCAGGGCGTTGTTTTCCCATGGGCTGAGGTCCTGCGCGTAGAGCGCTATTCGGCTCATCTTGAACTCTGTATTTTTGATTCTCGTTCTTGGTTTGTATTGGGTCACGGCGGGACGTAGAACTTGCTTGATTCCCCGGTGACCTGGCAGGGCGGCGCTGTTGAGGCGCCGCCTGCGTTTGTGGTAATGGGTCTTCGTCTCCGCTTTTATCCGGCCCTGGCTACCACCGGCGTGCAGGTGCTGTCGGCTTCGCACCGCTTGGAGCTCGTGGGGTGGTCCACCAACGGACAGGCCCCGCTTTGAACGGGGCCTGTATTCGTATGCCATTTCCTCTGTGGAGGGCTACTTACCGGCGAAGTGTCCCGGCTCGTAGGTCAGGTTGTCGACGTCGAGCTTGGTGCAGTGCTGGTTGACCGGTCCCATGTCGAGGAGCGAGATCTGGAAGGTGCCTCCGTCCTCCCACCGGTCGTGGCCGGCGGCCAGGTAGTAGGTTCCGTTCTTGTTGAATGACAGGGTGTGGCGAACTGTATCGCCGAGCCAGCCGTGGTCGTTGCGGGTTCCGGGGAGATAAACGCCGTTTTCGTTGTATACGCCTAAGAGGAACGGGTCCACCAGGGTCAGCTCGTCGACGTGGAAGGCGTCGTTGTCCTCGTAATGTTCGTACATCTCCTTGCCCCAGATGTCGATCTGGTAGCGGTGGTTCATCAGTAGATCGGCGCGGTACCAGTCCTGGTCATCTTCGTGCTCGATGCGGCCATTGATCTGGGTGTCGTTGATCCAGCTCTGGTCCACCTCGATGGTGGCGTTGGTAATTATGCCCTCGGGCACGTAGTCCTCGCCCTCGGCCGGTTCCTCGTTGTCCTTGATGGCGCCGGTGACGAAGACGGGGCTGCCTGGGATGTAGTGGTTGTTCATAGAGCTGACCTTTAGCTGGAAGGTCCGAGCGGCGCCGCCCTGGAATTCGTCGTCGTCGATGACGGGTACTTTGACGTACCGGACATTGTTCTGAGGGGTGAACGTCACGCTGGTGGTGTTCAGCTGGAAGTCCTCTCCTGCTACGGCGGTTCCGTCCACGGTGTCGAGGGATACCGGGAGGTTCATGCCATACCCTCCCTGCATTTCCAGTTTGAAGACGACGTTGGCGAAGTCCTGGTCCTGGACGGGGGTTATGCCCTGGTTCTGGCCGCCCTCGGTGCCGGTCTGATGGAGCGAGGCGCGCAACGTGGGCTTGGGGTCGTCGTCGTCGATGATTAGCTCAAAGGTGTCGTTGTCTGGGTCTACCGTGACCACGTTGTGGTTGACCCTGATACGCAGTACGGCGGTTTCCTCGCCCTCGTAGATGTTGTCGTCTATTATCTGGGTTTGTATATTCAGCCCGTATTGTTGTGCGGTGATGCTTTGGGCTTCTGCTATCAGGGTATAGTCATCGCCGTTCCCGGCGGTGCCGGATATTTCGATGGTGAAATCGACCGCTTCGTGGAACCCCGGGGTCATTTCGAATGTTATGTTGAAGAAATTATCGTTATTTTCTCCTCTCCGGAACGTCGATTGTAAAAACTTCATTTGGGGGGTGGAATCTTCCTCGAGGATGGTGCCCCTGGCGGTGGCGTTTGCGATTGTGGCCTCCATGGGATTGCTGATGGTTACGGTGAAGGTCTCGTCACCCTCATAGAGGCCTTGGGCTGGATTAGTGTTCACCTGGAACGTGCCGGTGGTGTTTCCCGCCATTATCGTGAGGGTCCCGCTGGTGGCCGTGAAGTCCCCTGCCTCGGCGGTGTCGCCGGACTGGATGCTGGTGGCGTAGTCCACGGTGATGTCCTCGGTGGACGTGTTGTCGGCCGTTACCGTGAAGGTGATCTGGTCTCCCTCGTCGGCCTGGGCGCCGGCGATGCTGAGCTGCGGGGTCGTCATGTTGTTCGCGGTCACGGTACCGCTTGACGGGTAGGCGGCGCTGGTCAGGTCGGTCAGGTCTTCGCTGTTGCCCAGGTCGTCGGTGAAGTCCACCTGGACCTTGATCTTCTTGCCCACGTCTCCGTTCACGAGCGTGTAGGTGGTGGAGTCGGTCCCTACGGGGATGGCATTAGAGCTTCCGTCGGATCAACCCTTATCCACTGGTAGTCGTAGTCCACGTTGTTCAGGCCGTCGGCGTCGGTTATGGCGCTGGTGTTTGCGGTGAGCGTATGCCCCGATTGGGCGGTGCCGGAGATGGTCGGCGCTCCGCCGGCCAGGTTGTTGCCCGTGTTGTTGGTCACGGCCTGGCCGGTCAGCGGGACTGCGGCGAGCCCCGATGCGTCCTGGAGCGGGTTCGACGCGGGCGCCGTGTAGGTCACCGTCACGACCTGTCCGCTCCCCACCGCGCTTGCCAGGGTCAGCGTGACCGTCTTGCCGCTCACGCTCACGCCAGAGGGCGCCGTGCCCGCGCCGCCATCCACCACGACCGAGTAGGCGCTCGCCGCCGGTACCGAACCCGTGTCGAGGTCCTCGTGGTAGGTCAGCACCAGCGACGCGCCGTCGACGATGGCGGTGTCGAGGCCCGGGGGCAGGTTTGCGCTCACCGCGACCTCGCCGCCCTCCGCCCAGTTGAACGATAGGCCGAGGTCCAGGAGATTCCACAGTTCCTGTGCAAGCTGGGTTGTGTCGCTGTCCGCGTCCACCGTGAACGCCTGGCCCCCCAGGTTCAGGACCGTGCCGTCGGGCAGCTCGGCGCTTTTCATGGCGATCGTAAGCTCGGCGTCGGTAATCACGTTGGTACTCACCGTCGTTACCCTGCGGAGGACCAGACTCTCTACGGGGTAGTTCGTGCCCCCGTGGGTGAAATCTGCCGAGTTGAGCTCGCCCCAGCCGCCGGTGTTGGAGTATCCAATTTGTTCAATTAACTCACCGGCATGCGTGACCGGGACGTACCCCAGCGTCAGCGTCTCGCACCAGTCGTTGCCGGTGGGACACGTCCCCTTGGCCGCCATGACGTTGGCGTAGGACGGGTAGGCGTCGCTGGTCAGCGGCCCCTCGGTGGTGCCGCCGTTGTCGGTAAAGCTGACCTTGAGCCTGATTTTCTTGCCCACGTCTGCCGTTACCAGCGTGTAGGTGTCCGAGTCCGACCCGATGTTCGTTTCGTTGGAACTGCCGTCGGCGTCCACCCGGACCCACTGGAAGGTGTAGCCGTCCGGGAAGGTGGGCAGCCCGTCGTCATCCGCAATGGTGCCCACCGTCGCCGTCAGCGTCTTGCCCGCCTGCGCCGCGCCGGTGATCGTGGGTGTTCCCTCGGCCGCGACGTTGGTGTTGCCTTTGACGGCTCCTATGATGACTATTCGCTTGGGACTTCCATAGTCCGTCCATGAACCGACGGTGCCTCTGTCGCGGTATATGCTGCCGTTCGCAATGGTCCAACCGTAACTTGAGGTCTGGTTGCCAGACACGGCGTTTGACAGGTTGCCGCTGGCGGCGCCGGTGACGTCCAACATCACAAAATAAGACGTCGATGCGGCAAGGTCGATGCCCGTCGTATTGCTGAAGGTATAGATCCCGCTTGAGCTGGTGGGTGCGCCGAGCGTACCCAGGCTGGTTCCCGGCTCGTCGTCGGCGTTTATCTCATTGATGCTTGCGGTTATATTGGCAACGTTGGGGGTCGTCCCGCTTATCACGACTCCGACGCTTCTCAGCGTGTAGCCCGCGCTGGAGGCGCCGGTGGTGAATTTCTGAGCATGGTCGAAACCGTTGAGCGACCCGTCACTATCGTGGGTCTCGCTCGTGTTGCTGACGAGCGTAACGTCCGTTCGCGGTGTAATGGCCCGGGCCTGCTGGTTGCTGCTGGCTTCCTCGGCCACCGGTGCGGTTGAGTTGCTGGTCACACTCTCGGAATAGCCGGCGTCGTCCGTGAAGGCGACCTTTACTTTGAACGCTGCACCAGCGTCGCTGGCCGTGATGGTATGGGTCGAGCCGGTGGCGCCCGGGATGTCGGCGTCAACGCTGGCGATAGTCCTCACCCACTGGTAGGTGAAAGATGCGCCGGTCAGGCCGTTCCCGTCGGTGATTCCTGAGGTGTCGGCCGACAGGGTCTTGCCCACGGCGACGACGCCCCTGATGGTGGGCAGTCCGCTTGGGCTGACGTTGGGTTGCCTGGCCACGGCTGCGGTGGCCGCGCTGATAACGGTTTCGGTGTAGCCGGCGTCGTCGGTGAAGCTGACTCGTACCGTGACGGTGTGGTCGAGTTCGTCCTGGGTCAGCAGGAACGTGCTGCTCGTGGCTCCGGCGACGTCGGTGCCGGTCCCGTTGGCGCTGCGGACCCACTGGTAGGCGAAGGTCGTGCCTGAGAGGCCGTTCCCATCGGCGATGGCCGACGTGCCGGCGGTGAGGGTCTCCCTAACTTGGACCGTGCCGGTGATGGTGGGCGCGCCCGTGGCGGTGACGTTCGGCGGAGCTTCGGCGAAATACCGGAACTGGTAGTCGTTGGTCCCGTCCTCTTTGCCCTCGACCCGGACGTAGTAGTGTTCGCCGGCGTCGTTGGCTGCCAGGGTGACGTTTACAACCTCTTTGGAGTCGCCGGTGTTCTCGCTGGAGGCGATGACGGTCCCGTCGTTGTCCTCGATGTAGAGGTCGGCGTTGTAGTCCAGTCTCCTGATTCGTACTCCTACGTCGCGCTTTGCGGTGAGCGAGAAGTGGAAGTAGTCGACGGTGTCGGCCGTGTCCACCGTACCGTCCCGGTTCACGGCTGGGTCATCGGTGATGTCGCCCAGCGAGACCGAGTCGGTCCTCTCTTGGGCGTAGTCGATTCCGGGTTCCGGTGTGGGTGCCGGGGTGGGCTCCGGCTCGGGTTCAGGCGCTGGGACACTGGCGCTGAATAAATTACTCTGTGCGCTCAGGCCAGCCGCGTTTCGGGCCTTGACCCGGTAGAAGTAGCGGGTGTTCGCTGCCGCGGTGGTGTCGGTGTACTACGTGCCGGGGGCGGCGGAGTTGGCTATTGTTTCGAACACCCCGCGTGCATCCACGGCCGGGTTGCGCCTGAGTACCTGGTAGCCAGTGATGCTGGAGTCGCCGGGGTCGTCCCAAGAGAGCGACACCGCTCCGGGTGACACAGTCCCCGTGAGTCCCGTTGGCCTAGCCGGGACCTGGTCCTGTTGAGTTTGGCCCAATACGGGCCATGGGGCCGGGAGTGTGGCCGTGACCAGGAGCATCAGGATGATGGCCGCCGCTACTGGATACCGTCGCTGGCGTGCCGTGGTAATCAACGGGTTCTTGAACATGGTTACATCCAGGGTGGGACCATCAAACTATCTTAATAATCGGACCACATGGACAGTCCAACTATTCGCTGAATGCTGATCCAACGCAATTTGAAAATTAATGTGGGCCCGCCATCATGCTTGTGGCACGTGCGCCTGCCGCTTCTCTTGGGCAGGTTCGGCTCACGTGCTGGGAGCCTGATTTCAGGACAGTTACTGGATCTGGCCACCGGCTCAGACGGCAAAACTGCGGCCCCGACGGCCGACGTGATCCGGGCCCGAAGGAAGGCCCGGTCAGCATATTCCCGTTGAACGCAGGAATAGTCTGACTCCGGAAGTTCACAGGACCTGGGCACGGAGACTTTCAGACGCTGGCTGGGTGCTGCGAGGCTTTCACCGCCGGGCTGACCGTATGCGTTCCGCCGTTGCCGTACCAGTCCGGCGTATGCTTGATGATTTTCTCCGGTGTTGGTTGTGCCGATATTTCCCCGGGTTCTGCTGAGGTTTTGATTCCTTTCCACGCGCTTGGCCGCGGTTATGGACGGTGTGTGACCGGCGGGCCGCGGTCTGCGAAGAACACACTCCCACGTATGAAATGATTGAACATTTCTGCCTTGAATGTCTGTGCTTGGCGTATGTTTGACATCGCCTAATCTGGCGTGTGCGCAGAAATGGCTTTGTTCCTCCGCGATGTGCGCGGTTTCGAAGGACAGCAGAAGGTTCTTGTGCATAAAAACATGCCGACAGCTCCTGCTGCCGGCATGCACGCAGTGGTGTTGGCTGGCCGGTCGACCCCCTCCGGGGCGACAGGTCAGGATTGGGGCGTTCCGATAGGAATTTCCGGGGAACCAATCGTTTTGAAGCTGGAGCAGCCGGAGGCGAGCGAATTCGTCCACCAAGTCTTTCGGTGGTTATGGCTGCCATGGTGTAGCGAAAGGAGTGGAGGCTGCGTCAATGCCGCCGTGCATCGGGTGGTTCTAACCACGACGGCTGGCCTCGGCTGCTCCCGTTAGGTGTCGCAGATGCCATAAAGGGGAGCCCCGTGAGAGGTCCAGGATAGGCAATCTGCTACAACCGGGAATCCATAGAGCGAACGCCATGAGGAGGCATGAGGACCTACCTGAATACGTTCGTCCAATGGAGCCGCAGTCTGAAGGATTCCTGGTTGTAGACGGGTTGTAGAGATGGTAGGTCACTGACTGAGGACCATCCCGTCCAGGAGTCTCCTCCCGGTGCCGGACCTGCTCTGCCAATGCGGAAATTCCTCTGCCTGCTCCCATTGTATCCAGGTGGGTGATTTCATTGTGGGCTACCTGTAATTAGGCCTCTGGCGCTGTTACGGGGGCCGTTGTGCCGCGCTTGCGGTTGGTTGCCGTCTGCTCACCCACTCCGTTGGTGACGTGGAGAGACCTGGCAGATGCGAGGCCTCATTCCCTGTCCATCATCACTCCGTAACATCTATCGGCCTGCTTGGTTTACTCTCCGCGCTGTTTTTCCTTGACTGCCAGCACCCTCACTCCGTGGGACTCCAGCTGGTCCCGGGCCAGGATGGACTCCTCGATCATCAGGGCGAAGTACATGAGCTTCCAGACTACGACGTGGTCAAACCGCCATTCTCCGGAGGTGGCATCGTGGATCATTCGCTGGAACTCGTCACGGTTGCCTTTTCCGTCCTGATACCGGACGACTTCCTTCAGGGCTTTGGATTCGCAGTATTCCAGGGTCTCGGCCAACTGACTCTGGGCGTCTGCGCCGTCCGGGTGGGACCGCGCTGCTTCCTCGCCGTAGATGGCCGCTGTGTTGGCGGCGATCATCTGCGCATCTTCTGGTGCCTGTTCCTGTGGTGCCTGCTCCCGTGGCGCCTGGTAGGACAGGGCCGGTGGCTCCGGCGCAGTCGCCGGCTGCTGTTCGTCAATCGCCGGCCGGCCCTGATTGTTAGTTATGTCGTTGTCCAGTGAGAATGTCCGGCCAAGTGCTCAGGGAAAATGTCCGCTTGGATTGTGCTGACTTACTGATTGGGTACTCCGTCTGGGAGTCCGGTTGATGGGCGGAGCAGGTAGGTCGACGTACTTCCTGACCGTGTTTCTGGAAATGCCCAGTTGCCTGGCGATTCCCCTCAGGGGGACACCCTGCAGCTTGGCGTGGCGGACAGCCTTCCACAGGGCTTGCTTCCACGGCGTTGCCTCTCTGGGTGGCGGAGTGCAGGGGGTGGGCCTGTTCTCATCATCCATCGGTTGGTCGGCGGGTGTCCCCAAAGCCGGCAAGTGGTGGAGTTGCTTTCTGGTGAGGCCGTGCTGGCTCAGGTTCCTGACCACTTGGGCCAGTCCCGGGGTTGGCGCCAGTGCCCCCTGGGCGGCGCGCAGAGCACCTGCCTTGGGCGGCGCTTCCTGGTGGGGGATCATCCCCTCCGTATTGGACCATGAGCTGCCGTCGCTCCCTTCCAGCACCTCCACCTTGACACCGGCATAGCTGGGCCGGTTTTGGGCTGGAAGCAGTTGCAGGGTGCGTAGTTTGTACTTGACGCTGTTGTCCCCAGCCACTTGGCGCAGGTGCTTGAAACAGAGGATCCGTTCCAGATGCAGGGAGGAGTCCAAGGGGCGATAGGCGGCCTGGGCCTGTTGAGCAGGCACACGGAATTGGGTGTTGAATCGGGGCAGGAAGTCCGCCAGCAGGACGTTGGCCTGCTCCGGGGTGCCGGCTCTCCCCTAAGCACCCACTTGCCCCGCAACTCGGCGTCGGCTCGAAAGTGGGCCTCGTCGGCAAAGAATGTCTTGGCTTTGCTTTGACACGCCTCCTCCATCAGGGCCGCGTACTCCGCCACGAAGGACTCCCGCTTGGCCTCATCAGCCTTGAGCAGCCGTTTCTTGGGACGCTTGAAGGCGAATCCCAGCCGGTGCAGCCAGTAACGTCACCCCGTACTTGATACGGGGTCAGGCAACTGCTACGGCTCAAGCTGATGCCGCACCGTTCCCAGACAAACCGGTTCGCTACCCTCCAGTTCCAGTTGGCCATACCAATACCCGCCGCCTCCGGCAACTCCTGCACCGCCCCTGTCAGTGCCGCCTGCTCCGCCTCGCCGAGGGCGGGGGGGAACCTCCGGTCTGCTCGAATATCAGGGCCTCCGGGCCACCCTCCCCGAAGGCAGCGGCCCACCGGCCTATCGTGTGGGGGTCCCGTCCCAGGGCCTCCGCCGTAGACGATGCCGTCCAGCCTTGCGCCAGCAGCCACACGGCGTGCCAGCGTTCCCGCTCCCGAGGCGTGGGCGCCAGAATCATCCGCCGGTGCAAATCCTTGGCACCCATCTGCCATCGTTCAAGATGCTGAACCATCTCCCTCACACCCATCACCAACCCCTCTCCAGACCCGGGACAAGTCAACCCAGCGCCCCACAAATTTACCCCATCCCTCTGCGCATTTCACCTTGGCTTTGGTTTAGATCATCTTCAGCTACTTGTAATCCCCACGCGCTGAACGCGCTGACAACTGCGACGAGTACTACGGAAATCAACAGGAAGAACCACCAAAATTCCGACCGGGGTGACCTTCCGCTGAAGTCGAAGTAGTTACGGATGACCGCGGAGACCGATTCAATTGGATTCATGGAATTTCACCACCTGCTCGCAATTGGTTGGTGGAGAGAGGAAGATCTGGGTCTAAGCCTTAGGTATTGGCATTTGGCAGACATCATTCCTATCCTATCTGACGGCCACAGTCAGGGTGTATGTGCCTATCTCATTCCCAAAAGCTGATGCCACCCGGACATAGTTTTCTTCTGTGACACCAGCTTGCCATTCAATCGCGTGATCCTCCGTCCTTCGATCGACGAACCAACGCTCTCGCCCGTCAGAGTCGAGTAGGTCTAGCATGGGCCTTTTCAGCATCCCTGGGTCCATTTCGATGCTGTATGCCTGTCCGGCCTCGGCGCGGAAGCGAAAATAGTCGGCGTCGCCATGGTAGTCCAGCGATCCCGTGATGGTTTCTCCGATCGTTATGTCAGAGGATTCTTGGGCGCTGTCGCCGTGGTCGTCGGATACTGACGTTACAGTCAGAGTGTATTGTCCGGTGCCCCCGGTTACACGTATGTAGTATTCCCCTGCTCTTTCGGCTTTCCAGTCAATTTGACCTGCCAGTCCCGACGTCCCGCGGGGCAGCTTTTGCCCGCTCAAGTCAAAGTGGTCTACTCCGACCCGGCCAATTGAACGTATCAGGTACACGCCTCCGGCATCGGCCCGAAAGCGGAAGTAATCAATATCACCCAAGTATTCCAGTGCGGCAGAGACACTCTCTTCGACTTCAATCTCGACGGCTCCCAAAGGTTGGTCGCTGTGGTCGTCATCCTGGGGGGCTTGGCCATCGCCGTTGTCTCCCCAACACTGGACGACGCCGTCGATTTTCACGCCGCAGGTATGGTCTCCCCCGGCGCTGACCGAGGTGAAAGTGCCTTCAGGCGGTGTGGCCTGACCAGCGGGAGAATTTCCCAACGTTGTCTGGTTTGAACCCCAGCATACGACAGTTCCGCCGGTCCTCACGCCACAGGTATGAAAGTTTCCGGCGCTGACCGATGCAAAAGATCCCTCGGGCGGCGTGGCCTGGCCTGCGAGATTTTTCCGACCATCCTCATTAAACCCCCAACATTGGACCGAACCATCGGTCATCACCCCGCAGGTATGAAAGCCTCCGGCGCTGACCGAGGCAAAAGGTCCCTCGGGCGGTGTGGCCTGACCCACGAAATTTCCCGTACCAGCCTCATTGAACCCCCAACAATTGACCGAGCCATCGGTCATCACCCCGCAGGTGTGAAAAGATCCGGCACTGACCGAAGCAAAGGACCCATCGGGCGGCGTGGCCTGACCATCCTCATTTAGGCCCCAGCATTCGACGAGGCCGTCGGTCTTCACTCCGCAACCGTGGGCCCTCCCCAGACTAACTGAAGTAAAAGCTCCACCTGGCGGTGCTAACAAGCCATATCTGTCACGTCCCCAGCATTCTACCTTGCTGTCGTTTCTTACACCGCAGCTGTTTTCCACCCCGGCGCTGACCGAAACGAAGGACCCGTCTGGAGGACTGGCCTGTCCAGTGATATTGTTCCCCCAGCACCCCACTAGGCCGGCGGTTTTCACTCCACAACTATGCTCTCCACCGGCGCTTACAGCAATAAAGGTATTAGTAAGCGTCTGATCGGACGCAGACTTGGCCGAGGAGGTTCCGGTCGGAGCGGGAGCAGGAGCAGCAGTTGGGTCGGGCCCAGCCGTGCCGGTTGGAGCGGGAGCAGGAGCAGCAGTTGAGTCGGGCCCAGCCGTGCCGGTCGGAGCGGGAGCAGGAGCAGCAGTTGGGTCGGGCCCAGCCGTGCCGGTTGGAGCGGGAGCAGGAGCAGCAGTTGAGTCGGGCCCAGCCGTGCCGGTCGGAGCGGGAGCAGGAGCAGCAGTTGGGTCGGGCCCAGCCGTGCCGGTTGGCGCGGGAGCAGGAGCAGCAGTTGGGTCGGGCCCAGCCGTGCTGAACGGTGCGGGCGCCGCAGGATTATCGGTTGGCACGGGGCCGACAGTTTTAGTCGGCGATGGGTCATTGCTGCAGGCCGCCAGCAAAGTGATGGCAAACAGGCAAATCAGCCCAGTGCATATAACGCGTTCCACATGTTTGCCAGTTGGGCCGACAATTCTCATGGCGCTCATTGCGTTGCCGCCTTCTACACAGATAGCGATAAGTCCAACGATTCCTATCGAGCTCGATCGAGGTTGCTCCCTCGTTCTCATCCACTTCGGCTCCCCCGTCCGCAGACCACGTCAGTCGGAAAGTGGCGTTAGCATTGGTCTGCCCCCATGTACGGAGACTTATCTCCGCTAATCGTGTGGTTGAGCGCGAGATTCCACGGACGTCAGCACTTTACTATTCTCGTGGTTACTCCGTAAGGTTCTTATGTATCTGTTTGGGGCGGATGCATTTTGCCCCATGTCCCTGCACATCCCACCTTGGCTTTGCAGCCTGTCTCATAAGTATTTTCACAGACGAATATCGTCCTCCCAAAGGCTCATTATCATTTTTTGCGCTAACAGGTTACAATTTCCGTGCAGTCAATCCCAGTTTGTTTCGATTTACGTTGCGAGCTCTGACTTCTGAGACAGGCTGTTTGGTTTAGGTCCCTATGGTTACGTCGACGTAGTAGGCGGTGGACCCGCTGCCGTCGTCGGCCTGGACCAGGATGATGATGCTGCTGGTCCCCTGCGCGTTCAGGCTGACCTGATGTCCCGGTGAGGACTGTTCGTCGTCCGCCGGCATGATCCTCACCGATGCGCCCGTGGTTGCCGTCGGTGTTCCCGCGACGGTCACGCTGGTCACGGAGTTCGGCACCTGGCCGTCGTACCACCTGTCTGATGGCTGGAAGTCCAGTGTGATACCGCTCACGGTCCGGCGTCTCCGTGATCAACCAGCGGATGTTGCGCCCTGAGGTCTTCCACGAGGCGCTGTCCACGCTGCCGCTCGTGACTTGCACGACGTGGTCGCACACTCGGGCCACCGCAACCCCGCTTCCCGTTTCCACGGAGTTATGATTCGCGGAAATGACGGTCCTATCAGCTGGTGGCACATGCTTTTGCTATCAAATGTGTTAGCGATGGTAATCTCGGTAACATCCCGGTTCAGGTGGTTGCGGGGGAAACGCCGTACCGGCATGTCGTAGGGGCGGGTTTTAAACCCGTCCCCGCACGAGGTAAACCACCAAGACCGAAACGCTATGGTTTCATTCCGTAGGGCCAACACCCCCGTAGATTTCTATGACTACTCTACCTATAGGGGTTGTCTGAACCTGAATCCGGGTGATTCCGGGATTTGCATGATTGCAATGCCGGCACGACAAAAACAGGTTCAGCCAAGCCCCGACGATGCCGTCAGCAGGGCGGCAGGTCGCCAAGGTTGGATCTCGCGCTCAGTTGGTGGGCTTTCAGGTTGCCAGGTACGCATCCGCTCAACTCGTTGTTGTGGAGCTGCAGGTTTTCCAGGCTGGTGAAGTTACCCAACTCCGGCGGTATCTCTCCGCTCAACTTGTTGTCTGAGAGCCCCAGCTGATACAGGCTGGCGAGGTTGCCCAACTCAGGCGGTATCTCTCCGCTCAACTTATTGTTGGAGAGGTTCAGTGCATACAGGCTGGCGAGGTTGCCCATCTCCGGAGGTATCTCCCCGCTCAACTCATTGTGGTAGATGTACAGCTGTATCAGGTTGGAGAGGTTGCCCAACTCAGGCGGTATCTCTCCGCTCAACTCGTTTTCTGAGAGGCCCAGCACGTTCAGGCTGGTGAGGTTGCCCAACTCCGGCGGTATCTCCCCGCTCAACTCGTTTTCTGAGAGATCCAGAAATGTCATGCTGGCGAGGTTGCCCAACTCCGTCGGTATCGCCCCGCTTAACCGGTTTCCGCGGAGATTCAGCGTAATGACGCGTCCGTTGCCGTCGGTGTCGACAGTCCCCCAGTTGTTCAGTGGCTCGTCGCTCAACCAGTTAGTGTTGTTGTCCCAATTCTCGCCGTCCGTGGCGTTGTAAAGAGCAATGAGCGCCTCACGTTCGGGTTCGGCCTCTCCAGCCTCCGTGGGTTCGGGTTCGGCCTCTCCAGCCTCCGTGGGTACGGGCTCGGCCTCTCCCGCCTCTGTGGGTACGGGCTCTGAGCCTTCCTCTCTGGTCTCCCGTTCCTGGCTTGCCCGTTCGGTCGGGCCGGCGTCCTCGCTGGTGTCAGCCCCATCACCGCCGCAGGCGGTCAGTGCGGTCAGTAGCAGCAGTGCCACCAGCAACATCGCTGGTGTCAGGACCAGTTGGTGCATTCTTTGAAACCTGAATAAGTGATTCACTAGGGTCGCCTCGTGCTATTTCATTTGTGGCTGGTCACATCCACAAGCTGGCCCCCTGATTCGGCGTCTGCATCACCGCACCGGTGGCGTTGCTGGTGAGGGTTTCTGAGTAACCATCGTCGTCCGTGAAACTCACCCGCACCTTGATCGTGTCGGCCAGGTCGTCAGCGGTAAGGGTGTAAGTCGACCTAGTGGCCCCGGCGATGTCGGAGGTGCCTGCCGTCAGCGTCTCGCCCACCTCAGCCGTCCCTGTAATGGTCGGCTGACCGCTGGCCGCGCTGTTCGTGGGTGTTGCTTGCTGCTCCGCCGCCGCTGGCTTTACCCCGTACCGGAGCCCGTACTGGTTGCTCCCACTCTCCTGAGCTTCCACCCGAATGTAATACGTCCCGGCACTCAGGTTCTCCAGTATCCACTCGTCGGCGCTGCCTCCGTTCTCGCTGCTGAATATCTCGTCGCCGTCTCCGTCCTCCAAGAACAGGTCCCCGTTGGCGTCCTGCTTCCTGAGCCCCAGTCCCACCTCCCGGGTCACCGTCAGTTCAAACTGGTAGTAGTCCACCCGGTCAGACGCGCCGTCGACGCTGTCCCGGCGGAAGATCACCCCATCCTGGTCCGTGATGTCTCCTAGGTCTATTGCGTCCGCCTGGTCCCGTCAGGGTCTCCGGCGGGTACATTGGCCCTGAAGAAACCGCTCATGGGGCTGAGGCCCGAGGAGTTGCGGGCCCTCACCCGGTAGACGTAGCGGGTCTCCCCCGCCACGGTGGTGTCGGCGTAGGAGGTGTCCGCGCTGCCGGTGTCATCGGTGACCGTCTGGAACACACCCTTCTCATCCACCGCCGGGTTTCGGCGGAGCACCTGGTACCCGGTGATGCTGGCGTCGCCCGGGTCGTTCCATGAGAGAGACACAGCTTCCGAGGAGACCGTTCCGGTCAGGCCCGTGGGCTTGGCCGGCACCCCGTCGTCGGGGGTTTGGCCCGATACCGGCCAGGCAAGTGCCAGCGTTGCGCCGGCGAGAATCACCACCGCAAGGATGATTCTCACCTGGAACCCCGCAGCCCGCCATTTCATCAATAGCCTCTTGATCATCTTGGTTACTCCTGGAACCTTGAGTGGGCGTTCACCACGTTTGTATCATCGGGGCCGTCAGTGCCCTTCGTTCATGCGGAGCGTACAAATCTCGCGGGCCTCCGACCCAGGTCACGGTCCACCCAACCGTCTATGAGACTGCTGGCGCAGGGCCACGGCGTCTCCGCTCAGCGGCCTGACTTGTCGTGGCGCCGGCCGGAGCGAATACCAGGCCGTCGTGTTCGACGAGCCAGAAGTGCTTGTCATCGACCTCACTAGTGGCCGGGCTCACGTCCTCATGGGTCGCCATCAGCCCCGGTATTTTGACTAAGCCCAGGGCGACCCACTTGGCCGGCCCTCCGGGCTTCACTGTTCTCGTTATCATGACGCGATTCCTGCCGGTGTCTGGGCATCGGGGCGCATCAGCCGCCGGTTCCCGCGTTTCCCGGGACAGCCTCCCCGGCTCAGGTGGCCTGTTTGATCAGGCTCTGGTATTTCCGGTGCGTGCGTACGAACAGGCCGCGCTCTCGGCGAACGCAAAAAAGACCAAGGCCAACACCGTTCGAGCGATGTTGATTGCCTCGGTGAGGGACGCTGGGTTGATCACATTTACTCCGCTGCTAACCCAGGACCTTCGGGTGTTTCCTTGTGTGAAGTTTCGGTAGTGGACTGGGCTTGCTCCTGCACCGGGGTTTCACTTAAAGTAAAAAACGTCAGTCGCACAATAACTGCAGAGCGGAATTTTGCCGCACAATTCCCCTTGTGTCTGTGCGCACTGGAATTTCGACGCAGTGAATTTGAGATGTACTCAAAATTCCGGGTCGTTTGCCGGGATGTGCTGGAAATGACTGCTGGGAGGGCCGCGGCGGGGATGAAAGTGCGTTGATGACGCAGGGGTGTGTGGTGAAATTGGCAGCCGGGCCGACCGGTTCCGGGGTTCACCTGCTCTTCGTCGGGCTTGTCCGGGGCGTCTTTTGGTGAATCTGTTGCAGAGGCGACTGGGTTCTTTCGTCGCTGGTCGGTCCCCCTGGACTGGTCTGGCGCGGGGTCCGGGGTTGGTCCGGATACTCTCTGGGCCGGTAGATTTCGCCGGTCTGATTTCTGCCGGTCTGATTTGGATTGACGTGGGCCCCGGTATCTCGGAGGCGGAGTCCTCATAGAATATGTCGTCCAGAAATGCCGCACGTAGAGAAAGGGCGGTCCAGACAGGGTTCGTCATGAGGGCCTACCGGGAGTCCTTCCTCCGTGAGGATGGCCGGCGTGGGCTCACCCAGGAGGAATTGCTCCGGCACATGGGGGAGGTGGACGTCGAATACTCGGAGCGGTTCAGCCACGCCACGGTTTCTAAACCAAAGCCAAGGTGGGATGTGCATATGGCTGGTGATGGGGACCTGGATTGGGGTTACGCAGGAACTCCTCTGCCCTTGATTGCAGGATGGTCCGGCAGCGGCGCTTGACCTCCTCTTTCCGCCCGGCCAGCGCCTCCAAGAAGTTGCCGACTTTCTCCTGCACCAGGGCTTTGGTCCCCAGGCACAGGTTTCCGGTGGCCTCCTCTCGCGCCCAGCCCCAGATGGCCTCATCAGCGTTGAAATCCGGGCTGTAGCCTGGCAGGTTCACCAGACGCAGGTTCAGTCCCGGCGTCCGGAGATATTCCCTCACCGCCTCGCCGCGGTGGGCCGGGGCATTGTCCCAGATCACGTTCAGCCTCTCGGTGTGCCGCTCCCGCAAGTGCCCCAAGAAGGCTGCCGACGTTCCTGAGTTGCTGTTCCCTTCCAGTTCCATCCATTCCACCTCACCGGTCTCCAAGCACACCGCCGAATAGTAACTGGCCTTCTCTCCGTACCTCGGACTGCTGGAATCCACCAATGCCGACTCTCCCCTAAGCACCCACTTGCCCCGCAACTCGGCGTCGGCTCGAAAGTGGGCCTCGTCGGCAAAGAATGTCTTGGCTTTGCTTTGACACGCCTCCTCCATCAGGGCCGCGTACTCCGCCACGAAGGACTCCCGCCTGACCTCATCCGCCTTGAGCAGCCGTTTCTTGGGACGCTTGAAGGCGAAGCCCAGCCGGTGCAGCCAGTTCAGACAACTGCTACGGCTCAGGCTGATGCCGCGCCGTTCCCAGACAAACCGGTTCACCACCCTCCAGTTCCAGTTGGCCATTTCAATACCCGCCGCCCCTGGCAACTCCTGCACCGCCCCTGTCAGCGCCGCCTGCTCCGCCTCGCCGAGGGCGGGGGGGAACCTCCGGTCTGCTCGAATATCAGGGCCTCCGGACCGCCCTCCCCGAAGGCAGCGGCCCACCGGCCTATGGTGTGGGGGTCCCGTCCCAGTGCCTCCGCCGTGGACGATGCCGTCCAGCCTTGCGCCAGCAGCCAGACGGCGTGCCAGCGTTCACGCTCCCTTGGCGTGGGCGCCAGAATCATCCGCCGGTGCAGGTCCCTTGTATCCATCTCCCACTGCTCAAGAAACCGGTCAATCTCCCTCACACTCATCACCAACCCCCACAACTCCTGAGACCAGTTAATCCAGTTACCTCACAAATCTACCCTATGTGTCTGCACATTTCACCTTGGCTTTGGTTTAGGTGGGAGTCCGGCGGCACCCGTCCCGCCCTGGCCCGTCTGCAGACCTTTGGGAAGGCCCTGAATCTCTCGCCGTCGGACGTTGTCGGCCTGATGCTGATGGCGGGGGTCGCCCCCGATTATCAGGCCGCGCTGGAGGCCTTCTACGGGGAGGCTCCTCCGGAGGAACACGAGCCTGACGATGATGAGTTGGAGGCCGTGTACTCGGTGGACGACCCCGTCGTCACCAAAATTGCCCCGGCCGAAGAATTCGTGGACGGAGGTCAGGTAGTTCGGGAATTGCTGCAGTTCGGGCTGTACCGGTGCCTGCTGCCTGGGGTGTGCGTGGTTGCCCTTGGTTACGCACTGTCCGCCCTGGGGTGGAACGACGGCTGGATGCCGATGGTGTACATCGCGGTGGTATCGGGCTTGGTGCTGGCCCAGGGCTTTTTCCTGTCCGACCAAGGCGCCGACCTCCGGGAGTTCCTCCGGGTTTCGGTGTTCTTCTTAATTGACCACCCCGCTTTTGCAGTTCCACCCGTTGGGCTTGGACCACTACAACTTCTATGCCATAGGCGGGCTTTCCGGGACCCAGATGCCGTACCTGTTGTCTCTCCTGTTGAACCTGGGGTTGGCGTCCGTCGCGGGGCTGATGTTCCACGTGCAGTGGCGGTTGCGTTACTCGGTGCGGCGCACCGTCACGAACCCCTTCCGCCGGGCGGCCTGGGTGGCGTGTCCGCCGGTGGTCCTGGTCTACGGGGCGGTGGTGATGATAACCAATATTTCGGTGTCGATACAGCTTGCCGTCCTGCTCCCGATATTGGCCCTGGCCTTCACGATCATCCTGGCCCTCCGGGACCCTTCCTTCCATATCGAGGCCGGGGACCGGCGGTTCCTGCTCTACGCCCTTTCGGCGATAGGCATAGTCTTGGCGGCGTTGGGAGTGGTTGTCATCATCGCGGTCTATGTGTCTCCCGAGTTGCCCATGGTCCTGCCGGACCACAACCTCCTGAGGTCCTGGGAGCTGGACTTCGAGGGACTGGGATATTCCCGGGAGGAGGCGCTGGACCGGTTGAACTTGGGCTACATGTGGCACGCGATGGGGGTCTTCGTCTACATGGCCTTCATTGTCGGGGGCAACCTCTTCACGGCCATATACCGGACCGGGGCCGGGAGTTCACACAGTCCGGCCAGTTCGGCGCCCTCGCCGTCCGTGGCTCCTGCCGGAGCGCCCGTACCGGCCGACCGGCGGGTGCCGGGGAATTTTCCCTTGGAGGGTGTGTGACAAGCCAAATCAATCCATTGATCACGGTCTGAAAAGGCAAGGTTCATTCCTATTGAGATAGGGGTGCGCCCTCACCCTAACCCTCTCCCAGAGGGAGAGGGGGTTTGTCACACACCCTCTTGGAGTTGCCGGGGTAGACGTGCGCCGGTCGGCGCCGGTCCTGAAGGGGGCCTTGGTCTAGGGCGTTGTTTTCCCCGGCCTACGTCCTTGCAGCTGCTGAGAGACCCCTGGGTCAACACCTCCGCCTGTTCTTCATCTGTATGTGCGAGTTAAATTTCCGGGAGCCTGGCGGGTTTCCCCTTATCTCATCCTCCCAGTATTACAACGATGGATCGGGCAGGACGTCTGATGTGTTACGGCGGAGTCTGTAGCGGTGTCTCTGGTTGGAGAGTCTCGCCCGTTCGTTGCGCTGCTGCGTCACCTCCGGCCACCGTAGCAACTCGTACGGCCCGAAGCTCTGGCGGGGCAGCATTTCGCGCACCACCCGGCACACCCCCGTTTTCACGAGGGCAAGCCCTGGGGCCGGGCGATTCAGGCCAACAATATAACCTCAAGGCGGTCGGGAATCACCATAGATCGGGTTCTATCAGCGAAGTCAGCTCACCCGAATTTCAACCCTCGCGCAGAGAAGACCTCTGGGCGCGAATTGAATTACCTTGGTTGAAGGCTTTGGCCAACCGGCGGGTTCAGAAGATTCAGATTACAGCGGATATTGCGTTCGATTGGGAATGTTGACCATACCGATTTTCCTGTCGCGAAAAAGCGTCCAATGAGTTACCGCTCCTCTTACGGTTCCTTCGCCTTTCTGATGAAGGATCGGATTGTTGCGCCTCCCGGCTTTAACCGCTGGCGGATTCCGCCGGTATCCATCGCCATGCACTTGTGCATCGGCTCGGTCTACTCCTGGAGCATCTTCAACCCCGCTCTGACCAAAGAGGTGGGAGTGGTCGCCAGCGCCGCTGATGACTGGAGCATCAGCTCCGTAGTTTGGATATTTTCCGTTGCCATAGTGTTCCTGGGCTTGACCGCGGCCGTAGGCGGCAAGTGGCTGGAAACCGTTGGCCCGCGCTGTGTCGGCGTCACTGCCGCTTTCCTGTGGGGCGGCGGCTTTATCGTCGGCGGCGTGGGCATCCACTTCCACCAGCTTTGGCTGCTGTATCTTGGCTACGGAGTGCTTGGCGGGTGCGGTCTGGGGTTGGGCTACGTCTCGCCCGTCTCAATGCTGATTCGCTGGTTTCCTTACCGGCGGGGCATGGCCACGGGGATGGCTATCATGGGCTTTGGCGGCGGTGCAATAATCGGTGCTCCACTCAAAGAATTCCTGCTCAAGGCCTTCTATGAAGCGCCCCAATACCTGGGGACTGCCAACGCCGTGCCTCTGATTACCGAGCAGGGGCGACAGTTCGCGGAGGCCGGCGGGCAATTGGTGGAAGTGGTGGTGGTTGGTGCCGCAGACGCCGCCGGAATGATCACGCCCGAACTGGAAGGCGTGTATGTGTCTGGCGCTGGCAGCACCGGAGCGGCCGAGACCTTCTTCACCTTGGGCGCCGCCTACTTCCTGATAATGCTCATCTCCTCCTTTCTGTACCGCGTTCCAGCCGAGGGATGGGAGCCTGCCAGACGGCGGACGAGGAAGGAGCGACCACCCTCCATACCCGGCGAGGCCCGAACGCGGCGGTCGGAGCGGGTCAGGGACTGGCTGGCCCGGATTACCCGGCGGCGTCTGCAGATCACCAGGGAGGACGTTCACGTAAGCGAGGCCCAAAAGACCCCTCAGTTCTTTCTGCTATGGATAGTCCTCTGCTTCAACGTGACCGCCGGAATCGGTGTCATCAGCGTGTCCAAGACGATGATGACCGACATATTCGGCTCCACGCTGCCCCACATCGTGACGCCGGCCTTCGCCGCCAGCTACGTGCTGATGATCAGCGTCTTCAACATGGGCGGGCGGTTCCTCTGGGCCACAATCTCCGACCACTTGGGGCGCAAGAACACCTACTATTGCTTCTTTGCCCTGGGCGCGCTGCTCTACCTGTCGATACCCTTCGCGGCCAACGCGGTGGGCGCCAACCCGGCGGTTGCTTGGCTGGTGATGTTCTACGGCGCGACCATGATTGCCTTTACCATGTACGGAGGGGGATTCGCCACCATACCGGCCTACCTGGCCGACGTTTTCGGCACGCTGCATGTCGGAGCCATCCACGGGCGGCTGCTGACGGCGTGGAGCGTGGCGGGCGTGTTGGGGCCGTTCTCCATTACCTACCTGCGCGATTTCTCGGTGAAGCGGTCAATCAATGACCTGGCCGCCAAGGTCGACCCCGCCGCCTTTGAGGCCAAATTCGGAGCGCCGCTGAGCAGCCTGGAAGAACTCATCGCCGCCAACACGGTCACCATCGGCAAGCTGCTGGAGATTGTCCCGCCGGGAACGGCAGACCCCACCCCCAACCTGTACAACATTACGATGTACGTCATGGCCGCGTTGCTGGTCATCGCCTTCTTCGCCAACATGATGGTGCGCCCGGTGGCGGCAAAGCGCCACCTGAAGAACACTCACCCGGAGCTGGGAGCATAACTTGGTTCGGCCCGGCCTCAATGTTCCGTAAGGCCTCCCCATACAGTGTTCCTCGATTCTCCCTGTCCGTCTATCCGGCAGGGCCGGTGGCCTGTTTGGAAGGCCTGTCAAACTTCAGCGATGCGGGTAGGGTCGTTCTCGCTGACCAAGGACTGGGACTCCCGCATATTCACCCCGAATCTCCGGGCCACCTTGTCGCCCCAGAGGCTCTTGACGTACTCGAGTACGGCGACGATTTCATCGTGGAACAGGGCCTCTCCGAAGGCGGGCATCCCGCTCTTTGAGGACAGTATATCGGGGGACTCATAGAACGCCCTGCCATGGCTCGCCTTGCTGCCGGAGACCAGCCAAGGATGCGGCTGATGTGGCTAAACGCGCCGTAAAATGGGCGATCTTTTTGGAACTTATGTCCTGCCTCAGTTACAATGGTGGAACTGAAAGTTCTGATTGAAGTCTACTCGGCAGCCAATGAGGTCAGTATCCGGGCGGCCTATCTGATGGGCCCTGAGTGACCGAAATTTTGAAGAGGGAGTGCAACTATGCCATACGAATTCTTCTATGACCTCAGAGGGGATGCAGTGTGGTTCCAATTCGCCAACAACCTGAAGGAATCCTACGGCAAGGGCGTGGCGGATGACAGTAGGATCCTACACTACAATGAGCTGGGCGAGCAGTACGCCGTAACTTTCCTCGATGTTTCAACCGGAGTCGATGTAGAGCGGGATTTGACCTACGTGCCGGAAGAACATCAGGCGAAACTTCGCCAGGCTCTTGAACAGGAGCATCTAATCTTAACTGCTGTCGAGGCAGAAAAGGTCACGAGATGAGCGGACCTCCATCTCGGAGTTAGCAGAAAACATGAGTCATCCCGAATTTTGGAAAGGCGGGTAAAGCCGGGAAAAGTCGTATAGGAAAACAGGCAAAAAGAGAGACCCCTTCGGGTGGAATGGAATTGTCAGAACACCATTCACCGGCGGGGGTCTTTTCGTATGTTGCGGGATAGGGTGGGGCGGAGGCAAGGGCAGGAGGTTGCCAATCTGCTGCAATCTTTCATTGGTCCCTTGGAGGGATGGCTGGACCATCAGATAGACCGGCGTCTGGTGCGCACCTTTTTCCTGGCCCTGGCCGCCATCGTGCGCCTGCGCCACTCCCGGTCGGGACTGCTGCTGAGCGAATTGGGCGCCCACGTGCTCTCCCCGGCCCAGGCCCCGGCCGGGACCAAGCGGCTCAGCAATCTGTTGCGCTCTCCCAAGTGGCGCCACGCTCTCTTGGAGAGGTTCCTCTGGCAAAGGGCGGACCAGGAACTTACCCGGCTGGAGGAGCGGAGCGAGTTGGCCCTGGCCATCTGGGACGAAAGCGTGCTGGAGAAACCGGAAAGTATCGCCCTGGAGGGATTGTGCCCGGTCCGCTCCAGCAAGGCGGCACGCCTGAAGCGCATCAAGCCCGGCTACTACAATCCGCCGGGAGGACCGCCGGTATTCGTTCCCGGCCTGCAATGGCTCACCGTCATGGTGGCAGGGATGCAGGGGCCTCCCGCCCTGGCCGCCATGCGCTGGTGGACCAGCCGGGGCAAATTGGCAAGCCACCGGCGGGAGCAGACCACATCCCTGCTGTCCCAGTGCGCGGCAGGGTGGCAGAGACGGGTGGTCCACGTCTTCGACCGGGGATTCGCCGGAGCGCCCTGGCTCAGGGAACTGAGCGGACACCAACTGCGGTTCATCACGCGCTGGCCCACCCGCTACCGGCTGGCCGACGCCGGGGGTGAGCGCCCCGCTTGGCAGATCACCCGGGGCAAACGCTCCCAGGACCACCGGCAGATCTGGGACCTGCACCGCCGCCAATACCGCAAGACCGGCATCGTGGCCGTCCCGGTGCACCACCCCCAAGGGGAGGAGCAACTGTGGCTGGTGGTCTCCCGGCCCGGCAAGGGGCGCAAACCCTGGTACCTGCTGACCAACGAGCACATCGCCAAGCCCGATGACGCCTGGCGGGTGGTAATGGCCTATGCCCGCCGCTGGCAGGTGGAGATGTGCTACCGGGCCTGCAAGACGGACCTGGCCATGGAGAGCCCCCGGCTCTGGTTCTGGGAAAACCGGCTCAAGCTGCTGCTGATGGTCAGCCTGGTCTACGCCTTCCTGCTCTCCTTGCTGGAGCAAAGCCTCGGCCCCTTGGTCCGGGAACTGCTCCGGTACTGGTGCCACAGAACGGGAGAGCGGTACCGCCAAGCTGCGATACCGCTCTCCAGATTGCGCGCCGCCCTGAGCGCCCTATGGCTGACCCATCCCCCTCAATTCACCACCCCACAAACCCCGGGATGACTCATGTTTCTTTACTTCTGTCTCAGCACCTCTCCGAAAGCGGGCATCCCGCTCTTGGGCGGTGCGGGCAGGGTGCCGTCTTCCTTCTTCAAATGCCAGTCGGGCTGTCCCTCTCCGCCGGTCCCGTGGCACACGGCGCAGCTGGGTTGGAAGATGCTCTCTCCTGGGGTTATGGCCGTGTCCTGAGTCGGGGTGTTCGTGGGCGCTGGAGTCCCTGTCGGGGCGTCAGTGGGAAACGGCGTCTCCGCCGGTTCCGCCGCCCCCGGCGGCGCCGTGGTTGATGTGGGTCCTGGTGCGGTGATGGGCTTCGCCGACGTGGCGGCTGGGTTTCCCCCGCAGGCTGCTGGGATGATGACCGCGGCGATAGCAACCAGTGCCGCCGCATCTGCGGGTCTTGGCAGCGCGTTCGACAGCTACCTGGGCGTCTTGTTCATCTACATCTGTGCTAGGTTCACCGCTAGGTTGTAGGCGAACCGCCCGTCCCCGGTCTTGAACGATTGGGGCTTAGCCGTCTGGGCTTCTCGCATTATTCTGGACGCGTCTGAGAATAGTTCGAAGTCCACTATCTTGTCTTATCTCTCTTGGGACCTGCTCCTAAACCAATACCATAGTGAGATGTGCATTTCGGGGGTCTTGAAGACTACCGAAAGGATCCTATTACTACAGCCGCAGATCAGTAGCAGGTCTCCTCTTGATCGTCGGCGCTACCTTACCATTCCAGTTTTGGGGCTGTTACAATTAGCCCCGCGACCCCAAGCTAACGAAACTTTGGGAGAGTAATCATGGCTGTTTCCGCCGGGACATCAAATGCGCTGGAACGTAACTGGGGTATGGTAGACCGCGCCATAGACGGGCTGAGTGATGAGACACTGGCGCGTCAGATATCCGACAGCGACAATTCCATCGGTTGGCTCCTCTTCCACATGAGCCGGGTGGTGGACGTTTTCGTGAATGCCAGGTTCCAAAGCAAGCCTCAGATATGGATAGAGGACGGTTGGTGCGAGAAATTCGGCCTGAGCGACGACCCGGAGACGACCGGCCAAGGCTGGGACACGGCGCGCGTGGCCGCGTGGCCGCTTCCCTCCAAAGACATCCTGGTAGGGTACTACGAGGCCATGAAGGCCTGCTGCCAGGACTATATGTCCTCCGTAACCGACGAGGAGTTGAGCGCCACCATGAGCCTGAGGCCCGGTTCGGACCCCGAGCCGAAAGAGACCATCATGGGTGTCCTGGTCTTTGACAACATCGTCCACGGAGGCCAGATAGCCTTCCTGCGCGGCCACTTGGAAGGGATGGGCTGGTTCGTCTAGCCCGAACGCAGGCTTCCCGGACAATTTCTGGGGATATTCTGAACAACGCTCGTTATGACTTGGATCTTGTGTGATTGGTTGGTGAGGGGCGAATACTGGCGTTACGGTCTGGCTGGCCTGCTTTCAGCCTCTCGGGTTTCGCCCCTGGCGGGGCGGTTTGGGGGATTGCCGCGGGCCTTGGGGCCAGCCGGGCCCACTACCCCCTCAGTTGACTCTCCGCCGTCAGCAGGTTACCCAGGCCGAACAGCAGCGCCAGACGTTGCGCGTTCTTCATCAACCCCCCGTAACGCACCTTTCCGTATCCGAACAGTTGCTTAACCCTCAGGAAGGGATGCTCCACCTTGGCCGTCACCGATGCCTTGGCCTTCTCCACCAGCACCTCCTCGCTATCAGGGTCCAGTTTTCGCCGACGCTCCGGCCTCATGGCCACCTGCCATTCCACCTCCAAACCCAGGTTCTCCTCTCGCTTATCCACTCCCTGATACGCGGCGTCGCCCCACACCGTCGTCTCGCCCCCGTGCAGCAGGTTGTGGGTGCCGGTAACGTCGTGGACGTTGGCCGCCGTCGTGCTCATGCTGTGGACAATTCCAGTCTCCGAGTCCACACCGATATGCGTCTTCATCCCGAAGTGCCACTGGTTCTCCTTCTTGGTCTGATGCATCTCCGGGTCCCGCTCCCCGGCACGATTCTTGGTGGATGACGGCGCCTCTATGATGGCCGCGTCCACAATGGTTCCCTCCCGAAACCTCAGTCCCAGGGACTCCAGATGGGCGTTGATTTCCTCCAAAAGGCCCGTTCCCAGGTTGTGCCGTTCCAAGAGGTGGCGGAAGTTCAGGATGGTGGTCTCGTCGGGCAGGGGGCCGGTCAGCTTCAGTCCCACGAACCGCCTGACCGGGCCGGACTCGTAGAGCAGATCCTCCATGCCGGGGTCGCTGAAGTTGTAGAAGAGCTGGACGCAGTGGGTCCGGAGCATGACCGGCAGCGGGTAGGGATGACGTCCCCTGTCGGCCTTGGAGTAGCAGGGGCGGATGCGGTCCTCCAAGTTCTGCCAGGGAATCAGGGCGTCCATGCGCTCAAGAAAGAGCTCGCGGCGCGTCTTGCGCTTCTTTCACTAGCAGTGCAACAGCTTTAGAATGATAGATAATAAGCCATAGGGTTGCCGGGACACGTCAAAAGCTAAGGTGATGTTGGGAGGATGGGGATGCCAGCGAAGAGGTACCGGGTCAGGCTGAGTGTAGAGGAGCAACAGAAACTGAAGGGACTGGTGTCCCGGGGACGTGCGGCAGCATATAAACAGACCCACGCCCGCATTATGCTGCTCAGCGATGAAAATCAAGAATGCGGGGCGATGAAGGATGAGGAAATAGCCCAGGCCCTGAGGGTGGGAGAGGCCACGGTGGGGCGGGTGCGCCGCCGCTGTGTTGAGGAGGGAGTGGAGGCAGCCTTGGGACGCAGGCAGCAGGTCAACCGCCGCCCGAGGAAGCTGGACGGCCAGGGAGAGGCCCACCTGACTCACCTCGCCTGTAGCGAACCGCCGGAGGGCCGTGCCGGTTGGACGCTGCAACTGCTGGCTGACCGGCTGGTGCAATGTGAGATAGTGGACAGCAGAGTTACGCCCGTGTCCGGGCCGGGCAGAGGCGACTAACTGGGGAGTCCACCCAGGAATGTATACTCTATGGCGAGGCGTGTCGCCTGGACAGAGACCGGGTATGCACTGGTGGATATTACCCGATGGACAGCATGGTCCGGGAGCCTTGCGACGGCATCATTGGTGACGCCCCAACCGGGGCGATCCCGTTCCATAGATTGTTCGACGTTGTTGGTTCCCTCCGGCGACGCGCCTTACAAGGCAATCTTGGAGGCGGTGATGAGCAGAGGCAAGAGCGGTGCAGAACCGGCGGGACTGTCCCAGCTGAACCTCAACGCGGCAGGCATTGACGTGGGCGCCAGCAGCCATTTCGTGGCGGTTCCTGCCGACCGGACAGAACAGCCGGTACAGGAGTTTGAGGCCTTCACCGCCGACCTGTACCGCTTGGCCGACTGGCTGGCTGGGTGCGGGGTGGAGACCGTGGCCATGGAGTCCACCGGCGTGTACTGGATTCCCTTGTTCGGGGTGCTGGAGGAACGGGGGTTTCAGGTCATGCTGGTGGACCCCAGGAGGATCAAGAACGTGCCTGGCCGGAAGACGGACGTGCTGGACTGCCAGTGGCTGCAGCAGCTGCACACCTACGGACTGCTGTCGGGAGCCTTCCGTCCGGAGGATGAGATCCGGCGGCTGCGCAGCTACCTGAGGCAGCGGGCCATGCTGGTGGAGCATGCCGCCCGGCACGTGCAGCACATGCAGAAGGCGCTGACGCAGATGAACGTGAAGCTGCAGCACGTGATCAGGGACATCACGGGCAAGACCGGCATGGACATCATCGAGGCCATAGTGCAGGGCGAGAGGAGTCCCCGCAGACTTGCCCGGCTGCGCGATCCCAGGACCGAGTCCGACGAGAGGACCATCGCGAGGTCGCTACAGGGACACTGGAGGAAGGAGCACCTCTTCGAGCTGGCCCAGGCTCTGGAGCTGTACCGGACCTATCAGGCCAAGATCGCCGAGTGCGACCAGGAGATTGAAGCCCAGCTGGAGCGGTTTGAGGACCGCAGCGACGGCGAACCTCCGGCTCCCAACGGCAAGAGGCGCAATCAGAAGAACGCTCCGCGCTTCGACGTCCAGGGCCACTGTACCGGATGACCGGAGTGGACCTGACCAGGATTGACGGGGTGGAGGCCTACACGGCGCTGAAGGTGATCAGCGAGGTGGGGACGGACATGACCCGCTGGCCCAACGCCAAGCACTTCGCCTCCTGGCTGGGGCTGAGCCCCAACAACCGCATCACCGGCGGGAAAGTAATCAGCTCAAAGACCAAGGCCAGCGCCAACCGTGCGGCGGCGGCGCTGCGTCTGGCGGCCAACGCGCTGCACCGCTCCGACAGTGCCCTGGGCGCATTCCTGCGCCGGAAGAAAGCCCACCTGGGAGCGCCCAAGGCCATCACTGCCACGGCCCACAAGCTGGCCCGGATCATCTACTCCATGCTGCGCTGCGGACACCGGTACGTGGACGCCGGCGCGGAGTACTATGAGCATCATTATCGCCAAAGGGCATTGCACACCGCCCGGCGCCGGGCGGCACAACTGGGCTACCAGTTGGTGCCCATAACCGATGTCCACACTTTGGACACGCCTAACCGATCAGACCTGGTGACGGCGTAACAGTTTCAGTTAGTCCATAGCATCAGCCCTGAGACGGTGCGCCAAACACTGAAAAAAACGAACTCAAGCCTTGGCTGAAGGAGTGCTGGTGCATCCCGCCCAAGGCCAATGCCGAGTTCGTCTGCGCCGAGTTCGTCTGTGCCATGGAGGACGTGCTGGAGGTGTATCACCGTCAGTTCGAGGACAACGAGGTACTGGTGTGCCTGGACGAGACCAGCAAGCAGCAGGTGAAGGAGACCCGCAGCCCCTTGGCGCCGCGTCCGGGGGCTGCCATGGCCTACGATTACGAATACGAGCGCAACGGGGTGAGCAACCTGTTCATGCTGTTCGCGCCCTTGGAGGCCCTTCGACAGGCTCAGGAGGCGGCGGGTGGAGGTGACGGACCAGCGAACCAAGGTTGGAACCAAGGTTGATTGGGCCCGCGTGGTGCGGCAACTGGTGGACGTGGACTACCCGGACAAAGACCGGATAGTCTTGGTGATGGACAATCTGAACACGCACCGCCTCTCGTCCCTGTACGAGGCCTTCGAGCCTGCCGAGGCGCGGCGCATTGCCGAGAGGCTGGAAATCCACTACACGCCCAAGCACGGCAGTTGGCTGAATCCTGTCCTGAGCCTGCCGATGGGATGGCCGAGATAGAACTGGGAGTGCTGGCGCGCCAGTGTCTGGACCGCCGGATTCCCTATCAGGAAATACTGAAACACGAGACCCAGGCTTGGCAGAGTCAGCGGAACCAGGACGCAATCCCGGGCGGACTGGCGTTTCACCACCCAGGACGCACGCATTAAGCTCAAGTCCCTCTATCCCTCAATCCAACACTGATGGACTACTAGAAATCTGGCCGGAAAGTGGGATGGCGCTGGCGGGCAGGTATACTTGGGGCATCAAGCATAGCGAGGGATAGCAGTGCTGGGAGAGCGGTCGGATCAGAGGGGGCTGTGGGAGGCGGACCGGTTGTACTTGGACCACGTGGGCAAGGACACTTTCTACGGTCTGTTGGCCTCTTTGCGGGGCCAGTTGTTCCGGGACAGCGATTTCGCCGGGTTCTACTGCGCCGACAACGGACGGGACAGCGTGCCGCCCAGCCTGCTGGCCACGGCGCTGCTGCTGCAGAGCCACGACAAGGTGAGCGACGCCGAGGCCAAGGCCAGGGCCGACTTCGACATCCGCTGGAAAGTGGCCCTGGGAATCGAGATTGAGGACCGTCCCTTCGCCAAGAGCACGCTGCAGGTGTTCCGCGCCCAGCTGATTCTCCACGAGAAGGTGCGGACGGTATTCGAGTCCAGCCTGCGCTTGGCCCGGGAGTCAGGCTACCTGAAAAAGCGCGGGATGCGGGTGGCGTTGGACACCACCAACATCCTGGGCCGGGGCGCGGTGAGGGACACATACAACCTGCTGGCGGACGGGATCATCAAACTCATGAGAGCCTTGGCGTCCGTGGAGCAGACCACCTTGAGGGATTGGGCCGGGGCCCAGGGGTACAAGCGTTACTTGGGCTCCAGCATCAAGGGCGAGTCGGCCATCGACTGGTCCAACAAGAAGGCAAGGGCGGGGTTGCTGGCCACGATTGTGGCTGACGCGGACCGCCTGTTGGAGGTGGCCCGTCAGGCGCAGGAGGCTCTGGGGGAGGGCAGCCCTGAACGGCAGGGCATCGCGGCGGCGGCGGAGTTGCTGGGACAGTTGCTGCTCCAGGACGTGGAGCGCGCCGACGATGGTATCTGCCTCAGGGACGGCGTGAGCCGGGACCGGATGATGTCGGTGCACGACCCGGAGATGCGCCACGGCCACAAGAGCAGCAGCCGGCGTTTCGACGGGCACAAGGCGGCGATCGTGGTGGACACAGGAACCCAGTTGATCACTGAGGTGGAGGTGCTACCGGGCAACGCTCCGGACAACCTGGGGGCCCTGGAACTGGTGGAACGTAGTGAGGCCAACACCGGTGCGCCGGTGGAGGAGACGCTGGGCGACGCCGCTTACGGCGACGGCGATACCAGGCAGGCCTTCGCCGACGCCGGACGCACCCTGACTGCCCGGGTGCCGGGACGGCCCAACCGGAAACACTTCCCGAAAGAGGATTTCCTCATTGACCTGACGGCGCGAACCTGCACCTGTCCGGCAGGGCAGGTTACCCGTAACATCCGGCCCTATGGAACCCGGACCGGCCCCACGGGTCGAGTTCACCGGCTGCAGGGTTTCCGGTTCGACGCGGCAGTCTGCGGGGCATGCCCGCTGCGGTCCCAGTGCGTGGCCGGGTCGTCCGGGAAGGGACGAACGGTGCAACTGCACCCGCAGGAGGGTCTGTTGCAGCAGGCCCGCGCACTGCAGCAGAGCGATGCCTTTGCCGGGTACCGTAAGTGGCGGGTGGTGGTGGAGCACCGGCTGGCCCGGCTGGTACAACTGGGGATTCGCCAGGCCCGCTACTTCGGGCGGGCAAAGACGCGGTTCCAACTGTACCTGGCAGCCACAACCTGGCAGCCACAGTGGCCAACCTGACACTGGTGGCGCGAAAAGCCGGTCTTACGGGCGATATTGGTGGTGCTGCCATCGGCGACCGTGCCGCCTGCGCCGACACCGGCAGTACTGCAGCTAATTCCGGCACAATCCGGCTCGCTCAGATTTGGACGCTGGCGCTGCTGACGCCGGCCTTTCTGCCTGGCGCCATCCTCTCAACCAAGGCTTTTCATCCGCGTTTCTAGCGCCAGGAAGCCCAGCAGGGGCAGGGAGTCCAGGGCCCGGCTCGCCTGGCGCAGCCGCACGTTGTCCGGGGCCAGCAGCAGCACGGCGTCAGGGCAGGCCTCCTCGGAGAGCCGCCACAACCGCTTGGCGAAAGCTGTGCGGTCGGCGGCGTTGCCCAGCCGGACCACCGCCAGGGTGCGGCCGCCGGGCAAGGTGATACCGGCGTCCAGGGGACCGGCCCGGTACCACCGGAAACGCAGGAAACGTTCAGCGTGAGGAAAGGAGGCGGCGACCCGGTAGATGACGGCCAGGGCGTCCAGGCGTTCCAGCAGCACGCGACGCCACCGGGCGGAGACGGGCCGGGTGTCAAGCAGTTGGTCGACGGCGACGCCCTCGTCGGCGGCCAGCCGGCGCAGGCCCTCGGCGGTGAGACAGTAGCGACGGACCGGCGGTATCAGGGGCGTAGCGTGGGGGATGGCGTCAACCATCCCCCACGCGGTCAGCTTTGCGATAGCTTCGTAGACTGCGCCCCGGGACCGCCCGGAGACGGCGGCCAGTTCCAGGCGGTCCAGGAAGGGCAGCTCCGCCAGGCGGCGGAGAATGTCGGTCTCGCAACCTGCCGGTATCATTCCCCGTCCTCCTCCATCGCCGCCAGCAGCCGGCGGTACTCGCTCACCTCGTCGGGTTCCCCGTCGCCGCCGTCGTCTCCGGTGGGTGGCGGCGAGGTCGCGTTCTGTCCCGGCGTTTGCGCGCCGTCCTGCTGCCGCCCCGCCAGCAGCCGGCGGTACTCGCCGACCTGGCGGCGGCCCTCGGCGTCCCCGGCATCGTTGGGCCGCAGGTAGGCGGCAGCGTCGGCGCGGATGCGGGCGGCGACGGCCTCGTCGCCCGGCTCCGGCTTCAGCACCATCATGGAGAAGGCGGGCATCCGCTCGACGCCCACGGTGGCCCGCACGTAGCAGTGATGCACGTCCAGGGACACGATGTCGTCCTCGCTCACCCGGTCCTTGCCCAGCTCCCAAACCAGGTGGCGGGCGTCGCTGCCTGCAACCTGGAACACCGCCAGGCAGCCCACGTTGGCCAGGATGGTGTCGCGCATGGTGCGGGAGAGGTCCTCCAGTTTGGCCAGGCTCTGGGTGGCCAGGATGAAGGACGCGCCGTACTTGCCCAGCTCGCTGAGCATGGACTCGTAATCGACGCCGGGCATGGACTGCATCTCGTCCACGACCACCAGCGCTCCCCGCCGTTGTGGCAGGGGCAGGCTCTCCTGCTCCCGGACCACCGAGTCCACCAGGTTGAGCAGCGACGCGCCCACCAGGGCGGAAACGTCCCGGCCCACGCTGCCCTGGGCGGTGGACACCAGCAGCACGCCCCCCTCCAGGATGGTCTGGCGGATGTCGATGGTGGAGCGGGACTGGCCCAGGATGGCCCGGGCCTTCTTGGAGGAGGCGTAGTAGGCCAGGCGGGTCTGCACCGGGGCGATGGCCTCGCCCCGCCGCTCCCGGTTCCAGCCCAGGAAGTCCCTGGCCCAGAAGCGCAGCAGGTAGGGGTCGTTCACCTTCTCCAGGACCTCCTTTCGGAACTTGGGGTCGGCCACCAGCCTCAGCCCGTCCAGGATGGTGTACTGCCGGTCGGCCTCCACCTGCTCGTTGGCCTCGTGCAGGCTCTTCACGGTGTGCTCCAGGATGGACTGCATCCGGGGACCCCACTGCTCCCACAGGCCGTGCATCACCCGCACCACCGAGTCGGCGGTGCGGTCGCGGTCGGCGAAGATGCGGGTGTCCAGCAGGTTGATGCCGGGAGAGCCCCACGCCTCGGCCAGGTCGATGAGCCGCACCTTGTCCGCCAGGGATTCGGGGACCTGCTCCAGGATTCCGGCCACCAGGTCGGCGTGGGGGTCGACGACCACGATGGCGTCGGTGTCCCGGCCCGCCGCCTTCTCCTTGAGCTTGTGGGCGACGATGTGGTGCATCAGGGTGGACTTGCCCATGCGGGTGCGGGCCACGTAGAGGTGGTGGCGGCGCAGCAGGTCCTGGGGAAAGCGGATCTCCCGGTCCTTGCCCGCCGTGGTCTCGCCCACCAGGGCGCCGCCCTTCACCCCCCGGGCCGAGGGCAGCAGCGCCCTGGAGCCGGAGCGTTCCACCAGGGGCGTCTCGTCCCCCTCGCCGGGCGGGTGCCACAGGGCGGCGACTTCCCGCACGCCCAGGACGCTGCGCTTGCCGAGCAGTCCCGGCCCGGTGGGGTGGAGGTTGGCGAGGGGCGCCAGGGGCTTGACGCCGCTCACCTTGAACCTGGCCCCGGCGGGATGGTCGTAGTGGCGGTAGGCGGCGGCCACCGGCTCCAGGATTTCCCTGGCCCGCTGTTCCCCGGCGCTGTCGGGCAACACGGCGGTGACCTGCAGCTCGGCGTCGAAGGCGATGCGGCCCACCTTCTCCTTGATCAGCAGGGGATCGTAGACCCGGCTGCGGGCCTGCTTCCAGCGCCACCAGCCCCAGCCGCCCACGGCCAGCCCCAGGGCCGTGCCCGCGCCAAGAAGCGCGGCCTTCCATATCTCCCCATCCTGCACCCACAGGTAGCCCCTGAGGGCCGCCAGCGCCCCGGCGCCCAGGACGGCCATGGTCACGCCGTCGAGCTGGAGGGGCTTGGTCTGGTAGGTGTAGGAGGGATCGGGCCGCTGCTGGCCGGGGTTCTTGAAAGCCTTCTGCTGGTGGGCCTGGGACCAGTCGGGGCCCAGGGAGCGCAGCAGCAGACGGGCCAGTACCCGCTCGCCGGGCCGCAGGGCGGAGAGGGAGCCGATGACGGCCAGCAGGGGATCGGAGCCGGGGTCCAGCAGGTCGTCGTCCCGGAAGGTGCGCAGGGGCACGTACTCCGGCCCGCCGGAACGGAGGGTCAGGCCCCAGGCCTGCTCGCCCCCGTGGACAAAGATGGGGTCGTCGTCCACGGGCACCTGCCGAATGCGGGCCTGGGGGTAGTGGGCGGAGAGTTGCTGCCTGACCACCTGGCCGTCCTGGCAGCGGGCCAGCAGGGTCACGCCGTCCATGTCCCCGGCCAGCTCCAGGGCGAAGGGTTCGGGGACGGCGATGGACTGGAGCAGGTTCTCCACGCCCAGCAGCGTCCGCTCCCCGGTGCGGGGCGGCGTCACCGCCAGCAGCACCGGGGGACGCTTGTTGCGGCCGTCGCCGAAGAGCAATTTCCTGACGTTGGTATTCATGTTGGTTGCCTCCGTTATGGATTCGGTAATGGATCCGGCGCTGCGGACTAATGACGCGGGCCGGGCCGCCACTCGATGACCTCGGTCTCCTCGGGGGTGGCTTCGATGCGCACCGGAAAGCGGTTGCCGCGCGCCAGCAGCAGCCCGTCCCCGCGCGGGCATGACAGGAGCCAGCGTTGCAGCTCCACCGGGAGGTCGAAGGCTTCGCCCACGGTGCTGATGGCCGCCGCGTCCTGCTGGAGCAGCAGCTTGAAGGCCGCGTTCTGCAACAGCGCCCTGCCCGAGTGGCCGGTGATGGCGCGGGAGGAGTCCTCGGAGAGCAGGTCCTGCACGTCCTGGGTGATGAACTGCAACCCCAGCCGGTGCTTGCGGGCGCGCTTGGCCATGCTGACCATGAAGGCCGCCCCCTCGGGGTGCTGCATGATGCTCCACACCTCGTCCACCACCAGCAGGCGGGGCCGGGGGTCCTGGGCCGCGGCGGCCCACACCGTCTCGGTGCAGACCATCGCCGCCGCCGGTCGAAGCTCCGGCTCCAGCAGGTGCAGGTCGAAGACGGTGACCAGGGCCTCGTGGGTCAGCAGGTCGTCGCCCTCGTCGGAGAGCAGGTGGCGCAGGCTGCCGGTGGCGAAGGGCCGCAACAGGTGGGCGATGTCGCCATCTCCCTCGTCCTGGAGGTACTGGTAGAAGTCGCCGAAGCCGGTGCGCTCCCGGTGCTCGGCGTAATAGCCCGCTAGGGCGTGGTCCAGGGAGGAGCGCCGCTCGGCGCTGAGCCGCTCCCCCACCATCACCTCGATCAAACGCCGCAGGCTGCCGATTCGCTGCAAAAGCTCCTCCGAGTCGCCCCGGTCGATGACGAAAGGGTTCATCCCCTGGCCCGCGATTCCGGGGGAGAGAACGCGCCCACCGGCGGCGCGGGCCATGTCGGCGTACTCGCCTTCGGGGTCGATGACGTAGGCCCGCACCCCACGGCAGATGCCGCGCAGCACGCCCAGCTTGGTGGCGAAGGACTTGCCGGAACCGGAACGGGCCAGGACCGCGGTGTTGGCGTTGAGGTGCGTCCCGTCGAAGGGGTCGTAGACGATGGGGGCGCAGGCCCGCAGGTCGATGCCGTAGAGAGTGCCGCTCCTGGTGTCCAGGTCCGGGGGCGAGAACGGGAACAGCCGCGCCAGTGAAGACGTGTCCAATGTCCGCCAGACCGCCACGGCGTTCAGGGCCAGGGGCAGGGTGGACAGCAGGCCCTCCCGCTGGCGGAAGGCCAGGTTGTCCAGCTTGCCCAGGGTGGCGGCGAAGTGGGCGCGGGCCTTCTGGGTCAACTCCTTCAGCCCGTCCCGGTCGGCGGCGTGGAGCGTCACCGACAGGGAGGCGTGGAACAGCCGCTCCCGGCCCCGCTGCACCTCGTCCCGGAGACGGCTCACGTCCTCCAGGGCGATCTCCGCCTCGGGCGACAGGCTGCGGCCCCGGTTAAGGGAAAGGCTCTGGGCCGACTCGAAGCGGACCTTCTGCCACTCCAGGGTGCGGGCGGCCTGCTCCGCCGGGATGGCGCCCAGGTGGACCGACAGGTCCATGGGGGCTCCGGCGGCCATCAGCCCTTGCAGGAAGCCTGGGGCCAGGGAGCGGGGCCACTTGCCCAGGTGCAGCGAACGGATCAGGTGGTTGCCGACCCGGATGTCTCGGCGGTTGACCTCGACCTCCCAATCCTCGCCCTCGTCGCGCTCGTTGGGGGAGCCGCCCAGGGCCGAGGCCAGCAGCAACAGCCGCAGTGCTTGGCCGTTCAGGGGGAATACGCCCAATCCGGCCCTTGCCAGCAGGCCGCGCATTTCGTCGGCCCTTGCGTGTTCGCAGACGGCGTAGAAACGCCGGTCCAGGATGCCCTCGCGGGATTCCAGACCGGTCAACAGCCGTCCCAGGGAGTCGGCGGCCTCCTTCGTTTGTTGGGGAAGGTCTTCGGGCTGGGCCTCGGTGAGCGTGTTCCGCAGGGTCGCCAATACCGGCGGGTGCTGGCGCACCAAGAGTTGCACCGGGAAGTCCAGTGCGTTCAGGGAACCGGCGAAGGCCCCGAGCTTGGGTTCGTCCAGCTCCAGCCCCATCACCTCCAGCACCGCCAGCTTCACCCCGTCCAGGCGCACCGGCCCGTCCTCTTCCAGGTGGGACAGCATGAAGAACAGGGACAACGGCGGTGGCGGCTTGGGTTCCGCCGTTCCTTCAATGGATTCGATGTCGTGGTGTTGGTTGTTATCGGTCTTGCCGCGTCCGGTCGGTCTTTTGATGTTGGATAGTGTTGCTTTCATCGTTGAATCTCCTTTCTGGTTCTATGGGATGGGCAGGATTGGCCCGAGCCTGCTGTTCAATGCGAGGGCGATGGCCTTGGCCATCAGGACCACCACCAGCCCGACCACGGCCATGATTACGGCGTTCCTGGTTCTCCCCCTTCCCTCGCCCTCGGCGCCCTCGGCCATCAGCACGAACCCCGCCCAGACGATGGCGAAGAAACAGAGGCCCACTCCGGCGTAGGCCATGCCCGTCAGCACCGCGTCGAAGGCTTCCAGCATCTTTGCCCGTTCGTCCGGCGCGGCGGCGGCCACGGAGGCCAGCGCCGCGCCGGAGGCGAGGAGGGTGGTTGCAATGCGCCCTACCACGGCCAGCTCCACCAGCTGGAGTCGCCCACCGGAGTCTGCTCCGCCCTTGGCGGCGGGGGTGTGGGCGGGGGAACGTGCAGTGGCTGGTAGGGGTCGTCGGCGCCCACGCCCCCGCCGAGGGCCACCGGCACCGCCTCCGGCCGGGTGCGGGTGATGGGAGACCGCTGGGTCTCCACGGCCCGCACGTGCTCCCGGTGATAGACGTATATCCGCACCGTCTTGGTCGTCGAGCTCTCGCCGCAGCGGCAGGTCACCCGCCGGGTGTACACGTCGGTCCGGGCCGGGTGGTGGGTGGTCTGCAACATGGGCGGCAGCGGCACGTTCAGCGTGGCCGCCAGGTCCGCCGTGATTTCCAGCTTGTGGACCACCTTCCTGTTGGACACGGGCAGCCGGAAGCGGGTCTGACCGCCCTGGACAAACGTCGCGGTGGCGCGGTGCGCTCCCGACTCGACGTTGACCCTTCCGGAGATGCGGGTGACGGTGGCGTCCAAGAGCGCGGGCACCGTCCGGCTGAAGTGGCCGCCGTAGACCGGAAGGTCCACCTCCTGCCGGGTCTCCGCGATGCACTCCGAGGCGATGACGCCGCTGATTTGCCCCGGCGTCCACTCCAGGGAGGTGACCTCCAGGCCGCACAGCCCGCCGTCGGCGGTGGGCAGGGGGTAGGGGATCTGGTGGCTCTTCAGGGACACCGCTCCCGACCGTCCCAATGCGTCGGCCCAGGAGAAGGTGAAGGACGGCAGGGGGCCGTCCAGGGTCAGGTTGTAGCTCCTGGCCTCGCCGGACCGGAAGGTGGACCTCGCGCCCATCTTCAGGGTCCGTCCAGTCCGTCCGCCGTAGACCCGCACCCGCAGGTCCAGGTCGTGGGCGGCCCGCAAGGTAACGGCGGCGGTGTCGCCGGAGACGGCCAGCCGTTCCACGTAGATGCGCCGTCCCGGCACCGGGTCCGGCGGCACGAAGTAGATTTCGTCCAGCCGCCAGCCCGGGTCTTCGGGGTCGTCGGCCAGCGCCGTGGCCGGAATGACAGCCACCGCAGCGGCCAGCACTGCGGCCACGGCCAGGAGCTTGTACCAGGGTTTCTTTTCCCTGGCCTCGTTGACGGCGGGCCGGTTGGCCCTGACTCCCTGGTTGCCCCCGGGTCTCCGCTTGCCGAACTAAACCAAAGCCAAGGTGGGATATGCATATGGCTGGTATTGGGGACCGGAATGGGGGTTACGCAATAACCCTTCAGCCTTTGATTGCAGGATGGTGCGGCAGCGGCGCTTGACCTCCTCTTTCCGTCCGGCCAGCCCCTCCAAGAAGTTGGCGACTTTCTCCTGCACCAGGGCCTTGGTTCCCAAACACAGGTTGCCCGTCGCCTCCTCTCTCGCCCAGCCCCAAATCGCCTCATCGGCGTTGAAGTCCGGGCTGTAGCCCGGCAGGTTCATCAGCTGCAGGTTCAGCCTTGGCGTACGCAGGTAATCCCTCACCGCCTCGCCACGGTGCGCCGGCGCGTTATCCCAGATGACGTTCAAACGACCGCTGTGCCGCTCGCGCAACTGTTCCAGGAAGGCTGCCGATGTTCCTGAGTTGCTGTTGCCCTCCAGCTCCATCCAATCCACCTCGCCGGTCTCCAAGCACACCGCCGAGTAGTAGCTGGCCTTTTCGCCGTACCTCGGGCTGGTCGAGTCCACCAAGGCAGGCTCTCCCCTCAGCACCCATTTGCCCCGAAGTTCGGCGTCAGCACGGAAATGGGCCTCGTCGGCGAAGAATATCTTGGCTCCGGTTCTGCGAGCCTCCTCCCGCAGGGCGGCGTACTCCGCCAGGAAGGATTCCCGTTTCTCCGCATCAGCCTTGAGCAGCCGTTTCTTGGGGCGCTTGAACGCGAATCCCAGCCGGTGCAGATAGTTCAGGCAGGTGCTGCGGCTCAGGCTGATACCGAAGCGCTCAGTGAGGAACTGACGCACCACCTTCCAGTTCCAGTTGGCCAGTTCGATGCCTGAGTTGGCCGGCAACTCCTGCACCGCCCCTTTCAGCGTCGCCTGCTGCGCCGCTTCGAGGGCGGGGGGGAACCACCGGTCTGCTCGAATATCAGGGCCGCAGGACCTCCCTCTCCGAAGGCCGACGCCCACCGTCCTATGGTGTGTGGGTCCCGTTCCAGCGCCTCGGCGGTAGCCTGAGCGGTCCAACCTTGGGTCAGAAGCCACAGGGCGTACCATCGTTCCCGTTCCCGGGGCACCGGCGCCAGAATCATCCGCCGGCGCACGCCTGGCACATCCATCTCCCATCGTTCGAGAAACTGCTCCATATCCCTCGCACCCATCACCACCCCTCGCTCGTTCCCAGATAGAGTAACCCCGTTCCTCCACAAATTTACCCCATGTCTCTGCGCTTTTCACCTTGGCTTTGGTTTAGCTGTGGGGCCGGAAGGGAGCGCGCCCCTTTTTGCGCGCCGCCTTCACCGCTTTGCCCAGCCCGCCGGCCGCTTTCTTGGCCAGCAGCCGCAGCGGGTCGGGCTTGGCCTCCGGCGCGGCGGGCGGTTCGCTCAGCGCCAGTTGGGCTGGGGACCCGGCGTAGCGCCTGGCCCCCAGGTTGAACTTCAGCAGGTCGGCGGCCACCAGTCGCAGCCCCCGGCCTCCCACTTTCCCCACGGTCAGGGCGATGCCCACGATTCCGATCAGCACGCCAACCGCCAGGCGCACTTCCATCGGGCCGAAGGGCAGGTAGTGGTAGGCGCCGTAGGCCAGGGCGCACACCGCCACCACCGCCACGATCTGCGGGAAGGTGAACCACAGCAGCACCTTGTCCTCGGCCTGAACGTGGGTGGGGACTTCATGCTCTCTCATTCCATCCCTCCTAACCGCCGTCGCCGTCGCCGACGGAGGGGGTACCGGAGTTGGTGGGGTCGGGCACGGTCGGGTCCACCGGGTTGCCGACGACGGCGTTCATCACCAGTTCCACCACGCCGTAGGCCACCAGGGCCAGCACGATTCCGGCCAGGGCGGTCATCATGGCCGCCTTGCCGCGCTCCATCTGGTTGGGCGCTCCGCTGGCGGTCAGGTACATGTAGGCGCCGTAGATGAAGTAGCCCACGCCGACGACGCCCACCAGCCCCAGCAGGATGCCCACCAGGTTTGATATGGTCTGTGTCAGGTCTGACATTTCTCTATCTCCTTGAGATTGATTTGGTTGGTTGTCCGTTTGCGGGTTGGTCCCGGTCTGCTACTGGCACATGGCTCCACCTCCTCGGGTCATTGGGTTGCGGGCTTGCCACGGGCGGGAACCCGGTTCCCGCCCGTGGTTGTCGTGGTTCCTGCCGTCGCTACGGCCCCTGGCTCCGGGGCGTGGCGTTGTTCGCCGCCGAGCTGGCCGCGTTGGCGGCGGTGCTGGCGGCGGTGTTGGTTGCCGCTGCGGCGGCGGTCGCGGCCGCCATTCCCGCCGGTCCTCCGGCGGCTCCACCGGCAATCAGCCCCAGGGCGCGACCCGAACGCACCATCGAACCGGGCAGGGACATCCCGAAGTAGAGGGTGTGCAGCCAGGCGTCGAAGGTGCCGTGGTGCCCCAGCATCGAGGGGACACGACCCGCCAGGTACATGAAGGCGATGGCCATCAGCAGCTTCCAGACCAGGTCCTCCGAGGGCTCGAAGGCGGCGATGGCCGCGAAGTCCTCCAGGAAGGCGAAGGCCAGGGCCACGGCGATGAGCTGCACCGCCTGCTGGAACACCGTGGTCATGAACAGCCGCAGCCAGTGCTTTCCCCAACCGGCGGTGTGGGGCAGAATCCACAGCCCCAACGCGATGGGCGCCAGGCAGAGCAGGATGTCTATGAGGGCCAGGCGCAGGATCATCTGCACCAGCAGGTAGAGGACGAAGAAGCCGAAGACCAGGTAGAGCAGGGCGATGAACACGGCCAGCCCGGTGTTGGCGGCCTCGACGGCGGTCAGCAAAGGCTCCAGGGGAGCGCGCAGCAGGGCGCCCGGTGTTACGTTCAGGGAGACGGCGATGAACTGGGAGACGGCGTGGGCCACGTCGATGACCAGGGCGCACCACCACAGCGAAGACGCTGCGGCGGTCAGGCCCAGGACCAGCCGGGGCACCATCTCCCGCCAGCCCGACTGGTGGCGGCCCAGGTGCTCTTGGACGATGAAGCTCAGCCCCATCCAGCCCAGGATCACCGCCAATGCCCCGGAGGTGATGGCCCAGACCACCATCCAGGCCTGCTGGATGAAGGGATGCAGGTAGGTGAGGTCCGGGGGAGTGCCGGTGAGGATGTCCGTCATACGTCCCTACCCTCCCCGGCACTCGTCGAGGTCGCTGGCCGAGACCTGCTGCACCACGCCGCACAGGGTCCCGTGGACTCCCTGGATCACCCACTTGGCGCCGGCCTTGGCCCAGCGGTCCGGGTCGAGAGCGCCCAGCACCTTGTCCCACAACCCGTTGGGCTGGTGGACGGGAATCAGGGCGTGGAAGACGTGGTGGTCGCCGCCGCCGATGCGCGGGACGGCCAGCACCAGGAGATACCCCTGTTCGGGGTGAAGCTCGGGCTGCTCGTCCAGGGCGGGATACTCGAAGGTGTACTCCCAGCCCTCGGAAAGGTGCTTCTCGCCGCCCCTGACCCGGTAGGTGCTGGTGAGCCAGTCGCCGGTGTCGGGGTGGCGGATGGCGTAGAAGAGGACGTCGGTCTGGCGGCTGAGGATGGGGCGGGCAACGAAGTCGCCCTCCTTCTTCCGCTCCACCATCTGCCGGTCGCGGTTGACCAGGATGACGCTGTCGGTGTCGGGGGGCGGGGACTGGGCCAGGGCGGCGCCGCTGGCGGGTATGGCAACTAGTACTACAACGACGCTTTGTGGAAAAGGACGGCTGATGCTTCCTGTGTGGTCCCCAGCCACCTGCGGTTGGATCGCGGGTGCAATGTCTCGCCAGATACAAACTAGCCTCAAAAAATGGATGCACCATGTAAACCGTCGTTGTAGTACTAGGGCCGAAAGCAGCAGTGCCGCCGCGAGCAGGGTCAGCCTTCTGGCTCTGATGGTCTTGAGAAGGAAACTCCGGAACATGGTTGCCTCCTATCCGTCGGTCTGAGACCGGATGTTCGGGAACCAAGTCTGGCGGCTGGGCTGGGCGGTCGTAATGCCTCGAAAGGGGGGGTGTGCGCACCCCCCCTTTCGAGGCATGGAATTTCGGCGGTCCGGCGTGGTGTTATGGACGTGTACAGGAATCGGGACTCCGACTGCATTGGTGGACGGGAGGGGATTCGTAGCTGAAATGGGGGGTGCAGCCCCATCTCAGCGGCAGGTTTGCAAACACTTGGAGTCCAGGGCCGGTTCCGGTCGCGGGGTGCATCGGCCCCGTTTGAGGGGCGCAGGTTGCAGTCCGGGGAAATCAGGACGGGGGTGCAAGGCCCCTATTGGAAAGGTGCACTTTGCACCGGGAGGGATGAGCATGAGTCAGGACGAGAGCAGGACGGCGGGCAGCCCCGGCAGCGATCCCGGCGATGCGGGCGATCCCGCTGGCGTTGGCGAGGGTGGCGCCCCGGACCATCCGGTTGGCGACGGTGACGGCGCTGCCAGCGGAGAGAACCAGGCCATCGGCAGGGGGAAGGACGGCGGCGTTGATTCCGGCGTGGACCCGGGTGCGGCCTTCGACGAGGCGGCGGCCCAGGTCGTCGAGGACGTGTACGAGCTGCGGCTCACGGCGTTGGTGCGGTCGCGGGGGCACAAGGGCGCGGGGCGGGTGCTGGGCCTGGACCCCCGGACTGTGGCGGCCAGCGTGCAGCAGGGGATGTCGCGGCGGGTGCGGGACGCGGTGGAGAAGATCCTGGTGGAAAGGGACGGCGGCGCCCGGGACGAACTGGAGGAAGCGGTGGAGGGGCTGGCGGGGCAGGTCGGCGGGCTGACGACCCAGGTGGCCCGGCTGGAGGGTGAGCTGCGGGAGGGGATGCAGGCCCTTGGGGAGACCCACGCCCAGGGGATGCGGCGGCTGGAGCGGCGGCTGGTTCAGGGGGAGAACAGGAGCGGCGGCGGAACCGGGTTGCCGCGTCCGGCGCCGGTGGCGGTGGCTGCGTCCCGCAGGCGTTACCCCGATCTGGTGACGGCAGAACCGGCTGAGGACGACGAGGAGGTCTTCGGCGACGCCTGGCCGTTGGTGGCGGAGTGGCGGGAGCTCTGGGACGGCCACCCGGCCCAGGGCAAGGGCTTGGAGTGGGTGTCAACACGCCAGCGGATTCTGGAGGTGGAGGTGGCCCTGCTGGAAGAGCACGGGCTGACCCTGCCGCCGGAGATGGAGCCGCTGCGGGGCCTGGATCGGGGGGCGCAGTTGAACTGGCGTCTGAAGGCGCTGCATGAGTTCAGCAAGCGGCGGGCCAGGTTGGAGTTGCTGGCGAAGGTGGCGGGGGCGCTGAGTCCGGGGCGGTGGCTGAGGGCGGCTTGGAGCCGTCTGCGGTTGGCCCGGTTGCGGTGGCGGCGGTAGCCCGCCGGCGCCGTCTCAGGGCGGTTCCGGCGGGTTTCCCGATTCCTGCCGGTTTCCTGCGGGGTGTTTGCAATCAATGTGGGCGGCGCCGACCCGAAACCCTTGCCAGGGGTCTTCCGGGGGCCGGATACTCACGGTGTTGTCTGGCTTTTCCAGTGTTTCCACTGCCTAGAAACCTGGGGGCGTGATCCCTGCTCGCCCGGGCCTGCTCCGTGAGGATCGAGGCTTCTCTCCCCGGAGCGCCCACGAGGGAATAGCTGTCAGGTTGGAGTGATTGACACTCTGCCCGCAGCCGGTAGTCCTTACCACAGACGTGCGCGGTGCGCTTCCCACGGTGTCCCAACTCAAGGCGGAACCCCTGCCCCACGGACTGATACACGGAGGTGGCAACCGGAACAAACGGCATCCCTGATTCCCTTTCCACGGCGGACCCTAAACTCACGGAAGTCCCACTGCCAGGAGGTGTCAGCCAGCAACAGGACGGTATCCAGGAAGCTCTTTCCCCTTCGGAACTCACCTGCGGAGCGGTTGACACGCTTCGCTGTCCCCTCACAACGCGGTTGGAGCACATCTACAGCTCTGGCCGATTCCCCACGTTTGCGGCCCACCTGCTGAACTAGAGCAGCGGCACCGCAGATTCAATACGTTCCTGTCGGTGGCCTCATAGCCGCTGGCTGGGCGTTCCACATTCAAGCGCAGTTTCCACTGACGGGACTGCGTCCCTCTCCGTTTTCCTCTCAACGTAGCTCCCCAGGATTCGCCTTGCGACGGAATACCACCCTGGCCAAGTTGCGTCCTGCTCCAACCCCCAAACCGGCGTTTTCCGTTGCGAAGTCTGACCCAGGGCTGAGTGCGTCCGGCGCCGGGCAGCGAATCTGGCTCCCAGCGTCAACAACAACTCAGGAGGTTCGCATGTTCATTCGCATCAAGGAAAGGTTCAACCAAGGTAAGACCTTCACGCTCAAGGTCTTCGGCTTCATCAGGCGGCACAAGCGGGCGTCGATTGCGGTGGCCGTGGCCCTGCTCATCGCCGGGCCGCTGCTCACCGGGACCGGCGGCGAGGCCTTTGCCCTCAACCTGGTCGGCCTCGGCATCATCGCTCTGGTGGTGCGGCGGATCGTGCGGGCCAGCGACCGGCGACAGGCGGCGAAGTCGCGGCAGGCCAATTGCCGGTGTAACTGCCACGGGCGACAGCCACAGCAACAACAGGCGGCGAATCAGAAACCTTAAGGAGGGACTCCATGACCACGATGACAATGGATTACACGGGACAGGGCCGGTTGGAGGAGTTGGTGGACCGGTTGCTGTCGGCGGTGCTGGGCGACGGGACGGAACCGGACACGGACAGTGCGCCGACTCCCAGCCTGGCCCGGAGCGTCCACGAGGCGCAGCGGTTCAGGCAGGCCGACGACCTGGACGGCGCGCTGGCAATGCTGGCGGAAGTTGACACGACACAGGCCACTGACGGCCAACTCCGGTGGCTCTACGCCGAGTGGCTTGACATCGCCCGGCGCCGGTTCGCTGAAGACAACGCTGCCCTCTTCAGCCCGGCCACGGGACGGGCGGCGGCGCTGGTGGAAAGGGATGGCGACGGCACCACGCTGGCAGTCGCTTCGGTCCTGGGGATGCGCTGGCCGGTGGGCAAGACGGTCTCCCGGCGCAGCCTGCGGGGGCTGAAGCACCTGGAAAAAGGGGGTGCGGCATGGTCGTAGCCAACGCCACGGTGGACATTGCGGAACTCAAGGCCCGCCATCCCCTGGGCGACGCGGTGGAGGCGGCCGGTTTCGCCCTGCGCGGCAAGGGCAGGGTCCGGCAGGGCGTCTGCCCCTTTCATAAGGAAGGCGAGGGCAGCTTCACGGTGTACGCCGACACCGAACGGTTCTACTGCTTCGGCTGCGGCGCCGGTGGCGACGTGCTGGACTTCGTTCAGCGCACCGAAGGGCTGACCCTGTCCGAGGCCATCCGGCGCCTGGACGATGGGACGGGTCCGGTGGTTCCGGCGCCGGTCCCGTCGAGGAACCCCGCCCCGGCTGCTTCTCCTCCGTCCAGGGACCCGGCTCTGCTGGCGGCGGCGGTAAGGTTCTACTCGGGCCACCTGCGGCGCAGCATCAGCGCCAGGGAGTACCTGGCCTCGCGGGGCATTGATGCCGGCGCGGTCATGGAACTGGGCCTGGGCTACGCTCCGGGACGCGGGTTGAGGGAACACCTGCAACTGACGGGCTTCGGCAGCAAGAGGCTCAGAGACAGCGGGCTGGTCCTTGAGCATGGCGCAGAGCGGTTTGCCGGGATGATCGTGGTGCCCGAACTGGCCCACGGCCTGGTCCGCTGGCTCACCGGGCGGGCGGTTGACGCCGGCGCCAAGCCCCGTTTCCAGGCGGTGCCCGGCCCCAAGCCGGTGCTTGGGTTGGCCCGTATCGGCCCGGCGTCGTCCTGGGTCGTAGTTACGGAAGGCGTCTTCGACTACCTGACGCTGGCGGCGTGGGGCTACCCCGCCTGCGCTGCCTTGGGCACCCAAGGGATGGACAAGGTGGCGGCGAACCTGCGGGGCTGCCCCCGGGTCTTCCTGGCCTTCGACAACGACAATGCGGGGAGGGCGGCCACCGATGGTCTCAAGGAACTGCTGGGCCGCCGCGCCGCCGTGGTCAACCTGCCCCAGGGCATCGCCGACTTGGGCGAACTGGCGACGCCGCCCCACGGTCAACCCCTCTTCCGCCGACTGCTGGCAAGGGCGGCGCACAACGCCCTCTAGTCCACTCCCTCTCCCCCAACCTTTCCTCTACCGGCCCGCCTTCCCCGGCGGGCCTTCGCTTTTTCACCCACTTCCCAACTGGTCCCCTTGGGCTACCCCTGCCCATCTCCTGCCGGGGCTTTTCGCCCCGCCCACGGCTTCCTGTATCGGAAGCCGCACGACCCTCCATCAACCACGGAATTACAACTTCAAGGAGATACGTCATGTCCAACGAGAACGGCAACGGCAACCACCGCAACGGTGCCAACAACAACGGACACCAGCGCAACGGCCAGGTCAACGGCAGCGCGAACGGCCACGAGAACGGCAACGCCAACCACGACATCCCCGCCAACGGCGTCGCCAAGAACGGCAACGGCAACCACAACGGGAACGGGCGCCACGCCACCGAAACCATCCCCGCCCACGACCTCCTGTGGGACAGCCTGCCCGCCAGCGTCACCGAGAAGCTGGCCCAGCCCCTGGACGCCAGCCTGGTCTCCCAGCGCAAGGGCCGGGGCAACCGGAGCTTCAGCTACGTCGAGGGCCGCACCGCCATCGACCAGGCCAACCGCATCTTCGGGTTCGGCGGCTGGGGTCACGAGGTTGTGGGCGACGTGCTGCTCAGGGAGCTGGACCAGGTGAACGCGCAGACCGGCGAGGTCAAGCGCATCCGGGCCTACTCCGCCACGGTGAAGGTCACCGTCCCCGGCGCGCCGCCCCGCACCGACGTGGGCTTCCAGCCGGTCTCCGACGAGACCGCCGAGGGGCATGAGACGGCGTTCAAGGGCGCGGTGACCGACGCTCTCAAGCGGGCGCTGCGCACCTTCGGCGCTCAGTTCGGCAACGCGCTCTACGGCGACGTAGCAGGCCAGCCCGCCGGCGGCGCCGGCGACACCCTGGCCCCGGCCCTGCGCAAGACGCTGCTGGACCTGGGGGTCAGCCAGGGCTTCGACGAGGAGCGGGTGCGGCAGGCGGTGCGTGGGCAGACGGGCCGGGACCTGGACGAACTGCCCGCCTCGGAACTGACGCCCCTGGTGGAGCGGGCCGCCCGCAAGGTGCAGCAGCGGCAGGATGCGGAGGCCGGTCAAAACAGCGGCGCCGAACAGTAGGGCGTTTGCCGCACGACTCACACCCAGGCAACAGGGCCGTTCCCTGACAACCGGGGCGGCCCCGCTTCTCATCTACCGGACCAAACAACACAAGGAGGAAACGACATGACCGGAACCAGGATGCACACGCCCTGGGGCTACCCCCAGGACATCGAGGAACTGGCCGAAGGGGTCTGGCGGGTCGAAACCGCCGGACACGGCGGGTTGAAGCTCAGCCGGGAGCGGTGGGAGGAACTGCCGGACCTGGTCAGGGACTCCTTCCTCACCCCGACCTACGCGGAGGAAGACTGCGAGGAACCCATCGCCAGGACCCTGCTGGGAATCGGCGACGACCGGGATAGGGAGTTTGCCCTCAGGGTGGCGAACTGCTTCCAGCGGTACGCACCGGCGCTGCCCTACCTGCAAGAAAAGCGAGGTGCCAAATGACCGCCACCACGACCCGCCCCAGGCCCCGAAGCCTGCCCAGCACAACCACCAAGCTGGCGACGGAACTCGGCAACCTGTACGTCACCGTCTGCCTGGACGAGGACGGAAACCCCTTTGAGGTCTTCGGCTCCCTGGGCAAGGCCGGAAGCCTCCAGCACGGGGTCACCGAGCTCGCCTGCCGCTTGGTCTCCCTGCACCTGCGGCGGGGAACGCCGCTGGAAGAGATCGTGGACCAGTGCCAGGGCATTTCGGAGATGCAGCCCTGGCCCAACGTGATGGAGGACGGCAGCACGGTGTACGTGCGCGGCCTCGGCGACGGCATCGCCCTCATCCTGCGGGGCCACCTAGAAACGCGGATGAAAAGCCTTGGTTGAGAGGATGGCGCCAGGCAGAAAGGCCGGCGTCAGCAGCGCCAGCGTCCAAATCTGAGCGAGCCGGATTGTGCCGGAATTAGCTGCAGTACTGCCGGTGTCGGCGCAGGCGGCACGGTCGCCGATGGCAGCACCACCAATATCGCCCGTAAGACCGGCTTTTCGCGCCACCAGTGTCAGGTTGGCCACTGTGGCTGCCAGGTTGTGGCTGCCAGGTACAGTTGGAACCGCGTCTTTGCCCGCCCGAAGTAGCGGGCCTGGCGAATCCCCAGTTGTACCAGCCGGGCCAGCCGGTGCTCCACCACCACCCGCCACTTACGGTACCCGGCAAAGGCATCGCTCTGCTGCAGTGCGCGGGCCTGCTGCAACAGACCCTCCTGCGGGTGCAGTTGCACCGTTCGTCCCTTCCCGGACGACCCGGCCACGCACTGGGACCGCAGCGGGCATGCCCCGCAGACTGCCGCGTCGAACCGGAAACCCTGCAGCCGGTGAACTCGACCCGTGGGGCCGGTCCGGGTTCCATAGGGCCGGATGTTACGGGTAACCTGCCCTGCCGGACAGGTGCAGGTTCGCGCCGTCAGGTCAATGAGGAAATCCTCTTTCGGGAAGTGTTTCCGGTTGGGCCGTCCCGGCACCTGGGCAGTCAGGGTGCGTCCGGCGTCGGCGAAGGCCTGCCTGGTATCGCCGTCGCCGTAAGCGGCGTCGCCCAGCGTCTCCTCCACCGGCGCACCGGTGTTGGCCTCACTACGTTCCACCAGTTCCAGGGCCCCCAGGTTGTCCGGAGCGTTGCCCGGTAGCACCTCCACCTCAGTGATCAACTGGGTTCCTGTGTCCACCACGATCGCCGCCTTGTGCCCGTCGAAACGCCGGCTGCTGCTCTTGTGGCCGTGGCGCATCTCCGGGTCGTGCACCGACATCATCCGGTCCCGGCTCACGCCGTCCCTGAGGCAGATACCATCGTCGGCGCGCTCCACGTCCTGGAGCAGCAACTGTCCCAGCAACTCCGCCGCCGCCGCGATGCCCTGCCGTTCAGGGCTGCCCTCCCCCAGAGCCTCCTGCGCCTGACGGGCCACCTCCAACAGGCGGTCCGCGTCAGCCACAATCGTGGCCAGCAACCCCGCCCTTGCCTTCTTGTTGGACCAGTCGATGGCCGACTCGCCCTTGATGCTGGAGCCCAAGTAACGCTTGTACCCCTGGGCCCCGGCCCAATCCCTCAAGGTGGTCTGCTCCACGGACGCCAAGGCTCTCATGAGTTTGATGATCCCGTCCGCCAGCAGGTTGTATGTGTCCCTCACCGCGCCCCGGCCCAGGATGTTGGTGGTGTCCAACGCCACCCGCATCCCGCGCTTTTTCAGGTAGCCTGACTCCCGGGCCAAGCGCAGGCTGGACTCGAATACCGTCCGCACCTTCTCGTGGAGAATCAGCTGGGCGCGGAACACCTGCAGCGTGCTCTTGGCGAAGGGACGGTCCTCAATCTCGATTCCCAGGGCCACTTTCCAGCGGATGTCGAAGTCGGCCCTGGCCTTGGCCTCGGCGTCGCTCACCTTGTCGTGGCTCTGCAGCAGCAGCGCCGTGGCCAGCAGGCTGGGCGGCACGCTGTCCCGTCCGTTGTCGGCGCAGTAGAACCCGGCGAAATCGCTGTCCCGGAACAACTGGCCCCGCAAAGAGGCCAACAGACCGTAGAAAGTGTCCTTGCCCACGTGGTCCAAGTACAACCGGTCCGCCTCCCACAGCCCCCTCTGATCCGACCGCTCTCCCAGCACTGCTATCCCTCGCTATGCTTGATGCCCCAAGTATACCTGCCCGCCAGCGCCATCCCACTTTCCGGCCAGATTTCTGGCGTCCACCACCATGGAGGCCACGGTGGACAGCGCCCTGGCGCTGCTGCTGGAGACGGGCCGTCCCTTCGACTATGCCGAAGTGCGGGACCTGGCCGAGCCCAAGCCACCCCAGGCCCCGGCGCTCACCCTGTCCGCCCAGCCGGACCTGAAAATCTACGACTCCCTGCTGGCGGGGGTGGCCTGATGACGGACACCGTAGCCGTGCAGGAGCGGATCGGGGAGCTGTGCCACCAATTCAAGCTGCCCACCGTGGGGGTGTTGTTTCGGGCCCTTCATGAACTGACGGGGAATCGCGATGAATCCGATCCGGACGGCGTGCCGGAAACCCATTTTTACGCGGAACGACTGCGGCATTGATGACAACCGATCAACGACAATTGAATCTGCCGCTGGCGCAGGCGGTTTTTCACAGTCAACAGCCTCCGTTTGACTTTCTGTCGCCAACTATTCCATTTTTTGCCGCTCAAAGGGATTGTTCCACCGCAACTTCTGCTTGTGCGCTACGGAAAAGCCTGTGTGGGCTGGAATGTTTGAGCAATCATCTTCCAGCATGACAGCCACTGAAGACATAGGCTCCCGTAGTTGCTCCACTACTCTGTTCAGCGAATACACGGTGCCATGCGGGCAGCAAATTGAGAACGGCTTGAGTAGCAAGTTGGTGTCGATCAACCGTCGTGGCAAGTTAACCAAAGTCGACTTCCATCCACCTGTTTGTGGACGCCCCTACCCGGAAACAACACCGTTGGCAGAGGCCCAGGCGCTGAACAAGTGGATGGCCTGTTTGCCCGCCCGGTTGTCGTGGGAGCGGCGCACCGTCCCTTCGGCCTCGCTCAGGACAGGCTTGCCGTCGATGGCCACCACCTCTCCGGGCAGCAGGTCGGCCACCGCCCGGCTCCAATCCATGAAACACTCTTGGAAGCGGTCCGGGTCCAGACGGGAGAACACGTCGCCAAAAGTGTCGTGGGAGGGTATTCCGTGGGGCAGGTCGAGGAAGGTGCGGAACCATTCCTCCTTGCTTTTGCCGAACATCTCCACGTGGACCCACGAGTCGGCGGCGCAGATGGCTATGGTGATGATGTCCAGCAACTGGTGCCGCTTGCACCGGTCAATCCGTGGATCCTCCATGCCTCCAAAACACTCCATGATCCAGCCGCCCTTCCCCTTCTCCATCACTCCCTGCATCCTCCCACAGAACCTCGCTCCCTCACCCAGCCAAGTCTATCATCCATAACGCGATTGCCCTGCCCGTTAAGGGGAGCCAAGCCGTGGTTGCGCCTAGACTGGGGCAATGACCAAAGCGAAAGACCTAAAGGCGCCCCGTCCGAAGCGGGCTGGGCCGGCTGCCAAGACCAATCCCACCACCGGCGGATTCCAGATTTCCGGCGAACTTTGGGAAGTGCTGGAACCCCTGATTCCCGAACATGTGAACACCCACCGGTTCGGCGGCGGCCGGCCCCGGGTTCCCGACCGCACCTGCGCCAATGGCATCTTCTATGTGCTGCGCACCGGCTGCCAGTGGAAAGCGTTGGACGCCACGGGTATTTGTTCTGGGTCCACCGCCCATCTGCGCTTTCAGGAATGGGTTGCCGCCGGGGTGTTCTTGGAGCTGTGGCGAGTGGGTCTGGAACGCTATGACGAACTGAAGGGGTTGGACTGGAGTTGGCTGAGTATGGACGGCGCCATGACCAAATCGCCCCTGGGCGGGGAAAAAAACCGGCCCCAACCCCACCGACCGGGGTAAGAGCGGCGTCAAGCGCAGTCTGTTGACCGAAGCCCAGGCATCCCGGTAGGGCTGGCAGTGGATGGGGCCAACCGCCACGACATGAAGCTGGTGCGGGACACGGTGGAAAGCGTGGCGGTGCCGCGGCCAGCTCCCAGCCCCGAGCAACCCCAGGGAATGTGCCTGGACAAGGGTTACGACTTTGACGAGGTTCGCCGCACGTTGGAAGAGTTCGGTTTCACCGCCCACATCCGCAGTCGCGGCGAGGAGGCGAAAGCCATCAAGCGGGAGGCTGGGTTCAAGGCCCGGCGCTGGGTGGTGGAACGCTCTCACGGTTGGTTGAACCGTTTCCGGCGCATCCTGGTGCGCTGGGACAAGTCCCCTCAGAATTACATCGCCTTTCTTCATTTCGCCTGCGCACTCATTGCTCTCAGAGCCGCCGGGTTATTAGGATAGGCTCAATGCCCCCGGATGGATCAAAAGATTTCGAGCTACATACGATTGGATAAATACTTTGTGAATAATTTAACGGATTAGAGATATAGTCTAGATATAATTATTCTCTTATTGACACAGTTTTTCACGGTTGCTACTCTTACCACAATTTCATTGGCTCCATCAACTGAAAATCGATGAAAGGATGGCCGAAGATACGGCAGCAGGCACCTGATCCCGGTTCCACCCCGGAGACTTGGCACAGACTTCCCTGCGGAGGCATAGCGATGTCCGGTCTACCATGGTCGAAACCCGGTCTGCTTATCTTGGTGCTGGTGGCGGCATTGCTGGTGCTGGGCGTGTCCTGTGGAACTTCGGATACGGAGGAACCCGAACCGACGGCGGAGGCAGCAGCGGCATCCGCGACTGAGCCGACCCCTGTTGCCACGACTGCACCGGTTGCCACAGAGGCGCCAGCGGACAGTGACGGGGACGCGCCTCACGGCACGCTGAACGTGGGGTTCAGGGAGCTGGGGCCGTACACGGGGCATGCCAGGCTGGCGAGCTACCCTCAGTGGGCGATCATCCAGTTGGGCGCCCTCGAGGGCCTGATGACGCGGGATGCCGAGAGGAATTACAAAGCTGAGCTGGCCGAGAGCTGGAGCGTCTCGGAAGACAACAAGGTGTGGACATTCAAGATCCGGGAGGGGGTGCCGTTCCACAAGGGCTATGGCGAACTGGTTGCAGAGGACGTCGTTTACTCCCTGGGACAGTGCGCCGCGGAAGGCTCCACATGCGGCACCGCCGGCAGTGTAAGACGGGTCTTCTTTCACGACGAGGGTTATACGAAGGTAGTAGATGACTACACGGTTGAGGTTAATACCGTTATACCCGCCTGGGACATCTTCGTGTATATAGCGGGGCCGGGGGCTTCAGCTACCTGGATCTTCAGCAAGAAACAGGTTGATCAAGAGGGCGAGGAGCAGATGAACCGCAACGGTGCGGGTACAGGACCGTGGGAAATCATGGAGCACCGCACCGGTGAGTTCTGGAAGTTCAACGCGGTCCAGGACCATTGGCGCAAGACACCATACTTCGAGGAGTTAATATTCTGGGAGATTCCCGAGGAGTCCTCGCGGTTGGCAGGATTCCAAGCTACTACCCTAGATACCGCCACGAGTACGGCACTGGACTCGCTGCCCGTGCTGGCTGAGATACCCGGCATGAAATTCATGCGGCAGGAGCTGGCCACCGAGGCGCATATAGGCTTATACGGGTCCTACTACGTGGAAATGGAGGAGGCGGCCGGTTGGGACCCGGAGGCACCTTGGGTGTCCCCCAATCCGGATCCCAGTTCGCCAGAGTGGGAGAGGGCGCGGAAGGTGCGAGAAGCGATGGGAATCGCCATCGACAGGGACGTACTGGTGAACGAGCTGTTCCAGGGGAACGCCGAGCCAGCTGCCATGTGGTGGTGGCTGGGTCAGGACCAGTACCATCTGCCGGGCTGGGAGTGGGAATACAACCCCGAGCGAGCGAAGGAGCTCCTGGTGGAGGCGGGCTACCCCGACGGCTTCTCCCTGGACCTGACGCCGTCCATACGCAACGCCCCCGGTGAGGTTGAGGCCTGTGAGGCCGTAGCCGCCATGTGGGAAGATGTGGGGATCCGGGCCAAGCTGAACAGGCTGCCATTCTCCACTCTCGTGACCGGGCAATTTGCCCGGGCGAACAAAGGAGTAACCTGCCACAACGCCCACCCCTATCCTGATCCCATGAACGGGTTCCTCTGCTGCCACGTAAGCTCGGCGAGGTGGAGCAGCGGGGTGAGCCATCCCAGGATCGACGAGCTGGTAGAGCAGGCGATCAACACGTTCGACTTTGACGAACGCATGAAAGTCAGCCAGGAATTGGGCAAGTGGATGTGGGACAACACGCTGGACATCGGGCTGTACAACGTGCACATCGTGTACCCAGTGGGCCCCAGGATTGACGACTGGGCAGATCATCTGACCACAGCCGATTCCAGGATGATCACAGCCCTTGAATGGACGCCTCACCGGGAATAGGTGAAGAAGCAGTCGGGAAACCTTCTCCCTTGTTGGAAAGTGTCGCTGGGACGCCATCGAAGGATCTGGGGATTTGAGGCTAGAACCCCACCCCAGATCCTTCGTTTAGGATTCGCGAGTTGTAATGGCCGGACTGATACTCAGACTGGATAACGTTCAACCTTTCATCGTGTTTTTGGGCGTACGTGTCGTGCTTGGGTTTGCGTTATCGTTTTCCGGCAGCATGGTGGCAGTGGCCATAGCATGGGGATTTTACGTCTTTGCGGGCGCAACCTCGCAGATTACGTTGCTGGCGCTGTTCACATCAGCAGCCGGCATAGGAGCCGGGCTAGGCACCTTACCTGCGTGGCTGAATGTCAATTTCAACGCCCGTTCCACAGTGATACTCAATATATCCCTGGGGATTATTGCCGGTGTGGGAGGGTCCTGGGGCGGACTGTGGTACTCAGCGGTACAGGTCGTTGAGTGCTGCGCCAAGCCCGGCATCGCACCTTTCACATTTGTCGCCATTGGTGCGACCGTGGTGGCCAGCGGGGTGGGAGTGGCCCTGGGAATTGCCCAAGGAACAATGGTGAGGAGGCCCACGACTGCGAGGCCACGATTGTAAGAATTCGTGCCCATGGCAAAAGTCCCTGAGGATGCCTAACGGGCAGTAGGTCTGGCAGGTAGAATTACCCGAACTTAGAGGGTGTGAGACATATCACTTGTGCCTGGGAAAATGGAGGCGAATCCCGGCCCGCCGAACTTAATACGAGCAGGGAGACGCCCTCACCCTAACCCTCTCCCGGAGGGAGAGGGGACAAGTCACTCACCCTCTCAGAGAGAGCCATTCCAATCAAGAGGGTTTCACGGGAGGGTAGCGTTTCAAATCAGGTGGTTCGATTGAGTCCCCGTCCTACGGGCGCAAAGCTCTGGATTCCCGCCTGCGCGGGAATGACGGTCGGGGCGGGAATGACGGTCGGGGCGGCGGCAAACCACCTAAATTGGAACGCTCTCTCACTAGAGCGCGGATTACCCGGCCGGTAGCAGACTCACCTGAGGCGCAGAAGATCCTGGCGAACGTAGTGGGGTGTTATGCAAAGATTCCTAGTGCGTCGGCTGATCATCACAATAATCACCCTGCTGGCGGTGAGCCTAGTCATCTTCATCATGGCGAGGGCATCGGGAGACCCCAGGACCCTGATGCTCGACGAACTTTCCACCGAGGACCAGTGGGAGGAGCTAGGGGAGTTGCTCGGGCTGGACCGGCCCTACTATCAACAGTACGGAATATTTATCAAAGACATGGTGACCGGGGACTTCGGCCAGTCGATCAAAGAGCGCCGGCCCGCCATCGAGGTGATCGGCGAACGCGTACTGGCTACTCTTGAGCTGGGAGCGGCCGCTTTCCTATTCTCCGTGGTGGTGGGAATACCACTGGGAATTCTTTCCTCGGTGCAACGTGGGAGCCTGCTGGACCAATTCGGAAAGGTGGTGGCATTGATCGGGCAGTCGGCGCCTCCTTTCTGGATAGGGATAATGTTCATCTTTCTGTTCGCGGTAAAGCTGGGCTGGGTGCCACCATCGGGGCGGCATGACTGGAACAGCATCTTCCTTCCGGCGATTACCCTGGGTTGGTTTTTCGTGGCATCTCAATTGAGGCTCATCCGCTCGGCCATGCTGGATGTGCTGGACTCGGAGTATGTCAAGCTGGCGCGGGCCAAAGGCGTTTCGCCGCGGTCCGTAATCTGGAAGCACGCCTTGCGGAACGCGATGATTCCGCCGTTGACCTTTGCCGGAGTGACCATGGGGAGCCTTGTGGCGGGCTCTCTAACCACGGAGGTGGTGTTTGCCTGGCCCGGTCTGGGCCAGTTGGCAGTGCAGGCTTTATGGGCGTATGACTATCCACTCCTCCAGGGGATAGTGGTGGTCTTTACCCTGATCTACGTAGCAGCCTCTTTCCTGGTGGACGTCCTCTACGGCTACATTGATCCCCGGATCCGGTACGGATAGACAACAGGAGCTGGACAAGATGGCGGCAAGTACCGGCAGTCTTTCCATTCCCGCGCGGCCGATGAGCCGACGCATCAGGCAGACGTACAGTTTCCTGAGGCGCTGGCCGGTCATACCGATATTTTTGCTTGCACTGGTGCTGGTGACAGGTATTCTGGCTCCATGGATTTCCCCCCACAGCGCCACAATCGGGTATTTGAAAGAAAGAAATCTGCCGCCCGTATGGCTTGGACCGGAGTACTCGCTCAAGATAGTGGTGGAGACGCCGGCATTGGGTCAGATAGGAAATCAGATTGGGCTGAAAGAGGCCCGTGAGATCAATGGAGCTGTCCAGCTGGGTGAGACCATAGAGGTACGGACCCGAGAGGGGGGAAGCACCAAGTTTCTCCTAGGCACGGACCACCTGGGCCGCGATATTTTGACCCGGATCATTCACGGTGCCCGCATTTCCATAATTGTAGGAGCGGTGACTCTCGGGGTCGGTGGCACCGTGGGCGTCGTCCTAGGGATGATGGCCGGCTGGTATGGCGGCTGGGTAGATGAACTGCTCATGAGGCTGGTGGACATGATTCTGGCCCTGCCTCTGATTCTTGTGGCACTGGTCGCGGTAGTAGCGCTGGGTCAGTCGCTGGGCATCATTGTGGCGGTATTGGCGCTGTGGATCTGGCCGCGTTTCGCGCGGATGACGCGCGGGGAGGTTCTGCAACTGAAAACCATGGACTACGTGGCCTTAGCGCGGGTGTCCGGTGCGTCCACCTTACGCATTCTATTAGTTCACCTCTTTCCCGGCACCATAAACACCCTGATAGTGGTCGCCACGTTGCAGGTGGGCATAGTGATCCTGGTGGAGGCTGTGCTGAGTTTCCTTGGTGCGGGGGTGCCGCCACCGACACCCGCTTGGGGCTCCATGGTGGCGGACGGCAGGGACAGGCTGGCGGACGCTTGGTGGATAGCCACCATGCCGGGGATAGCCATCCTGCTGACCGTTATGTCGCTGAACTTGTTTGGCGACTGGCTGCGGGACAAGTTGGATCCTAGACTGCGGCAAATAGAGTAAACTGACCCTACCCACGCGGGAAGGCAACGGAAATTATGGCAACGGAAATTATGGCAACAGAAATTGCGACGGAACAGGAGGTTGTGCTGCAGGTGGAGGATCTGCGCACCTACTTCCAGACCAGGTGGGGCACGGTCAAGGCCGTAGACGGGATTAGTTTCGACCTCCGGAGAGGGGAGACGCTGGGCATTGTCGGCGAATCAGGCTCTGGAAAGTCGGTGACCATGTTGTCCCTGATGCGGCTTATACCCATACCACCCGGTCGCATCGTTTCCGGCAGCATCACCCTGGACGGCGAGAACCTGCTTCAACTTTCCGAAAACGAGATGAACCGGGTCCGGGGCAGCAAGATTGCCCTGATCATCCAGGACCCGATGACCTCTCTCAACCCGGTGTTTACCATCGGCAACCAGGTCTCTGAAGCGATCAGGATCCACCAGGACATCCCGAAGCGCTCGATAATGGAGCAGGCCCTGGCGGTGCTTCGGAAGGTGAACATACCTGCCGCCGAGTCCCGGATGCGCGACTATCCGCACCAGATGAGCGGCGGCATGCGGCAGCGTGTGGTGGGGGCCATCGGCATTTCATGCCAGCCGCAGGTGCTGATCGCCGACGAGCCGACGACATCGCTGGACGTCACCATCCAGGCGCAGTACCTGGCCCTGCTGAAAGAACTGCAACGCGACTCCAACGTGGGCTTGATCTTCATCACCCACGACTTCGGCATCGTTGCCAAGATGTGCGACCGAGTGGCGGTGATGTACGCCGGGCGCATCGTGGAGCAGGGGAGCGTTCGCGACATCTTTAACAACCCATCCCATCCCTATACTGAAGCGCTGCTGGCCTCCGTGCCGAAGATGGATGAGGACGTTGACCGGTTGTATTCCATCGAGGGCCAGCCTCCCACGCTGCACGACCTCCCCCCTGGCTGCCCGTTCGCGCCCCGGTGCCAGTACGTGATGGACCACTGTCGAGAGGAGTACCCTGCGCGAGTTTCGGTAGGCGAAGGTCACTTCGCCTCTTGCTGGAGGTTGAGCTGATATGACTACGGCACACGCGCCCTCCAATGAGCAGGATCTTCCAGGCTACGGAGCAGGAGAGGGCCAGGCCCTGCTGGAAGCAGTTGGTCTGAAAAAATACTTTCCAGTTACCAAGGGCGTGCTTATAAGCAGGGTTACCGGCCACATCAAGGCGGTTGACGGAGTTTCGTTCCAGCTTCAACCCGGCGAGACGCTGGGCATCGTGGGTGAGTCGGGCTGCGGCAAGAGTACCACAGCCAAGATGATGCTCATGCTGGAAGAGCCGACGGAGGGTTCAATCCTCTTTGAGGGGAAAGACGTACACAGCGCCGATGCCGAGACAAGGCGGGAATACCGCCGCTCGGTGCAGGCGGTGTTCCAGGACCCCTGGAGTTCCCTCAACCCCAGGATGCGGGTGCGCGACCTCGTCGCCGAGCCGATGGTGATCAATTGGGAAATGAGCCGCGGGGAAATCCAGGACAGGGTGATCAAGCTTCTAAACGACGTGGGACTGAGTTCCTATCACGCCAATTTATATCCTCACGAATTCTCGGGCGGTCAGAGGCAGCGCCTGGCCATTGCGCGCGCCCTGGCCCTCAATCCCAAGGTCATCGTGTTGGACGAGCCGGTCAGCGCGCTGGATGTCTCCATTCGCGCCCAGATAATGAACCTGCTGAGGGACCTGCAGAGGGAATACAACGTGAGCTACATGCTCATTGCCCATCACCTCGCCACAGTGCGCTATATGTGCACTTGGGTTGCTGTGATGTACCTGGGACGGATCGTCGAGTTGTCGCCTGTGAAGGACCTGTTTGAGAATCCTTCCCATCCGTACACCAAGGCACTGATGTCGGCGGCTCTACCTTCCCACCCCGATACGGTGCAGGAGGAGATGATCTTGACCGGCGAAGTGCCCTCGCCCCTGAACCCGCCCGAAGGGTGCCACTTCCACACGCGGTGCCCGTTCGTCATGGACCGCTGCAGCCTCGAGGAACCGGCAGTCAAGCAGGTTTCAACAAGGCACACCGTCGCCTGTCACCTGTTCTGAACCCAAGGGCGGGCCCGACCATAGTGGGCTTTCGCCGGACTTTTCTCATTCTAAATCCATCTTGCCGGTGCTAGAATCTACGCCGTGACCGGGAAGCAGGCCAAGCGCCGCAGCCCAACGATGTCAGCGGCCCGTGTTGCCCGGGCCGTTGAGCTGATGACTCAGGAATACGGGCCGTTCCCAGCGGAGCGACGGCTGCCTCCCACCGAAGAAATGGTTTTCACCATCCTTTCCCAACACGCCTCGGACATCAACTCCGGGCGCGCATTTGCCCGCTTGATGGATCAATTCGGATCGCTGGACGCCGTGGCTCGGAGCGATATAGCAGAAATCGAAAAAGCAATCGCCCCCGGCGGACTGGCCAAGATAAAGGCCCCACGGATCAAGGAAGTGCTGGCGAAGGTGTTGGAACTGAACGGCGGTTCCCTGGATCTGTCGTTCCTGCGATAGATGCCGCTCGCCGATGCCAAGGCATGGCTCCGTCAGTTGCCGGGGATCGGTCCCAAGTCAGCGGGAATCGTCCTCAACTTCTCCCTGGGTATGCCCGCCGTGGCGATCGACACCCACATCTTCCGCGTGTGTCAGCAACTGCGGGCCATCGATTCCAAAACCAATGCAGACAAGGCCCACGACGTGATGGAGGCCAAAGTGCTACCTGAGGAAGTATTCAACTTCCACGTGGCATTCATCAATCACGGGCGGCGGGTGTGCCGGGCACAGCGGCCGGTGTGCGGCGAATGCGTTGTCGGAGAAATGTGCCCGTCCCGTCGGCGTCTTATGGCAACGATGGCCAAGACGGATAATGGAGCCAAGACCAAGAGGAAATCGAAAACCGGTGCCGTAAAGCCCGATTTGCTCCCACATGTTCCCCCGGTGTTGATGGGGGCGGAGTGAATTAAGATAGGCACCTGTTGCGTAAGCTAACGCGTGGCCCGTTCATTTATCTTCCAACATCGATGCGGGCTGCCGACAAAGGAGGGCCAGCAAATTGAAGGTAGGAATCATCAACGTCACGGGAAACTCAGGATCGGAATTGGCCCGTATCCTGCGTCGCCATCCCGAGGTGGAAATAGCATCTGTCACGGGAAGGAGCGCCGCCGGGCAGAAGCTGGGCGAGATGTTCCCTCATCTGGAGAGCCTGGACCTTACCATCGAGCCGGAACTGAGCGGCAGCCTCGACCTTGTCTTTTCGGCCCTGCCCCACAAGGCCAGCGCGGAGGCCTGCATCCCGGTGCTGGAACAGGGCGTCAAAGTGGGGGACATCAGCGCTGATTTCCGCTTTAAACGAGCCGACGAATACGAAAAATGGTACGGAGTGGAGCACCAGAAACCCTCGTTGCTTGAGGAGGCGGTTTACGGTCTGACCGAGTTGCACCGCGATGAAATTCGTGCGGCGAGGCTGGTGGCCAACCCAGGCTGCTAACCCACCAGTGCCATCCTGGGCCTTGCGCCAGCGGTCGAGGCGGGCATCATCAGCCCCGACATCATCTTAAGCAGCCTGTCGGGTGTGTCAGGCGGTGGGCGGAGCCTCAAAATTACCAACCACCTCTCGGAAGTGAACGAAAACGCCTTCGCCTACGCGGTCAACGGACACCGCCATCTGCCGGAAATAACACAGGAATTGAACCCGCTGTGGGAGCAGCCAGTAAGGGTAACGTTCCAGGTGCACCTTATCCCAATGACCAGAGGCATTTTCAGTTCCTGCTATGCTCCGCTGGCCAATCCAGGAGAATGGGCCGACGACGAGGGCAAGCAACGCGTAGTGGACATCTACAGCGAGTACTATGCTGACCATCCATTCGTTAGGGTTGTTGCCGCCCCGCCGCAGACCAAGCAGACCCTCGGCAATAACATGTGCCTGCTGCACCCGGTAATTGACCGGCGCACGGGGCGGTTGACGGTCTTCAGCGTGCTGGACAACCTGGTCAAGGGCGCCGCAGGCCAGGCAGTGCAGAACCTGAACCTGATGGCCGGGTTCCCGGAGGACACATCCCTGGACGAACTGGCGGTCTACCCGTAGCACAAGGCGGCTGGGTATGCTACACTCGAGGTTCAGTGCCCCGGTCGTCTAGCCAAGTCAGGATGCCACCCTTTCAGGGTGGAGATCAGGGGATTGAAGCCCCTCCAGGGTACTAAACCAAAGCCAAGGTGGGATGTGCATATGGCTGGTGATGGGGACCTGGATTGGGGTTACGCAGGAACTCCTCTGCCCTTGATTGCAGGATGGTCCGGCAGCGGCGCTTGACCTCCTCTTTCCGCCCGGCCAGCGCCTCCAAGAAGTTGCCGACTTTCTCCTGCACCAGGGCTTTGGTCCCCAGGCACAGGTTTCCGGTGGCCTCCTCTTGCGCCCAGCCCCAGATGGCCTCATCAGCGTTGAAATCCGGGCTGTAGCCTGGCAGGTTCACCAGACGCAGGTTCAGTCCCGGCGTCCGGAGATATTCCCTCACCGCCTCGCCGCGGTGGGCCGGGGCATTGTCCCAGATCACGTTCAGCCTCTCGGTGTGCCGCTCCCGCAAGTGCCCCAAGAAGGCTGCCGACGTTCCTGAGTTGCTGTTCCCATCCAGTTCCATCCATTCCACCTCACCGGTCTCCAAGCACACCGCCGAATAGTAACTGGCCTTCTCTCCGTACCTCGGACTGCTGGAATCCACCAATGCCGACTCTCCCCTAAGCACCCACTTGCCCCGCAACTCGGCGTCGGCTCGAAAGTGGGCCTCGTCGGCAAAGAATGTCTTGGCTTTGCTTTGACACGCCTCCTCCATCAGGGCCGCGTACTCCGCCACGAAGGACTCCCGCCTGACCTCATCCGCCTTGAGCAGCCGTTTCTTGGGACGCTTGAAGGCGAAGCCCAGCCGGTGCAGCCAGTAACGTCACCCCGTACTTGATACGGGGTCAGACAACTGCTACGGCTCAGGCTGATGCCGCGCCGTTCCCAGACAAACCGGTTCACCACCCTCCAGTTCCAGTTGGCCATTTCAATACCCGCCGCCCCTGGCAACTCCTGCACCGCCCCTGTCAGCGCCGCCTGCTCCGCCTCGCCGAGGGCGGGGGGGAACCTCCGGTCTGCTCGAATATCAGGGCCTCCGGACCGCCCTCCCCGAAGGCAGCGGCCCACCGGCCTATGGTGTGGGGGTCCCGTCCCAGTGCCTCCGCCGTGGACGATGCCGTCCAGCCTTGCGCCAGCAGCCAGACGGCGTGCCAGCGTTCACGCTCCCTTGGCGTGGGCGCCAGAATCATCCGCCGGTGCAGGTCCCTTGTATCCATCTCCCACTGCTCAAGAAACCGGTCAATCTCCCTCACACTCATCACCAACCCCCACAACTCCTGAGACCAGTTAATCCAGTTACCTCACAAATCTACCCTATGTGTCTGCACATTTCACCTTGGCTTTGGTTTAGCCTCGCGCAATCTTAAATCCACGCCGACAGAACCGCGGCGTGGATTTCACTTTTCCATGGCCCATTCCTTGATTGTCGCTGGCTATATTGCAACTCAGGCTATCGAATGACCGCAACCTGGCAGCAGTTCGCTGCATCTGACCCGGAGCTGGCGGCGCTGGGGGAGGCGCAGTTCGTGCGCACAGGGCTGGTGATGGTGGGGACGCTGCGCCGGGACGGCTGGCCGCGCATCTCGCCAGTCGAACCGTTCATCGCGGAGGGGCAACTGTACCTGGGCATGATGTGGCGGTCGGTGAAGGCGCTCGACCTGTTGCGCGACTCGCGTTGCGTGGTGCATAGCACGGTGTCCAACATCGATGCGGCAGCGAGGGCGAGTTCAAGGTTTACGGGCGAGCCGTCGAAATTACGGACCTCGATGAGCGGCAACGGTTCGGGGATGTCGTGTACGCCGCGATCGGGTTCCGGCCCGAAGAGCCGGAGTTCCATTGCTTCTCAGTCGCCATCGACAGCGTCGTGCTCTCCCAGTTGCAGGGCGAGGAGTTCCACCGGCGGGTATGGAAGGCCAGATAGACTCAAAGGACGCCGAATAGACCAAAGAGAATCTCGGCGTCCCCTGCGCTCCGGGCGTTTATTTCCCCTAGTCGAAGACGAACACGCACTTGCCAGTGGTGGCCCCGTCGAAGGTCTGGAAGGCCTCGATGGCTTGTTCCAGGCTTTAGCGGTGAGTGATCAGCCGGTCCAGCGGGGCCTTTGTATCGACGAAAAAGCGGGCGACTTCGATCAGTTCGGCCTTGCTGAAAGTCCATGATCCGAATATAGTCAGGACCTTGAAGATGACGTCGCGATTGAAGTCGATCTCCGCCGGGCCGCCGACGCCGACGTAGCAGGCGCGGGCAAAGGGTCGCAGGCAGGACAGCGTCTGCTGTCGCGCCGTGGGGTTGCCGGAGGTTTCCAGCGCGGCGGTGGCGCCCTGGCCGTCGGTTAGGTCCAGGATGGCCTGCACCGGGTCGCTGGTGGCGGCGTTGATAGTGTGGTCGGCGCCCAGTTCCGTCGCCAGCCGTAGACGCTCGTCCATCACGTCGATGGCGATAACGCGGGCACCCATGGCCTTGGCCGACAGGGTGCCGCTCAGCCCCACAGGCCCCTGCCCAACCACGGCCACAATGTCTTTTCCGGAAACATCCATCTTGTTCAGTCCGTTCCAGGCCGTGCCTGTGCCGCACGATATGGCCGCGCCCTCCTCGAAGGAGAGTTCGTCGGGCAAGTGAACCAGGGTGCGGGACGGGCAGACCATGTAGTCGGCGTTGGCTCCGTGGCCAGTGCCCCCTCCGAAAGTCACGTGTCCGTTGGGGCACAGTTGCTCGTAGCCCATGGAGCAGATCTCGCAGACGCCGCAGCCCTCGTAGTGGTGGCACATCACGCGGTCACCCAGCTTGAATCCCGGAGGCGCCCCCGGTCCCAGTTCTTCGATGACGCCGCAGGGCTCGTGGCCTGTGATCCTCTCGGTCGGCCCGGCGTCGCGGTAACGATGCAGGTCGGTACCGCACAGCCCGAAGGCCATGATTCGCAGCACCGCCTCGCCCGGTCCGGCGTGGGGATCAGGAAATTCCTGTATCTCGGCCTCCCTGTTGCCCTTGAACGTGACCCCACGCATGATTTACTCCTGTCGTGTTCCGGTTGGGCAGATGATACCTAAGGGTGCCAAACCGGGAAACGACGCCGGTGGGAAGCCGTCGACTTAGTTGTGGCTTTATAATATGGCGGCAGCGGAGGTTCCGATTATGACGATGCTGAAACCACGCTCCGGCATGCGGCTGACCGTAGATGAGTTCTTTGCGCTCCCTGAGCCATGGGACAAGCGGAAGATGGAGTTGGATGAGGGAGTGTTGTACATCATGCCGCGACCGCGGAAAGGGCATGGATTTTTGCAATTTCGGCTGGGTAGGCACTTTGATGATTACATCGACGGTTTCGAGGTTGGCCCAGCAGAGTTGCTGTTCAACTTCACAGTCGCGCTGTCGCTTGAGCGCCGAGTCCTGCTGGTCCCAGACTTGAGCATCGTGCTCCGCGGTAGCGTAGCGGGATCAGGTCACCAGATGGTTGAGGGTCCACCGGACATCGTAGTTGAAATCATATCAACCGATCGCAATCGAGACCTCGTGCGGAAGCGGCGGCTGTACGCTGCGGGCGGTGTGCCGGAGTATTGGATATTTGATCCTCGTAGCGATACCGCCACTTTACTGGAACTGCGGGATGGCGAATACGTGGAACGGGCCGTGCTGACCCACGACGGCACGCTGACTACCCCGCTACTCCCCGGCTTGGTCATCCCGCTTGGGGACGTGTTTCGTCACCGGCGTCGGCCAGCAGAGGAGGGCGACAACTAGGCAGGGTCTTGTAGTTTTCGGCGTCCTTTCCGCGAAGCATTTCCTCGCGGGAATGACGGTCTGCCATGCGTCTACGCAGGGGCCGGGGCCTCGAACCGGAAGAGGTTGTAGACGATGCTCTTACTGTAGGCCTCGGGCAGGAGAATACGGAGGATTTCAAAGGCCCCAGGGGCCTCCTGCTTCTCGCGGCAGCGCTTGATGTACTGGTGGAGGTGCATCCAGGTGTTCAGGCGGAGGCCCGCGTCGGCAACCCGCCGGATGAAAGGCTGGGGCTGGGGGAGGGGCTTGCTATCGCCACTGGCCTGCTCCCACTCGCTGCAGAACTACTCGGCCAGGGGCCGGAGCTTGACGGCGGCGAGAGGCACGGCGAGCTTGCGCTTGAGGGATTCGATCTGCCTTTGGATGCTGCTGAGGGACATGGTGGCTCATTCCTATCAGTTCCGAGTTTCCGGTACGGGTTTCCATCCGGCGGGGAAATTTTTTTTCCGCTCATTTCCGCTCATTTCCGCTTTTTTCCAAGGAACAGGTGAGTGGTGGCGGCGCTTTTGTTTCAATTGGCTCTTGTATCTCATATCATACAAATGTTCTATTTACTGTTTTATGATAGCTGCTAGTTTCCGGATTGGCAAGAGGGAAGTGTTGCAGGGCCAGGGCCTTTTCATTTTCCCAACAACGCGGATATTACCGCTCACCCTGAGCTTGTCGAAGGGCCGCCCACTGGTGGTTCGACAAGCTCACCACGAACGGGGTTTCCTGAAATTTCCAAGAATGAAAAGGCCCTGGTTGCAGGGCAATCGCGTTATACAATCCTGAGACCCTCAACCCGTCATTCCTGGCAGCCGCGGGAATCCAGATGCTCTAGTGACTGGAAGGACAGTATTGGCCGAGCATCTCTGGATTCCTGCTTTCGCACGAATGACAGGTAGATGGCGGGAATGAGGGGAGGGGACGGGACGGGAATGACGAGTTCATGGGGGCCCAAGATACTAAGGATACTCTGAACAGGGCCGGCATGGCTGGAAATTACCCCACCCCGTAGCTGAAGAGGTGGCTGGAAAACCCAGTTGCAACGCCTTTGGCAGAATGCAATACTTCAGGTATTCCAGCCAGGGGTGTGCGGGGATGACGCTGTAAGGCTACGCCAGGGTCTCGGTCAGAGAGCCGGAGGACAAGAATCTGGACCTACAGGTGGAGCGGTTGGTCCGCGCCGGTTGCACCATGGGCAACGTCCGCGCTGCCGTCGTCCGGCGTGATGTCGTCGTAGGCCCCAATGTCCCGGTAGTATTGGTTCAGTCCGCTCACGTCGGCGATGCGCTGACCGGCATGGGCGTCGCTGGCCGTCGCCATGGTTACCCTGAACTTGAGGTTGGCCAAGCTTTGCGTGGATTCCGGGTCCGACTCGTACGCCCCATAGCGCACTGCGATTACCGTGCCCTCGGAGTCAGTTTGGAGGTCCCATTGCGCAACCGCCTGCCAGGCTTCCACGGCAATGTTGCTGTGTGCTTCCATCGGAGAAAAGAAGATCACATTCTCCCGACCATCGAGGACACCTGCAAAGGCCTCCTCCCCGTCCCTGACGATCTGGTTCAGCATTTCGGCGTATTCGGCCCCGTTCATCAGAGGGGTAGTGGTTGGTGGCCCGAATTCTCCGGCCGCGTGAGATAGGCGGTACAATTCGTAGGAGCGAATGTCATCCACCAGATCGTAAGCCACAGTTACCGTACTTGGCCCCGACCCGAGCAGGTATTCTTGGACAGCGTATTCGGCGTAACACGCAAGGACCGGGATGTCGTTCGACAGTCCTCCCTGGGAAATTGCTCTATATGATGCCCCTACGTAGTCCCGATAGCGAGATGACATTTGATTCACATATGACATAAAATCAGCTTCGACCCGGACGGTGGAGGGCAAAGTCTCCTCTTCGCCGAGTCCCAGCCAGAAGCGAATGGCATCCTCCCGCTGTTGGGCCGTTCTGGCCACTCCCCGCTAGGCGCAACGCATGGAATCATCCTGTGCGGTGCCTCTGACTGCGATGCGCGCGGGGGATTCCTCAAGCAGAAACAAGCCCTTTTCGAGAACGTCTTCCACGCTGGATGCCTCGTTTCCCCCGTAAGCTGAGCCTCTGATACTAAGTGCGGTGAGGTTGATAGTGCTCACGTCGCTCGGTGCGCAGTCGCCTCCCGACCGTTTCGTGCACGGGGATACCATGGATTCGACAGCGTCTGGGTCAAGCGAGAACTTGACAGTCGACAAAACGTCGAAAGCTGCTGTCTTTTCTCCCGGTGGTAGTGCCGGTCCAGGCTCCAGTGCCCCAGTTGCTTCCTCGATTTCCCTTGACGGCCATTCGCCGTAGGACGGATGTGCCCGTGGAACCTCTGAGGCCAGCTCGTTATCCGCAGAGGGAGACGCCGATTCAGGGCCGGGTTTCAAGGCAGTGCGTTCGTAGCCATCAGGCAGTGTCTCGCCGTGAGCCGGCTCCACCCGTTTGTCGACGTAGCCGACGTCGGCCGTGTATTTGGTGTAATCCTCTTCAACTACGTATTTGGCAAGGGTCCTCTTGTTGGACCCGTCGGGGTCCATTGTGAACAAAATAGGGTCAAACCCATGGGAAACGTTACCGCTGGTGGTCGTGGAGTTGACGGCAATCTTGTAACCGTCGGGAGACCACGATGAATACAGGAATACACCGGCCACACCCATGATCAGGTCCACAAGTACTTCAAATTCTGAGCCGTCCGTTCCAACTATCGCCACCATGTTCTCTCCGGAGAGCAGTATCCTGCTTCCGTCCGGGGACCACGCCAGATTGTTTGTTACGTTGGCATCCTCTCGGGTGAATTTGTTCTCAAGCTCGTGAACTTTCTTCAGGCCCGCTCCGTCCGCTCCAATTGTATTGAGAACTGCCTTGTTCCCATCCCTGCTCAGGAAGGCGAGGTATCTGCTGTCGAAGGACCAAGCTGGAGCGGTCATGGTCTTGCCCAGCCTAGTTAGTCCTGCACCGTCGGCACCGACAGCGTACAACACCCAGTATGATGGTTCTTCAGACGAAGCCAACGCAAAGGCGATTCGTCCGCCGTCAGGCGACCAGACCAAGGGCGAGTAGGTCCCGCTGACGGACGGCGCAATGCTTTTCACGTCCGAGCCGTCGGGATCCATTGTGAATATGTTTGACGTTCCCAAGCGGGTTGACAGGAAGGCGATGCGGAAACCGTCCGGCGACCAAACCGGGGAATAATCCAAGCCCTCTCTGTTGGTGAGTCTTCGTTTGTTCGAGGCGTCGGGGTCAGACGCAACTATTTCCCAGTCATAGTGTTTCAATCCGGGTACCCTGCTATCGTGCTCGAAATCAGCGTAGGTCAAGCGAGACAAATCCCGGGAAATACTTGCCGGCATTTCCTCCTGCCGAAGATCGTCGTCTCCCACAATTTCAATTCCGGGAATTAACGTGACAAGCGACCCGTCCGTGCTGACCTCGTAGAGGTGTTTGTAAAAAGCTCGGCTGTCGCTATGGCTGAATACGACGGAGTTTCTTTCCGGATGCCACTGGGGAGGTGCCTCCCATTCATGATGCTTTATAAGCTCCATGCTGAGACTAGGAGGTTCCCAGCCGCTCGTTCCCAGCATCGCCCCTAACAGGAGACTCAAAGACAGCAGTCCACGGCCGTTCGCCATCACCAGCAGTCTGACGATTCTTACCATGAGTGGTCTTACGTGGAAACGGGTCGCGTTGCTCAATTCGACTCCCTTTCACGGCCTGAAGGTCTGATACACTGCGTGAATTGCCATTACGTCGAAGGGATGCGGAGAGCAGTCGGGCTCCTGGACTCCAGTCAATATGTCGTAATTCATTACTGAATTTAGGATTGAGGGGTGTCCTCCACTCCGTAGTCTTGGCAAAACCCAAGTGAACTCTGAGAGTCCTAGCGCATGTCCGGATTCATGAACCATAAGGTCGTAATTTCGGCATTCCATCGAATTCATAACTCCCGGTTTGGGCTTGCACGCATTGAGCCGACTATCGTCGTCGTCAATGATGCTGTCGTCTCCTGGGATATAAAGCGTCCTTTTGGTAACAGCGTTAGGTACGAGTTGTTTTGCGTCAGTAAAATATCAACGCTTCCACTTTGCAATTCCTTGGCGGCCTTCCTGTCACGATCGTGGTACCGTGGAGATATTGTGCAGGCCGGTGCATCTCCAAGTCCGAAGCCCCCTGTAATACAGAAGAAGAGCTTATTCGGGTCGACTCTAGTAGTCCATCAGTGTTGGATTGAGGGATAGAGGGACTTGAGCTTGATGCGTGCGTCCTGGGTGGTGAAACGCCAGTCCGCCCGGGATTGCGTCCTGGTTCCGCTGACTCTGCCAAGCCTGGGTCTCGTGTTTCAGTATTTCCTGATAGGGAATCCGGCGGTCCAGACACTGGCGCGCCAACACTCCCAGTTCTATCTCGGCCATCCCATCGGCAGGCTCAGGACAGGATTCAGCCAACTGCCGTGCTTGGGCGTGTAGTGGATTTCCAGCCTCTCGGCAATGCGCCGCGCCTCTGCAGGCTCGAAGGCCTCGTACAGGGACGAGAGGCGGTGCGTGTTCAGATTGTCCATCACCAAGACTATCCGGTCTTTGTCCGGGTAGTCCACGTCCACCAGTTGCCGCACCACGCGGGCCCAATCAACCTTGGTTCCAACCTTGGTTCGCTGGTCCGTCACCTCCACCCGCCGCCTCCTGAGCCTGTCGAAGGGCCTCCAAGGGCGCGAACAGCATGAACAGGTTGCTCACCCCGTTGCGCTCGTATTCGTAATCGTAGGCCATGGCAGCCCCCGGACGCGGCGCCAAGGGGCTGCGGGTCTCCTTCACCTGCTGCTTGCTGGTCTCGTCCAGGCACACCAGTACCTCGTTGTCCTCGAACTGACGGTGATACACCTCCAGCACGTCCTCCATGGCACAGACGAACTCGGCGCAGACGAACTCGGCATTGGCCTTGGGCGGGATGCACCAGCACTCCTTCAGCCAAGGCTTGAGTTCGTTTTTTTCAGTGTTTGGCGCACCGTCTCAGGGCTGATGCTATGGACTAACTGAAACTGTTACGCCGTCACCAGGTCTGATCGGTTAGGCGTGTCCAAAGTGTGGACATCGGTTATGGGCACCAACTGGTAGCCCAGTTGTGCCGCCCGGCGCCGGGCGGTGTGCAATGCCCTTTGGCGATAATGATGCTCATAGTACTCCGCGCCGGCGTCCACGTACCGGTGTCCGCAGCGCAGCATGGAGTAGATGATCCGGGCCAGCTTGTGGGCCGTGGCAGTGATGGCCTTGGGCGCTCCCAGGTGGGCTTTCTTCCGGCGCAGGAATGCGCCCAGGGCACTGTCGGAGCGGTGCAGCGCGTTGGCCGCCAGACGCAGCGCCGCCGCCGCACGGTTGGCGCTGGCCTTGGTCTTTGAGCTGATTACTTTCCCGCCGGTGATGCGGTTGTTGGGGCTCAGCCCCAGCCAGGAGGCGAAGTGCTTGGCGTTGGGCCAGCGGGTCATGTCCGTCCCCACCTCGCTGATCACCTTCAGCGCCGTGTAGGCCTCCACCCCGTCAATCCTGGTCAGGTCCACTCCGGTCATCCGGTACAGTGGCCCTGGACGTCGAAGCGCGGAGCGTTCTTCTGATTGCGCCTCTTGCCGTTGGGAGCCGGAGGTTCGCCGTCGCTGCGGTCCTCAAACCGCTCCAGCTGGGCTTCAATCTCCTGGTCGCACTCGGCGATCTTGGCCTGATAGGTCCGGTACAGCTCCAGAGCCTGGGCCAGCTCGAAGAGGTGCTCCTTCCGCCAGTGCCCCTGTAGCGACCTCGCGATGGTCCTCTCGTCGGACTTGGTCCTGGGATCGCGCAGCCGGGCAAGTCTGCGGGGACTCCTCTCGCCCTGCACTATGGCCTCGATGATGTCCATGCCGGTCTTGCCCGTGATGTCCCTGATCACGTGCTGCAGCTTCACGTTCATCTGCGTCAGCGCCTTCTGCATGTGCTGCACGTGCCGGGCGGCATGCTCCACCAGCATGGCCCGCTGCCTCAGGTAGCTGCGCAGCCGCCGGATCTCATCCTCCGGACGGAAGGCTCCCGACAGCAGTCCGTAGGTGTGCAGCTGCTGCAGCCACTGGCAGTCCAGCACGTCCGTCTTCCGGCCAGGCACGTTCTTGATCCTCCTGGGGTCCACCAGCATGACCTGAAACCCCCGTTCCTCCAGCACCCCGAACAAGGGAATCCAGTACACGCCGGTGGACTCCATGGCCACGGTCTCCACCCCGCACCCAGCCAGCCAGTCGGCCAAGCGGTACAGGTCGGCGGTGAAGGCCTCAAACTCCTGTACCGGCTGTTCTGTCCGGTCGGCAGGAACCGCCACGAAATGGCTGCTGGCGCCCACGTCAATGCCTGCCGCGTTGAGGTTCAGCTGGGACAGTCCCGCCGGTTCTGCACCGCTCTTGCCTCTGCTCATCACCGCCTCCAAGATTGCCTTGTAAGGCGCGTCGCCGGAGGGAACCAACAACGTCGAACAATCTATGGAACGGGATCGCCCCGGTTGGGGCGTCACCAATGATGCCGTCGCAAGGCTCCCGGACCATGCTGTCCATCGGGTAATATCCACCAGTGCATACCCGGTCTCTGTCCAGGCGACACGCCTCGCCATAGAGTATACATTCCTGGGTGGACTCCCCAGTTAGTCGCCTCTGCCCGGCCCGGACACGGGCGTAACTCTGCTGTCCACTATCTCACATTGCACCAGCCGGTCAGCCAGCAGTTGCAGCGTCCAACCGGCACGGCCCTCCGGCGGTTCGCTACAGGCGAGGTGAGTCAGGTGGGCCTCTCCCTGGCCGTCCAGCTTCCTCGGGCGGCGGTTGACCTGCTGCCTGCGTCCCAAGGCTGCCTCCACTCCCTCCTCAACACAGCGGCGGCGCACCCGCCCCACCGTGGCCTCTCCCACCCTCAGGGCCTGGGCTATTTCCTCATCCTTCATCGCCCCGCATTCTTGATTTTCATCGCTGAGCAGCATAATGCGGGCGTGGGTCTGTTTATATGCTGCCGCACGTCCCCGGGACACCAGTCCCTTCAGTTTCTGTTGCTCCTCTACACTCAGCCTGACCCGGTACCTCTTCGCTGGCATCCTCATCCTCCCAACATCACCTCAGCTTTTGACGTGTCCCGGCAACCCTATGGCTTATTATCTGTCATTCTAAAGCTGTTGGGCTGCTAAACCAAAGCCACGGTGGGATGTGCATTTGCGGGACTGCGGGAATCGGGCTGGGAGTCCCTTAGGAATGCCTCGGCCCTTGATTGCAGGACGGTGCGGCAACGTCCCTTGACTTCCTTCTTACGCCCAGCCAGCCCTGCCAGGAAGCCGCCGACTTTCTCCTGCACCAGGGCTTTGGTCCCCAGGCACAGGTTTCCGGTGGCCTCCTCTCGCGCCCAGCCCCAGATGGCCTCATCAGCGTTGAAATCCGGGCTGTAGCCTGGCAGGTTCACCAGACGCAGGTTCAGTCCCGGCGTCTGGAGATACTCCCTCACTGCCTCGCCGCGGTGGGCCGGGGCATTGTCCCAGATCACGTTCAGCCTCTCAGTGTGCCGCTCCCGCAACTGCCCCAGGAAGGCTGCCGACGTTCCTGAGTTGCTGTTCCCCTCCAAGTCCATCCATTCCACCTCGCCGGTCTCCAAGCACACCGCCGAGTAGTAGCTGGCCTTCTCGCCGTACCTCGGAGTGCTGGAATCCACCAATGCTGGCTCTCCCCTCAGCACCCACTTGCCCCGCAACTCGGCGTCGGCTCGAAAGTGGGCCTCGTCGGCAAAGAATGTCTTGGCTTTGCTTTGACACGCCTCCTCCATCAGGGCGGCGTACTCCGCCACGAAGGACTCCCGCCTGACCTCATCCGCCTTGAGCAGCCGTTTCTTGGGACGCTTGAAGGCGAAGCCCAGCCGGTGCAGCCAGTTCAGAGAACTGCTACGGCTCAGGCTGATGCCGCGCCGTTCCCAGACAAACTGACGCACCAGCTTCCTCCTGAGCCTGTCGAAGGGACCAGTTGGCCAGTTCGATGCCTGAGGCGGCAGGAGTTTGCTGCACCGCCGCTTTCAACTCCTCCTGCCGCGCCGGGTCAAGGGCGGGGGGGAACCGCCGGTCTGCTCGAATATCAGGGCTCTGGGTCCTCCCTCCCCGAAGGCTGCCGCCCAGCGGCCGATGGTGTGGGGATCCCGTTCCAAGGCCTCTGCCGTGGCCTCTGCCGTCAGGCCCTGGGCCAGCAGCAGCATTGCGTACCACCTTTCCCGCTCTCTGGGCGTCGGCGCCAAGATCATCCGCCGCCGCAGGTCCTTGGTTCCCATCTCCCATTGTTCCAGAGACCGGTCTATCTCTCTCACGCCCATCATCACACCCCACGAAACCCAGAGATCCTCTAACCCAATTACCTCACCAATTTACCCCATCCCTCTACGCATTTCACCTTGGCTTTGGTTTAGAAATAACCGCCACTTGGACTGCGTCGAGAACGACCCTGAGAGCACCAGACTGCTGAGCCGCAGAAAAGCACTTGGACAGGCCCGGCGGATGGACGAAAGGACTGCGCAACGATTGCGGCAATCGGAGAACAGAATTCTCAACCGTGGCGCCCGCACTCCGTCGACTGCAGAGGATGGAAGGAGACCATGGTCAAGCTTACCAACATCCAACCCTGCGCGGTTTCTGGCGGGCCGGTCAGATGACGGCACACCCGGGCACACCCCTGTGGCCTTCTAATACAGGACAAGCTCCGGAAACCCGGGCAACCCCTTTCAGCAACAACTGAAGCTCCTACACCGTTTCACTAGGGAGCGGAACAAGAAGCCTGTCAGGGTCCATTTCGAATCCACGGGGAGCAGCCTCCGGTTCAGAGGAATGACCGATGAGGTCCCCCGTGGATGCTGCTCGTCCAGGGAAATCTTGGTCGAGAGCGAGGACCGCTTTTTAGACTCACCCGTGGAACCCGGTGTGTTGATGAGGAGGTTGAAAGAGATGGTAAGACCCCTGATACCCATATTGGGGCCGGACCACCAAACTGGCTCTTCTTCGGAATACGCCTCAAGGGAGACTTCGGACCCCGACCCGCTGGAAGAACGTTCCTAATGATTCTGCCGCATTTCCAGGGGCACATCTCCGTGTCAATTTAGTGATTTCCGGATAATTTCACGAACGCATCACAGCCGTTGCGTCCCTCTTTGCGGGTCAAAGCTTTGTCCGCGAATTTGAGCCTGAGAATCATGGTATTTTGTCGGCCTCGCAATTTTCCATTCCCTACAAAATTTATAGGGACTTCATATTGTTCGTACCAATAATGAGAGGGGTCCCCTACTCCAACGCCAAGTGGGCGGCACCGGTCGATACTTCGCGGAATCATGGTAATGCGAGGTTAAGTAATGAAACAAGCTAAACCAAAGCCAAGGTGAAATACGCAGAGGGATGGGGTAAATTGGTGAGGTAATTGGGTTAGACGATCTCTGGGTTTCGTGGGGTGTGATGATGGGCGTGAGAGAGATAGACCGGTCTCTGGAACAATGGGAGATGGGAACCAAGGACCTGCGGCGGCGGATGATCTTGGCGCCGACGCCCAGAGAGCGGGAAAGGTGGTACGCAATGCTGCTGCTGGCCCAGGGCCTGACGGCAGCAGCCACGGCGGAGGCCTTGGAACGGGACCCCCAGACCACCGGCCGCTGGGCGGCAGCCTTCGGGGAGGGAGAACCCAGAGCCCTGATATTCGAGCAGACCGGCGGTTCCCCCCCGCCCTTGACCCGGCGCGGCAGGAGTAGTCGAAAGCGGCGGTGCAGCAAACTCCTGCCGCCTCAGGCATCGAACTGGCCAACTGGTCCCTTCGACAGGCTCAGGAGGAAGGTGGTGCGTCAGTTTGCCTCGGAACGGTTCGCCGTCACCCTGGGCCGCAGCAGTTGCCTGAACTATCTGCATCGGCTGGGATTCAGCTTCAAACGTCCCAAGAAGCGTCTGCTCAAGGCGAAGGCCTCCCTCAGGGAGGCCTTCGTTGCGGAGTACGGGGCCCTTATGGAGGAGGCCCAGAGGACCGGAGCCAAGGTTTTCTTTGCCGACGAGGCCCACTTTCGTGCTGATGGCGAACTGCGGGGCAAGTGGGTGCTGAAAGGGGAACCGGCCCTGGTGGACTCGACCAGCCCGAGCCACGGGGAGAAGGCCAGTTACTACTCGGCGGTGTGTTTGGAGACCGCGGAGGTGGAGTGGACGGATGCTTCGGCAGGCTCAGCAGGAAGGCAACAGCAACAGCGAAACGTCGGCAGCCTTCCTGGAACAGTTGCGGGAGAGGCACGGCGGGCGGCTGAATGTGATCTGGGACAATGCGCCGGCGCATCGGGGCGAGGCGGTGAGAGGACTGCTGAGAAAGCCGGGGCTGAACCTGAGATTGATAAATCTGCCGGGATACAGCCCAGACTTCAACGCCGGTGAGGCCATCTGGGGCTGGGCGAGAGAGGAGGCCACCGGCAATCTGTGCCTGGGGAGCAAGGCAGCGGTACAGGAGAGGGTCGGCGGCTTCCTGGCAGGGCTGGCTGGGCGTAAGGAGGAAGTCAAGGGACGTTGCCGCACCGTCCTGCAATCAAGGGCCGAGGCATTCCTAAGGGACTCCCAGCCCGATTCACGCCCTCCCGCAAATGCACATCCCACCTTGGCTTTGGTTTAGCAGCCCATCGTGCCTACGAACGCTGGCTTAATGCCAACAAGTGATGTCTTGGCCAATTGCAATCTCTCACGGTTTAAAGGGAACCTGCACGTGCCCGGTGTTGTGGAGGGCTGGGAGTGAACCAAGAGCTACACCGCCTATGTGTGAACTAATTCGACCGCTCATGAGAACCGTAATGAGGTTGTATGTGAAGTGATGACGTTCTTTGTAGATGCATATCAGGAAGCATTAGCTGCGCTTTCCGTAATCTCCGTGTGGCTTGAATCGTTGGTTTCACCGAACGCCATCCTTTGTTATGCGTTGGGGTTGCTGACACTACCTTTCCTCCAATACTTTCGAATCCTTTTCGCTTTCTGGAAAATGAAACGTCGTTTGGTCCGCAAGGTAGGAGGAGGACCGAATCACCTAATACCTTCTGCAATGTGGGTATTAGCAAAGGCTTATCCAAAGGCTCCAATCGAGATTCGTAAGGAGGAAATCGAGAATGTAATAAATGTTCTTTCGAAGCTAGTTGATATTGGCGGTGGAAGTCCAACTACCACCCAGGAGAGGTTGTGGTCTAAAGTTGATTCTAGCTGGGTAGACCACTTCGTTTCGAAGTGTCGCATGGTGCAAGAGCCTCTCCTTCAGGAGGCTTTGGCTAAAGCCTTTCTTTATCAAGCAATCTCTCCCGGCCGCCTTGGTCATCGGGACATCGAAACTCTCGCAACTTTTAACATTCAGGATTGGAAGACATTTACAGCGATTTGCTGCTGTTCTTGCGGAATTGGGGGCCGAATCACTCCTGTAATTTTCAACTACGAGGACAACGCTTACAAGAGAATAGGATTAGATGCAGGGCCTTTTCATTTTCCCAACAACGCGGATATTACCGCTCACCCTGAGCTTGTCGAAGGGCCGCCCACTGGTGGTTCGACAAGCTCACCACGAACGGGGTTTCCTGAAATTTCCAAGAATGAAAAGGCCCTGATTAGATGACCAGGGACTAGCTAGTCTCATTGCAGCAGGATTGGTCACGCACGGAGGCACAGGCGATACCTACACATTGAGGATGCCCAACGATGGTCTCGGAGTAACCTATTTTGACGAGGAAGAATTTATGGTAAGGCATCTTCCCGAGCCAATCTCAAGAAGCTATCTGGGAAGGAAGAGTGTTCAGCCACACCCTCTCGATGAGAGCCTGAATGTAGGAGTGGTGGATTTTACTCAGTTGGGTCGAACACTTGGATGTCTAACGCCGTGTTCTAAGGTGGCTGGCTTCACCGAATACCTTAGCCCGGATCCACCGATGGAGTGGGGACTAAAGGTGTGCTGAGAGCGTGAAGGGGTGCTCCTCTGAATCTGGGATAATGGTTTTTCATCACAAAACCGACCCCAGAGAAGGAGCACCTTCTGGATGCTACCACGTAATCATCCCGACCGCATACGGATCGCTTTCGACGATCCCCGTCTGGTAGCCAACGCCGGGCTAATGCTTCCGGCAACGTTGGCCCTCCACCTGGGTCTGGGTGAACTGGTTGACCGGCACTTGGACTTGGGCGACGCCCCTGGCCGGGCTAACACCGGCGACAAGCTGATGACCCTGGTGGCCTCTGCTCTGGCCGGCGGCGACTGCATTGATGACGCCGACGCCTTGCGCAGCGGCGGTACCGCCAGCGTCCTGGGGTGTGTGGTCAGGCACCGTCCACCCTGGGCACCTTCCTGCGCAGCTTCCGCTGGGGGCACGTGAGACAGTTGGACCGGGTGAGCCGGGAACTGTTGGCCCGGGCCTGGGCAACCGGCGACGGACCCGGCGACGGACCCGGCGACGGTCCGTTGACCATCGACCTGGACTCCACCATCTGCGAGACCTACGGCCTGAGCAAGGAGGGAGCCCGCCATCACGGCTACACCGGGCAGCGGGGCTATCACCCGCTGCTGGCCGTGGCTGCTGGCACCGGCGAGGTGCTGATGGCCCGTCTCCGGGAGGGCCGGGCCAATACCGCCCGGGGAGCGGCTCATTTCCTGCGGGAGACGTTGGGCCGGGTGCGCTACGCCGGGGCCAAGGGTCAACTCACGGTGCGGGCCGACAGCGGCTTCTATACCCACTCCGTGGTCCAGGTCTGCCGCAAGACGGACGTCCGCTTCTCCATCACCGTCCGCCTGAGCCAGAGCCTGCGCAACCTGATAGAGGCCGTACCCGAGGGGGACTGGCGGCCCATTCCCTACTGGATGGACGGAGCCGCCGACGTGGCCGAAATCACCTACACCCCCTTCCCCAGTCAGCCCGGCGCCGCGCCGGTGCGGCTCATCGTCCGCCGGGTGAGGCCCACCCCAGGCTCCCAGCTGGCCCTCTTTGCCAACTACAGCTATCACGCCTTCATCACTGACCGCAACGGGGACACCCTGGAACTGGAGGCCGACCACCGCCGCCACGCCGAGATCGAGAACGCCATCCGGGACCTCAAGTACGGCGTGGGCCTCAACCATCTCCCCTAGGGGCGCTTCGCCGCCAACGGAGCCTGGCTGGCGGTGCAGGTCATGGCCCACAATCTGGCCCGCTGGACCCAGCGCATCGCTCTGGGGGAGACGCTGGCAACCACCAAGACCCTCCGGCGGCGCCTCTTTTCCCTGGCCGGCCGCATCACCCGCAAGGCCCGGCGCCTCATACTGCATCTCCCCAGGCGCTGGCCTTGGGAAACCCAGTTCCTCTCCGCCCTGGCGCGGTTGCGGGCCATGCCACTCCCCTCCTGACGCCACCGGATGCAACCAGCTTGCCCATCAACCAATTGAATGTCCCCACCAACTCGCACCAACCAGGTCAGCGAGGGTCCTCTGCTGACTGCCGTCCCACGGTCTGTATTACCCAGGGCCACTCCGGGACACCACTGCCCCACTCTCCCGGCCAATGATTCCACCGTTGGCCCTCCCATCCTACTAATCTCCCACTCAAGAGACCATATGGCTCCCCATCGGTGGATTTGGGCTGATACTACAACGACGGTTTACATGGTGCATCCATTTTTTGAGGCTAGTTTGTATCTGGCGAGACATTGCACCCGCGATCCAACCGCAGGTGGCTGGGGACCACACAGGAAGCATCAGCCGTCCTTTTCCACAAAGCGTCGTTGTAGTACTAAGGACCCCCTCTCCGCCATTTTACTTTGCCACTACGCTCGATTCAGTCTCATCACCTGCGACTGCATCGCTACTACAACGGTACGCGCTTCTTGAGCTCTCCCGAAACACCCCCTGCATTACCACTGTTTCCCGCTCATCCCTGGGGAAAAGTGTGGGCGTGGGGAAAGTCAGGCGCACCCGGTAGAAACCATCAGCAATCCCGGACGCCACCGGCACGCCGATGGCCTCTGCCTCCACGCTGCCCCTGGGGGCGTCAGATGCGAGAGCCAGCGGATCGTGGTCAACTATGATCGCTTGGATATCCGACTGGGGGCAAGGTCTCGTGAACCAGACCTGCTGCGGTGGTGAGGCCCAAGGACATAGTGCCCTGGAAGGCGGACAGTCCCAGCCGCAGGGCGGTTTGGGCTTGCCGGTGGCGTTGTTCCCGAATGGGTGTGGCTGATATTCCCGGCGCCCTTAACACGGCCGCATGTCCTTATCTTCGTGGCATTCCAAGAGGGAGTGAGTTCTACGGAAGGGTCGGCTGTGGGCTGAACAATCTAGGAAGGAGCTGGAGCACAAAGTCCGCTTTCGGGATGGCACAGGTACTTGCTGGGGCGTAGGCTACGTTAAGGGATACCGGTTGGCGACTACGTGCGCCACGCGCGGGAATGAACAATTGCGACACCGTCACCTGCCGGGAGCCTCGATCTGCGTTTCGGATATGGCACCATGTAATAGCGGCAAAACCAGGCTTGAGCTTGAATCCTCCATGGCCGCGAGCAGTTCATCGCGGACCCCGAGCAGGTCAGTCCGTATTCGTTCTCCCATCTCACCGGAAATCCTGGTTTCCGGATCGTATTTTTCCGCCCAGCCGATAACGGCCAGCATGACCGGCAGCAGATCTTTGCCCTTACCGGTCAAACGGTAAAGGACCTTGCGCCCATTTTCCGGGTCCCTCTGGCGGCTGATGATCTGCTGCGCTTCGAGTCTGCTCAGCCTGTCGGACAGCACGTTGGTCGAAATGCCCTCGCCGGCATCCAGGAAATCCTGGAACCTGGTAGAGCCGCGAAACATCATGTCGCGGATGATCAATAGTGACCACCGGTCGCCGAAAACACCCACTCCGAACCGGATGGGGCATTGTTTTGGCTCGTAAATCATGAGGCTAGCATACCCATATTGGTTTCCCCTTGCAAATAACAAGTAATATGGTTATGTGTTACAATTGCTTGCACTTCGCAAGTAATACTGGCTTCCCACGAGGAGACCAAAGACCATAAACCGCTCCATTTCACTGGCTGATTGGGCCCTGCGGTTAACAGAATCGGCCCTCGTAGGCAGTATATTTCTCTTCGTCAACATCGCCGTCAAGGAAATCTCTCCGCTGGCCGTCGCATCGCTCCGGGCGCTGATCTCGGCACTCATATGCAGGATCGTGATGTGCGCTTACGGTGCGCGTTTCCCCCGCACTCGCCAAGGATAGAAGGCGCTTGTGTTGCTCGGTCTGCTGACCACGGCGATCCCGTTTGGCACAGTCGCCTGGGGCCAGCAGCATATTGAAAGCGGCATGGGCGGCATCCTGTTCGGCACCATGCCAATCCTGGCGGTCGTGCTGGCGCCGCTGTTCCTAGCCGAGGAAACGTTGACCCGCAAGGCACTCCTTGGCGGAGTGGTCGGGTTTGTCGGCATTATTTTGTTGATGGGTCCGTCGGTGGTGGCCAATGCAAGCGATCAGATCCTGGGGAATGTCATCACCTTTCTTGGCGCCCTTGAGCCATACGCTGGGCGCGATTTATGCCCGTCGGCAGAACAGATTTGACGCCACAGGCCATGGTCGCCGGGTCGATCATCCTCGGCACCGTGATCCTGGTGCCGCTGGCCTTCGTGGCCGAGTCGCCGCTGAGCCTCAACCCGAGCATAGAGGCCATCTCGGCCATGGTTGCTATCGGGGCCCTGACGGGGACCGGGTTCAGCGTTTATTTCCTGGTCATGCGCCGCGTTGGTGCCAATGTTCATCCCGGTGGTCGCCGTGGCGCTGGGCGCCGTCGTGCTGGGGGAGCGGCTGCCGCTGGAGGCATTTATTGGCTTGGGACTGATCTTGGCGGGCGCGTTTGCTGTCAGTACCCGGGGGCAGGCCAAACGGCCAGTTTCTGCAGCGCCAGCCCCGAGCCCCCAGCCACAAAGCTGGCAACATTCATGATTTTCACAGGAGAGTAATTGAGAGGGGCGAATTCAAAGACCAATGGTTCCCGTTAGGAGTTCAAGTTCTCCGCAGGCCCGGAGAAGCCTGAACTGACAGTGGCAGCCCTGCCGGAACAGGAAGAAGTGGCATGACCACCCAAACGGCACAGGCGCAGGGCGAGGGGATAAACAAGGCCTGGTTTTACCTCGTGCTGTCTCTCGCCATTCTCACCACTCAAACCGCGATTTTGATGGTCCGGCGCTCCTTGTAGAGATCGCAACGAACTTCGAGGTTTCGGTGGCGGTGGCCGGGCAATTGAACACTGCGACCTTCGCGACGTTGGCGGTTTCCATTGTCGCTGTGGGGCCGCTGGCCGATTCCTTCGGACGCCGACCCGTGGCTCTTGCAGGAGTATTCCTGGTCCTGGTCCTGGTGTCGGTTATTGCGTCCGCATTTGCGCCCAATATGGAGGTGTTCCTGGCCCTCCGGGTGGTGGCTGGTCTTGGTGGAGGGACGATTTCCCCGACATCGGTGGGGGTGGTGTCGGACGTCATCTCCCCGGCCAAGCGGGCCCAGGCCATCGGCGGTGTCGCCAGCACTATCGTGTTGACCTCTGCCATCAGCATCCCTCTGGTGGCCCTGTTCGCGGACTGGCGGTTTCCATTGTCGCTGTGGGGCCGCTGGCCGATTCCTTCGGACGCCGGTGGGGCTGGCGATTCACCTTTATCCTCGCCGGATTGCTGCTGGGGACGGCGCTTCTCCTGAACTGGGTCTGGTATCCCCGGGACAGCAGGGACCGCCTGCGCGGTTTCGTGTTTTTTGCCAGGTATCGATCACTGCTCTCGCTGAATTATTTCCGCCTGGCCGTCACGGTGAATGGCGCTCAGCGCATGGCCTACTGGAGTCTCGTAGGTTTCTTTGCCGCCCACCTGTTACAGGCCTACGACCTGAGCGTGGGGTTTGTGGCTCTGCCGCTGGTGATAGCTGCAATAGGCCAGGTGATTGGCAGCTAGGTCTCGGGATTACTGGCAACGAAAAGCTACCGTGTCGCACTTATTGCCGTCTCGTCATCAGTGGGAGGAGTCTGCGGGTTGGTGTTCTTCGCCGTTGATTTCGGCCTCTGGTACGAGGTTATTGTGGCTACGGTGGGGGCCGGCCTGTTGAGCATTACGACCCCTGTGCTGCTGGCTGGCAGCACAGAGTATTCGGGAGAATCCAAGGCCACCGGCGCCAGTCTGATTGGTTTCAGTAACCAGAGCGGCGGAGTGCTGGGGGCCGGGCTCTCCGGCGTGCTGCTGGCTACCGTGGGCTACGCCGGAATCGGCTACCTGTGTATCGCCCTCACGATCGGCAGCGCCCTGTTGGTCGGCGTTTTCGCCAGGCAACTGCGCGTGGGGACCGGCTGAGCTGTGGGCTCGCAGACTGGAGACGACGGTCCGCTTTCTCCTTAGTGGCAGGCAACTTTGACCTGCCAACCGAACCCTGGTCCAGAAAAAATGGGGGATTTTGCGGGATGGGCTTAACCTGAAATTCAGGAGGACCGTCCCACGAATGACTCCCGCCCGCTCAGGTCAGGGAGAAAAACTCCATGATCGGGCCGAAGGCCTCGGGTTCCATAAGGGTGGGAGCGTGGCCCACGCCGGGGACTTCCACCATGCGGCAGTCCTGCATCTCCGCCACCATGCGCTGCGCTATCTCAGGAGACAACAGATCGCTGTCCCCGCCACGCACCAGCAGCGCCGGGCCGGGAATGCGCCGCGCCAGGTTCCAGGACACCTCCGGGTCGGGACGACGGGGGTCGCTGCGGACGGCCGGGTCCATCTTCCAGGTGTAGCCGCCGCTAGGCAGGGGCTTTACCGCATGGCCGGCCGCGGTGCGCTGCTGGGCATCGGTCATGGCGCTGAACCCCACCCGGTTCTCCCGGTGCCAGGCCATCACTTCATCAATAGTCGCAAAGGTGGTGACCGCATCCCGGCTGCTGCTGGCGATGCGACTGCCTCCCCGTGGGTCAACCTCGGGACCAATGTCGTTCAGGACGGTGCGTTCCACGCGGTCGGGGTAGGTGCCGGCGTAGGTCAGGGAAATGCGGCCGCCCATGGATGTGCCAACCAGCGACAGGCGTTCGAACCCAAGGACCTGCCGCAGCCCCTCCAGGTCGGACACGTAGGCGTCGTTTGAATAGTTGCCGTCGGCGGCCCAATCGCTGTCGCCACGGCCGCGGACATCCACGGATATGACATGGTACCGGGGCACGAAATGGGGAGTGAGGTTGTCGAAGGCGTGGGCGTTGCCGGTCAGGCCGTGGACCATGACGACTGGCGGCGCCCCGGCGTCACCCCACTCCAGGTAGTGCAGGTTGAGGTCGCCAACCTTGGCGATGCGATCTACTGCCTTTGCGGTCCCTGTGGTCATGGTGTCTCCTCATTGACTTTCCGAACCTGGTCTTGCTCGAGATGGATTATAACTATTATGCAATGAAACAGGTTTCCTGATGGTCCTGCCGCATCGGGCGGATGCGTTTGATCAAGGTGGCCTCAATAATATAAGGGAACACTGGCAAGGCTACCGCATTGGTGCATGAACTGATGGAGGGCAACGAGGAATAGCAGTTGCTGAATCGACAACGGCAAATGTCGCACCGGAACCTGCTGGTCATCGACGAGCCTGGGTTCGTGCTCCTGTCCCGCACTGGCGCTAGGCTGCTCCGCGAGGTCTTCGGAAAGCGTTACGAGTGGAGCAGGCCCAAGCTATCCGCTGGTGTGGAACCTGGTTTGGCGATTTTGCAACGCCCGGCGACAGGATGTCCCCATTGCCGACCCTGTTCAGCCCGCTCCCCGGCTGGTTTTGCGGCTTCGATAGAAAGTTTGCCCGCATTCAGGAGTGATAGACTATGGCTTTCGCCGATATTGATGGGCTGGTTTTGGATCCAGTCTGCTGATTATGGATAATCCCAGCGAGAGGCCAGTACGAGGAGGAGCAGCCCATGCTTTCACACAACTACACGTACCAAGAGTGTCTGGACATATCGAAAAGGGTCTCGTGGCTGGAGGACGATGTCTTGGCAGACAAGACTTTCGACTTCTCGAAACGTTTTTTGCCCAATAGATTGACCGGTGTGGACGAGATCGGATGTTTGAACGACAACGAGAGGCTTCAGCTGAATCAGATTATGGGCAACGGCTACTGCCACATCTTCGCGTTCGTGAGGAATTTATCATCCCCACTGTCACGGAAGAAGCCATGAAGGATGTCTATGGGGATGAGGTCAGGGCCCGTTCGTTGTTGCGGTTCGCCGAGGAGGAGCTAAAGCATCAGGAGCTGTTTCGGAGATCGGTTGAACTCTTCGGACAGGGTTTCGGCAGCGAGTGCAGCTTGATCCCTGGCCGGGAGGAGGTGGCGGCAGTAGTTCGGAGCAAGTCCAAGCTGGCCGTAATGATCTTGACCGCGATTATCGAATGGTTCACCCAGCTCCACTACATAGAGCATGTGCAAGACGACTCCGACCTGGATGGGTTGTTTCGGGATCTCTTGAGATATCACTGGATGGAGGAGTCGCAGCACGCCAAGCTCGACACTTTGCTGATTGGTGAAGTAGCCGAGCAGTTGACCCTTGAGGAGCGGGAAACAGCAATCGATGAGGTTCTGGAGCTCGGCGGGGCGATCGACGGCCTCCTAGCGCAGCAGATTGGGCTGAACATAGATGCTCTTGAAAGGGTGTCAGGACGGACGTTCACGGAGGCCGAAAAAGAGGAGATAACGACGAACACACAGCGGGCGTGGCGGTGGACCTTCCTCGTATCGGGATTGCAGCACCCCAACATCGTGAAAGCGGTCGGCGAGCTGACTACTTCAGGACCAGGAAAAATAGAGGGCGTCGCCGCAGCGCTCTCCGCATAGCAAACCCAGATGGTCGCCAGTGGTGTCGGACGGTCCTGAAATCCCAACCTCCGGCATGCACCGCGTCTCCAGTACTGATGGTGCTGTTCCAAATTTGAAACTCAAAGTTGCAAATGGGCGTTGCGCAACCGTAGTGCCAAGAAACTACCTCATGCGCTCGAGTCGGCTTCCCTTCCCGGCACAGGAGGTGGCAGAGGCAAGGGGTGGGCTTGGTCCCCCTCGCTTAAAGCCTCCTCCGGTCAGGGAAGAAAGGGCTTTCGACACTGGTTCTTGAAACCCACTCTCCCTACTGTTCAGGACAGCACAACCGTCAAGGACTGTACGGGTAGCAACCCGCTGTGCAGAAGGATCTCGGCCGTAGACTGGCAGTGTGCAATCCGGGGTGCCGTTACCGCCAATGGAAAGGTGAAGCGAAGGTACAACTGAAAGGCAAAGTCGCCCTGGAGACCGAAGGGCCCGGATTGGGAGCTCCATAGCTGTTGCCTACGCTCAGGAGGGAGCGGATGTAGTCATAGTAGGCAGCACAGCCCAGGAACTGGTCGCTGGCGGATACCGTCCCTTCACCAACGACCTGACCCATTCGCCTGTCGACGATGTGAAGGAGTTTGGGACCGCCGTTAACATCTCGACCCTGCCTTGAACCAGATCAGTCCGAACGATTACGACGACGTGCACAGAATAAAACGGCTTTCGGCTAAAGCACGGTTACGCGCTTACCCTCAATCCTCTTAATCCCATGCCGACAGCCTCATCTGCGGGGAGAAATATGAGATACGACTACGTTATCGTTGGTGCGGGCTCCGCTGGCAGCGTCTTGGCAGCCCGGCTGTCGGAGGATCCTGGCGTATCGGTGCTGCTGCTGGAGTCCGGCCCGGACTATCCTGAATTTGAGCACCTGCCGGACGACGTCAAGTTCGGATATGGCACCGGCGGGAACGATCTCTCTTCACGCACATTTGCTGGCCATCCCATATCCCTGTTGGAAAGTAGGCACAGCTGGCAGTATGTGGCCCGCGCCACTGACGCGTATCCCGAAATGTCGGTGCCACGAGGCAAGGTCACCGGCGGCTCCAGCGCCATCAACTCATCGGCCTTCTACCGCGGCGACCCGGAAGACTTCGACCACTGGGCTGCGCTGGGGAACGACCGCTGGAGTTTCCTGGATGTCCTGCCCTACTTCAGAAAGATTGAGACCGATGTGGACCACCATGACGACTTTCATGGTACCGAAGGTCCGATCTATGTTCACCATTCCAACAGGGAAGTCTGGCATCCAACGCAGGAGGCCTTTTACAACGCCTCCCGAGCCGCGCGATTCCCCGATTGCCTGGACCACAACAGCCCGGACGCCACCGGTGTCGGGCCCGGCATTACCAATAACCATAACCGGGTGCGTTTCAGCACCGCCCTGGGGTACCTCGATCCGTCCAGGCACCGCCTGAACCTCACCATCCGGCCGGACTGCACCGTGCACCGGCTGCTGGTCCAGGGGAACCGGGCCACGGGCGCCCTGGTAGAGAGCGGCGGTCAGACATTCACCGTCGAGGGAGACCAGTTCATCCTGAGCGCAGGGGCCGTCGGTTCGCCCCAGTTGCTGATGCTGTCGGGGGTTGGTCAAGCGGATCACCTGGAAGAGCTGGGAATCCCGGTGGTGCTGGACTTGCGGGGCGTGGGCCAGAACCTCAAGGACCATCCCAAGCTGTACGCGACCTGGCGAATCAGGGACAGTTACTCCAGGGGTGGCGCCACAGCCGGGGGCGGCGCAACCCTGCGATTTACCGCGCCAGGCTCGGAATACCGCAACGACTTGTGGATCGGGCTGTCCGCCTTCGTCACGCCGCGGGTCAAGGCCCTTAAGGTCCCGGAAGGACACGAAATCGAGGCTGCCCGTGCCGACCTGGCTGAGATGATGGTCGCCCTGCTGCGCCCCGTAAGTCGAGGCGAGTTGAAACTGAGGTCGACCGATCCCAGCATTCAGCCACGGCTGGACTACAACTATCTGAGCGAGCCTCTCGACCGGCAGCGGCTACGAGATGGGGTGAGGCAGGCATTGCAACTTGCCCAGCACGAGCAACTGCAGGAGTTCCTGGGCGACCGCCTGGAGCCGACCGACTCCGACCTGGCCTCCGACGATGCGCTGGATTCCTGGATGTTGCGGGAGGCCGTAACCTTTTCCCACATATCCGGCACCTGCAGGATGGGCCCCTCATCGGACCCGATGGCCGTGGTCGACCAGTACGGGCGGGTGCACGGGCTGGAGGGTCTGCGGGTGGCGGATGCGTCGATAATGCCGGACTTGGTGGCCGCGCCCATCAACCCGGCCGTGCTGATGCTCGGCGAAAGGATCGCCGACTTGGTACGCCAAGGCCTCTAATTTTGCTGCGACGGATTATCCGGTAAGTCGACTCTGTGGACTGGGCCTGCTCATTGGCAGACCGGAGATTATCTCTGGCCACGCGCGGCTTCCACCATCAGCCCGCCGGTTACCCTTTACAGGCACCGCTCCGCCTCAGAACGGATGTAATCCCGGAGATGCTGAGGCAGGTTGGCGGCATTGGCGGCCTGGGCGTTTTCCGGGATGCGCTCGGGGCGAGTGGTGGTGGGAATGGCCGAGCTCACCCGGCGGTCGGAAATGACCCAGGCCAGCAGGGCCTGGGCCCAGGTGTTGATGCCGTGCTCCCGCAGCGGCGACAGGTCGGGTTTTTGCTTCAGCTCCAGAACGTAGCGGCCCTTCTGCAACGGCTCCATCACCAGGATGCCAGTGCGCAGTCCTTCGGCCAGGGGCAGCAGTTCGTCCTCAACGCCCCGGTTGATCACGTTGTAGGGAATCTGGACCGCGTCCACTCGACCCTGGCGCATCAGGTCCATGATGGTGGGATAGGCATCAGGCACCATGGCAGACACCCCCACCATGCCGATTTTGCCCTCGTCCTTGAGTCGCTCCAGCGTGGGGAGGTGGGTCTGCCAGGCGATCATGTTGTGGACTTGGAAGAGGTCGATGTAGTCGGTCTTCAGGTGTTGGAATGACTGGTCAATCTGGGCCTCTCCGTCCTCTTTTCCCTCGATGCGTACCTTGGTGGCGATGTAGAACTGGTCCCGAAGGTCTGCGGTGATCTCGCCCAGGACCTGTTCGGCGTTACCGTACCAGGAGGCGGTGTCGATCAAGTTCACGTCACTATCCAGGCAGTTGTCCACGATCTGTCTTCGGACCGCTATCTCATCTTTGTCAGCCACATCGAAAGTTCGTAGAGTTCCCAAACCAATTACCGAAACGTCCAGGTTGCCAAGTTTGCGGTATTCCATCTTTGGCTGACCTCGCATAAGTATCTGATCGAAGCAGGGATATACAGGATACCCAGAATGGAGAGCTTTGATAAGGCGGCAACTATCTCTGAGGGGGCAATCGCAAAGTCATTCCAGGGATACAATCCGTTAGTCTTGAGCTTGTCGAGAAACTATCCCAAAACGCTTACCAAGTCCCCTTTTCCTTGGTCGCAGAGGATTGAGGTGAGGGTGACTGATATAATCCCGCCCATCCTGCCACTGGGCAGAATTCCGGCATTTAGTAAACGGTGCACCACCCGGAGTGCCGTCCCTGCCATTGCAAAAGGTGAATCAGTAATGCAACTGGAAGGTAAAGTCGCCCTGGTAACCGGAGGAGCCCGAGGATTGGGCCGCTCCATGGCCTTGGCCTACGCTCGTGAGGGCGCGGACGTAGCCATCGTGGCCCGCACTCCCTCGGAGCTGGAGGCCGTGGGTTCTGAAATTCGGGCTCTGGGTCGCCGCGTCCACACGGTCAGCGCTGAACTGACCACCAGCGAGGGTGCCAGCCGGGCGGCCCGCGAGACCATCAGCGAACTGGGGAAGATCGATATCCTGGTCAATAACGTCGGCGGATACCGTCTCTTTACAAACGACTTGACGCACGCGGTTACGGTCCTGGACATCACCGAGGAGGAGTGGAGACTGGTGATGGAGTCGAACCTGACCACCACTTTCATGGCCTGCAAGGCAGTTCTGCCTCACATGATGGAACGTGGCAGCGGCGTGATCGTCAACCTGACTTCAAAGAACGTGGCCCGCCGGGGCCGGGCCGGACAGGCCTCCTATGGAGCCGCCAAGGCAGCGGTGGAGCGGCTGAGCGAGTCCCTTGCGGACGAGGTGAAAGACTTTGGCATCGCGGTTAACATCCTCGACCCCGGCTGGAACCTGACAAAGCCAAACGACGATTACGACGACGAAGTGCACAAGCGCATGAGGCTGCCCGACGACATTGCCGAGGTGGCCGTATTCATGGCCCTGCAGTCTCCGGACACTATGACCGGCCAGTTGGTCTCCGCTCCGGAATACGACGAGGAGCATGGCATACAGCGGCTTTCAGCCTATGAACGGCTCCACGCTTAGTTTCCAACCAGGGAGCCCAGGTCGGCCCCTTCCACAGGGACACATGGGACTGCTGCAAATGTTTCCTCTCCCCTGCCCGATCCACGAGTGCAATTGTTTGGAGAGGCTTAAAGGCAGGAAAGCCGGGTTACTGGCGTTACCCGTGGGATTGGATGGACCATCACCCAGGCTTATGCCGCGACGGCGCCGACGCAGCACCGGATTCCCGCACCCTCGCTAAAGCGAAGAAACTACCCGCGTAAGTAAATTCGTTCGGGCGCAAAGAGTTTTCCCTCGCTGATCTCCTTAACATAGCGGCCTCCGTTGTCTTGGCCGCAATATGTGAACCGAGCAAGATTGGCGTTCGTCCATCAATCACTTTCATAGCGTAAGTGGCGTGGAGACCGGAAGAAACGAGTGGCGTCGTGTGAGGGACTCCAATCTGGTGTGGTCACCGCCTTGTGCTATAGCGGGACGGTGTAGCCCTATATGATCGAGAGGTTTACCTGGACGGCCATAAGTTCGTAGTGCCGGAGCGCGGCCCTGGATGTTGACGTTCGCAGGTACTGTCATCTACATGTCGATGGGGACTTGGTGAGACTTGGCGAAGCGTTGTCCGTGGGTTTGCCCCGACTGCTGAAGCCCAGCTCCAGCCCGTCCAGGTTAAGATCAGCCACTAGTTGAAGGAGCTTGCGGTTCTCCTCCTCTGGGATACCAGACGACACACTCCGGCCACGCCCATGCCCTAGAACCTCTCCTTAACGCGCGAAAGGTCAGCAGTACAAGGCCTGCTCGCTTCAATGTCCTGGCGCGTGCAGACTTCCCGGACTGTACATGGCATGGCCGGACTCCGAAAACGCATCTACGCATTCCGCCTCATGGAGACGAACCGGTGAATTTAACGCGGCAGATGTCATCCGGAGTCGGAAAAGGGAGGAGGCCTGGCAGGCCATCCGGACAGCTCGAGGAGTGAACATACGCACGTCCGCCCCCCCACGTAGTGACGCAGCAGCTACGGCGATGTCAATGGCGGCGGCAAAGTGGGCCAATGGTGCGGCGGAATGGTGGACCACCAGCATGGTGGCAGTTGGCTGGGCAGGGAGAGTTGGAGACAGGATCGGTGATGTTAGCCGACTGGGTTGTTGAGGTGGACTCAGGAAACTGGACAGGTAGCTAAGCGGGAATCCTGCTCCTAAACTGAGGGCAGCGGCAGCTTTCGAGAGGATCGGGAAATGTCCAGAGAGCGAAGAAAGCACAGCCCGGCCTTCAAGGCCAAAGTTGCACTGGAGGCAATGAAGGGCGAGCAGACGGTGGCCGAACTGGCAGCCAGATTCGAGGTTCACCCCAACCAGATTCAGACTTGGAAGAGGGCTCTGGCAGATGGCGCGGCCGACATCTTCGACCAGGGCAACGGGACCAATAAGGACAAGGAGCAGAGGAGCAAGAACAACGACGCCCTGGTGGCCCGGTTGTACCAGCAGATCGGCCAGCTCAAGGCGGGGCGGGATTTCTTGGAGGAAAGGTCCGGTCCATGACCCCGGCAAAGCGGCGTGAGTTGGTCGACCGGCAACATCGGGCCCTTTCCATAGTACGGCAGTGCGCCCTGCTGGGCGTCAGCCGCTCCAGCCTCTACTACCGCGCCAAGGAGACCTCGCAAAAGGACCTGTCCCTGATGAGGGAGCTGGACCGCCAGTACTTGGAAACCCCATTCTACGGTTCCAGGCGGATGAGGGCATCGCTGGAGCGGCAGGGCTTGCCGGTAAGCCGGAGGCGGGTGCAACGGCTGATGCGCATCATGGGGCTGCGGGCCATCTACCGGCAACCTCGCACCAGCCAACCGGCGCCGGAACGCCGGGTCTATCCCTACCTGCTGAGGGATATGACGATCACCCGGCCCAACCAGGTATGGGCGGCCGACATCACCTATCTGCCCATGGCTCGGGGATTCCTCTACTTGGTGGCGATCATGGACTGGCACAGCCGGTACGTGGTGGCCTGGCGGCTGTCCAACACGCTGGAGACCGGCTTTTGCGCCGAGGCCCTGACCGAGGCCCTCGGCCAAGGAACGCCCGACGTGTTCAACACCGGCCAGGGAAGCCAGTTCACCAGCCGCGAGTACACCCAGATGCTCCAGGATCCCTCGGTGAGGATCAGCATGGACGGCAGGGGCAGGTACCAGGACAACATCTTCGTCGAGCGGTTATGGAGGACGGTGAAGTACGAGGAGGTCTACCTGAAGGCCTACGCCAACGGCCTTGAGGCCCGCCGGGGGCTGCGGGAATACTTCCGGTTCTACAACGACCGGAGGCCGCATCAGGCCCTGGGCTACCGGACGCCGGCGGAGGTCTTCCACGGCAAGGCTGCAGAGGAGGATGAGGAGCTGAAGGAAAGGAGGTGCCCGAACCAACCGGTCTTGGTATCCTACGGAGAAGTGCAGGAGTCCCACTTAATTGTGGCCTAATCCTGTCCAACCTATGGGGTCCACCTCAATACCAATACCATCTCGGGCGGCGAGGACGAAACCTCCTTTGAGCCCAACTTGGACCCGATCTCGTTCGCGAACACGGTCAGCCTCGACTTTGAGGCGAAACCGTCGTATCCAGTGGAGGTAACCGCCAGCGGGGGGAGCGGCAGCCGGCTGAGGCAGACGACCCTGACGCTCACGGTGACCGAGACCCGACGTGGACACCGTGAGGCCTCAGGCATCCCCGCTCCCCAGGTGGCCGATTCCATGACGAGGTCGGTCAGGAACATCTGGTTCGAGCCCGCCAGTGACGGTCCGCTAGATTCTCAGTCGGATGGACCCAAATTTCTAGGAACAAGATGGGGCCATTAGTGGGGCATATAAGCCAGGATGCCCGTAGATCCGATGCACATAATTGTACGTAAGTTAAATAGTACCATTAATTGCAGTTGAAATCCCCAGGAGAAACTTACTTCAATCGATACTAATTCTAGGAAATTTACAAATTTAGAATCGGCCTATCCGATTCTCCCGAGGGTCTTAGGTATGTTATCCGGCAAATCTAAAGTTAATCTATCCGATTTGTACTCTATCATATGGAAGACGGCTATTGTTCGATGATCTTCAGTGGTATTAATATATGGGAATTTAATGTCAATATGAACCATAGATAAACTTGTTACTAATCACAACAGCTATGATGAAGGCGAATGTTCGAATTATTGTAAGGGATTACTAGGGAGCGCAGTTCTAATGACTGGGAGTAGCTAAAGGGATAATTGAGCATTGATGCGGACAGTGTGAAATATAGATATGTGTTAATGGCACATAGGAATTCGATACAGATGAAATGTATGTGATAGTATATAAGGTGAATTATCATCTGATAGAGGCATTTCCAATACTCATTTTATCTGTATAATCATCCTGCATCAGTAGTAGCAGGACTTGGTCTCCTAGGAACAGCTAACAACACGCAGAGAGAATAAATTTCGTAATTTTACCTAGTCATTCCATGATGAAATTGCATCCTCGCCCGACGGGCACAGCATGAATACGGCTTTAGATCCTCAGTCCAGACGCATGAGAGCCAAGCAGGTGGGTATGTTGATGCAGTCATACCGTCATGCCTACGGGACTGATGGGAAAAAGAGCAGGCTATCTCAGGAGGGCCTGCTCAAGCTCATGGGACAGGTGGACCCCATTTACCTGGAACGGTATAACCACTCGACGGTGGCGAGATGGGAATCCGGCGCGACCCGGCCTACCAAGGAGCGCCTGGAGGTATTTGGCAAAGCGCTCAACTTGTCAGCCGCAGAGGTGCAGGGAATGGTATCGCTGGCAGGTTTTCACGATCTTGCCGAACCTTCCATTTCTCCAGACAGGACCAGCCTCATTGACGATATTACTGCCGATTCGGTTGCCTTCAGAAATAAGCCCTCAACCGGAGCGGCAACTCAGTTTCCACCGCACACGAGTTGGTTGGCCCATTATATCCTGATCAAATTCGCCTTGCCCGGACTCGCCGTGGCCGCTATCGGTTACGCCCTAGCCCGATTGGGGTGGAATGCCGGTTGGATAATGGCCCTCTACGTAAGTATGGCTGTTTTTCTTGTTTTGGTTCAGGGGTTCTTGCGCGTTCGTCGTTCCCACGAACTGCGTGAGATCTATTTCTTGACCGTTTTCTTTCTGATAAGCGGAAATTTGCTGCAGGCGCCTGCCACAAGAATGGACCCGTACGGCTTTTACGCGATGGGAGAGTTCGCGAATACTCCCTTTCCGTATTTGCTGGCTACATTGCTGAATATGGTGCTGGCACTGATTGCCGGCTTGATGTTCGACTACCTGTGGAGATGGCAATACCTAAGCAATAGAGGATTCAAGAATATGTACCAACGGGCGGCCTGGACGGCATTCCCTCCCCTGCTGTTCGTTTACGTATTCAGCCTGTTCTTCTGCTGCCTGGGGATGTGGATCTTCTTGATGTTGGTGTTTTCCATAATGGGTGGCACTTTTATGGCGATTTTGATCTTGCGGGACAATGAGATAATGTTCAGAAGCTGGGAGAAAAAGCTGCTTCTCCAAGCCGCATTTGGAATAATTCTCGTCCTTACTGCGATAGGGGCGGCTTCGATTTTGATACTTTATCTGGAACCAAGCCCCTTGGCGATACCGGACCACACCCTTGTTCGTTCGTGGGAAATTGATTTTTCTGCCTTGGGGTACTCTCCAGATGAGTTGCTGGAAAGGTACCGCATAGGCGCAGTATGGTCCTCCTTGGGTACTCTAATTTATATGGTCATTGTATTGGGAGGCAGCCTCCTGCTTACCATTAATCGCTTAGGGCGGGAGGATACTCACGGATTGGAACCTCCTGCGGCAGCAGCTTCAGGAGCAGCCCCCTCTCTCGGGGGTCAACCTTATGGGGATCTCACCCCAAGGCTGTTGAGTTCGTCGGACCGTCACCCAGCCATACGAAAGTAACCTCGAATTACATACGAGCAAATTGCCATTTGAACGGGTGGAAATGAGGCGGGTTATTTTCTTGTCCGTCAGGGTTGATGAGCCAGTTCTGCCCGATGTACGGCACCATCGATAGCTCCCTACTGTTCCGGACCAGTTCAGGGCACAACTATAGTTGGCTTCCTCACTATGATCGGTCTCCCCTCTCTTGCCTCCCGGGGATGGAATCAGCCGTTGCATTGGCCTGCTCTTCTCGGGCCTCGATTGAACTGTGCCGTGAAAGCTTCCAATGAATGAGTGTAGTGGACTGTTTCAAAAAGCTGGTCAAAGGTAATTCATTCATGGGCTGTGCGGAGGAATTTCGATCAAGAATCTCAGGGCATTTAGCAACTCGGTCTAAATGCAACATGGGCCGAACAAGGGGTAGAGATCGGCGTACTGATATAAATGACCGGAATTCAAACCAATTCAAGTGAGAATTTTACAGAGGCAATGAAAATTCGTAGACTTGACTGTGCCACACCAGAGGGTCATTCAAAAGTATTACCAGAAATGATAGAGCATTGCCCATATGCGTCTGAAAACACAGGAATAAGTTACTGGACACTTTTGGTACATTTCATACTTCGTGAGGAGAACACTGTTAAAGAGACGAATCCAAGGCAGCTCGAAACTAGCAACGTGAATGGTGGGCGACCAGTATGCGTCGGGAAAATCGCTAACGAGACCATTCCGTAATATCTTAGCTTAAGTCTCTTGGAGTTACCTTGCGCCATTCCGAGGGAGTTCGAATACGGTCTGATAATAACAATGGCCTTGTTGTATAAGTATATTTCTGGTTTCTGAATAATGTTATGATTGGCGCGTACCCCAACTGTAGGAGCTAGTCTAATTGCACCGCTCAATCAGGTTTTGTGTGCCGGTTTTGTCCTGAACGGAACTACGTTCGGCATCGAATCCAAGGGAGGAACAGGGTGTCAAGCTATTCTCGAATTATTCTGCCACTGGATGGGTCAGCGACGTCGGAACAGGTCCTTCCGTACGCCACAACACTTGCCAAGCGACTTGCCGTTCCTTTGCGTTTGCTTATGGCAGTAGAGCCGGAAAGACCGGCAATCACTCAAACCCTATATTCAACCCGCCGCTGGAACGAGTCAGAAAGTTTCCGAGAGGCGGAGGCAACTGAATACCTGGAACATAAGTCGGTCCAACTGAGGAACGCGGGGCTGGAGGTCGAATCAGTCATTCCGCGCAAGGAACCCGCCAGCGGCATCGTGGAGGAGGCAGGAAAAGATCAGGATGCCCTCATTGCAATGGCCAGCCATGGTCGCACTGGGTTGGCCCGGTGGTGGATGGGAAGCGTTGCGGACAAGGTGCTGCACTTGGCCGACAATCCGGTGTTGGTCATCAGGGTTCAGGAACAAGCTGCGGCCCAGAGTACGACAGGGTGGGAGCGTTTGATAGTCCCGTTGGATGGGTCTCAATTGGCCGAGTTGGCTCTAGCGCATGCGGCATATCTGGCCGTCGCAATGGAATTGCCGGTGACATTGCTCCAGGCTAATCCCACAGAGGCAGAGTATTACAGCTACATAGCAACAGGGCCCGGCATGCTGCCGACCTCGGCGCCATCCTCACCGTCGATTTCCGATATGATCGAACTGGCTGATAATGAGGCTAATTCATATCTGGCAGAGGTCAGAGACAGGCTGATTGCCCTGAATGTCCGCTCAGTAGAAACGCGTGTTGCGCTAGGGTCTCCAGCGGACTGCATAGTGGACCTGGTAACTGAGAATTCTGGCAGCACCGTGGTCATGACCACACACGGACGTTCTGGGCCGGGGCGGATGTTGCTTGGCAGTGTGGCCGAAAGGGTGGTGCGCCATTCGGGATGTCCGGTGCTGTTGGTGCGCTCCGGACAAGGAAAATAAGGTTTGTATTCAGGCCAACCCGGGACCGGAAATACTTGAGTACGCCTTCGGAGACAGTTGACCCGCAAGCATAATGAATAGACCTCGATGAATCGGGAAGGACCTCTATTCGGTCGCCAGTAGCCTCCTGGGCTACGTGAGCTGGGCTTCACCCGTTTAAGTTGATGGTGCTCTACCGAATAGGACTACCCTGAGATTGGGCGTCATATTCTCAGAATCGCCGCCAACACCCCCCGGAATTGCTGTAAATGTCACAGTCGACTGGATTACCATTTGACTGTCGATTTTGTCTTTAGGCGATGATTGATGACTGTGGCGCCTGCTGCGGCTTACGTTAGCGATGGGGACGATGTTCCTCATCAGGGGTGGTGGTTGGTAAGGGTGAAGCGCAGGGTTCACGAAATCCTGGAGATCGGGCAAAGCGGCGACTGGGTCAGCAAGTCGGTCGACACGGCGTTGATGCTACTGATAGTCGCCAACGTTGCTGCAATAATTGCCAGTACCGACAGCAAGGTCCACAGCGCGGCATCCGACTTCCTCCATTACTTCGAGATGGCCTCGTTCACCATCTTTGGCGCGGAATACCTGCTTCGGATCTGGTCCTGCACTGCGAACCCGGACTACGCTCACCCCATCAAGGGGAGGTTGCGGTACGCCTCCCGGCCATTGATGGTGGCGGACGCCACCGCGGTGCTTTCCTATTTCATCATTCTGTCCCTGCCAACCACCTTGGACCTTGGAGCCCTAAGGTCGCTGCGTTTGCTGAGCCGGTTGGCGAGCCTGGCCCGTTACTCTGCGGGAATGCAGGCGGTCGCCGTTGTTGCTGCTGCCCGGAAGGGCGAACTGATGGCGGTAGTTTCGGTGGTGGGAGTCCTGATAGTTCTGGCATCCACACTCATGTATTTTGTGGAAAGCGCCGCTCAGTCCGAAAAATTCTCCAGCATTCCAGCGACCATGTGGTGGAGCGTCATCACCGTTACCACTGTGGGGTACGGCGACGTTGCACCCATCACGCCTTTGGGCCGCATACTGGCAGGTGTAATCGCACTATTGGGAGTAGGGACTTTTGCGCTGCCGGCCGGCATCCTGGGCTCCGGTTTCGTCGAACAGATGCACCGCCGGAATGCTCACCTGGCCGCAACCAGTTGCCCTCACTGCGGCGGGGAAATTGTGCAAAACTCGCCTTACGCCTGACCGCTTTTGGAGGGCGTACGGAGAGCCCCCAAACGGACCCGTCATGATGTCGACAGCCACACGCTCGCAGGTAACGGCTGCCACTCAGATGCCCAGCCGATCATACAGTTCCGGGTTGGCGCAGTGCACCAGCCGCTGCCCTTTCAGTCCGTTGACCAGGTTCTCCGCGGCCATCACGCTCATGGCCCGCCTGGACAAAACGGATGCGCTTCCGATGTGCGGGGTAATGGTGACGTTGTCCATAAACAGCAACGGGTGGTCGTCCGGGATTGGCTCTGGGTCGACCACATCCAGGGCCGCACCACCGATCCAGCCATCGCGCAACGCCGTGCAGAGGGCGTCAGTGTCCACTACCGGCCCACGGGATATGTTGACAAGAATGGCTGTTGGCTTCATCCGCCTCAACGCATCGGCACTTATCATGTGGCGAGTCTCAGAGGTCAATGGCACGTGCAGCGACACGTAGTCTGACTGGGCCAACAGTTCGTCCAGTGGAGTGTAGGTGAGGCCGTACTGAGCCTCTGCCTCTGGGCGGCGGTTGCGGGTGTAATACAGGACCCGCATATCGAATCCCTGCGCCCGGCGAGCCATCTCCAACCCTATCTGGCCGAGTCCGACTATGCCCAAGGTGCTGCTCTGCACCTCGGATCCCAGCCAATAGTTGGGATGAAATGCCAGCTCCCAGTTGTTGCCGCGTACCCACTTGTCGCTCTCCACTACCCTGCGGGCGGCCGACAACAGCAGGGCGAATGCGTGGTCGGCGACCGCCTTGGAAAGTATGCCAGGGGTACTGCCCAGCAGAATTCCACGCCGGGTGCATTCCGGGACGTCGACGTTGTCGAGCCCCGCCGCCAACTGGCTGATGACCCGCAGCCTGGGTGCAGAGTCCAGCAAGTTGGTGTCGACACGATCCATGATGTTGATGAGGACACCCTCGGCATCGGCCAGCTTGCCCCTCAGGACCTCAGGAGTGGGTGGCGGATCGTCGGGCCACACCTCCATTTCCGTGGCTTCGTCGATCAAGGCGATAGCATCGGCGTGCATCATGCGGCTGACAAAGGCCCGCGGTTGGCTCATAGCGGTCTCCTGGATAACGGGATTCGGTGCAAACAACTTGCTCTTCTTCTAGTGTAGCCAATGCCCGCATGTCACGCCAGAATCGAGTATGCTAAATACAGATCCTCATAGAAACCTGACCAATTCCCGGTCCTGTGGAGGGATGCAGTGGCGTTATTTCTGAACGAGCAGGAGGTCGTACAACTTCTTCCGATGATCGAGTGCATAGATGCCCTTGACCGGGCTTTTGCCCATGCCGGTGCCGGTCAAGTGGACAACAAAGCGCGGTCAAGGATTCGTATGCCGGGCGGGTTCTTCCACTTCATGGCGGCAGCCGACGGTGGCCAGGGTGTCTTCGGCTACAAGGCCTATCCGTCGTTCGCGGGTCCGGGGGGTTCCAGGATGATGGTAATGCTGTACGACTATCAGTCCGGAGAACTCCTGACTTGCATGGAGGCGGGGCGGCTGGGTCAGATCCGGACCGGGGCTGCAAGTGGTCTCGCCACCCGCTACATGGCACGGGAGGCCGCCAAGTCTGTGGCGGTAATAGGCTCGGGATTCCAGGCGCGCACCCAACTGGAAGCGGTCTGTGCTGTGCGTCCCATCAAGGAGGCCAGGGTCTTCAGCAGGAGGCAGGAGCGCCGGGAGGACTTTGCCAGTCGCAGCAGCGAACGACTGGGAGTGGAGGTGCGCCCGGTGGAGAGCGCCCAGGAGTGCGTGGAGGGCGCCGACATTGTCATAACCATTACCTCTGCCCGCGAGCCGGTGGCGTTGGGGGAGTGGCTTAAAGATGGCGCACACATAAATGCCGCCGGTGGAAACCACTGGCTGCGCCGTGAAATAGACGAGGCGGCGGTGCTCAGGTCGGAGCTTATAGTGGTAGATGACCTGGAACAGGCCAGGATCGAATGTGGGGACCTGCTGTGGCTGGAGGCACGGGGCACGTTCCGCTGGGACATGGCCCATGAGTTGCGGGACGTGGTAGCAGGCCGGGTCCCTGGCCGCCTGTCTGCAGACGGTGTGACGCTGTTTGAGTCGATGGGTGTTGCTCTGGAGGATATCGCTGCGGCGGAACTGGTCTACCGCAAGGCCAAAGAGAGGGGAATTGGGCAAGAGCTGCCTTTCTAACGGGGTTCCGGAAGCAGGAACGGTCTTTTGACCCAGGCAGCAGGCAAAACAGAAGGGGCAGATTCTCTCTGCCCCTTCGAGTTTTATCATTGATTGCGGGACCCAACCCCTTGCAGGGCTGTCCCGGGCCGGCAGTTAGATAGAGGGCTGCGGGAACCGGCGAAGGTTCTCGGTTTCGGCCAGCTTGTGCTGCAAGCGATCCTGATCGGTCATCCCGGGACCGGATACCCAGCTGTAAGCGGCAAGAGCGCCGACTTCCATCTTGTGGATGAACCTGGACCCTGCGTCTCTGACTTCCTTAACGCCCTGGTTCATGGTGACCATTTACTGTTCCTTCCTCTGTGCTGGAGAATTTCGCACCATTTGATATCAGCGGCCTCGCTTGATTCAATATAATGATATACCTCGCATATTATCACGTCAATGGATACTATATGGGATATTATATTTCAATTGTGAAAGCAAAGTGAAAAAGCCGGAAGGGCGGAGAGTGGCTGCCAATTGAGGTTGCTGCTGGGGTCCGGCTATGTACGGAAGGCAGGGATTACTTCAGAGGAGAACAGGCGCATGGAGGCCGCCGCGTCATCCGCGGAGATCTGGTGGAAGTTCACTTGCAGGGAGGCAGTGTCAAATCCGCCTACTGTATCCGAATACGATGCGATTTGCTGTCTCACGTCGCTGGGAGTTCCCACCCAGATGGTGCCGCTATCCAGGAGGGAGTCAAAGCTTGCCTGACGGAGCTTGTCCATATGGCTGTCGTAGTTGGGATAGTCCCCCGAGGCGGTTCCGGCGCCCCAGCCGGAGTCGAGTTCGGCGGCAGCAACCAGGGACTGGAAGTAGGCGTTGATGTTGGGGCGCGCTATCCGATAAGCCTCATCGCGGTCCTGGTGGCAAAACATATGAAAGCCCAGTGCAATCCTGCCCTGGCCTGAATGGCCGGCATTTCGCCACGCCTCGCGGTATATGCGGATAGCCTCACGCATCTGCGGCCCGGCGAAGGGAACCAGCATCAGGTTGTAGCCCTGTTCCCCGGCGCGATGCAGCGATTCCGGCGTACCCAGTGCCGCGGTCCAGAAAGGCGGTCTGGGGCGCTGTGTAGGGCGGGGCAGAGAAGTCACGTTTCGGAACCGGTAGAACTGTCCATCGAAGGTCACGTTTTCGTGTTCCAGCAACAGGCGAACTGCGTCCATGCCCTCCACGAATCGGGCACGCGACTCATCCAGTGAGCGCTCGAATCTTTGGAACTCGTGCGGCAGGAAAGCGCGGCCAAACCCGCAATCAAGTCGGCCGCCGGAAATAGCGTCGAGCATTCCGATCTCTCCGGCGATCTTCAGGGGGTGGTTGAAAACCGGCAAGACCGCGCCGGTCAACAACCGGGCGTTCCGGGTGCGCTGCGAGGCAGCGGTAAGGAAGACGTGGGGGGCGGGGCTGTAGCCGCCGTAGGGTTCGAAGTAGTGCTCCACCGTGCGGACCTGCGTATAACCGAGTTCATCGCAGAGGTCTACAAGGGACAGGCACTCCGACCAGTATTGTTGCGCCGATTTCTGCCCGGGCGATACATCGGGAAAGAACTGCAGTCCGAACTCCAAGTCACATCCCCAGTTTGCCCGGGTTCATGATGTTGTTGGGATCAAGAGTCTGCTTTAACTCGCGGATAACGTCGTGCCCTACGCCGAGCTCGCGGGCAAGCAGGTGATTGAGCTTGACGCCAACACCGTGGCAATACTCCATCACGCCGCCCATATCCTGGGCCAGTTTCAGAACCCGGTCGACCGTGCTGGCCAGCCGTTGACGAGCCTCGGAGGGGTCTCCTGATTCGGGAAGGATCAGCATCGAAAAAAGTTCCGGCCGACTCCAGATGGCATATTCGGAGACCGCAATCCCTTGGGAGGCGAGGATTTCCCCTGCCTGTCTGCGGTATTCCAGCACCTTCGAGGCGGGAAGGGCTAGGTGCAAGTAATCGAATCCACGTCGTCGTCTCCAGCGGTTCCACCGTACCTTGCGCGGTTGGCCCAGCGCGGTCAGCTTGTAATTTTCTGCGGAGTCACGCCGCACGGTCCAATAGTGTTCCGTGGGTTCCGTTCCGAGGGAATACCCCCCCGCCGCGTCACAGATTGCCTCGGCCCGCTGTGCCTGAGCAGCTACGCCCTCAATGAATCCTTCGAACAGCAGGTGAAGGGTTACCTCACCGTCTTCCTCGGTGAGGTCCAGCAGAGATGGGCGAATGCCCAGCGCCAGCATCTCGGTGGCTGCCGCAAAGCCTTCGTCGAAATTGTCGAAACCCACGCTGGCGAACCGGGCGCTCTCTGGAATCCGGTAGATTTGGATGGTTGCCCGCGTAATGACGCCAAAAGTACCTTCGGCTCCAATGAACAGGTGGTTCAGATTGGGCCCGGACGAATACTTGGGGACGTCGCGGGTCTCAATGATCCGGCCATCAGGAAGGACCGCTTCCAGTCCCACCACCTGGTCACCCATGGGCCCATGGGCACAGGCCCGGTAACCCACACCGTTGGTCGAGATGGTGCCGCCGACTGTGGCTATGGGCACGCTGTATGGGTCGTGGCCGATCATCAGGCCATGCTCGGCCAGGACGGTCTCCAGTTCCTCCAGCACAGCGCCGGCCTCTACCCGGACGGTCAGGCTCTGTGGGTCGATGTCGAGAACGCGGTTCATCCGCTTGACGTCCAGCACGATGCCGCCGTGTTCAGGCACCACGGCACCCATGACGCCAGTACCGCCACCATAGGGAACGACCGGTATCAGGTGTTTGTTGGCCCAGCGGACAACCTCGGAAACCTCAGCAGTACAGCCAGGGCGGACAACGACGTCGGCCAGGCGCTCGAAGGCGTTGGCGGCGCCAAATGCCCTGCTGGGCGAAAGGGAATCTCCGGTGTAACGATCGAGGGAATCCGGGTCAGCCAGGACATTTCCAGGCCCCACGATGCTTGCAAGCGTTGCGATAGCAGCGTCATCCAGCATAGGTGGCACCTGATTTACGGACCAGATATTTCATAAGACTGGTCATCAAAAATTATCACCGAGACAGAGCATAGCGACAAGGAGATGTGGGAAATCGGCAGTTCCGGATATTTCGGTCAATCGAAGTCCAGAAAATGATCAACTGTTGCGGAACTGCCACACAGGGCCATTGGGAGTGTCCTCGACGGAAACGCCCAACTTATCCAGGCTGTCGCGGATGCGGTCGGCCTGGTCGAACTGACGTGCCTGGCGCAAAGCTGCGCGGGTCTCCAGCAGCAGATCGATGAAGGGTCCGGCACTGGCGGCCGTACCATCGACTGCTTTCGACTGTTCGAAGGTCAGGCCGAGAATGCTGCCAAGATGGCGCAGGCTCACCTGAGCGCCTGAGACCGGACGGCCAGCATCGCCGATGCGGTTTATCTCCCGGGCAAAGTCGAAAAGGGCGGCCAATGCGCGTGGCGTGTTGAGGTCGTCATCCATCGCCTCGAAGAACTGGCGGCGATAGGGTTCTGCGTCCAGGGGTTGGCCATCGTTGCCGCCGTCCCGCTCCAGGGCGTGCCGCAAGCGCTCCAGGCTGCGCTCCATTCCCGCGCACCCCTCGTCCGTGTAGGACAGCGGGCTCCGGTAGTGAGAACTCAGGAAATAGAGGCGAATTGCATCAGGTGAGAACCTTTGCAGCGCCTCTTCGACTGAGACAAGATTCCCGAGGGACTTGCTCATCTTGTCGCCGCCGAGACGGAGCAGCCCGTTGTGGACCCAGTAGCGGGAGAAAGGAATGACGCCGGTGGATGCCTCGCTCTGAGCGATTTCGTTTTCGTGGTGGGGGAAGACAAGGTCCTGCCCCCCGCCGTGAATGTCCAGGCTTTCGCCAAGGTAGGTCATGGACATGCTGGTGCACTCGATGTGCCATCCTGGACGGCCGGGGCCCCAGGGACTGTCCCACGACGGTTCACCCGGGCGTGCGCCTTTCCAGAGGGCGAAGTCCATCGGGTGTTCCTTGTTTTCGTCGATCTCGATTCTGGAGCCCGCCTGCATTCCCTCCAGGGTGCGGTGGCTCAACTTGCCGTAATCCTCACTCCTCTCCACGCGGAAGAATACGTCGCCGCCCGAAGCGTAAGCGTGGCTCGAATCAATCAGCTTTCCAATGGTCTCGATGATTGGGCCAATCTCCTCCGTTGCCCTCGGGTAGACATGCGCACGCCTGATATTCAGGGCGTCCATTGTCTGGAAAAAATCGTCGATAAACTGCTCTGCCAGCGTGGTTGGTTCGATCCCCTGTTCCTGGGCGCGCTGGATAATCTTGTCGTCCACGTCGGTAAAATTCTGGACGTGGCGGACCTCGAAACCGAGGTGCTCGACGTAACGGCGCAACACGTCAAAGGCAACATAACTGAGTGCGTGCCCGATGTGGGTGGAGGAATAGGGGGTGACCCCGCAGACGTACATCTTGACAGTCTTTCCATCAGCGGGGACGAATTCGGTGGCTTCACCAGTCAGTGTGTTGTACAACTTCATGGGCCGCAGATCAGCGGGCCGCAGTCAGGCCGACGCTTGTTCCCAATATTTGAGTGATTAACCCGATGCAAACGGTGTCCGAGCAACTAGCCGGTTCCTGGCCCGGTTGTCATGATGCTGGCTACGGCAGTAGCGGCAATGCCTTCACTTCGTCCGACAAATCCCAAGTGGTCGGTGGTGGTTGCCTTGATGCTGACGCGACCGGGCGATATGCCCAGCGCAACAGCCGTCCGCTCTTTCATGGCAGGTATAAATGGCCCGAGCCGGGGCGTTTGCGCCAGCATTGTAGCATCAACGTTTGACACCCGCCAACCTGCCTTATCGAGCAGCGCAGCCACCCGTTCGAGTAGCAGCAAGCTGGAAATATCCTTAAATTGCGGGTCTGACGAGGGGAAATGGGTACCCTTGTCTCCCAGATTGGCGGCGCCCAGAAGAGCATCCATAAATGCGTGGATCAGGACGTCGCCGTCGCTGTGCCCCTCCAGCCCGTGGTCATGGGGAATCTCCACGCCGCCCAGCACCAGCCGGCGATTCGGCACCAACGGGTGAGAGTCGAATCCAATGCCGACGCGAAAGTCTGGAAACTCAGTCAACTGGGCGCACCTCTGGCTCGTCAGCGTTCCGGCGGAGATCGAAGGATCTCACGCAGGAAAGCATCGGCGATGACCAGGTCCCCTGCAGTCGTTACCTTGATGTTCTCGTAAGATCCTTCAAACATCCTCACGGAGTTGCCCAAGCTTTCGACCATGGCGGCGTCGTCGGTATAGTCTCCCTCTACCACCCTATGTGCCCTCATCAGCAGGTCGTATGCGAAAACTTGGGGCGTCTGTGCCTGCCACAGCCGGGAACGTTCTGGTGTGTCTTCTATCACCAGGTCGGGGGCAACTTTCTTTATGGTGTCCTTGACCGGCATGCCAGCAACTGCCGCGCCGTGATCCGCCGCCGTTTGCGCGGCACGCTCCAGCATCGAGCCGTCCAGGCATGGGCGGGCCCCGTCATGCACCATCACCAGATCGCATGGGCCGAGGGCGAGCAAGCCGTGGCGAACGGAATCCTGCCGTCGCTCACCACCGGCACAAACATGCGCCACCTTCTGATATCCGCGCTGATCAACCAGAGTCCTGCCGAGCTCCACAGAATCAGCGGCGAGCACAAGGGTTATTTCGTCAATGATGGTGGAGGACTCGAACCGGTCCAGCGTGTGGGCTATGAGGGGAGCGCCAATCAGCTGCGCGAACGTCTTGTCCACACCGCCCATGCGCGTGCTGCGTCCTGCGGCGACAATGACGGCGCCGACTCGTAGCAACGAATTTCCAACGGAATAAGGCAATTGTAGCTCGCTGGCAGGTTGACAGGCGGCCTCAGCCTGCCCGGGGCTGGGCGAAGATTATTCGCCCGGCGGCGGTCTGCAGGACACGAGTAACCTGGACTTCGTGGCTGGAGTTGATGTAGCGGCGACCGTTCTCGACCACCACCATAGTACCGTCATCAAGATAAGCCACCCCCTGGCCTGCCTCCTTGCCCTCCTGGACAATGTCCACCCTCAGAGTCTCGCCAGGCAGAACGATGGACTTGACCGCGTTGGCCAACTCGTTGACGTTCAGCACCTTTACGCCCTGGATTTCCGCTACCCGGTTCAGATTGTAATCGGTGGTGAGGATCGCCCCCTTCATTCCTCTAGCGAGTTCCACCAAGCGGGCATCGACCTCGATGCCGGCATCGACGCCGACATCCAGCACCTGCAGTGGCACCGACGCATCCTTGCGCAACCTGCCCAATACCTCAAGGCCGCGCCGTCCCCGATTTCGCCTGAGAGAGTCGCTGGAGTCGGCTATATGGCGCAACTCGTCCAGGACAAACCTTGGGACTACCAGCGAGCCATTCAAAAATCCGGTGACGGTGAGGTCGGCGATACGGCCGTCAATTATGGCCGAGGTATCCACGAGAATAGTGTTGTTTCTCTGTGTACGTCCAGACGGTGTGGCGGCGGTTTCAAGTCCGAGTACAGGCATGTCTCTTTCGGAAAGGGGCACGACCGCAGGACTTTCCACATCGAGGCCAGGAATGATGGCGCGGATGTCCCGCTCCCGCTGGACACCCAGCCACAGCCCTCCCCAGCCAAGAGCCAGGCTAATGGCCACTGGAACGGCCAAGCCCGGGGCTCCGCTCATGGCATAGAAGGGGATGGACACCAATGAGGCAACAATAAGCCCAACAACGAGGCCCACCAGGCCTGCCACAAGGGTGGCACCCGGCATCTGGGATATGAATATCGAGGCTCTGCGGCCGGGTACGGTGATAAGGAACGGGATGACCGCTCCTCCCACTATGGCGCCAGCGACGACAAAGGCCAGTCCCCAAGGAAGGAAATGGCTGTCAAGAGATGCCAAGTCACTGGCAAGAGACAGCCACCATCCGAGGGCCGCAAACGAAATAGCCCCGAGTATCCTGAATGTCCAGAGGACAAGCAAAGCCGTCTATTACCTCAACCCATTTGAACCGGATAGTTTTACAAGTGAATTGCCGATAAACGGCCTTGATTTTGAATAAACACTTGCTGACGTGTTACCGAACGTCTATCAGTATCAGATTACCATGAGTAAAACTCAGCGGCTATGAATTGTTTTTCACGTTTCAGCGGGTTTTGATTATGTCTGGTAATGCAGTTGGAACTGGTATTAGTAAATACATGTTTACGGGAATATCACTCTGATATGGGGAACGCATATCAAGAACGAGCTATTTTGACCAAGTTACCGGAACTTCAAGGAATACAGCACCACCGCGGCGGAAGTGGCCAGATTCAGGCTCGATACTCCCTGGCTCATCGGTATGGAGAGGCGGCGGGAGGCGCGAGACAACAATTCAGAGCTGACGCCTTGCCTTTCGCTGCCAAAAGCAAGGACTGCGTCAACGGGAACGCCAGTCCAGGGCATGGGTTCCCCTTGGGGATCGACCACCACGATAATCCGCGCGCATTCAGGGATTTCGTCGGTCCGCGTCACCGGCAGAGCGAATTGGAGCCCAGCAGCGGAAACGATGGAGGCAGGGTGCCAGGGGTCTTGCTGGCCGGTCACCAGGACGCCCGCCGCTCCGGCCGCCGCTGCTACACGCACCGCGGCCCCAATGTTAAAGGGATTGCGAGGGTTCTCCAGCAGTATTACGGGGGCATCGGCCGGACTGGTCAGAACGCATTCGACGTCGACGGTCGGACGACGGGCGATGGCGATAATCCCCGTATCGGGCGGCACCGGCGAGAGTTGACGGTAATCCTCCCGGGAAACGGGCGTCAGTTGTTCCTCGAGCCTGGAGCAAACATCTGGGGAAACTTGGGACGACAGTTTAAGGACCGCTTCAATGTCCGGGGTGACCATTTCCAGTACCACGGCCCCGAAGCGCAGCGCATGCTTTACCGCGTGCAGTCCATCCATCACCGCGAGTGTCGTGTCGCGTCGCGCCTGGCGGAATCTGTCGACCAAGGCGTGGTCATTCATTAGAGCCATTGATCCCATCTATGCCGGTTTTTAGTAAACGCTGATTTCCAGATTGGTCTATTATAGTTAAATACTTGTGCCGAAAATCTCGAGAACGGCGGGAACTGAGCCATTGATTGATGGAGGGGACTGTAATGGTTGAACAGGCGGAGCGAGTCCCACCTCCCTCGCCCGGGGCGCCGCAATACCTCGAGCAGGCAATGGCCTGGTCTGACGAGGTGCGTGCGCGTTCCCGGGTTGCCCTTGACCTGCCCTACGGCGACGACGAGCGGCAGAAACTGGACGTCTATATGCCAGACGAGGACGCAACCGATGCCTCGCCGGTGCTGATGTTCATGCACGGCGGCTACTGGGTGATCGGCCACAAGGACCTGATGGGCTTCATGGCTCCCGCCCTTACCCCCGCGCCCGCGCTTCTGGTGGCTGTGGGCTACCGTCTGGCTCCAGGGGCGAAGTATCCGCAGCAGGTGGATGATTGCCGCGCCGCACTCAGGTGGGTCTACGACAATATCTCCGACTACGGAGGCGATCCCTCGCGGATATACGTCGGCGGACACTCAGCCGGCGGCCACTTGGCGGCGATGCTCACACTGCAGCGGGAACAGCGGACAGAATTGGGAATGCCGGAGGACGTAATCAAAGGCTGTTTTCCGGTAAGTGGCGTCTTCGATGTCGCCGATACGCTGCAGGACCGGCGAGAGGCGTTTCTCAGTTCAGAGGGAGACACGAAGGATGCCAGTCCCGTGCACAACACGGACGGGAATTCGACGCCGTTCCTGCTGGAAATCGGAAGCGACGACTTCGACAATCTTCGCTCGCAACACCCGCGGATGCTGGAGGCCCTGAAAACGCAACCGGGATCCGTGGAGGAGATGGTACGGGAAGGCCATAACCATTTCCAGATCAGCCTGGACCACGCCGATCCGGACAGCCCCTGGGTCCGGCGTGTCCGGGAATGGATGAACGGGGGCGCGGGCTAGTCCCGTCCGCCGGTGGGATGCCGGGAGTCTGCTGTGGCGAGCAGTTCCGAAATCAGATCGCGGGGGATCAGCCATACCATCAGGGCCAGGACAAGCAGGGCGAACGCTATATCATCAAAGGGAAAGAACGGTATCAGGTCGATGGGACTGATCCAGTAGACCAGCACCACGAGAGGCAGGCCCCTGAGGTACCACGGCAGGCGCCGGTCGAATATCAGCAGGCGCAGGAAGGTCATCTTGGCTCGCAAACCCAGACGATGGAACGAGGCATAGGGCTCCCGGCGCACCATCCAGATTACCACTCCGACGGCCAGGGCCGCTCCCAGCAAGAGGCCGACACCTGTCGCGATTGCCAAAGTCGTCCAGTCCAAGGCGTGCGCCTATTCTCCTGTTCAAGTGAAATGCCAATTCCCCCGTTCCAGAATACACCGCGTCATCCGTGGCCTGCGCTGCAGACTGGGATGCCCCCGAGTGGTCGGAGGTTGACCGAGCGGATGGCGTTATAGAAAATTACCGCGATTCAGCACCGGAGGAATGAGATGGCCATATTCCGCGTATATGCAACCGGGGACGGGGAAAGCCACATGGAGGAACTCAAGCTGGAGGAGCACCCCGAGTTGCATTCAATGATGAATGTGGGCGAGGTCAGGGTCCAGTGGTGGACTGAGCCGCGGGTCATGGACTTCCACCCATTGCCCGACCGGAGACTCATCATTCACCTGAGTGGGGAGACCGAAATCACGACGAGTGATGGGTCGTCCCAAATATTCCGGGCAGGCGACGCCAGGTTGATGGAGGACACCTCTGGCAAGGGGCACAGCCACGTTGACCGCGGTCCGAACTCAGCGGCATATTTGTTCCTGCAGGATTAGCAAGGCCGTCCCTTCCAGTCCTCGTTTTGGGCACAGGTGGCCGAAACCGGGCACTGTTTCAGTGCCGTTGGCCCGTGGAGTGCATGATCAGGTTTCCCTTGGCGGTCTCGGTCATTACCTCCACCGCCTCCGCCAGTGTTGCGTCGTCAACTCCGAGATGCTTCACGGCATCAAGATGGAAACGCACTCAAACGCCGCAATTGTTCATCGCTGAGACGATGTAGGCGATGATCTTTTTGGTTTTCAGGTCCAGCAGGCCGGGGGTCATTGTCAGTTTGTAATGTTTCCAGTAGGCCTCGAGATGATCGGGGTTGTGAGCGACCAGCTGGAACGTTTGTGGCACGAACTCCCAACCCATCGATTCCTTGATGTCTTCATAGATTTCCCTGACCCGTCCGGTGGCCTGCTGTTCGGTCACCAGCTCCACTCTGGCCAAAGCATCCCTCCTTACTTGGCGAATCCCTTGGGAACTGCCTTCTGCCACGCGATAGTGCTGTTGGGAACGGACAAGAGCTAGAGCCAGATTCGATTCTCGCTGGAAAATCCGGCACGGTACTTATTGTCCAACCCTTAGACTAAAATGTAATATATGTCATCAGCCTTAAGGTGTCGCTGCTAAACGGATACGGAAATCCCGGCGCATTTCCATAGTGTTCGAGCGGATGAGAACGGAGCGAGAGCAATTCTCACCTTCGCAGGGCATAACCATGCAGAACACCCAGCGTCGAACTGAAATAGCCGACAATGGCACGGGCCGCAGTCCACGGGCTACGTCCGCCGTTGTCGATACCTGCAACAATTCCGCTGACCGGAGCCGCCGGACGACTTGGGACGCCCTGCCAGTGGCGAGAAATACGGTGTCTCCCACGACGGCGACCCCCTATGTATACGCTCTGGACCGGCCGCTTCCCGAGTTGGTGGAAAAGGGCGGATGACCCTTTGCTGGCGCTGACTGTACTCGGCCACAGACCGAATGCCCTGAAAGAGTGGAACCGCAATAAAGCGGGCCTCAACCTGTTCCCGGGCGCCCAATCCCTCATAAAGAATCACCATATTTGCATAGTCCCTTATATTCACGGTTTCGAACACTACTTTAGGAAAATATTGGGAACACCCAGTCAAGTCCCGAACGAATCATCAGCAATTTACCGAGGGAGCGAAAAGGACGTCGAACATGGCGGGTAAAGTGGCTCCGGCAAGGACCGGCAGGACTCCGTGATGCGTGCCGTGACTACGGGCAACGTGCTGCGGCTCTGGGCTCGCTTGCGATGCACCCGCGACCGTTGGTCGCCCATTGCGTCGATCTGGCTGCAGCAATGGCTGCTGGTACTCCAGCAGACCCCCGCTGCGCGCTGGCTGTCGGCCTGCCCGCAGTCGTCCGCGGCCCAGTGGGCGTGGGTTCACAGACGCACACTGGCGGAAGTCTCCCTGTACGTGGGAGCCTACCTGGTCTACGTCTTCAGCCGCGGCCTGGTCCACGGAAACGTACGGGAGGTCGGAATCGCCAACGGCGCCCGAATCGCTGATTTGCAGCGCGAGTTGGGATTCCTCTGGGAGCCTGGCTGGCAGGCCTGGGCACTGGGGCACGTACAGGGAGTCGTTGTCTTTCTCAACTGGGCCTACATCCTCACATACTGGCCGGTAATTCTCGGGCTGGCCATATTCCTGTTCCTTCGCGATCGCAGAAAGTATTACTACTACCGGACCGTGGTACTGCTCAACCTCATCGCCGCCTTGCTGGCGTTCATGTTGTTCCCAGTGGCGTCACCGTTTGCCATCCCGAGTGTTGGCTTGGAGGACACGATCCAGGCCTTTGGGCCGGCCATTTACGGTTCAGATACCATGGCAACCTTCTACAACACGACCGCTGCGATGCCCAGCCTGCATTTCAGCTGGACTGTTATCCTGGGTGTCTACTGGTGGCGGTCGCTCCCTGGCGGATTCAAGATCTTCGGCATCATCTATCCTGCGCTGACCTTTTCGGCCATCACTGTAACCGGGAACCACTTTGTCCTTGATGCCGTCGTGGGGGGCGTCCTGGCCGGTCTCTGTTTTGGAATCGTAGAGGGTTACCGAACCGCCGCCGCCCGAGTAACGGTCGAGGACGCTCGCGTCGCAAGGGCTGTTTTGCTGCGAAGGATCAGGCAGCTGCAGGAACAGACCGTCAGGCGGATGGGACGTCCTACCACCTGAGGCCAGCTACTGCGGGGCGTCGGCTCGTCGCCGCGACTGCAGATAGAGTGCGCCCAGCAGACCCACAACCGAGCCTCCTGTGGCCATCCAGAACACCCACTTCATATCGACGTAGTCGGCCATCAGACCGCCAATGGTCGGGGAAACCGTGCTCCCCAGCCCGGCACCAACCGACATCAGGGCAAAGGCCGCCGCGGAGAACCGCACCGGCACGTAGTCTCCCGACGAGGCTGCGCATATGGTGTAGGCTGCTCTGAGGGTTATGCCCATCAGGGCCGAGGCGACGAGAAAAGACACGAACACCGGCGCGACGGCCAGAAGGACAAAAGCGGCTCCCTGCACCGCGAAGGAGTAGGCAAAGGCCTGGCCTCGCCCCAGCTTGTCGGACATCCAGCCCCAGGCCACGCCGCTGCCGATACTCAGCGCTCCCATCATGATGACCAACTGCCCGGCGACGGCCAGCGATACGTCATTTTCCTGGGTGAGGTAGAGACCGAAGAACGTAGTGAACAGGTTCTGGGACCAGCCTGACGTGAACGCAAGCAGGGTGATAAGCCAGACGGCCGGATGCTTGAAGGCCTCGATTGGCCAGCTACTGCGCCTCCGGTCTGGACGCCGTTCCGATTCCAGGGGCTCCGAGGGACTTTCCCTCACGAACAGCACGGAGACCACGCCGATGCCCAGGACCATGGCACCGAATAATTGCCAGCTATGGCGCCAACCATCGTCCCAGTTGGCCCCGGTCAGGATTGGAACGGCGACCCCAGCGACGATGAACGACACGCTGCCGCCCGACGCGGCCAGACCTGCAGCCAGTCCACGGTCCCGCAGCCGGAACCAGGCTGCCAGCAGACCCATGATGGGCGTCAGGGCAACACCGCCGCCGATCCCCATCAATACGGCGGCTCCCAAGGCCATCACGTAGTTCTGGGCGAAGCCCAAGAGGACCATGCTTGCGCCAACCGCCAGCGTGCCTCCGGCAGTCATGGAGCGGCTTCCATACCGGGGAGCCAGCGTGCCGGATACAAACGAGCCGCCAATCCGTGTCGCAGCCATGAGTGTAATCAGCAGCCCGGCCTCGGTATGGGAGATGTGGAGGGCTTCCTCCATCGACGGCAGGGTCAGGCTGTAGCCGAATTGGACGAATCCGGTGGCGAAATTGACAAGAAACGCCACCAGGAGCATGACCCCCGAATATGTTCGGAGCCAGTAGACGGCGAGGGTGTTGGCTAGAATGGGCGGCTCCCGGAGGTGCTGATTATTCCTGATCGACGAGCGTGGTCGCCTGGATGTGCATGCCCGTCCGGAACGAGACAATTATAGAGCCCTGCCGTTCACCCCGTGGCGGGAGATGGGGAGGAGGGCAGGGCACGTGAATATCCTATATGCGGTTAAAGCCGGGTGTCTTTGGACTAGCGCAGGGCCCGGAAGTGGTTTCGCATGTCCTCCACCAATAGCTCCGGCTCCTCTAAAGCCGCAAAGTGGCCTCCGCTGGGCATGACCGTCCACTGCTGAATGTTGTAGGAGCGCTCAGCCCATTCCCGCGGGGGTCGGCTGATCTCAGCAGGGAAAACCGCAACGCCCACCGGTACGTTGATACGCTCACCCTGGGCGAAATCCCACGGCTTGCGCAGTGTCTCGTAGTACAGGCGGGTGGAGGAGTTGATGCTCTGAGACACCCAATAGATGGTAACGGTGGTCAGCAACTCGTCCTTGGTGAACTTGGACTCCACATCGCCGTGGCAGTCACTCCAGGTGCGGTATTTTTCGACGATCCATGCGCAGAGGCCAGCGGGGGAGTCGTTGAGGCCGTAGCCCAGGGTCTGGGGCTTGGTCCCCTGGATGTGGGAATACCCGCCCTCTGCGGCCAGCCACTCCTCACGTTGCCGGAGCAGGCCCTGCTCCTCCTCGGACAGCGGCACCGAACCCGGTCCCAGGTAGGGCGTGGGGCGCGTGGCCGAAGTGGTGTGGATGCCGATGCAGTGGTCGGAGTGGGAATGGCCCAGGCGGGCGGTTACGCTGGCGCCCCAGTCGCCGCCCTGCGCCACATAGCGGTCGTATCCCAACTGTTCGTGCATCAGCTTGGCCATAACGTCGCCAACGGCCAGCACGTCCAGGCCACGCTCCTGCGCGGCGTCGGAGAATCCGTAGCCGGGCATTGACGGCGCGACAACGTCAAAGGCGTCGACGGGATCGCCGCCGTGGGATGCAGGGTCGGCGAGCAGTGGGATGACCTTGTGCATTTCAAAAAAGGTGCCGGGCCAGCCGTGGGTGATTACGAGAGGCAGCGGATTGGGCCCCTTGCCTTTCTCGTGGATAAAGTGGACCTGCCGGCCATCGACGGGGGCCTTGAAGTGGGAGAACCCGTTGATCAGCGCCTCCTGCTTGCGCCAGTCGAAATCGTTCCTCCAGTACTCCACGATCTCCTTGATGTAGTCCATGTTGGAGCCGTATTCCCAGCCTACGCCGGGCAGTTCGTCAGGCCAGCGCGTTCGCTCCAGCCTGGCCTTGAGGTCATCAAGGACGGCATCTGATACTTCGATCTTGAAGGGTGTTGCTGCCATGGTGTTTCCTCCTTGCTTATTCGTTTATGGAGGCAGAATACTCTCGTACCGATGAGTCTAATCCCCTCCCCCTCAGGGGGTAGGGTGGACTATCAATCCCCTCTCCCTTGAGGGAGAGGGTTAGGGTGAGGGTGTCCAAGCTCCCTCCCCCTCAGGGGGAGGGTTGGGGTGGGGGTGAGCCGCTTTCTACCCACGCTCTTGCAGTGCCAAATATATGGCGTCCAGCACCCCATCAATATTGCCCACTACATCATCATTCCAGAACCTGATAACTTTGAACCCCCGTTGACTTAGCCAGTCCGTTCGCTCTGAATCGTAACCTGCTTGTTCTTGATGGTGCCCGCCGTCGAGTTCGATTATTAACCTCCGCCGATAGCAGACAAAATCAACAATGTACCGGCCAATTGGCTCCTGCCGCCGAAATTGGAAGCCAAACATCTGATGGCTACGCAGGTTACTCCAAAGCAACTTTTCTGCATCTGTCGACTGTTTGCGAAGATGGCGAGCTTTGGTAACGGGTTCTCTCAAGTGGCGTATCACCCCCACCCTAACCCTCCCCCTCAGGGGGAGGGGACAATTGTGAATGGCCTAGACTGTCTCACGCTCATCTCGTTAATTTGGTTGCTGCCGGGATGCGGCTTTACCGCAGTGCGCGGAAGTGGTTGCGCATATCCTCCACCAGCAACTCCGGTTCCTCCAGGGCGGCGAAGTGGCCGCCGCTGGGCATGACCGTCCACTGCTGCACGTTATAGGAGCGCTCGGCCCATTCGCGCGGCGGGCGGCTGTTTTCGGCGGGGAAGATCGCCACCCCCACCGGCACGTTGATGCGTTCTCCTTGGGCGAAGTCCCACGGCTTGCGCAACGTCTCGTAGTAAAGTCGGGCGGACGAGTTGATGGACTGGGTTACCCAGTAGATGGTCACCGTGGTAAGCAACTCATCCTTGGTGAAGCTGGACTCCACGTCCCCGTGGCAGTCGCTCCAGGTGCGGTACTTCTCCACGATCCAGGCGCAGAGACCGGCCGGTGAGTCGTTGAGGCCGTAGCCCAGTGTCTGCGGTTTGGTCGTCTGGATATGGAAGTAGCCGCCCTCGTTGGCCGTCCACTCCTCACGCTGGCGCAGCAGGCCCTGCTCGGCCTCTGACAGCGGCGCGGAGCCCGGGCCCAGGTATGGAGTCGGACTCAAAACCCCAGTGGAGTGGATGCCGATGCAGTGGTCGGAATGCTTATGGCCCATCTGGGCGGTAACCCTGGCGCCCCAGTCGCCACCCTGGGCGACATAGCGGTCGTAGCCCAGCTGCTCGTGCATCAGTTTGGCCATCACGTCGCCGACGGCCATCACGTCCAGACCCCGTTCCTGGGCGGCGTCGGAGAAACCATAGCCTGGCATGGACGGCGCGACGACGTCGAAGGCGTCAGCAGGGTCGCCTCCGTGAGCAGCCGGGTCTGCCAGCAGGGGAATGACCTTGTGCATCTCGAAAAAGGTGCCGGGCCACCCGTGGGTGATGATCAGCGGCAGCGGATTCGGCCCCTTGCCCTTCTCGTGTATGAAGTGGACGTCGCGACCATCAACCGTCGCCTTGAAGTGGGAGAAACTGTTGATCAGCGCCTCCTGCTTGCGCCAGTCGAAATCGTTCTTCCAGTACTCCACCAGCTCCTTGACGTAGTCCATGTTGGAGCCGTATTCCCAGCCGACACCCGGTAGCTCGTCGGGCCATCGGGTACGTTCGAGCCGGGCCCTGAGATCCTCCAAGACCGAATCGGGGATCTCTACCTTGAATGGAGTTGCTGGCATAAGTTCTTCTCCTTTTCCATAGTTCCCTCTCCCTCGTGGAAGAGGGAACTCTTGGGGTCTCCCTACCCCGGGAGGAGCGGCTCGCTGCGGTTGGGGGGCAGGTCCGGGTCAAAGGCGTTGATGACGAAAGCCAGGAAGCTGTAGTTGCCTATGACCAGCGTGAGCTCGATCAGGCCCTGCTTGCCGAACTGCTCCAGCGCGTCCTGAAATGCGCCTCGTCCCACCTTGCGGTCGTTGAAAAACTCGCGGGCGTAGTTGATTATTGCTCGTTCCAGGTCGGTGAGAGCCGGCAGTTCCCTATTGTCGCGGATGGCGTCTACCACGGCGTCCTGGACCCCGGCGGCGCGGGCGGCTCCGGCGTGTGCGTTCCAGATGTGTTGGCAGTCGTATTCCCTGGCCGCCAGCAGCATGGACAGCTCGAGGGCCGCGGCGGGCAGCGATGACTCGTTGCGGAGATAGTTGTTAAGGGCGGTGGCGGCCTGGTGGGCCTTGGGCACGTGGATCATAACGGAGCCTGGGCCATGGGGCGGGACGCCACCGAGGTTCTGAACCATCTGATCAAATTGGGCGACCTGTTCCTGTGGGATGTTTTCCCGGGATGCAGTTGGAATTCTCGCCATGACAGACCTCCTGTTAAATGAGGAAAAACCGAGCTAACCCTACGCGCGAAATTTGAGCCTTGTCAATCAACCGTCCTGGCTCACGGATGCCGCTTCCTTGGGCAAGAGGACCCCGGCTATCAGCAGGGCCCAGCTGGCTGCGGCGCAAATGATGAAACCTGGATGGTAGGAGCCGAGAATGTCGTACAACCAACCGACCAGGATAGGGAAAATAAACATCCCGAGGCCTGAGAAGGTCATGTATGAACCCCATACGGCTGCCACCCGCTCCGGAGTGGCTCCGGCCAAACGCATGGGGATTGTCAACAGGGCCGGAACGTAGAACCAGGATCCTATGCCCAGCACGACTACAGAGGCATAAATTCCCAGCGCGTTTCCAAAAAGGAACGATCCCAGTCCACCCAAAATCGCCAACACACCAGAAATAACCATCACCCCTCGGAAAGAGAAGAGAAAATCGCCCAGAGCCCCGAAGTATTGGAATACTCTTCTGTAGGATTCAAACAGCAGTGGGACCGCCCCTCCCGCCAGCACGGCAAATATTCCGACGAACGGCAGAATGCTTGTGATGTATCCCGCTTCCCGGGCTGAAATTCCCCGTTCCTCGCCGTAAAAAATTGGCAGCCAGGTGGTCAGGGCCGTGTACTGAATGAAAATTCCCATATCGGCGGCAACAAGCAGCACAACCGCGCGCATTCGCAACACCGAAATTACTTCGCGCACCGAAATACCTGGGCGCTCTTCTCCGGTGTCCCGATCCTTTGGAGCCATAGGCCAGAGGATTGTGCCGAGGATGCCTACCGCTGAGAAAACGGTGAGGGTCATCTTCCATCCCAGCAGCTCGGCTAGCGGGACCGCTCCCGCCACGGAGCCCGCAACACCCGCACTCAGGATTGCGGTGTTCAGGGAATTGACGATCAACATTTCCTTGGGACGGAACCATTGCATCACCAGCGGTCCGGTTGCGACCACCATTAATGCAAGTCCCACGCCGTACGCCAGGCGCAGGATGAGCAGCACGTAGAAGTTGGGGACGATCGGAGCGAGGGCCAGCAACGCCATGGCTATCCAGGCCCACATGTAGGCCCGTTTCACGCCGAGGCGCGCGATCACTATCCCGCCCGGTATGCCAATAGCCGCGCCAACCAGCATCGGGAGAGATACGAGCATACCGGCGGCCCGGTGACTTATGCCGTACTCCTCAATGGTCAGGGGGAGCAAAGGAGACAGAGCGAAGAGATTAAGTCCGGCGGCCAGGTGGGCGGTCAACGTCATGACCACCATGAACAGGCGGGCCCTATTGGCGGCAGGGGATGCCGTTTCTGCCGCTAGCTGAACAGCCGCACCTCTTCAGGGGTCGTGACCGGATCGATGCAGCCGGGGTTGTCGTTGCGGACGTTATTGACCGAGGGTGAGACCTCGCGAACGTCCAACATCTCCGACAGCGCGGACAGAAGCAGTGGCTTCAGGTTGTCCGGGGCCTCGGTCAGGGGATCCAGCCAGAGAGGCTCGGTTTCCGCCGACAGTATCACTGGCATGCGGTTGTGGACCGGCTCGATGAACGAGTTGGCGCCCGTGGTGAGGATGGTGCAGGAACGTATCCAATCGCCATCCGGGGACTTCCAGTTCTCCCAAAGTCCGGCAAAGGCCATGGGCTCACCGGATTTCTGAGAGAAATAAAGTGGGATGCGCTGTTTGCCTTCTTTCCTCCATTCATAGAACCCGTCGGCCAGGACGAGGCAGCGGCGCCGCCGGAAGGCGCTGCGGAAAGCCGGTTTCGTTGCAGCGGTCTCGCTGACAGCGTTGATCATGCGGCTGCCGATCTTGACGTCCTTGGCCCAGGAGGGGACGAGACCCCAGCGCATCATTTCGCCGCGCCGCTCGCCGTCGTTGACCACTGTGAGCACCTGTTGCGTGGGCGCGACGTTATACCGCGGCCTGACTTCCGCTGGCTCCATATCGAAGCCGAACCGCAATTGCAGATCGGCAACGCTGCTGATTAAAGTGAACCTGCCGCACATGACCGACTACTCCAGGGGTGGAATGCGCCCGGGGTCGCCATGTCGGCGGCATTGGAACCAGGCGTACATAAGCTCATCTTTATGCGTCGATGCCCATTGCCGAACCAATCGCCCGGCCGTGTTAGGCAAATCACCTTCAAGTTCTTCCAAACCCTGTATAGAAATCGAGACTTCTGAACCGCCGTGCTTGGCGTGGAAATGCGGTCTTCCGTGGTCGTTAAAGTACAAACAGATCCTTATGCCGTAAAACCTGCTAACTTCAGGCATCCTGATAGCCTGGTCGAAGACCCGGCCAGATCTCCTCGATCGCCTTGCCCGTCACATCCATGTAGAGTTGGCAGGGATCCAGATCGATGCCCCCCTTCCAAGAGACTACTCCGTGGATGACATTTATGCTCTCGAAAAAGGTGCGGTCGCTCCATGCCTCGAATACTCCCTTACCGGCAAGGTGCGACAAGTCCACTTCCCCGCAAACTCCATCCTCAAAGCGGACCCAGATCCGGTAATCCTCCCTTGGTTCAACGGCGTCAACTTCCATGAGATAAAGATGTCCCGGCCCCACCATGGGCTCGTTGTCGTGGAGGGCAGGAATTGAAAGCGGATACTCCCTACGACAGCATCGTTTCCAGGCGTCCTGCAGTTCGCCATGATGGATTGATATCCACTCTTGGACCATCTCCAGTCCGATTGGAGGGAGCCAACCACCCAGAACTTGATTATCGAAACCTATCTTCGCGTCCTTATCCTCATAGAGTGCGTGAATGTGGGGCGGTTCCTCGTCCTCGAACCCCATTTCGATGGCGATTCCGTAGAACAAAGAGAGCCTGGTGAATTCGGACTGCGGGACTGGCAGGTTGCTTCCGTCCATCGATTCCATGGCTACCCCACGACCTCGCGGAACTGCTGGATGGCGTTGATGTGGTCCTGGGGCGACTCGTAGCCGGCGCGCATGGTGTTGATGGAAATGTGGCTGGCCCCCAGTCCACCCCAGCGCTCGGTCTGCGCCTGCCAGAACTCCGGGTCGCCGTCTGAGGAGTTGATGCGGGCCTCCATCTGGATATCGGCCGCATTACGCCCCGCCGCCTCGGCGAAACCTGACAGCCGCTCCAGCACGGCGGGAGCGTCGTCGAGGCCCACCTGCGGGAACCAGCCGTCAGCCAGCCGGGCCACCCGGCGCAGCACCCTGTCGGGAGGCGAGGGGTTGGCGCGAGCGCCCGCTCCCAGCCAGATGGGTATGGGACGCTGGACGGGCAAAGGATTGATGCCGGCGTTGGAGATGTGGTGATACTTGCCATGGAAGTCGATGGTGTCGTTGGTCCAGAGCTGTCTGAGCACTTCGATCTGCTCGGCCTGCCGGGCGCCGCGGGTGTGGAAGTCCTCGCCGAGGGCCTCGTACTCCACGTGGTTCCAGCCGACGCCCACGCCGAGGCGCAGCCTGCCGCCGCTGAGCACGTCGCACTGGGCCGCCTGCTTGGCCACAAGGGCGGTCTGCCTCTGCCCCAGGATCAGCACCGCCGTCACCAATTCGATTGACGTGGTGATCCCGGCCAGGTAGCCGAACAGCACGAACGGTTCATGGAACATGCTGTCCAGCACGTAGCCGCCCTGCCAGTTGGCGTGCTTGGTGGTGTCGGCACCCAGCACGTGGTCATAGACGATCAGGTGCGAGAAGCCGAGTCCCTCTGCCGCCTGGACGTAGTCGCGGACGGCGGTGGGGTCGGAACCGATTTCGGTCTGCGGAAAGACAACGCCTGCCTTCATCGTTGCACTCCTAGGCGGCCTTTTCCTTGGCCTTGAAATGGGGAATGACGTGCTTGCCGAACATTCGCAACGTGTTCATCGTCTCTTCGTGGCTGGCCGGGCCGATGGCGCTGAGGCAGAAAATCTGCTCGACGCCCATGGCTTCGTAACGTTCCACGAACTTGATGCAGTCGTCCGGAGTGCCAGCACAGAAGTTGACGCCACGTTCCACCACCTCAGCCGCAGTGGGGTCTCCTTCGTGGGGGCCGGCCGCGAGGCGCATGTCGCGCTCGTAGTAGCCTTGGTAATCCGGCGGGACCGTGGCAGGATCGACGCCCCGCCAGACCAGCCGGGCCCGTTCCCGCTGCTGGTCCAGATACCAGCTCACAAGCTCTGTGGAGCGTTCTTTGGCGACCTTCGAATCCTCGTGACAGAACCCAGCGGTCATCAGGGCATTCTGGCTGTTGACCGTTGGGCCGTGGGCACCGTTCAGGCTTTTCTGGTACAACTCCAGAGTACCTGCGACCCTGTCGGGCCCGCCCTCGCTGCCCACCAGAGCGCCGAGACCAAGTTCACCGGCGCGGCGGGTGGTTTCCTCACTGGCGCAGGCCGACCATAGCGGCGGATGCGGCTTCTGCAACGGCTTGGGCAATACCTGCCGTGGCGGGATGTGAAAGTACTCGCCGTCGTGGCTGACTTCCTCCTCCATCCAGATGCGGGGCAGCACCTGGGCGAATTCCTCCCACATGCCGCGTGTGTCGTCCAGGTCGGTACCGTAGGGCGTGAGCTGGTAGGGGTAGCCTGTGCGGCCCAGGCCAACGTCCACGCGTCCCTTGCTGAGTATGTCGAGGGTGGCCATGCGGGCCGCGGTGTGCAGCGGGTGGTGAATGGGAGCCAGCACAACGCCGATGCCCATGCGGATGCGCGAGGTACGCTGCGTGACAGCCGCGAGTGTCAGGTCGGGAGCACTGTTGTGCGACCATACCGGCCGGAAATGGTGCTCGGAGAACCAGACGCTGTCGTAGCCCATTTCCTCGGCGAAGGCAATCTGGTCCAGCGCCTCCCAGATGCGCCTTGCCTCGCTTTCTTCGTCCCACGGTTTGGGCACCTGTATCTGATAGAAGAGTCCGAATTTCATAGGTGTTATCCATCTCGCTCAAGGCAGTATATGCGGCATTATAAGCGCAAAGCCATGGTGATAGGAATGCGGGGCGAGTTGAGCCAGGGATAGAGGCTCGTGGGAAAGGAAAGGTGTCCGAATGTGGAGCCGGTGAGGGAACCCAGTTTTATGTTGCTCCAGACGCCAGAAAATGCCAGAATGTTGCATTGTGAGGCTATTTTAGCTACAAATTCCCCGCTCCGCATTTTCTTGACGTTTCACGCTGTTGCCCGTATTATCACAGAAATGTGATAACCGGAGTGATACCTTGAAACGCCCTAACCAGCTATCAGCAACGTTCGCCGCTGGTGTCAAAGTGCCTGGACGCTACGGAGATGGTCGAGGTGGCCACGGACTGTCTCTCCTGGTCAAGGAGTCTAGCACGGGCAGGATCTCTAAGTCCTGGGCACAACGGCTGCGGATTCGTGGGAAGGCCTTCAACGTCGGCCTTGGTTCGTTCCCCGTTGTTACTCTGGCTACCGCGCGAGAGAAGGCCCTTGCCAACGCCCGGATGGTTGCCGAGGGCGGCGATCCCCGCATTCCGCCCATCGTAGTGCCCACATTTGCCGAGGCGCTCGACCAGCTCATCACCGAGCAGGCGAAGGGTTGGAAGAACCCCAAGACTGCAAAGCGATGGCGGGCCATGTTGGATGCCTACGCTTCTCCCATTCTGGGCGATATGCTTGTGTCTGACATTGACTCATCTCACATCAAGGAAGTCCTTTTGCAGATTCCGGAGAAAGAGACCAAGCCAATTTGGCTTGGTAAGGTTGACACCGCGAAGAAGGTCCGAGAACGTGTCGGGCTAGTGATGAAGTGGGCCATCGCCGAACGTTTCCGTCCAGACAACCCAGCCGGACCCGAGATCATCAAGGCATTACCCAAGCAGGCTCAGCAGGATCGTCATTACCGAGCGCTTCCGTTTCAGGAAGTGGGCCGAGCGATTGCGGTAGTTCGAAACACGAACGCCTGGTGGGCAACGAAGGCCTGCCTGGAATTCACTACCCTGACCGCCGTACGGTCCGGAGAGGCACGTCTGGCGACGTGGGAGGAAATCGACTTCGTGAAAGGTGTGTGGACTGTTCCCGCCTCTCGAATGAAACGGAATCTTGAGCACAAGGTGCCGCTGAACTACGCTACGCTGGACTTGCTGAGAGATGCACGGAACCTGACGTGTACAGACTGGCCTCACGAGAAGGCGTCGGGGTTGGTGTTCCCGTCCCCGACTGGCAAGACTTTGACGGACAGCACAATGAGCAAGTTGCTGCGCGAAAATGGCATCGGATGTGTGCCCCACGGGATGCGTAGCAGCTTCCGGGACTGGGCTGCAGAAATCTCCGGCTATGAGGGCGTCGTCGCGGAACACGCTCTTCATCACATCGAGGGCTCGGCTACGGAGCGCGCATACCGGCGCGGCGACCTCTTCGAAAAGAGGCGGGGGCTGATGCAGGATTGGGCGCGATATGTTGTGGCGAGCGGCAAGCTTTTCGACGAGGAGGACGAAACGGACGAGGCGGATGGAGGGTCGATTGGGGCAAGGATGTTGCGCCGCTTGCAACACCGTGCTATAGTCTGACTTGCTGAGAGTGGTTTCGCCCACCAGCGGATACGACGGGCAGGCAGCCCCATTCGACCGCTGGAGGGCGTTTTTTTATGGTCCTGAAAAACGAGCAATTGCTGACCGCCGACGAGGTCTGCGAGATCACCACACTTTCCCGCCAGACCCTTTGGCGCCACACGAGGGCCGGGAAGTTCCCGGCTCCGGTCAAGTTCGGCGACCGGATCATCCGCTGGCGAGCTTCCGACATCGAGCGATTCCTTGAGGCCCGGGGCGACCTCGGAGCGGTTAAGAAGAACAAGGCGAAAAAGTAGCCCCGGATAAGGAGAAGGAGACAACACAAACCGGCTAGGCTGCCCGCACAAAAGGAAAGCCGCCAGTTGGAGCTGGCGGCGTGTCGGAGGCAGCCAATCGAGGGGGAATCTCGAATGACTACGGATACCAATATACCCCATTGCCTGATTGTTGACAAATCCCGCCGCTACACCCGCACCCAAGCCCGAGCTGGTGGCCGCATATCCGGCGAGACCCGGCGCCGACGCTCTCACCCCTGGCACCGCCTTGCCCGACGCCTCTACCGCAACAGCAAGGGTTGCAACTACTCCCAGATCGCCCGCGCCCTGGGCCGCCACGTGAGCACTGTCAGCCGTGTCTTGCGTGGTGTCATCAAGACGCTGCTTGACGCCTCCGAGATTGCCGCTGGTGTTCGCCCCTACCCTGCTGGATCAGCTACGAAAACACCCCCCCTTGCGCGAACTGTATATACGCCAGTGGTACAGGTGCCAGCCCGTGGGAAATCACGCCGGAGATCCCGGTGGAACTGGTGCAAGGAGGACTGCGCCAGGGACCATCGCCACTGGTATAGCCGATGGCAGTGGGCTAACCAGCAGGAGAATGCCCCAAGCTCGGTTAATGGTGTTCGGTGTCGGTGTCTATTCGTGATGGAATCGACGGCCCAGGTTTGCCCGATGTGCGGACGGCAGTACATGGTACTTGGACTTCCCTTCCCTGCTGCCCTGCAAATGGTGGTGGCCGACTGGGTGCGGGACACGCTCAGGCACTACGGCAAGCCGGTTAAGACGCTGCTAAGGGTCGACCGGCCAGAATGGGCAGGAGAACTATGCCGTCAGTTCCAATCGGCCGGATTCCGGTTTGAGCGGGTGTCCACTGCTGACACCCATAACGAGAAGAAAATCGCTGGGTATCTCGACCCGAAGAGCGACATCATCGGCCTGGTGGTTGGAGGCGACCTATGACCCTGATGGAATGGCCCGTCTTTCCGGCCAAGTACTACACCAGCGCCGATCCGCCCGGATGCTCTTGTCCACAGTGGAAATACCGGCCTTGGGCGAGGCCCTGCAAGCACGTTTCCGCCCTCCTAGCGGCTATCGACCTGCTGGAGGCCCAGAACCTCAAGAATCGCGGCGCACAGGGTTGTCAATTGTCAACGACCGGACCGGAGAGCCGGACTGGGCCGGAGGCAGTGATATGAAGCGAATTCGGACGCAATCGAAAGACCCCGTTATCCGGGAGGCCGCCCGGCAAGGCGTCAAGCTCTACGCATTCAGCGGCGGCTACTGGACGGCCTCAGCCAAGCAGATGGCACGGGAGGCCCGCGTTACCGAGACCTTTATGCGCCGTTGGGCGTGGATGCACTCTGCCGGTTGCAGCCTCACCGAGGACGTGCTTGCCAAGCGGCTCACCGAGCAGAAAGCGTACCGTCTGGCCCGGCTGATCATCGACGAGGTACGGGCCCGTCCTGTAGCCCGGATAACACCGAGGATTGCATCCGGCGAATAGCGGAACGTCGGCTCGGCGTGGAGGAGTGCAAGGGTGCTGAAAACCGCCAAATCCGCGAAAAACAGCAACCTGCCCTCGTTGACCAGCTTGCCGACGCAGTGGCGGAAATCCGGCGGCTGAGGGGGATGCTGCAGAAAGCGTACCGTCTGGCCCGGCTGATCATCGACGAGGTACGCCCGTCCTGTAGCCCGGATAACACCGAGGATTGCATCCGGCGAATAGCGGAACGTCGGCTCGGCGTGGAGGAGTGCAAGGGTGCTGAAAACCGCCAAATCCGCGAAAAACAGCAACCTGCCCTCGTTGACCAGCTTGCCGACGCAGTGGCGGAAATCCGGCGGCTGAGGGGGATGCTGCAAGACCTTGGCGTAGACCCAGACCCGTAGACGGACAGGAGGATCTATGCAACCGATCATCATCGATTGGGAAAAGATGGTACCACCGATTCATCAGGATGATATCCCGGTCGTTCTTCCCGAAGACGAGGACTTACCGGAGACCGTAACCAAGGAAAAAATAGCTGTGGCTGTGGCGATTAACCTACTCTCCAAGCAAGCTATGCGCGGAACTGCGGAGGTATTCACACCTGCAATGTGGCCAACCCGAGAGCAAGACATCCAGGACGTAATTACGACCATCGCTGCCAAGGCCCTGCCTATTCTCCAGGATGACCCGGACTGGTTTGATGCAGCCGATGACCAGATGGTGGAGATTTCACTGCGGCACCTTCGACCCCTGTTCATCAAGGAGGCACGGGCCCAGTTCGATGATTTCCTACGGGGCAAGGACTGACCAGCTAACCCGCCGGAACATTGTCAACAATCGGCCGCTGCTGCCATACTAGGCGGGAAGTCCCGTCAAGGGGGCCAGAGGTGAAAGGGGAGTGTCCAGATTCGGTTGCCGACTTCGGGCGGATTCCCAGGCTTGCCGCTGAGGAGGCGTCGGGACTGCGCGACGTTGACGCCAAGATAACAGCTATGCAAGCGGACTCCCCTGCTTGGCGCACCTACCAGCGGGTCTACAATGAGACCCTGGACGGGATGCGGAAGGAATACGGAATCTTGTAAATGCCGAGATTCCGACGCAACCCGCCGCTGTTCGGAAGAAGGCGACTAACCCACCGCCAGCAGGAGCAGGGTTGTATCGGCCTCTTGGCCTTGTTCGTCTTTTTGCTGCTGATAGGCGTGTGTGGATAACGGGACCTCCCGGCAAGCCCTAACCCGCCCTGGCCATCTTGGCGTTGATTGCCCGGCACGGCGGAAGCGTATGCCACTAGGCTACGATGTCCAGCCCCATGACCTTCACAAGGGCGTCTAAGTCAGCGTCCAGGGGCGGCAAGCCCATGTCGCGCTCAATGGCGGCAAGCTCGGCCTCCAAATCGTAAACCGGCGGCGCTCGGTAGGAATCCAAGATGCCTAATAGCCCGCCCCTTTCGGCGGGCTTTCCCTTTGACGCTTCCCGGCGGCGCTGGATACCAGCTCTGCCGCCGATGCCCTGGAATACCGAATAGACCTTTGACCGATCCACGCCGACCATCCGGGCAACTTCATCCGGCGCGACATTGGCCACTAGCAGGTCAACGATTCGCTTATCCCTTACTGCCTTGACTGCCGCCGTGACTTTCGCCATACCCGCTCCATTTTGGAATTTTCAAGACTGGCCGTTTTGCCGTTTTGCCATTTTTCAAGACAGACTGATTGCATGAGGAGTGCATGGCCCGGAAGCGGTTTGAAGGCCAGTCCACCACCTGAACGAGACCGGCGCGAAACACCCCACACGCTGCGCTGAAGGGCTATTTCCGGCCTTTCCCGGCCCTGGGTGTCCACTAGCCACTTACGGCCCTGGAGGGGCTATATCGGCTTCCTCATCCTCGACCTCGACCTCAACATCCTCGTCGACGAAATCCCTGAAAGAGATGTGGTCAACGTCAACCAGCATGGTACTGCCGACTCTTAGCCAGAACGTCGGGGATTCCACGAAGTGCGCATAGTTCCAACGCAAGAACTGACGGCGGAGGCCATCGCTGGGGCCGTATATGTAGTATCGGCGGAGGAAGCTCCACGTATTGTTGACCTCGAACGTGACCGGGCGCTCTTCCAATGTCATCAGGCCAGCCCCTTGCTTTCAGACGTGCAATAGTCGCGCAACGGACAGGATGCAGCGATCCTGCAGGCAGGCTTCACCAACAAGGGGATGCGCCCTGCCCTTTGCTTTGGTACTGGCCTGCCCTTTGCTTCCCTGGCATACCATCGTCTATGCGCGGCGTTGCCGCTTTCCTTTGGCGTTCGATACCGCGCCCGTTGCTCTGGCGTCATATTCTCGCGGTATTCCTTTGCCCTGAGTCTGTCGCGCTCGGTGATTTCTGGGCCACGCTGCTGCCGTTTGATACGTCGCCGGAAAGCATCGCAGCCCCGACATTGATTCTGGCGAGAAGCGCGGTAGACGTTCCTGCTAGCGCCTCCGAAACAGAACTGCGGTTTTTCTTCCTTACAGCACGAACAGCGCAAAAGCCGGGGCGGATCGAAGTCCGGCAGTCGGTGATTGCCGTCAATGCCGACGTGAAGGAGGACGGCCCCACACTGACAGATAACCGGCCCCGTTTGCGTGACCGTCCCCTGTGTCCGGCAGCCTAGGCAGACGGTAATCATTGGCTGTGTGGGCTGAATAGTCTCCTGTTCCGGTTCCGGTTCACCGTCCAGCTTCAGCCATTCGCGCTCCTTTGCTGTGAGCGGCGCTGTGGCGATAGCTGCCATTCGGTGCGGACTCTGTTCCTCGCGGAGCGGTTCCCTGGCAGGGAAACTGACCGAGCGCCCACACTCGCGGCAACGGGTGTCCCCATCTAAATCGACGTATTGAGCGCCCGGGCCGTGTCCGCAGTCTGCCACCATAAGCCGCTCCTGTTGTTGACAATTTATAGTCATTCCAATCTTTGAATGAGTATGCAATAATAATCACTGGTAATCAATCAAGCGGAGGGGCGCTATGAAGATTGACCGTGCATCGGTGTCCTTTCCAACGCCGATGCTTGCCGACTTGAAGAAGGAAGCGCAGCAAAGGGATTTATCTCTATCCCAGCTTATCCGCGAGTACGTGCGACGGGGCGGATTCCAGGGGACGGGAGAACTGGATTTACTGAGGAAGGAAGGGAAGGATGCCCACTAGGCAAGCCCGGAAGCCCGATTACGAAGATGATGAGCGGAGGGAGTACCGCAACCTTCCTTTTGCGTCTTCCGATTACGTGCCTTTTTGGATTGGCCAGCTTCGAATCGTCGGCGTTGACACGTCGCGGATGCAGACTGCCGGTGTCCCGGTGTTGCGCTCACACAATGGGGATAACCCAATAGGCCGGGTGCTAAACGTCCGCCGGGATGCCGATCTCTGGCGTAGCACCTGGACGCTGCCAAAGATACCCGGCAATCAACGATCTTTCGACGAAATGGACAGCGGGATAAACGAAGGTATTTCCGTCGGGGCCAACATCCTTTGGGACACCTTCACCGTTGACAACGAAGACCCGATTGAAGACCTGGACGATATGAGGCTGTCCACTGAGGTACTGCTAATCGAGCAATCGCTAACACCGATCCCCGCCGATGCACGGGCGGGCGTCAACCGGACGTTGGGCGTTGACCTGGACCGCGACGGCAGCCCATACGATGCTCTGATAGCCCCGGATGGAGTCTTCCCCGTCGGCGACACCACGGCGCTACGAAGCCGACTGGACACACTGCGGCGCACTCACAACGAATCGGTAGCCCGAAAGAGGGCGGAGGTTGAAAGCATGACCACTCAGCAAGCCATATCCCCGGACGCCCTGGAGCGGGCTATCAGCGACGCCCTGGAAAAGCACGATGGCGTCAAGCGCGTTGGCGATCTCAACACCAAGCTCGACACGCTGCTTGAGAGCGACACCAAGCGCGAAAAAGAAATGATGGATCTCGGCTCCAAGTTGCAGATGATCCAATTCGGCGGCAGCTCGGTATTGCAGCTCGAAAACTGGCGACCGGGGCGCGACCACGTTGTGAACCTCGGCACGATCCTTCAGCTCAGCTCTACGGAAGACTTGGGGTTGCCCAAGCTCGATCCTGGACGCACTACCCTGGAAGAATCCCTAATGGAGCGGTTGGAACTCGACAAGCCGGGGCGCAACGTAGTGGGGCAAATCCCCTTTGCCGCCTTGCAGGAACGCCACAACCAGCTTGACCTTCAGCGGGCAACGATGGCGAACGCGGCGGGCGCACGGCCACTGGATATCAACGTCCTGGGCGACGCTGGCCTTCTGCTATCGGACTACAGCCCAATTATGGGGCGGCTGGACGTGCGTATGGGCGTCACCGGCGCTGCCAAGCTGCCCTATGCCACGACCCAACCGACGGCGGCGGGCGGTGCTGAGGGTGCCGACATCACCGTTTCCAACATCATCCTAGACAACACCGAATACCTGCCGGTCTCGGTTGCCACGGCCATGGAACTCACCAGTTCGCTGAAGGCCGTCGACGATATGACGGTCGAGAACATCATCCGAATGGCGATGTTCAGTGTCCTTAACGATGAAGTCATCGGGCAGGTACTGGACGGCGCCGGATCGACCGGCAACGAACTGGCCGGGATGTGGAGCATCGCCAGCCTGGACAACACGGACTACGGGGCAACCGATGCCGACTTCAGCCGGGATGATGTGCTGGATTGGCTTAACCACGTTCGCCTTGCCAAGACCGACGGGATGGGCTACACCGCCATAATGTCATCCGGCCTTTGGCAGTTGGCCGAAAGGACGCTGAAGGGCGGTTCGGCCAGCGACACCTTCATACTCGAAAGCAACGAAATGGGCATGGGGATACTGGAAGGCAGCCGCGCCTATCACTACGCTGGGCTGGCACCATCCGGGATAACCAACCCCGGCCTGTACTTCAAGGCAGATCGGGTTGTCCTCTGGTTTTTCGGCAATTCATTTTTCCTCGAATTTGTGCCGCAAGCTGCGAGGAAAGACCTCTATAAGCTAGTGGCGGAAGTCAATTGGGCGGCTGTGCAGCCTCTCAGCAATATCAGCCAAATCAAACAGACGTAAGGCCGGGGAGGCGCGATGCCTACGAAAATCTACGGCGTTACCCCGGTCCCGGTTGACCTGACCTCCGCGTTGACTCTCGACGCGGAGGGCGATCCCCTGGCTTTGAGCGTGGGGATAACGTATCAGTGTCGTTTCCAAGCAAGCGGCAATCCGCAAGCGCAGTTGAAAATCCTTGAGGCGCCGATGGGCAGCACGGTCACCGCTGCCAGCCCCTCGCTCAGGGTTCGCAACTTTGAGGACGTGGTAATCAAGCCGGTTAGCGGGGAATCAATTTTCGCCTGGTCTGAGGACGGCGGCTCGCTGCTGATCATCAACGATACCGGCTAGCACGAGGCGCACAGAGGGCGTCCTAGCTGTGGTCCGCCCTCGCCGCGCCACTCCTCCTGAACCGCTCCGTGGGACTCGGCCCCCACGGGGCGGTTGTTTGTTGACAATACGACACCCCCGCCGTTAGCCTTGACCTACTCCCATGGCAGCAGGTGAAACGATGGTAACTGCCACCAATGAGGAACGCCTTGCCCGGATTGAAGCCCGCCTTGACGGGTTCGCGACAAAGGAAGATCTGGCCCAGCTGGAAACGCGGCTCGTTAAGTGGATGGTGGGATTGATGCTGGGCGCGGCAATGGTCGCAACCGCCTTGGCGACTCTGATTGAGCGTATCACGTAAAGGGCTGCTTCGCCGCACAACAATAACCGCCTCGGCATCGGCAACCGAGGCGGTTTTCTTTTGAGGGCCTTGATAGGGCGATGTAGACCCTTTGTTTGCGCCCGATCAGAAGTGATAAAGAAAGTGATAACCAATTTCTGAAAACTGTCATTTCGTAGCTAAATCACGATTTTATTGGAGCCGGTGAGGGGATTCGAACCCTTGACCTGCGGTTTACGAAACCGCTGCTCTGCCACTGAGCTACACCGGCTTTAGCTACGTTTGTAATACTATTCTCTTATCCCTCAGGGCATTTTGCAATTGGCGTCCGCTAGAGAACTGCCCTGCGATCGCGGCTGTCAAAGGCGAGAGAGCAGGCCTGTTCCTGGCCCAAGGTGGGAATGACCTGTCTCCCGCTACTGACGTTAGTATGGGGCATATAGTTGCGGTAACAATAGTGGAGGGTGGCATGGCCGATTCTGAAGTCATCGTCATCGGAGGCGGGATCGCGGGGGCGTCCGCCGCCTACCACCTGGCGGAGCAGGGGCGCAGTGTCGCGCTGCTGGAGCGGGGTGAGGTTGCGTCGGAGGCGTCGGGTGTGAACGCTGGCGGCATCGGGGCCTACGGTTGGGGCCACGTCCCTAACCTGGAGGCCTACCTGACCACGGGCAGCCTGCAGATCTTCAAGGGCCTGCAATTTGGCTTGGGCTACGACATAGAATTCCGGCAGTCCGGGGCCTTGCAGACGATTCAGACGGTAGAGCAGTTCGAATACGCGCGAAACAATGTGCTGACGCTCAAGTCGCAGGGGTACACGGTCGAGCTCCTCACCGTGGACGAGGCTCGCAGCATTGAGCCGGGGCTGAACCCGGAACTGAAAGGGGCAGTCCACTTCCCTCTCAGGGCCCAGGCCGACCCCGTAAAGGCCACCCGCGCCTTTGCAGAGGCAGCCCGGCATCTCGGCGCGGAGGTCCTGACTGGGCGCGAGGCAAGTGCAATCTCCCGTGGTCCTGACGGGCAGTGGCGAGTCGACTGCCCGGGTGAGTCCCTCACCGCGCGGCAACTGGTCCTTGCGGCAGGGGCTTGGTGTGGGCCCGTGGGCAAGATGCTGGGGCTTCGCATCCCGGTGGTGCCGGTGCGCGGCCAGATGTGGGCCACGGAGCCGCTGCCACCTCGGGTGTTCCATTCGATCTCGGCAGCTGAATCGCCGCTCCACTGGCGGGGCAACCCGGTCAACGGTCCCGACGAGCCACCCGAGTTGACACACGCAGGACAACGCCGGTTGACCAGGCATCTTTACGGTCGGCAAACGCGCGACGGCGAGGTAATTTTCGGCGGCGACCGCGAGGTGACCGGGTTTGACAGCACTGTCAATGCAGGCGGAATCGAGGTGAATTTCGGCCATGCATCAGAGGTGCTGCCGTTCCTGCGCGGGGTCTCCATCAGCCGTACGTGGGGGGGACTGATGCCGTTTTCCCTGGACGGAAAACCCATAATCGGAGAGATACCCCAGCGGCAGAATCTGTACATCGTCAGTGGGTTGGGGTCATCCGGTTTTGGCAGAGGGCCGATGGCGGGAAAGCTGATCGCCGACTACGTTCACACCGGTCATCGTCCGCATGTTCTGGCCGAGTGCGACCCGTCCAGGTGTGTAACCGAACTTTCCTGAACAACCCCAGCGCAAGAAAGGTTACGGAAAAGGAACTCGGCAACAGACGGTGTTTACGCTCCCTTTCTCCCGGGGCCTGATTCCCCACATCTCTGGCTGGTCTGGTCTTCGACTTTGCGGAGCAATTCGGACATTTGCCGCATTTTCCGGTCGGGCGTCAGGGCGCTGCCAAGAAACAAGCATATGTTGATTTTTAACATTTGGAGACATGGGCCATTGGCGGCTTGGCAAGGGCAAGTGTCAGCAGCTTGAATCGCTGACCGGTGGGGTCGATGGCCCAGAAAGTTAGGACGCCGGTGCGACCGGCAGGGTGATTTTTGGGTTTCTTGGGTAAGGAGGGCGTTCTCCCAGTCAGCAGATGTGGGCGGCAATAAATTGTTGGAGCGAGGCCGAATAGGGCAGCACCACTATGGGATGCCAGGGTCTTTTAATTCTCCCTCTCCCTTGAGGGAGAGGGCTGGGGTGAGGGTGAAATTCTGGCCACCGGCATCCTTGTGAACCACCAAAGAACGTCCCCACTCTGACCCTCCCCCGTGGGGAGAGGGAACAATTAAAAGACCCTGAATGGGATGCTGACCTGTTTGACACCAAATAGGCGCTGATGTAGAGTGGCCGATAGGATTTTCCAGTTTAGCCTAGCCTTGTTTTAAAAATCGAGTTCTTTCCCAAGGTATCGTTGGGGTTTAATAGGGAAGACGGTGCGATTCCGTCACGGTTGCGCCACTGTTAGTGAGGAGTTGGCCGGCGATTCCGCCACTGCCCGCATTCCAGGGTGGGAAGGCGCCGGATCAACGGGGATCCACGAGTCAGGAGACCTGCCTTGGGAACCAGGACCTGAACTGCGCCAACGGAGTGGGTTCCGGTACGGCCTGTAGTGCTTTAGTTCGAATACGGACGAAGTGCGCCAACGGCGTGCCGCTACTTTGTACCCTGGCTCTGATGGGCCAGGGTTTTTGTTTTCTCTCCCGGGGCGCTTCCCACCGATTCCCAACGGCACGCACGAAAGTAATGACACTGGTTGAGAAATACGCTCTAACCCCTGAGGAAATCGACCGCGAGAGCCTGAAGATGGTCCAGGCTAGCCTGCCATCCGGTCTGCAGATGGCTCCGCGAGAGCACTACGTGCTTTGCCGGATCGTTCGCGCCGAGGGCGACGGTGCCATTGCGCCTTCGGTGAGATTCAGCCCCGGAGCGGTCGAGGCGGGTCTGGACGCCCTGAAAAGGGGAGCACAAGTCGTAACCGACGTCCGAATGGTGGAAATGGGTATATCGAAAGCCCTGCTCCGAGGTGCAAGCGTGGGAACGAGTTGCGCCATAGACATTCCTGAGGTGGCGGAGAGGGCCCGGAGGGACGGCACCACACGCTCCGTGGCGGCGATCAGGGAGTTGGCCCCTCAGATCGACGGATCGGTCTGCGCCATCGGCAACGCGCCGACGGCCCTGCTGGCTTTGCTTGACCTGATTGACGCTGGGGAGGTCAATCCCGCCCTGGTCATCGGAATGCCCGTCGGGTTCGTGGCCTGCCCTGAATCCAAGGATGAGCTGGTCAAGCGGGATGTTCCCTACATCACCATCCTGGGCCGTCGAGGTGGCAGTTCTGCCGCGGCAGCGACGGTGAACGCGCTCCTCGATCTTCTGAAAGCGGAATAGGGACTGAATTGGTATCACCTGATCACTCCAGCGACCAGGGCCAACCTGGCGTCAACGGGCGCCGGGGAGTTGTCATGTTGTGCCACGGCAGCCGACGCGGCGCCAGCAGGGACGAATGCTCCTGTGCGTGGGCGGCGCAGTACGGCGAATGGCCAGCCTGGTGCCGCCAGTGTCCCAGCACTCCGGTGGGCCTGACGGAGGCATCCACGCTGCTGCAGTCGAACCTTGGCGAATCCGACGCCGATGTGCTGGTGTCCTGCCTGGAGTTCATCGAGCCCTTTCCAGGTGAGGCTGTGGAAATGCTGGCAGGCCGGGGGCTGAGCGAAGTTGTCATAATGCCCTACCTGCTGGGGCACGGGAAACACGCCACCGACGAGTTGGAAGAGGTCCTTGACGATGTCAGGGAAAGGACGCCGCAGGTAGACGTGATGCTGGCCGAGGGACTGGGATCGGACGCCCGGCTGGCAGACCTCGTGGCTGAGCGGGTACGCGATCTGGACGGCACGCCGGGGCTGACCCCGGACAGCGACAGGTCTGTCGGCGTACTGATCGTTAAGGCTGGCACCAAGACGCAGTACGACGACTGTCTCTGGCTAAAGGATCTGGGTCAGATGGTGGAGCGTCAGCTGGGACCCGGGTACGCGGTTGACGTGGCGCAGTCGCACTACGGCGACCCCACCATGGAATCGTCTTTCGCCAATTTGGTTGAAAGCCGGGGAGTGTCGGCGCTGATATGCGTTCCCTACCTGTTTTTCCCGGGAATGATCCTGAAAAGGAACGTACTGGGCGGTGTTGCTGCGGCCCGGGATGCGTACGACAACATCCCGATTCACGTTTCTCCCCCGTTGGGGGTGGATGACCGTGTGGTGGCGGTCGCCGCCGACCGCATTCGCGAGGCCTGGAGCAGGTGACGCTGCCCGGGCCCTGGAATTTACGACCAGCCGACTGAACCTGGAAACGCGTTTGAATTGAAATGACGGACCAGCCCGACGAAAAAGAATCAACCGAGAGTGATTACAGCCGTCCCACGGTGAGGGACCGTCGCGGGATGCGCACCGGTTACACCACCGGCTCGTGTGCCTCTGCGGCGGCAAAGGCGGCGACGCTGGCCCTGCTCACCGGGAAAGCCGTCCTCGAGGTGACCATTCGCCTGCCCGTTGGACAGGACGCCACGTTCGCAATCCACCGGTGTGAGTGGCTGGACGACGAGCGGGTACTGTGCTCGGTGATCAAGGATGGCGGGGACGACCCCGATGCCACCCACGGGGCGGAGATCTGCGTCATAGTTTCCCGCAACGCCGACCTATCCGGCCTGAAAATCACGGGCGGCCCAGGTGTCGGCACGGTGACGCGTCCCGGCACGGGCATCGAGGTGGGGGAACCCGCAGTAACCCGGGTGCCCCGCCGTATGATGGCCGACTCGGTCAGTGAGGCCGCAGTCGCCGCTGGACTTGAACCGGACGCCGGATTTGTGGCCCAGGTGTCCGTCACCAACGGTGCAGAGATCGCCGAGATGACAACAAACGCCCGCCTCGGAGTGCTGGGAGGCATCTCCATCCTGGGCAGCACCGGGGTCGTACAGCCATTCTCAACGGCAGCGTGGCGCGCCAGCGTGCACCTGGCGGTGGATGTGGCGGCGGCCAACAGCCTCTCCCATGTCGTGCTTTCCACGGGAACTCGAAGCGAGGAATACTCCCGTCAACTGCTGGACCTTCCGGATATGGCATATATCGAGGCAGGCATATTCAGCGGGCCCTCGCTGAAGCGGTGTGTGATGCGGAGGATCGGCCGGGCCACTCACGTTGGCATGGTAGGCAAGTTCTCCAAGATGGCCATGGGCTACTTTGTCACCCATGTGGCGGGAAACCAGGTGGATACGGAGTTTCTGTCGCAGCTCGCGGCCCAGTGCGGCGCCTCCCCGGAGGTGCAGGAGGAAATTAGGGGCGCCAGCAGCGCACGACACTTCCAGGAAATCGCGCAGGCCAACGGGTTGATGCAGGTCATGCCGATTATTTGCCAGATGGTGTGCGACGAGAGCCAAAAGCTCCTTGGAGATGACGCCGGGTCGGTGATCGTTGATTCCATGTGCTTCGATTTTGACGGGACTCTCCTGGGCTGGGCGTCCACGTCTCCCGACGGGATCCCGATGGTGGCGGCAGCGCCCGCGGAATCCGGTGGTTAGCCCGGATGTCACAGCTGCGGTGCGGTCGCTGGGGCTGCCGGACGAGGCATTTGAGCAGCGCCGTCCCCTGAGGGGACAGATCACCAAGCGCGAGGTCCGGGCCGTCAGCCTGTACCTGCTGGGGATTCGCAGCGACAGTATCGTCTGGGATATCGGCGCTGGGACCGGTTCGATCTCCGTTGAGGCGGGCCTTGTCGCCCACAAGGGGAGCGTCTACGCGGTGGAACGGGACGCCGACTCCATCGATCTCCTTCGCCGCAATGTCGAGCAGTTCGGAGGCAACAACGTTCGCGTTGTCCTCGGAGAGGCCCCGGAAGCGCTGGAGGACCTGCCGTCCCCCGATTCGGTGTTCGTGGGGGGAAGCGGAGGCAGCCTGGATGGGATACTGGATGCGGCGGCGGAGCGACTGAACCCCGGAGGCCGGATCGTGGTTAACCTGGCTGCTATAGAACGCACCAATGATTCCTACAGGCGACTGGTAGAGAAAGGCATGGCGGTAGAACTCACCTGCATCAGTGCCTCCCGAGGTAAAGAAATGCCCGATGGAGCCGTTCGGCTGGAGGCTCTCAACCCCGTCTTTATCGTTTCCGCAGAGAAGCCGGAGGAGCAGGGACCGTGAGCGGTGTTGCCGACGGCAATGGCTGCGGGTGTCTGTACGGGGTTGGGGTTGGCCCAGGCGATCCGGAGTTGCTGACTCTAAAGGCCAAAAGGATATTGCAGTCGGTGCCCCTGATCTGTGTTCCCCAAGCCGAAATGAGCTCCGACAGCTACGCATTGAGCATTGTCCAGGGGTTCCTCGACCCCGAGACGCAGGAAATCATGCGGGTACTGTTTCCGACAAACGACGAGGAGCGGGCAGGAGAGGTCTGGTGCCGAGCCGCTGAGGTTCTGAGTGAGCGGCTGGAGCAGGGACAGGACGCTGCATTCATCACCGAAGGCGACCCCATGCTGTTCGGGACCTTTTCTTACGTGATGGAAAGTATGCGGAGCAATCACCCCGACCTGCCGGTGGAGGTAGTCCCGGGCGTGACCTCGGTTACGGCTGCGGCGGCATCGGCGCAGACGCCATTGGTCAGCCACGGCCAGAGCCTCGCTGTCCTGCCCGCAGCGTACGGGGTGGAGGGCTTGCGGACTGCGGTTGCCAATCACGACACCGTGGTGCTGATGAAGGTCAATCGCGCGCTGCTGGAGGCAATGGCGGAACTGGACGATCTGGGCCTGGAAGGCAAGAGCATTTACGTGAAGAGGGCCAGCACAGACGGCGAGGAAGTGGTTAGGGACCTGGGAAAGCTGGCGGGGGAAAAGCTCGACTATTTCTCCCTCTTGATAATAAGGAAGTGACGTCCCGTGAGTGAAATTCAGGGCAAAGTGTACTTCGTTGGCAGCGGACCGGGCGATCCTGAGCTCGTCACGATCAAGGCCAAACGAATTATCAGCGAGGCCGACGTGGTGGTGTACGCGGATTCGCTGGTGCCGCCGGAGATCGCCGGGTTCGCCTCTCCGGACGCAGAGGTGCATGGCAGCAAGGCCATGGCGCTCCCCGAGATTATGGACATCATGCTTGAGGCCGTGGCGTCGGGAAAGACGGTAGCCCGCGTGCAGAGCGGCGATCCGTCAGTCTACGGGGCCATCCTGGAACAGATGCGAATCCTTGAGCGCGAGGGGGTCGACTACGAAATCGTGCCCGGCGTGAGCGCCGCTTTCGCCGCCGCGGCCGTGCTGAAGACGGAGCTCACGGTACCGGAGGTGTCGCAGACCATCATCATGACCCGTGCCGAGGGCCGGGTGTCCATGCCGCCGAAGGAACAGCTGCAGGACCTGGCAGCCCACGGCTGCACTCTCACCATCTTCCTCAGCATCACGCGTATGACCAAGATCGTCAGGGAGCTCACGGGCGCTGGGTACCGGCCGGAAACCCCGGTCGCCGTGGTGTACCGGGTTGGCTGGCCCGAAGAGAAGGTGATCCGTGGCACTCTCTCTGACATTGCCGTGAAAGTCCGGGACGCCAAGATAAACCGTCAGGCCCTGGTGATGGTCGGCGAGGCCATGAACCCGGAGCTGACCTCGCCCGATTACGTGGACCAGCAGAATTCCGCCACGTCGCACCTGTATTCCGATAGCTACACGCACCTTTTCCGGCGGGCGCGAGAGGACGGGGCACCGGCGGATGCCGCCGGTGTGTGACGGTCAATGCCTCGCACTGCCGTTGTTGCCCTCTCGCTGCACGGAGCAACCCTTGCGCGGCGCCTGGCAGCGGGACTGGGCTCCGAACCGACGCTTTTCCTCGACGGGCGATTCTGCGGTCCCGATATTGGCGAGGAGGGTTTCCAGTTAAGGAAATTTACCCTGCCCCTCCGTCCCGTGATACGGGAGGCTTGGGACGAATTCGAGGCAGTGGTGCTGTTCCTGCCGGTGGGGGCTGCGGTCCGGCTTGTGGCGACGATGCTCACCGACAAGCGTACCGACCCGGCGCTGGTGTGTGTGGACGATGCGGGACGGTTTGCCGTCAGCGTGGTCTCGGGACACCTGGGCGGAGCGGATGCGTTGGCGAAGAGAGTGGCAGAACTGCTGGGAGCGGAGGCGGTCATCACGTCGGGCTCCCATGCCACCGGGACTGTCGCCGTCGACCTGCTGGGGCGCGAATTTGGCTGGACGATGGAGGCGGATTCGACGTCGGTGACCAGGGCCAGCGCGGCGGTGGTGAACCGGGAGCCCGTCGCAGTGTTTCAGAATGCGGGCGAGACCGACTGGTGGGCAGCGGGGGAACCGCTACCTGGCAACCTCCAGGTATACGAATCGTTGCAGGAACTGAGAGACGCGGATTGCGCTGCGGCACTGATCATTACCGATGAAGCAGACCCGTTCCTCTCGCTGGGTTCCAGCGTGCCGGAGGCGCTTGCAGACATCCACGTGGTGCTCTACCGCCCTCGCAGCCTGGTTGCCGGGATGGGTTGCCGACGAGGCGTCCCGGTTGATGAGCTGGAGCGATTGCTAACCGAAACTTTCCAGTCCAGCAACTTGTCCCTGGACAGCCTGTCCTGTATCGCGACAGCGACATTGAAACAGGACGAGCCGGGACTGCTGGCCTTGGCGGAAGAGTACGGCGCCACGTTCCTCTGCTACGATTCTGACGAACTTAACGGCATGTATGGCAGCGAGGTGACGCTCGCTGACGCCGATTCAAATCCTGTCGGAGCGTGCGATTCCCCTGTCGCCGCCCAAAGCCCCTGCCCAGCAGAACTCCTTCCCTCCGCCAACGCACGGCGCCTTGTTGGCGTCTGGGGCGTCGCGGAGCCGTCCGCGCTGCTGGCCTCGGGCGCGTCGAGGCTGCTGGTATCCAAGCAGACTGCGCCCCGGGCAACGCTGGCGGTCGCTCGCAGGGCATTCCCGACCGGCGCAGCTGTCGGCTCCTGACGACCATCTTATCCATTGGTGATGAACGTGATGTCCAGCCCCTCCGACGGCAAACTTCTTCTTATAGGACTAGGCCCTGGGGACCCGAAGCTGCAGACCCCCGCCGCACTCGATGGACTGGCCGGCTGCAGCGTACTGGTGGGGTACCGGGGATACATAGACCAGGTTTCCGCCCTCGCCGCCGGAAAGGAACTGGTATCCATGGAACTGGGGCAGGAGATGGAACGAGCATCGCGGGCGGTCGACCTGGCCTACGAGGGCCGCTCGGTGGGCGTGGTTTCCTCGGGGGATGCAGGCATCTACGGCATGGCCGGGCCGGTTTTCCGCGTGCTTACCGACCGTGGATGGGACGGGGCGACACCTGCCGTGGAGGTGGTTCCCGGCATTTCCGCGCTCCAGGCAGCGGCCTCCCTGCTGGGTTCGCCACTGATGCAGGACTTCTGCGCCATCAGCCTGAGCAACCTGCTGACGCCGTGGGAGGCCATCAGCCGCCGCCTTGAGGCCGCCGCGATGGGGGATTTCGTTGCAGCGATCTACAATCCGCGCAGCCAGCGGCGAACATGGCAGCTGCCCGAGGCCAGGCGGATTTTCCTGAATCACCGACCGGGCAGCACACCGGTGGGTTTGGTCAAAGACGCCTACCGGCCGAGCCAGCAGGTGTCGGTTACGGACCTAGAGGGTCTGGAGTCGAGCCTTGAGTTGGTGGACATGTTTACCACCGTGGTGATTGGCAACTCGACCACCTACGTCCACGGCGGATTCATGGTGACGCCCCGGGGATACGAGGCCAAGGGCGCGCAGATTGACGGCGTCGACGCCTGATGCTATTAAAACTGAGGCGCCAGAATCCTTCCGATTGCCACAGGTTCGGGTGTGAAGCGTCCAGTCCGGTACAGCATATTAGCCAAGTCCACTGGAATTCGGAACGCAAACCTCCCTCGTGGTCTCCGGGCCTCCGCCAATGTGGGTTAATATGTAGCCAGTCCAACAGGCGGTAACAGATGGCGGGCGGCCCCGAGACAACAGACAGTCCCGAAAACACGAGCGCACAGGAATCCAGATTCTCCGTTCCTGACTGGGCGAGGTCCGGGCAGGGTCCAAGAGGAAGAATAGGGTGGCGTTTCCTGCTGAGTCGTCGGCGGTTGCTATGGATCCTGGCGCTGGTCGTGGTCCTGATCGCCGTCTGGACCAACTATCCCTTCGTCCCCAATTTGTGGGTGCTGCTCCTCAGCCAGCCTGGGGGTGCGGCATCGTCGGTCTCTGGCCCTGGACAGTGGGCCATGCGCGGCGGCAATCCGCAGGGCACCAATTTTTCAACCTCGTCCGCAATACCGCAGGGCGTAATTGAAAGGGTGATTGAGGTTGATCCGGGAGTCCGATCCTCTCCGGTAATTGGCGGCGGAATCGTATACATCGGAGGGCAGTCCCGGGTGCTGGCTTTCGATACGGATTCCGGGGAGCGGATCTGGGAACGGCCATTCAGCGGTCCTGCGCACGGGGTGCCCGCCCTAGCGGAGGGAACCCTGTACCTCGGGACGCTCAACAAGCGAGTGATAGCCCTCGACGCTCGTACCGGACGGCAGGAGTGGGAGTACGTAGGGGATTCGCCGTTTCCGGGAACCGTTGCCGTCTTGGACGGCGTTGTATACGCCGGTTCCCGCGGAGGCGATGTCCACGCCATTGATGCCGAGTCGGGCCAGCGGTTGTGGACTGTTGGGCTGGACAGCGCCGCCGTGGCACCCGTGGCGGTCAACGATGGCAAGATTTTTGCTGCTTCCAACGGCGGCGTACTGTTTATCCGGCACTCAGGCACTGGCGACAAACGCGCCCGCATCCGCACCAACTCCGTAATAGTGAAACCTCCGACAGTGGGAGACGGAAGAGTCTACCTGTTGTTGGACGGTGGGCTGCTGGCCTTCGATTCCGGCATTCGCGAGATGCCGGGCCGCTACCCCGCCGAGCTCATCTGGGCCCAATTGTGGGTGTGGGGATTCCCCATCCCATCCCCCGCAGGGTATTCCGGACTGCTCTGGCGGCTGCAGCCTGGGCCGGACATGGGATCGTTTCTGCACACCCCTGCCTCGACCCGGGAGGCGATGTTCCTTGGGACAGATGCGGGCCGGGTGGTGGCCCTCGACCCGCGAGACGGCAGCGTGTTGTGGCAGGTACCGCTGGGGGCATCCGTAGCAGCGCCGCCGCTGGTGGTCGGCGACGCAGTGATCGTGGCCCAGGATGACGGTGCGCTTCAGGCGCTAAGCCGGTCCAGTCGCGAAGTCCTGTGGAAGGTTTCCCTGGATTCCCCAGTGTCCGGGTCATTGGCCTACGCCGAGGGCAGGATTTTCGCCCAGACCGAATCAGGGAATCTGCACGTCATCCGGTAACCGGTCTATCTCAAGAGGCAGAACATTCTATCGTGGCAGGGGATCGGGAACTTAAAGCAGCGCCCTGAACGAGGACAATGGAATTTCTGAGAAAACTGCAGGCAAATGAAACGCTGCGTCTGTGGGCCGATATGGCGCGGAACGGCGTGTTTCCCGGAGCGGTCGCTGGCAGTGTGGTCGGCCTCGCACCCGGCATTCTGCTGATACTGGTCCTGACGGGTGGCGCGTATTACATAAAAGCGTCTGAGGTGCTGGGGTTCGTAGTGATGTCCATCGCTGCCGGCACAGTGCTGGGCGTTTGTGTTGGCGGTGTTTGCGCTGCAATCAGTGGCAGCGTTTTACGGAGGCTGCGCCGCCGGTACTAGTCGGCCTCCGCGCCCACAGGGGTGGCGTGGTGCCACTCGGGGTGCAGCATCCAGCAGTAAGCGGAATGGCCTTCCCCGGCGCGGCCCTCGGTCGGGTATTCACGCTGACAAATGTCGCGGGCGTTTCTGCAGCGGTCGGCGAACCGGCAGCCATCAGGCAGCGCGTAGAGCGACGGAGGCTGCCCGTCGATGGCGAACAGCCTGTCGGTGCGCTCCATCTGCGGAACCGAAGCCATCAGGGCCTGGGTGTACGGGTGGCTGGGGTTGTTGAAGAGCTGCCGAACGTCTCCCCTTTCCACCACCCGGCCGGCGTACATTACGGCCACCGAATCGCACATCCTGGCCACGATGCCGAAGTCGTGAGTGATGAAAATGATGGCCATGCCCGTCTCGGCCTGGATTTCCTTGAGCAGGCGGAGGTACTGAAGCTGGATGGTGGCATCCAGGGCTGTCGTCGGCTCGTCGGCGATGATGACTTTTGGAGTGCTGGAAATAGCGATGGCGCCGAGGACGCGCTGTTTCATACCTCCGCTCATCTGGTGAGGAAAGTCGTGCATCCGGCGTTCCGGCGCGGCCACTCGGACGCTCCTCAGTGCATCGACAGCCTTCTCCGCGAGATTGCGGTTGCGGCCCTTGGAATGCGTGCCCAAGGCTTCGATTACCTGGTTGCCTACGGTGAAAACCGGATTCAACGAGGTTTGAGGGTCCTGGAAGATCATCGCGATCTTGCTTCCACGAACGCGCCTCATCTCCTCGTCCGACAGATCCACTAGGTTCTCGCCGTCCAGGATTACCTCACCTGACACGATCCTTGCGGCTGGCTTCGGGATGATGCGCAACAGCGAACGTGCTGTCATGGTCTTGCCACACCCCGACTCGCCCACGATGCCAAGAGTCTCGCCCTCCCGCAGGGTGAAGCTCACTCCATCCACGGCCTTGGTTATGCCTCGACGGTTGAAAAAGTAGGTGTGGAGGTCTCGAACGTCCAGGACTACATCGCCAGCGGGCATACGCTTTTCTCTCCTACACCTGCCTCTGCTTCGGGTCCAGCTTGTCCCGCAGCCAGTCGCCCATAAGGTTCATGGACAGCACCACCAGCATGATGGTAAGGCCCGGGAAGAAGGATACCCACCATCCCGAGGGGGTCGCTATCAGGTCTCGCCCGTCGGCCACCATCAGACCCCAGGCCGGGTTGGGCTTGGGAATACCCGCCCCGAGGAAGCTGAGGGTGGACTCGATTATGATCACGAAACCGACCTGAAGCGTTGCCAGCACCACCAGGCTGTTGAACACGTTAGGGAAGATATGGCGCAGCATGATCCGGACGTCGGACGCCCCGGCGACCCGGGCGCGGGCAATAAAGTCGGCCGAACGCACCGACAGAGTGACTCCCCGGGCCATGCGGGCGTAATGTGCCCACAACAGCAATACCAGCACAGTGATGACGGTGGCGAAACTCGCGCCAAGTGCGGCTACAAGGGCCAGCGCCAAGAGAATGATGGGTATGGAGAGGGAAACGTCCACGGCCCTCATTATCAGGGCGTCGAGCCATCTTCCGAAGAACCCGGCACTGATTCCCAGGACCGTCCCGATGCTTCCGGCGATGAAGATCGCGATGCCGGCGACCACTATGGAGATCCGCGAGCCATAGATAATACGGCTCAGGATGTCGCGGCCCACCTTGTCGGTGCCGAGGATGTGGCTGAAGGTCCCCCCGCGGGAGATGATCTCCTCCACCTGGTCTCCGACCTGCACCGTCATCGTGCTACTTTCCTTGACGGATTCGACGCCAACGATGCGCAACTTGCCGCGTCCGACCAAGGACTGGGCGTCCTTGAGGGCTATCTCGTATTGAGTGCCTCCACCCGGAGGAGTCTCCTCCAGAACGGTCTTGACCTTGATGATCCGGTCGTCGGGAGAGACCGAATCTCCGCCGGCCTCGATGCGGGCATTTCCCTCATTCAACAACGCCTGGGCTTCGGCAACCGTGATCTGAGGCGTCAGGTCAGAGCGGTCTATTTCGGTCTCAGCCCGCAGACTAAGGGCTCTGTCGCCAATCCAGAAAGGAGGCACCAGCCGGGCTTCCTTAAGGTCGCCTTTCTTTGGCGGGTGTGGCGCAATCAGCGGGGCAAAAATAGCCGGAATGATCATGACCAGCATAACTATGACAATGGGTATGACAGGAAACTGACGGAGCAGTCCCCAGATGCCGAGCAGCTTTCGCAGGGGTGCAGGGGTTATCCCCGCAGCGAAACCGGGCAGAGATTCCATCCGAGGTAATGCCAAAGGGACTACCTCCTGCCGAGGGGAGCAGTGGATCCTGAGTGTTTCTGGCCTTGGTGCTACCTGCAGGTAGCGGCGAGAGCCATTGGCGCACTCTACATACATGGTATCGGAGTGTCAAGGAAAGGCAATAGTTACAACGATTTACCTTACGAATACCGTCGGCACTGGAATTGACTGCCCAAGCAGGCTATTCTAACGGGGCAAAACCTATTGACTAATGTTGGGCCTGTTTGATATACAGGGGCGAGTTGCACTTGGCAAAGTCGTGCGCCGGAAGGAGGAACCCGCATATGTCCCTTATACAGTTTCTGAGGAGGCCTGTCGCCCTCTTTATAGTTTTGCTGCTGGCTTTGGCCGTGGCCTGCGGAGGAGCTGAGGAGCCGACAGCCCAACCTCAGCCAACAACGGCGCCGACCGCCACTACTGCGCCAGAGCCGACCGACCCCCCCGCGGAGCCTACCGAGGCGCCCGCCGCTGCATCTGAGTCTGCCGCCCCTGAGGTGGTGGTGCTGAAGCTCATCAGGGAGCAGCCGGCAGGACGGCAGGAAGGTGTCGCCAAGGCCGATAGGCTCGTCATGGGCCTGATCTCACCGACCCGCGACTATTTCCGAACTTGGGTCCGGGGCAGCGCCGACCAGCTCATCAAGCAGGACCCCATGATGGAGTGGCTGTTCGAGATCAGCCCGGTCACCAATACTATGAGTGGTTGGCTGGCCACCGAGGCGACCCTGGCCGAGGACTCCATGTCCTGGAGCATCCAGCTGGCTGAAGACGTGCCGTGGAACAACAAGAACGGCGACGACTTTGGCATATTCACCGCCGCGGACTTGGAGCATAGCCACGACATCTGGTGCAACCCAACCTACGAAGGCCGCGAGGATGATCCCAGTTCCGGCTACAGGGTTGGCATGTGCCAGGTGGAGGATGTTGAGGTCGTCAGCGACTTTGAAGTCAACATGATCTGCAACGTTCCCTGTCCCGACCTGCCTTTCTACTACTCTGAAGCCACCGACATGGTGATGTACAGCAAGAATCAATGGGACCAACAGGGCGAGATGTCCTACGAGAACCAAATCGCCGGCACAGGCCCCTATATGTTCGAGGAGCACAAGCTGGGCGAGTCGGTCCTCTACAAGCAGGCCCCCGGAGAACACTGGGTCCATCCGGTTGACTGGAACGAACTGATTATGACCTGGACCCTGGAAGAGGCTACCAGGCTGGCACAGTTCGAGACAGGTGAGACCCACCTGACAGAGGTCAACAAGGACCTCACCGACCAGCTGGTGAACAAGGGATACAAGCTGGTGAAGAGCACTGGCCCTGCCCAGCAGGTGCAGATCAACTTCACCGGTCTTTACTTCGGCACCGAGGACGTGTCCCGGGAAAAGTACGTCGGCACTCCCGGAAAGCTGGTCGAAGACCTGCCCTTCACCGACATTCGGGTAAGGCAGGCCATCAACCAGGCCATCGACCGCGAGACCCTGCGACTGGAGCTGTACAAGGGCCGCGTAACACCTTCCTACGTCCACGGCTTCTACAAGGGCTTGCCCGGCTGGGATGACACCTGGCCTGACCGTTTCGACGACCTGTACGGCTATGACGTGGAGGCCGCCAAGGCCCTGATGGCTGAGGCGGGCTACGCCGACGGCTTCTCGGCCAACGCGTGGCTGTTCCCCTTCCCTGGCGCGCCCGAGCTCATACCCGTGATGGAGCAGGTGCAGATCTACCTCCAGGAGATCGGTATCGACCTGACCCTCACGGAAACCGACTGGGCCGGCACGGTCATCCCGGCTATGGGCAGCCGAGACTTCCCAGGCTACCTTGTGGCTCTCCCACCCTCCAAGAAGGTGGTGGAAACCCAGATTTCCGGTTTCAACGCCGGTTACAACATCATTCACCAGTATGAGACCGACGAGTTGTTCAACCTGTGGGATGAGCTACGCAACACTGCCCCTCTCGATGAACGGGACGTGCTGCTCCGGGAGATAGGCAACATCAAGTTCGAGAGCTTCGAGATCATCCCGTTGTTCGAGGTGTTCATCGAGGCCATCTTGGATCCCAACTATGTCGAGACATGGATCTTCCCCGGCTGGGACGGCGGTGATATTGGCCATACGTGGCTGATCTATGCCTGCAAGACGGTTGATCCCTGCAACTAGTTGGGGAAACCCGCAGTGGCCTGACAGGCCAGCGCAACAACACAGGGCGGCCCGACCGGGCCGCCCATTTTCTTGGCTTCAGGCGGAGTATAATCGGAATACCCGTACCTCCTGCCCCTCGGAACCGTTTCCCTATTTGATATGTTTGCCACCCATCGCAGGAAACAACTGGCCATCGGCCTCATTCTTCTGGCAGTCCTGTTGGGCCTGTTCCTGTGGTTCAACCGCATACCCAAGCTGGACATCGTCGAGGCAGATCTGGCTGGCGTCACCGCCCCTCAGGGGGAGTGCTTCCAGGGTTTCTGCCTCGAGAGCGAACCTGAGTCCACCCTGTTCTCACGCTGGTGGGATTTCTCCCTCGCTTACCTGAGGCTGATTTCCCTGGGTATGGTTTTCGCCTTCCTCATGGCCGGGCTGACCGAGACCTTCCTGCTGCCGCCCGGCAGCCTGTATGGCACCTGGTCTCGGCCGGGCGTACGTGGCTCCCTGGGCGGGCTGCTGGTGGGGCCTGCCATGAACCTGTGTTCAGCCTGCATCGTCCCTGTCGCCAACGCCTTCCGGCAGCGCGGCGCGGGAACGGAGGCGGCCTTGGCCATCGTTCACGGTTCCAGCACCATGAACGTTCCGGCCCTGCTGATGGCCGCACTTGTTTTCACCCCGATGCTGGCCGGTAGCCGGGTGGGGATCAGCATCATCGCTGCCCTGTTCCTCGGGCCACTGGTGGCCCTGCTGGTCAGCAGGAGCCGACGGTCCGCCAGCGAAACTACCGTTGCGCCCCCTGACCTGCCCCTCGACCCGCTGGGCCAGGATGTGGAGGCAGCAGCGTCGTGGCGGGCCGTATTCGCCGCAGGTATGAAGGCTTGGGCCCGGTCAAGCTTCCGATACTTTGTCCGACTGGCACCGGTGATGGTGCTTGCGGGATTTGCCAGCGCCCTGGTCATACAGTGGGTCAGCCCGGACACCGTAAGCACGTACCTTGGAAACAACCCCCAGGGCGTGGCAATTGCCGCCACCCTTGGACTACTGATCAACGTGCCGTTGATGTTCGAGATCCCCCTTGTGGCCGCGCTGCTGCTTGTCGGCATGGGCGAGGCTCCGGCGGCCACACTCCTGTTTGCCGCTGCCGCTGGCGGTCCGGTGACATTCTGGGGACTGGCCCGGTCGATGCCCAAGCGCGCCGTGGCCAGCCTTGCCGCTGCGACCTGGGGGCTCGGCCTGATCGCGGGTCTTGCCATACTCGCGGTCAGCCCGCTGATCGGAGGCTCCGGCGTCGGAATTCGAGCCTCGGTTACCGGCGCGCCCGCTGCTGGCACCGCGCAGGCCATTATCGACCCGGACGAAATCGGCGAGTTGCGAATAGTGAGACTGGAGCCCCCCATTGTCGGCACCGGCGGCAACGTGCTGGTTACCGTGCATGGCAGCGGCTTCGTCGACGGTGCGCAAGTAATCATTGACGGCATCGAATCGGGTTGGGCCTACCTGGGCCCTGACCGGCTCGTGGCCCTCACACCCGTCCATGCGGCCGGCGTTGTGGACGTTGCGGTGACCAACCCTGACGGTTCAACGGTGGGACTGGCGTCGGCCCTCGCCTACCAATCAGAGGTATTCGAGGAGGTGAGCGAGCAGTCAGGCGTGTCCTTCACCCACTACCGCGGCCTGCTGGACATCATCCCCTTGAGCGCTGGCGTGGTCGTATTCGACTACAACGGCGATGACCTGCAGGACGTATACCTCACCGCCACCCCCGATGTCGCCGACCTGGCACCCGAGGGCCACGACAGGAACGCGCTGTTCCGCAACAACGGGGACGGCACCTTCACCAACATGGCGGAGGAAGCTGGTATAACCGACGCCGCTGCCAAGGGCAACGGAGGGTGCGCCGCCGACTATGACAATGACGGAGACCAGGACCTGTTCGTTGCCAACTGGGGCGCCAGCAGGCTTTTCCATAACAGGGGAGATGGAACGTTCGAGGATCTGGCCGAGTCAGCCGGGTTGGCCGACCCCGACGGCACCTACCGCACCATGGGCTGCGCCTGGGGAGACTACGACCGGGATGGCTGGTTGGACTTCATGGTCGTGCGGCACATAGACGAGTCCAACCCCGACGCCTTCACCATGCGCATCTACCACCTCGATGTGCGCCCCCTGGCCCTGTTTCACAACAATCGCGACGGTACTTTCACCGAGGTGACTCACCTGCTGGGCGCCTCTCCCAACCCCTCCAGCAAGGCGGGCGAATACGGCCGCGTCTGGGGCGCAGGGTTCCAGCCGGCCTGGCTCGATTTCGACAACGACGGCGATCTCGACCTGTACGTCGTCAACGACTACGGACAGTACATTCACCCCAACGTCCTCTGGCGCAATGACGGGCCCGTCAGCAATGGCTCCGGCGAGGGCGGAGAGTGGGCCTTCACCGACATATCCCAGGAGTCCGGGGCTGGGGTGGCTATGTTCGGTATGGGGCTGGCGGTGGCAGACTACAACTCCGACGGCTACCTAGACATGTTTGTCACCAACATCGCCGACAACGTGCTGCTGACAAACGACGGCGGCGATTCCTTTAGCGACTCCGCCGTTGACCTGGGGGTGGCCTACGGGGAGTTTCGCCGACAGCAGCGGGTCAGCTGGGGCACCGTGTTCTTCGACTATGACAATGACGGATACGAGGACCTTTACGTCGCCAGCGGTTTCCTGGACACCGATGATCCCAACCGGCGGGAGCAGCCGAACCTTCTGTTCCGGAATAACGGCGAGGGTGGGTTCAACGACGTATCCGCTATCAGCGGGGCGGCCGACTGGGGGACCGGCCGAGGCGTGGCCTATGCGGACTTCGACGGCGACGGCTGCCTCGACCTGTTCGTCGCCAACCTCGGGCGTTCGGCGGCGTTCGGCGAACCCGCCCTGCTGTACCACAACCGCTGCAACTGGGGCAATAACTGGCTGGTGGTCGAGGCGGAGGGCACAGTCAGCAATCGTGACGGCATCGGCGCCCGGATCACCCTGTCCGCCGCAGGACGGACACAGATTCGCGAGATCACCGCCGGAGCCAGCAACTCCTCCCAGAACATGCTCCCAGCCCATTTCGGATTGGGAAAGGCAGATGTCATAGACGAGATCCGGGTGCAGTGGCCCAGCGGCACCGTCCAGACCCTTCAGGACGTCTCTCCGAACCAGGTGCTGACCGTAGTCGAGCCTCAGCCATAAAAAGAGAAGCCCTCTCCCGGTGCGGGAGAGGGTGCCTATCCGGTGCAGCTTTGTTCTTGGTCTAGGAGTAACGGATGCGGGGGTCGAGATAGGCGTACAGCACGTCGATAATGAGGTTGGTCAGCACGTAGACCCCCGCGAAGAACACCACGATTGCCTGCATCAGCGGGAAGTCCCGCGCCAGCACCGCCTCGAACGCCAGCAACCCTATGCCCTTGCAGTTGAACACCGTTTCCGCAGAAACGGAACCCACCAGCAGACCGCCGAAGATGATGCCGAAATAGGTCAGGGGCGCGATGGCCGCATTGCGCACCGCGTGTTTCCAGACCACCTTAGACTCACGAAGGCCCTTGGTCCGAGCCAAGTTGATGAACTCGCTGTCCAGTATCTCCAGCATGGACGACCGCATCAGGCGCATCAGGGCGGCCACCAGGAACCAGCCGATGGTTATCGCGGGCAGGATGTAGGAAGTCGCTCCTTGGCATTGCGATGTCGGCACGAGCTCTAGCTGAACTGCAAAGATCCACATCATCACCAGCCCCAGCCAGAAGGGCGGGAACGATTGCCCCAGCAGGGCAATGGTCTTGCCTGACCAGTCGAATATAGTGTCCTTCTTGACGGCCGACAGCACTCCGATCGGGATGGCGACTGCTATGGAGAAAAGGATCGCCACCACCGCCAGCTTGATGGTGGTCGGGAATCTCGTCAGGACCAGGCCCATTGCCTCATAGTTGGGGTACTTGATGGACTCGCCGAACTGCCCCCGGAAGCTGTTCTGCATGTATGTCCCGTACTGAGACCAGATGGGGTCATTGAACCCGAGCGCCTCCCGCATCTCCTCCCGTTCCTGGTGAGTGGCGTCGATGGGCAGCAGGACATCCACTGGGTCCCCAGTGATGCGTCCCAGGCCAAACACCAGGATGCTCACCACCCAGAGGGAGAGGAGCGCTTGGGCCATCCTCATCAAGATATACCGTTGAATTTCGGCATCTCCCGGATTCCAGCTACTTCCGCATTTTGCCGGAGGCGAGGCTGTTGCGAAAGCCGGAAACCCTCGTCAGGGTCAGGTTGCCCGCGACATTACAGCAACTCTACGTCAAATGCAATAGTAGTGGATTTGAACGGAAGCGTTGCGGTTCAGTGGCGTTTTCACCCGCCAGAGGGACAGCGCGCGGTTGCCTTTTTGGGAACGACAGATTGTCCTGCAGAGGGCCACCTGAGCTGAGTAACTATCTCAAAACATTACACGAACCGGTAGACGTCATTCCCGCGAAAGCTTGTCCTCGACCCGATCGGGGGCGGGAATCCAGAGAACCAGGCCGTTCGCCACCCCTCGGTAATCGAACTGAGCCGTCTTGAGATAGTTTCTAAAAGGATAGCAGTCAGAACCGGCCTGTCTGCGAACGCACCTTTCTTTCACTGGATGCACCGCCCGGCATCACCGTGATTCCTCTCCCTCTTTCCCGCTGATTGGCCCCTCGGGATAACACTTGAAGCGGCACCACCGGCTCTCTGATTCCATCAGCAGTTCGAATGAACCCATTAGTCTTGTATATGCGTATTATTATTGTAAATAAAATATATTTGCAACTGTGTGAGGTAATGGCATGGGGATCACACGCTCATTTGGCGGGAAGACCATATTCAACTGGACAAGACCTCCGCCTCTTTGTTCGAAAACAATTCCCTTGTGTATAGCACTGGCGGCGTTAATCCTGCTGCTTGCTTGCGGCCAGTCCGGCCAGAAGACGACTTTGCTGGTTACCGTAGGGTCTCAGATGGAGGACTGCGAGGGAGTGGAAACCATGAAGTGCCTGCTGGTGAATGGAGAAATCTTCTACGACACCATTGAGGGTTTCGATTTCGAGGAGGGATTCTACTACCGGCTGAGAATTGAGCGAGAGGACCTCTACCCGGGAGAGGAGCCTCCGCAGAACACCTCCAGGTACAGGTATAGGCTGATCGAGGTGCTAAGTAAAACGATGTCCCCGCGCTGAATGCGGGATGGTGCAATCAGGTTGGCAACGCAAACCCACTAATGAGGTCAGGAAAATGAATTCAAATCGAAAGAAGCCCGTTGCATCCGGACTCTGTACATTCACACCGCGCTTCATCGCGGCGTCCGAGGCTGGGATGATTCTCGTGAGTCGAGGGCGTCCGCCGCCTCAGCCCTCGAAGTCGGGAACGAAACCGGCGATCCAGCCCAGTTCCGCCTGCGCCTCCATTGGGACCTGGGAGGGAGTGTTTCCTCCGATGGGGCGATTGCCGATTACGTCCTGTTCGGCCAGGGCCTCAAGACGGGACAGCGGCAATCCCAGCAACTCGGCGAGGGCATACTCATTGGCCTCGCCCAGCAACGGCGCCGGCCCTGCGATGCCCGCATGGCTGCCCGAGAATTTCCACCCGCGGCCGATGTAATCCCTGGAGCCCAGCCCTGTCTCGGCCGGGTGAGCCACCTTTTCGAAAAACCCGCGGTGCTGGAAATGAGGGTCCGACAGCGCCTGCGCCGCCGTCAGCACGGGTCCGGCCGGCACCCCTACACCTTGCAGTGTCTCCATCACCACGTACGAGGTCCGTTCGCTGGTCCACTGGCAGACTATGGCGTCCAGTTCATCCTGTCGTGCCTGCCGTCCCCCGATGGCCGAGAGAGTGGGATCAGTGGCCAGATCTGGCCGTCCGAGGGCATGGCAGAAGGTCTGCCAGTCGGCGTCATCTCGCACCGCGATAGTAACCCACTGGTCCTCGCCAAGGCATGGATAGCAGCCGTGGGGAGCCATGGACGTATGGCGGTTTCCGATGCGGCGATTGCGCTCCCCGTTGAACGAGTATGCCAGCAGGCCCTCGCCCAAGAACGCCGCTCCGGCTTGGTACATGGCCAAGTCGACCCACGTTCCCCGTCCCGTCCTGGCCCGGTGCAGCAGGGCCGCCATTATTGACACCAGCGCCGTCCAGGTGGCGAGAAAGTCGGTGTAGGAATTCCCCACCTTGTTGGGAACAGTACCCTCGCGGAGAGTTCCGGATCCGTTGTCTTCCAGGTAGCCCATGAACGCGCCGGTGCCGTGGGTCGGCTCCAGCGCAGATGCCATGGCCCCGAAGTTGCTCCACGGCCCGGTGTGCCCGTATCCGGTGTTGGAGACCATGATCAGGTCGGGCTTCACCGCCCGCAGCGACGCATAGTCCAGCCCGAACCGCGCCATCACCCGTGGGGTGAAATTCTCCAGAACGATATCGCTGATCGATACCAGCTCCATGAGGATGGCTTGGGCCTCCTCGGATCGCAGGTCGAGGGTCAGGCTCCGCTTGCCCCGGTTCAGAGTCTGAAATGTGCCGCCCTGCTCCCACCACAACTCACCCGGTTCATTGTTGGGGAAGGGCCCTGTGATGGTCCTGGTGGTCTCCATGAACTGCGCCTGGCAGGTATCGATCTTGATGACCTCTGCGCCCAGGTCCGCCAGGTTGGCGCCCGCAAAAGGCATGGCAAAGACGCGGCTCAGATCGACGACGCGGATGTTCTCCAGCGGCGGGCGGTTCATATCACCCCGGCGTATCGGAGCGCGGCAAGTTCACCGGAGTCGATTCCCAGCTCCCTGCCAAATATCTCGGCATTGTGCTGCCCCAGCAGGGGCGCCGGGGCCGGTGCTTGTTGCGGCCAGTTCGACAGGGCCGCCGCCATTCCGGGATAGGTAGCCGTTCCTGCCACGGGATGGTCCACCGTGTGATAGAAATTCCTGGCCTCGAGGTGCGGACAGGCGACCATGTCTCCTGCGTCCTGGGCCATGCCGAACACAAGCCGCCGCTCCCCGGAGGCGAGGAAAAGCGGCAGCCGGTCCCACTGCGCAAGCCCTTCAATGAGCAACATCTTCAGTTCCTCGCCGTTGGCGATGCGTCCCGCTCCCGATGCAAAGCGGGGGTCTTGCAGCTCCTCCAGACCAATGAGGTCGGCCACCGTCTCCCACGGCTGCGAGCCCTGTACCGACGGCACCACGTAGCCGTCGCGCGCCGGCATCAGCTCCTCGAAACCGGAGCCGCGCACCGGACGCCGGCCCTTCGTGGCTCCCATGTAGTTGTAGTAGGGGACAGGCTGAACAAGGTGCGCGGCCAGGCACTCCGACACGGAGACGTCAACTTGCTGGCCCTCACCAGACGTCAACCGCGCGAACACCGCAACCAGCGTTGCCGCCGCCGCGTTGGCTCCAGCGACGTAGAGCGACTGATCCAAGGCGTTGCGCAGTGGTTCCTTGTCTGAGTCTCCGGAGTGGTACATCAGCCCGCTCATGGCGCAGGTTATGATGTCGGTGGCCTGGAAATCCCGGTACGGCCCCTCCTGCCCAAAGGGAGTGACTGACGTAACCACCAGCCTGGGGTGGGTCCGCGACAACTCCCGGTAGCCGATGGCGCTTTCCTCGTTCTCACTGGGAGGGAAACCCTCCACCAGCACATCCGCGTCGTCCAAAAGCCTGCGGAGGATGGCGCGTCCTGAATCACTGGAGTAGTCGAGGGTGACTCCCCGCTTGCCCGTGTTTACATAAAGGAAAGGGATGCTCTTTTCGCCGCTCGGATCGTCGCCCACAAAGGGACCTATGCGCCGCGCCGGATCACCCTCTCCCGGCGACTCCACCTTAATTACCTCGGCGCCATAATCGGCCAGCAGCTTGGCGCAGAAAGAAGGGGCGATCCCCGGCCCGAGGTCAAGAACGCGCAGTCCGCCCAGCAAGCCTAGTCCTCCGGCTCCCAGGTCAGCGGCAACTCCTGCCCGCGCCTCGGCAGCGCCACGGTGCCCACGCCGGACGCCGTCTGGTGCCCCCGGCTGTTGGTAAGCGTGACAGTGCAGTCCACGTGACCCACGCCGTCAACCTCACGCATCCCTGAAACGATACCGTTGGCCGTAAGCACGTCGCCGGGATAGTCCATCCCGCGGTGCTGCACATAAAACCGCCGCAGCCAGCCGCCTGGGCCGGCAAAGTCCACCATCAACTGGCCAAGGTACTGGTTCTTCAGGGAGCCGTTTACAACCACGTTCTCCAGGCCCTGCTGCATCTGCGCAAAGGGCAGGTCCCAGTGTATTCGGGCGTAGTTGCCGTTGGCTGCCGCCCAGCGCACCAAGTGCGTCGTGGTGAGCGGTCCCTTAATCACGGGTGGGAGCACCATCCCCTCGGAGACGTCTTCGAAATGCAGTTGCGGCCGGTCGGACGGCTGGGGACGGGCGACTTCCTCGCCTGGTCCCGGAGGCGACAGATTCACCGTCTGCAGCTCGTTGGCGACCGTTGCTCCCTGCTGCGGAGCGGTGGCGTCCTGGTCGAGCGCACGGTGGATGCTGACCCGCCGCGCCAGCAGGATGACTTGGTCGTGCTGGTCGGTCTGCGTTTCGAGGCGCTCCACGAACACCAGGGGCCCGGAGCGGCCCTGCTTCTGGAATATGTCCATTATCTTGAACTGTCGGGTGATCCAGCTTTCCACGTAGGGCGGGCGGAGGAACTGCCAGTCGCTGCCGCCGTTCAGACCGTAGCTGTTAAAAGGCAGCGGCACCTCGAAGTGGGACTCCTGCCCAGCCCCGAAGTAACCGATGGGCGGTGTTATGTCCTTCCAGGTCGCCAGTGGCGGGCAGATTATCTCGCCGAATCGGGAGTCCTCTGCCGCCTGCCGGTCCACGTACAGCGGGTTCGGGTCCTCGGTTGCGTCGGCGAGGTCGTAAATCATTTCTTCGCTGATGGCGAAACGGTTCCGCTCCGGTGGTGTCTCTGTCCCGATGAGAGCGCGAACCTCGTCGGTAATCAAACTGTCGGCCAATCCGTTCCTCCGCTGCAGGTCATAGATAGCGTTCCAATTTAGGTGGTTTGCTGCCGCCGCAACCGTCATTCCCGCGCAGGCAGGAATCCAGGTGTCTTGTCCTCGTAAGCCCGAGAGTCAACCGGACCACCTAATCCGCAACGCTGCCCAAGTCATCAAGTTCGTCGGCAGTTTACCATGGCCGGTGGTAGTATATCCCCGTGACCGGAAGACACAGACGCACCCTTGAGCGGATATTTGCCCGCCCAACGCCGGCAAATATCAGATGGGCAGAAGTCGAGGCATTGATGAGGGCGTTAGATGTAGATATCGTGCAAAGGTCGGGGTCCAGGGTGTTGTTCAGGCGCACAGAGGGGAGTCTGGTCTTACACCGACCTCATCCGGGAAATGAAGTAGATAGGAACACGATAAGGAGCATCGCTGATTTTCTGCTGCGTATTGGAGAGACTCCGTAATGGAATATAAGGGGTATGTGGCAGCCATTTCCTATGATGACGACGCCGACATGCTATTCGGACATGTGGTGAATAGCGGTAGCTATTCGATTTGCACGTTCATGGCCCACGATGTCGAGGGACTCAAGCGTGAGTTCAAGATATCGGTTGACGAATATCTGTCTTGGTGCGAAGAGGATGGGGTAGAGCCGGTTAAGCCCTATTCCGGTGAAATAAACCTGAACCTTGGGCCAAATCTTCACCACACCGTCACGCTCCTGGCCTTGGAAGAGGAAATAACTCCACACGACTGGATCAAGCTTACGATAGAGGAAAAGGTGTGGAAACTGGCCAACCCAGGTAAGCAGGGGAAATGGTAACCAACCCCTAGAACAACTCCCGGCTGGCTATGTCCGCGCCCTCCCGCATCGACCGCAGCTTGAGCCAGACCACACCCTTGTCCACCCGGTTGGACCCGGCCGACGTGTCGAATCCGCAGTCCGTCCCTGCCATCACCCGCGTCGGGTCGCCGCCCGTGGCCACCACCGCCTGGCGTAGCCGGTCGGCCACCACCTCGGGGTGTTCCACGTAGTTCGTCTTGGTATCGATCACCCCCGCTACCAGCAACATATCGTCCGGCAGCGGCATCTCGCGGTAAACCTTGTACTCGTGGGCGTGGCGTGGATTGGCCATCTCCATCACCAGCGCCCCCACGTCGGCCCGGTATATGATCGGCAGAATGTCCGTCAACGGCACGTCGTAGTGGTGCGGCCCCTCGCTGTTGCCCCAGCAGACGTGCAGCCGCACCCGCTCCCGGGGAATGTTCACCAGCGCCTGGTTGATGGCCTCGATGTGCAGCTCCACCACCTCCTGGAACGCCTCCAGCGGCTCGTCCTGGTACGACACGTGGCGCTCCATGGCCAGGTCCGGGCAGTCCAGCTGCAACACCAGGCCCCTCGAGACGATCAGCTCATACTCCTTGCGCATCTCCTCGGCCACTGCGAATACATAGTCCTCGTACGCGGGGTAATGGTCGTTTTTCATCGTCAGCGTGATTATCCCCGGTGAGGCCGCGGTCATGAACAATTCCTCGTGCGCCGCTCCGGAGGCAGAGACGCCACTCAGCAGGTCGTCGCACTCCCGTTCGGCCACGTCCAGCCGGTCGTAGGACAGGGGTCCGACGCACATCGGGACATCCCGAATCAGTTGCACCACCCGGGGACGTGCGATGGATGGATACTCGTTCTGGTCCCTGTGCCCCCGTCGTGTCCAGCGACCGCCGAACCCTGACATCCGCTGCGTAACGTAGGTCGAGAAGCTGACGCGGGACTGCTCGCCACCGTTGATCACGTCCACCCCGGCCTCCGCCTGCGCCCGCACCACGTCCGTCGTGGCCTGCCGAGCTGTGCTCGCCAGCGCGACCTCGTCGACCTCCTCGCCCCGCGACAGCGCGCCCAGCATCTCTACCAGCCCCTCGGGCCGAGTCAGGCTGCCGGTGTGGGTGGTCAGGATACGCGCTTCGCTGCGCTTCATTACTGAAGTTACCTGCCTTGCCCTCGCTGCGAGTTCCGCTGGTCAGGTGGCGGCTCGTCGAAGGGCCGACCCTCGGCTGCTGCCTCATCACGCCGTCTCAGCCATTCTCGCCAGGCCTGATTGGCGCGTTCCAGGCCCTCCTCGCGGCCCTCTTCCCTACCCTCTTGACGGTGTTCTTCGATTATTGGCCTGGTAAACCGGTTTGTTATTAGATGATACAGGGACACGATTAACGCAACTCCTTGTACTGCAATCAGGGATCCGATGGCAGCGCCAACACCTACGGATGCGAATTCGGTAGCCGATTCTCTTGCAAGCTGTATCCAACCCACACCTGGGATATCAGCCAGTTCCTCCCGCACGATGTTCACTATTATCGGAATGCAGATCCCGATAAAGACCATGAAATATACAAACTGGAATATCCTTGGAATGCTCCAGATAGCCTCACGATCATCGCCCAAGGGCGTGGCTGAAGCTATCAAGATACGGACGAGCGGGTGGCGCAGTTTTTGAATCAGGTCATCCACTGTTGATTCGCCCATCTTATCCGGGAACCCCAACGCTGACAATTCCCGTCAACGATACCGGGTAGATAGACATACGCAAAGCATTGCCGGCAGGAGGAGGGAGGAAACGCAGGGGCGCAGAGCCGTGCGCCCCCGCGGTGTGCTCAGCGCATGGGAGTCTTTACCGGCCCGCTTTGATGAAGTCGCAGAGCTTCTCGGCGATCATGATCGTCGTGGCGTTGGTGTTGGCACGAATGCAGTCGGGCATTACCGACGCGTCGGCAACGCGCAGCCCCTCTAGGCCCTTGACCTTGAGGTACTGGTCAACTACGGTCAGCAGGTCGCTGTCGGGGCCCATTTTGCAGGTGCCCGAGATATGGTGCGACGTGCCGGAGTTGCGGAGCAGCCACTGGTCCAAGGCCTCGTCCGTCGCCAGCTCCTCATCGGTGGGGGTTACCCGCTCCTCCAGGACGCCCCGGTAAACAGACTGTTCTGCAACGCGAATGCCCAAGCGGATGCCGTGGCGCATTCGGCGCAGGTCCTCCGGGTCCCTGTAATAGTTGTAGTGGATGTAGGGCTGAACGTGCGGGTCTGTGGACTGGAGGGTAAGCTCTCCCTGCCCCAGCGCCAGTTGCAGGCTGGCGTTTATGCCGATGTAGTTATCGTCGTCGCCGATTTCCACCTGCGCCGGACGGTGCTCGCTGGTCATCAGCATTGGCTGCAGCTGCATGTCATTTCGCAGGCTGGAGCCTTCGGCGGTGTACCGCATGCCGACCTGCGTCATCGGCGCCTGTACGTCGGGACGATCGCCGATCGCCCGGTACAGGACAGCCGCCGACGGATGATCGCGTAGGTTCTTGCCGACGCCCGGGGAGTGGTGCACCACCTCAATGCCTAAGCCCTGCAGGTGACCCTCCGGGCCCACGCCCGAGAGCATCAGCAGCTGGGGCGATGCCACGGCGCCGCTGCAGAGTATGATCTGCTCTCCCCTGACCGTGAAAGTTTCGCCGCCGCTCTCCGCCTGTACTCCGACAGCCCGCTTGCCCTCGAACAGCACGCGGTGGGCGATGACGTTGCCGCGGATGGTCAGGTTGAGCCGGTGGCGGGCGATGTCCAGGTAGTTGAGGGCATTGCTCATCCGCACGCCATCGATGGTGTTGCGGGCGCGAGGAGAAACGCCGGTGGATTCAGGGTCGTTCTGGTCCTCGTGGACCGGGTAGCCCTCGGCCACGCAGGCCTGCTCGAAGGCAACGGCGTGGGGCATCCATTCGCTGCGGGGATACCGGCGTACCGGCACCGGCCCATCACTGCCGTGAATATCGCCCCCGCCAAAGTCCAGGTCGGTCTCCATCTTGTTGAAATAGGGCAGACACCGGGTGAAGCCCCACTCGTCGTTGCCCCACTCGGCCCAGCGGTCATAGTCCTCGGGTATGCCGCGAAGCAGCACCTGGCCGTTGATGGCGCTGGAGCCGCCGGTGGCCCTGCCCCTCGGAATCTCCAGGTCGGTCATTTCGTCGGTCATGTGGCCGCGGTAGGCCCAGCTGTGCGGGCCGTAAGCCGATAGAAAGACGTTGTTGCCCTGCTTGAGGTCGTCGGGAAGGTTCTCGAACACAGGATAGTCCGGCCCTGCCTCAAGCAGAAGGACGGTTACTTCCGGGTCCTCGGACAACCGTGATGCCATGACGCATCCCGCAGAACCACCTCCGACTACAATGTAGCTGTAATTCATCGGAACCCTCCGTTCATCTTGAATTGGAAAGAGCGCAGGGGGAATCCAACCCTGAACCCCTCTGCGCTCCCTGTGCTTAACGCGGAATCAGGCTGTGCCTACTTCCCATCCTTGATGAAGTCGGCGCAGCGCTCGCCGATCATTATGGTGGTGGCGTTGGTGTTGGCGCGGATGCAGTCGGGCATTATGGAGGCGTCAGCGATGCGCAGTCCCTCCACTCCCTTGACGTGCAGGTGCTGGTCCACCACGGTCAGCGGGTCGCTGTCCGGCCCCATCTTGCAGGTGCCCGAAATGTGGTGCGACGTACCCGAGTTGCGCTTCAGCCACTCGTCGAGGGCCGAGTCATCGCCCAGTTCCTCATCGGTGGGCATGATCCGCTCGACGATTATGTCTTTGTAATGTTCGTGGTTCTCGGCCATGCGGACACCGAGGCGAATGGCCTCGCGCATGCGGCGGAGGTCCTCCGGTTCCTGGTAGTAGTTGTAGTTGATGAACGGCTGGACGTGCGGGTCGTTGGCCTGGAGGGTCAGCTCTCCCTGCCCCAGGGCCAACTGCAGGCTGGCGCTCATGCCGATGTAGTTCAGGTCCTCGTCGATGGTCACCTGCGCGGGCCGGTGTTCGCTGGTCATCAGCATGGGCGAGAGCTGCATGTCGTTTTCCAGCGGGCTGCCGGGCACCTGATAACGCAGTCCCACCTGGATTACCGGGGCCTGCACGTCCGGTTTGTCGCCCTGAGCCTGGTAGATGGCGGCGGCGGAGGGATGGTCGCGCAGGTTCTTGCCCACGCCGGGGGAGTCATGCACCACGTGGATGCCCAAGCTCTCGAGGTGGGCCTTTGGTCCCACACCGGACAGCATGAGAATCTGAGGAGATGCCACCGCGCCGCTGGACAGGATGATCTCGTTGCCCTCGACGGTGAATACCTCGCCGCCGCTCTCTGCCTCGACGCCAACGGCCTTTTTGCCCTCGAACAGGATGCGCCGACAGGTGACGCTGCCGCGGATGGTGAAGTTAAGGCGATGGCGGGCCATGTCAAGGTAATTCAGGGCCATGCTCATGCGGACGCCCGAGCTTCCCTTGAAGTTGAGGGTGTTGCGAGCGCGCGGAGACACGCCAGTGGACTCCGGGTCGTTCATATCCTCGGAAATTTCAAACCCCTCGGACAGGGCAGCCCTCTCGAAGGCGTTGGCGTGGGGCAGCCATTCGCTGCGGGGCGCACGCCTGACCGGCACAGGGCCGTCGGAGCCGTGAAAGTCGCTGCCGCCGTAATCCAGGTCAGTCTCCATCTTGTTGAAGTAGGGCAGACAGTTGGTGAAGCCCCACTCGTCGTTGCCCCATTGGGCCCAGCGGTTGTAGTCGTCGGGAATTCCCCGGTACAGCACCTGGCCGTTGATGGCGCTGGAGCCGCCGGTGGCCCTGCCGCGGGGAATCTCCAGGTCGGGCTGCTCGTTGGTGATGTGGCCCCGGTAGGCCCAGCTATGTTCGCCGTAGGCCGAGACCCAGACGTTGTTGCCCAGCTTCAGATCGTCGGGCAGAGTTTCAAAGTCCGGATAGTCCGGCCCTGCCTCCAGCAGCAGCACCGAGTTGTTCGGGTCCTCCGACAGCCGCGTGGCGATGGTACACCCCGCCGAACCTCCCCCCACAACGATGTAGTCGTACTTCATTCCGGTCCCTCCGTTTATGAGTATTTCCGCTTGTACCCAGTCTCCTCTGTCCCAAGCGTCGAATATTGCATCGGCGCGGGCCTTGGCGTATTCAGGGTCAGCCAGCTTTGGGTTGGCCTCCAGTAGTTCGGCGTTCAGGCGGGCGGTTTCCTCCTTGATGGCACCAACCTGATCCGCGGAGAAATTTTTCAGAAGCTCAGAAAACGGACGATGTCCGCTCATGGAAGCAACCCCTCTACTCGCAATTCCTCAAGATACTGGTCATAAAGACGGTCTGCGATGGGAACATATCGCCGGTAGAACACGTCTCCGTTGGTCTTATGCCCTCCGATCAACAGTATAGAGGTCCGCCTTGGGTCGAATGCGTAGAAAACCCGAATTGGGCTCCTACCGCCATTAACTCTCAACTCACGCATGTGGCTATGTCGAGAGGAGCGAATCCCCGACGAATGAGGATGTCGCAGGTTTACCCCATTTTCAATAAGGAAATTGACGGAGTTAGAAACCGATTCCTGCTCTGCTTCGGTAATTCCGTTCCATCAATCCAGAAACTCGTTGTTGTACTCTACGTCCCAAGCCATCACGAAGATGTCCAGAAAGTAGAGTGCACATTATACAAAATATGCGCCTGTTGCGGCGAACCTGCCGGGTGCCCCTACTCAAGCTCCATCAATGGGTCGTTGGTGCGGACAGAGTCCATGGGCTGTACACGAATCTCTTTAATCACTCCGTTCTGGGGCGAGCGAATGCTCTGTTCCATCTTCATGGCCTCGACCACGCACACTTCCTGGCCGACTGACACCCTGTCACCCGGACGCACCATGATGGAAATGACACGGCCAGGCATGGGGGACCGGATGAAGTTGCCGTCGCCAACAATCGGATTGACGCGGCTGGCCGGGGGAGGGACTATGATGCCCGGGGTCTGTGTACGGCCCCTGCGAGGACGGGCGGGTACTTGTCCCTCCAGCCCCTCCACTTCCACGGTAACGGTTTCGCCGTCCACTGTGACCTGAACCGGAGAACTGGTGAGGTCCCCGACCTCGACTGTATACCAGTTGAACCCCACCCTTACTCTGAGTCTTGTTACCGCCAACCTCGGCTCCCTGTGATTCCCGAATACAACTGCTCGCGGCGTCGCTGTACCCGCCACGTGCTCGGTTTCTCCGTGGTGGATTGCTCATTCATGGCCATGGTCAGTGCCACACCGATGGCCGCGGCTATCTCCTTTTCCGAACCCCTGGCCACACTGGGGGCATCGGCTCTGGCATTGGCGTGATGCAGGTGGGCCGGTATGCCGGCCTGGTGAGCCAGATGCCTCTGGCGCAACTCCTCCACCCAGTGCGGCACAGATCCCGTGTGATGGGTGGCGTCGGTGAATTCCTTGCTGGCCAGCATGCTCCGGAGCAGTTCCACGTTGTTCTTGACACCCTCCAGCCGCAACTCGAGTAATGCACGCTGCAGGGTCCGTATGGCCCGGTCCCGGTCCTCGCCCCAGGCCATTACCTTGGCGACCAACGGCTCGTAGTCTAACCCAACGGTATAGCCGTCGCAAAGGGCGGTGTCGATGCGGACGTTCTCCACCGTGGGCAGGTGCAGGCCGGTGATCGGCCCGGCGTCAGGCAGGAAGGTTTCGGGGTCCTCCGGGTAAAGTCGCACCTCGATGGCATGGCCGTTCTGCTCAATGTCGTCCTGGGTCACCGGCAGCGTCTCCCCTGCGGCGACTCTGAGTTGCAGTTCAACCAGGTCGATCCCGGTGGTCAACTCGGAAACTCCGTGCTCCACCTGAAGCCGGGTGTTCATTTCCAGGAAATAGATGCTCCCGTCTCGCGAGACCAGGAATTCCACCGTTCCCGCGTTGTTGTAACCGATACGCTGGCCCAGGCTCATCGCCAGCGACGCGACTCGCCGACGGACCTGCGGCGGCAGCTTGCTTGAGGCAGGAGTCTCCTCGATCAGCTTCTGGTTGCGGCGCTGCGCCGAGCAGTCCCGCTCGAACAGGTGGACGAGGTTGCCGTGATTGTCCCCGATCAGCTGCACCTCGATGTGGGACGCGTCTTTCAGGTAACGCTCGAAATAGAGTCGGCCGCTCCCGAATGCCCCGGACGCAACCTGCTGGGCGCGTTCGATCAGCGGCGCCAGTTCCTCGGGCGTCATGACGGCGTGGATGCCGATACCGCCACCGCCCTCCGCGGCCTTGACCATCAGCGGGAATCCCAGGTTCCAGGCCGCCTGCGCCGCCTCCTCGTTGGGGACCGCGTCGTCGGTTCCCGGCAGCAGCGGCAGCCCTGCGGTCCGAGCCAGCCTCCGGGCGATCACCTTGTCGCCCATCTGCTCCATCACTTCCGGTCGGGGGCCGATGAAGCAGATTCCCGCCTCCTCGCACTGCCGGGCGAAGCGGGGGTTCTCCGAAAGGAAGCCATAGCCCGGATGGATGGCCTCCGCCCCCGTCTGGCGGGCCGCATCCAGTATTTTTCCCGCGTTCAGGTAGCTCTGCTGGGGAGCGGCCTCGCCCAGCGGGATCGCCTCGTCAGCCTGCTGTACATGCAGCGAATCGGCGTCGACATCCGAATACACTGCCACCGTTTTGATGCCCAGTTTCTCGCAGGCCCGAATAACCCTGCAGGCGATTTCTCCACGATTGGCTATCAATATCTTGGAAAACATCGGCACCCCCCTACCCTGAATGCCACACTCGCTTCGATTTTCGACGTCGGTACGCAAGCCTAAAATAGACGGTTCGACATATTAGCAAAACCCCAAGTTGTACGCATTGCTTTATGTCGGCGGATTTATCCCTTTGGAGAAATCCCTGCGGATTCCTCCGCGTGCAGACGTTCCAGGAATAAGTTGGAGCGAAGGTCCTTGCCCAGCCAGTACCGGACGGTGCTGGAGAGAATAGCCTTTAGTTCCGCGGCCACCGCCTGGTTCAGGGTCAGCGCTGCAACCTGTGGCAACCTGCCGCGGTGGATCAGCCTCAGCACCTTCATCGCCCGCAACGACAGCGGCCGGGCCCACGCCTCGGGCGGATTGCAGGCCGGACACAGCACTCCCCCCAGGTTGACGCTGAACCGGTGGCCGTCCGGTTCCACCTCCCGTCGGCACTCGACGCACTCGTAGAGTTCGGGCAGCATCCCCGTCAGCCGGAGGAGGTGAAACTCGAAGAATCTCAGCGGGGCCTCCGGCTCCACCGCATCCGGTAACGCCCGCAGCACGCTCACCGCCAGCCGGAACAGGCCGGGCGCCTCGCTATCCTCTGGGCCGAACCCGTCCAGGAGCTCGGCTACATACAGCCCCCGGGTCATGGTGGTGATGTCTGTCTTTACGGCCGCGAAGCCGTCCAGCACTTCGGCCTGAGTGACGACGTCCAGTTCTCTCCCCTGGGCCATGGACAGTCTGGCAAGGGTCAGTGGCTCCAGGTGCCCCACCAGCTTGCTGGTCGACCGTCGTGCTCCCTTGCCCACCGCCCGCACCTTGCCCCGCTCGGCGGTGAAGACGGTCACCACAAGGTCAGCCTCGCCGATCGACGCTTTCCTCAGCGTCAGCCCCTCGCAGCGATAGGTGCGCGGCGGGGCCAACCCTAGAGCTCCTGCCGTCCCTGGAAGGCCCGGCTCAGCGTCGTCTCGTCCGTGTGCTCCAGCGACCCGCCCACCGGAAGACCCCGCGCCAGCCTCGTCACTCGCAGGTCGTCGCGGCCCAGATGCCGCTGGATGTACATTGCCGTCGCCTCCCCCTCCATCGTGGGGTTGGTGGCCACCACCAGCTCGTTCACCTCCGGATTGTCCAGGCGCGTCAGCAGCTCGCGCAGCTTGAGCTGGTCTGGGCCGATCCCGTTGATGGGAGAGATGACTCCGTGCAGCACGTGGTACAGTCCCCGGAAGCTCCGGGTGCGCTCCAGCGCCAGAACGTCCATCGGGTCCTCCACCACGCAGATGATGGAGCGGGAGCGCCGGTCGTCGGCGCACACGGGGCAGAGGGTCGCTTCGGCGAGGTTCTGGCACTCGCCGCAGAAGATGGTGTTCTGCTTGACCGCGGTCACCGCCTCGGCCAGCGCGTAGGCCTCCTCCTCCGGCAGCCTGATGATGTGGTAGGCGAGCCGCTGCGCGCTCTTGGGGCCGATGCCCGGCAGCCGGTTCAGCTCCTGTACCAGGCGGGCTATGGAAGGTGCGGCCGAGGGCAGATTGTCGGAGGTCATAAGGAGGCTCTTAACCTGTATACCAGGCGCCATATGTAGAACTGGGTGAAAGACGCCTGCCATTCCAGTGAATGAACATCGAGGAAGAGAAGTGGCTCCCGTCTTGCGTCAAGCCTGCATCTAAGTCAGGCCAGGAATGTTCATTCCGCCGGTTATCACGCTCATCTTGCTGGCCGCCATCTCCTGCGCCTTGGTCGCGGCGTCGTTGAAGGCTCCCACCAGCATGTCCTGCAGAAGCTCCAGGTCCTCGGCGGCATCTGGATCGATTTCCACCGACTCCACCGCCTGCTTGCCTGTCATCACAATCTTGACCACTCCACCCCCGGCGGTGCCGGTCACTGTCAGCGTCTCCAGCTCCTCCTGAATTTTCTGGAGCTGCGCCAGCTGCTTCTGGGCCTGCCGCATCATGTTGCGGTTCATTCTTCAACCTCTTCTTCCTGCAGGATTCGCGCGCCCATGCCCAGGGCGGCGCGGACCAGCGGGCTTTGTTGTGATGACCGGTTGGCGTTTCCGCCCCCCTGCTGTCCGTTGGCCAATGTCAGTTGGTAGCCGCATCCCTCACCGAAGGACTCGGCCAGTGCCTCCCCAAGCCGCTGGCGGGAGGACGGGTCTTCCAGCTCCTCCTCCATCCGTTCCAGGTTGGCCTTGTTGGTGAAGGGCAGAGTCAGCGTTTTATCGTCCAGCGTTATGCTGTTGACCTTGCAGTCGCGGAGGAGCGCTCCCAGGTTGTATTTCCTGCCCTTGTGCCGGGACAGCGCCTTTACGGTGTTGTTCCATTGTACCCAAAGGTCGCTGGACTCGCCGCCCGACTGTCCGCTGGCCGTCGCGGCAGGCTGCGGCGCGGACTCTCGCGTTCTTGGGGGCGAGGCAGGTTGCCGGGCCGGGGGCCGCTCCGGGCGAGGCTCGCGGGGCACTGGCGCCGACCGCGGAGGCTGGGGTGCCGACGCTCTCTGCACAGGTGCCGCTGGCGGGGCCTCCGCCACAGGGGCGGGCGCTGCCGATTCCTCGCAGATTTCCACCACCGCCAACTCCAGCGGCAGCGTCGAGGGCGCGTCGTAGCGCATGTTGACCGCGCCCCAGATCTTGAGCGCCTGAACAATGCGCCACGGCGGCTGCTTGCCTACCAGTTCCCTCAGTTGCGCCTGCACGTCCTCCGGCAGGTCTACCGCGTCCTCTGAACCCCATTGCAGGTGCATAAATCCGCGCAGCAGTTCCGACGTCTGCCGGTGGAGTTGCCGCAGGTCGTTGCCCTCCCACGCTGCCTGGTTCACTGCCGACAGCGACGCCGTGGTGTTTCCCAGCAGCAGGTATTTGACCAGCTCCAGGGCTGTCTCGTCGCTCCCCATTCCCAGCAGCTTTTCCACCTGGGGGGCGGTCACCCCGTCGGGGCACGACACCACCAGTTGCTCCAGCAGGTTCTCGGCATCCCGCAGGCTGCCCGCGGCATACCGGGCGATGATGCGCAGGGCTGCGGGCTCTGCCGCCACGCCCTCGGCCTCCGCGATCTCCGACAGCCGCCCGAACACCGTCTCCGACGGTATGCGGCGGAAGTCCAGCCGCTGGCAGCGCGAGATGATCGTCGGCAGGATGCGATGCGCCTCGGTGGTGCAGAGGACGAAGATTACGTGCCCCGGCGGCTCCTCCAGCGTCTTCAGGAAGGCATTTGAGGCCGCATCCGTGAGCATGTGGGCTTCGTCGATGATGTACACCTTGCGGCGTCCCTGGACTGGTGCGAAGTTCACCTTGTCCCGTATGTCTCGAATCTCATCGATGCCGCGGTTGCTGGCCGCGTCCAGCTCGATGATGTCCATGAACCGGCCGTCGTTGATAGTCTCGCAAATCGCGCATGCGTTGCACGGGTCACCGTCCTGCAGGTCCAGGCAGTTTGCCGCCTTGGCGATGATCCGGGCCGTCGTGGTCTTGCCGCAACCCCGTGGGCCGCAGAACAGGTACGAATGCGATATTCGTCCCAGCCGCACCGACTGCCGCAGCGTGGTCGACACGTGCTCCTGGCCCGCCAGCTCACTGAAGCTGGAGGGACGCCACTTGCGGTAGTAGACCTGCGAAGTCATGCCTGCGAGGGTTCCATTGGCTGCAAAGACTCCAGGGCTATTCGTTCCAGGGCCTGCATTCGCTCCGTTCCCTCCGGCTCTGCGTGGTCGTGGCCGACGAGGTGCAGGGCGCCGTGGATGACGAGGTGGGCCAACTCGCGATGTGGACTCACGCTGTGCTCAACGGCCTGTCGCTGTGCCTGCGGCCACGAGATGATGATCTCGCCCAGCGGCTCCGGAATATCAGGCGGCAGCACGAATTTGTCATAAGTCATCTGGTGGTCCGGTCCTTCCTCATCGCCCTCCCAGTGCCCGGCGTGTTCGGCGGAAAAGGAAAGAACATCGGTGTTCTCGTCCAGCCCCCGGTATTCTGCGTTCAGGCCCCGAACCGTCTCATCGCCGGTAATGAGCACGCTGACCTCCACATTCCCTGCCACTTCCGCGACACCTAGAGCGACTCTCGTCACATCCTCCAGCCACTCAACGCTGATCTCACCCTCGAAGGGCTCATCAACGGAAACGAGGGCTTGCAAGGCTGAAATGTCGTGCACGAACCGGACCCTGGCCGTGGGCTGGAGGCCCTTCACTTAATCTCGGGGAGGTGCCACTATGATAATCCAAAGAGGGTGCCCATACCACCCTGACGGCCGATTCCTGAATCCCATCGGCCGACTCCAATGAGCCCCAATTCAGTCGGTTCGCCACTTTGACCTCGTCATCCCCCCGAAAACCCCACCCTTGCCCCGGACGCTACCCGTTCACACAAAAAGGGCAAAGCCACGATATTCCACGGTCAGAACGGAAAACACCTCCAGACCACGAACTCTCAAGGCTGGTGCGCACCTTTAACGCCCCTTCTCGCATCTGCGGGCGGCGCTTGGTATCATTCCGGCAAATTTCAGTCATGAGGAAATGAGATATGCGAGGAGTAACTTTCAGGGGTAATCGCGAAGCAGAGATTCAGGAGTTTCCCGACCCCCACGCTGGCCCCGGCGAGGCGGTTCTGCGGATCAGGGCTTCCGGTCTTTGCGGTACCGACCTGCACCGCTATCGCGATGGTGAGCCGACCGAGATGATCACCGGCCACGAACCTTGCGGCGTCATCGAGGAGCTGGGGTCCGGCGCTCCTCCGGGGCTCAAGCTGGGCGACCGGGTCATGTGCCACCACTACGAGGGCTGTGGAGTATGCGAAATTTGCTCCATGGGCTACGAGCAGCTTTGCCCCAACGGACACGTCACCTTTGGCGGGGGTACCGGCCACGGCGCCAATGCCGACTACATGATCTGCCCGTCCCGTACCCTGGTGCACCTGCCCGACGAGCTGTCCTTCGAGGAAGGGGCTGCCATCTCCTGTGGTACAGGCACCGCCTGGAACGGGCTGAACAAGATGGACATCAACGGCAAGGATATCGTGGCGGTGTTCGGACAGGGTCCGGTGGGACTCAGCGGCACCCTCTCCGCCAAGGCCATGGGCGCCCGTGTCATCGCCATCGACGTCATGGACGAACGGCTGCGGCTGGCTACGGAGCTGGGCGCGGACCACACCATCAACGCCGCCACCAACGACCCGGTCCAGGCCATCTTGGACCTCACCGGCGGACAGGGAGCCACGGCATCCCTGGAGACCTCGGGCAACCCCACCGCCCGTCAGCAGACTCTCAAGTGCCTGCGGCCCTTCGCGCGGGCCTGCTACGTGGGAGTCGGCGGACCGGCCGAGATCGACTTCAACCGTGATGTCATCTTCAAGGTCCTGACCGTCTTCGGCTCGTGGACGTTCAGCAAGTCGGAGCTCATTGAAATCGCCCGGTTCTTTGTCGATACCAAGGCCCCGCTGGACCGGCTGATCACCCACCGCTACGGCTTGGACGACGCCATCGAGGCCTTCCAGACCTTCGACGGGGCCACCACCGGCAAGTGCGTGTTCGTATTCGACTAAGGCCGTATCTAGCGAGAATTGCATATAGTCCCCTCTCCCTTGACGGGGGAGGGTTAGGGTGGGGGTGAAAGGGTAGTATATTGACGGACGCCGACGCGGGAGGTATTCACTGGTTCCGACGTAGCTGTTATTCCCTGCACCTCTACGTCTCTGGCGCTCTCCAGACCTGCCGGTGAAACTCCCCCCTCCAGCCGGGAGAAGACAACGCTCTCGATCTGGATGACAAAGCAATGGAACGCGGGCTCTTCGGGCCGGAAGCCTATGGCGGTGTATACGGCATCCCCGAACCGGCGTCGCCTCCCGAGGTCGCTTACCTCCCTGGCCCGTCCGTAGACCTTGAACTCGCCCTCGGTCCCGTCGCGGCCGGACACCGTGCTGTGGACCACGCACCGGGGGTCGCGCAGCAGGTCCAGCGCCTTGACCGACCGCCACATCATGCCCAGGTACAGTTGCCCATCGACGATGAACGGCTCCACCGGCGAGATCCGCGGCCACCCGTCCCGGCGAAGCGTGCCCACCAGTGCCAGCCCGGTCCGCCCGAACTGCGCCCGGCCCAGCGTCGCCAGCTCCGGCTCCGCCTCGGCAAACTCACCCCAGGTGGCGGTCATACTGTTACGACATGATGGTGGACACTGACCATGATAATGTCAGCAAAAATTAAATATAATACAGCTACAAATATCTGTTGGACAATGTCATTGTCGATGTCGAGTAGTAGAGGTTGCTTTGCCTAGTTGGGAAGTGCATTTCGATTTGACTCTCCGGCACGGAAACCCGCGTATCTTAGGGGACGTTGCAAGGATACATGCTCTGGCAAGTGTGATCCGAGGCATACCGATTCCGCCCTCAGTTCAATCGAGGCTGGACCGTCTCAACATACTCCGCGCGGTCCGGGGTACCACTGGCATCGAAGGCACGGAACTCTCGGTGGAAGAAGTCAGCCGGGTAATGGATTCTCCTCCCGACAGTTCGGCCCTGGGGCCTGGACGGGAGCGAGAGGAGCAGGAGACAAGGAACGCAAATGAACTGATGGAATATGTAGCGGAGTATATCCGGCTCAACCCGTCCGCCCAAATTTCTGAACCACTGATATTGGAATTCCACCGTGTTCTGACCCAAGGAATAAAATATCCTTACAACGAACCTGGGCAGTATCGCAACCACGCTGTAACGGTTGGCCCCTATAGGCCACCCCAGAACGCAGAAGACGTTCGTAGGCTGATGGGCGAATTCATCCACTGGTTTAACACTGGAGCACCCATGTCATGGGATCCAGTAATTCGTGCCATCGCAGCCCATTTCTACGTGGTTAGTATTCATCCCTTCGGAGATGGCAACGGTCGCACTTCCAGGGCGGTTGAGAGTTTCCTGCTTTATAAGGCCGGCATCAATGTGCGAGGGTATTATTCCCTGGCGAACTATTTCTACCGGAACCGTCCGGAATACATTGACACCCTGAACCTTGTGCAGATGCGAGGCGAAATCGACCTTACCCCCTTTGTAGCCTTCGCCCTCAAAGGGCTGGTGCAGGAATTGGAGGCTGTCCATTCAGAGGTCTTGGAGGAGGTCAAGATCATCGCTTTTCGAGATTATGCCCGGGAAAATCTAACTGAGGCCGACAAACTTGGAACTCCTGCTGGAGAAAGACAACTCCGCTTTCTGATCGGGTTGGGTGATAAGTCTGTTTCGCTGAGAGAGTTACGCTCTGGCGGCCATCCGCTGTCGCGTCTTTATCGGAAGGTTTCCACCCGAACGCTGACGCGCGACATAAACTATCTTAAGCAACAGGCTCTCATTATTGCAGAGGGGGATGAGCTACGTGCAAATCTGGAGTTAATGACCCGATTTATGGCCTGATCGCATATCAAATTTTTGGGCAAGGGAAAAACCCGCGGCAAACGACTGCGGCGCGGGTCTCTTGGTGGGCATGTTTGGTACCCCGGAGGGGCTTCGATCCCCTGATCTCCACCTTGAAAGGGTGGCATCCTGACCTAGCTAGACGACCGGGGCACTACCTTTCGAGTGTAGCATACGCCGTACGTCTGCGCTACGGGTATACCGCCAGCTCGTCCAGCGATGTGTCCTCCGGGAACCCGGCCATCAGGTTCATGTTCTGCACCGCCTGCCCGGCCGCTCCCTTGACCAGGTTGTCCAGCACACTGAATACGGTCAGACGTCCTGTGCGGCGGTCGATGACCGGGTGCAGCAGGCACATATTGTTGCCCAGCGTCTGCTTGGTCTGCGGCGGTGCGGACACCACTCTGACAAAGGGGTGATCGGCATAGTAGTCGCGATAGATGTCCACCACTCGCTGCTTGCCGTCGTCGCCCATCCACTCCCCCGGATTCGCCAGTGGCGCATAGCAGGAACTGAAAATGCCCCGCGTCATTGGGATCAGGTGCACCTGGAAGGTCACCCGCACCGGCTGCTCCGATATCGGGCCGAGCTCCTGCGTGATCTCCGGCAGATGCCGGTGGCCGTTCACCGCGTAGGCAAAGGCGTTCTCGTTGACCTCGGAAAAGTGGTTGGTCATGGTGAGGCTGCGTCCACCGCCCGACACTCCCGACAGACTGCTGACAATGATGTCGGGGCTAATGATGCCCGACGACACCGCCGGAGCCAGGGCGAGGATGGCGCTCGTGGGATAGCAGCCGGGGTTGGCCACCAGTCGTGCCGCCCGGATCTCATCACGGTGCAGCTCGGTCAGGCCGTAGACCGCTTCCTCCAGCAGCGAGGGCTTCAGGTGTTCGACGCCATACCATTCCTCGTACTCGTCGGCGTGCTTCAGGCGGAAGTCGGCACTGATGTCCACCACCTTGACGCCCTGCTCAAGCACCGGGATGCACGCCTCTGCGCTGGCCTTGTGAGGCAACGCAGAGAAGACCAGGTCCAGGCTACCGGTCAGCTCCGGCTCAATGGTGAGGTCCAGGCTCTCGAGATGAGGGAATACCTCCCCCAGCTTCTGTCCGGCGGCGCTCCGCCCCGTCACCGACGCTATCTCCACCTCGGGGTGACGACGCAGGATACGGGCCAACTCCGATCCCGAGTATCCCGTGACGTTGATGATTCCTACCTTCACTGTGCTGACCCTCCTTAGTTTCCGGCCTGTCCTGCAATCCGTTCATCAACGGTCGGCCGCGCTTTCCTGTCGTCAACAAGTCCCTATCTTAATTCACTCCGACCCCATCAATACAGGGGGTACGTGCGGGAGCGTGTTGGGATCTGCGACGACCCGCTTCGATCGTCTTTCGGTCTTGGCACCGTTGTCCGTCTTGGCCATTTCACCCATGAGCCGTCGGCGTGACGGGCACAACTCTCCAACAACGCATTCCCCGCAGAGAGGCCTCTGTGCCCGGCAGACTCTGCGTCCGTGGTTGATGAAAGCCACGTGGAAGTTGAACACTTCTTCGGCAGGAACTTTCGACTCCATCACGTCGTGGGCTTTATCAGCGTTGGTCCTCGAGTCGATAGCCCGTAACCGCTGGCACACCCGGAAGATATGGGTATCGATGGCCATGGCTGGCATGCCCAAGGAGAAATTGAGTACGATCCCCGCCGACTTGGGGCCAATCCCAGGCAATTGCCTTAGCCAGGCCTTCGCTTCGACCAAGGGCATTTCTCGCAGAAATGAGAGGTCGAGCGAGCCTCCGTTAAGTTCCAGAACCCTGTGAAGTACTTCCTTGATGCGGGGAGCCTTGACTTTTGCCAGGCCCCCGGGAGCAATAGCCCTCTCGATCTCCGCTATGTCACCGCGTGCCACGGCCTCCAGCGTACCAAATCGCTCCATAAGGCGAGCAAAAGCGCGGCCCGAGTTTATGTCCGAGGTGTGCTGGGACAGGATGGTAAAAACCATCTCTTCGGTGGGGGGCAGCCGCCGCTCTACAGGAAAGGGACCGTATTCCTGCGTCATCAATCCGACGGCCTGGGCGATGCGCGCCGCCGACATCGTGGGGCTGCGCCGCTTGGCCTGCTTCTCCGTCATGGCGCAGATTCTAGCACCGGAGCGTTTGATTTGGAATCAATGACCCTGCGGACGACCGCAGTGATGGAGTCTGCCGCTTGGTTCAGAACAAGTGGCAGGCAACCGTGTGGCCAGGGGAAACTCCCTTGACCTCAGGGTCTTCCAGGCTGCAACGGTCCATCACAAACGGGCACCGCGTATGGAAGTGGCAACCGTCGGGCGGGTTCAGGGGCGAGGGGACCTCGCCGGTCAGGATCATCTCCTCCTGAATGGTGTCAGGGTGAGAGGGCAAAGCTGCCGACATCAACGCTTTGGTGTAAGGGTGCAAGGGATTCTCGAACAAGGCCTTGACGGGGGACATTTCGACTATGCGTCCCAGGTACATCACCGCTACCCAAGTGCACATGTAGCGCACTGTCGCCAAGTGGTGGGCGATGAGCATATAGCTCACGTTGTATTCTGCCTGCAGGTCCCTTAACAGGTTCATGATCTGGGCCCGAATGGAAACGTCCAATGCGCTTACCGGCTCATCCGGCACAATGACCTTGGGGTTTAGCGCGAGAGCGCGGGCGATGGCCAGGCGCTGCCGCTGCCCGCCCGAGAACTCGTGAGGATACAGGTTGGCGTGATAGGAACTGAGGCCCACATCAGTGAGCGGCTTGAGCATCCGGTCCTGAATTTCTCCCCGGCCCATCTCCCAGTTGATGACCATCGGCTCGGCGATCAGGTCCCGCACCCGCATTCGGGGATTGAGGGAACTCCACGGGTCCTGAAAAACCGCCTGCACCGAACGCCGGTACTCCCGTCGGGTATCTGCGTCGGCGGTGTGTACGTCTTTCCCCTCGAGGAGAATCGACCCCTCCGTAGGTTGCTCCAGCATCAGCATCATCTTGACCGTTGTGCTCTTGCCGCAGCCCGGCTCTCCTACGATGCCAAGCGTTTCTCCCGGACGCAGGTCAAATGACACACCGTCAACTGCCTCGATGTAGCCGGTGGTCTTGCTGATCAGCAGTCCCTTGGTTACCGGAAAGTATTTCTTTAAACCCACGGCTTCCAGAGGGGCATGGCCGTTGCCGGCTCCGGAACTGGAAGATCCAGTTCGGTGGAGGGCACACTTGCAGTCGTCATATCAACTCAATCGCCAGCAGGAGGCGAAGTGACCCTCGCCCACCGTGACTCGTGCGGGATACTCCTCTCGACAGTGGTCCATCACATACTGGCTTCGGGGCCTGAAAGGACACCCTGGAGGCAGGTCGTGCAGCGTCGGAGGCTGGCCCTCTATTGAATACAGCCTGTCGACATACTCGTCCATCCTTGGAACAGAGGCAGGCAGCGCCTCCGTATAAGGGTGGGACGGGTTGTTGAATATGTCGCGCACGCTGCCCTGCTCCACAATGCGACCCGCATACATCACCGCTACTCGATCGCACATTTTGACAACGATGCCGAAGTCGTGAGTAATGAAGATCAGACCTACGTTTGAACCGCGCTGCAGTTCCTTCAGCAGCGCCAGGTATTGAGCCTGGATGGTTACATCAAGGGATGTAGTCGGCTCGTCGGCTATCAGCACCTGAGGCTGACAGGAAATGCCGATGGCCCCTACCACCCGCTGTCGCATGCCCCCGCTCATCTGGTGCGGGTAATCCCTCATCCGTGTTTCCGCCGCAGAAATGTTCACCTTCCGAAGCACCGACAGGGCCTGCTCCATGACGGAGCGCTTCGGAATATCCTGGTGAATCTTGATGGCCTCAGACACTTGACTACCGATGGTAAACACGGGGTTTAGCGAAGTCATAGGGTCCTGGATGATCAATGCGATCTTGCTGCCTCGAACCTTGTTCATCTCACTTTCAGAATATTGGAGTAAATCCTCGCCGTCCAAGGTGATACTCCCGGAAACAATTCGTCCTGGCGGTATTGGGATAAGCCGCATCAGGGAAAGCATCGTTACCGATTTGCCGGAGCCGGACTCGCCAACGATGCTCAGCGTCTCTCCCCCTCGGAGAACGAAGCTGATTCCGTCGACGGCCTTAACGGTGCCCCAACGGGTCTGGAAGTAGGTGCGCAGGTCGTCTGCCTTCAGCACCACATCGCGATCAGTTGCTATATCTGTAGTCATGATGTTCGTTAACCCCCTGAAGGGGAGAGTGGTTCACTCTATCTGCCGCAGGCGCGGGTTCAGCTTGTCGCGTAGCCAATCGCCGAAGAGGTTCAGCGACATGACCGTTAGAACTATGGCGATGCTAGGGAAGGTGGAAATCCACCATGAACCCTCGGAGAATCCACCGGCAAGGTGGTCGCGTCCGTCGGCCACCATCACTCCCCATGCGGCCGTGGGTGGCGGAACGCCAGCGCCAAGGAAACTCAGCGTCGACTCCAGCAGGATCACAATGCCCACTTGAAGAGTCGCCACGACGGTCAGCGTGTCGATCGTTCCGGGGAAGATGTGGATGAACAAAATGCGCGGAGTTGACGCTCCCGCTACCCTGGCCAAGGCCACAAAGTCCATACTCTTCAATTGCACGACTTCGCCGCGCAACTGGCGGGCGAAGCGCGGCCAGATGAAAATCGTTAGGACCGCCACAATTATGCTCAGTGAGGCGCCACCGAGCGTGGTCACCAGCACTAGGGCAATCAGGACCAGCGGTATTGCGAGAAGGATGTCGACGGAGCGCATAATGGCCTCGTCCACTATGCCACCATACCAGCCGGCCACCAGCCCGAGCAGCACCCCGATGGACCCGCCAACTCCAAGGGTCACCGGGGCAGCAATCACCGAGATTCGAGCGCCATAAATGATCCGGGACAGGATGTCCCGGCCCAGCTGGCCGGTACCGAGCAGAATTTACTGGTGCCCCCGGACCGGATCACCTTTTCGACCTCAATGCTGTCGCCAATCTGTACATTGGGGTTATATTCTTGGGCCTCCGCCAGGGAAATCTGGTCGTCTTGTCCAGGGAGCATTCGTTGGACGACCTCAAAAGTTGCCAGCTCTGTTTAGGCGCCATACCAGAAAGGCGGTGTTTTTCTCTCAGTGAGCGACTGGAGATTTGGATCATGAGGTGCGATCAATGGGGCGGCAATTCCTGAGAATAAAACCAGCGTCAGCAAAAAGACGGGTATGATTGGCCAACGCCTGAACAGCCGGTAGGCCCCGGTCAGACGCAGTCCAATTTCCCTCGAGGGGACTGGAAACGCCGGTTAGTTCAGCGGCCATTGTTTATGCCTCCCTCTCAGACTAGGCGTACCGGATTCGGGGATCTATGTAGGCGTAAAGCACATCGACTGGGAAGGCGGCCACGACGTATGGCAGCGTGAATACGATAACCACTCCCTGCAGCAACGGGTAGTCGAAGGCGAACGGCGCTTCAATGGCGAGTTTTCCCAGGCCAGGCCAGGCAAGAACGGTCTCCACCACCAGCGACCCCGTCACAAGGGCGCCCAGGGCTAAGCCCGCGAACGTCAAAGGTGGAATCAACGCGTTTCTGAACACCTGACGCAGCACGATTCCCCAATAGGGAACACCTATGGCCCTCGCCAGCTTGATGTATTCAGAGTCCAATACGTCCAACATCGCAGATCGAACCAACCGCAGGTTTGCAGCCGCGTAATACCAGCCCAGAGTTATCGTCGGCAACACAATGCTGTTGAAGTCGTCTCGCCCGTAGGGAGGGAGCAACTCCAACGACACCGTAAAGAATATGATGAGCATTATGCCGAGCCAGAAGGGCGGGGCCGACTGACCCAACATGGCAATCACTTTGCCAACCTGGCCTACCAGGCTGCCGCGCTTGACCGCAGACAGAATGCCCAACGGTATGCCCACCAGCAGGGACACGATAAAGGCAGTCAGGCCCGGGTAAAGGGTGGCCGGCAACCGTTCCAGGATTACATCGGTAACCTGTCGGCCTTCCTTCACCGACTGTCCGAAATCTCCTTGGACGGCGTTGCCGGGAAAGATGAAATGCTGCTGGTAGTAAGGCTTGTTGAGACCCAGGACCTCACCCATTCGCCGCCAGTCCTCTTCGGTGAAATAGTCGTCCGGCATTATGTGGCGTGGGTCACCCGAAGCCCGGCTCATAACGAAAATAATGAGCGACACGGCAAGGAGGGTAACTACCGCGAGGGCCAGCCGACGGACCAGATACCTCTGCATAGGGCACAATCTCGTTATTGTTGAGGGCTAGTTTTCCAGTTCAGTAGGGCAGTAATTCAGCTCAGAGGATTTGATCCGATTGAATAACCCAAGTTTTTATGTGTACCGACAATTTGCACAGCCGAGCACACTATCACGTTCTCGGCCCGGCAAACCGCCTTAGAAACTGTGTTATGCGGTCTGCTGGGCCGACTAGGGCTTGGGGGGAAACCGGTGCCTTTATTGACGGTGTTTGCTGTATTCGAATCCGGACGGGGACCGGACCTCGCCGAAGTCTATGGGCGTCCAGTCAGGGTCGAGTCGCTTGCCGACCGGCCAGATGCCGTCGTGGGCATACAGTGCGAATGCCATGACGTTGTCATAGAATCAGCCGTAGACATTGCGCTCCTTCCCTCCCACCTGGAGCGGGTTGGTCTCGCCCAACGGGTCGGTGATGTTTTCCTTCATCCACGGGTGCTCGGTCCCGTAACTGAATGTGGACTTGGCCAAATAGTTGGAAGCACCAATGGCTGGAGTGAGGCGCTGGCTGACGGTATGAGAAGTTGCGCCCTGGAATTTGCGAGTGATCAGCTCCGGTCTTATGGTGGCATAGGGGATCCGCTGGAGATTTACATCGATGCCCACGGCCTCCCAGTAACCTGCAACAGCCTCACATGCCTCAACCTCGGCGGGTGCCCCACGAATGGCGGGTACCAGGGTGATCGAGAACTCGTTACCCTCTCAGTAACCGGCATCTTCCAGGAGCTGTCTTGCCACTTCCGGGTCATATTCGTGTACCCGGCGAGGGTCTGCCTTGGCTTCATGGCCCATCCAGTCCCTCAGGCACAGGGGCTGGCCGTAACCGGAGAGCAGTGTTTCCACTATCTCGTCGCGGTTGATGGCTATGGCCATGGCTATGGCCTTTTTGACCTTGACCGCATTCTGCCATTCATCAGAGGTGGGGTCCTCGTTGCAGGACACCCGGGCGTTGTCGCAATCAAGGGGTTGGTAGGCGTTGCCTTCCTTGTCCACGCCGTAAGTCTGCCCGTAGATGTTGTGACCTGCCTGGCCGGCATTTGGCCAAGCTACATCTTGGTGCCCTCGACTCTCTGAACAGCAGGGAGCGAGTCAAAGGCCATCTCTATAATGTCCAGGTCGCCTGTCTCAAAACCGGCTACCCTGGTTGCCTCCTCCGGAATTGACCACATATTGAATTCTGCGAAATACGGAGTCTGGCGCCAGTGGTTCTCCACGGCCTGGAACTTCCAGACGCGTCCGCTGTCGTGGGAGTCGATCTCCCACGGACCGGTGGCGGAGATGTTCTTGCTGGCCTCCTTGGCGGCGGCCTCGTATTCCTCGGTCACGACGCCGGGTTCGCTGTAGCGGTTGTCCCAGTTGCTCCCGGCATCTTCGAATATCTGCCGAGTCTGGTACATGCTGACGATGGTGGTGCTGACACCGCCCAAGTGGCGCATGAACTCGAAAGCACGCTCGCGGAGCCAGGGCTCACCCGTATCGATATCCACGGTGTAGTCATCGATTACTTTCTGGGAGCCGCCGGTATTGCCGACCCTGAAATCGCCGATGATGCCAGCACGAGCGTTCAGAGATCCCTCGTGCCGTTCCCTGTAGTTCCACAGGATGCCGTGGACGGTCAGGTTGCCATAACCCTTATGGAACTCCACATCATCCCGGACCTTAAAGGTCCATATCTGGCCGTTATCTGAGATATCCCACTCTGTAGCGAGCAGCGGTCCCGGGGAAAGGTCCTTTTGTATGGCGACCATTGATTCGCCGAACGAAACGGCGGAGTACTGGACGCGAGGCCTGGACATGAACCGTGGATGCCCCTCAAACACGCCAGTTTCCTTGACGCCGTAGTTCATCACGCCTTCGGGCTTATGAGTCTGTACAGCCGTGGTGGGCGCCGGGCGTGGGGTCGAGGTTGGAGGCGGCGCGGCTGCCTGCTGAGGCGCTGTAGTTGCCTCCGGAGCTTCTTCTGTAGCTTCTGGCGCAGCCGTAGCCTCTGGAGCAGTTGTTGCCACAGGCGCAGCAGTCTCCTGCGGTGCTGATGTCGGCTCCGCAGTCGCTGACTCGCCGCACGCCACTATGAAGGCTAATGCCGTGAGCAATAGAACAGGAAACTAAATCCTTGACAGTATCTTTCCTCCGTTAAACACTACCTCTCCTTTGAGGCTAGGGACCATCGTCCACAGTCTAATATGAGCAAGCTGACGGACGGCTGTGACAGGCCGTCAACAACGCAAACTATTGAGGCTCTATTGACTGTGAAATTTTTATCTATAAACGCATCGCAAGCCGATGAAAATAGTAGTGGGCTTGATTTGCCTATATTGTCTGACGATCACGTTTAAAAATTACCAATACAATACGAAAGTCGCCGAATAGGCCCTTTGAAATTCACAAAAAGGGAACGGGTTTTTCCGTGGAAATTTGCAAAGCATTAAAGGCAGGAAGATCAAGCGGGCCGATGCTTGGGGATTCGGCACCCGGTAGCCCAGCGGGAGTGGTGACCGTGGGGGAGGCTATCTCTCGCCGCGAAGGAAGCGTTCCACGTCGCGGACCAAGTCCTCTGGATCGAGGATGGAGCTGTCGGCTGCGCTCTCGTCGTATTGCCCCTCGAGCTTGGCAACGTATGAGCCGATCTGATCGTCGGCTTGCACAGCTTTGGCGACCTCGTCGTCGAACTTGGTCGCTGCCCCTCGCAGTTCCTCCAGGTCCAGCGGCAGGTGCAGCAGGCGGGTCATTGTCTGCAACAGCGAGTATGCGACCCTGTAGTTAGGCGCCGCCTGCAGATAGTGGGGGGTGTGCCCCCATATGGACGAGTATCCCAGCCCCTGCTTGACACACGCATCCATAACGGAAGAGCTTATGCCCGTTGGGCCCTGATAATTGGAGGAACGAATCTCTCGGCCCTCCAGGAATTCTGACAGGTCTGGGCGGGTTGCCGTCCCGCTGAGCTTGACCGGCCGGGTGTGAGGCACAGCGTCTAGTAGAGCTCCCACATGCACGACGGTTTCCACGCCGTGCTCGGCTGCCAACTGGGCCACTCCCTGGGAATAGGTGCGCCACCGCAGGTTGGGCTCCACGCCGGTAAACACCAAGATGCCGTCGTCGGTGTCGGGATTGTTGATTTGGAAAAACTCGTTTGCGGGCCAGTGTATGTGCCGCTTTCCATCACGGGTGCGGGTCGTCGTGGGTCTCGTCTGCGAAAAGTCGTAGAATTCCTCGGGATCAAACTCTGCGAGCTTCTGTGCCTGGAGCTTCCGCTTCAGGAATTTGACCGCGCTGGTCGCCCCCTCGGCGGCGTCGGCCCAGCCGCTGAAAGCAATCAACAGCGTGCTCAGCTTTCGGTCCGGTTGGTGGTCAACCAAGAGATAGTCCATGGTGCTCCCGCGCCCGTAAGACTGCCAAGTTAGTCTATCACAGTGGGTTGTATGCCGCTGGAGACTTGCGATTCGGCCAGCCTACCGCCTGCCCGGGGCCGCACCAAAAAACTATCTCAAAACATTGCACGCCCCGGTAATCGTTATTCCCGCGAAAGCTTGTCCTCGATCCGAATCGGGGGCGGGAATCCAGAGAACCAGGCCGTTCGCCGTCCCTCGGTAATCGAACTGAGCCGTTCTGAGCTAAGTTTCGTTTGTCTAATTGTGGGCCGTTTTGAACCGGTCAAGGCGGAAAAGTGCGATGTCGTGGGTAGTATCGCCGAACATTGAGAGATCGGCCATGATTTCCCCTATGACGCTGGCGAACTTGAACCCATGCCCCGAGAATCCCGAGGCCAGTGATACCTGTGGGAATTCGGGATGAAGGTCGATAATGAAGTGGCCATCTGGTGAGTTGGTAAACATGCAGGTCTTGAGCGAGAGAGCTGGCCCCGCGGCGGCCGGGAAGTAACGCTCAACGAAATTGCGCAGCACCGCCTCGTCCTCGTGGTAAATGTCGCGGTCAATTTGGTCCGGATCTACCGTTTGGTGCAGATGGTGAGAGCGGCCAACCTTGAATCCAGGCACTCCATATACAGGGAAGCCGTAAAACCGCCCCTCCTCGACATACATGCCAAAGACAGGAAAAGTATCTGTACGGAACAGATCTGGTCTTTCGGGCTGGAACCACCCCAATACCTGTCGTTCTGCCACTGCTATCTCAGAAAGGCTGGGTATGATTTTTGATGCCCACGCCCCGGCGGTAAGGACCAGCCTCGCCGCCCGATAATTGCCGCGCGATGTGCGGACCTCAACCCCCTCCCCTGACGGTTGCCAGTCGAGAACCTGCTCACGGCCGTGAATCTCGGCCCCGGCCTCCAGAGCGGCATTGGCGTGGTTGACTATGCAACGCTCCGGCAGCAGAAATCCTCCATCTGCCTGGTACACTGCGGAAATCTCCTGGTCAAGATGATATCCCGGAAAGCGTCGGCTGGTCTCTGTTCCAGTGAGAACCTCGTATGGGATGTTGTGCTCTTCGCACGCTGCCACTGCGCCCTGGAAGTAATCACTCTCCGCATGCCCGGCGCGGATGGAGCCGGTTGTTATCAAGAGACGCTCACGGGAGGCGTTTTCAAGTTGATGCCAAAGCTCATAGGCACGACGTACCAGCGGCACATAGGAAGGATGCTCTTGTAGGGTGTACCGGATCATTCGGGAATAACCGTGCGATGAGCCCATTTCGTGCGGTACGTCATACTGCTCCAAGCCCAGTACTTTCCAGCCGCGCCTTGCCAGGTGGTAGAGCGTCGCACTACCCATGCCGCCCACACCAATGACAATGGCATCAAATTCATTCATAGTTCCCTTCCGGCTCCTTTTGGTTCGCTGTGGTTGCTTTTTTCGAAGGTCCCCACACAAAGTTCCCTCTCCTGTGAGGGAGAGGGCAAAAAGGGACAGTTAGGCCGCAAGCTTGGGGACAATCCCCGAGCGGCTACCCGGTTGGAATGGCTGTGCCCTGGGTAGTCATCTGCAAAGAGTAGACCGAGGTTCGGGCGGTAAACAGCATGGTACGGTTGTCGCTGCCTCCCCAAGCGCAGTTGGCCGGGATTTCAGGCAGCCGGATTATTCCCAGGTGATTTCCAGCGGCGTCGAACACCCAACACCCGCCGGGGCCCGTGCAATAGACCCGCCCTTCCACATCCACCTTCATCCCGTCTGGAACTCCGTCCTCGCTGGAATACATGGTCGCGAACACTCGATTGTTTGACAGCGAGCCGTCGGCGGCCACATCGAAAGCGCGAATGAACTGGTGTTCGCAGACCTCCCCCCTCTCTTTTTCGCCGATACAGCTATCGTCAAGCCGAGTGATGGCGACGTACAGCACGCTCTCGTCTGGCGAGAAGGCAATGCCGTTCGGATACTCGGTGTCACGAGTGGCTATGGTGTGGGTTCCGGTCTGCGAGACCCGGTGGACCCCACTGAAATCCAACTCCCGCTCCTCTTGGGTAAGCCGTCCGCTCGGGTCCGTGAAATACAACGATCCGTCCGACTTTCCTACCACATCATTGGGACGGTTGATGCGTTTGCCGTCGATATGCGTGGCGATGGCGGCGTATGCGCCCTCGTCGTTCCGGCGGGCGAGTTGACGATTATCGCCCTCGCAAAGGATCAGGTTTCCGGCAACGTCGAAAGTCAGCCCGTTGGAGCCGCCGCTGTTATCACGAAACACATCCGTCTCGCCATCGGGCGTCATCCGATGCACCAGAGATGCGCGTATGTCCACAAAGAGCCAGTAGCCGTCAGGGTGCCACAGCGGGCCCTCGGTGAATCCGAATCCGGTAGCCAGCCGCTGCGCCTCCGCGCCTGTTTCTACGATTCCGTGTAGCAAGTCGGCCATGACAACCTCCCGTCGTTGTCGGTAGATTTTTCGCGGCAATGCCAGGAGAAGCGGATGAAAGAACTACAGATGGGCCAGATATTGTTCTTCGAAGTCCATCCCCGCCAGATCGGTAAAGGCCCGCATCAGCCTTCGGGTGATCGGGCCGGGAGGATGCCCGTTACCAATGGTGGAGCCGTTGAAGGCGGAAACCGGGCAAATGCAGAGGCTGGTCGAGGTAAGGAACGCCTCGTCGGCAGTGTAGGCGTCGAACAGGTCCAGGTCGCGCTCAGCGGTCTCCATCCCCAAGCCGCCAGCCAGGTCCAGCACAGTCCCCCTGGTGATTCCTTCGAGGACGTATTGACCCTTGGGGGTGGAAACGGTGCCGTCCTTGACCAGGAATATGTTGGAGCCGCGCCCCTCGGTCAGATTGCCGGCCTCGTCCAACAGGACCGCCCAGGATCCGGGGTCGGTGCCCTGAGCCTCAAGGTCGCCCAACACTAGGTTGAGGTAATTGTGCGTCTTGGCCCGAGGGCTCATGAACCGGGGTGGCACACGGGGAACCGATGGAGTAGTCACCCTGGCTCCATCCCGGTAAAGAGGCGCTCGAGATGCAAAGGGTATGGCGTGCGTCTCAATAAGCACGGTCGGAGCCCCATCTCCGGAACCTCCCTCGACACCGCGGGTCACCCGTTGCATTACCCACATGTCCTGGCCCGTCGGCAGTAACGGGTGATTGTGTTCCACAACGCGTCTGGACCAGTGTTCCATCTCATCCGGGTCGATGCCTGGATCGATCCTGACATACCTCAGGGAGTCGTAAAGGCGCTTCACGTGTTCCGTGAGCTTGAATGGAACCCCGCTGAAAGTCCGGGCGGCATCGAACACAGCGTCTCCATAAATAAAACCCCGGTCCCGTATGGGAATCCCAGCTTGAGACTCCGGTACCAGTTCCCCGTTCAGATAGACGATGGGTTCCGTCTCAGCCATTGATGCCTCCAGTGCGGTCCTGAGGGGCCGTAGTTGGTGCCCCGTCTCTACAGGGCTGCGCCGCCAAATGATACCAGCAAGCCATTGGCCCCGCCAGCGGGGATCGAATTGGCCAGAAGAGGGATGGCCGGAGGCATTGCCTCCGGCCATCAGCGGGTGTTCGTTTGGTATTGGGCTAGTTGGCGACGATCGGGATGTTTACTTCGCCGTATTCATCAACGTCGCCGGGGATGGTTACTTCGCCGCCCAACTGGTCTACGCCGTATCCGATGGCCGAAATGAACAGGGTATCGGCGTCTTCGGGCAGTAACACCACGTCGCCAGCCACAGCAACGGTCACCACACGCCACTCCCAAGTTTCACCCGGATCCAGGACAGCGTCATTGTTGGCGTCGCCCGCGACATATTGCTTCGAATCGCGAGTCAGGAGGAGGCCCGTGGGATCTATTGTTACCCTCACGTCAGTGAGCGGGGAATCGCCGTCGTTTGTCTCGGTAACTTTAAGAGTCTGTACCACCAAGCGAATAATCTGCGTGTCGCTTTCCTCGTAGGCCAGACCGATAGCGGTGCTCGGCGAGAGGATATTGACGATTGCAGTGGCGCTGTCGGACGGTTCGGTGCTGTTGTCCGACGCGGTACCCACGGCAACGGCCTCGAAAGTGCTTTGTTCCGTCAGATTGGCAGTGGAACAGATAATGACGACTTCCTGGTCGGCAGCCAAGTCTCCGACCGCATCCAGAGGCGTGTCGCAACTGGCCAGGTCCAGTCCCGCATCATTGTTGGGGTCCGGGTCGATCACTGTAACACCGGTCAGCGCCGACGCTCCGTTGGAGATTGTGAGGGTCAGTTGAGCCGTCTCACCGCTACGGATCGTCTGCTCTCCCGGCGTTATGGCGATGGCCAAGCCAGGGGTAATGGCTTCCACCTGAGTAGAGGCAGTTGCCTGCAGGACGGTCTCGGTTCCCGGCACCGTGCCTGACACTGTGGCAGTGATTGTGTTGATTCCCTGGTACATGGCCTCCGTGCAGGAATAGGCATCGACTTCTGCATCCGCCGCGACTGTACCGAAATCACGCGAGCAGTTTGCAGAGCTCACAGACTCTCCTTCAGCCGGGCCATCGACACTGACCGCCACACTCACGTTGTGCAGCGCAGTGGCTGTGGGCGTGGTTACCGTTATGTCGAAAGTTCCACTCTCCTCGATACGAACCACCGGCGACTGGGCCGTGATGGAGATACCTACATCCACTGTGCCGTAGTAGACGGTGGTGGTGTCGTCATTTGAGACCTGAATCGCAATTGCCTCAAGGGCGGAATTCCTAGTCGTGGCGTCAGCGGTTACCTGGGCCCGCTGGACGAAGCTTGCCTCGGTCGTGGTACCGCAGGTATAGGCAGAGGTGGATGAACCAACCGCGAGCGGATTGAAACTCTCTGCGGTCCGTTCGCAGTCCGCCACACTCACTTCACCTGCTTCTGGATTCTCAAGAGATGCGACCGCGATGTTCGATAGCTCGAAACCACCGGTGTTGGTGACCACAACATTGAAAGACGCGACCTGTCCTTGGTAAACGGTCTGCGCGTCAGGCTGCGCCGCATCCTGCACCACGCTGGGTGAAATGTCGACTTGGACTGAGGGCGCTACCATTCGTACCAAATTCGAGCCGCTAGCTTCAACTTCGGCGCTGAGTTGCACTCCGTTGGAATCGATCGAGTGCCCTCCGGAATATTTGACCCGGACGGTCAGTTCCACGTTGTCGTTAGCGAGATCGCCCTGATTGGCCTGAACCCCGTCGTCCTGATTGACGGTGTAGTTGACGGTCGAGGAAGTGAAAGGATTGCCGGTGCTGACCGTGGGAATTGCACCGGTTTCCTCGGTACCGGCGACGGTAACCTCTTCACCGCTGGGTAACGTGATAACCAGTGTGCCGCCACCGAAGTCACACAGATTGCTGCCTGGGTCAGATTCTAGAAGGCCGAGCGTGACACTGTAGTTGATGACATCACCGTGGCGTACTGAGGCTATGGTCTGACCGGACTCGTTTCGGGTTTTGATTCCAATACCAACCCCAGTGTCGCAGCTTTCCGTTTCCTGGCCTGATGCGAAGGGGCTGCTGGCCGTGAAGATCGCCACCCCTACGCCCACGACTGCGAGCAGGACTATGATTGGGATAGCGGTGCGTTGAATCAAGCTCATCTATATAGGCTCCCAAAAAGATGTTGTCGTCTCCGTACCGGCACGCTCTCAACCGGCCTCGACACACAACTCAGAGTCCGCGAATCCAACCTCGTTTGGGCAGTTGCAGCGCGGCGCCCACAATGCCCTAAAATTACCCGCAACATCATACCGAAGTTAAGCGTTGGAATTCAACCGCTTTGGAGGTCGGCTGCCGCGCCAAATCAGATTGTCCCTCGTCGTTGGGAAGCGAGGGCCGAGGTAGTCAATCACAGCGCCAGTCTGCGGTCAACCCCCGGTCGAAGGGGGGTCAGGGAATTTCGATAGTCGCCCAGTGCTGCTTGTACATGGGGGGCAGCCAGATTGGATTGCTGCCAGGGCGGCCGGAGTGCTGCATTTGGAGGTGCAGATTGCGTCGTGGTCGGGCCCTCCGGCTACTGTGAAGGGGTGTTCGAGGGGTTTCGTGCCGCAGGGAAGCGTTGAATTGTGTTGCAATCCGGGTGGAGAGCTGGCCCGGCAGGATCACCATGAATGGTGAATATGCCACAGTTTTGTTTTTCAGGCCCGGGGGCTCGCGGGCCGTTGGCTGCAGGTTTGATTTACGTACGCGTGCACCGGCTACCTTTGATGATACGAGGGAACTTGGAGGCTGGCAAGGTTCGAGCGTCACCCGACCAGGGCAATCGCATTTGACTTTTCTAGCTCGTCATTCCCGCGCAGGCGGGAATCCAGGTCATTCGGAGTGCATTCTCCATCGAGTTGGAAGGGCCTATCAGGCGTGTGATTAACGCGATTTCTCCCGACTTCCGTCCACTGGATTCCCGCCTGCGCGGGAATGACGGTTCACTCAGCCAGTGAGCAAGGGTTGCTCCTCCAAATGCGATAGCCCTGGTCACCCGATATAGGACAATTTCCCTCGCGTCGTTGAGGGCGACAATCGAAAGGCCCAGGGAGGAGGATCGGAGTGCGCACAACTGCCGGAGGGGAGGGACCTCCGGCAGTTGGTAGGGTTAATTCGTGGTTGAGTTCGTATCAGGGCCAGCTATGCACCCTGTCGGTAGTCTCACTACTGGACAGACACCAGCATAAATCGGCGATTCCGATTGGCCTTCAAAGGCGGAAACCCGAATGCTGCCTGTGATGTTGGCCTGATTGTGAAGTGAGAGGCGACTAGGAAAGAGCCTTGGCCAGTTCCTCAGCTTCCGCCTTGCTCAGGATGCGGAAGACCGAGAGGCTCGGGTCCTCCTTGGCCACTCCCTTGGCAGCTGGTCGGCCGTTCTTCATAGTAACCAGTTCGATCTGGTCCATTTCAACTTTTTTTCGCAGCTTGGTGCAGTAAGCGGTCAGAACAGGCATACTGGTCTCCGTCTCATTTGCTTTCTTCGCTCGTGATTTTCGTGGAGGCATATCCTCACCTCGCAATAGACGTCAGGGCACACTAAATAAATAGCCGCAACGTCAAAATATTGTAGGAAGTAGGCTTGGCCATGTCAATATAAAGTAGGAACGAATTTTAGCGAAGGTTGAATTCTAACTGGTCGGAATTACGCTCGAAGGAAGTTGTCGATTGATGATGTATTTCGCCTTCGAATCACGGGCGCGATTCGGGAATTTGCAAGAACCTCACGGACCTGTCGGCGGCTTTTCCCGGGGAGTCGCGTGATAAAATACCGCCGAACCTGGAATCATTTCGGGCTAGTTTCGGGCTAGTTACGACTGCGAGATTCAGCAGAGAGACATGGGTCAAATCTTTATTGCTAGGCACGGTGAGACAGTCTGGAACCTTGAGGGCCGAATTCAGGGGCACACCGACGTTGCACTCTCCGAAAGAGGTGTTGAACAGGCCAAAAGGTTGGCACACCGGTTGGAAAACGTTCGATTCGATGCTGCGTACGCCAGTGACCTCAGCCGGGCCTCTGAAACGGCGGCGGTTTTACTCCAGGGCAGAGACGTACCGCTGTTTCCGACGCCCCGGCTGCGCGAATACCACAAGGGGGCGTTCGAAGGGCTGACTGACGGCGAACTCAGGGCCCGGTTTCCCGGAGAATATCCCAGCTATATCGCGAAAGACCTGGACTACGCGCCAGAGGGCGGGGAATCTACCCGTGAAGTAAGCGTCCGGATGACCGGGGTCATCAATGCCATCAAGGAAAAGCACCTGGGGCACAACGTCCTTGTGGTGGGGCACGGCGGCTCTCTGCGGGCAGCCATGATGGCATTGCTGGGCATGCCGCTTGACGCCAACTGGCGGTTTGTATTCGGCAATTGCACTCTGTCGATCGTCGACACCTACCACGACAACGCGGTGCTGCGTCTCTTCAACGACGGTTCCCACCTTTCGTGACAGAATGCGCCTGAACCAGGGAAAGTTAGGCGCAGACCTGAACGCCGGAGGTTGATTCTTGAGCGGCGACCCCGACAACACCCCCAACGACGAATTGCGAGTGGACGGCGCCGTTCAGTTGGGTTCGGCCACAGCCAGAGCGCCCGGCGTGTGCGGCGTGCTCGCTCAGGGCGTCCTGGGGGAGATGCCATTTTCGGTAACCTGCCCTGTCGATTTCTACTCTCGGGTCCGGGTCGAACTAAGTGACAACGGGCCCGGCGTGGACGCAACCGAGGACTGCGAAAAAACAGTGGCGGCCGTGCGCCGAACGCTGGCTCACCTGCGTCGGGCCAAGGTGCGAGCGGCGGTCCGGGTCAGCAGCCCAATACCGCGTGGCAAAGGTCTGGGGAGCAGTTCGGCCGACCTGTCTGCGGCTATCGCCGCCACCGCCCTCGCCCTGGGACAAGAACTCAGCCCTTATGACATCGCCCAGATCGCATTGTCCATCGAGCCGACCGGGGGGGTGATGTTGCCAGGACTGGCGTTATTCGACCACCGTGCCGGAATGGTTCGGGAGAGTCTTGGCTCCCCGCCGCCGATGGAAATAGTGGCTCTTGACTTTGGCGGCTCCCCAGTGTCGAGCATGGACGACAGGACCCGGCGGTGGAGGGCGGTCAATGAGCTGACGGACGAGGCGTTGGGTCTGATCAGACGAGGGATTGAGGAGAACAGTCCCGCCCTGGTCGGTCAGGGCGCCACAATGGCAGCGGAGGCAGGAAGCCGAATAGAGTCCCGCCCGCGTCTCGATGGATTGGTGGCCTTTGCCCGGGAGGTTGGGGCGGTCGGAGTCAACGGCGGTCACAGCGACGGCGTCTCCGGTGTGCTGCTCGACGCAACGCAGAGGCGCGGCAAGTCCACCTACATCAAGGCGCAGCAGGCATTTCCGGAGGCTGAGACGGTCTACCATTTCAGGATGCTCAGCGGCGGAGTGCAGACCGTGGGCTGAACGCTGCGGTCATTTGCAACAGAGGGAAAGCGAAGCTATGGCTGAATATAACCTGGCAGTAATCGGTGGAGACGGTGTGGGGCCCGAGGTGATCGCCGAGGGACGGAAGGTCCTGGAGGCGTTGTCCTCCTCCGGAGGGCCGTCTTTCCGGTTCACGGAGTTTCCCTGGGGCAGCGACTACTACCGCGAGACCGGGCGCCTGATGCCCGAGGACGGTCTGGAGCTGCTGTCGGGTTTCGACGCCATACTGTTCGGGGCAGTGGGGGACCCGAACATCCCCGACCACATCACTCTCCAGGGTCTTCTGCTCCCGATGCGGCGGGGCTTCGACCAAGGGATATGCGTCAGGCCGGCCTACCTGTATCCGGGTGTTACCTCGCCCCTGGCAGGCAAGAAGGCTGGAGACGTTGACATGGTCATCTTCCGGGAGAACACCGAGGGCGAGTATGCGCCAGTCGGGGGACGGCTCAACGCCGGGACGCCCCATGAGACGGTGATCCAGAGCAACGTCTTTACCCGCCGCGGCACCGAGCGCATCATCCGCGCCGCCTTCGAGCACTGTGTTCGCCGCAACAGGCGGATGAAGGTGACGTCGGTTACCAAGTCCAACGCCCAGTCCTTCGGGATGGTGTTCTGGGACGAGGTGTTCGATGAAGTGGCGGCCGAGTTCCCGCAGGTGGAGAAGGAGTCGCTGCTGGTGGACCGGGCCTGCATGGACTTCGTGCGGTGGCCGGAGGACTTCGACGTGGTGGTGGCCTCCAACCTGTTCGCCGATATCCTGTCAGACATCGCCGCCGTGGTATCGGGCAGCATGGGACTGGCTCCCAGCGCCAACATCAATCCTGACAAGGTGCATCCGTCGCTGTTCGAGCCGGTGCATGGCGCGGCCTTCGACATCATGGGCAAGGGCATCGCCAACCCCCTGGCCACGATCTCTGCCGTAGCCATGATGCTGGACCACCTGGGAGAGGCGGACGCGGCCGCCCGCGTCGACGGCGCCGTGGCCCGCTGCCTCGAGGAGCGCCGGGTGCTCACCGCCGATCTGGGGGGCAGCGCCAGCACGTCGGAGATGGGCGATGAGGCGGCCCGGCTGGTGGCCGCCGGGTAGGGCCGCCCTGTCGTCAAGACAGGCAAGCAAACGTCGATCAAGTGATGAGGCCGGGACATCCCGGCCTCATCGTCGTTTCGCCTGTACGGGTGAGCGTGGGTGACCGCAGGTTGGTTCCAGGCTGCTATACCCCCAGTACGACGGAGGCCATTCGCCTTTCGAGGGCCTGGCCTATCTGCATGGTGAGATCGGGGCGGCTGTGGTCGCCGACGGTTACGACGAAGGCCACGCCGAGCAGCCGTCCCAGGCGGAAGTCCACAACTGTGGAGGAGATCAGGCCGCTGGGGCCACCCTGCAGCACCCTCAGCGCGACCGATTCGTCGAAGAACCCGTTGGTTTCCAGCCGGTTGGCCGCCACAAGCTGGTGGCCCTGCCCGATGCTGTCGCCGACGTTGCCCTCAAAGTCCTTGAGGAATATCTCATTCATCCAATGGCTGACCGAATCGGGGGTGTCGAACAGGTGCACCACCGAGGCAGCCATGAAATCGAATCCGTCCGGCATGGCCATGTCGGACGTAGGGCCAAGCTCACGCATCTGACCGGTGACGCGTCCGGCCTGCTGGAACCTTTCGGCCGAACTGCCGGGGAATCCGTTCTGGGCTAGGCGCTCGTTGTCCAATTCACCGTCGCGCACCACCTGGTGTCCCTGGAAGTCGGGCGGGAACTCGTTCTTGTCGAGGACCATTTCCTCGAGGGTCTCCTGGGTAACGCGATACGTAGCTCTGGTTAATGCAGAGGTCGCCACACCGGGCCTCCGGGTAAATCGAATGCCACAATATAACAGTCGTCAGGTACCGCCCCTGAGCGGCAACAAAGAACAGCATTCCCGGGGTGGGGGGAATGCAGCACAGAGCAGTAGCCCGGCTGAACGCCGGCACCACTGCTCCTTACCAGGATTCCCTGTCTAGCCGCAGACCATTGGGTAGATGTGCAGGGAGCGGGTGGACTCCACCGGGAGCATGCTCACCTTCCAGTTCTGGCCGCCGTCGCTGCTGCTGTAGATCTCGCCGGAATAGGCGCCACAGCTGATTCGCGAGGGCACGGCGGAGTCAATGGCCACCTGCATCATGCGACTGGGCGGCACGTCGCCGAGGTCGATGCGCTCCCAGGTCTCGCCGACGTCGCGGCTGCGGAAGAGCGCGCCTTCCGGCACGGTGTCTGGCGGGGCGGCGCCGCCGCCGGCTCCCGAGGCCAGGTAGATGGTGCTGGGGTCGTCGGGCGCCACGGCCAGGTCTCGGCAGTAGGATCCGCCAACGAACATGTCGTCAACCTGTACGTGCTCCCAGCGCGCGCCCTGGTTCTTGCCCCGGAACATGGCGATCTGGGTGGCAATCTGGACCGTGCCGTGGTCCGCTGCGCTGACGACGGCTGCATGGAGGTCGAGGGTGTTGTTGCGGAGATAGGGGCCATCCATCAACTGGGTCCAGGTCTGACCGCCGTCGGTGCTTCCCAGCAGGCCGCCAACCTCGATGGCCGCATACATGTTGGCGGGGTCCACCGGGTCGATGGCCATGCCGATGACCCGCTTGCCCAGCGGCGGCATGTAGGTGGTGATGTGGGGATAGATCACGTTGCTGGTATCCATCTCCTGCCACGTGTCGCCGCCATCGGTCGAGCGGGCGATGGCGCAGGGCTCGTATCCGACAAAGATGGTGTTGGCGTCGGACGGATGAGCGGCCATGGACCAGACCTCGCGGTCGCCGGCGGGATCGGATACGCGCTCCCAGCTGTCGCCGCGGTCGTTGCTGCGGTAAACGCCGTCCTGGGTTCCGGCAAATACCACGGCGGGGTTGTCCTGCTTGAGCAGCAGTGCCCGCACCTGGGGATTGCCCGGCAGCCCTGCGGATATGTCCTTCCAGTCGTCCTCGCCGTCGGCCTGGCGGAATATGCCACCATCGCCGATGAAGTCGCCTTCGCCAGCCATACCGACGTAGGTGTAGGTCAGATGATTGTTTGCAACCATTGTCAGCTCCTGTTTGGTCGATTGCCCATTGGATTTTTCGGCCAAACACAGTGGTTGTCAAGTGGTGGCACTGCCGAGGCCGGGCTGCCCAAGGGGTCGAGTTACAAATCCAGCCTATAGATCCAGCCTCAATGCGCCTTAATAGAATTTCCGCCCGACCCGTGTAGAGGGCTGGCTGACCGGACGAAATTCGCACACCACTAGAGAGGGCGCCCGGTGGCAAAAATTTTTGTATCCGAGCAAAACCGAGCGTTTCCGAGCGATTTCACCCCTCTAAAAAACCTGTCCTTCATGGCTACAGTAGGGCGAATCCGGCAAGTCCGATGATGGGACTTGCGGCGGAGGATTTCCCAAGTCGGCTCCATAATTTTTTATTTTTTTGTCCCATAGCGTCCCATTGTGGCCCATTTTCGGTCCTTAATGCGTTTTCGTCGGCTCGTCGCCCTCGAATTGCCGAGGCAGTGCGCCTTGGGGGCCTACAACGGTGCGGAGAAACAAAGGTCCCCCCGATTAAAGGTCCCCCCGATTAAAGGTCCCCCCGATTAAAAGGTCCCCCCGATTAATGGAGCAAAAAATCCTGCTTCGCTGGCGATTCCAGGTCGTCGACGCGAATGGGTGCTTTTCTGGGGAGACAGGAACACCCCGGAAATGATGTGCGCGAACCCTTACACGAAAATATGCGCTAATATCTGCAATTACAGGATACCGGACTGCATACGGCGCGGCAATTGGCGAGTGTCATCTGGGCAGCGTTCCGCATTGCTCCGGATTAGGTGTTCAGATCTGCCAGCGCAGTGATTGCTCGTGCAACGGAACTCCGCCCTCGTTGGATCGTTTTCTCTGACGACGACCGGTGCGGTGGCGGAGAGGACTCAATTGGCACGCGTAAACGCCGTGATAGAATCTTAAAAGAACAATGATTTGTCGGACGGCGTGAATTCGGAGCGTGTCTGATGCCGGAGTCGCAACGCGGAAAATACCTCATCGCGGATGCCTGGTCACTGCACGAGGACGCGCTCGAGATGCTCTCGCAAGGCCGGGTACGCAACGCTGCGGAAAAGGCCTGGGGAGCGACAAAACGTGCAACCGATGCGCTTCTCCTGGAACGAACCGGACGCGAGCCGGGGACATCGGGAATAACATACAGAGGAATTCGTGGCCTGCGCCACCGGAGTCCTGATCTGGAAAGCCTCGCCAACAGATACAGCCAGCGAATGCAGGACCTGCACGGATCGTGTTTCTACGACGGCATACTTGATCCGCAAGAGCCGATAGTGAGAGACATTCACGCCACAGCGGAATATATCCGTGATGCCGAGCGACTCGCCAACGCAAAGGCCTAGGCAAGGTCGGCGCCAGCAAGGCCGCAGGGCTTCAGGTGGCGCGGCGGGGCGGGCTGCGCTAGTATTTGTCTCAATTACCCACGGAGGGTTGTGCACCCATGAAAGAAAAGGTCTATGCCACCATGGACGAAGCGGTGGCGGACATCCCCGACGGCTCCACGATCATGTGCCCGGGATTCTCGGGCGTTGGGGTCCCCCGCAACCTGCTGGCGGCGGTGAACCGGCAGGGCGCCAAGGATCTGACGTGCATCTCCAACAACGCGGGCACCCTCGACGAACTGGTTGATGTGGGGACGCTGGTGGAGGCCGGACAGGTCAAGAAAGTGGTCTGCGCCTTCACAGCACCGACCCACCCGTCGATGGTGACGCCGTTCGTCCGCATGTACAACGAGGGACTGGTGGACGCGGAACTGGTGCCGCAGGGCACGCTGGCGGAGCGCATCCGCATCGCCGCCTTCGGCATCGGAGGGTTCTTCACCCCCACCTCCGTCGGCACCGAGCTGGCCGAGGGCAAGGAACACCGGGAGATCGACGGTCGCACCTACGTGCTGGAGTATCCCCTCCACGCCGAATACGCGCTGGTGCGGGCGTGGAAAGCGGACAAGTTCGGCAACCTGCAATTCCGGCTATCGCAGCGCAACTTCAACCCCGTCATGGCCATGGCTGGCAAGACAACCATCGTCGAGGTGGAGAATGACGTGCTGGAGGTCGGGGAGATCGACCCGGACCATGTGCACGTGTCCGGCATTTACGTTGACCGGATTGTCAAGATTCCGGAGGACGGCATCTGGTCGGGCGCCAAGCCGGGTATTTAGGCGGGACTGCGGCAGATTGAATCACATTTCCGGTCTCGTACAGGCAATGTAAGTGGTGGCCACTGGATTCCCGCCTGCGCGGGAATGACAGGATGGGATGAGAATGACGGAGTGTGGCCCAGGAATAGTTTAGGGAAAGTTTGTCAGACATCCGGGCTGTAAACGGAGCCACAGGAGTAGGAAATATGACTGCCGAAAAGACAAGGCTGACCCGCCAGCAGATGTGCGACCGGCTGGCCATGGAGTTCCAGGACGGGTGGATCGTGAACCTGGGCGTGGGCATGCCCACCCTATGTTCCAACTATGTTGACCATTCCCGGACCATCATCAACCAGTCCGAAAACGGAGTCATCGGCTACGGTCCGCTGGCCGCAGAGGGCGAGGAGGACCGGCACCTGGTGAACGCCGGGGGTCAGCACGTGACCGCACTGGATGGCATGGGCATCGTGCATCACGCCGACTCTTTCGGCATCATCCGCGGCGGGATGATCGATGTCACGGTGATGGGGGCCTACGAGGTCTCCCAGAACGGCGACTTTGCCAACTGGCGAATTCCCAACCGCAAGGGAGGCGGCATCGGTGGAGCCATGGACCTGGCGGCGTGCGCGCAGCGGGTGTTCATCGCCATGGAGCACTCGACCCGCGAGGGAGAGCCGCGGCTGCTGAAACGTTGCAAGCTGCCGATCACGGCGCCCGGCGTGGTCAAGATGGTGGTGACCGACCTGGGCCTGTTCGGCATCACGCCCGACGGCTTCGAGCTGCTGGAGAACGCTCCCGGCTGGAACCCGGAGGAGATACAGGAGCTGACCGAGGCGAAAATCGGGATCTCGCCGAACCTGAAGGGGTTCCGGTTCCGGGACTAGGGCTGGCCGGCCTTGTGTTGATGGGTAATCGGGGCAACCACAAGGATTGCCCCTACAACTGAAAACCTTTCTGTAGGGGCGTCCAATGTGGACGCCCTTCTCGTTGCAACCGTAGAGATAACGGTTCGTAACATATGAGCCTATTGGGACGCCTCAGAAATAGGCGGTGCCGCCGTTGACGTGGATGGTCTGGCCGGTGATGAAACCGCAGTCGTCGGTGGCCAGGAATACGACCGCGGCGGCGATGTCGTCGACGTGGCCGAGGCGTCCCAGGGGGATCTCCGATGTGTCGGCCATGTTCTGGCCGGGGTACCATGCCAGGTCGCGGCTGGTGTCGATGCGGCCGGGCGAAACGACGTTGACTCGGATATTGCCGGGGGCGAACTCGGAGGCCAGTCCCCGGGCCAGGCCGACGATGCCCATCTTGGCGGCGGAGACGTGGGAGCGCTCGGCCGAGCCGTTCCAGGCGCCGTCGCCGGTGAGGAACACGATGCGGCCGAACCCGTTGGCCTGCATGGCGGGGATGGCGTTGCGGGCGCAGTAGAACGCTCCGTCCAGCACCACGCCACGCACCCGCTCCCAGTCGTCCAGGTCAAGTTCGGTGAAGGGCTTGTGGGGACGGATGGCGGCGTTGCTGACCAGCACGTCGACCTTGCCGAACCGCTCGGCGGCGGCGGCGAACATGGCCTCGACCTGCTGGCGGTCGGAGACGTCGGCGATCACCGGCAGGGCATCGACGCCGAGGGCGCGCACCTCTTCGGCTGTCGACTCGGCTTCCTCGCGGTTGGATCGGGCGTTGACCACCACGTTGGCGCCCTCGCTGGCCAGCTTCAGGGCGATGGCCCGCCCGATATTGCGCCCCGATCCGGTGACCAGGGCAGTCCTGCCTTCCAATCTTGTCATTGTTGCGTTCCTCTCCGGTAGAACAGTCTGGGGTCCATGCTGCTGGATGGGGAGTTGGGGTGCCTTGTTGTCATTGTCCGGTAGATTATACTTTCCCTTGCGCCATGGCCCGGCGGCAGGCGGCGGGCCAGAAATGACGGAGTGAAAAGTATGCTGGTACGTATCTACACGGGCAACGACGGGCAGTCCCATTTCGAGGATGTGGGCATGCCCAGCGAGGACGCGCTGCGGGTGACCACCAAGGCAGGCGAGGACCTGGTGTTCCGCAAGTCTGCGGCGGACAGCTTCAGCGACTGGCATCAACCCACGCGGCGGCAGTACCTGATCGTGCTGGAAGGGCAGATGGAGGTCATCTGCGGGGACGGATCGACGCGGCAGTTCCAGCCCGGCGACGTGCTGCTGGCCGAAGACATGACCGGTCAGGGCCACCAGACCCGCGCCCTCGGCGGCAGCTACCGCAGCGTGAGCATGGGCATCCCCGACCTGTAGCGAGGCAGCCCTCCAGTTGCTTTCCCTGAGAAACGTTCCTTGGTAGCAGACGCCCAGCATTCCCAGCAGACGCCGTCCTTCTGGGGACGGATCCGGGGGCCGTGGGAGGAGCAGCCGTTCCGCTGGTATTGGGCCGGGTCGCTGGCGCAGGCCATGTCCCAGGGCATGCAGTTCCTGGTGATCGGCTGGCTGGTGCTGGAGGTCACGGGCGACAAGACCCAACTGGGCCTGACGGTTTCGCTATACGGCCTGCCAAACATCGCCTTCCTGATGGCCGGCGGCATCATCGCCGACCGGATGGACCGCAAGCTGCTCCTGATGGTCACGCAGGCGATGGTGGGGGCGTTGATTGCCGGGCTGGCGGTGCTTACCATCACGGACCTGGTGGCGCTGTGGCACATATACCTCTCGGCGGCCCTGCTGGGGGTGCTGCAGGCGCTGAATATGCCCGCGAGGCTGGCGATGCTTGCGGACCTGGTGGGCGAACGGAGGCTGCTGGACGCTGTGGCGCAGTTCAATGCGGCGCAGCACGCCGGGAGGATTGTGGGCCCGCCAGTGGCGGGGGTGCTGATCGACCTCTGGGGCATGGGCGTGGTGCTGGTTCTGAACGCAGCGTGCTACGGCGCCAGCGTCGTCCTGCTGGTCATGGTCCGAGGGACGTTCAGTCGGCCGGAGACAAGCCGGCAGTCGCTGTTGAGCCACATTGGAGAGGGCCTGTCCGTCATTCGCGACACTCCGATGCTGCTGACGGTGCTGGTGATGACCTGCTTTTTTGGCGGGTTCGGAATGGCCCACCTACAGGTGATCCCCGCCTTTGCCAAGGAGCAACTTGGCAGCGGGGCCTCCGAGGTGGGATTGCTGTTGCTGGGTTCAGGCATCGGAGCCCTGGCTGGCAGCATGACCCTTACGTTCATGCACCGGGCATGGCTGTTCCGGTGGCTGCTGTTCTCCCTTGTGACGTTCACGGTCCTGCTGACGCTGTTTGCCTGGAGCGGGTCCTTCGACGACCTGACCGGGACATCTTGGTCAGGCTGGTTCTGGGTGACGTGGGTGTTCACCCTGCTGGTGGGGGTGGTGGCCATCGGATGGGTATGGCCGTTGACCACCACGATCACGCAGCTGTCCTCTCCGGCAGAGTTGCGGGGGCGCGTGCTGGGAGTGCTCCATCTCGTGCCCGGCCTGCACTTCCTGGGGGCCTGGCCTTTGACGCTGGCTGCCGCAGGGATGGGCTGGCCGCTGGCGATCACCGGCGCGGCGGGGGTCTGCCTGCTGGTGACGCTTACCTTCGGCTTGGGGCGCAAGACGGGGCGCGAGCTGGCAATGCGCCCGGCGACGGCGTGACGGTCAGTAACCCGAGAATCTATAATTTGTGCCAGTGAACGCATGGCGAAGGCCTCCATGGCCCCCAGGGCCCGCTCTTCCGGCGATGTATTCGAGAGATAGACAAACTTTGAGAATCGCAACTTGGTAACCGGCACCTCTCCTTCTCCGGTGCCCTCTTACTGGAGCCGGATGAGGGGGCCGTGGCGGATCGTTGACTTCCGCTGGTACTGGCTTTGCTCCTACACACAGTCAGTGGGCCAGGGGATGCAGTTTTTCGCACTGGTCTGGCTGGTCCTGGACCTCACCGGTTCCTCGCTCCATATAACGGGGCTGGTGGTGTTCCTCTACGGCATTCCCAACACTGCCCTGCTTCCGTTTGGCGGCGTGATCGCTGACCGTTTCAACCGCAAGTACCTGCTGATGGCGACCCAGGCCGGAGTAGGCCTGCTGATGGCGGTAGTTGCATTCCTGACACTGACAGATGCCATAGCCCTGTGGCATATCTACCTGGCGGTGGCCCTGTTGGGGGTGCTCCAGGCCCTCAATCAGCCGGCCCGGGTCACCATGCTGTATGACCTGGTGGGACAGGGGGCATTGCTGGATGCCGTAGCCCAGTTCAACTCCGCGGTCCACATCGGACGGATCGTGGGGCCGCCGCTGTTGGGGGTGCTGATCGACGGCGTTCCTTTTATAGCCGATCAATTCGACATCTGGAGCATAGGCACGGGGCTGCTCGCCAATGCGGTATTCTACGGGTTAAGCGTGCTGCTCCTGGTCCCGGTCCGCTGGACGCCGAGCACGGGGGCACCGGCGAGGGAGCCCCTGGTACAGAACTTCATCAACGGTCTGTCCGTAATCAAGCACTCCCCGGTCCTGTTGACGGTAATCGTCCTGGCCTGCTCCTTTGGCGGGTTCGGTATGTCGCACCTCCAGGTCATTCCGGCGTTCGCGAAGGAACAGCTCGGTAGCGATGCCACCCGTGCCGGAGTGTTGCTTCTGGCCTCGGGCATTGGTTCCCTGGTGGGCACTATTTCCATCACTTTTATGCACCGTGCCTGGCTCTACCGTTGGCTGCTGGCCTGCATAGGTGTCATGGCAGTCGTGCTGACGGCGTTCGGCTGGACCTCTTCGTTCTGGATGGCCTGGGCACTGTTCCTCATCCTGGGCATTGTGAGCCTGGGCACCGTCTGGCCGTTGTCGACCACAATACTGCAACTCGCATCGCCGGCCGAGGTTCGCGGGCGGGTGATGGGCATCCTGCACTTCACCCCCGGCTTTCACTACCTCGGCGCCCTTCCCCTGGCCTTCGTAGCGGCCGAAACAGGCTGGCCGCTGGCAATCACCATGGCCGCAGGCCTGATGCTGCTGGTTACGCTCTGGTTCGGTGTGGGTCGCAAAGCCGGGCGGACACTGGCGACCACGCCAGCCAATGCGTGAACCGCGAGGAGCCTGGCCGTCCTTGACACCCTGCCGCCCAGTGGCTAGATTGCGGAAAGGCGCAGGTTCGCCGTAGCGGGTCTGCCAACTTGGCACGCAATTTTTCAGGAGCCGCCTGGTATGAAAGACACTATCGAAGTTTTCTGGTTTTCCGAACAGCCTTATGCCCACGTCACCGACGCCGACCTGGAGCAGTACGACTCAGGACGGCTGGGGTTTCCCAACAGCTACTTCGACCCCGAGAAGGCCTACACACTGTACAACCAGTACCACGAGCAGTACGCACTGGCCGACGAGGTCGGCTTCGACGGAATCATGTCCAACGAGCACCACGCCTCGTACTGGTGCATGAAGCCCGCGGTCAACCTGGACGCGGCGGTAATTTCCAAGATTACCAAGAATACCAAGATAGCCATCCTCGGCAACGTCATAGCGGTGAATGACCCCATCCGCATGGCCGAGGAAATCGCGATGCTGGACTGCTTTTCCAACGGCAGGGTCATCTCCGGCTTCGTGCGCGGAACCGCAGTGGAGAGCTTGGCCGGCGGCATCATCCCGGCCGAGAACAGGGCGCGGTTCGAGGAGGCCCACGACCTGATCATCAAGTGCTGGACAGAGCCCGGCCCTTTCCGCTACGAGGGAAAGTACTACCATTACCGGGCGGTGAACCCGTGGGTGCTGCCGGTGCAGGATCCGCACCCGCCAATCTGGTTCCCAGGCCTCTCCAGCGCGGAGAGCGTGGTCTGGGCGGCCAGCCATCAGCACCCCTACATGAACCTGGGGTCGCTGCTGGATTACACCGAGGGTCTGAAGGGAGTCTACATCGACACCGCCAAGGAGGTCGGCTTCACCCCTGGGCCGGAGCACTTCGGCTACCTGCTGCGGGTTTTCTGCGCCGACACGGACGAGAAGGCGCAGCGCATCGGGGAGACCTTCCTGTGGACCGAAAACCACCGCAATCGCGGCCCGGTGGAGCACAATGATCCGCCCGGCTACCAGTCCCGCGAGGCCGTGCGCATCCAGCGGCAGCTCCCCGGCGCCGGCGGGTTCGGGCGTCGGATGACCTACCAGGAACTGCAGGATGTCGACAATGTGATCGTAGGCAGCCCGGACACGGTGACGCGCAAGCTGAGCAACATTATTGAGCGGCTGAATCCCGGCTATCTGCACATCTACGGCAACGAGGGCGACATGGACCACGCCGACGTAATGCGCTCGGTGGAGTTGCTGGGGCGCGAGGTGATCCCGGCCCTGCACGAAATTCAGCTTCAGCCATACGAATAAGGCAGGTGTCCAAGCGGTGTAGTAGGGGCGGGTTTTAAACCCGCCCTGCCGTACAATATCCCCATTCGACTCCGACGGAGGAGCGCCATGATTACCAAGTTCGATAGCCTGTTTGCCGGCCACGTCGATATGACCAACATCGGCTATGGCGGCACTGCAGTGAACGACCGAATTTTCGGCAACGACCATCTGTCGACGGTTTTCCCCAAATCCGAGGCCATCGCCAAGACGATGGACGATAACGGATACGACACCATGTGGATGGCGGAGCACCACTTCCAGCCGGAGGGCTACGAGTGCATACCCAACCTCATCATGCTCAATGTCCACTTGGCGCACGTGACCAAGAACCTGAAATTCGGTTGCGGCTTCAACATCGCGCCCATGTGGCACCCGCTGCGGCTGGCCGAAGACTACGCCACCGCAGACATCCTGACCGGAGGCCGGGTGATATTCGGCGTAGGACGGGGCTACCACACCCGCGAGGTCGAGAGCTTCGGCTCGCCCCTGCAGGACCAGGACGCCAACCGCGAGATGTTCGAGGAGCAGGTCGAAATCATCTTCAAGGCGTTCAACGAGGAGTCGTGGTCGTACCAGGGCAAGTATTACACCCTGCCGCCCGAGGTGCCCTATCGAGGGTACACGCTGAAGGAGCTGACACTGGTGCCGCGCCCGACCAAGCTGCCGGTGGAGTGCTGGCAGCCGATCCAGGGCGGAACGCAGCGGGCGCTGGATTTCATGGTCAAGCACAACATCAAGGGGATTCTCGGCGGAGGAGTTGCCGAGGGCGGCGCCATGGATAGCGTGATATACGGGTACCGCGACGCCATGATACGCGCCGGACACGAGGACCCGGAGCCTGGGACGAACCTGAGCGTTGGCTTCCACTTCCACTTGGCTCCCTCCGTGGAGCAGGCGATGGAGGAGTCTCAGGGGTTCTTCGAGGAGAATCTGAAGATGTTTGGCCCGCTGCGTCTGTCCCGGCGGCTGTCGGAGGAGCAGATCCGGGACATTAGCGACCCTCGCCGCGCTCCGCAGGCCGGTCTGCCGACGATCCAGGGAGCGGTCGAGAGTGGCGCGTTCCTTGCCGGACCTCCCGAAAAGGTGATTGAGCAGCTGAAGGCCGTCGAGAAAGAGTACCCGGGCCTCGGTCGTGTGGGAGTGAGCCATCCGGTGGGCACGCCGCAGAGCGTAATCACCGAGCAGCTGGAGTGGTTCGCCAAGGAAGTGATGCCGGAGTTCAAGGGGTAGGGCGTAAGGTGTCTTTGCTGACGGACTGGCGGTGATTTCGCCGACGGAGGATTGACTGATTGTTGTTTGACAACCGGTCAATCCCCTAAGTATGATGGATCTTGAACCCCCCTATCGCTTATGGCGACTGGGCGCAATGGCCACCTCGCAAGAGGTGGCCATTGTATTTGAAGGACAGCAAATGAGGGCCAATGTTTATATCGATGGTTTCAACCTATACTTCGGTTCGCTCAAAGGGACGCGACACAAATGGTTGAACGTGTCAGCCATGTGCCGTCGGCTCTTGCCGAATCGAGAAATAAACCGAGTTCGATATTTCTCAGCGCGAATTTCTCCTTTGCCTCACAATCCTGATGCGCCAGACAGGCAGGATGCATACTTAACGGCCTTGGAGACACTGCCAGATCTGACTATACATCTTGGCCGATTCACTTCCCGACCTGTATCCCTTCCAGTTTTTCCGCTCGAGTACCCAAGTCAAAATAGTCCTGCCCAAACTGTTCGCGTTCTCAAGACCGAGGAGAAACGTTCCGATGTAAATTTGGCAACTTTCCTCATGTTGGACTGCGTTGATGACAATGTGGACGAGGTTGTCATTGTTTCCAACGATTCCGACCTTGTGTTACCTATTGAACTGGCTGTCAAGAGGTTCGGGAAAATCGCTGGTGTAATAAGCCCTCAAGACAGCAGTCAAATCAGCAGGGCCCTTCTCCGGGCAGCAACCTGGACGTATAAGACAATTAACCGCAGCGTGCTGGCTGCCAGCCAGTTTCCTGATGTGGTCCAGCACCCTCGCGGTCCCATCACCAAGCCTGCCACCTGGTAGCGTCAGTGCATCGCGTTGACACTCCAATATGCCCGCCGTAAACTCGCAGTCGGCAACCCCAAGAGTGTCGCAAGACAAGGGCGGTCGACTACCGATAATGCTTTCTACCGAGATAAACGACGCCATTGAGTTGATGTTCCAGACTGGCTGGACCGACGGTCTGCCGGTCGTGCCGCCATCGGAGGACCTTGTGCGCCGGTTCGTTGCCCACACCGGGAGGCCCGGCGACGAGCTAATCGCGGAGCTGCCGCCGCTGGGCGGCCGTGCCACGGTTGAGCGAATCGCCGTAAACGCCGTGATGGCGGGGTGCCTGCCGGAGCACATGCCCGTGGTCATTACTGCGCTGCAAGCTATGATGGACGAGCGGTTCAACCTGCGGGGCGTGATGTGCTCGACCGGCATACACACGCCGCTGCTGATCGTCAACGGGCCAGTGGTGCAGCAGCTCGACATCAACGGGGGGTACAACTGCTTCGGCGCGGGGTGGCGCGCCAACGCCACTATCGGCCGGGCCGTCAAGCTGGCACTGGTCAACCTGGGCGGCGCGATTCCCGGCGAGACCAACAAGGCCACCTTCGGGCATCCGGGAGCCTACACCTACTGTGTTGCCGAGGACGAGCCGGCCAACCCGTGGGTGCCCATGCACGTGGAAATGGGCTATGCCGCTACCGACAGCACGGTTACGGTGTTCCCCGCCGAGGCGCCCCACAACATCATGTACCACGCCTCCAACTCCAGGGACTTCCTGACGGTTCTGGCCGATACCATGTGCACCCTGGGCAACGTGCAGATGTATGTCATGGGCGACACATTCGTCGCCATCGGCCCGGAGCACGCCAAGTTCCTGCATGCCGACGGGTGGAACAAGCGGGACATCCGGCAGTTCCTTTTCGAACATGCCCGCAAGCCGGTACGGATGCTGAAGCACGGGGGGCCGCCGCAGGGGGACGCCCGGCGAGGGCACTTCTGGCCAAGGTTCATCGACGCGGAGGACGACGACCAGATGGTGCCGGTGGTACGGGCTCCGGACCGCATCCACATATTTGTAGCCGGAGGCGCTGGCGGCCCTCACTCGGTCTACCTGCCCGGCTGGGGTTCCCGCGCCGTAACCCGCAAGATCGAGGGAGTCTAGGGGAGCCCAATCTCGTCGATAAAGCGCAAGGATGAATTGAAATGACCGTGACCAATGTGGAAGAACGACTGCGTCTGATGGGACTGATGAGCCCCATCGATCCCGACGCTGCAAATCGCTGGCTTCCGGCGGCGCGGCTGGACACGCTGCACGGCAAGGTGGGGGGGTTCTTGGGGAACAGGAAAGCGAACGCCTCCCTGCTGCTGGACAACGTCCGCGAGCTGTTGGACCGGGACCTGGAGCTGGGCGATTCGCTGGCGGTGGACAAGTACGTGTACTCCCGCCCCGCCGCAGACGACATAATCGACGAGCTGGCCACGAGTTGCGACTTCGTGGTAACCGCCATAGCGGATTGAGGGTCCTGCACCGCGTGCAGTGTGCACGACGCGATGACTCTCGAGAACCGGGGCGTCCCCACGGTGGTGCTGTGCACCGACCCGTTCCTGAACTCGGCCTTCCGCCACGCCAACACCTTCGGCCGCCGCGACTTCCGGCCCCTCGGGTTCGCGCATCCGCTGGGGGGTCTGACCCCGGACCAGGTGGCGGTTCGCGCCCACGAGCTCGAGCAGGCGGTCATCGAGACGCTGACGACGTATTAGCCCACCTAATCTCGCTATGTGAGCTAATCAGCGCCAACGCTCCTCGGAGAGGGACCAATGGTCATCAGCAACGAGGAACGCATAGCCCGGCTTGAGGGCGGATACGAACACTTGGCGACGAAAGCGGACATCGCCGAAATTCGAGGGGAAATGGCGACGAAATCGGACCTAGCAGCGGCCCAGACGGACACCAACCGCCGGATCGACAGGCTTTTTTGGGCGATGATAGGGATAGGCGGCGGTCTGCTGGCCGCGGCCGCCGCTGCGCTGATTCGGGATGCGCTGGTCTGAAGCAGGAGGAGATGGCGGTCATCGACGCTATTACACGGTCTGAACTGTGATTCGTCAGATTTCGATGACTGCCATGATTTAATATGTGGAAATCACAGTAGACGTCTAATCTCATAAATCACAGTTCAGACAGCAAATAAGGAGGGTCGGCATGGCAACCGTTGGCAAGGGTAAGTATACGTATGAACTGGTCCCCAACTGGGAAAAGCTGCCCGAAGGCTGGGCGCTGGGGCAGACGGCCATCGTCACCGACTCCCAGGACCGGGTCTACCTGTTCAACCGCGGTGAGCATCCGTTGATCGTGCTCGACCGCGACGGCAATTTCCTCACGTCGTGGGGCGAGGGGCAGTTGCCCGATGCCCACGGCATGTTTATCGATGCAGACGAAAACCTGTTCATGCCGGTCAAGAACAGCCACGTCGTCCTGAAGTACGACCCCAAGGGCAACCTGCTCATGACCATGGGCGAGTGGGACAAGCCCTCCGACACCGGCTGGTCGGGCCGTTATAGCGATGTGGTCGAACGGGCCGCCGGGCCGTTCAACAGCCCCAGCGACGTCGCCATCCACCCCAACGGCGAGCTGTACATCTCCGACGGCTACGGCAACGCCCGGGTTCACCGCTTCACCAACGACGGCAAGCTCATCGAGTCCTGGGGCCAGCCAGGCAAGACCGGCCAGGGTGAGTTCCACGTTCCCCACGGCGTCTGGGTCCATACCGACGGGCGCGTGTTTGTGGCCGACCGCGAAAACAACCGCATCCAGATTTTCGACGATCAGGGTAACTTCCTGGAGCAGTGGCTGGGTCTGGCCCGCCCCTGCGACATCTATATCGATGGCGAGGAAGCCCTTTTCGTCCCCGAGCTGGACGGCTTCATGTCCATCTTGAACATGGACGGAGACATCCTCGCCCGGTGGGGCAGTCCCGTCGAGGTGGAACACGGGCAGGGAGCCCACGCCGTGTGGGTTGACTCGCACGGAGACATCTACGTCAACCAGAATCTCGAGGGCCACCGGCTGGTCAAGTACCGGCACGTGGGCGAGTAACGGCGGAATTGGTTCAGGTCATCTCAGGGGCGCACACCAGTGCGCCCCTGTCATATCATCATATTTTTGGGGAGACACCTAAATGCGCATAGGCTACCAGGTGGGCCACGTCGTCCATCGCGATTCCATCGATCATCAACAGCAGTGGCAGAACCACCTGGAGCAGTTCCGGGCGTCGAGGGACGCAGGATTCGACATTTACTGTTGGGGACACCACTACCTTATCGACCCGTTCCAGCATTTCCAGCCTTGGCCCGTACTGGCGCGGTTGGCGGCCGAGCCCGGAGACATGACGTTGGCCACGTCGATACTCTTGTTGCCCCTGCTGAACCCGGTGGACGTGGCGGAACAGGCGGCGACGCTGGATCACATCGCGGAAGGACGGTTCGTCCTGGGCATCGGGCTCGGTTACCGGCCCGAAGAGTTCGAGGCCTTCGGCGTTGGCATGTCGGAGCGAGGTGCACGGTGCACCGAGGCCATGCACCTGATGCGTCGCCTGTGGAGCGAGGACGAGGTTACCCACCATGGCCGCTTCTTCAATGTAACCGGCGCACGCCCCACCGCTCGCCCATTCCAGAAGCCGTATCCCAAGGTGTGGCAGGCCGCCATGAGCGACCCTGCCATCCGGCGCGTCGCCCGCGAGGGTGAGATCCTGTACGTGGGGCCGGCCCAGTCCAACGAGTCTATCCGACACCAGGTCGACTTGTACCAACGGACTCTGGAAGAGAATGGCCACGAGAAACCGGAGGAAATGGTCATCGTCCGCGAGTTCTACTGCGCTCCCACCCGCGAGGAGGCCTTGACCAAGGCCCAGGCCAACTTCGCCACCAAGTACGCGGTATATGCCCAGCACGGTCTGCACGGCTCTGACGGCGAGTTGACCCGGAAGGTTACGGGAGACCTGGAAACGCTGATGGACGATACCTTTCTCGTTGGCAACCCCGAGGAGTGCATCGAGCAGATTGCCGTGTATCACGAAATGGGGTTTACCGATGTTGCCATCCGGTTGTTCTATCCGGAGATGTCGCAGTCCGAGGTACTGGAGCACATCGACCTGGTTGGCAAAGAGGTGATTCCGGCCCTTCACTCACTCTAGGCTGCAATCGACAGCGGCGTCCTTTGGAAAGGGGGGCGCTGCTCGTTTGCCGGGGAGAACGCCGAAACGTCCGCTGCTGTACGGCTGGGATCTCCTGAAGCATAGCGTCGGCTTGGCGAGTCCCCAATCTCGATGACCGGGGCTCACCCATAGCAATACAAACTCGTATCCATCGGTGCCAGATCATCCGTTATTTTGACGAATCACAGCCATGAATGGCTGTAATTGGTGCCTTTCGCGGCACAGCTTCGTTTGAGGCGTTCGAGGCTGTTAGAATTCCCTTTTACGCGGCGGCGGGATCGGCCTTGCGGAGTTCGGGAATCGGACTTTCTAGGCCCCTGGCGACCGGATGCGCACCGGGCACTAAGCGATGCTGGAAATCGTCATCTGGGTTGGTATCGGCCTGTGCGGCGTGGCCGTGCTTGGTTCTGTCGAATACCTTCGCGCCAAGAAGATTATCAGGTTCAACACCCAGGTCCTGAAGGCAATCCTTCCCATCGCGGCGCTCGCTTTGCTCCTCGGCATTGCTGGGGCCATGGCAGCGCTTTTCTTTTTCCTGTATTTTCTGTCGGACTACTGGGAATACGCGCTAGTATTCGGGGGGCTGCTTTTTGCCTACCTGGTGGTGAGGATCAGAGGGGAACGTTCTTTTTTCGCCACAGCGTCCGAGAGTGACCTGTTGGGCAACGAAACCGATGCCGAGAAAAGCACGTTGCACGGAACCGCCAACCTTGCCATGCAGATCGGTACCGCTGCGGCGATCATAGTTATGATGATACCCGTCTTGACGGGTGCCTTTCTGGTTATCATGTTTCTCGATTTCATCGCAGGCAAGATAATCGGCGGCTGGCCGGTTCTTCTGCCGATCCTGGCCGTCATTGCCCTTGCCATCTATTGGAGAATACGTAACCGTGCATCTCCACCGTCCTGATTTCCTGATTTCTTGAGCGGATGTAAACATTTACCCAAACTGAAGAGGCACCAGGAGAAAGCCATGACTACCCAGAGTTCCCTGTTGACCATCAGAGACTACGAGGCCCGGGCCAAGGAGACGATGCCCAAGGCGTTGTTCGACCGGCTGTTTGGGGATATGGACGCGCCGGACTGGACCAGCAATACGGCAAACGTCCGAGCGATGGAGGCAGTCAAACTACGTCCTCGCGTGCTGGTCGACGTGAGCGAACGTGATCTGTCCACGGAGGTGCTGGGCCAACGCATCAGCCTGCCGGTGATGCTGGCTCCCACTGGCACTCATCAGCGAGCCCATCCTGCCGGCGAGCTGGCCTCGGCCCGGGCGGCCACGGCGGCAGACACCATCATGGGACTCAGCACCGCCTCCAGCTACAGCATTGAGGAGGTTGCCGCAGTCGCCGACAATCCACTGTGGTTCCAGCTCTACTTCTTCCAGGACCGCGAACTTACCGAGATCCTGGTACGCCGGGCGGAGAATGCTGGCTACACGGGCATGATGCTCACCGTGGACAATCTGGGCGCCAACTCACGAGAGCGGGAGTTCCGATACGCCTACATCCTGGACCAGGAGCGTATTCTCAAGAACTTTGACGGCATTGAGCTCCCGAACCTGCCCAACCAGGGTAACTTCTCCGAGAGCTTCGAGCACGGGCTGAACTGGCGCGACCTGGAGTGGCTGCGCTCGATTACGTCCATGCCCCTTGTTATCAAGGGCATTCAGACCGCCGAGGATGCCCGCCTCTGCGTCGAGAACGGAGCTGAGGCCCTGGTGGTCTCCAATCACGGCGGCCACGCCCTGCAGGGTACGGCAGGCTCCATCGACATGCTGCCCTCCATTGTCGACGCAGTGGGAGACCGGCTCGAGGTCTACCTCGACGGCGGTGTACGCAAGGGAGGAGATGTGCTCAAGGCACTGGCCATGGGCGCCAAGGCGACGTTTGTGGGCCGCCCCATCTTCTGGGGCCTGTCTATTGGTGGTGAGGCTGGCGTTGCTCACTGCCTGGAAATCCTGCGCAACGAGCTCAGCATAGCCATGGGCCTCTGCGGCGTTACGGACGTCCGCAAGGTGGACCGCTCGGTGGCCCAGGACCCCGCATTCAATACCACTTCCGTCGTCGGAGACCTGGAGCGCCTGTCCCGGTTGCTGGAGCAGGGCTATCTCACCCGAGAGGAGTTCGAGGGGCAGAAAAGCCGCCTGCTGGGTTAGAATGGAGGCGGGAGGCCCACGATGAATGGAAAAATAAGAGCCAGAATCGTTAATGGGGCACTGGTACCGTTAGAGCCGCTGGGTATCGAGGAGGGCGCCAATGTGGTTTTCAGGCTAATCGCAAAGGCTCCTCCCGGAGTGGAGCCATCGATACGCGACTATGTGGGGAATACGGACACGAAACTGCCCAGTGAAATCGACGAGGAGTTGTTCATCGAGGAATACTTGGAAAAGGAACGTAAAATTGATGAGCGCAACCGGTCGGAGTTCCGGGTGACCCCAAACAAAAGTGGTTTTTTGCCTGGCGTCGATCCAATGAGGCTAAAACAGTTCCTCAACGACGAAGACGATGAGCGCTATCTGAGGTCGGAATCCAAGTCCAGATGATCGTTCCAGACATTAATCTCCTCGTATTTGCCTACAATCTTACGAGACCCGAAAATCCTGCTGCTGCCGAATGGTGGGAAGGCCTAGTTAATGGAACAGAAAACGTTGGAATCCCTCGGTTGGTCGCCACTGGTTTTGTAAGGCTGATGTCAAACCCTAAAGTGATGTCGTCTCCATTTTCAGGTTCGGAGGCAGCCGAACTGGTTAACTATTGGTTCACGTGGAGCCATATCTTTCCCATAAATCCAGGTGACAGATACCTAATCCATTTCCATGCGCTTCTGGCGGCCACTGGTTCGGGAGGAGACTTAGTTCCAGATGCGCACATCGCTGCCCTGGCAATGGAGTACGGTGCTGAGGTCCATTCTGCGGATTCTGACTTCGGCAGGTTTCGCGGGGTTCGCTGGCACAACCCTCTTGCTTGACGGTATGCCTAGGTCCCCCGTTTAAAGCAACTCGTTTGAATCGGAGCATACATGGAAATCGGAGTCATCTTTCCCCAGACGGAGATTGAGCCTGACGTGGTGGCTATTCGCGACTTCGCCCAGGCAGCTCAGGATATGGGTTACTCGTACCTGTTCATAGCCGACCACGTGCTGGGCGCCGATGCCAGCGCCTATGACCATCCCCTGTTCGGGATGTACAACCACGAGTCGGTGGTTCATGAGTCGCTGACCACAATGGGATACCTGGCCGCGGTTGCACCGAACCTGGGGCTGATGTCGGGCATCCTGATACTGCCGCAAAGGCAGACTGCGCTGGTTGCAAAGCAGGCCGCCGAAATTGACGTGCTCTGCGGCGGAAGGCTCCGTCTCGGTATCGGCGTTGGCTGGAACTTCGTCGAGTACGAGGCCTTGGGCATGAGCTTCCATGACCGGGGTGCTCGCAGCGCCGAGCAGATAGAGGTAATGCGGGAGCTGTGGACCAAGGAGTCAGTGGACTTCCACGGCAAGTGGCACGATATCACTCACGCCGGCATCAACCCCCTGCCGGTGCAGCGGCCGATTCCCGTGTGGCTGGGCGTGGGCAGCCCGGTCGCTCCCATACCGCCTGACGTGGCCCTGCGCCGAGTCGCGCGAATCGCTGATGGTTGGTGCCCGAACTTCGGACCTGATGCCGCTGGCTACGAAATGCAGGAAAAGGTCCACAACTATATGGCCGAATACGGTCGCAATCCAGCTGAGCTGGGGCTTGATGGCCGCCTCAAGACCGCTGACGCCTCGCCAGAGGACTGGGTGGAGGAGGTGACGTCGTGGCGCGAGATGGGGGCGTCGCACCTGTCCATCGAAAACCGAAGGGCCGGTCTGAAGACCGCCGATGAGCACATCGAGATGATGCGCCGGTTCAAGGATGCCGTAGAGTTCTAGGCAGGCCGTCCAATCATGCCCAGTTTTCAACCCCGCGACCCTGCCTTCGCGGAGAAAGTAGCCGCGATCTTTCGAGACGAGTCCGCCCTCTTCCACTGGGGTGGCGAAATAATGTCAGTTTCGCCCGGAGTGGTGGAACTCGCGTTGCCAGTTTCGAACGACCTGTTGGGGCCGGGAGGGCGTCTCTACCGCAGTCACATTGCGGCGATGCTGGACGATGCCTGCACCCTGGCAGCTCTCAGCCTTACTTCCGCCGGAGATACGGTCGATACTGCGGAATACAAACTGAACTTTCTGGCTCCTGGGTCAGGAGAAACCCTGGTGGCCCGTGCCGAGGTAGTGCGGCCAGGCCGCAGCATCAGCGTCTGTCGCGCCGAGGCGTGCGCTGATGGCCGCCTGCTTGCCAAGATGCTGGCAACGCTGGCGGTGTCCCGTCCAGCGTAGCGTTGCGGTAACAGGTTTGCTAAACTCGAACCATCAGCGGGCGGGAAACGCGCACCGCCAACACCAAGGAGACAGCAATGATCGGTCAGTTGGTTCTCTCAGAACTTAAGGACGGCGTGGCCTTCCTCACCCTGAATAATCCGGGGCGCCGCAATGCGCTGTCCACCGAGTTACTGGGCGAGCTCAAGGAGCTGTTCCGGGAATTCGAGGAAAACGATGCTGTCCGTGTGGTTGTACTGCGCTCACAGGGCGCGGTGTTCAGCTCCGGCCACGATCTGAACGAGATGATCGACCGGGATGCTGAAGCCTATACCGCCGTGTTTGCGCTCTGCACCGAGGTCATGGAGGCAATCCGCCTGCTGCCCAAGCCGGTGATAGCGCAGGTGCAGGGCCTTGCCACCGCCGCAGGTTGCCAGCTGGTGGCGACTTGCGACTTGGCCGTGGCTGCCGAGTCGGCTGCATTCGCCACCCCCGGCGTGCAGATCGGTCTGTTCTGCACCACTCCGGGTGTGGCGCTGGCCCGTTCCGTCGCCACCTCCAAGAAGGCCATGGAGATGCTGCTCACCGGTACTCCCGTCTCCGCGTCCGAGGCGCTGGAGATCGGGCTGATCAACCGCGTTGTCCCCGACGACGAGCTGGATGCCAACGTTGCGGGCCTCGCCCACCAGATTGCTTCGGCCAGCGCACAGACCCTGGCCATAGGCAAACCCGCATTTTACCGGCAGATCGAGCTCGACCGCCCGGCAGCCTATGATGTTGCGCAGAAGGTGATGGTCGACAACCTGCTCAAGGAGGACGCCTACGAGGGCATCACGGCGTTCCTGCAGAAGCGCGATCCGGAGTGGAAGTACTGAGCTAGCGCTACAGGACCACCTAGTGTTCGCTTGTAGCCGCGCGAAACACGATGGTATTAGTTTCTCTCTAGGTTTTTCACACAGGAATTTGAGTGAGCGATCATAAGGGTTTGTTCAAGGCACCAACGCTCGACTTGATTAGTTCCACAATTCAGGGATCACTTTATTCTCACGGGGTGGTCGGAATGCTAACTATCGAGTACATTCTTGAAAAATGGTTCCAATAGACCTTCCCATGGAATCTTATAAGAGGTGTAGTCCTTATTGTCAGCCTCTTTCTCGTCTTGGCTGGCTTTGGTAGCCTGTAAAACAATGTGGATGGCCAACTTTCCGCAAAGGAGTTTGTAACCCTTGGGATCAGTTGCCTTCGCTTGGTAGAAGCATTGCTTGACTGCATCTGGATTCCCTCTTACAAAGGATGGGAGGCCTTGATTATCCGATCCGTCTCCGTACAAATCAATGGCAATTAGAGTTCCTTTTTCTCCCCGACTCAAGCTGTCATCGTCCAAAATCGGTCTGACATGAGACTCTAAGTTCGCTTGCATTTTCCGTCCGCGCAATTTGAAGATTTTCAATTCGACTGCAGCCACGAAACGCCGCTTGGCTTGTTGCGGCCTCCTCATTATAGTACGCCAAATTACCGTCCTGCGCTGCCTGGACCAAGCAATGACCGACACCGATTTGGCAAACCAACGTCTAACCCTCCTCCTCTGCTCTTCTGGAGAGAGCAGGTATGTCACCCAAATTCCCGATACCCCTATTATGATACCGATGATTCCGAATATCATTAGAGTCTTTTGGGTGTGGTCTGAAACTTCCCGTCAAACCATATATTGGCGAGCTTGCGACAGGCGACCCCAGTGCAGACCCTCAGGTTACTATTTACAGATTGTCTGCCCTTGAGGAGTAACATTCTTAAGTCTGCTCTTATGAACCAGGTACTGAGGATGAATTTCTTTGATAGACCCTGCAAGAGAAACACATAATCCGTTTGCTCACGGGAAAACCGCGGCTATGTCCGGCGCCCATCCCGGCTAAACGGGATGGGCGTAGCTCCGGCCACTCCGCGGATTGCTATTTCAGCGTATCACTCTACCTTGTGCTGTTCAAATCCTAGAACGTGATTACGCTGCGGGCCACGCTGCCCTCTTTCATGTAGCCGAAGGCATCGTTTATGTCCTCGAGGCCCAGGCGGCGGGACACCAGCTCATCCAGCTTCAGGCGGCCCTGGAGGTAGAACTCCACGTACTGGGGCATGTGGGTCCGGAAGTGGTTGGAGCCCATGCTGCTGCCCTGGATGCGCTTCTCACGCAGGAACGACGGACCGTCCAGCTCGATCCTGGTGCCCTGGGGGATCATGCCGATAATGGTGGCAGTTCCTCCGGCCCGCAGCATGTGGAACGACTGCTCGGCCGTCTCCTTCTTGCCGATGGCCTCGAAGGAGTAGTCCACGCCGCCGTTGGTCAGGTCCCGCACCTTGCTGACGACATCCCCGCCCGATGCGTCGATGACCTCAGTGGCGCCGAATTCCTGGGCCAGCGTCAGCTTGGTTTCCACCGCGTCGATGGCAATGATGCGCAGGGCGCCAGCCAGCGCCGCGCCCTGGATGGCGTTCAGGCCGACGCCGCCGCAGCCGATGACCGCCACGGTGCTGCCGGGGCGCACGGCGGCGGTGTTCAGGGCCGCGCCGAGGCCGGTGGTGGCGCCGCACCCGATCAGGGCGAGCTGTTCAAAGGGAATGTCGCGCTCGATCTTGACCACAGCGTTTTCGTGCACCAGCATCTGCTCCGCGTAGGACGACAGGTTGGCGAACTGCATTACCTCCTGTCCGCTCTGGCTCAGGCGAGGGGTCTCGCTGGGGCTGCGGGTCAGGCCGGTGCGGGAGCAGAGAACCGTGCGCCCCTCGGTGCACCGTTCGCAGGTGCCGCAGAATACCGACAGGCAAGTGATGACCCGGTCGCCAGGTTTGACATAATCAACCAGATCACCAACCGCCTCGATGGTTCCTGCGGCCTCGTGCCCCAGGATAATCGGAGTCGGCGTCGAGTATAGCCCCTCCATGAAGTGGAGGTCACTGTGGCATACGCCGCTGGCCCCGGTGCGTACCAGCACCTCGCGTGGGCCGGGCGAAGCCACATCCACTTCCTCGATTTCCAGGGGCTGGTTCACTTCCCGCATCACTGCTGCTTTCATAATTCACCTGTCTCAAAAGCTGATAGAGTGGGTTGAATTAAAACAGCAGGGTAGGGGTCTGTCAAAGCTGGGTTTACCGAGGATTGTGGGGCGCGCTAAGGCGACGGCGTCTCCAATCCCTCGAACCACGGCATCACCAGCCGCTCGTTGACGAAAGAGCAGTAGGAGTGCCCCCAGTCGGGCAGTTCCTCGTAGGTTGCCTTGTAGCCGAGGCGCGTCAGGAGCCCATGGCCGCTCCGAATCGTCGCCACCGGGAATATGTGGTCCTGAGCGCCATGCACGATGTGAATGGGCAGATCGATGCCCTGCTTGCGCCGGAGCATATCATCCGCCATGCCGTGGAGATCGCCAGCGACGGGGGCGATCCCGGCGAAAAGGTCCGGGCGGCCCAAACCCAACAGGTAGGTGAACGTACCGCCGTCAGACAGGCCGGTCAGGTAGACGCGGCGACGGTCCACCGCGTATTCGCCGCATACTTCGTCCAGCATTGCTTCCACCGATCCGGTGTCGAGGCCCGGCTGCAGGATTGACCATGTGACGTCCAGGGACTTGGGCGCCACCAGGATGTACCCGCGGCTCTTGGCGGGGCGAAGCCACGACCAGATGTAGTGGTCTCCCCGGCCATTGGCCCCGTGCATGCATACGATCAAGGGCCACTCGCGGCTCTGGGTGTAGCTCTCCGGCACGTACAGAGAGTAGTCGGCCTGGGGCGCGGTACGCCTCCTGTGGACCACCCCGGTGGGGGCATCATTGTCAGGCGAGAGTGTCTCGAGTTCGTCTGCCTGATCGTACGCGTCGTTCAGCAGCCAGTATTCGGACAGCGTTGGTGTATGCGCTCTGAGGCCATAGAGAACATGCAGACCACGGCACAGCGACCGCCGCATGTCCATGGCCATCAACGAATAGTTCCGCTCGTCGGCGTTCAAGAACGCAGTCGCGGCGTTTCCACAGTGCCTGGTTCCCGCCAAAAGCATGTCGTGAATCTGCCTTTGCTCCTCCGGTGGCTCGAATTGCGACAGCCTTCTGGTTAATTCCGTGAAACCGTCCTGCACCACGTCGCGCAGCTGGGCCTGGAAATCCGCCAGCTTCTCGATGTGCATTTCGTTCTGGATGGCCTCGAACGCACTGAGGAACCCTAGCAGCCGCTGTTCCGCCTCTTGAGTCCGCATTTGGTAATCCTGGCTGGACATGCATCCGCCTTTGCCGCGATTGAGTAGTGTGAGAATCGTAGTTTGGCCCGGAGAGCCGGTCAACCTTTGCCGGGAATTGCCTCCCATGCCTATAATCCGTAACAGTTGAACCATAAATGCTACGAGCAGGAGGCCGGACCATGGCAACAGCGAAGGTCAACGGCGCGGAACTCTATTACGAGGAGGCGGGCAGTGGGCCGCCGATCATCCTGTCGCCCGGAGGTCTGCAGGGTGTGGCCAGCAGCTATGGAAATGTCGTAGAGGCTCTGTCCCAGGAGCACCGCGTCATCGTGTATGACCGGCGCTTCGGCGGGCAGTCGCGCAGCCCCATGGTGGTGCAGACGTGGGACATGGTCTGCGACGACGTGTTCGGGCTGATGGACGCTCTTGGAATTGAACAGAGCATACTGGGGGGTGGGTCCTTCGGCGCCGCAATCTCCTTCGGCTGTGCCTACCGCCGGCCCGAGCGGGTGCGAGCCATATTCCCGTCCAACATCGCCGGCGGCGTAATCTGCGACGGCTATCTGACCTCCAAGGTGTACAAGAGTATGGAGATAGCCGCAGCCGACGGCATCAGTGCGGTCATTGACTCCTTCGACGCTGACGACCGCTTCGCTCCCTACAGCCCCGAGATAGCGCAGACCGACGCCGAATACCGCAGGGACCTGGAGGCGATGGACACCGGGGAGTTCATCCAGGTGATGCGGGACACGGCCCAAGCCCTGTTCGGCGGGCCGTTTCCGACGCTGGGCAGCACCAAGGAGATGCTGCGGGGCATTAGGGTCCCAACCATGATCATGCCGGGCTACAACGACGTGCATCCGAGGGGCGTGGCAGAGATGGCCCACCGCCAGGTCCCAAACAGCCAGTGGGGCGAGTGCAAACCCCACGCTGATGAGCCGGAGAAGTACGCCAAGAGGGTGCTGCAGTTCCTGTCGTCAGTCGAGGCCAATGGGGGTTAATCGTCAGTTGATTCTTCGCGCCAACACCGTGGCAGGATTTAAAGACTGATGAATTTGGCGACTGGAGCCTGCAACAAGCTTTCATCCGGGGGAGGAACCAACGGGACGATGGAGCTGGTGTCGGTGGAAATTTTGGCCGCCTCCAGCTCGTACATCTTTTGAAGGTTCATCCAGGTTTCCGGTGTCATCCACAGAGCCTTGCCTATGCGCATTGCCAGTTCACCGGTTACGGGGCTGCGGCCGTTCACGATTGCAGTGACACTTTCCGTAGGCACATCAATGGCCGCTGCCAGCTTGGAATGGCTAATTTCCAAGTCGTCCAGGATTTCTTCCAAGAAAATGCCTGGGTGTATGGGCGCTTCGGGATTAAGAGATTCTGGAGCAGTCATAGCGCTGTCCTTGCTAATGGTAGTCGGCAATTTCGATTTCAGTGGCGCCATGTTCAGACCAGGTGAAGCAAACTCGCCACTGATCATTGATTCGGATGCTGAACTGTCCTTCCCGGTCGCCCCGCAGGGCTTCCAGGCGATAGGAAGTCGGGAAGCGAAGTTCATAAAGCGAGCCTGTGTTAACCAGTCGCCACAGTCTCTGTTTAGCCCTTTCCCGGATGTCTGGAGGAAGCCATCGGACACGCTGTCCTTCAAAGGCTGACTCGGTGTCCCGGTTGGCGAAACGGTTCGAAAGGATTTCTGACAACAGTCTACACCGTCACCCCCGTGAAATTGAAACTGGCCAGCTTGAGGGCAGGGACGCGGGTGGCGAAGCCGACCTCGTTCAGAACAAGTTTGGCCTCGCGGCCCACCCCCTCCACGCCATTCAGGGCATCCACGTAGGACTGGGTGAACCGCAGGTCCTTAACCGGATGCTGTATCTCGCCGCTATCAATCAGGAACGTTCCATCCCGGGTCATGCCGGTCATCACGCAGCCACGGTTGTGGGACAGGCGGGTGTAAAAGAAGCGAGTGATGTACAGCCCTCGCTCCGTGGATGCTATGAGGTCCTCAACGGTCTTGTCGCCGGGGCCCATGAACAGGTTGGAGGCGATGGGCGGCCCGGTAAAATACTGCTGGTGCCCAGTAGAGGATATGCCGTCCTGAGCGGCGGTGTAGGTGTTGTGAACCGGCGTTCCCACCACCCCGTTCTCGATGAGATCCAGTCTCCGGCGCGGCACGCCCTCGACATCGAAAGGCATGGGCCAGCCATTCAATGCCCCGCCGTCGTCCCAGATGGATACGGACTCGCTCATTGCCTGGGTGCCCTGCAGGTCGCACATCCAGCTGCGGCCCTCCTGCACCGCCTGCGCTCCCATGCCGTACAGGGACAGTGCCTCGAGGATGTCGTCGACAGCGTAGTGGTCCAGCACCACGGTGTACTCGCCGGGATTAATGGGCTGCGGGTCTCGGCCCCTGACTGCCTTGTCCACTGCCTCGCGGGCCAACGCCGGGTAGTCGATCTCCTCCAGTCGCCAGGAGCCGCCCTTGGCCCAGCCTGCCGACGTGTCGCTGCGGGTGGTGATGATCAGCCCGGCGAACGTCCCGGCGTGGTAGGTGCGCACCCCCCGGCTGCTCACCACGGCGATCTCGTGCACACCGGTGCGGCAGGCGCCGGCGGTGTCCAGGCCCTCAGCGGCTCCCTGGCGGCAGACCTCGCCCACCATCTGTGCTCGCGTCAGCGGGGAGCATGCGGCGGCCGATTCGTCCCAGCTTGCCACTCGCTCCGATGGCTGAGGTTCAGGAAGGCCGGGGAGGGCGGGATCTTCGGGCATCAGCAGAGCGTTGCGCCTGGCCGACTCCATTGCCCGACGGATCCCCTCGTCGGACAGGTCGTTGGTGGTGGCACGGCCCAGCCGCTTTCCCTCCACGGCCCGGATGTTTAGCGTAACGTTGCTGTGGGAGACGTTCTGGTGGATCGCGTTGCCGGCAAACCGGGTCAGCCCGAGGTCCTGGCTGCTCAGGTATACATCGGTCTCTTGAGCCTTGGACAGGGCCAGGGCTCGTTCCAGCAGATTGAGGGCAGCGTCCTCCCCGATCATCGCATCACCCCCACGCGCACGTTGCGGAAACGGGCTGGCGCCGCGCCGTGGCCGGTGTGCCCAAGCTGGCCCGGCTGGCCCTTGCCACAGTTGGGCGTGCCCCACATCGTCCAGTGGTTGGCGTTGCACACCGCGTCGCATGAGTTCCAGAACTCAGGCGTGATGCCGGTGTAGGTGCAGTTACGGAGCAGCCTCCCCAGCCTGCCGCTCTTGATCTCATATCCCACTTCGGTACCGAACTGGAAGTTATATCGGCGGTCGTCTATGGACCACGAGCGGTTCATGTCCACGTAGATGCCGTCGTCGGTATCGGCGATCAGATCGTCGAGTTCCCACTCCCCCGGCTCCAGGCTTACGTTGGTCATGCGGATCAGGGGCAGGCGGTTCCACGACGAGGCCCGCATGGTGCCGTTGGACTCCAGCCCCAGTGTCGCCGCAGTCTCCCGGGACATCAGGTACCCGACGAAGCGTCCCGCCTCGACTATGGGTGTCGACTGCGCCGGCACCCCTTCGTCATCCCAGCCAAAGGATCCCAGTCCCGGCAGACGGATGCTGTCGGCGGTGATGTTCACCTGTTCGGACCCGTAGCGGAAATCGCGCAGCTTGTCGGTGGTCAGGAAAGAGGTTCCAGCGTAGGCCGCCTCGGAGCCCAGCACACGGTCAAGCTCGATGGCGTGGCCGCAGGACTCGTGGATCTGCAGCCCCACCTGCGAGCCGCCAATGATCAGCGTGGTCGTGATGTCCGACGGGCAGCGTTCGGCAGTGAGCAGGGCTACGGCCTCGCTGGCAACCCGCTCGGCGTTTCCGGAAAGGTCAAATTCCCGCACATACTCCCAGCCGCTGCAGCCCTGCTGGCGGCCCATGGACTGGGGATATGAGCGGCGCTGCACCTCGCCGTTGCCCACGGCAGTGGCCTGGACGCCGCCTCCAGCCTCGTAGATGGTCTGTTCCAGGTCGGCGCCCTCGCTGCTGGCAAAGGCCTTGTGCTCGCGAATAAAGATGAGGTTGCCCGTCCGCGCCGAAATTCCCTCGACGCGGCCCATGCGCTCATCGGCATCCAGCAGCAACGCCAGTTTCTCTTCGGGCGCGATGGTGAAAGGGTCAACCTCCACCGGTGTCGTGTAGGTGCCGCGACTGGCGACCGGCGGTCCGAGATCCACCTTCGGTCCGCCCGACGTGGCCGAGGCCTTGGCGATCTCGACGGCCAGCGCGGCGGTCTGGTCGACTGCTTCCGCAGTCATGGTGTTGGTGGAGGCGAACCCCCACGCCCCGTCAACCACGACCCGTACGCCCATACCGGTCGATTCGTCGTTGCTGATCACGTCAACCACGCCGGTGCGCACCGAGTAGCGTTCCTGGGCCGTCTCCACCATCCGCGCGTCGGCGTACGACGCTCCCCGCGCCGCCGCGGTGTCCAGCGCGCGGGCAATCAGGCTGTCCATATGCGTTGGCTCCCCATGGTAGGCTGGGGCGATTGTGGGGTATCTGATGGAGCGGCGCAAGTGTAGTGAATCGCGTTGCGGCAATGTGGGAAGATGGTTATCCTTTGGCGGTACAGGAGAGCGTAGCGATGGAAATAGAGATCAGCGAAGAATACATAACCCACATCAGGAGGCTGGTGGACTCGGGTCGTTATCCTTCGGTCGATGCCGTGATAGCCCGGGCATTGGCGCTTCTAGAAGAGCGAGATCTGGCCGACAGCGACCCGGCGATCGCCGCAGAGCTGGCCGAAGTTCGCAAAAAGGTGATGGAGGGCATCGACGACCTCCGCAATGGTCGCCACACTAAGTATGAAACTGCGGACCAACTGGTAGCCGACGTCAAGAAGAGAGCAAAGGAGCGTAGGGAGCGGGAAAGCGCCAGGGAAAGGGCGATTGTCGGCTGATGGCCTCTTATTTCCTGTTAGAAACGGCGCTGAGGGACCTGGAAGCAATTTGGAGATACTACGACAGACTTGATGGAGAGCAACGTGCGGACAGGCGAGTTGCCGATCTGCATCGCGAGTTTGAACTGCTCGCTGATTTTCCTCACGCAGGTAGAGAGCGTCCTGAATAAGCCGATGGCATTCGTTCTTTCGTTTCTCCTAATCCCCGTTACACAGTATTTTATTTCCCTCTCCATAGCCACATAGAGATCGGTCACGTCATGCACGGCAGCCAAGATGTAGCCCAGCGATTTGGACTTCCACCCTAATCACGCCAGTGGCGGCCTCCGCAGATGCCAGTCGGTGGCCTGCTGGTAGGCGTGAGCGACGCGCATCAACAGCCCGTCGGTCATGGGCTTGCCCACCAGCTGCAGCGATAGCGGCAGGTTGTCCTCCGTGAAGCCGCAGGGAATGGACAGCGCTGGCAGGTTCGCCACGTTGAACGCTCCGGTGAAGTTGCGCACGCCAGAGATGCGGCTACTTGCGTCATCCTGGCTCTTGATGCCCGCCTCCGTCGGCAGTAGCGGCGCCCCGGTCGGCGACGTGGGCAGCACGATGACGTCCACCTCTTCCAGCGCCTCCAGCACGGACTGGCGGATTAGCGTCCTCACCTTTTGCGCCTTGTAGAGTGCTTGTGCCGGGGTGAGTATGGCTGTGAGCAGTCGCACCCGTGTGTTGTGATCGTACTCCGAAATCCGGGTCTTCAGGCGCTCGTAATGGACTGCGGCGCCGTCCATGTCGGTGATGCACTTGGAGATCGCGCCGGCGTTTTCCACGATGGGTATAGAGACCTCCTGAGCCGTCGCTCCTAGTTCCCCCAGCTGGGCGACCGCTGAATCGATGACCTGCCTGACTCCGGGTTCCAGGCCGCCCTCGGCCACCTTCTCTCGCAGCACTCCCACGCGCAGTCCGTCAATGTCGTGCTGTATCTCGTGGGCGTAGTCAGGCACTGGGCCGCTCCACGAATACTGGTCATGGGGATCGTGTCCCGCGATGGCCTGGAAAGTGAGGGCGCAGTCTTCGGCAGAGTGGGAGATCGGGCCGACGGTGTCCATTGACCAGGAAACACCCGCCACACCGCGACGGCTGACCAGCCCCCACGTAGGCCGCAGACCCGTCAGCCCGCTCCAGGCCGCCGGGATTCGCGTGGATCCTCCAGTATCCTCAGCCAGGGACGTAGCGCAAAGGAACGCTGCGGTTGCGGCCGCCGACCCGCTGCTGGAGATGCCCGGGTTCCGCGACAGGTCCCAGGGGTTGCGCGGCTGACCCCCTGGGTGGTGGAAGCTCTCGCCCAGAGCGAACTCCGACAGATTCAGCTTGCCCAGCAGGACGGCGCCGGCTTCCTTCAGCTTCGCCACCACCACGGCGTCTTCGCTCGGCACGTGGTCCCACTCCAGCGCCGAGCCGTAGGTCGTGCGGATGCCGGCCGTGTCGAACTGGTCTTTGACCGCCACCGGAACGCCGTGCAGCGGTCCCCGGTACTGCCCTGAGGCGATGGCCTGTTCTGCCTCGCGAGCGGCCTGCCTGGCCTCCTCGTGGCACACAGTGATGTACGAGTTCACCTGCCCGTCGATCCGGTCGATGCGTTCCAGGTAGGCCTCTGTGGCCTCGACAGGCGAGACCTCCCTGGAACGGATCAGCCGCCCAAGTTCGGCCACGCTGAGGAAAGGTATCTCGCTACGGTGGACAGTAGTCATCAGGAGTGCTCCTGGGGAGAATATGTACGAAAGAGGCGCTGGGATTTCCCCCAGCGCCCCGGCATTTGACGGGCTCGATTGCCGCTAGTCGGCGGGCGCGGCTTTCAGCTCATAGGGATCGAGAACCGCGCCGGTCTGGCGCATAAACTCGCGGGCCTCCTCGTCGTGGAGGTGCTGGAAGAATATCTCTATGCGATTGCCGCTGGGGTCGAAGCAGTAGAAGCTCTTGGTCAGTCCGTGGTCGGCGGTGAAGTCTATGTCGTAGCCGGCGTCTTTCACCCGTCCGTACATCTCCTGCAGCTCCGGCTCTCCGCCCTCCAGGGCCAGCGCGGTGTGCGACAGGCCGGGGCTGCCCGTCTCCACGCCCTCGGGCGCCTTGATCAGGGCGATGTCATGATCCGACACGCCGAAGGACAGGAAAGCCATGTCCATGCCCTGGTCGTGGTTCATGAGCTCCATTCCCAAGGCGCTGGTGTACCAGTCGATGGCCTCCCTGGTGTCCCTGACGTTCAGCACCACGTGGCCGACTCGTGCAATCCTCGCCATGATATTCCCTCCTCCGCTCTCTTGGTCAGGAAGCTTTGCGCCAGCATACTCCCTGGCGACAGGTGGCGCAATTGCCGTGCAGCCTCGGTTACGCACGCAGCCTGTAGCGCTGCACCTTGCCCGTGGCAGTCTTGGGCAAGTCCTCTACGAAGTTGACCCATCGAGGGTACTTGTAGCGGGCCAAGCCGCTCCTGCAGTGCTCCAGGAGCTCGTCTGCCAAGGCGTCCGAGGCGTCCCCGGCGTCGTTCAGCACCACGAATGCCTCAGGCTTTATCAGCTCGTCGGCGTCGGCGCGGCCCACCACCGCCGCCTCCAGAACGCGAGGGTGCTCGATGAGACGCCCCTCGATCTCCACGGGCGAACACCAGATGCCGCCCACCTTGAGCATGTCGTCGCTGCGTCCGCAGTAGACGTAGTAGCCGTTTGCGTCCTGGAGGTAGGTATCTCCAGTGTTGAGCCAGCCGTCCTCCACCATCGTCTCGGCGGTCCGTTCTGGGTTGTTCCAATAGTGCGTGGCCGTTGAGTCGCCGCGAATGAACAGCCGGCCCGTCTCTCCTGAAAGCACCGGGTCTCCGCCCTCGTCCACAATCCGCGCCTCATATCCGGGCACGGTCCGTCCGCTGGCACCGGGGCGGTAGTCGTCTGAGGTGTTTGAGATGAAGATGTGCAGGGCCTCGGTGGAGCCGATGCCATCCAGGATCAGTGTTCCGGTGCGCTCCTGCCACCGGCGGAATATGTCGGCTGGTAACGCCTCCCCCGCCGACACGCAGGCCCGCAGTGACGACAGATCGCGGGGCGACTCGTCCAGCGCCCGCAACTGTGCCGCGTACAGCGTCGGCACCCCGAAGAACAGGGTTGGCTGGTGCTCCTCGATGATGTCGAAGGTCATCTCCGGCGACGGGCGCTGTCCGCTCAGCACCGCCGTGGCTCCAACCCATAGCGGAAAGGTCATGCCGTTGCCCAGACCATATGCGAAGAACAGCTTGGCCGCCGAGAAACATACGTCGTCTTCCACCACTCCCAGGGTGTTCCTGGCGTAGTGAACGCAGGTGGTGACGATGTCCCGATGGCGGTGTACTGCTCCCTTTGGCCGCCCGGTGGATCCTGACGAGTACAGCCAGAAGCACTCTGAGTCAGGCGAGGTTTCCGCAGGCTCCAATACCGGCGACGCCTCCTCCAGCATGTCAGATACGGAGCTCGGTCCCTCGGTGCAGAGGATGAACGTCGGCTGATGACTAGCCTTCGCCAGAGCGGGCGTCACTTCGCTGCGATACTCGGGCGAGTACACCAGTCCGGCGCAGCCAGAATCCTCGATGAGGTGCCGGTAGTCGTCGGCCCGCAGCAGGGTGTTCACCGGGACCGGAATCAGCCCGGCCTTTATGGCCCCCCAGAAAACATAGTAGAATTCGGGGCAGTCCTTGACCACCATCAGCACCCGCCCGTGGGGCTCACCCGCCAGCGATTTCAGCAGGTTTCCGCAGCGGTTGACACGCTCCGCCAGCTGGCTGTACCTGACCGTCTCGCCAGTGTCGGCGATGACAATGGCCGCCTTGCCACCCCGAACCTCGTCCAGGTGCCGGTCGATGAACGGCACCGCAACATTGAAAACTTCCGAGTAGCTGATGCTGGCGGGGCTGACAGAGGAGTCAACGACAACGGTGTGCTGGTGCATAGCGCCTCTCCCGGTCTGGACGTCGCAGATCAGTTAAACCGCACGTACTCGAAGTCCCAGGGCTTGCCGTCGATGCCGCGCACCGGCGGCGCGATCCAGCCTGCGATTTTCCCCGGATCGATCACCCGGTGCATCAACGAGTCCACGTAGGCCATGTCCTCATCCGTGGGCAGCCAACGCGACAAGTTGGCCTGCCACTCCTCTTCGCTGATCACCCGGCCCTCCGGCGACACGCGCAGACCCGCAGCATTGCCGATATGGCGGTTAAAGAAACGATGCGGCAGCTCCAGCCGGAAATCCACGCCAAGCGATTCAAGCGCGCGGTTCCACCGGTCGAGGCCGCGCTGGCAGTCCTTGATGTAGTCATCGCGCAGGCGTTCGTTTACAGCGCCCAGCGCCGGCAATTGCTCTATCACAATGCACCCGTCGCGGACGTTGTGCACCGGCCAAAGGCCTTCGGTCAGGCGGTGGTCGTCATCCAGCCGCGACTCGAGGTATCGGCCCTTGAGCCCGCCGGTAAAATAGTTCGCCGCGTTGGTTGATATCTCCTGGCCGAACAGGTCCACCGACACGCCGTAGTGGAAGTTGATGTACTTCTGCACAGTGGGGAGATCAATTGCCCCTGCCACACGCAGCCGCTCCGGATCGTCGGTGCCCAGTTCGTTCATCAACTCGCCGGTGCGCTGTACCACCCGCATCACGCCGGTCTCGCCGACGAACATATGGTGGGCTTCCTCGGTGAGCATGAAACGGCAGGTGCGGGATAGCGGGTCGAAACCTGACTCGGCCAGTGCCGCCAGCTGGTACTTGCCGTCGCGGTCGGTGAAGAAGGTGAACATCAGGTACGACAGCCAGTTGGGCGTGGCCTCGTTGAACGCCCCCAGGATGCGGGGGCGGTCGGCGTCGCCTGAGTGCCGCTCCAGCATCGCTTCGGCCTCCTCGCGCCCGTCGCGGCCGAAGTAGGCGTGGAGCAGGTATACCATGGCCCACAGGTGGCGCCCCTCCTCCACGTTGATCTGGAACAGGTTGCGCAGGTCGTATAGCGATGGGCAGGTCAGGCCCAGCCGCCTTTGCTGCTCCACCGATGCCGGCTCCGTGTCCCCTTGGGTGACGATGAGCCTCCGCAGCGGTGCCCGGTACTCTCCCGGCACTTCATGCCAGACCGGCTCGCCCCGGTGGTCGCCGAAAGAGATGACCCGGTCGGAGTCGGGCTTGGCCAGGAAGATGCCCCAGCGGTAATCGGGCATTTTGAGGAAGCCGAAGTTGGCCCATCCGTCGGTTTCGACGCTGATGGCCGTGCGCAGGTAGACGTCGAAGTCGGTGGAGCCGTCGGGGCCCATCTCGTGCCACCAATTCATGTAGTTGGGCTGCCACGACTCCAGCGCGCGCTGCAGCCTCCGGTTGTCGGACAGCCCCACGTTGTTGGGAATCCGGTCTGTGTAATTGATGCTCATGGAAATGTCCCCCTTGATGGAGGTCGCTTTATTCGACGATGAATGGGTCAGATGTAGAGCAGCTGGTTTCGCATTTCATCGGCGGTGAGCGTGTTCAAAACCTCGCGCAAGCGGGCCCATACTTCGTAGGGCCTCTTGCGAACTGCGATAACGATTCCAGCATGATCGCGGTCTGCGGCCAAATATTGGCGATGTAATTCCTCGAAATCCTCACGGTTGTGCGTAACAACGTAGAGACCCAGTGACGCTCCATAATCAAGTTGTTCTGGATCCGGATAGCCCAACCGACCTGCATCTCGCGCCGTAACCGATTTGAACCCCCTAGCAGTGGCCAGATCTCCGATTACGGGGTCTACGTCCTCGTCAAGGAAGACTGCTACGAACAGTTCGCCGTTCAGAGGTGCCTCACACTGGGGTGGATGAGTTCCTCCGGTACCCTGTTCCTTTTGATGTGATCCATAATCTCTTCAGTGTGATCGCAAAAGTAGCTAAGAGCGTCAAATACTGCTGCCAGGCTCAGGTGGGGCAGCCCGCTACGAATCTCCTCCGGCCTGTATCCCATGCGCCAGAGTTCCGCAATGGCGCGGACGGGGGTGCGGGTGCCTTTTATGATTGGCTCCTCGCCCAATATCCCTTTTTTCCTGATGATGTAGCAGTGTTCCGTTGTAGTCACTCCCGATTCATCTGGAGCAACGCTCGTCTCTTCAGCCATAGCATCCATCTCCCGCTGGTTTGTGGTGCCTCGGTTCGGTTTCACGCCCGGCGGCGGTCGAACTCCGCTCGCGTGCCGGTACCGTAGGCCTGCAGGGCGCCCTGGCTGCCGGACGCGTTGGGACGCTGGAAAATCCAGTTCTGCCACGCGCTGAGTCGCCCGAATATCTTGCTCTCCAGCGTCTCCGGCCCGCTGAAACGCAGGTTGGCCTCCATCCCGGTCAGTGCGTCGGGCGAGAAGCTGGCGCGCTCCTCGAGGGCCAGCCGCACTTCGTCCTCCCAGTCGATGTCATCTGGAATGAACGTCACCAGGCCCAGCTCGCATGCCGCCTCGGCGTCCAGGTCGCGGCCGATGTGTTCCTCCAGCTCGTCGCTGTCCAGGAACCGCCCGTCCGCCCGCGTCAGGCCGTTGACCATGGGCAGCGGGCCGAAGTTCATTCCGGTCATCCGCATCGTGGGCGGTTCTTCGTCGTCTTCCAGCGTGCCGTCCAGCATGTAGCAGCGGTCAGCGGCCAGAGCCAACTCCAGCAGAGTGCCGGTGAAGCAGCTGCCGGGCTCGACCAGGGTGACCAGCGACCGGGAGCTCACGTCCAGCCGCTTGAGTGTTCGCTTCAGGAATAGGATGATCTCCCGCGACAGCCAGTGGTCAGCCGTGGCAAGCAGCAAGTCATCATATGCTTGCACCAAGTCGGCATCGCCCTTGGTGCGAAACACCCACGTCCCTACCTCGCCCTCGTTGGTCCGCAGGTGCAGGATGGCGTCGTCGAGCTCTCGTGCCAACGCCAGCGGCCAGAATCGGTCGCCCAGGCTGAGGATGCCCTCGGGGTCACCGGGCGGTGGACCATCGGGGCCCCTGATTTCGATGAACGCTGCGCCCAGCTCCCGGTCGATCTCGACGCTCACGTGTTGGTAGGAAACACCACTCTCGTTGAATTCCCGGGCCAAGGGGGTCAGCGTTACTCCCTCACCTGCTGCCGGGCGATCGCTTAGATCGGCCAATGCATCAGCCCGTTCCGCCACCACTTCTGCGAAGCGGGACCGTGGCGCCAGCTCATCCACGAGCCGCCACTCCAGCGCCCGCCCGCCGCGAACGCCCTCTGAGGTCGTGCAGAAGAAGTCGGCGTGATCGCGGCGCACCCGGCGCTTGTCCACCAGCCGCGTCAGCCCTCCGGTGCCGGGCAACACGGCCAGCAACGGCAGCTCGGGCAGGGCCACGGTGCTAGACCCGTCGTCTATCAGGATGATGTGGTCGCAGGCCAGGGCCAGCTCGTAACCGCCGCCCGCCGCCGGGCCGTTGACCGCACAGATGTATCGCTGGCCGGAGTGGGCGCTGGCGTCCTCGATGGCGTTGCGGGTCTCGTTGGTGAACTTGCAGAAGTTGACCTTGAGTGCATGCTCCGCTTGCGCCAACATCCGGATGTTCGCCCCGGCGCAGAAGACCCGGTCATGCCCCGAAGTCACCACCACTGCTCCCACCTCGGGGTGCTCAAATCTGAGCCGCTGCACCGCGTCGTACAGCTCGATGTCGACGCCAAGGTCGTAGGAGTTCAACTTGAGCTCGTAGCCCGGATACAGCGGCGCGTCCTCCTGAACCAGCATTGTCAGCCGAGCGACAGCGCCGTCGACGTTCAGCCGCCAGTGGCGGTACCGTTTCGGCGAAGTGGCGAAGTCGATCCTCGGGGATTCCCCTGTGGATTGGAGTATGCCTGTGTCAGAGAGCGCCATTTCTATCCCATCGATCCGGTGATTCTCTTTATCATTGTACCAAAGCTGAATTTGCTGTAGGAGGTTGCCCTGTCAGCGCCGGTAGTCCGGCTCTCGTCCCTCGTGGATGGCGGCCAAGGCCTCGGGGTGGTCCGGCGATGCCATAGCGATGACCTGGCGGCGCAGGTACTCCTCGAAGAACTGGCCGTGCGTGTATTCCTGGAAGGCTGACAACATGAGCTTCGTCTGGCGGGCGCCCTCCGAGCTGATGGTCAGGTAGCGCTGCACAAGGGCCTCCACCTCGGCGTCAAAGTTACCCGCCTCGACAACATAGTCCACCAGCCCGATCCGCAGCGCCTCCTCGCCGTCTACGTTCTCGCCCGAGAGGGCCATCCGCTTGGCCCGTCCCAGGCCGATGTAGCGTGGCAGGCGGTAGGCACCCAGGCCGGGAATGAACCCCTCTTTGGCCGCTGGGAGCCCCATCTGGGCATCCGGCGTGGCAATGCGGATGTCGCAGGCCAGCGGCAGTTGCAGGCCGCCGCCCAGCGCGTAGCCCTGTATGGCGCACAGCACCAGCTTGTCGGACAGTTCCAGCAACCGGAGCGCCCGGTCCCAGTGGTAGAAGTATGCTTGGGGCGTCTTGCCGGCGGCCAGTTCCTTGAGGTCGATGCCAGCGCAGAACGCCCTTCCGGCCCCGCGGATGACGACGGCCCGGGCCGTCGGGTCGTCGTGGATGGCCTGCGCCGCCTCGTGGAGCTCCAGTGTTCCCTGGTAGTTGACGGCGTTCAGCGCATGGGGCCGGTTCAGGGTAAGGCGTATCAGGTCGCCGTCGCTCTCGTAGATCATCGTTTCGAGGTCCATCATCCCTCACCCCGCGTGTCAGATGCGACGGTTGTCGACGATGCGGACGGCCTTGCCCTCACTGCGTGGTAACTGGCGCGGCCCAACAACTTCGATGCGACAACCCAGCCCCAAGGAGCTCTGCAACGTAGCCGACAACGTCCGGCCAACGATGGAATAAACGTCCGTGTCCCCCAATAGCCCCTCCGACGCCTCCACCCGCACGGTCAGCTCGTCCATCCGGGACTCACCGCGTTCCAGGTGCAACTCGTAGTGCGGCTCCAGACCTTCGGTCCGCAGCAGTTCCGCCTCGATCTGCGACGGAAAGACGTTGACCCCGCGAATGATGAGCATGTCGTCGGTGCGGCCCAGCGGCTTGCTCATACGCGCCGTCGTGCGTCCGCACTCGCACCGACCCAGGTTGAGGTGCGTCAGGTCGCCGGTGCGGTAGCGCAGCAGGGGCAGAGCCTCCTTGGTTACGCAGGTGAGGACCAGCTCGCCATTTTCGCCCTCCGGCAGCATCTCTCCGCTGTCGGGGTCGATGATTTCCGGGATGAAGTGGTCCTCCGCCAAGTGCAATCCCTGCTTGGCCGGGCACTCCATCGACACCGCTGGCCCCATTACCTCGGACAGGCCGTATATGTCGAGGGCCGTGATGCCCAGCCGCGCCTCGATTTCCTTACGCATCGCCTCCGACCACGGCTCGGCGCCGAAGATACCGAGCCGTATCCTGCTGAGGTCGGCGCCTGCCTCCGCCGCCTGCTCCGCGATGAGCAGCGAATACGATGGCGTGCAGCACAGCACCGTGGCGCCGAAGTCCTGCGCCAGCTCCACCTGCCGCCGCGTGTTGCCCGCCGACACCGGCACGGCCGTGGCCCCCAGGCGCTCCGCACCGTAGTGTAGTCCCAGCCCGCCGGTGAACAGGCCGTAACCGTATGCGATATGTACGATGTCGCGGCGGTCGGCCCCCGCGATGCTCAGGGCACGGGCGGCCAGGCTGGCCCACACTGCGATGTCGTTCGCCGTGTAGCCCACCACGGTCATCTTGCCGGTTGTGCCGCTGGAGGCATGGATCCGCACCACCTCGCTTGTGGGCACGGCGAACATCCCGTAAGGGTAGTTGTCGCGCAGGTCCTGCTTGACGGTGAATGGCAACCGACCCAAATCATCCAGTGAGTGAACGTCCCCAGGCCCGACGCCAACAGCGGCCAGCCTCTCGCGGTAAAGCGGTACGTTGACGGAGGCGTGGGCCACGCAATTCCGCAGCCGTTCCACCTGCAGCGCGGCCATCTCGTCCCGGGAAATGGTCTCTACGGCGTCCCACATAGTCCTTTCAGCTTGTCGTCCGGCCTTTAGAGTATATTCTATTCCTTTCAGCTTGAATGTCGTTAACATCAAGCAGCACTTCCCAGTGGCCAACCATTCCGCCCATAGTTTCCGCCGGAGGCTCCAGTGACGACAGCGAAAACGCAACTCCCGCCCGTGCGTCCATTCACGGCTGCAGAATGTGCGATCCTGGTTTCGGCTGGCATCATCAATGACGCAGAACAAGCTGCAGTGCTGGAGGGAACCCGGCTATTTGACGTGGATGAATACTTGGAAATGGTAAAGGCCGGTGTCCTTCTAAAGGAGGACAGAATCGAATTAATCGACGGGAAGATAATCGTCATGGCTCCAATTGGAGACTCCCACGTTTTCGGCACTGACTGGCTGACTATGATTCTGGCCCCGCTCTTTGCTGGCTTGGCGATAGTTCGAATTGGCGGGCCAATATACCTCAACGACCGTAGCGCTCCCCAACCCGACGTAACGGTTGTCAGAATATTCCACACGGTAGAGGAGGCCCATAGCCGTCCTGACGACGTGTACTTCGTCATCGAGGTCGCCGACAGCTCCCTCGCCTACGACACCGGCGCCAAGCTGGCACGGTACGCCGCAGCTGGCATCCCTGAAGTCTGGGTTGCCAACCTACGCATCAGGGAGGTAACGGCCTACGCAGACCCCTCTGGCTCCGAATACTCGTCTGCCACAACTTACCGCTCCGGCGACAGCATCAGCCCTCGTGCCTTCCCTGACGTCGCCGTGACCATCGAAGACTTCATGCCTCCGGCCACTCACGGCAACGGCGCCGAATAGCCCCGTTTGACCCTCGCTACTCGCAAACCCTAGAATACCCCGCGACTCCGAACCCATCTGCGGCGGTGCCCCCTTGCCAGTTTCCTCCGCCAACTCCGTGGTCATCTATGACGCCCTCAAGGATGCCGGCGTCAGCATCATTTCCGCCCTCCCCGAGACCTGGCTGGTCCACCTTGTTGGCATGGCAGACGACGACCCCGAGGTCACGCTGGTGCGGCTGAACAAGGAGGAGGAGGGCGTGGGCATCTCTGCCGGCGCCCACCTGGCCGGCAAGAAATCGGCCATGCTGATGCAGAACCACGGGCTGCTGACTTCCATAAACGGCATCGTTTCACTGGCCCAGCTCTACCGCATCCCGTTGCTGATGCTGATCAGCTACCGCGGCGAGATGGGTGAGCGCGACCCCTGGCAGACAGAGGGCGGTCTGGTGACGGAGCGGGTGCTGGACGCCCTCGGAATCATGTACCGCAAGATGGCCGACCCTGAGCTGGTGGCCCGGGACATCCGGCAGGCCCAGACCCTCGCCGAGAGTTCGCTGCGTCCCGTGGCGCTGCTGCTCACCCGCGAACTGATGTGGGAGGACTGATTGTGCTTCGCGAGGAGGCTCTGCGGGCCATCTACCCCAAGCTGAAGGACCAGGTCGTCGTGACCATCATGGGCGCCGTTGCCGTGGAGCTGTACAACTGCGGGCACCAGCCCAACTTTTTCTACCTAGAGCACGGAATGGGACTGGCGTCGTCCATGGGCCTCGGCCTCGCCCTGTCGCTCCCCGAGCAGCAGGTCACGGTGCTGGACGGAGATGCCTCGCTGCTGATGAACCTCGGCACGCTGAGCACCATGGCCCGCTACAGCCCTCCCAACCTGACCCACATCGTTTTCGATAACGAGAGCCTGCTGTCCGTGGGCGGGTTCCCCTCAGCAACGGGCACCGGCACCGACCTGGCCGGAGTGGCTCGGGAGGCCGGAGTGCAGCACGTCGCCAGGGCCGACACCGTGGAGGCGCTGGAGGAGGCTTACGCCGCCGCCACAGATCGTGAGGGGCTGTCAGTAATCCACTCCAAGGTCGACGCCGTCGGCCCCGCATCCTTCGCCATGGACATCGGCCTCCTCGAGAACCGCTTCGAGTTCGCCCGCCACCTCCGCACCCTGACCTAAAGCACCGCCTCCGCCACATGCTCCAGCTCCTCCAGCGTTGACCGTTCGCCACGCGCCGTCAGCATGTGCACGATGTGGTCGGCCCCCGCGTCGAAGAACCGGCGGTTCTGATCCCGGTCCGGCGGCGCGTCCCACATGGTGATGTTCAGTTGCGACGGGTTGCGGCCCTTGGCCCGGAACAGGTCCTCGATGTGCCGCCGCGCTTCCGGCAGCCTTGAGGGATCGTGGTACGCCGACGTGGTGCGGGCTCGTGGCAGCCAGCCGTCGCCGTAATCGGCCACCCGTTGCGCCGCCCTGGTCAGTTCGCCGCCGATCATCACCGGGGGATGGGGCCTCTGCACCGGCTTGGGGTCGCAGATGATGGGCGGAAAGTCCACCCACCTGCCGTGATACTCGGAAATGGGGCTGGTCCACAGCTCTTTCATTGCGTTGACGTATTCCCGTGTCTGCCCCCAGCGGTGGGGGAAGTCCGCTCCCAACACCTCGGCCTCGCCCTGCAGCCAGCCAGCTCCGATGCCGAACACGAACCGTCCGCCCGACACCAGGTCCAGCGTCGCCACCTCCTTGGCCAACCGGATGGGGTTGCGCTCGGGTACCAGGCAGATACCCGTCCCCAGCCGGACCGATTTCGTGGCCGATGCGGCCGCGGCCAGGTACACCAGCGGGTCAATGATCTGGTTGATCCGGCCATCGGCGTAGACGCTTGGCGCTCCGGAAGCAGCCCCAGCCGAGCCGACGCTGAAGTCCGCGGGTACCACTCCGTGCTCGGGCGCCCACAGCGACCCGAACCCCAGATCCTCCACCTTGCGGGCCAGCCCCACGATGTCAAAATCGTGTTGCGTCATCAACAGGCAAATGCCAACGTTCGTCATGGTTCCTCCCCTTGAATCAATAAGGCAATACTAATTCAAAAGTCGTAGTAACCCCATGCTGGGGCGCACAAACTTGCGTCCCCATTCACAGCCATTTTGGCTGATCCTCTAATCAGATAAATCCCGTAATCAAATAAATCCCGGGTCAGACAACAGAACCCGCCACGCTGGCCTGCGCCAGTTCCCGCCACTCCACACCATCCGCAGCCAGCCGCCACGCTGCCACCTCCCACGCCGCCGACGCATCGTCCATGCCGATGAACCGCCGTCCCAGCCGCGCCGCCTCCAGCAGGGTGCCGCCGCTGCCCGCGTAGCAGTCCAGCACCGTGTCCCCGGGGTTCGAGGATGTGCGGATGATGCGCTCCAGCATCGCCGAGTTCTTCTGCGTGGGATAGCAGGGACGTTGCGGGTCCTTGAACACCCATACATCCTGGGACAGCTTCCCCGTCGACTGGTCGGCATAGATGATCTTGCGGGGGTTGCCCGTGCTGCTCCAGGTGATCAGCCCCAGCTCGTCCAGCTCGTCCAGCCGTTCCGGCGGATAGCGCCAGTGGCGGCCCGCCGGCGGGGGTACTCCTCGCCACGTGCCGCCTGTGGGACCGTTGCGGGTCGTCCCCGGCGCGTGCAGGGGTGTGGTCGCGTACCGACGTCCCTCGCTGTCCACCAGCGGGTAACGCGAGATCGTGTCCTCCTCCGTCAGCGGCTCCTTCTGCGGGTACCACTTTATGCGGTTGGGCGACACCGAGTAGAACAGGATTGTGTCCTTGATGTTGCCGTAGGAGTAGTGATTAAAGTTCTTGGGGTTGCATTTGATCCGCGTGATGCTGTTTCGGAAGTTGCGCCCGCCGAACACCTCGTCCATCAGCAGCCGGACGCGGTGTTCCATTTTTACGTCGATGTGAACGTATACCGAACCGTCCTCCGCCATCACCCGGCGAATCGCCTCGAGTCGCCTCCTCAGCTGATTCAGGTAGTCATCGCCTCGCAGCGTGTCGGCGTAGGCCAACTCTCCCGAGGCACTCACTGTATTGGCGCGATCCGAGTCAATCAGGAACTCGTTGTTGGTGGAGAATGGCGGATCAATGTAGACCAGGTCGACTTGGATCCCTCTCTCCGCTACAAGGGAAAGTCCTTCCAGGTTGTCGCCGCGGTAAAACAGATGCTCCATCCCAACATCCCCTCGCGAACTCCGGTATGACATAAACAGTATAACCGTACCATGAAAAAAGCCCTCCTTTGCGCCTTTAAAGGAGGGCTTTTCTTTGGCGCCTTTCCGCCCTACGGGAAGAGTTGCTCCCCCGATTCGGCGTCCGTCACGCTGATGGCGGCCATCGGGCACTGCTCCGCAGCCTCGAGGATGATTTCCTCGGTATCGCCTTCAATATCCGCCGGTATCGCCTGCCGGTCGTCGTTGAGCGTGATGGCCTTGGTGGCGATGGAGATGCACATCTGGTTGCCAACGCACAGGTCGTGGTCGACTGAAATGCTCAGTTTCCTGGCCATGTCCTCCCCCAGAATTGCGGGATTCGGCTGCTCGGCAGCCTCGCAACTGCGTTTTCTCACCAGCGCCCGGAGACCCCGGACAAGGTGGCCGCATTCTAGCAGTGACCCATGGCAGGGTCAACCGAAAACATCCGTACCACCGGGCCAGGCACACAGTTCATGAAACTCTCGATGCCCGACCGGAACGAGGTATGTGGCAGACCGTGTAAAATGGCGTAATCCGCAGAATGGAGACACCCTATGAAATACGACCATATCGTAGTCGGCGGCGGCACCGCTGGCTGTATCGTCGCCGCGCGGTTGTCCGAGGACCCGGAGCGCTCGGTGCTGCTGCTGGAGGCCGGCCCTGATTTCCCTGACTTTGCACACCTGCCAGAAATGCTCAAGCGGGGCTGGGGTCAGGTTAACCTCGAGGCCCGTGCCGCTGGTGCCCCCTACAACTGGTCATTCACTGGCACCGCCACGCCCGAGCAGGCCGAACCCATGCCCGTGCCCCGGGGCAAGGTCTTGGGCGGCTCCAGCGCCATAAACGGCCAGACTTTCATCCGGGGCGCACCCGAGGACTACGATACCTGGGCGTCTTGGGGTAATGAAGGCTGGTCCTATATCGACTGTCTGCCCTACTTTCGCAAGCTGGAGAACGATGCCGATTTCCACGACGATTTTCACGGCACCGACGGCCCGGTGCCCGTCCGCCACCACCATCGGGAGACGTGGCCCCCTTTGCAGGAGGCGTTCTTCCGGGCTGCCACCGGTGCAGGGTATCCGTTCCACCCCGACGTGAACCACCCCGAGGCCACCGGCATCAGCCTGCGCGCAGAGAACAACATCGACGGCGTGCGGATGAGCATGGCCCTGGCCTACATCGACTCGGTGCGGCACCGCCTTAACCTGACCATTCGCGCCAACGTACAGGCCCACCGCGTTGTGCTGGAGAATGGTCCTGACGGCAAACGGGCGGTCGGAGTGGAGGTGGACAGCGGTAGCGAGACCTTCGTGGTCGAGGGCGGCGACATCATACTGTGCGCCGGGGCGGTGGCCTCGCCGCAACTCCTGATGCTGTCCGGTCTTGGTCCTCGGGAGCAGTTGGATCGGCTGGGCATACCGGTTGCCGTCGACCTGCCCGGCGTCGGCCAGAACATGCGCGACCATCCCAACGTCACCGTGCGCTTTAAGGTCAAGGACGAGGTCCCCGAGGACCCCATCGCCATGCGGGCCCTCAGGCTGCGCTACACCGCCACCGGCTCCGATACGCCCAACGACATGATCCTTTCCCCGGCCTCGCTCAACACGGTGGTGCGCGACAACAATCCGGCCCACACGGTCAACTGCGGCCTGTACCTCGCGGCGGGCAAGGGCGAGCTGTGGCTGACCTCCGCCGATCCCAACGCCGCGCCGGAAATGGACTATCACTATCTCGAGGAATCCTGGGACCTGGAACGGCTGCGCGAGGCGGTGCGCCTCTGCACGAGCCTGCTGGAGGGTCCGGAGTATGCGCCCTACATCGAGGAGGTCCTGGCGCCAACCGCCGCAGACCTGGAGTCCAACGAGACATTGAACGACTGGCTGAAACGCAACGTCAGCACGTCCTACCACATCTCCGGGACCTGCAAGATGGGCACCGGCGGCGACCCGATGGCCGTAGTCGACCAGCGTCTCCGCGTCCGCGGCGTCTCCAACCTGCGCATCGCCGACGCCTCCGTAATGCCCGACGTAGTCCGCGCCAACACCAACGTAACCACCATGATGATCGCCGAGCGGGTGTCGGACTTCATCAAGGCAGCGAGCTGACAGAGAGGGCGCAACACCCAAAACGGGACACCCTCCCCCTCAGGGGGAGGGCTGGAGTGGGGGTGAAATACCAAGCTAGAGCACCTACCCGATGCAGAAAGGTAATCGCAAGAGTCAATAATATGGCGATCATCGAAGGAATCAGAATTGAAAATTATGGTGTCCTGCGGGGTGTAACCCTCGGTAAGACTTTACTTGCGCCAGAGCCAGACACCTCGCCATTGACCCCGCTAACCGCAGTAATCGGAAAAAACGGGGTCGGCAAGAGTTCCTTGTTTGACGCCTTTGGTTTCCTTGCCGACTGCCTAAGCATGGGCGTCGAAGAGGCGTGCGACCAGCGGGGCCGCGGGGGATTTGACCGTATGCGCTCCCAAGGCAGCGACGACCCTATCGCATTCATAGTTTGCTATCGGGAAGGGCCAGATACACCGCTCATTACTTACATTCTCACTATTCAAAGTGACAAATTCAGGAGACCATACGTTTGGCAAGAGCATTTGATCCAAGAGCGACTTGGACAGGACGGAGTCTCACATTCCGTCTTTATGTCGCTGGTAGACGGAGTGGGATTTGCATGGCAAGGGAATGTGCAAGGTCGTCAGATATCTGAATCAAAGGATGAGGTTTTTGATTTACAGGGGCTGGCCCACAGGGTTGCGGTAGAAGACGTCAGGGGGCAGATCGTCGAGTTGGAGGCCGTCCGACTCCAGGACAACCGCAGGCTCGGCATAGCCACCCTCGGTGCTTTGGCGCAGCACCCTAGAATTGTGGCCTTTCGCGAGTTTCTTGAAGGCTGGTACTTGAGCTACTTCACTCCAGATGCCGCTCGCGGCCTGCCTCTCGCCGGCCCGCAACGACGCCTGAGCATCCACGGGGACAATCTTGCAAATGTCGTCCAGTACATGCAGCGGGAACACCCAGACGAGTTTGACAGCATACTGAAAAAAATCGCGGGCAGGGTTCCGGGTATCGACAAGATTGACGCGCAGCGCAGCGAGGATGGCCGGCTTCTGCTTCGTTTCAACGACCGTGGCTTCGAGGACCCCTTCTATGCCCAGCAGATGTCAGACGGAACGCTGAAGCTCTTCGCCTACCTGCTGCTGATGGAAGACCCCAACCCACCGCCGTTCATCTGCATCGAAGAGCCGGAAAACGGCCTCTACCACAAGCTGCTGGAGATTCTCGCCGCCGAATTTCGCGCCCACACCACCGGCCAGCCAAACTCGCCCCAAATTTTCATCACCACCCACCACCCCTACCTAGTCGACGCGCTAGGGCCCGAGGAAGTCTGGGTGCTGGAAAAGGGAGAAGACGGTTTCGCCACCATCAGCCGGGCCAGCGATGATCCAATAGTGAAGGCAATGGCCGATGAAGGACTGCCCCTCGGCGGCCTCTGGTACAGCGACTTTCTGGACCGGAGGCAACCCGATGCACTTTGAGGTGCTGGTCGAAGACCAATCGGGAAGCATTGCGCTGGAGCATATCCTGGAAAAGATTCTTGGCCCAAACTATACAGAGCACTCATGGCGTATGCACGCTTTCAAAGGCAAGGGCCAACTGCCGAATAACCTGTATGAAACACCTAATCTGAAGAACCAACTTCTGTTGAACAACTTGCCGACTCTATTGCGGGGATTCGGCAAAAGTCTGCAAAGTTCACCCACAGCGGTCGTTGTAGTAGTGGACTTGGACAACGATGATTGCCTGAGATTCAAGCAGAATTTGCTCAACGTGCTGAACACGTGCAATCCGCCGCCTCAAACCCTGTTCAGGATTGCCATTGAGGAAGGCGAAGCGTGGTTGCTTGGAGACCGCGCCGCAGTCACCACCGCCTATCCCAACGCGAGAAACGCCGTCCTGAACGGCTACGGCCAAGACAGTATTTGCGGCACATGGGAAGTTCTTGCCGACGCCATCCATCCCGGCGGGGCGGAGCGACTCAATCAGTCAAGCTATCCGGCGACCGGAGAAGCGAAATCCGAATGGGCTAGAAATATCGCGCCTCACTTGGACATAGCCGATAACAGGTCAAAGAGCTTTCAGGTCTTTCGAGATGGAGTGAGGAAACTGGCAGGCGTCCAGACGGGGACCGCTTAACCCTCGAAGCCGTACAGCCGGGCGCAGTTGTCCCACAGGAACTTGCGTTTGACGCCATCCGACAGCGGCAGCTCCATGAACCTGTCCACTGACTGCGGATACTTTGAGTCGGCGTGGGGGTAGTCGGTGGAGAAGACGATGTTGTCCTCGAGGCCGTAGCGCGAAACGATCTCTGCAGGCTCCTCGTCGCACTCAACCGACAGGTAGCACTGGCGGCGGAAGTACTCGCTGGGCTCCATCTTCAGGTCGGGATGGTCGTAGGAGGCTGACATCTCGTAGTGCTCGTCCAGTCGCCACAGCAGCCACGGCGCCCAGGAGCAGTTGCCCTCGAGGAACGCCACCGTCAGCTGGGGAAAGCGCTCCAGCACGCCGCCGCCGACCACGTCGACCACCGCCAGCATCATCCCCATGGGGTGGGTGCAGGTGTGATACAGCATGTGGGTGTTGAAATTGTCGCCCGGCTGCGGCAGGTTGACCCGCCCGCCCTCGTGGAAGCTCAGCGGCACACCCAAGCGCTGGATCTCCGCCCACAGCGGGTCGTAGTAGGGGTCGTGCCAGTTCCGCCCGGCCACCGGATTGGGCCGCACGAACACCGATTTGAACCCCAGCTCGTTGACGGCCCGGCGCGCCTCCGCCACTGCCCCCTCAACGTCCTGCGGTGGGATCATGGCCGCCCCGAAGAGCCGTCCCGGGCCGCCGCCGCAGAAATCCGCCAGCCAGTCGTTGTAGGCACGGGAAATCGCAGTTGCCAGGGCCGGCTCGAGGTCGCTGTCGCCCAACGTGAACAGCCCTCGGCTTGGGAACAGCACCGCCACGTCGATGCCCTCGTTGTCCATTGCCGACACTTGCGAGGCGCTGTCCCAGTCGCGTTTTTCCGAGTCGGCGTATACGTCCCGCTGGCTGGTCATCAGGGGCTGGATGGCGTTTGAATAGCTGCGGTTGGGCAGGGGAAACACGTTCTCGCCCACCTGAACGCCCAAGTCCCTCGGGTGGCGGTTGGTCCCAACCGGCGCGCGGTCCCGGAATGCTGGGTCGATGTAGCGCTGCCAGAGGTCGGCAGGCTCCACGATGTGCATGTCCGAGTCCATAACCCTGAAACCGTTCCTCGCCATTGACCGCGCCTCCTGTGGCTTGGGATGCCGGTTGATGTTCTGGAAGGCTTGTCTACGCCTCGCCCACGTCGACGATCACGTTGCCGATGGCGCCGCCCTCGACGGCCCGGTGGGCCTGGACCGTCTGATCCAGCGGGAAGTGCGGGCCCACCAGGTGCGTCAGCGCGCCAGATTCCAGCCAGGCCGTGATGTCGGCGATGGCGGCATCCTTGGCTGGCTCCGGCATGTCGTAGACCAGCACGTTGCGCACCAAGGTGTTGCTGCGGCGAAACTGCAGCGGGACCGCCGGCTGCTGGCCCGTTCCGGCAGCGTAGATTGCCACCACGCCGGAGGACTTCAGCACCTCGCTGGTCACCGGGAAGTTGGCGGCGAAATCCACCTCGACGATGTGGTCGACGCCGTCGCCGCCCGTGATGTCCATAACCCGCTCCGCCACGTCCTCGGTGCGGTAGTTTATGGTGTGGTCGGCGCCCGCCTTGGTGGCAATGCTGGCCTTGTGGTCCGAGCTGATGGTGCTGATGACCGTTGCTCCGGCCAGCTTTGCCTCTTGCACCGCGTAGTGGCCCACGGCTCCCGCGCCTCCCGGCACCAGCACCACCTTGCCGTCCAGGGGCCCGTCGGCGAACAGGCAACGGTGAGCGGTCATGGCAGGCACGCCGAGGCACGCCCCCTGCGCAAAGCTGACGGAGTCCGGCATTCGCACCACGTGCCCCGACGGCTGCACCGTGTATTCGGCCGCCGACCCAAAGGGCCGCGCGAACTGGGACTCGAACAGCCAGACCCGCTCGCCCACCCGTGACTCCGGCACGCCCGACCCGACGCGGTCAATGACGCCAGCGCCGTCCTGGTGCGGGATGACACGCGGAAAGCCAATTCGGGCCGTGGTACCAGCCCTACGCTTCCAGTCGGAGGGGTTCACCCCCGACGAGACGACGCGGACCCTCACCTCTCCGGGCCCCGGCTCAGGGTCTGGCATCTCGCCGAACTGCATGATCTCGGCGGGTCCGTTCTGCTCATACCAGATTGCTTTCATAATCGGGCCTCGAGTTCAGAATCTGGATTCTCATAGCGGTAGGGGCGCACAGTCGTGCGCCCCTACGTGAGGTTCCCGTAGTGATATGACCGATCCGGCTACCCTGCGCGGTTGGCGTAGTCGTTCTTGGCGCGCTCGATGGCGGCGGCACGGCCCGACTTGAGTAATTCGCGGCGCTCGTAAGCCCACTGGTTGGATCCCGCGGTGCTGGCCGTTGAGCCCTGGAACTCGGGCATCACGTAGCGGGCCATCAGCTCGTAGCTGTGCAGGACGTGCTCACGCTTGGCCCAATCGATGGCCTGGACCATGAAGCCGCCGAAACCGCCACTGCGCTCCTCGAGCTTTTTGATGCCTTCTATGCAGTCGTCCGGGGTGCCGATGATCCAGGAGCCCCTTTCGTCCATCACCTCGATGATGTCTTCCAGCGGGCCATCGACAATGGCGTCGCGGCCCATGGTGTGCTCGAAGTACTCCCGCTGGTAGCGGCCAGCGCCGAGGCGGGCCTGCTCCATGGCCTGCTCCTTGCTCTCGGCCAGGTGTACCGGCAGCACCAGCCGCCAGTCGTCGCGGTTCACTGTCTGGCCGTGTTCGGCTGCCGAGGTCTCGCAGATGTCCCACAGCGCACTGAGGTCGGAGTCGGGAGCGCCAGGGTCTCGCGGCACTGTGATGGTCAGCACTGCCGCGCCGTATTTGCCCGCCAATGCCACGCCAGACGGCGACTGCACCGATGCCACTGCGATGGGCATGTGCGGCTTGGTGTAAGGGCGCAGTTGCAGCATGGCCTCCCGCAGGGTGAACCAGTCGCTCTCATAGGTGATGGGCTCGTCCTCTGTCATAAGCCTCAGCACCATGCCGAAGCCCTCGTCCATCCGCAGCCTCTGCATCGTCGGATCGATGCCCATCATGTAAGCGTCGCCGGGCAGCGCCCCGGGCCCGACTCCCAGCATCACACGGCCGCGAGTCATGTGGTCCAGCTGCACCATGCGGTTGGCGATGTTGAAGGGATGGTGATAGGGGATGCTGATGACGCCGGTGCCCAGCTTGATGTGCTTGGTGCGGTCAGCGGCAACCCCAATGAAAATCTCGGGGGAGGAGATGGTCTCCCATCCGGCGCTGTGGTGCTCACCGATCCAGGCCTCGTCGAAGCCCAGGTAGTCGAGCCACTGCACCAGCTCCAGGTCCCGCTCCATGGCCAGCGTGGGGTTCTCACCCACCCGGTGGAAGGGGCCCATGAATATTCCAAATTTCATACGTTCTGGCAACGGCATGACGCTTTACTCTCCTGCAGACTCTACTTGCGCTGTCCCAATTATAGCCCCAAGCCCAAACTATGCCAACGAACGCGACTCCGAGGCGACTCTGGTCCCTCTCTTTGGCAATCCGGCAACAAGGCGGAGGGGTCGATTTATGTACTGCGGCATTGATTAACCTGATGCGCAGTGAAATAATCAAAAGATACATGGAACTTATACAAACACCGACCTACTCCCTTTGGTATAGCAGTCTCAGAGACCGCACCGCCAAGAGGCTTATCGAAAGCAGAATACAGAGGCTGTTACTTGGGAATCCGGGAGACGTGCGACCTGTTGGTAGAGGCGTTTCGGAAATGCGCATCAATTACGGTCCCGGATACCGCGTCTATTTCTGGCAACAGGGAGATATCCTTGTAGTATTGCTCGTTGGAGGCGACAAAGACTCGCAAAGACGGGACATAGCTTTGGCAATCGAACTGGCAGAGGAAGTTCGCAGTTCGCATGGAGAATAGTCGAAGTGTCTGAAATGAAGCTCACTCGATGGGATGTCATTGACCATTGGGAAAACGACGAGGATATCGTCATGTATCTGCAAGTGGTCCTGGAGGACGGAATGCCCGAGTTGATCGCCGCGGCGTTGGTAGACATCGCCCGCGCCAAGGGGCTGTTTGTCACCAGTGGCCCTGGGTCTAACGGGGAGAGCTACCTGGAAAAAGCAATTCAGGACTCTTACCTTCGCAATCTTGACGGACTGCCGAAACATGTGACCCTTTCAGACCTTGCTCCCAAAAAGGCCGTTTAAGTCTTTCCTAACACACATTCACCTACCCCCTCGCCGGCCTCTCGAGGCCAAGGTTGTCGCGCAGCGTTCCCGGCAGGAAGTCGCGGCGGAAGAGGCCCCGCCTTTGAAGCTCTGGTACAACCAGCCGAACAAAGTCCTCGTAGGCGCCCGGCATGTGGGTGGCGGCCAGCACGAACCCGTCGCATGCCTCGGACGCAAACCACGCCTCCATCTGGTCGGCCACCTGCGAAGGCGTGCCATGGAACGTCGGAAACTCCCGGAGCGTGCCGCGTCCTGACCACCTGATGAAGTCGTTCAGCGAGGGGTTGGGGTTTCCGCTCAGCTGGATCACGCGGTCGAGGAACCCGCGCAGCCCCGTCATCGATGCCATCGTCTCGTCCGACAGCGGTTCATCCGGCCGGTGCTGGGCGAAGTCGTAGTTGAAAACCTCGGATAATAGGGCCAGCGAGTCAACGGGCCTCGCCAGTTCGTCGATGAATCCCAGCTTGTCGGCGGCCTCCTGCTCGGTTTCGCCCACCACCGCGTAGACCGCCGGGGCCACTTTGATCGCGACTGGGTCGCGTCCCAACGCTCCGGCCCGGGCTCGCAGGTCATCCCTGTAGGCTTTGCAACCCTCTGGCGTGGGAAAGATGACAAAAAGCATCTCCCCCCACTGGGCGGCGAATTGACGTCCCCTTTCGCTCTGCCCAGCCTGGATGATCACCGGGTGGCCCTGCGGCGACCGGGGCACAGTAAGCGGGCCTCGGGAACTCAGGTGTTGGCCTGAGTAGTCGGACCTCCGCACCAGGCTGGAGTCGGCGAAGCGCTCCTGCTTCCGGTCGGCGATGACCGCGCCGTCGCCCCATGAGTCCCACAGTGCCGTGGCTGCCTCCATGAATTCGTCGGCCATCTCGTAGCGGTCGTCGTGCTCGAGGTGCTCCGAGACTCCAAAGTTGTGGGCCTCTGAGTCGTTAAGCGAGGTGACCACGTTCCAGGCGGCCCGGCCGTTGGTGAAGTGGTCCAGCGTCGCGAACAGGCGTGCCACGTGAAATGGCGAGTAATAGGTGGTGGAATAGGTCGCGCCCAGTCCCAGATGGGACGTGGCCAGCCCCATCGCCGTGATCACCGGCACCAGGTCCAGCTTGACCGCCCGGACCCCGTGCTCCACCGCCTCGGCAAAGGAGTCGCCGTAGCGGCTAGGCATCGCCAAGCGGTCGTCGATGAAAGCCATATGGAACTTGCCGGCTTCCAGCGTGCTGGCAATGTCCTGGTAGTACCGCAGTTCCAGGAAATTCTGCGCTGTCTCGGGATGCCGCCACGAACCCGTGTAATTCGAGCAGTTGGATGCCTGCATGAAAGCGACGAGCAGCATCTCGCGCTGGGACGGTTGTGTCATATCTGTTCACCAACGAGTTTCCCGGCGGTTACTGGGGCGCCCTGGTTGAGACGGAGGTCAGGTCGGGACCGGCGATGCGGTCGCCGGGCGTCTTGCGTTTAGCACCAGGATGCTTGCCAACGCCGCGATAGCGGCAAAACTGACAAAAATGATTGTGTAGCTGCCGCGTAGGTCAAAAACCACACCTGCCAGGAGCGGCCCGGTGGACTGCCCTACCAGCACGCCTATTTCCCCTATGCCCCGAATTTTACCCAAAGATGCCCGTCCGAAGTAATCGGCGTACATTACCGCTGGCGTAATGTTGCCTCCTGCGGCCACCAGGCCGATTAGCGCGGCGGCTCCCAGTGCCCCGCCAACGCTGCTTGCAGAGAGCAGCAGGAGCACCGAGCCCGCAAGCATGGCCAGCATCACAGCATAGAGCACCCGGGCTGGCAGTCTCTCCATCAGCCAGCCCCAGCTCACGCTGCCGAACGCCGAGACCACCCAGCTGGCGGTGACCACCGAGGCGGCGTTGGTAAGTGTCAGGCCCTGGTCCCGCAGGTAGGCGGCAATATGCACATTGACGCCGGCGTGAACGAAGAAGGTGGCGAATCCGGTGACTACCAGTATCCAGAATGTGACTGACCGGATGGCCTGCCGGGTCGAGAATGAATCACCCTCGAGTTGGCTGGAAATGGGCGAACGAGTCGTTGCCTGGTTGCTCTCGCTGTCGGCGGAGATTTCCTGGTCGCCATCGGGCAGCAGGCCCAGTTCCTCAGGACGCTCGGCCACCAGCAGGAGGTTGGGCAGCAGGGCAACGGCGAGGCAGATGACGCCCAGGGTGATCCAGGCCTCGGCGACGCCGAAGTTGTCGATCACTATCGCGGCCGACATGGTGAACACCACGCCACCGATGGCGCCGCAGAAGAATATGACCCCAATGGCCCTGCCTCTCATACGCACGAACCACCGGGAGACGACCGTGCTGGCCCCTATCGGCGCGGCTGTGTGGAACACCACCCGTCCGGCTGCATACGCCAGGTAAAAGGTCGCAGGTATCGTGGCCCAGGCCAGCGAGGTCATCGCCGCCCCCACGGTCAGCACGCCGGACACCAGGACTGGCCGTGAGCCGAATCGGTCAATGGCCCACCCAATGGCCGGAGATAGCACGATGGACGACAACGCTCCCGCGCTCACCGCACCGGCGATAAGCGTGCGGGACCAACCCAGCTCCTGGGACATGGGATAAATAAAGACAGTCAGAGTGGTGATGGCGGGCGCCATTCGCGCGAAAACCGCGGTTCCGGAGGCCCCAACCACCACCCAGCCGTAGTAGAACGGCAGTATTCGCTGCAGGCGGGCGGCTAACAGCAAGACAAATCCAAAAAAATTCCCCCTCCCTCGGGGAGAGGGTGGAGGTCAGGTGAGGGAATCGAGGTACTGACGGGGTGGGCGCTGCGACAGGCAGGGGCGCACAGCAGTACGCCCCCGCAAGGCAACATCCCTAGCCCAGGTTTTTGCCGAAGAAGGACAGCACCTTGTCCCAACCATCGTTGGATGCCTCGACCCGGTAGCTGGGCCGGTCGACCGCGAAGAATCCGTGGCCAGCGTCGTCGTAACGGTGGAACTCATAGTTCTTGCCGTTGTTCTTCAAGGCCTCTTCCAGCTCGTCGACATCGGCAGGAGAGGGTCTCGGGTCATCGTTTCCGAAGAGCCCCAGCAGTGGGCAGTTCAGATCGGCAGTGAAGTCCACCGGCCATGCGGGCATGGCGGGAGTGAGCTGGTCGTTGCCCTGCGTCACGCCGCCGCCCCAGCAGTTCACTGCGGCGTCAACTCCCGCCAGGGTGCAGGCGCCCAGGTAGGTCTGCCGTCCACCGGAGCAGAACCCAATCAGGCCCACCTTGCCGTTCGCGTATGGGAGCGTTCGCAGGCAGGCCATAGCCCCTTCCACATCTCCCATGGTGCGCACGTCGGGCATGCCACCCTTCTCGCGTATGCTGGTACTGTTTTCCTGGGGAGTGGCCTGGCCCTCGCGGAAGTGCAGGTTGGGGGAGATGGTTACGAATCCGTTGTAGGCCAGCTTGCGGGCCATCTCCTTGGAGGCGTCGTCCCATCCCGGCATGTGGTGGATCAGCACCACGCTGCCGTGGGGGCCTCCCCCCAGCGGACGGGCCAGATAGGCGTCGATCATGTCGCCCTCGTGCCCTTTCATCAAGACCGTTTCAGCCATCATTCCTTGGTAGCTCATATCGCTGCAGCCTCCACAGTTAGGTCTTCCCGTGGTCGCGGTTGACCTCGGGTAATGCGGTCGTTCAGTCCAGCCGTAGCCTACTATTGGCACAATCTCCCGTCAATCCGGTTGGTCGTGGGTGAGAGGTCTCTGGTCCTCACTCTGCCCACACCGGCGGGGGTGCCATACAGCTGACGTCCCGCAGACACATCACAGGCGGATGATCGAAGGTCCCCGTCGAATGGGCGGTATGCTAGACTGTTTTTCCTCTGAGGGCGCCGGTGAAGATCGGGAATTACCGGTCCCACAAAGTTGCTGAGAGGAGATGACCGCCATGCGTATAGGGCTGTTCTTGGGTGCTCTGGAGCTCATGCGGAATGTGGCGGAACGGTTGCACCGGATTTCCGACGCAGAGCGCGACGGTTTCGACAGCTACTGGATGCCTCAGCATTTCGGGGCCGATATGCTGACCGTCATCGCCATGGCGGGGATGCAGACGCAGCGGATTGAGCTCGGCACGGCCGTGGTGCCAACATTCCCCCGCCATCCGGTTGCCCTGGCGCAGCAGGCGCTTACCGCCCAGGTGGCGACCGGCGGCCGCCTCACCCTCGGTATCGGCGTTTCCCACCGCTCCACGATCGAGGACTGGCTGGGCCTCTCTTACTCTCATCCGGTCAGGCATATGGAGGAGTATCTGTCGGTCCTGCGTCCTCTGCTTCGAGAGAGTGGAGTGGACTTTTCCGGCCAGGAATTCCGCGTGGCTGGCGAGCTGCAGATTCCCGACGCCGACATGGTGGTTTGCCCAGTGGTCATGGCCGCCCTGGGCCCCCGGATGCTCGAGATAGCAGGCAGGCTTGCGGATGGCACCGTTACCTGGATGACCGGCCCAAGGGCGATCCGGGACCACGTGATCCCACGAATCAGGGAGGCGGCCGCCGCTGCCGGCAATCCGGAGCCCCGGGTTTGTGTCGGAATGCCCATAGCCGTTACCGATCATTCGGAGAGGGCACGCGCGCGGGCCGACCGGCTTTTCCAGCACTACGCCGTTCTTCCGGGCTATCGCGCCATGCTGGAGCGCGAGGGGGCAGAGAGCCCGGGCGACATCGCGATTGTTGGAGACGAGGCGGAAGTGGAAGACCAGCTGCGTTATCTCGCCGAGATAGGCGCCACCGACCTGCTTGCCACCATCTTTCCAGTGGATGGCTCCCAGACCTCGGCCACCCGCACTCGCGCCTTCCTGCAGAACCTCGTCGGAAAGATCTGACGATTTTTCACCCGGTCCCGCGCTCCTCCAGTCAATAGGTTGTTCACCTCAGGTGATGGTCTTGGTCCGACAAATTTGTGAATGTTGGCACATTGTTGACCGCTCTGAAATGCCAAAATAGAATCTTAGTTATCAGACAATTGGATGCTGAATAGGGCGTCCGGGAAACCTAAGGGGAATTGCTTCCATACTTGGAGATTTTCAATGTATCAAAATGTTCTGGTACCACTGGACCGTTCGGCCGAGTCCGAAGGAATTCTCGACGTAGTTCCCAAGCTGGTCAATGACGATGGAACAGCCACGCTGCTGACCGTCATACCCCCCGGACGCACCAGGTCAATGGGTGAGCTGGTAATCCTGGGCTCCCAACAGGAGGAGGAAGATCGCAGCCGGGCACTGGCGTACCTCAACCGGATCTCCAATCGGCTTAGGGAGTCGTCGGTTCAGGCCACGACGGCAGTGGTAGTCAATGACTCGGTGCCCGCCGCCATAGTTTCGTATGCCAACCGCAATTCCGTGGACTTGATTTCAATGTTCACCCACGATCGCCGGGGCCTGGCCCGGTTGGTCAAGGGTAGCGTGGCGCGCGAAGTGGAGCGGCGTGCCGTGATGCCGGTGCGAGTCTTCAGACCCGAGGACCTGAACGTGGATGTCAACCGGGTTGAGTCGGATCCAGGCCAGGAATTTGATTTCGGCGGCGTCGATATGTTCGCTAGGTTGTCCCGCGAGCAGATTTCCGCCGTGGTCGCCCTGGGGCGGACCGTCAATGTCAAAGAGGGTGAAACCCTGGGAGCGGGTGGTGAGGCTGGGCAGAACCTGTTCATTATCCAGGAGGGAGAGGCCCAGTTGACCGCCCAGGCCGAGATCGGACAGATCGCCGTCCGGGTCGCAGGTCCCGGCGAGTCCTTCCCGCAGGCGGTACTTCTGGGCGAGGGCACGCTGATCACTGCGGGGTCGGCGCTGAGCGACATGACGCTGCTGCAGATTCCCCGCGCGCCCCTGCTGGACTTGTGCACCCAGGACTCTGCTATCGGTCGTGGCATTTACGCTGCCACCGCACAGTTGTTCGCCAATCGCTACAGTCGGACCCTCATCGAACTGGGTGCCAGCGTAACCCGTGAAATCGAGATGGACAGCGGAGAGGCGGAGGACTAGCAGGGCTGGGGAAACAGCCCTGGAACTTGGTCCGGACAGAACTGTTATTGACATGCAGGCCTGGCGGGCAATGGAAACGGACGTCGGGCAGGCTGGCATCTCTGCATAGGAGTTTGGAGGTGTGTAATGGTTACTATTCTGGAACCCAAGGTAGACATCCCGGTGGAACCCATTCTGGAGGAGCAGGAGCTGAAGCCCAGGGGCGGCTATATGGAATGGCGGTACTCGATGCCATTTGCCGGCGTCAAGTACTACTGCTTCCGGCCGGAACCGTTGCCCAAGAGCAAAGCTGCAGACAAGCCTCTCGCAGTTGAGCTTATCGACGAGCGGGTGATTCTGCTATAGAATCGCAAGCCGTGGGCCGGAATCCGGCGAACTGACTGAAGGCGAGAAACATGTACGTACAACTGGCATGGGGAAGGGCGCGACCGGGCGCTTGGGACAGTCTGCGCGAGTTCTATGTCGACAAGGTAATTCCATTTACCATGGGAATGCCGGGGTTGCAGGAACGCCAGCTTTGGCGCGGTACTTCAGATCCCGATGAAATGGGCTTCTGGAGCGTATGGGCGTCGCTGCGGGAACTTCGCGACTACGAGACCAGCGACGCTCGCCGACAGTTGGCCAATGATGCCGAGGAGTTCTTCTACCCCATGGCTTACCCTCGCGGTGAGACCTGGATCAAGCACTTTGAAATAGTGTCGTCTACGGGGTCTGGAGGCTCCGACGGGACCTTTCTTATGATGGCGTGGGGCAAACTGCGGCTCGGGTCCTGGGATCAGTACGAGAGCTACTACCGAGGCCAGGTTGAGCAGACCACAACGTCAGTGGATGGTCTCCGACAGCGGTTGCTCCTGCGCAGTACTGAGGACCCCGATGAGGGCCTTAGCCTCAGCGTGTGGGACAACGAGGAGAGCCTGCTCACGTATGAACGGAGCGAACTGCGCCGCAACATGGCGCAGGAGGTCGAGAATCTCTACCGGGGTGAGTTCTGGGTCAAGCACTTCCAGGTGACAGACGCCAGCCAATAGCGACTACAAAGCCCTGGAGAGTGCCTGGCTGCAAAGAGGGGCGGGAGCAATCCCGCCCTTTCCATTGCGCCGCTCAGGGGTCGGACCAGGATCCATGTCAGGCGATCCATTCCGGTACTGGCGCGGGTCACAGGTGCCCGGCGTTCGGATGCCGGGGCGCTCTCGACACGTTGCGGTCAGGCTCATTCGGAGGTCGGTAGTACCTCTGACCATGATGTCGTCGGGGAGGAATTGCCCGAAAAGAAATGGGGCAGGCTGTTCAGCCTGCCTCAGAAGGCCTTAGCCTCAGCGTGTGGGATAACGAGGAGAGCTTGCTCACGTATAAACGGAGCGAACTGCGCCGCAACATGGCGCAGGAAGTCGAGAATCTCTACCGGGGTGAGTTCTGGGTCAAGCACTTCCAGGTGTCAGACGGTGTCAGACAGTGTCAGACGGTGTCAGACGGTGACAGACGTGACAGACGGTGACAGACGCCAACCAATAGCGACTACAAAGCCCCGGAGAGTGCCTGGCTGCAAAGAGGGGCGGGAGCAATCCCGCCCTTTCCATTGCGCCGCTTAGAAGTCGGACCAGAATCCATGTCAGGCGATCCATTCCGGTACTGGCGCGGGTCACAGGTGCCCGGCGTCCGGATGCCGGGGCGCTCTCGACACGTTGCGGTCAGGCTCATTCGGAGGTCGGTAGTTCCTCTGACCATGATGTCGTCGGGGAGGAATTGCCCAAAAAGAAATGGGGCAGGCTGTTCAACCTGCCCCATCTCTTTGTGCCTTTGCCTGTACTATCCCTGCCTTGCTCCGTAGATGGCATCGGGCAGCGCCAGGGCAAGTGCCGGAATGAACAGCACCAGGGCTGTGGTGATCGCCATGCAGCCCATGAAAGGCAGCACGCCGATCCATACATCTGCAATGGTGCTTTGTTGCAACACCTCGTTGGCGGCTTCGGCCTGCTCCCTGTCCACGTCGAGACGCACGCCGTGGAGCACATAAAGGTTAATTCCCTCGGGCGGGCTGATCAGGGCCGCTTCTACCAGCAGCACCATGATCACGCCGAACCAGACCAGGTCGACTCCGGCTCCCTCCAGTGTGGGGACCAGGATCGGCACAGTGGTCACCATCATGGCAAAGCTTTCCATGAAGGTGCCCAGCACCAGGTAGAAGACCACCAGTACCAACACCAGCTGCCAGTCGTTCAGACCCAACCCTGAGATTGCTTCGGCGATCTGCTGCGAGATTCCCAGCCGCGCGAAAGCAAACGACAGAGTGAAGGCTGCCAGCACGATCAGGAAGATCATTCCCGTAGTACGGATAGTGGATAAAAAGGCATCCTGAACGATCATGAAGTTGCGCCTGAATATCTGCCTCTGCAAAGCGGTGTCAGGGAAACGCGCGTCGCGCAGTTGCTCCGGCGATGCACTGACCAGGAACGGCACCCATCCGGTCCAAGGAACGATCACAACCTCGACGAGGAATATGTTCTCACCGACGATGGGGCCCCAGTTCACCCCAAATAGCTGAACTACCTCGTCGCTCAGGTCTGCCCCAGCGAGGGCACAAGCTATCTGCAAGATAAGGTGCAACAGCAGGGCGGCTACCAAGAGACCCAGGATCCACTTCAACAGGTTTGACGCATTGGTCAGTCCCGCGGCACGCATCAGGCCGCCGAACATCGGGAGCAGTATCTCCTCGGTGTTCAGAATTCCGGCCAGTACGAATGCTCCGTACACCCCAAAGGCTGCCGCCTCAGAGGGAGTGGCTATCCCTCCGTAGATGGAGCCGATAACCACGATGATCAACGCGACTATGGGTACCAGCGAGATGGTGCCGACGAGGCGGTTAACCCAGCCCTCTATTGTGATGAAGCTGTCGCCGGACTCCCTGGGAGCCAGACCGCGCCAGACGAGAGCCAGTACAAGGATCATAACGATAAAGGTGAGAGTCAGCACCATTCCGGGAACGAACCCAGCCATGTAGAGGCGTCCAATGGATTCCTCCACGAGTACGCCGTAAATGATGAGGCTGATGCTGGGAGGAATGAGGATGCCGAGAGTACCGCCTGCGGCCAAGGACCCGATCACCATGCGCTCCGAGTAACCGCGGGCCCGGAAGCTGGGCAGAGATACCCGGCTGATTGTGGCAGAGGTCGCCACGCTGGAGCCGGAGCAGGCTGCAAATATGGCGCAGGAGACGATGTTGGTGTGGATCAGCCCGCCTGGGAGCCACCAGATCCAGCGGGTGATACCGGCGTACATCCGCTCACCCATGCCGCTCCGGTTCATAAGTTCACCCATCAGGATAAACAGTGGCACGGCAACCAGGATGAAGCTGGTGTTACCCTCCCACGACTTGTTAGCCATGATGTTCCACAAGGGAGCATCGGAGAAGAAATGCATCATGATCAGGGACAACGCTCCCAGCGCGGCAGCCACATACATGCCTGCCATGAAGAAAGCTCCCATCAGTCCAAATGCGACGCCAATTGCCACAGCTTAACCTCTCACGCCCCCGGTTCTTTTTGACCCGGAAGGCCGGGTGGATTGGAACAGATGCGATTTCTGTCCGCTAGTCAGCAGCACCCGCGGCTTCTTGCTGCAGAAGTTCCAGGGCCTCGATCTCTTCGCCGCCCTGTAGACGGTTGACAGTGGAGAGAAGTGATTCCGCCACCATCATGTACATCATGTGCATTGCAGTTACGCAAAGCAGGGTAAATCCGATAGACACCACTATCTTGGGAATGAAGAGCGGGGTGAGCGGGTAATCATTGGTGACAACACCGCGAGTGTAGTTGTTATCTACGGTCTCCCACATCTTCCACATGGTGACCCAGCCGAGGAACAGGACGGAGGCCATGGCGATCCAGTCAGCCGTGGACCTCGTCTTCTGCCCCATATAGGGAAGCAGTACGTCAATGCGGACGTGGGCACCGGACCTTAGGGAGTACGAAAAGGCCCAAGTCGCTGCCATAGCCAGAACGTATCCGCTCATCACATCGGTGCCCGGCGCCTGGACCCAGTCCAGCTTGCGCGCCACCACCTGATAGGTGATGAAGAACCCCAGCAACAGCAGCTCGAGCCCGCAGACGTACCCCAAGGTGAAATAGAGTTTGTCAAAGACCTGGCCGATCGTCCTGGTGAAAACCAGTGCGTCGCGGGCACCCAAGGTCCATGCAGATAGAGGTAGCCACACGAAATACGCGATGAACATCAGGGAGAATAGCACCGTCATTTCTATGGGTACCCCTAGCCCATCTTCCCTGATGGGAAAGATGTCCAGGAGGATCAGTAGCGCCACAATGTACCCTGTCCAACCTATTACCAGGGTCCACATCAATCTTGGGATAGTTATCGCCATAATCGTGATCCTGCCAACTTGATGAGTTAGTGATGCCATATTTGCGCCCATGAGGCGGACACAGCCGCCACATTTTGTTTGGCAATAATACACGAATTTTCAGCCAGCGCAATCCCTTTCAGGCCAGTACGATCACATTTGGCTCAACCTGAAGGGTGATGCAATCGGGAACCAGTAATGGACGCCCAAGCCCTGAATGGCTCAGGGCGGCAGGGAAAACATCTCAACCGTGAAGCCCGCGTTACGAATATATTCCTCAGTCGCCCGATTTATTCCCACTACGTCGGCCTCTATGCTCACATTCTACCGGCACAGGGCACGTTTTCGTATCTGGCCAACGGAGCCCGGGAGCTGCACGGGAGGGAAAGTTCAAATTGGGTGCCATCGCGAATGGACTATGGCATAAGTCGACAAAAGAAAAGCGCCCCTCCATTCCGGCGGAGGGGCGCCATGGTCCTGCGGGTGAAATCTGCTATTGGGCGTGGGGGCCCTTGGTGATGGGTGCGTCGGATATGCTGCCATCAGCGGCGATACTCACTCCGACGTAGGGGCCGACGTGTACGTTGAACATCTCAACGGCGTCTTCGCCCTTTTCGGGGTAGCCCAGGCGGCGCAGCCAGCCGGGTATGACGTGCTGTTTGACCGCTACGTTCAGGCTGTAGTCAGCCAGCTCGGGGGTGAACTCCACCAGTTCCATACCGGCGTCGATGTTCTTCTGCACACCGGTTACGTTCTGGATGGAGGTGAGCCGCAGTTGCTCCAGCTCGGACTTGGCGCCCTCTTCTATGAAGATTTGCTGTAAGTCCGGGGGGATTTTATCCCACACGTCGGCATTCACGATGTTGTTGGTGGACAGAAGGCTCTTCAGCGGACCGTTGAGGTATTTTGTCACCTCGTACCACCGCTGCCCGTGGCCAGGGGTGGAGCCGGTTACCCCAGCGTCAAGGATGCCACGCTCCAGAGCTGTGTAGACCTCGGCGAAAGCCAGGAACTGGGCCTCGGCGCCCATGCCGTTGATCCAATCAGAAAGTGCAGCGGCGTGGCTGCGGGTCTTCAGCCCATCGAAATCCTCAAGCGACCGCAGGGGTGTCTTGCTGAAGAAGAACTGGTCGTTTCCTGAGTACCAGTTGTGGTTTACGACGATTCCTCCAGCGGTCTCGCCGGCAACCATTGCCTCCAGCTGCGGATGCATGTCCGTCAGCGAGTAGTACATCGTTTCCCAGTCGGGATAAATTCCCCACAGGGACTGGACTTCGATGGCGGGGAGCGCACCGGCCACGTAGCCGGTGTAGATGTTGGCCATGGACAGGGTTCCATCAGACACCAGTTGGAGGGTGTCCGGTCCCGCCAAGCCCAACTCAGGGAAGGAACTGACCTCCAGTTTCAACTGGCCGCCGGATCGGGCCTCCAGGTTCGGTGCCCAGAACTGCTCGATGATCTTGCACGGCAGCAGTGCCCGGTTGATGCAAGCGTGCTGGATGGTGTGGCTTTCCCCACTGGAGGTGAGCTGGGTCGGATCATCCAGGCCGGCCCTTTCGATCAGCGACCAGTAGTAGTCGCTGTTGTAGAGCCACAGGTGGTCTTCCAGGGCGCTCAAAGGCACGTTGCCCTCCGAGTCGCCAAGGTCGGTATCCGCTTCCCCGGAGGGCTTTAGCGGGGCCGGGCCCACCATCTGGCTGATGTCGCCCACATAGACGGCACCGGGTCCTCCGGCATTGTCCATGGCGTACTGCATGAGGGCGTCGCTGACCTCGCGGTCCATCATCATCGAATCGCCCTCAGATTCCGTCATAGCCTCTTCCGTGGGCTCTTCGGTGGTGGTGCTGGTGGTGCCTGAGGTGGTGGAGGTAGTGGTAGTAGTAGTGGTGGTGGTTGTCTGGGACTCTTCCTCGTCTTCTTCCGCCATGGCCTCTGGCTCATCGGTGGGGGCAGCCGTTGCATCCGGAGCGGTTGTGGCCACTGGCGCTTGCGTGGCTTCCGGTTCCGAGGTTGCTGCCTCACCGCAGGCCACCAGCCCTGCGAACAACAGCGTTGTGAGAATTAGTAAGGCGCCAATCATCAGTCTAGGATGGATCATCCTGGGGCAGACCTCCTTAAATTAACCCCGGTCAGGGGCGGGTTATTTTTGGGGAACTGGCCGATTGCCTGCCGGTTCTCAGCGGGCACCAATTTGAGTGCGGGCCGTGGCCTATTGACCAGCCCGCGGACCACTGGTTATCGGGACGTGCCTGGTTGAACCGTCATCGTTTATCCATACGCCTGAATATGGACTCGCCTTTCCGTTGTAGACGGCGACGATGTCGGCGTTCTTATCAGGGAATCCGAGCCTTCGCACCCAGCCGGGGATTACGTGCTCCGGCAGCACTACGTTCTGGATGTGCTGGTAGATCTCTTCGGAGAAAAGTATCGGACTCATGCCAAGCTGTACGTTGATCTGGACAGCGGCGACATTCTGGAAGGGAGCCAGTCGCAGACCCTCAAGCTCCGCCATCGCGCCCTCCTCGATCATTATCTGCTGCAAGTCTGAGGGGATGCTGCTCCACACATCCTTGTTAATGACGTTGTTGGTATAGCCGAAGCCAATAATGGGTCCCGACATGTAGTCGGTTACCTCGTGCAACCTGGCCGATACGGCCAGGAGAGCGCCATAGACGGCGACGTCAACGACGCCCTGATCCAGTGAGGTGTAAAGCTCTGCGATTGACGTGAATTCATCCTTACCGTCCATTCCCCTGATAAAGTCCGACATGGACGATGAGTTAGAGCGGATTTTCAGGTCCTTGTAATCTGCGATGGTTTGGAGGGGGTTTTCGCTAAAGAACCACTGGTCGGAACCGGCAAACCAGTTACGGTTGAAAACCCGGCTACCTCCCGTCGCATCCTCTGTCAGGAGGTCAACATCATCCGCCAGCGCCGTGAGGATCAGATATGATGTCGCCCAGTCTGGAGCAGAGCCCCATAGGGACTGCACTTCCAGCGCCGGGACCTCACCAGCTACGTAGCCAGTGAGGATGTTGACCATGTCGAGCGTGCCGTCGCTGACCTGAGTAAGGGTGTCGGGCCCGGCGATCGCCAACTCAGTCAGCGAAATCACCGAGATCTTTACCTGCCCGTTGGTCCTTGTAGCCAGGTTGGGAGCCAGGTAGGCCTGGATCAGGACGCAAGGCGGCAGCTTCCGGTCGAGGCATACGTGCTGGATTTCAATGGTCTCTCCTGAGGAAGCCAGCTCTGTTGGATTGGTCAGGTTGGCTTTTTCGATCAGGCCGTTGTAGTAGTCGCTGGTGTAGATGAACATGTGGCCAGGAATACCCAGTGCCTCGGATCCCTGCAATCCCAGCCCGGCTATCTGCTGGTAGACCGCCCCGGGCATCGAGAACATCAGGCCCTCGTGGGGTGGCGGCCCGATGAGCTGCGACGGGTCCCCAACGAAAATTGCGCCTGGGCCGTTGGCGTGCTCTGCGGCGTAGGCCGCGAGTTTCTCCGCGTCGGACATGGCAGCCGATTCGGGCGTGGGAGGAGTCTCGGTAACGGCGGGCGCCTCCGTTGCTGGTGGTTCTGTGGGAGCTGGCGGCCTCGTTGCAGTGGGTTCGGCTCTCGCTGTTTCCCCGGTTTCCTCTGCTTCAGGAGTCACGGTAGCAGTCGGCTCTGGCGATTCGGTGGCGACCGCAGACGAACTCCCGACGGCCGGTGGTTGGGTGGCAGTAGGTTCCGGCGCAACAACCGCTGTGGCTTCCGGAGCAGAATCGTCCCCTCCGCTAGCTGCGAGCGCAAATACCAGTACCGTCAAGGGCAGTATGGGAGAAATCCGGTGAACGCAGGCCCTGGGACTGATCAGCATGACGAACTTACTTTCAGAGTGCTTTTCAGCATCCCAATTCTGTCTGTTGCTCAATTTCATCAGGCAATGAAATACATCCTATTATCTGGTAAAGAACTGAGTCAAAAAGACCATTATTGTGGCTAACTATTGCGACAATCGTATTGAAATTTCATCAGTGATGGTATTCTGCGGCTCAAAACTCCTGGAGAGTATACGCAAAGGAATTGATCTGTACTTACCGTCTAGTAGAGTCACTGTATGGCTGATAGCAAGCGATGACTCGATCAGCGCGCGCCCTTGGCTTGGTCGGGCAGCCACGTAACGAGTTCCGGAAACACCATGAGAATGCCAATGACTATGGCCATGCAGGCCATAAACGGCAGGACCCCTATATAAACGTCGTTGATCGTCTCTGCCTCCGTGACTCCGCGTACCTCGGCTGTCTCCTGGCGGGCGCCGTGCAGTACGTATAGAGATAGTCCCTGGGGAGGACTGATCTGGGCGGCCTCCAGCAGGATGATCATTATGATGCCGAACCACAGCAGGTCGATTCCGGACCGCAACAATGTTTCCAGGAGGATGGGCAGGGTGGTGGCAAGCATGGAGTAGCTCTCCATGAAGGTGCCCAGCAGGAGGTAGAAGACGATCAATATTCCTACCAACTCCATCTGGGTCAGGTCGAGAGATATCACCAGATCGGCCAGTGCGTGCGAAATACGGAGATAGGCGAAGGCGAACTGCAGGGTGAACGCGGCCATCAGGATGAACATGATCATGCAGGTAGTGCGCATGGTGGACATGAACACTTCCCGGATCATTTCGATGTTTGAGCGCATAATCGCGCTAAGTTGGGTTTGCGATGCCATTCGGGTCTCCAGCAATTCCTGCTGGGAAACCTCGGATAGTATGAAGACCCAACCCGTAAGAGGGAGTACCAGCACCTCAAGCAGGAAGATCGCCTCTGCTACCTCCTGAGTGACGAAGAGTGACTGATTCGGGAAAAACACGAGATAGACGGTCTGCACCGTCAGGTGAACGACCACGAATCCCACCACAGTGCCTATCAAAAAACGCACTAAGTCGTAGTGGCGGGCAAGACCGACTATTCTGAGCAGGCCGGCAAAGACAGGAAGCCACAGGGGTTTTGAATTGTAGAGGAATGCCAGGACGAACGAGCCGTAAACCCCGATTGCCGCAGCCTCACTGGGGGTGGCGATGCCCCCGTAGATAGAACCGAGCACCGCCAGAACGAGGATGATTACAGGGCCCACAGCTATGGAGCCCGCGATTCGGTCAATCCAACCCTGTCGGCTGAGGAAGGTCGCACCCTCGTTTCGCGGGGCGACCCTCGGCCAAATGATGGCAGCGGAGGCGATAAACGCCATAAATACCATGGCCATGATGGCGCCGGGGATGAACCCCGCAAGGAACAGCCGACCGACCGATGTTCCCGTGCTCAAGCCGTAGATGAGCAGCAGCACGCTGGGCGGGATGAGGATGCCCAGGGTACCGCCCGCGGCAAGGGATCCCACGACCAGCCGCTCGTTATAGCCGCGGGTGTGGAATGTGGGCAGAGCTACCCTGCTGATAGTGGCGGCCGTGGAGATGCTGGAACCGGAACACGCCGCGAAGATAGCGCAGGAGACAATGTTGGTGTGCAGCAGACCGCCGGGGATGGGTGCCACCCAGCGGTCCAGAGCCCGGTACATGCGGTCGGCGATGCCGCTGCGCAGCACGAGCTCGCCCATCAGGATGAACAGCGGAATGGCTACCAGCAGGAACCTGTTGTAGGTCTCCCAGACGCGGTTGGACATTATGTTGGATAACGGCGCGTCGGAGTACATCTCCATCAGGAGAAGAGCCAGACTTCCCAAAGCGCCGGCCACATACAGGCCCGCCATAAAGAAGACGGTCATCAGGATGAATGCTACGGCTATTACCAACGAGTACGACCTTCGACATCCGGTTAGCGTTGAAAGAGCGAAATCTGACGGTCAGATTCGCGTAGCCGCCACCGGCGTTTCACAAACAGCGGCCCCCGCAGAAAATCGGGGGCCGTATCCGATAGCGCCCTTAGCCAGTTTTTCGCAGAAACTACCGAGCTAACTTATCATCAACCGGCCCTGTTGAAAAGGGCAGTGGGTCCAGCGGCCTACCTGCGACGCGCGAAGGCCAGCGAGGCATAGAGAAACCACCCGGACTAGTACTCGACCCGGTAAACTCGCGCGGCCACGTCGTGGAACATATCCGTACGTTCCGACGCTGAATACTGGGTTGTCAGCCGCTTGAAGGCGTTATACATCACAGTGTACGAGTACGACACCTTGTCCACCGGGAAGTTGCTCTCGAACATGCAGCGGCTGGGGCCGAACTGGTCAATGCAATAGTCGATCAAGGGCTTCATGTCTGCCGCCAACTCCTCGGACCCCGCGGGCCTGGACCGGTTGTGCCAGTCAAATCCGGTGCGCGGCATTCCTATCCCGCCCAACTTGATGACCACGTTGGGAGCAGAGGCGGCGGCGGCGATACCCTCGCGCCACTGGTCGAATATTTCGCCGTCACGCCCGGCGTAGGGTCCCTCCCGCAATAGCCCACCTATGTGGTTCAGTATGATGGTCAGGTTTGGAACGGCTCGAGCGAAATCGGCCAGTTCCTGCATCTGTGGGAAGAACATCCAGCCTTCAAGGGTCATACCCATGTCGGCCAGCACGCGGGCGCCAGCCCGGAAATTGTCGCTGCTCAGCTGGCCTTCGGCCTTGTGCGCCGCAGTGTTCTCCACCTCGGGGTGCGGGTCCCAGGTCACGGAGTGCCGGATGCCACGGAAGCGGTTTGGACTGGCGGCCTGGAGTGCCTCCAGCACGGGCCGGACGTTGTCGCCGAGATTCAGGTTGGCGTGACCGACGATGGCTGCCGCAGCCTTGCAGGGGCCGTAGAGCCCGTTGTCGCTGGCCGCCGCCAGGCCCTGCACGAACTCCACCTCGCCCACTGGCCGCATCTCTTCAGGGCCGCCGGGACGATACATGGACCGCGCCTCAACGAATACCGTCGAGCGGACGTTGTGGCCGCCGTTCACGTCATCCGCCAGTTCGTGGAGCAGGTAACGCTGGAAGGGAATCCGCTCGGTGCGATAGTCCCAGAAATGGTGGTGCGGGTCGCAGATGGGGATTTCGGGCTCCAAGGCCTCTTCAGGGGTCAAGGCGAGCCAGTCATTGCCTCCGAACGGCATAAGCGGGCCTCCTATTTGCAATCATCCATAATTTGGGCCGCGCAAATGATAGCACAACAAAAAGCCCCTTCCCGTTAAGGAGGGGCTTGCCCGGCTGCCACCATTAATGGTCGGGGTGAGTGGATTCGAACCACCGGCCTCTACGTCCCGAACGTAGCGCGCTAGCCACTGCGCTACACCCCGACTGAATTATTTTAGCACACCCCTATTTTAGCCAACACCCGGATCAGCCAACACCCGGAAAGGAGAACGGGTCATGAGGGGAGTTCGAATAGAGTTGCGGGTTGCCTTATTCAGCCTCCCAGCATCTCCTCGCCCTTTTCGATGAGCGTATCTTTGTTTAGTGCGCCGGTCCATGCGTCGTGGATGGAACCGTCGGCGTTGATGAAGATCGTCGTGGGCAGGCCCAGTACCTGGTATTTCGGCAGGATTTGAGGGTCTTCGGTGTACCCCGCCGGTATGTGCACTCCCAATTCGGCAAGGAGTCCACGGCCCTGTTCCGGCGTTCCCTGGTTGGTGAACTGGCCGAGGTCAACTCCGAGTACCAGAATTCGATCGCCATACTCCTCGTGGAATTCCTGGAACTCGGGAAGTTCGGCACGGCAGGGGGGGCATTCCGCCGCCCAGAAGTTCAGTACCACCGGCTTTTCGCCCACCAGCGAAGCCATTGCCACGCTATCCCCGCCGAGGATGTCCTGCCCTTGCGACACTATGATGGCGAAGTCGGCTGCCATTTCGCGGTCGCCGCCGTCGTCCGAGTCGCTACCTGCCGTATCCGATGCATCACCGCCGCCACAGGCAGTAAGCACCGCAAGAACCAGGAGCATTGTTACGGAGAACAACGCAGTTGTCCGAACCTTGAAAAACATTATCGACTCATCCTTTTCCATAGATCCAAGACATCGATCTGTAACCGCGGGAGCAACCGAATATCCTCTGCTATCCGGTGGCCGCGTCTACGGCGAGTTGCCGCAGGTTCTCGGTGAAAACCTGCAGCCTCTCCAGGGTCCTTGTCAGGCGTGATAGCCACTGGTCGCCAAGGGGCCGCAGAGGCATCTGTATCTGCGCGTTGCCTACTTGCGTTGCAGGGCCCAGCGCTCTCTGCAATGGCGCCCTGGCTCCTCCCACGGCGTTCCTTAATGTTATTACGATTGACTCGCTGGAACGGATTACCGACTCGGCGCCGCCAGCGCCAGCGATGGTCCGTATTTCCGACACCTTCAGCAGGTTTTCCACTTCCTCGGGTAACGGCCCGAACCGGTCGCGGAGTTCCTCGCGGATCGCCGGCAATTCGCGACGCTCCCCCAACTTGGCCAGGCGCTGGTAGACCGAGAGGCGCGTTGGAAGGTGCTCTATGTAGTTCTCGGGGATACCGGCATTCAGTGGGAGTTCGATCCGAGTGGGCTCCTCGCCGACATTCTCTGCAACGGATTGCTCCGACCGGCCCTGGTCCCTTTCCAGGTCCCTTACGGCCTCGTGAAGCAACTGGGTATAGAGGTCGAGCCCGACCTCCTGGATGTGTCCGCTCTGGTCGGCTCCCAGGATGTTTCCGGCGCCACGGATCTCGAGGTCTCGCATCGCGATACGGAATCCCGCCCCCAGGTCGGAGGCCTCCAGTATCGCCTGCAGACGCATCTCCGCCGCCTCCGTAATGCGTCGTCCCCGCGGCGCCAGCAGGTAGGCATAAGCGCGGTGTTGCCCGCGCCCGACCCGACCGCGCAACTGGTACAGCTGGGCCAAACCGAACCGGTCGGCCCGCTCTACAATCAAAGTGTTGACGTTCGGCATGTCCAGGCCCGACTCGATAATGGTGGTGCATACCAGCACATCCGCTTCGCCTTTGGCGAAGTCCACCATCACGTCCTCGAGCTCTGACTCCGGCATCTGCCCGTGGCCCACGACGACGCGGGCGTGCGGCACCATCTTGCGAAGGTCGTCTGCCGTTTGGTGGATGCTGCGAACCCGGTTGTGCAGGTAAAAGACCTGGCCCCCGCGCTCCATCTCGCGGAGGATGGCCTCCTTTACCACATCCTCAGAGTATTCCGAAACAAAGGTCTTGACCGGCAGGCGGGCTTCGGGCGCCGACGCTATCGATGAGAGGTCCCGGAGGCCCGACAGGGCCATATTCAGCGTGCGCGGGATGGGAGTCGCGCTCAGCGTCAGCACGTCTACCTGCCGTCTCAACTGCTTGAACCGTTCCTTGTGGGTCACGCCGAACCGCTGCTCCTCGTCCACCACCGCGAGGCCCAGATTCTTGAAACGCACGTCTTTCTGCAGGAGTCGATGGGTTCCGATGACGATATCCACCTCACCGGCCTTCAGTCCTTCTACGACCTGCTGTTGCTCCTTGGGTGTGCGGAAGCGGCTGAGCACCTCTACCCGAACCGGGAACGGGCTGAGCCGCTCGGTGAAGGTTGCGTAGTGCTGCTGGGCCAGCACGGTGGTCGGGACCAGGATTCCCACCTGCATGCCGTCGCTGACAGTCTTGAACGCTGCCCTTAGCGCCACCTCGGTCTTGCCGTAGCCGACGTCGCCGCAAATGAGGCGGTCCATTGGCCTGGTGCGCTCCATGTCCGACTTTACGTCGACGATGGCCTGTGCCTGGTCGGGTGTTTCGAGGTAGGGAAAGGAGTCCTCCAGCTCCTGCTGCCAGCCGGTGTCGGGGCTGAACTCGTGCCCCTCGGCGATTTCACGCGCCGCGTTGAGCCTTAGCAGTTCCTGGGCCATCTCCCTGGCGGCACCCTTAACACGCTGCTTGATGCGGGTCCAATCAGCCGCGCCCAGACGGGTGAGCGCAGGCGCGTGTTCCTGTGCACCAACGTAGGCGCTGACCCGGTTCAGGTGGTCCGTCGGGACGTAGAGCTTGTCGCTGTCGGCATATTCCAGCACCAGGTATTCCCGCTCGTCGGCGCCGTCGCCCATGTGGGTCGTTCCAGCGAAGCGGGCAACACCGTGGTCGATGTGAACAACGAACACTCCCGGTTCAAGGTCCGCCAAGGTGATGTCCGGTCCGCGCTCGGCACGGCGGGGACGGCGCTGGCGGCGTTCCTTGACAGTGCCGAACAACTCGGCGTCGGTGAGAAGGTCAAGCCGCGATACCCGTTGCTGTGCTGCGGATCGTCCTTTCCTGCGCCCTCCGGTGCCGTTCTGCCCATTAGCGTTTGCTGGTATCTCGATAGACCAGCCGTTCCGGAGTGACCCGGGAATAATGCACACTTGGCCGGCTTCCAGAGTATCCGAGAGTTCGACCGCTACCGAGGCGTTGACGCCCTGCTGTTCCAGGATCTCCGCCACCCGTCGGGCGTGCTGAGTGACCGCCACCACCGCTACTGGTTCCCCCTGCCGTCTCAGGATGTCTGCCGAGAGTTGCTCCAGCCGGCCATAGTAAGGGATGGCCGGAAGGAATATGTGGTCTTCCTCCTCACCGACCCACGTTTGCAGCTCAACCACGTGGTGATTGGGAAGCAACGATGCAAACTGCTCCCAGCTCATGCAGGGCGAGGGGAAGTTGGCGGGAAGCTCCCCCCGGTCCTCCCTGGCGGTGCGCATCCGCTCGAACCGTTCCTCAAGCTCCGACGCCTCCGCTTCCACCCGCCCCGCGCGTTCCAGCAGGACCGTCGCGTCGCTGCCAAGGTAGTGCAGCAGCGGGGAGTGGTTGATCAGCCCACTGTAAAAGGACAGGATCTCGGGATTGGACTCAGGTATGCCAGGATCGGTCAGACCCTGCAATTCCTCCTCCATCCGCTCCCTGATCGTGTCGCTGCACCTTGAAAAGTCCATGGCGTCAGCCCGTGCCCTCAGGCAACCCGTTGCAGCGACACCCGGCAGCTGTTCCCGGGCCGGGATGGGACGTACCTCGGCCGCGGATCCCACCGACCGCTGGGTCAGGGGGTCGAATCGGCGAATGGTGTCGATTTCATCGTCGAACAGCTCGATACGGAGGGGGAGCTCGCAATCAGGCGGGAAGATGTCGAGGATGCCTCCGCGGTGGCTAAACGAACCGGGCGAATCCACCACGGGTTCGTGGCGGTATCCCATCTGTACCCACTGTGAAAGCACCGAATCGAGCCTCACCCTGTCGCCAACCCTCCAGATACAGGGTTCGCCGGAGGAGGGCAACCGCCCGGCCATCAGGTCCGGGGGCGCAGTGTAGAGCAGGGCCGAACCGATGGAGCAGACCACCACCGGCGGCTGATGTGCTTCGCCGTCGTCCGAATCGGTGCGTGCGTCATCCCTGGCAGCTGCAAGAGCGGCAAGGGCCGCCAGGCGCTGGTTGCTGGTGTTGCCGTCCACGGCCAGCCGCTCGAAAGGCAGGACCTCCGGCTCCGGCAGCAGGTACACGGGCGCCTCCTCGCCCAGCCAGCCCAGTAACTGGTCGTGCAGTCGCCGTGCGTCCTCGGGACGGGGGGCGACCACCAGCAGAGGTCCGGCACCACGCAGAGCCAAGGACGCGATGAACGCCTCCCTTGCCCCTTGCCTTACGGTCTCTGTTCCCGATTCCCCGGATGCCGCATGGTCGACGGCTTGTCGGAATTCAGGGTGTTCGTCCAGTAATTTCAGAATTCCGCTAAGAGACATTAAACCGTTCCGTACGTTCCCGTTTTTGGAGAATAAAGGCTTGGAGGGCTATATTTCTCACTGTCCTCACCAATTTACGGCACGCCAAACAAGGGGTTGGCAGGTTTCCAACCCCTACAAAATGCGGCGCTCGCGTTTCCTTTTATCTCGCCGCTTTTCCCTTTAATCAAGCTCTTTCTGGCGAAAGGTTGATCCTGCCAACTCGTTTAACCGCCCGCGAGGAGGTCCAGGAAATTACCCAGCTTGGAGGAGTCTCCCCGGAATAATTCCGTGTAGCCGCACTGGGTGCAGGACACGGCGGTGTATTTCTTGTTCTGCATATCAAAGAACCGCGAATACTTGCCAGTGGTCCGGATCTCTTCCGATTCATATTGGTTGTTGTGGCACTTTGAGCAGGAAAATGCAGTTCCAACGCGGGCCATAGTCAAACCCTCCACAATCCAGAACTTACAGCCCTGACAAATAGTCCAATCCAGCGTAATTCATGCGGTATCGCGTTTCAAGCGTAGCGGACTCCGGCATTGTCCCTATTAATGGACATCCGCGGCTATCCCTCCACCCAGCAAGTGCCTGGCGGTATTCCAAAAGCGAAAAGGCAGGCCGCAACCAGAATGACGAAACTTGCCTCGCAACCAGAATGACGAAACTTGCCTCAGCCTATATTATGGGAGGGCAGATATCCATTGCGAGATTTGGCTGCTCATGGCTCCTCCAGATTCCCCGCAGTTCCGAGTGCGATTTAATGACCAAAGTCAGACTTCGTTGTTCCGACCGGCTGGCAGGCGCGACTGACGTGAGTGACGTTTCGCCACCGATTCTTTACCAGCGGATTGTAATCAAAGCCGGTACGGCTATCCTCTCCGGAGGGGGCTCTGACACTGCAGGGGTGAACCTGACGGTCCTCAGCAGCCTAGTGCGCCAGATATGCCAGTTGCGAGAGCAGGGCGCCGAGGTGATGCTGGTCACGTCCGGCGCCATTGCAGCAGGCCGGGCAGCCCTGGGGCGTCACGGTCCGGTGTCTCGCGATATTCGTTCTCGTCAGGTCTCCGCTGCCGTGGGCCAGACCCTGCTGATGCAGATCTACCAGGAGCAGTTCGCTGCCCATGGGGTCACCGTGGCCCAAGCCCTGTTAACCATCGGCGATCTGTCCAACCGCCAATCCTACCTGAACGTGCGAAATACCCTGCAGGGTCTCCTTGAAATGGGGGTCGTTCCTCTCCTGAACGAGAACGACGTCGTGGCCGTCGACGAGATTGGCGCCGTGTTTGGCGACAACGACAGGCTGTCTGCCCTGGTCGCCAACCTGGTGGACGCTGATCTGCTGCTGATTCTTACGGACATTGATGGCCTGTATACCGCCGATCCCCGTGTCGACCCAAAGGCAACTCTCATTCCCAGGGTCGAAAGGATTGACCCAAGCATCGAAGCCATGGCGGGACGGCAGCTGCAGCCTTGGGCACGCGGTGGGATGCCGACCAAGCTGGAGGCGGCCCGGCTGGTCACAACCTCCGGCATCCCTATGATCATGGCCCACGGGCGGGACGACGGCATTGCCGTCAGGGCGGCGTCCGGCGAGCCCGTCGGGACGTATTTTGAGGCGGCCGATGAGAAGCTGGAGGCCCGCAAGCGGTGGATGTTGGGCGGTATCTCGCAGCGGGGACAGGTGGTCGTTGACGACGGTGCCGTGATCGCCCTCAGGGACGATCATCGCAGCCTGCTGCCCGCCGGGGTGAAACGCGCGGACGGCGAATTCGCCAGGGGTGATACCGTGTTTATCATGGACGCGTCGGGTCAAAACATCGCCTGCGGCATCGCCAACTACAGCGCGGGTGACATCCAGCGCATACGCGGCCTGAGCTCCGGCAAGATCGAAGAAACCCTTGGCTACCATTACGGCCAAGAGGTGGTCCACCGCAACAACCTGGTGCTGCTGTGATTATTGCTCGATGCGACCTCTATTTTCGTCCGAAGTTGATCCGGATAAACGAACGAGTGCTGAATGACTACCAAGACCGTTGAAGATCTGATCGGGCACGGGCGGGCGGCGAGGAAGGCGTCGCGGCAACTGGCAAGGCTTTCTACCAGCGTAAAGAACCAGGTATTAAACAACCTGGCGGAATTGCTGGAGGGCGACGTTAAGGAGCTCCTGCAGGCCAACGCCGAGGACTGTGCAGGTGCCCGTGCTGATGGGCTCAGCGAGGCGATGATCGACCGGCTGCTGCTCACTCCCGACCGCCTCCGCAGCACTGCCTCCGAGCAGCGCAAGATTGCGTCCCTGCCGGATCCGGTCGGCGAGACCATCGAAATGAACACCCTGCCCAACGGTATGGTGGTCGGCCGTCGTCGAGTTCCATTGGGGGTCGTCGCCAGCATATATGAGAGCCGTCCCAACGTGACCGTTGATATCTTTGGCCTGTGTTTCAAGTCGGGGAATGCATGCTTCCTGAGGGGAGGAAAGGAGGCACTCCGCTCCAATTCGATCCTGGTCCAATTGATCCGGCGGGCACTCGTCGACGCCGGCGCACCAGGCGAGGCCGTGCAGTTCGTTGATAATCCTGACCGGCAACTGGTCGAAGCAATGCTCAAGATGAACCAGCATATTGACCTGATTGTCCCTCGCGGAGGCGATGGCCTGGTGAGGTACGTCGGGGAGAACGCCACGATGCCAGCGGTCACCGGGGGCGTCGGCGTTTGTCATACCTACGTGGACCGGGCTGCCGACCTGGACATGGCCACCAATGTTACGTTTAACGCCAAGGTGCGGCGGCCAACCATCTGCAACGCCCTGGACACTTTGCTGGTGCATTCGGCGGTGGCTGTCGAGGGGCTGCCGCGCATCGCTGCCGGGCTGGCTGCCTCGGGCGTGGAGTTGCACTGCGACAACCGCGCACTCACCATCCTGGGTCCTGGCACCGGTTGGAACGTTCAACCAGCGCAGGAAGAAGACTGGGGGCGCGAATTCCTGTCCCTCACCGCCGCAGTCAAGGTGGTGGACTCAATGGACGAGGCGCTGGAACACATTGAGGCCTACGGATCCGGACACTCGGAGGCGATCATCACCGAGGACTACTCTGCTGCCATGCGGTTTCTCGACGAGGTGGACGCCGCTGCCGTCTACGTCAACGCCAGCACTCAGTTCACTGACGGCGGGCAGTTTGGCCTAGGGGCGGAGGTGGGCATCAGTACCCAGAAAATGCACGCCCGGGGTCCGATGGGGCTTAAGGAACTCACCTCATACAAGTGGGTCATTATGGGGAACGGCCAGGTCAGGCCGTAAACCAAATCCGCAATCGTGAGCCTGTCTGACAATGGCTGATTTCACATTCGAACGGGAAGTTCGCACCCCGTTCTCCGAGGCCTACAACATAGTCGAGTTCGACCGCACCGTTGGGCGGGTGGACATACATTTCACCGCCGAAATGGTGCACGTTTCGCTGGCCGTGGACGAAAGCCTGACACAGCAGGCCATTCAGGAAATCATGGACGCCGTGGACGAGGACATAGCGGACGCGGTTGGCATAGTTCGCAACAATTTTGTCGTCCACGTTTTCCAGGGACGCGAGACTGCCGTCTACAGTGACAACGAATTCAGTGACAATGGCCGCGACCACTAATTGAGACGTAGCCAGGAACGCCGGTCAACTCTTCATCGCCCGGCAGTGCCCCTCGTATCGATATGATCGTTGACGCCCACTGCCACATACTCCCGCCTTCCTTCCCTGGTCGCCGCGCCGAGCTTGCCTCCCGCGACGCGACTTTCGCCGAGATACTGACTGATCCGTCCGCACGCATCGCCGACGCTCCTTCCCTGATTCAAGCCATGGATCACGATGGTGTAGAGCGCGCCGTCGTGATGGGTATGGGGTGGTCCGACCACGGGGTGGCTGTGGAGGCCAACGACTACCTAATTGAGGCGGTAGCCAAGCACCCTGAACGCCTCACGGGGTTTGCATCGGTTAGCCCGGCATGGGGGGATGCGGCTGTGGCCGAGTTACAGCGTTGTTACGACGCCGGTCTCCGCGGTGTAGGCGAGTTGCACCCGGACACACAGCAGTTCGATGTCGTCGACGGCCAGGCAATGGCCCCCGTGATGGACCTGGCCAGTTCCCTGGCCATTCCCGTGCTACTGCACTGCTCCGAACCGGTGGGACACCTTTACCCCGGAAAAGGCATGACCACTCCCGACAAGGTCTGGCAATTCGTCCTGAGTTTCCCGGAGAATATAATCATCTGTGCCCACTGGGGTGGCGGCCTTCCTTTTTACTCGCTGATGCCCGAGGTGGGGGCCTCGCTTGCCAATGTCTACTTCGATTCGGCGGCCTCTCCTTTCCTATACCGCTCAGACATATACGTGAGAGTTGCCGACCTGGTGGGAGCTGAACGTATCCTGTTCGCCACCGACTACCCTCTTCTACCTCCCTCTCGCCCCCTGGGGGAGGTTGCCAACTCCCAATTGAACGAAAGCCAGCGACGGCAGGTACTGGGAGAAAACGCTGCCCGTCTCCTGGGGCTGTAAGGTGACCACGCAGGACTCGACGGACTCAATCGGCCCCGAGTCAATGCGGACTCTACCCGACCTGCTGGAGCCTGGGTTAAGGCTGGTTTTCGTCGGCCTTAACCCGTCGGAATACTCGGCACGCGAGGGCTATTACTTCGCCAACCCGCGCAACCGATTCTGGCCCGCATTCAATCGCTCCTCTTTGCTGCCAGGCGCCTTGGGCCGGGAATGCACTCCAGCCGACGCGGCATTGCTGCTTGAGTACGGCATCGGCTTTACCGATGTGGTGAAGCGTCCAACGCCGCAGGGCAGCGGGTTGAAGGCCGCCGACTATCGCCAATGGGCCCCGTTGCTGCGAGACAAGCTCTTGGAGTGCCAGCCCCAGTTGGTCTGCTTCCACGGTCTGATGGCCTACAAGTCATACCTGCGTTACGGGGAAGGGGAAAGGGCGTCCCCGGAGTTGGGTTTGCAGCCCCGGAGCATAGGTTCCAGCCCCGTATTCGTGGTGCCCAATCCAAGTCCCGCCAACGCGCGTTACTCGGTGGACGATCTGACGGCCTGGTACGACCAGGTTGCCGCAACTCTGCGGGCAAAGGCATAGTGGCGCGGAGAGCTACTTGACGTAAAATGTCGTTGCACCGGGTAATTGCACCGGGTAATTGCACCGGGTTTTCAGGAGCCGCGTATGTCCGACGGCGCCATACCACTGGCCATCATCTACGACTTCGATGGAACGCTGGCACCTGGCAATATGCAGGAGCGTCAGTTCATTCCGGACGTCGGCATGACTGCGGGTGAATTCTGGCGAGAGGTCGATGCCCTCGCCGAGCGGAACCAGGCCGATGGCATCTTGGCCTACATGTTCTTGATGCTGGAAAAAGCGAAAGAGGCCGGAATTCCGGTGAGAAGGGACGATCTGGTTGCCCGAAGCCGACAGATTGAATTCTTCCCCGGGGTGGCAGGCTGGTTTGACCGCATAGACGCATATGGTGATTCCAAGGGTGTGCTTGTAGAACACTACGTTATTTCATCGGGGAATTCGGAAATCATCGAAGGAACTTCAATTGCGCCCAAGTTCAGTCGCATCTATGCATCCAAATTCCTTTACGATGCCAAGGGGCTGGCTGTCTGGCCTGCAGTTGCCATCAACTTCACGACCAAGACCCAATATCTCTTTCGAATCAACAAGGGCGCCCACGAATGGGAGGACAGTTCGAACATCAACAAGTTCGTCCCGCAGAGCGAGCGTCCTGTCCCATTTGAGAACATGATCTACGTGGGCGACGGCGAGACCGACGTGCCGTGCTTTCGCTTGGTCAAGGACCTCGGAGGCCTCTCGATCGCCGTGTACGCCGATGGAGCGCGTCAGCGGGCAGAACAGTACCGGGTAGAGGGACGAGTCAACTGTGCCGTTCCCGCCGTATACACGGAAAGCAGTGGCCTTGACTGGACCGTGCGGTCATACATTGACCTCGTTGCTGCCCGTTCCACGCTCAATCGGGCTCTGGAAACAGGGACGGACTCAGAATGAGCACGAGTGACGACACCGTTCGCGTCTTTGTTGCCGTTGGACTGTCGCAGGAAGCGCGGCAGCAGCTGATTGACGCCGTCGGTCGAGTACAACAGGAGGTCCCCGATGGGATCCAATGGGCGGACCCCAGCGGGATGCACCTGACCCTCAAGTTCCTTGGCAACATTCCGTCGCCCGGGATCCCGCCCCTGTTGGCCTGCGTTGAGGAGTTCTCGCGGGAACATCGACCCTTCCGGCTGAACTTGACCGGGTTGGGAATGTTTCCCAATCGACGGGCGCCGCGGGTCTTGTGGGCCGGCATCGACGGCGATCTGGAAGCGCTTTCGGCGCTGCAGCAAAGGGCCGAGGGAGCGATCACCGCTCTGGGGTATCCGCCGGAGGAGCGCGCCTTTCGTCCCCACATCACCCTGGGCCGTCCGCGCCGCAGTGTTTCCGACGCCCAGCGCTCCCGCATCGCTGAGGTGATGTCAGCCACACCGGGCCCCCAGCCGGTGTCCTGGCAGGTTGAATTGGTCGACGTCATGCGCAGTGAACTGCACCCCTCGGGCGCCAAATATACCGTCTTGGGCTCCGCGCTGTTGGGGGCTGGCTGACCGTGGCGATCAGGACGCTCGCATTCAGCCTGCACCCGGTGCCGCCCTTTGACTTTGAGCTGACGGCGTGCTACCACACCTACTTCCAGGCCCGCAGCGGAGCCGACAATATGGGTGAGGGCATCTACCAGCGATTGCTCGATCTCAATGGCCGCCTGGCCCTGGTCTCCGTGCGCTCCGCCGGCAGTGTGGACGCGCCCGTCCTCGCTCTTGAATTGCAGGGCGAAGCACTGGAAGCCAGCGACGAACATATTGCTGCCGCCCAGGTGCAATGGATGCTTGGAGCAGAACAGGACCTGGCTCCCTTCTATCGTCAGGCTGAAATTGAACCGGAGATGCAGGGACTGGTCAACCAGTTTCGGGGCCTGCATCTGCCGCGCACCGCGACCCTGTTCGAGTCGCTGGTGCTGGCCGTCCTGGGACAACAGATCTCCGCCAGCGTGGCGAGAATGATGCGGACCCTGGTCATAGAGCGCTACGGTGCCACTGCAGAGTTCGATGGCGTGCTCTATTACGCCTTTCCCCGTCCCGAGGAAATCGCTTCATCCACTCCCGATGAGCTGCGCACCCTCAAGCTGACCCAGCGTAAGTCGGAATACATCCACGGCCTTGCGAGGGAGGCGCTCCAGCCGGCATGGAGAGAACTGCAACAATTGCCGGACGATGAATTCGTGCGTCGCCTTGTTAGCCTGCGGGGCATCGGCAAGTGGACCGCACAATGGGCGCTGGTCCGGGGACTTGCCCGCCCCGATGCCCTGCCGCTGGGCGACCTGGCCCTGCGCCGGGGAGTTTCCAACCTGTTCCGGGACGGTGAGGCCGTGAACGACGCGGAGGTGGAGCAACTGGCAGAGCGATGGAGGCCGTGGCGCAGCTACGCCACCGCCTACCTGTTCGCCGCCATGCGCTCCGGTATGGTATAGGACTAGTTCCCGTGGTCTCTACCGGCTGAACATCTTCATCAGATTGGCCGGATTACGGGAGCGGGAAATCTGGCGGACCAGTTTCTGGGTCTGCTTGAACTGATTCAGCAGTTGGTTGATGTCCTGGGGCGTGGTACCACTTCCCCGCGAAATACGGCGGCGGCGGCTGCCGTTTATGATCTCCGGCCGCTGGCGTTCATCGGGAGTCATTGAGTGGATGATGGCCTCGATGCGGAGTAGTTTGGTCTCGTCCAGGTCCCCTGCCATCATCTTGCGGCTGGCACTTCCCATGCCGGGGATCATTTCCATTATCTGGTCCAGCGAGCCCATCTTCTTGACGCTCTGGAGCTGGTCCAGAAAGTCGTTCAGGTCAAAGCTGGCCTGACGGATCTTGCGCTCCATCTCCTTGGCTTTCTGTTCGTCGACGGCCTCCTGTGCCCGCTCGATCAGGGTCAGCACGTCGCCCATGGCCAGTATCCGGGAGGCCAGCCGGTCAGCGTGGAAAACCTCGAGCCCATCGGGGCGTTCCCCCACGCCCATGTACTTGATGGGCACGCCGGAAACGCGGGTGATGGACAAGGCCGCGCCGCCGCGGGCGTCGCCATCCATCTTGCTCATGATCAGCCCGGTCAGGCCCACACGCTGGTGGAATCCCTCAGCCGTGTTCACGGCATCCTGGCCGGTCATGGCGTCGACCACCAGCAGCGTCTCGTGAGGATCGACGGCGTCCCTGATCTCTTCCAGTTCCTTCATCAGCTCGTCGTCGATCTGCAGGCGGCCCCCGGTGTCGACGATGGCCCAGTTGACACCCAGCTCAGCGGCCCGGGCAAGTCCGTTGCGGGCCACCTTGACGGCATTGGAGGACCCTGGGTCCTCGGAGTACACGGGAATGTCCAGCTGGCGGCCCAGCGTCTCCAGCTGCTGGATAGCGGCGGGACGGCGAAGGTCGGCGGCGATGAGGAGGGAGCGGTGGCCCTGCTTGCGCTGCTCCATGGCCAGCTTGGCCGCCGTGGTGGTCTTGCCGGAGCCCTGCAGCCCCACCAGCATCAGCGGGGATACGGCCTGGCTGGACAGGGTGATGCCCGTGCGACCTGATCCAGACAAACCGCCGCCCAGCAGATCGGTCAACTCCTCGTGGACGATCTTGACCACCTGCTGGCCGGGCGTGAGGCTCTCCAGCACCTCTGAGCCCTGGGCCCGCTCCTTGACCCGGGCCACGAAGTCGCGGGCCACGCGGAAGTTGACGTCGGCCTCAAGCAGCGACCGCCGCACCAGCGACAGGGCCTCGTCGATGTCCTTGTCGGTCAGCCGTCCCTTGCTGGACAGCCGGTTGAAGATGCCGGTGAGCCGTTCCGTCAGATTCTCAAACATTTCGCAGACCTATGCGCCGGATGAGTGGTTTCTCTATTCGATTGTATGTTTGGGCCGATGAGAGGGTCAAGGAACGGGGGCAGGATTGGAATCCAGAGCCAATGATTCACGTGATTGTTCCCCCCACTTTGACGGGGGTGACTCTGTTGCGATTTCCCGCACGGTCGTCTTATTCGCCCTCGGACTCCGAGAGGGTCAACTTGTATGTGCCCAAGTCGTCGCAACTGCCGCCCCAGACGATAATCTGGAGTAACTCCGAGCGCTCTGCCTTCCACTCCAAGGGGAATTCCTGTTCTTTTGCAGTGGAATAGCACCTAATTGGAAAGAGCCTGGGAGAGCCGTCCTCATTAGAATACCTATCCGAGGTGAAATACAGATCCGAAAATCTGTAGGAGGAATCGTACCTGCCTGCCAGCGGATACTGCAGAGTACCAGGCATCACATTCACCTGGTAGATCTTGCCCTGCTCCACCTCAATGCTGAATACGTCGATGTCTGCCGGGTAATTCACAGCACCAGATGCCGAAATACCTGGGGACAGGGACGCTTCGCCAATCTTGTCCTTATTATAATTCTCATATCCCGACAGGGCTTCGGACTGGCAATGGGCAAGGGCCGTAACGAGCGCAAAATACGGCGTGCCCTGCAGTGGGTCGGTGCCAGGCAGACTGTCCGCTGCCAGCAACGTGTAGTCGACTTTATGCAGGGCTTCGCGGATGCAGTCAATGTCGTCTCCGCCGTATTCCAGAATTTTAGCCTTGCTGACAATGAATTCTTGGTAGGGATCACTTGCTTCGAACAGGTGGGCTGCGTTCTCCCGCGATAGGCAGCCCCAGGCCGATATTCCCCAAGGCTCCGTGCGCCCATTGAATACTTGCTGGCCGATCGCAGGCTCGTCTGCCAGGCCCAGTGCTCCTCGAATGCAGGATGACTCACCTTCGGTAACCCTATTGGCCACATCATCCCAGGAGATGTCATATTCCGATGAAAAGCTGGAGCTCCCATCCTCCTCTGAAAGTGGAATCACGCAGAAATAGAGACCCAGGAAAAACATACTGAATCCGAGTTCGTCGTTCTCGTGGGCCCGGCTTTGCCACGACTTGCCAGGAAGTCCACCGGCAACGAACCTCGAAAAATGGGTGTACGCCAGCATTCCGCGCAGGCACTCTTCTGCCAGAAATAGCTCCACATCATCGCCATACGCGAAGCTGCCTTCTCGCATGGTGTCAATCACTTCGTCGATACGGCCCTCAAGGTTGCCCCAGAACAGGTCCACCGCCGTCTCTTGCTCCAGGCATCCCCACAACAGCACTTGCCAGATTTCTGCCCACGGCTCGTCGGTCGTCATGCCAACCACAAATTCCTGCACAGCGGGTCTTTCAAGCACCCACTGGTACCTCTCCTCGCCGAGTTCCCTGCGGATACAGGCGACCTCCCCGTCCTTGAGCTTGGCAATCACGTCCCGCCACAGGGTCGCCTCACCGATGTCAAAGTCTATTGGCTCCCGCTGAGAGCCATCGGAAACGTCGGACACCTGCGGGTTGGGGAAGTTCAATATTCCTGGGGTAAGCGGCAGGGGTGCCGGAGTTGGGGCAGGGTCAGGCCTTCGAGTGGGTGGAGGTGTGGCGGTTGCGGTAGAGACCGCCGCTGAGCCTGCGGAGACCGCCTGTACCGTGGGCATGGGCGATGGAGAGCGGGTGGCCGTGGGCGTTTCCCCAGTCGGCATTGACGGTGTGGGGTTGGCTGCGGCCCTTTGAATGGGATCAGGGGCAACGCCGGTTGCCTCACCATCGTCGCAGGCCACCTGAAACGCTATGGCCAGCAGAAAGAGGAAAGAGAGTAAAGGAACAATACGACAGAGGTGGTACATACGAACCCTTTGCGACAGTTGGGCCCATTATAGACAGCAACCCTGCTAAACTACCGCCCATGTCATCGGAGATTGCCGTGCGCCGGGCCGTTGCCGCCGACGCAGAGTTCATCGTAGAGTCCAACGTCGCCATGGCCCTCGAGACGGAGGGTATGGCGCTGGACCCCGGCGTGGTGCGGCCCGGGGTGGCAGCGGTGCTGGCCGACGACTCGCTGGGGTTCTACGTGGTGGCCGAGGTAGATGAGCGACTTGCCGGTCAGCTGATGGTCACCTTCGAGTGGAGCGACTGGCGCAACGGGCTGTGGTGGTGGATTCAGAGCGTCTACGTCCGGTCGGAGTTTCGTCGGCGGGGCGTTTACCGTACGCTGCATCGTCACGTGGAGGAGGCGGCGCAGACGGCGGGTGGCGTCTGCGGCCTGCGCCTCTACGTCGAACAGGAAAACACCGTCGCGCAGGGAGTCTACCAATCGCTGGACATGCACAACACCCGCTACCACATGTACGAGGTCGAATTCTAACGTCCTGAAATGACGGGGATTCTGCGACTCATCTCCCTCTCAATGGGGGTTGGGGCCTGGGGTGCGGATATACTGGGAATCATTACTGGAGGGATACCATGCTGCCAGATAACGTTCGCGAGTTCTGCACCATAAACCACCGGGGAGTGCTGACCGCCTTCCGACGCAACGGCGCGGCGCAGATGAGCATCATAACCTGTGGCGCCTACCAGGACGGCGTGGCCTTTACCGTCACAGAGACACGCGCCAAGCTGCACCTCCTGCGCCGCAACCTCAACTGCACGCTGCTGATTTCCGCCGAAGAGTGGCGGCCTTTCGTGGTGTTGGAGGGACAGGCCCGCATCGTGTCTGCGAACAACAGCGACGCCGATACACTGCGCCTCACCCTTCGCGACGTCTATCGCGTTGCCGCCGGGGAGGAGCACTCCAACTGGGAGGAATACGACGCCGCCATGCTCACTGACCGCCGCTCCGCCATCATTGTGGTGCCGACGCACATCTACGGGACAGCACTGTAAAATAGCGGTCATGGAACATTAGACAAGCTCTGTGGTCATCTTTTGAGTGAGTGAAATGCCAAAGACAAAGATTGTACAGGCCAAGATTGCCCCGGAACTTAAAAAAGAGGCCGAGGCCCGTTTCCTGGAATGGGGAATGACGGTGGACGAAGCAATCACTTTGTTTTACGAGCGGGTAACCGGTCAATGCAGTGACCCGTTCTCCCCGCACATTCCCAACGCCGAGACCATTGAGGCGATGGAGGAGGCCCGTTCCGGAGAGGGCTTGACTGAATACGCCAGTTTGGACGATCTCAAAGCCAAATTCAGCTAACCTATGCGCCTGCAAACTACCAGGGAATTTGAAAGAGGATTGAGGCGCTCAATTCGACGCAGAAAAGATCCTGAGAAACTGTGGGCCATTGTTGGAAGAGCTGCCTCTAGAGTCGTACAACCGCCTGCACAGGCTGACCGGGAACTGGGCTGGCTTTTGGGAGTGTCACATTGAGCCCGATTGGTTGCTGGTATGGGAACTCAAGGGAGATGTGCTGATTCTTGCGAGAACCGGCACCCATTCCGATATTTTCGGAAGATAGCATTTTGCAAAAGCGTCAGACCTGGCAGCTCGGGCAGAACCAGGTGCCGCGGGCGCGGATGCGGGTTGACTGCATTTCGCCGCCGCAGCCGGGGCACGGCGTGGCGGCATCCCGAGGGTGGCTCCAGGTGCCCATGGGTTCCGGCGGGTCCGGCCAGCGCATGTCCCGGGCGCGGTCGTAGACGGCGAACCCGGCGTTGATACAGTCGATGATCCCCTGCCTGAGCCGCACCACCTCGTCTGCCGAGAGTTCCGAGGACGGGCGGTCGGGACGGATGCCGGAGAGGAAGAGGGCCTCGTCAGCGTAGATGTTGCCCATCCCCGCGGCTATCGACTGTTCCAGCAGCAGAGCCTTCACCGGAGCGGTGCGTTTTCCCAGCGAGCCCGCCAGCCATTCAGTGGTGAACTCGTCGCCCAGCGGCTCCGGGCCAAGGGGAGGCAGTATCTTTCCAAGATCCTCTGAAAGCCACAGCTTACCGAACTTGCGACCGTCGACGAACCGCAGTTCCCGGCCGTCGTCCAAGGCAAAGACGTGGCGCGTCATGGCGTGCGGCTCTTGGTCGCGGGGTTGAACCACCAGGTTGCCGGTCATGCCGAGGTGGGCGACCAGGGTGGCTTGCGGTTGACCAGCCAGCGGAAAGAGCAAGTACTTGGCGCGGCGTCCCACATCCTGAACCGTCCGGCCCACCACCGACGCCGCCAACTCATCCGCCGACGGGTGCTTGACGGTCTTGGCCCAGCCGATCTCTGCGCCGGTTATCGTACGGCCGGCGAGCCCGGAGCGTAACAGGCTGCGCCGAACACTCTCTACCTCAGGAAGCTCCGGCACAGCGTCGCGGTCCTATACCTTTCGGACGGCCAGGGTGATTTCCTGCCCTTCAATCTTAGCTACCTCTGACTTGGCACCTTCCGGGGGCGCTCCGGCCTCGACAAGGTCGCTGAGCGTTTCCTCACGGATGTACCCGGCGAAGCCGCCGCGCATGACTTGGGAGAGTTCCTCGGGACCGTCGTACCAGGTCTCGATGTGGTCGGTAACCTCAAAGTTCGCGGAACGGCGCAGCCCCTGTATGCGGTGCACCACTTCGCGAGCCAACCCTTCCTCAGCCAGTTCCGGGGTGATCTCGCCGTTGACTGCCACGAGATAGCCAGCCTCGAGTGATGCCGTGTAGTGGCCCACGGATACCACCGTCTCCGCCTCTCCCCCGGCCAACTCCTGCGCTTGCCGGAACAGGTCCGAGTCGTCTTCCAGTAGCTCAATGTCCTTGATGTTCAGCTCATCAAGAATCTGGGGCCGGACCTGCGCGACGAATGCCTGTTCCGACGTGGTGCGGGTGCGTATGGCTGCGGAGGCCAGGGGCTGGCGCACCTTGAGTCCAGATTTTGAGCGGGCGGCGCGCCCCATGCTGGAAATGCGCATTGCCAGGCGGGTGGCCTCCATCAGGTCCGCGTCCACCAGTGACTCGTCGGCTACCGGATAGTCGGCCAGATGCACGCTGTCGGGGGCTTCCGGGTCAACTGTGCAAACCAGGTTCTGGTAGATCTCCTCCGCCACGAATGGCGCCAGTGGGGCCATCAGCTTGGCCACGGTCACGAGGCAGGTATGCAGCGTGAGGTAGCCCGAGAGCTTGTCGGCGTCGCCCTCCTCGCTGCGCCAGAATCGTCGGCGGCTGCGGCGCACATACCAGTTGGACAGCCGGTCAACGAACTCCTGGATGCGGCGCCCCGCGTTGGTGGGGTCGTAGCTGTCCATGCAAACGTCGACTTCGGCGACCAGCTCGTTGAGCTCCGACAGTACCCAGCGGTCCAGCTCGTTCTCCGGCTTCCAGCCGGCCGGTTTCTGCGAGGGATCGAACTTGTCGATGGCCGCGTATCCGGTGAAGAACGAGTAGATGTTCCACAGGGTGAGCAGCACCTGTCGCAGCGTCTGATTGACCAGCCGTGACGAGAATCGCCGGGCCTCCCCGGGTTGGGAGGCAGTGAACAGGTACCAGCGCAACGCATCGGCGCCGTGCTCGTCCAGCAGGGGCAGCGGCTCAACCACGTTGCCAACGCGCTTGCTCATCTTGCGGCCGCGCTCGTCCAGGATCAGACCGAGACAGATGACGTTCTTGTAGGCGGGTTCTCCCTTGAGCAGCGTGGAGAGCGCGTGCAGGCTGTAGAACCAGCCGCGGGTCTGGTCTACGGCCTCACAGATGTAGTCGGCCGGGAACAGCCCATCTCTCTCCATCTCCGGGTTCTCGAAGGGGTAGTGGGATTGCGCGAAGGGCATTGCGCCGGAGTCGAACCAGCAGTCCATGACCTCGGGAATGCGGGACATGGTGCCGTCGCACGTGGCAACACCAAAGCGGTCGGCGCCGCAGGCAAACATTATTTCGTCGACGTAGGGCCTATGAAGATCCAATTGATCAATATCAAGGCCTTCGCCCGCCTGTTGTGCCAACTCTTGTCGACTACCGAAACACACTTTGTTAGGACATCGATCGCATTCCCAGATGGGAATGGGCGTGCCCCAGTAGCGCTCCCGTGAGATGGCCCAGTCCACGTTGTTGCGCAGCCACTCGCCGAACCGCCCTTCCTTGATGTGGTCGGGATACCAGTTGATGCGGCTGTTGCCGTCAACCAGGTCGTCCTTCAGCTCAGAGGTGCGGATGTACCAAGAGCTCTTGGCGTAGTAGAGCAGCGGTGTATCGCATCGCCAGCAGAAGGGATAGGTGTGGCGGTAGACGTCGCGATGGTGTAGCAGGCCGCGCTCCTTGAGGTCATCCATGATTTCGGGGTCGGCGTCCTTCACGAACTTTCCTGCGAACGGGTAGTCCCCTGTGACAATGCCCTGCAGGTCCACGGGCTGTACGAAATTCAGCCCTTTCTCCCTGCCAAGCCCGAGGTCCTCGTCGCCGAAGGCAGGGGCGATGTGGACGATGCCTGTACCGTCCTCCATGGACACGAAGTCAGCAGAAACAACACTGGGGGCGAATTCTTCGGCGTCGTCAGCAGATTCGAGGACGCCAGAGTCAAACCTGTTTACCCTGGATCCGTACTTTGCCGGAGAATACAGCGGAGTGTAGACAAGCCCCACCAGATCGCTGCCGGGCAGGGTTCCGACGACGCTGTGCTCCTGCCGGATATTGTCATCTACCAGCGAGGTGGCCAGGGCCACGCGCTCCGTGCCTCTGTCGCCCTCCATCTCGACGACGGAGTAATCGGCGTCGGGGTCCACGGCGAGGGCGGTGTTACCGGGAAGCGTCCATGGCGTCGTGGTCCAGGCGAGCAGGTACGCCGGCGTGCCATTTGAATTCAGCGGCTCCGGAATCGATGAGCGAGAGCCCGCCGATTCAACCCGGAATTTCACGAATACCGACGGGTCGGGTGTGTCCTCCTGGTAGCCCAAGGCCAGCTCGTGGGAGCTGAGGCTGGTCACGCAGCGCGGGCAGTGGGGAGTGCCCCGCATGCCCTGGTAGAGCAGGCCCCGGTCCCATAGCGTCTTGAGAATCCACCAGCCCGACTCGATGTAGTCGTTCTCCAGCGTGACGTAGGGGTCGTCCATATCCACCCAGAAGCCGATGCGGTCGGTCATCTCCTCCCACTCACGGACGTAGCGGAAGACGCTGTCGCGACACCTCTGGTTGAACTCCTCGATTCCGTATTCTTCTATGTCCCGCTTGCTGGTCAGGCCCAGTTCCTGCTCGATACCCAACTCGACTGGCAGGCCATGAGTATCCCAGCCGCCCTTGCGCAGCACCTGGTAGCCCTTCATGGTGCGGTAGCGGCAGATGACGTCCTTGAAAATCCGGGCAAGCACGTGGTGAATGCCGGGGCTGCCGTTGGCAGTGGGCGGGCCGTCATAGAGCATGAACGTGGGAGCGCCCTGCCGCTCCGTGCCGGTGCGGCGAAAGACGTCCCGGTCCTTCCAATGCTGTAGCACGCGGGCGTCCAATTCGGGGAAACTGACTCGGCTGGAAACAGGACTGAACATCGGCAACGACCATCACCTCAAGGGTAGGGAAACAGGAGCACCCCCATAGGGGGCGCCGGGATAAATCCATTTGCAATTATAGCGCAGCCATCCCGATATTTGACTCGTGGAATAACTGCGCCCGGAACCAACTATGCTTGGGTCATCTATCTGCCCCGTTGCCGCTGCCCAACTGCACGGACGTGCGGTCCGGAGTTTCGCCGGACGGGTCGTTGTCGGCTAGGAAGCCCACGGCCACAGCCGACAGGGTCTCGAAATGCAAACCGGTGCGGACGCCGAACTCTGCGGACAGGCGAGCTACGGCCTCATTCTCGTCCGCGAGCACCATGGTAATGAAGTCATAGTGACCGAGCACAGCGTACTGACCGAGGATCTTCGCGCCCTCGATCTCCAGTGTTGCCGCGGTATCGGAGACCAGGTCGGGATTGCTGTGCAGCATCCGCTGACCCTCGCCGCTCAGTCTACCCAGCAAAAAGTAAATCGCCATTCATCCATCCTCCGCAGTAATCCGCTTCGTATCTTCATAAAAAAGAGGGCGATTTGCAAATCGCCCTCTTTCCTGTCAGGTACTAATGCCCGTTGGGCTTCTATGCCTTCTGGTATATCCGGCTGCCGGAGTCGCGGAATTCCTGGGCCTTTTCCTCCATGCCTTGGTCAAAGGCCGTGTCCACGGTGACGCCCTTGTTCCTTGCGTATTCCCTCACGTCCTGGGTGATTTTCATGGCGCAGAACTTGGGGCCGCACATTGAGCAGAAGTGAGCAACCTTGGCGCCCTGGGCGGGCAGCGTCTCATCGTGGTAGTCCCGGGCCGTGTCTGGGTCCAGGGCCAGGTTGAACTGGTCCTCCCAGCGGAACTCGAAGCGGGCCTTGGACAGCGCGTCGTCCCACTGTTGGGCCATTGGGTGGCCCTTGGCCACGTCGGCGGCGTGGGCGGCGATCTTGTAGGTGATCACGCCGGTCTTAACGTCTTCTCGGTGGGGCAGTCCAAGGTGTTCCTTGGGAGTTACGTAGCAGAGCATGGCGGTGCCGAACATTCCGATCATGGCGGCGCCGATACCCGACGTGATGTGGTCGTAGGCCGGAGCGATGTCGGTGACCAAGGGGCCGAGGGTGTAGAAGGGTGCCTCGTGGCAGACCTCCAATTGCTTGTCCATGTTTTCCTTGATCTTGTGCATGGGCACGTGGCCCGGGCCCTCGATCATCACCTGGACATCGTGCTCCCAGGCAATCTTGGTCAGTTCGCCCAGGGTCTCCAGCTCGCCGAACTGTGCCTCGTCGTTGGCGTCGGCGATGGAGCCGGGGCGCAGGCCATCGCCCAGCGAGAACGAGATGTCGTAGGCCCGCAGGATCTCGCAGATGTCCTCGAAGTGGGTGTAGAGGAAATTCTCCTGGTGGTGGGCCAAACACCAGCCGGCCATGATCGAGCCGCCGCGGGACACGATGCCGGTGATGCGGTTGGCGGTCAGGGGCACATACTGCAGTCGCACGCCGGCGTGGATGGTGAAGTAGTCCACGCCCTGCTCAGCCTGCTCGATTAGCGTTTCGCGGTACAACTCCCAAGTCAGATCCTCGGGGTTGTCGCCGACCTTCTCGAGGGCCTGGTAGATGGGGACGGTGCCGATGGGAACGGGGGAGTTGCGCAGGATCCACTCGCGGGTGGTGTGGATGTCCCGCCCGGTGGAGAGGTCCATTACCGTATCGGCGCCCCACTTGGTGGCCCACAGCATCTTTTCGACTTCCTCCTCGATGGAGGAAGTGATGGCCGAGTTGCCGATATTGGCGTTGACCTTGACCAGGAAGTTGCGGCCAATGATCATCGGCTCGGATTCAGGGTGATTGATGTTCGACGGTATGATGGCCCGGCCCCGCGCGATTTCCTCCCGCACGTATTCGGGGTCGATGCCCTCACGGATGCCGATGAACTCCATCTCCGGAGTCACAATACCCTCGCGGGCATAGCGGATCTGCGTCGGGGCCTTGCCGTCCTTGCCCCGCAGAGGCTTGCGCGTCAGGCCGGGGAAGGGCTGGGCCACGTTCTTGCCCCGCAGCGGCACGCCGTAGCCGTCGTACTCCTCCACATCGCCCCGTGCCATGATCCACTCGCGGCGCAGCGCGGGCAGCCCATTGCCCAGGTCGAGGGATGCGTCGGGGTCGGAGTAAGGGCCGCTGGTGTCGTAGATGGACAGCGGCGCGTTCTCCTCTTGTCCGAAGCGCCCGCTCGTAGGGGTGAGGGTCACCTGGCGGAAGGGGACCCGAACGGACGGCTGTGAGCCTTCCTTGTATATCTTCTGGCTGGCCGGGAAGCTGGACTTGCCCTGGAACTGGCTGGTGTACTCCGTCTGGACCATTGCTCTCCTCCCGTGAACAAGAGTGAAACTGTGGATACCAAGTCTGAAAAAGCAGGGGCCGCCAGCTAAATCACTGGCGGCCCACTTGTACAATGCGCCTACCGCCGATTCCCTACGCTGGCATTACCCAGGTCAGGTTCGCAAGGGTCGGTGGCATGCGGCCACCCTCTCAGCCCGGCTCAACCGAGCTCCCCTACGTGCCCAAGCATATAGTGATTGTTAATCCCTTGAACTCATCCTCAGGATACAGTCCAAGCTATCGCGATTATAGGAAGGGGTTTCTAACGTGTCAACCGGCAACAAACCCACGATTGGACAGCCCCTCTCCCGGAGGGCCAGAAAGACAACCTGGTGCAGAATCTCCGGGCAAGGGTGAAATGAACGAAAAGTTGTGAAAAATCTATGGGATTACTTTCACAAATAATTCACAATACAGTGCGGCAAACCAGGGGGAGAGCGGCTATTATGCGCGAGAAGAAAATAGGGCTTATGTTACCTGAGGAGCCGGGTATGCAAAGGATGCTTTTCTGGGTGCCGGTGGTTGGGATTGTGGCAATGGTACTTATCCTGGCGGCCTGCACAGGTTCCGATGGGCCTGACCTGCCGGATACAACCTCTGACTCCCTGCTGGCCTACCTGGAGGAAGTCGATTACCAGAACAATAACGAGTGGAAGCTATTCCCCGGGTCGACAGAAAAGTACGCGGGGACGGATCCCCACGGCATGCTGCTGACCACCTACGTTAACCCGGCAGCCTTTGAGGCCATCGAAGCCGGGGGGACAACTCCGCCGGGGTCGATTCTTGTCAAGGAAAACTACACCCCGGAGGGTGTGTTGGCGGCTACCACAACGATGTACAAGAGCGAGGGCTACAATCCTGACCATAGTGACTGGTACTGGATGAAGGTTCTGGCCGACGGTACCGTCGAAAAAGAAGGGGATGGTCAAAGGCTGCCAGGACTGCCACGTAGACGCGAGGGACTACATCTTTGGCCCACAGCCTGAAAGCTAGCGTTAGTCCAACCAAGGGTGGCTTGCGAGCGAGGCGCGGACTTGTTTCCGCGCCTCTTTTTTGGTCCAGTTTGCCTGAGATGCCGTACATTGACATCCGATGAGCCACAACCCTACAATCGCGACAAATTGGCGGCTTGAACGCTGCCTGTTCGCTTGATTAAAGATAGCCATACCCGCCCAATGTGAGGAGGCCCTATGCCCAGCTATCCAAAGGTAATATACAAAGAGGAAGGCATGCGCGAAGGCATGCAGATCGAGGACGCCAACATCGCTGTCGACGACAAGGTTGACCTGCTCGACCAGCTTTCCGACACTGGCCTGAAGAACATCGTTGTGGGATCTTTTGTCAGCCCGAAGTGGACTCCTCAAATGGAGCGCATCGACGAGATAGTCACCCGCTTCACGCCGAAGCCTGGCATTACCTACACGGCGCTGGCCCTGAACTCCCGCGGCGTGGAGCGCGCCCGGCAATACTCGCCGCCCCTGACCATTGAGCGCGATCCTTACCCGCGACTCTCCTGCCACATGTGCGACGTTTTCACCCGTCGCAACACCAACCGCTCGCAGATGCAGGAAATGGAAACGTGGCCACAGAGAGTGGCCCAGGCCCAGGAACTGAACGTCAAGGAAGCTGGCATCGGCTGTAACGCAAGCTGGGGGTCCAATTTCCTGGGCGAATTCCCGGTGGACAGCCTGATGGCTCTCCTGGAAAAGGAACACGCCATGTGGGACGAGGTGGGCATCAATGTCCGCAGCGTTTCCATGGGCGATCCCATGAGCCACTGCACCCCGGCCAAGGTGGAGGAGAGCCTGTACCGGGTCAAGGAGCGCTGGCCGGACATCGATCACTTCCGTCTGCACCTGCACAACGGCCGCAACATGGCCATCGCGTCGGCCTATGCAGCCATGCGAACCCTCGGCCCCGACGACACGCTGGAGCTGGACGGCACCATCGGCGGGTTCGGCGGCTGCCCCTATTGCGGTAACGGCCGCGCCACCGGCATGGCCCCCTCCGAGGACCTGCTCCACATGATGGAGGATATGGGGGTCGAGACCGGCGTCGACATCGACAAGCTCATCGACTGTGTATGGACCGCCGAGCGCATCATCGGACGCGAACTGTACGGTCATGTCTCCAAGGCGGGCCCGAGGCCGAAGACCGTGGACCAGCTTTATGACATGAACGCGCCGTTTATCGAGACCCTGGATGAGGCCAGACACTTCAAGAAGGGTCCCGAGGTCTACGAGGGCGGCATTTACCCTTACCGTGAGCCGATCACCAGCCCTTACCGGGACCGGATCGAGCAGGGCCTCCCGGCGTTCGACTCCGCGGAGGGAGACTTCCCCTGGAAGCAGGACTGGTTCCCATCCAAAGAGGACTAGTAATCCGCTTTATCCCGAGAGTGATAACGCCGTCGCAGCTACTGCGGCGGCGTTGCCATTTGTCCCTCGACTAGTACAATGGGCCGCGACGTACCGGCAACGGTAGGCTTGGTACAGTTCAAGCTTTTGTACCGTTGCCTACGGGACAAGCATTATTTGATGGTATGAAGGGAAAAGGAGGCCATTGGTATGACTTCTGCTAATCCGGTTGACCCGAACAGAATCCTTCTCACCGGGGAAAATTCTTTCATCAGGCTGGTGGAAGGTGAGGACCAGACGACCCGGTCCAGCCACTGGCGGGTGTTGCATTCCCCCGGTGGTGCCGGGCATGTGCTGTTCCTGAAGAGTGACATGGTGGACGGTGTCAGAATTTACGCTGACAACATTGCTTTGACGCGCTGGCTGCAGGAGGAGATCGAGAGCCTGCTGTTCCCGGAGTTTGCCGATCAGTCAATCCAGGTCATAGATGCTGAGTTCAGCAGGAAGGGTGACACTTTCACGTTCTGGACCGAGACCATTGAAGCCGATGACGACCAGATCACCCTGACCTGGCACAACTTTCTGGAGCCGTTCATGCTTACGGTCCCCGCTGGGAGCGCGCCGGGGCGACCTCACGGCGTGTACAGTTGCTTCATCCCCGCTCGCTCCGGGCGCATCACCGTCAACGGGGAGGATGCTGACGGGGACGTGGCGCTGGAGATGCGTGGCGACAAACAGAGCAGCACCGCCTGCCTCGCCTGGTCGGAGACCTGGGTCAAGCCGTAAGGGGCGGAGGCCAGTGGGATTTGGTTCCCACAAATTCTTAACGGAAACCGTACCTAAACTTTCAAATAAGCTGTAAATGCTATTGATGGTAAAGTTCCGTTTGCTTTGACGAATATCCACGTTTGAGTAAACGGAACCTTGGAGAACTAATGACAAGCTCGAACGAAAAGACTTGCTTCGTAATAGCACCGATAGGTGAACCTACGTCCGAGGAGCGCAGGCTGACCAATCAGGTATTGGAGCATATTATTCGTCCAGCTGTGGGACTTCTCGGATACGAAGCCAGTATTGCCAGTGAGATACCCGAATCTGGCATCATCACTAATCAAATAATTGGACGAATTTATCAATCCGACCTTCTCATCGCGGATTTAACGGGAGGCAATGCCAACGTCTTTTATGAACTAGCAATTCGCCATAGTATCGAAAAGCCGTATGTACAGATTTTGAAGGAGGGTGGACAGCCCCCATTTGACGTCCACAACATAAGAACGATCTTTTACGACACTGACTTGGATTCTGCGGCGCGTGCAAAAAGGGAAATCGAAGAATATGTAAAATTTATTGAACAAGATTCCTCAACTGTTCAAACGCCCATCTCGATGTTCAAGAATCTTGAGCGTATCCCGGAAAATGAAGGGTCGAGTCATGATTTTGCCGGCGAGATTCTTCCAGTAGTCCATGACATTGCGAGAACAATTTCAGCCAATACGGACGATATTCAACGTATTCGGTCTATGCTAGGCCCAGGGCGCGAGAGGCGTTCATCATCTCCAGACCGTAAGCAAATTTACGCTCTCATGCAAAGCCGCAATCCTTTTGGATTCCTAGTTCTAGTCAGTCATTTTCGGGCGAGAGAGCCATGGGTATACGAACTCGGTATGGAAGCTGCCAGACAAGTAATGGCAGGGAATACAGAGTCGGCAAGGAGGATTTTCGGAGGTCTTATGGATCTGGTTGGAGAGCTTCCCAACCGTACTGGTCCGGAAAGCGCTCGAGAGTATTTTGCAGAACTAACAGGATCATTCGATACACTGGTTTCTTACTCAAATTCAATTGCGTATGAGCACTATGACCCACCATTTTAAAAGAGAGTCCCTCACCACCCCGGCGCGGCCGGAGGCAGGCCGAGGGCGACGCGGCCGCCCTGCTCGAAGTTGGCGAGGAGGCCGCCGGCGTGCATCATCGCAGCGTGGATGTCGCGAAAGTACCGCTCCAGCAGGTTGTTGCTCCGGACGGCATTGGTTCCCGAGGCGTGGTACAGCATGTCGATGGCGCGAACGGACTCGTGCACGGCGTGGGTTACCGCCAGCCTGGTCTGCAGGACCTCGTCGCCAAGGTCCTCTTTCCCTGACCGCATTGCGTCCCACATGGTGCCGGCCGAGTCCAGCACGTAAGCCCTCGCGCCACTGATTATGGCCTCGGCGCGGCCCACCACCTCCTGCACTGGCTGGCGGTCCCTCAGCAGCGCCATGTTCATGGTGGTTGCGCTGCCACCGGCCAACTCCAGGAAAGCGTCCATCGCTCCGCGGGCCATGCCCAAGGTGTGCCCCGCCAGCGGGGTGAATGTGACTGCCATCGCCGACCGGAAGGTACAGAGCGGCGCGGTGTCGACCGGGTGGTCGGTGAGGGCGAACGTGTGGTTTTCCGGCACGAACAGTTCGGTGACGGCGACGTCGTTGCTGCCGGTGCCGTGCAGGCCAATGACCGACCAATTGCTGATGATCCTTGCCTGCTCGACGGGTACGGACATCATTCGCAACTGGGGGAGGCCGTCCAGCGGGCCGCCCACATTAAGGCGGGGCCCACTGCCGTCAGCCACCACGCAGTTCAGGAAGAGCCAATTCGCGTGGAGACAGCCGCTGGCAAAGTCCCACTGGCCCGTTACCACGTAGCCACCGTCGGCAACGAGTGCCGTGCCCAAGGGCCGGAAGGAACCTGCCCCCTTCAGGGTGGTGGGTGTGCCGAACAACTCCCGGGCTACCGAGGTATCGAGCCATCCGGAAAACATGCCGATGGAGCCCGCGATGAAGCAACACCAGCCAACGGACCCGTCGGCCCTGGCGACTTCCTCAATTACGCGGAAGGCGGAGATCGGGTCCAGTTCGTAACCGCCCAGTGCGCTGGGCATGTACGTGCGGAACAGGCCGGCTTCGTCCATAGCAGACACGAGGGATGGGGGAAGCCGGTAGGTGCGGTCCATTTCGTCCCGCGCCGCAATTATGTGTGGCCGCAGCGCCTTTGCTGCGGCCACCATTTCGTGTTCTCTGGCTGAGGTCATTGATACGCCCTCACCCTGCCCCCTTACTCTGCAAGAGGGTTGTTGCGGTTGCTAGACCGAGGTGCAGGCGATGGCCTTTACGTTGGCGGCCATGCCGGGGAGGTCGTGGCCCTGCCAGGAGGAGCCTCCGTCGTGGGTTCCGAACACCTGGCCCTTGCGGGTGCAGAAGTACACGGTCTGCGGGTCGCGTTCATTGACGGCGATGCCGAAGGTGGTGCTGGAGGGCGCCACGCCCTGGTCGAACCGGCTCCAAGTCTCGCCGGCATCGGTGGAGCGGAGCACACCGCCCTCTTCGCTGCCGAAGTTCAGGCCGACGCAGGCGTAGAGCGTGCTTGGGTCGCTGGGCGCGACTTCGACGCCGCGGGAGTAGCGGATGTTGGAGAAGCTGTCGAACTGGAGGTCATCCCAGCTCTGGCCCCGGTCGCGGGTGCGCCAGACGCCGGTGCGATTGGAGATGAACACCTGTTCATTGGTACCGACGGTCACGCCGTGCAGGTCCAGCAGATCGACGTCGCCCTCAAAGACGCTGTTGACAATGGTCCAGGTCCTGCCGCCGTCGGAGCTGTGGGCCGCGCCGCCCACCTCAAGCGCCGCATACATCTGGTTGGTGTCGCTGCTCTCGATGCCGATGCCCAGGATTCGGGTGGCGAAGGCCATCTGCACGGCCTCGGGGTTGGCGACGGTGGACATGTACTCCCAGTTCTCGCCGCCGTCGGTGCTCTTGAACACCTCGGCGCCCTCGGTGCCCAGGAACATGATGTTGGAGTCGTGGGGGTGGAACTTGATGGACCAGACGATGCGGCCCTCGGTCATGTTCATGCGCTCGAAGCTGTCGCCGCCGTCGCTGGAGCGGTAGATGCCGCGCTGGGTCCCGACGAAGATGGTCTGCGGGTCACTGGGATGCACGACGATCTCACGCACCTGAGGGGAGGGCGGCATGCCCTTGGCCAGCTTTTCCCATCGAGTGTCGTTGGCTTCCTTGCGATAGAGCCCATCGGCCTCGGCGCCGACATAGATCAAAGTTCTGCCTGCCATAGCACTTTCCTCCATACCTGTCATTCTGTTCGATGATGGCCCAATTTCAGCAGACACGCCCCGCCTTGTCAATCACGGTCAATCACGCCTGAACCTGGGCAGCAGACGCTCCACTGCTCCACTTGGTGCAACTTGCCCATGCCAGGCCATAAAATATGCAGCCAAGATGACCGCACATTGAATGCGGGCGCATTCGGTTGGTCCCCAGTCAGGACTTGAGGCGGCCCGTAGGGGATGCAGAGGGGATGGGCTGCTAGGCCTCCCGGGCAAGGGTCAAGGCGTAGACGCGGGACGCCCCCGATTCCTTCAGGACGCTGGCGCACTCAGACAGGGTGCTGCCGGTGGTGGCGACGTCATCGATTAGCAGAATCCTCAAACCCTGAACGTCGCCCTGAGGAGCAAAACTTCCGATGACGTTGGCGCGGCGTTCCTCCCGGCTCCTGCTCTCCACCTGCGGGCTGCGGTTGTGGACCCGAGACAGCAGGTCCTCCCGTACCGGGAGAGCCACACCTCGACCGATGCGTGCTGCCAAGAGGGCCGACTGGTTGTACCCCCGGCTGCGCAGTCGCTTCGGATGCAGCGGCACAGGAACGAGCACATCGACCTCTATGGAATTATCCTGCAGGTATCCAGCCATCAGATCGCCAAGTGATCCCGCGGCCGCCCTGACGTTCCGGTATTTTAGAGAATGTATGGCGTCACGAATTGGACCCCGGAACGGATAGAGGGCACGAAGGCAGTCGAACCCTTTCGGTTCCTCCAAGCACCAACGGCATATTCCATCCACGCCGGGAGCGGCGCAGACCCGGCACAAGGGAGGCCGCAGGCGTTCGAGAGTTCGTGAACACTCGCCGCACAGGATTCCGCCCTCGCGGCCACAGCCGCAACAGTGAATGGGAAAGATGAGGTCCAAGGCGGATTTAGCCAGCCTGGTCAGCATGAAAGGATTCTCCCTTCCCTTGACCCTCACCCGGAAAGAGGGGAGTGGTTCTTCCAGCGGGAGAGGATCTCGGTATCTCTGCTGAAGGCCAGTTCCGGGAGATCGTCGAGGGAAAAGAACGCGGTTTCCAGGGCCTCGGGTCCTGGCGCCAGGTTGCCGCCGGTCTCGTGGGCCGTAAAGGCCGCAACGATTACCGGATCGCCGGGCAGGGAAAACAGGCCGAGCAGTCCATCGACAGCCACCTCCAGGCCGGTCTCCTCCCAGGCCTCCCGAGCCGCCGCCGACTCGACCACCTCGCCACGATCTACGAACCCGCCGGGGAGGCTCCACAGGCCGTAGCCAAGGTCGGTGCCACGGCGGATCATCAGGACCCTGCCGTGGCGGGCGACGACACAAACAGCGGCGACCTTGGGATCGTAGAACACCACCCGCCCGCACTGGGGACAAACGGGTCGGTCCGTTCCAAAGATCTCACGCTGTTCCAAGGGAGTGGCACACGAGGCGCAATACTTGTCGAGTGATGTGGTCAAGGCAGTCCTAATGCCATCGACGGGGACCGGGGCCGAATATTCGTGAAACGGGTCGGAATTATAATGAGCCGGATGATAGAAACACCTTCAACATCAGCCGTGAAATGGTAATCAGGCTGAGCAAGTGGGCCGGCCGCCCACAAGTCCATATCGTCGGGCTCTTTCTGTCCCTGATGGCCTTGATTGCCGTTGTCGCATTCGCCATCGGCACCTTGGAGTATACCAAGATGAGGGGCAAGCTGATGCTCACGTCGTTTCTGGTGGGCGGCTACTTCGTCACAATGCTGGCTGCGACGAAAATCCCCAGCGACGGGCCCCGATTGCGGGTTCGCGTTGCCGCCCAATTGCTCGCCTCGACCGCGCTGTTTCTTCTTCTGCTGGGCCTGTGGGGCACTCCGGACTCGGATGGATACTGGAAGGCGACGGCCATCGTGACACTCCTCGGTATCGGCATGGTTTTTTCCGGGATGGTTATGAGGGTAGGGCTGTCGAGCACCAGGCAACGGAGTCTCGTCGGGATATTGACGGCGGTCTCGATGGCACTGACCGCGATGTCTGCGGTTGCCATTGCCTTCGAAATCGCCGTTGCCTCCTACTGGTGGGTTTTTGGCCTGCTGGCGGCGGGCTGGGTTGCGGCGGCGGTCGCACTGGCGGCGACGCGGCTGTGGGAAAGGCGGACTGCGGGGAGAATCAAGCCGCCCCAGTAAGGGCTATTCACCTTCAAGCAGGGTATCCACAGCCGACCGGGTCGGCATCGAGTCCTGTGCGCCTGTGGTGATCACGGCCAACGCTCCGGCGGCGCAGGCGACGCGGACCGCTCGTTCCAGGGGTTGACCCTCGGCCAGGCACACGGCCAGCGCGCCGTTGAAGGCGTCGCCTGCGGCCACGGTGTCGATTGCTTCCACGGTGAAAGCTGCCTGGTGCCCCACAGAACCCGCGGGAACCACGCTTTCGACACCCTGACCGCCAGTGGCGAATACCGCGCCCTGCGACCCCAGCTTGATGACGGCGGTTTTGGCGCCCCGGCGCAGCAAGTCTTGGGCAGCGCGCTCCGCCGCCTCGGGCCCGTCGACCGGAAAGCCCACGATAGCCTCGGCCTCGGTCTCGTTGGGAGTTACCACGTCGGCCAGTTGCAGCAGGTCCTCCGGGAAGGGACGGACCGGGCCCGGGTCAAGCATTACCATCTTTCCTGCGGCGCGGGCTGACCTCGCGGCGGCGAGGGATACCTCGAGCGGGACCTCCAACTGCAGCATAAGGACATGGGCATCGCCGAGGGCGGCGGCCACGGCTGAGGCCTGCGCAGGTCCGCAGGTAGAGTTGGCGCCCAGCACCTGCACAATGCGGTTCTGCGCCGAGCCGTCGATGCCGATCACCGCGATGCCGGAGGTCTCGTCGGCTGCGACAGCGACTCTGGAGACATCAACGCCAGCGGCGCTCAAACCGTCCAGCAACTGGGGGCCGAACAGGTCATCGCCGACCTGTCCCACCATAGACGTGCGCCCACCCATCCGGACGGCGGCGACCGCCTGGTTGGCGCCCTTGCCGCCGGCGTAGGTCAGGAAACGGTGGCCGACAACCGTCTCGCCGGGGCTGGGAAACCGGTCGGAGTAGGTGACCAGGTCCATGTTGATGCCGCCCAGCACTACTATTCCCGGCCCGTTGCTGCTGGCCATTTTCCGCTCCTGTTGGATGGCTGAAACGGGGTCAACCTAGCATTGCCCAGCGGGCGGGTCAATCTCCGGAGGCCACCTGCCTGCGTGCTATAATCGGCGGGTTGTGAAACAAGTTACAAGCTGCATCTCAACGGAGAATTGAGACATGGCCGGCGCGCTGGATGACATTAAGGTTGTTGATCTTACGAGGACCCTTGCGGGTCCCTTTTGCACCATGCTGCTGGGCGATATGGGCGCCGACGTGGTATAAGATCGAGGAGCCTTCCCTAGGGGACGAAATTCGCCACTGGACCCCCTTCTGGAACGGAGAAAGCACTCAGTTCGTCACCTTCAACCGGAACAAACGCAGTGTCACGGTCAACCTCAAAGAGCCGGAGGGCGTCGAGCTGGTGCGGCGGATGGCCGCAGAAGCTGACGTGATGATCGAGAGCTTCCGGGCGGGAACCCTTGAGCGAATGGGCCTGGGTTACGACGAAATCAGCGCCATCAATCCCAGCGTCGTTTACTGTTCCATCTCCGGCTATGGGCGCACCGGACCAATGGCGAATATGCCAGGCTACGACCTCATTATCCAGGCATACAGCGGGCTGATGCACCTGACCGGCGAGCCGGACGGCCTGCCGCAGCGGGTGGGTTTCTCTCTGGTGGACCTGTTCACCGGAATGATGGCCTACGGTACGGTGGTGACCGCGCTGCGTCAGCGGGACCAGACGGGCAAGGGGCAGTGGGTGGAGGCCGCTCTGCTGGATGGACAGGTGGCCGCCCTCAGCTACCATGCAACGCGCTACCTCGGGACCGGGGAGGACCCGGAGCGCATGGGCTCGGGACATCCCAGCCTGGTGCCCTACCAGAGCTTCGCGTCGTCGGATGGCTACTTCATCCTGGGCTGTGCGAACCAGGGCCTGTGGGAGCGGACGTGCCGGGCCATCGGGCGGGAGGACCTGCTGGAGGACCCGCGGTTCACCACCAACACTGACCGTGTGTCGCATCGCGAAGAGTGCGTGGGCATCCTGATGCAGGAGTTCAAGCACAAGAGCACCGACCACTGGGTAAAGCTGATAAACGACGCGGGCGTCCCGTGCGGCCCTATCAACAGGGTTTCGCAGGTGGTGACCAATCCGCAGGTGCTGGCCCGGAACATGATTGCGGAGATGGAGCATCCCAACGTAGCGGAACTGAAGACCCCGGGCTCGCCGCTAAAGTTGACGAATTCTCCAGCAGCCATTCGCAGGCCGCCGCCGCTGCTGGGGCAGCACAACGATGAGGTGCTTGCCGAGCAGGGCTTCACTTCGGAGCAAATCGCCGACCTGAAGGAACGGGGCGTCATCGGCGCGAACTGAGCCGAAAGCCGCTGGAACTACAACACAGAGGGAGCAGACGAGCCACATGAAGAAACTCCGCCTTATCCACACCTCGGACACCCACTTTGGAGACCCCACCGGGCATCCCCGGGCTGATGAGGTCCTGGAGTCGGTGGTAGGAGCAGTGGAGAGACTGGGCGGCGATGCGCTGCTACTGGCGGGCGACGTGTTTGACAACGAACGGGTTTCCGATGACGTGGTGGAATGGTTCGTGGCGCAGATGGCAAAGTTGGAGGTTCCGGTGGTCGTGCTGCCGGGCAACCACGACCTGGCCCACAGGACCTCAGTGTACCGGCGGGCGCCATTTGAAAATGCGCCTGCCAACCTGCGGGTAATCCGCGATCCGGAGGGTGAAACGCTGGACTTTCCCGAGCTGAGCATGGAGCTGTGGGGACGTGCAATGCTGTCGCACACGCCGGACTTCAGGCCGCTGGACGGGATGCCCGAGCCGACGGAGGGACAATGGCTGGTGGCCATGGCCCACGGCCACTTTCACTTCGAGAACGACAGGGACCAGCGGTCGTCGCCCATTTACCCCGAGGATGTTGCGGCATCCGCCTGTCACTACTTGGCGCTGGGTCACTGGGACAGGCACGCCGACGTTTCGCGCGCCGATACGACCGCTGTCTACTCCGGATGTCCCTACGGACCCATCGGGGCCCGGAACAGGGAGCAGTCTGCGTTGTGGACCTGGACCCGGACACAGGCGTCAGCTACCGGCTGGAGCTACTGAACAGTCAAGTGTGCTAGTTTTTGAAAGAGCAAGGAGGAGGCTCCAATGAAACGGCTCACCCGCGACCACAAGATTTACGTTCTCGACCCGTCCAACCCGCCCGCCATCACCATTGACTCCGGTGAGGAGTTGATGGTCGAGACGTGGGACGCTTTTGAAGGCATCCGAGACCCCAAGGCACTGGACGAGAAGCAACTCAAGGGCCCGGCGATAGGCCCGATCTACGTGAATGGAGCGGAGCCCGGCGACGCCCTGCGGGTCGACTTCATCAGCGTGACGCCACGCGAATCCGAGGGTGCGGCGCACATGGTGTCGCCGGGGCGAGGGTTCCTGGAGCAGGAATTCGACAGGGCCTACCCTACGGTGATGACCATTGAGGACGGCCACGTGGTGCTGCCGTCGGGCATTAAACTGCCGCTGAACCCGTCAATGGGTCTGGTGGCTACCACACCCACCTATCCACAGCAGACGGCCAGCGACAGTGGGCCATACGGCGGCGATATCGACATCAAAGAACTGATCGAGGGCAGCACGCTGTATCTGCCGGTGTTCGTCGAGGGCGGCCTGCTGGCAATGGGGGACTGCCACGCCGTGGTGGGCGACGGCGCGGTGGGCGGCACAGGCGCCGAATGCGCCGCCGACAGCCACATCCGCGTTACTGTCGAGAAGGGCATGGGCATCGAGTGCCCGCAGGCGATGACTCCCGACTACTTCGTGGTGCTGTATTACGGGGAGGAACTGGGACCGGCGATGAAGGGCGCCGTCCGCAGCATGGTGGACTTCCTGGTGCGCGAGAAACGTATGGAACCCTATGACGCCTACACCCTGCTGAGCCTCGCTGGTGACGTGAGGATGTCCCGCACCTTCCGCCCCATCAGCCCGGTCAAGATGATGCTGGACCGCCGCGCCCTGGAGCAACTGGGGTAGAGTCTCTCAAACCGGTTTGTGAACCCCGTTGGTCCTTTGACCAGTGCGGTACGAACGGGGTTTTCTCTTCTACCAGCGGCGAGTTGCTTTTACCGAGAAGGGCCTGGGGGACATGGCCAATCCGAACATCTCGTCCTCGGATAGGCGTTCCCCGCTGGGGAGTTCGAACCTCAGGCGGTGCAGCATCCGCGTGATGTGCAGCCACACGGTCGTCTCGGCAAATCGTCGGCCGGGACAGCGGCGATGGCCCGTGCCAAAGGGCAGGTAAGCCTGGCTGGTCAGGGCGGGGGCCATTGACCCGTCATCCTGCGGCAGGAACCGTTCGGGTATGAACTCGTGGGGGGAGTCCCAGTACCGCGAGTCGTGGTGAATGGAATAGATGTTGCCCAGTACCTGAGATCCGGCGGGTATGAGATAACCGCCGACTTCGGTGTCCTCCGACGCCTTGTGGGGAAGTCCAAGCGGGCCGATTGTCCGGTAACGCATTGACTCGGCCAAGCAAGCAAACACGAAGGGTAGCCTGGTACGGTCCTCCACGGTGGGCAGGGCATCCCGTCCGATGATGCGGTCCAGTTCCTCGTGAACCCGGGCCTGGATCTCCGGCCGGTTGGCCAGCAGCAGGAGGAACCAGTTCACCGTCTGGGCAGAGGTGTCGGTCCCGGCGATCAGCAGGTCCATGCACAGGTCGCAGGTCATGTCGTTGGTGATTTCGCCCGTTTCCTCCGTGGCCAGCATCACATCTACCAAGCACGTAGGAGCGGAGAGGTCAAGCCCGGTGCGGTTCCGGGCGTTCTCGACCAGACCGTGGATTATGGCGCTGCCGATCTCCGCCTGACGGACGGCCTCCTTCACGGCGTTGCTGGGAAGAATCCTGAGCCAAGGGATGTAGTCGGCCAGATTGGTGGCCGTCGCGCTGCTGAAGATCCAGCCGATATATTCCAGCAGGGCCTCCCTCTGCTCCTGAAATTCGTCAGTGGAATCATCCGGCTGGCCGAAAATGCTGCGAAACATGAGGGTGGAATTGGTGCGGGCGGTCATCGCCGGTGGAGACACCAGTTCCCCGGCATCGCCCATTCCGGCCATTCGGTCCACGAGGCCGTCCACCACCTGTTCGATGTGGAGTTCGCGGACGTTGTCCACATTTCGGGCGCTGAGCAACTCGCGGTTGGCGAACCGCTGCATCTGGCGCCAGCGCTCCCCGTAGGGGGCGAGTACCAGGTCCTTCTGCCCGCTGAGAGTGTCCATGATTTCGCTGACCCAGCGGTCGGCCAGCTCCGCCTTGCCAAAGGCGTCGTGCAGCAGGTCCGCGTCGCTGATGATCACGGTCGGCACGCTGCCGAACTTTACAAGGCAGATGTCGCCATAGCGTTTGACCACCCGGTCGATGGCGAGATGCGTATCGTTTCTGATTTTCAGCAGCGAACCGAAGACCGGCAGGCCGCGCGGTCCCGGAGGCAGTTTCGTGGGCAAGGATGGGGTTGCTGTGCTCATTTCTGCTGCCTCCTGTTCAAGTGCCGTGTCACCCAATTGAAAACCCTCTCCTTCCACTTTAGCAAAAGGAGAGGGTTAAAGAACAGAACTAATTGCCTATGCTGCAGGACTCCCACGATAGCGGTGCGCGATAGTGGGAGGCTGACTGCTGGTTGTTAGCCCCTGATGATGTCGGACATGCGCTCCGCGATCATGATGGTGGTGCAGTTGGTGTTGGCGCGGATGCAGTCGGGCATCACCGATGCGTCGATGACGCGCAGGTTCTCGAGGCCCTTGACCCGGCACTGCTGGTCCACCACTGCCATCGGGTCGTTGTCGGGGCCCATCTTGCAGGTTCCGGAGATGTGCTGCGAGGTGGACACAGTGCGCATCAGCCAGTTGTTCAGGGACTCATCTGACTCCATGTCGGTCTGGGTGGGCTCGATAATCTCTTTCACGATGTCGGCGTAGTCGGGATGGTCGACAAACCCCACGCAGAGACGCACCGCCTCGCGCATCCTGGCCAGATCGCGAGGGTCGTCGGCGAAGTAGTTGTAGTTCAACTCCGGCTGCACGTTCGGGTCTGTTGAGGTGATGGTCAGGTGGCCGTTGCCGTAGGCCAGCTCAAGGATGCAGGTGAACCGGATGCCCTCGGCCTCCAGCGGGTCGCCGGAGATGGGCGATGAGAAGGACGAGGCCATTATCTGGATGTCGTTCCGCAGTTCCGAGCCGGTGGAGGTGTAACGCAATGCCACCTGGGTGCGCGGGTCCTGCGGGTTGAGGGGGAAGTCCTCCTTGACCTCGATGGGCACCCGAATGTTGGGATGGTCGCGCAGGTTCTGTCCCACGCCCGGAGTATCCTGCACCATGGGGATGCCAAATTTATCCAGGGTCTCGCGAGGGCCGACGCCCGACAGCATCAGGATCTGCGGAGAGGCGATGGCGCCGGAGCAGAGGATGATGTTCTCGCCTTCGACGGTGAATGTCTCGCCGCCGCTCTCCACCTGGGCACCGACTGCGCTCTTGCCGTCGAACAGAACGCGGTGCACGATCACGTTGGCCTTCACCGTCAGGTTCAGGCGGTGGCGGGCGGCGCCGAGGAAGGTCAGCGAAGTGCTCATCCGCACGCCGTTGGGGTTGTTCATCGGGATCGGACCTACGCCGCCCGACTCTGGGTGGTTCATGTCGGGGTCGTCGCGGAAACCGGCTGAGCGGGCAGCGTTGTAAAACGCCTGCTGGGCCGGCAGCCAGGTCTCACGGGCGAAACGGCGAACAGGGATGAAGCCGTCATCGTTGTGGAAGTCGTCGGCCCCGAAGTCCATGTCGCTTTCCAGCTTGCGCAGGTAGGGCAGGACGCTGGTGAAGCCCCATTGGTCGTTGCCCAGGGCGGCCCAGGCGTCGTAGTCCTCGGGGACACCGCGCAGCAGCACCTGGCCGTTGATGGCGCTGGAGCCTCCGACCACACGCCCGCGGGGCACCGGCATGGGCTCGGTTTGCAGGGGCGTGGTGTTGCCCTGGAAGGACCAGTTGTGGGGGGCGTCTATGGCTGACGCGGTCTGGTCGTAGCCGAACTTGAGATCGTCGGGGTAGGTCTCGAATTCCGGGTAGTCCGGCCCGGCTTCCAGCAACAGGACGCTTTTCGTCGGGTCCTCCGACAGCCGGCTGGCCAGCGTGCAACCCGCCGAACCAGCTCCAAGGATGACATAGTCGTACTTCATTCCCGTCTCCTTTTTTATTCAGTCCTAATCTTGCGAGGTGAATGCAGACTGGATTGCCGTTATCGCATAAGGTGGCTGGTGAAGAACTCGATGGTGCGGGGCCAGGAGGCCTGCGACGCTTCTTGTTGGTGGCGAAGCCCAGTGTAGTCCATGAAGGCGTGGTCGGCTCCGGCGTAGGTGTGGAACTCATGCCCCACTCCCAGCCTCGTCAACTCGGCGTCCAACCTGTCCTTATCGGCCGGAGACGGGTTCTCGTCGATTTCTCCGAAGTGGAACAGGACAGGGCACTGGAGCCCCGAGGCCAGTTCAAAGGGAGTTTTCTCCCCGCCGCCCCAAGTGACGAAGATGTTGCCGCCGTAGTAGGGTACGCAGGCCTTGATGTGGCGGTTGGTGGCCGCCCCCAACCATGCGACCCGGCCGCCCATACAGAACCCGGTAATGCCGATGTGGTCGCCCTGTATGGCGGGGTGGGCTCGCAGCCAGTCAACGGTGGCGGTGATGTCGGCGACGATTTCCGGATCCTGCAGGTGCTGGATGCGCCCGCTGCGGTTGTCCAGTTGCTCCTCGGTGAAGCGGTGGAACAGGTTTGGTGCCACGGCGGCGAATCCCGCTTCTGCCAGCCTGTCGGCCATATCGCGGATGAACTGGTCAACACCGCCACCGTGCTGGCTGACGATCACCGCGGGAAATGGGCCACCGCCTCTGCCGCTGGGCACGCTGGCGTAGACGTGCATGTCCCTGTCGCCCACCGGTATGGTTTCCCAAAACGAAGCCATTTCACCCTCCATCAAGCAGTGTTGACACAACGGGCATTATCGCATACCCAGAGTTCCTTTCAGACAGGTTCCCCAAGCCGTAACAGCCGGAAGTGGAGGGACGTGCCTGCTGTGGTCGAAAAGGCATGGATGCCCAGAGACATTCCCTGACCGCGAATGCGCTTGGGAAATTATAGCCGAGGGCGGAGCGGTCACCCAAACGTTTTCGTGCCGGGGAATACGCTTCCGTGGTAGGATACCGGCAACATTTGCTGAGGGAGGACAGCGGTATGGCCATGGACGTTCAGGTCTATACCCAGCCTGGTTGATTCAGTTGCCGGACTCTGGAAGAGTTCCTCAAATCCAACGGTATTGAATATGAACATCACGACTTGCTGAGCGAACCCGCCGCGGTGGAGCACCTACGCGGCCGGGGCATCAAGTCGCTGCCGGTGACCATCATTGACGACACCGAGGTCATCATCGGCTACTACCCGAAGAAGCTGATCCCGGCCCTGAGGCTGGATGTGTCTGTCGACCTGTCGGGCAAGACGGTCTGGCTGGCCGAAAAGTACGACGCGATCATGAGCGCGGCGGTTCGGGCCAACAACCAGTTCAGCCAAGAGCAGCTGGACACCATCGTCCCGTGGCGGCCCTGGAGCCTCCGGGATACGGTGGTGCACATCCTGGCCTTCCCGGAGATTGCGTACCTGTCGCACGAGGTGGGCAGCATGAGCTGGGACGACATGCAGGCCCAGGACAAGCGGCTCGAAGGCGTAACGACCGCGCCGCAGATCGCGGAGTACGGCCTGAAAGTGCGCGACGACATCATCTCGTTCCTGGACAGCGGAAACACCGAGGGGTTTGAGCGGGAGGTGCCGGCACACTACGGCGGAGAAGTAACGGTGCTTGAACTGCTGAACATCGTGCTCAGCCACAGCACCCACCACCTCAAGCAGGTGTACCACTACATGACGACCGGTCTCGGCATGACGCTGGATAACCCGGCGACTGATGCCGACCTGGATGGCATCCAAACGCCGGACGCCCTGATCTAAACGGAGACAATTGAACACAAAGAGCGCAGAGAAAACAAAAAAGACTCTGTGGCCCCGGCGTACTCTGTGTTAAATCCGCCCCTCAAAGGAGCGAAGGATGAAATACGACTATATCGTAATTGGCGCCGGTTCCGCCGGCTCCATAATCGCCACCCGGCTGACCGAGGACCCCAACGTATCGGTGCTGTTGCTGGAAGCCGGGCCGGACTACCCCGACTTCGAGCGTCTGCCGGAGGAGGTCAAGTTCGGCTACTCCACCGAGATCGATATCATGGTCAGCGACCACAACTGGCAGTTCATCGGCAAGGCCACCGAGTCCGCTCCGCCGATGATGGTGCCGCGCGGCAAGGTCACCGGCGGCTCCAGTGCCATCAACGGCCAGGTCTTCCTCCGCGGCGTGCCCGAGGACTACGATTCTTGGGCCGAGATGGGCAATGATGAGTGGAAATACACCGACTGCCTGCCCTACTTCCGGAAGCTGGAGACCGACACCGATTTCTCCGACGACTTCCACGGTACCGATGGACCCATAGTCTGCCACCGTTTCAAGCCGGAGACCTGGCACCAGGCGCAGACGGCCTTTTATGCCGCCTGTCGCGAGGCGGGGTACCCTGACAGCCCCGACCACAACAACCCCGACTCGACGGGCGTCGGCCCCACGCCCTTCAACAATCCTGGGGGCGTGCGCATGAGCACCGCCCTGGGCTACCTGGACCAGACTCGGCATCGCATCAACCTGACCATCCGGGCCGACTGCCACGTACAGAAGATATTGTTTGAGGGGAACCGGGCCGTCGGGGCGATAGTGGAGAGCGGCGGTGAGATTTTCACCGTCGAGGGCGACGAGATCATCCTCAGTTCGGGCGCTATTGGCTCGCCCCACATCCTGCTGCTGTCCGGCGTCGGTCCGGCGGCTCACCTGCAGGAGTTCGGAATCCCGGTGGTGGCCGACCTGCCCGGCGTGGGCCAGAATATGAGGGACCACCCCAATGTTTGGGTGACCTGGCGCACGAAGCCGGAGGTGCCGCTGGACGGCCTGGCGCCCCGGATGCAGGTGACGTTGCGCTACACCCACGAGGGTTCGCCCCTGCGCAACGACATGAAGATGTCGATGCAGTCTTTCGCCACTGAGCGCATCAATAAGGGTGGCGACCGCATGGAGCCGGTGGGCATCCGCATCACCAGCGGCATCCAGCTTGCGGCGGGGGCAGGAGAACTGCGTCTCAACTCGGCCGACCCGGCGCAGCAGCCCTTCCTGGACTACCGCTACCTGGAGGACCCCTTCGACCTGGAGCGGCTGCGGGAGACGGTGCGCCTCTGCGTCAGACTGGGCGAGAGCGACGCGTTCAAGGACATTATCCAGGAGCGCATCGAACCCACCGACGCCGAGCTTGCCACCGACGAGGCCCTGGACAGCTACCTGTTCCGCGAGGTAACCACCTCGCAGCACATTTCCTGCACGGCCAAGATGGGCTCGGCTGCCGACCCCATGGCGGTGGTCAGCCAGCACGGCAAGGTGCACGGGCTTGAGGGCCTCCGGGTGGCCGACGCGTCCATAATGCCGGACTGCATCCGTGCCAACACCAACGTCACCACCATGATGATCGGGGAGCGGATCGCCGAGTTCATCAAGGTGGGGAAGTAAGGCAGGGGCCTGCGCCTTCCGCATCATCACATTAACTACTATGGCTTTAGCACGGAAACCGCACCCAAAGGTGAGGCGGTCATGTCTCTGGTTCTGATGTCGGCGCTCTGGTTTCTATATAACAGGCTGTTGAGGAGGCGGACTTCTGTACCGCCTCCATACTACCGCCACCACATCACCCATCAGCCAGTCAAGATGGTGGACTAACCGATAGGGAATGCCGGTTCAAGGGGCAAAGTACCGAAAACTCGGGTGCTACTCCTGAGATGTCCAGGCCGCGGAGACAAGGTTCTCCGCGGCCTATTTCTTTGCGGGTGAATAGGTCTCTCAGGCCCGGGGTGTCATCAGCCACTCCTGGCTCTTGGCCGCCTCGCTCATCCACTGGGAATGGGACTCCTGGCGGCCCTCGGGCGGCTCCACACCGAGGCTGTCGGCCAGCCTGGTCATGAAGTTGAAGGTGCAGGTGATCAGCACCGTCGACAAGATCTGCTCGTCGCTGAGACCGTGATTGCGGAGCCTCTGAACGTCGGACTGGGTCATATCGGCAGGAGTGCGGGTCAGCTTGACGGCGAAGTCCAGCATGGCACGGGTCTGTGGCTCGAGCCTGGCCTGGGTGTAGTCGTGCATCGCGTGGCTGGCCAAGTCGGCGTCCGAGGAATGGTCACGGAGGAACCCCCCGTGGGCCATGGTTCAATAGCGGCAGTGGTTGGTGGCCGATACCACGGTGGCGATGGCCTCCTCCTGCACCCTGGTCAGAGCCGATGAGCCGAAAGTGATGGCAGCGTTCAGCCGCTGCACGGCCTCCATGGCCTGCGGATTGATGGACATAATCTTGATGACCGGAGACAGGTCGAGGTCCTCTTCACGTATCCATGCCATAGCGTTGCTCCCGAGAATGTGTTAATCGCTGGATTGGGTGGGCTGCCACCCATAACCAACTCAACCTCTGGACAATTCTTCGATATTTACATCTCCGTCTTCCCTTGCTTCCCCCTTAAGCCGGGTGCCTTCGAGCAGGGCCATTCCTACAAGAGGATCACCGGTTATCTGGTGCACCAGAACTGGACGATCTCTGTCATGCCAAGACACTAACGCGCCGTAGATTGAGAAGACACCTATGCCACTTGCTTGGTTGGCACGACGTTCACCGTAGATCCTCAGTCCAAGCTCTTCAATTGCGGCCTCCGGCAACGCCAGCCATCCAGTAAACCCAGTGTCTATTGTGGCATCCTGATCCTGGAAAACACGGCTAATACCAGCAATGCCAATTGGTATTTGGGGTCGCAGATAGGTAAGTCCATCCGTGCCTATTTCGGCCTTTACCTTGCCTGAAATCATGGCTATCCAAAGGTAATTCGTTCTCTGATGGTGTACATAGCCGGGTATCCTATCCTTTCGCCCCACGTGAGCGCATTGGGACGTCTCTCGAACATTCGCAATGTGGCATCCAAGTCATTGTCGCCTATTTTGTAGTCGCCGCTCTTGACGTCAATGACTACTACTTTTCCCTTCTGCGCTACTTCCAACTCACCGCGAATCTCCTCATACATAGCCCTTCCAACAGCAGCTATATTTATCTCCTCTTTCGTTACTGCATTGACAAACAATTTGGTCTCATCGTTTCGAGTGACATTCTCTTTGGCAATGAGACCTCCCAAGACGGAGTAGGTCAGGTAATCCTTTTGATTACCGCGGAAATCTGAATGTAACCCTAGCAAATCCGCAATTTGGGCATTTCGTAACCCTTGAGGATTAGCCTCCAGAAGTCCGATTATGGCTTGCTCGATTAGTTGGAGCCCTTGCTGTGCCATAGTGTGTGGGTCCTTATCGGTAGTCACTCGCTATACCCCCTCACTATCAGAGTGGTGGGCTTTGGAATGTGTTTCGAAGCCCACGAAGCAGGTGACCAAGTCACACCCTTTTTCCATGTATTCGTCGTCGTCGTCTTCTTGGCAAACGTCGTTGTGGTTGTCGCAGGTTATGCGGCCGCAGGTTATGCAGGAATAGTCGAACTCGAAATCCAGTTCCTTTCCGCAGTAGTAACATCTGGGAGCCGAAACGCCGATGATATTGTACCTGCTGTTCGTACTATTAGCTGAAAATACCATTTCTTGCCTCTATTAGGCCTGGCGCTGATGAATTCCTGCAAATAGGGGCAACGGGGACTACAAGGGTAACACGAGAGCCCAATTGACGACAGGAAAGACGACCCACGTCTGTTGCGCTCGCTGACTCTATTCCCGCCGCTAAGCGCGGCCGAACCAGTCGGGGTGGACGGCCTGGAGGCCCAGCTGGGGCCAGGCGGCGGGGGCGCTGCACTTTTCGAGGCGCTCCTCGAGGGGCAGGGCATCGTCCCAGTAGTGGGCGATGATGCGGCGGCCGTTCCAGTGGCTGGCGTCGTCGGATGCGATCCAGACCGAGGGCGACTGCATGGCCTCGGGTTGAATCAGCGCGTCGGTGGTGGCTCCTTCGGGCGGGATGACCATATTGGTAGCGGTGGCGCCGCCGGGGGTCAGCACGTTGGCGGTGACGCCTGTGCCCTCCAAGTCCTGGGACATTATGGACACGAGCGCCTCGTGGCCAGCCTTGGATGGGCCGTAGGGCGCGCCGCCCTTGCGCCACATGGTGTCCATGCTGGTGGTCACGCCGATGATGCGCCCGAATCCCTGCTCGATCATGTGGGGAACGACGGCGTGAGACATGAGGAACGGCCCGCTCAGGTTCACACTGATGACGCGAAGCCAGGCGTCGGTGTCGAGGGTCCAGAAGTCGTTCTGGCTGCCGGCGGCGCGGGCTCCGAACCCGCCAGTACGGGCGTTGATGCCGGCGTTGTTGACGAGGATGTGCAGCCCGCCCATCTCGCTGATGGTGCGCTGCACCGCGCTCTGCACCGACTCGGGGCTGGTGACGTCGACTACGATGGGGAGCACCGCATCGTCGCCGCCGATCTCGCGCAGGTCGTTGGCGGACTGTTGCAGCCAGTCCTCGTTGACGTCCAGCATGGCGACCCGCGCACCGGCGCGGACAAAACCGGTAGTGATGGAGCGGCCCATGCCGATGGGGCTGGCCGCGCCGGTGACGATGGCGATCCTGCCTTCCAGGGTATTGGATGGTGTGGTCATGGTCGGCTTTCTCCTGGTTGAACTAAGGTTGCCTTTCCATCCTGGTCTTTAGCCTAACGTAGGCTAGCCCATGTTCATTGTCGCTTAGTTGATCGATATTGATGACCCTGAAACCGCAGACGGTATCGTTCAAATCTATTGCCGCCAAAATATGGCCATTTTCGGTTTCGACTAATCTGGTAGGGTCGGAGGACCAGAACAAGTCGAAAAAGTGGCTAACTTGATCGTACCTAGCGTTAATTGTTTCCACGCCAACGGAATGCTCACTGCTCTCGGGTCCCTTGGAGGGATGATTTCGCTGGTCATGACTTGCAGAGGAGGCCTGCCGGTTTTTCAGGTTCACGGCCGTATATTGTCCACCATCCCCGCCCATCAATTCGACTGCGCTGACTTTGAACCCCGACAGGTTATCGTCGTCGTCCACCAGCGCAAGTACATCCTGGTGTTCTGTCCTGCTGAAGTATGAGTTGGTCGAAAACCATATGACATCGCAAAAATGCCCGGCATTGTCATACCAGATACCGATTTCCCCGCGTTGAATGGGCGAAGCTGTTCGGGCGATTGCTTTGAATCTATCCTTGGCTTTTCCCCAGTCAATCAAAGCAACTCTACCCCTTCGATGTCAGGTGATACATATGCAGTTAGAACAAAGGCGTCGTCGGGGAATACCTTGACAACCACGCACACCCATTTGTCTCCCACGACTGTTCCATCGTACCACTTGTGATATATCTGAACAGATTCGGGATCTATATTAGACCGCCGGATTTCCGCCGGATTTCCGCCGGTTGCAGCAAAGTTTCCGCTACTTCGTCCCAAAGCCCAGCCATGTAAGGATGTCGCTGGATAATGTGTGCAACGCGTTCATCAGGAAGGCGGACCCGGCGGCCAAACGGGTCCTCGAGTGTCAATAGCTAGAAAATTGCCAGGGGGTTCACGGGGGAGCCGGTGGCGTTCTTGAACCGCAGCGGGGCCACGTTGAACATGAACTCGTAGCGGCCCAGCCGCTCGCACACGGCGGCAAGCTCCTCGCAGTTGCCGGCGTCGATGAGCCAGAGGCCCATGCCGACGATGCCGACCTTGTGGACGGGGAGTCCGACGCCTGGGTAGCCGCTGGGCTCGGCGTCCACGGAGGCGTCGCCGCCCAACAGCGACACTCCGCGCTCCTTGAGCCAGGGCAGCGTTTCCGCGTGCAGGCCGGGGCGACCCGCAGCGGGTGGGCCGAGCTCCTGGCGGCGCTTGTACCAGCCGAGACGCAGCATCAGGGCATCGCCCTCCTCGACGCGGACGCCCTGGGCCTCTTCTGCGGCTTCCAGGTCGTCGGTGTAGACGAACTCACCGGCCTCCAGCCAATCCTTACCCTTGACCTTGGTGATGTCGAGCATTACGCCACGGGTCACGATGCCGTTCTGCACCTTGTCGATGTCGAGGCTGTTGGCCTTGGTCTCGGAGTTGACGTCCGAGGCTGGTCGGCCGTTGTACATTTTGCCATTCCAGACCTGATGGCAGAGGCTGTCGATGTGGGTGATGGTGAGCCCGTGGAAGGAGAAACCGATGAAATCGGAGGTCCCGCCGGGGCCCTCGTCGGGGCAGCTGTCGCCGGCCCGGAGCATGTAGTGCAGGGGCGGAATGGATGTGACGTCTGGGGCGCCCTCGGGGACTATGAGCCGCGAGCAGGTGACGCTGATTCCCTCCCTGACAAGGGACGCGGCCTGTGCGCGCTTGGCGTCGGTGATGAGGTTGACCGTGCCCAGCTGGTCGTCGTCGCCCCAGCGGCCCCAGTTGCTGAGGGAATCGATCCACTCGATGACCTGTTCCTCGGTAGGAATCTGTCGGGTGGTCATTAGCGTCCTCCTTCGGAGTTGGGTTGATATCCGGGCTATCTTACTACGCAGACCGGGCCAACGGGTCAAGTTGAGGAACAAGGCAAGGGATGGCAGCGTTCCGAATTGGGTGGTCGAGATACCCCACCAAGTTTTCAGCGCAAGGCACTGGATTCCGGCGAAAGCGGGAATGACGGATCGCGGGTGGGGAAACCGCCTAATTTGCAATGCCTCCGGCGCGGCATCCCTCTGAAGGGGCAGTCAGTGGAAGTTCCAGCGCGGGAAGCGGTCTTAGGAGGAGCCGAGGTGACCGATGGTTCCGTCGATGTAGAGGATCTCGACGCTGCGGGAAATGGCAGCCTCCAGTTGCGCCCTGGTTGGCTGGTCCAGTCCCTGACCGAGACGGTCGGCGAGGGCCGATACAGTTGTCCGGCCGTCAATCTGCGACACCAGAGCCGCCACCAGTTCGCTGCAGGGCATGCCCTCGGGCTGGGATACGGCACTGAGGGAATAGCCCCAGACGAACTCGCCCTCGCCCAGCACGGGTTTTCGGGCCACGCGTACGCCGTCGGCCAGACGGGGGACTGCGTTCAAGACCTGGTTGCGCTGCGGGTCTGAACGCAGGCCGGTAACGCGGGTAATACGGTCAGCCCGCTCACCCTCGACGGCGCGGACGCTGGCGACGAAGTCCGCGGGGGCCTCGCCGCGGTCGAGCACCACGCGCTCGTAGCCGCGGGGCGGCTGCCCTGCGACGGCCTGGATGAAACTCTGTCGGGGAGTGTACTCGTTCTCACCGGTGATGCGCCGGGCCTCCCAAAAGTAGGAGTCGGAGGTGAGATTGCTGGAATAGAACAGCCGGGCCATCTCGCGGAACTGGTTGTACTCCCTGTAGTAGAGCTCCTGGTAGACCTCACCTGACAGGTCGCGCAGTTGCTCGTCTCCGCCATCGTCTGCTTTGAGGGCGGTGGTGGCGTAGGCCGCCGCCATAACACCGGACATAAGCGCTAAGTGAACGCCGGAGGAGAAGAGCGGGTCAACGAAGCAGGCCGAGTCCCCGGTCAATACAAACCGCGGCCCCGTGGTCCGCTCCGACGCATAGGACCAATCCCGCACCACATTGGGGCCGGAGACCCAGTGGGCGTTCCGGAGCATGGCCTGGGTGTGAGGTGCCTGCGCCAGTTGGTCGAAAAGGAATCCTCGCGCTCCCATTCGCTGGATGCCCTCCTGTCCGGTGCGGTTGTCCACGACCGCGCCGACGCTGCTCCATCCGGAGCTGCCAGGTCTGACCGGAGCTGCGCCGCCGAGGGGGATGGTCCAGAACCAGCCGTGTTCGAAGGCCTCGATGAAGATGTTGTTCTCGTCGGGGGAGGGCAACATCTCCGCACCCTCGAAGTAGGCATATACGGCGAGGTTCTGGAAGAATGGATCCCACTGGCGCGTTTCCGCCTGTTGGGCCAGCAACGCTGCCTGGCCGCTGGCGTCCACGACAAAACGGGCCGCTATGCTTTGCTGTCCGACAACATCGGAGGCATAGCGGAGAACGGCGCCGGTACCAGCCTCCTCCCATTCGACGCTGCCCACGCGGCAACCTTCTCGAACGTCCACACCGCTGTCGCGGGCGTTTTGCAGGAGGATGTGGTCGAAAGTGGGACGCCACACCTGATAGGCATGGGGGTACTGGAGGCTGGTCTCACGGAAGTGCCAGCTCCACGGCTCCGGATTGCGGCCCCAGACCATGGTGGCGCCGAACTTGGGCAGAAACCCCGCAGCCTGCACCGCCTCCATTGCGCCCAACTCTTCGAGCACGGGCATGGACGCGGGCAGCAGAGACTCGCCGACGTGCTCGCGGGGGAAGCGCTCGCGCTCCAGCAGCACGACGCGCCAGCCCTGCCGCGCCAGCATAGTCGCCGCTGCGCTGCCCGCCGGTCCTCCGCCGATGACTGCCACGTCTGCTCTCTGTTGCTGATTCATGGGTTAGCACCCCGGATATGCTGACGAATGACTGGATAGATACCCAAGTACGCCCTATTGAAACCAATGCCGTTTGACCGTGCAACCCAGGAGAGGTTACCTTCATGGTAGAGACGAGCACAAATCAAGGAGGCGAGGGTCAGGTGACGCTCAAGAACGCTGAGGCAGAGACCCTGATGCAGGACGCACGGGCCATGCAGTCCGCAGCACTGCTGCGACTGGAGGCGGAGGACTGGCGCGATGCCGCTGAAAAGACGTGGTGCGCCGCCCGCAACGCTACAAAGGCGCTGGTGCTCGAGGTGGACGCAGAGGAGAGTCAACGCTCCACTAAAATTGAGGTCGCCATGCGAAACATAGCCCGGCGACACGGTGGCGACTGGATAAGGCTACGTTCATTGTATTCGGACATTGTCCATTACCTGCACGCCGAGGCCTTTTACGAGGGTGCCTACACGGACGATGTCCCTGAACTGGTCCGTGAGGGCACAGATTTTATCGACTTGGCCGAGAGGCTGGCGCAGGACTGACTCACGCCAAGTTGACCAGTGGCCTTGGGTGCCCTAGATTTACCATCGATCCCAGAAAGACTGACATACACGTAGGGGCGGGTTTCAAACCCGCCCCTACGTTGTTATTTACTGCTGCCGGGTGGTACGGCCCCTCGCTTTAGTCGGCGTTGTGGCCGCCTTCGGCGCTGGCGATATCCTCCGGGAAGGGCTTGCCGGTGGATGGATCGACCTCGAAGGAGCTGGGCAGTTCCAGTTCCTTGGCCATTTCCTTGACCGCCGGAATTACTTCCTCACCCATCAGACGCAGGCTGCGCATGGCGTCGTCGTGGGTCATGGCGCCATCGCCGTCCCAGAAGAAGACGCTGCCGGGGCGCAGGTACTCCAGCACGTGGCGGATCTTGGGAATCACGGTCTTGGGGGTGCCGCAAATAATGGTGTAGTCGGCGATCTGCTGCTCGTAGGCCCGGCCCAGCACGCCTGCAGCGCTGGTGGGGCCGCCGCGGGCGGCGGTGGCGCTGCCCTGGGTGGGCAGAACGCGGCGGCGCGAGGTGAGTCCGGGCAGGTTGACCAGCGCCGGGTTGGTGGTGCCTTCGTTCCCGGCAAGGAACGGGTTGCTCGGCCCCTGCACAAACTTGCGGCCGGCCTGCTCCGCCAGTTCCTCGGTCTCGTCTACGTGGACTTTCCACAGGTAACCGAGGTTCTGCGGGCCTGACTGGTAGCCCAGCTCGGCGGCGGTGTCGTGGTAGAGCTGGAAGGCCGCCTTGGTGGGTTCGAGCTCGGTGGACAGCATGATGTAGGGGATGCGCTTTTCGGCGGCCCACATCAGCGAGTCGCGGCTGATGACTCCGGGGAGCCAGACCTGCGGGTGCGGCTTCTGGTAGGGCCGGGCCCACGGGTTGACGTGCCGGAACTGGTAGTGCTTGCCTTCCCAGCGGAAGGGTCCGGGGGTGGTCCAGGCCTTGACGATGAACTCGTGGGCTTCCTGGAACCGCTCCCAGTTGTATGGCGGCGGCGCGTTGTGGGCCACGCTCTCGCGCCCGGTGCCGCGCACCCAGCCCGAAACCAGCCGGCCGCGGGAGATCATGTCGATCATCGAAAGCTGTTCCACCAGCCAGAGGGGGTCATCCCAGATGGGGATGATGTTGCCGAGAAGCACGATCTTGGCCCGGGTGGTGATACGGGCAAGGATGGACGCCTCGACGTTCATGGCGCCGCCCATGCAGAAGGGCGTGCCGTGATGCTCGTTGAGCATCAAGCCGTCGAAGCCCATTTCCTCGGCGTAGAGCTTCTCGTCGAGGTAGCGGTTGTACAGTTCTGCGCCCAGCTTGGAGTCGTAGATTTCGTTGCTGACGGTCAAGTCCATGATGGGCTTGCCGGTGGCGCCGAAGTACCCGGAATCCGGATCTTGGTAAGGCCGTTCAGTGAAATACCCGATGTGCATGGTTTTCTCCCTATCATCGGCTTGGCCCGCCAAGCGCCCTCCGCGCCCATGGCGGCGATTGGTGGGATTATAGCATCACTACAGGTTCAGTGGCAGGTGATAATGCGACGGTGCGGAAGCCGGGACTTACAAGAAAATGTCGGTCAACGGTAGGGAAAAGCCGGGGAGCAGAACCTCATCGGTGATCACGTCATCATCGGAGTAGGTGATGGTGGCGCCGTTGGGGTGGTGGATGGCGACAGTGCGGCTTGAGGGGTATGCGACCCAGACCCGCTGCGAACCGGCGGCTAGGTATTCAGCGATTTTGCGTTCTATATCTGCTGATGTGTTGGAGGGAGACATGACCTCCACGGCTATATCGGGGGTGCACGCAACAAATCTGTTGCCGAGGTTGTCCCAATGGTCCTTACCCGCAACAACAAAGGCTACGTCCGGGCCTCGTACAGTATCCGGGCCAGTTCGCAAGACGTAGCCGGTTTCAACTGACGCGCGCCCAACACCCTGCTGCCGGGAATAGATGTTTAATGCGGTGCCGATGTTCAGAGCGACTACTCCGTGTTGTTCGTTTGCCGGTGCCAATTCCACCAGCTTTCCGTCTACCAGTTCGTACCGTCCTTCGTTTTGGCAGCAGAAGTCATAGAACTGGTCGGCGGTCAGCAGCGTTTTGGATGAAGTCATTGCTTGCCGTCCTTGCGGGCAAATGGGGCTGGGTGGGAATTATAAGGGATGGCGAGGTTGCGCTATGAGTCGGACGCCCAGCGGTGCGGAGTGCCAGCCAAACGGCCGAAGCCCAGTTCCTCGCACAGTGCCTCGTATTCGCCGCGCCTGACACCGTCCCACTGGAGATCGCGAGGGCTGGCGTTGATGGGTACGTCAAAACGGAGCGTGGCCAGCTCGCGGTACAGCAACGCGTTGTCGAACTCCTCGGCCAGGATGCTCTGAAGGGCCGTTGCGCCCCGCACCTGCACGTCCCAGGGCCCGGTGACCGGGATCTGGTCGAGGTGGCCGTAGCAGGCCAGGACCGCGGCGGAGGACTTGGCTCCCCATCTTGGCAGCCCAGGGATGCCGTCGGCGGAATCGCCGGTCAGGGCAAGCAGATCAGGGATGGACTCGGGGGGCACGCCGAACTTGTCGATTACTCCCTCCTCGTCCATTACTTCGCCCCTGCGCCGGTCGAGACACACCACGCGCTCGCCCTCGACCAGCTGGCCAAGGTCCTTGTCGGGTGAGCAGATGAAGATGCGGCGCACAGAGGAATCGCCGCGCAGCTTTGCGACTGCGGTTCCGATGGCATCGTCGGCTTCGAACTCAACCATGGGCCAGACGCGAACGCCCAGGGCCGCCACGGCGCGCTCGGCCAGCGGGAATTGCTCCAGCAGGTCGGGGGGCGTTCCCTCCCCGGTCTTGTAGCCCGCGAACATGTCGTTTCGGAAAGAGCGAACCACGCTGTCGAAGGCGCAGGCGATGTGGGTTACCTGGTTTTCCCGGATCAGGCTGAGCAGACTCTGCACCAGTCCCCTGACGGCGCCAACCGGCTTCCCGTCGGGGGATTCAAGCTTGGGCAAAGCAAAGTAGGAACGGAACAGTTCGTAGGTGCCGTCGACCAAGTAGATTTCCACTTGCTTTACCCCCGTTGCCGCGGCCCGATGGATTCAGATTGCGCGGGTCCAGCCTTGAGCGGAAGATACCGCGAAGGGGCAGGAATTTACCCTGCCCCTTCGCTTTCCGTTCACTCTACGAAGTGGACGAATCTCAGCCTGGGTATGACCAGAGGCGAGAGGGGCAGCCCCTTGACGTACGGCTTGATGATGTAGCTCTCGCCATTGGAGTGCCACAGGGGCGCCCACGGGGCTTGGTCAACGATCAGTTGCTCAGCCTCGTTGTACATCGCGAACCGCGCCGTCTGGTCCTGCTCCACCCTGGCCTTTTCGAGGAGGGCGTCGAGCTCAGCGTTGCTGAACGCGGTGTGGTTGTTCGTGCTCTCACTGTGGAACAGTCCGTCCAGGAAGTTCTCCGGGTCGAGGTAATCGGCGACCCAGCCCAGCCCTCCAAAGATCTGGAAACGCCGTTCACGCAGGTCCTGCAGATACGTGGCCCACTCGGTCTGCTGCAGCTCCATTGTGATTCCCAGCTGTTCCTCCCACGTTGCCAGGATGGCCTCCATGATCGGACTCACCGGCGACCCGAAAGATCCCGGGATGGTCAGGGTTATGCGGGGATACGTGGAGGTGTCGCTGCCGTACTTGGACTCGGCGAGCAACTGCCGGGCCCTATCCGGGTCGTAACCATAGCCATCCAGGTCATGGTTGTAGGCAGGAAAGCCAGGAGGGAGGATACCGCTGGCAGGAGTGACGATGCCGTTCAGCAGGACCTCCGACAGGGTCTCGCGGTCGATGGCGTAGTTCAGGGCCTGCCGTACTTTGACATCGTCGAAGGGAGGTTCCTCCGCGTTCATACCGAAGTAGGCCACGTCAAAATCCGGCGGGCCGAGATGGAGGTCGTCGCGCAGCGGATGCATGGGATCTTCCAGCGCCTCGATGAGCGCAAGACCGGCGCGGCCCCAGTGGATCTCATCGTTCTCGTACATCAGCAGGCCGTCGCCGCCGGCGAGGTTGAATTCCACCGCATCGAGATGGGCGGAACCGAGGTGGTAGTCCTCGAACCGCTCAAGTCGCATTATGACTCCCGGTTCGTATTCGGCGAGCTTGAACGGACCGGTGCCGTTGGGGGCTCTTATCCACTCCCTTCCAGTCTCCACGTTGTTCCTGTCCACCACAAACGACGTGGGGTAGGTGAGCTTGGCCAGGATATACGGCTTGGGAGCATCCAGCTCGATCCGAAGGGTGGAGTCGTCTATGACGCTTATACCGGAAATGGATTCGGCCGTCCCGTCGAGTCTATCGGTGGCGCCAACGATGTCCCCGAGGAAGGTGTCTGCGGCCGGTGCCTCGGTGGCAGGGTCGGCGGCCCGTTCGATGGACCATTTGACATCGTCCGCGGTCACAGCCCGGCCATCGTGGAACATGGCGTTCGGATTAAGGGTGAATGTGTAGCCCATCCCGTCGGGATCGATGACCCAGTTCTGGGCCAGGTCGGGCGTGATGACCAGGCTTGGGTCGATGGTCAAGAGCCCGCCAAACACCTCGAGAATATACCGGGACGATGTCACGTCTCCGGTCTGGTGGGGGTCCAGGGTTGGCGGATCGCTGCCGAGTACCTTGAGAACGCCGCCCTTCACCGGGTCCCCCTCCACCTCTTGTTTTGATTCGCCGCGACCGGCAGCAGCCGCCAATGGATGGGTCGCCCGGGGAGTCGGACCAGCCTGTCCCGTGGTTGGGCCAGGGCTGGCTGGCGTGGATACGGGAGCCGCTGATGCCGTGGGAGCCGTTGTGGGGACGGACGGTGAGGACGCGGGTACCGGAGTCGCCGTCGCCTCCGGGCTCATGGCCGGTTCCGAGGCCGGGCCCTCGTCAGAACCGCAGGCAACCAGGATGGTGCCAAGCAGCGTTGCTGTCAGCAACAAAATAATCCTCATTTGCACACCTCCTGCGGCCACCATGATGTGCCGCAAGTATTCGAATCTCCCATAGAGGGTGTGTTTGTCAACGTGTAAACGCCAGCTGGGAATGATTTGTGCAGAATTGTCCTTAGAATGCCGGTCTGGTAGAACCTGATTCAGAATACCAGCGCTCAATTCTCGCTGCCACTCAATTCGGGTTGGGTTGTGAGATATAATCGCCGGAACTTCAGGTGCCGGATATCACCATCCCACCTGAACCGTTTTCGCAGTCCAATTGAGGCAGCAAGGAGGCCCCCCGTGAAGGAAATAATGCTGGACTACTCGAAACAGTGCGGCGACGAGCCGGAAAAGGGGCACAATCGCTGGCATCCCGACATCCCGCCCGCGGCGCGCGCTGACGAGGGCGAGGAGGTGGTGATGCAGACCCGCAATGCATTCGATGGACAGATTACGCCCAACACCCTGGCACCGGATTTATTGCAGACTGATCTTGGCCTGGTCCACCCGCTGACCGGCCCGGTCTACGTCAACGGAGCGGAGCCGGGCGACCTCCTGGAGATCGACGTCCTCAACATCGAACCAGCGTCTTGGGGATTCACGACGATCCTGCCCGGGTTTGGATTCCTTCGCGACCTTTATACCGAGCCGTTCATCTGCCACTGGGAAATGCGGGACGGATTCGCCACTTCTGAGCAGCTGCCCGGCGTACGGGTTCCCGAGGCCTCGTTCATGGGGACGATCGGCGTGGCCCCGTCGCGGGCGCTGCGGCAGGAAATCCTGCTGCGGGAGGAGGAGCTGCTTCGCAGGGGCGGCGCCGTTGTCGGCCCGACTCCCCAGGGTGCGGTGCCGGCGCAGGAACCGTTTGCCTCCGAAGGGCTGCGGACCATTCCGCCCCGTGAGCACGGCGGCAACGTCGACATCAAGCAGCTGACGGCCGGAACCCGGTTGATGCTGCCCGTGTTCACCGAGGGAGCGCTGTTCTCGGCAGGTGACGCTCACTACGCCCAGGGCGATTCGGAATGCTGCGGTACGGCCATTGAGATGGACTGCACCCTGCACGTCAGCTTCCGGGTGCGAAAGGGTGAGGCTACAAGCCGCGGCATCAACTTTCCCTACTTCGAGCGGGACGATTACTTCACCAGCCCCGAGATGGCGGCGCCGCGAAGGTTCCTGGCCTCGACGGGAATGTGCATTGCCGACGGAGTGAACGAATCGGAAAACGGCACCTTGGCCTCGCGCCAGGCACTTCTGAACATGATTCACCTGCTGATGGAGCGGGGCTGGAGCCGGGAACAGGCCTACTGCATCTGTAGCGTGGCGGTGGACCTGAAGGTGAGCGAGGTGGTGGACGTTCCGAACTTCGTGGTCTCGGCGTTCCTGCCGCTGGACATCTTCGTGTAGGTCACAGGCGAGGTATTGCCCCTAACGGCCCCGTGATTCGATAAAAACGACGGGGCCGTTAAATTCAAACTCGTAATGGTTGATCCATTGGATTAGCCCGCGAACTTTCGCGCCGGGAGAAAGATCGTCATGCAGAACGAACAATCCCGGCATCGGAATTCCGGCCTCCACCCGGTCTTCCGCGGCGCCAATCTGCCGTCCCATATGGACATAAGGTATACTTGCGGCAGTTTGCCCAAGGCACTTGAAGAGAAAGGAGCACACCCATGCAGTTTGGACTCTTGTACGAAATGCAGCGTCCATACCAGGACGAAATCGACTGGTATTCGCTCTACCAGGAAACCCTGGAGCAGTGCGAATTGGCCGACCAGGTCGGCTTCGACAACCTGTGGTTTGTCGAGCACCATTTCCTGTATGGCTTCTCAGGTTCGCCCTGTCCGGAGGTGATGTTCGGAGCCCTTTCGCAGCGCACCAAGAACATTCGTATCGGCTTCGGAGTTTCCATCCTGCCCAACCACCATCCGGTGAGGATCGCCGAGCGTGCCGCGATGGTTGACCAGCTCACCGGGGGACGAGTTGAGTTCGGCACCGGCCGCTCCAACGCCTACGAGCAGTTGGGGCAGGGCATCGACCCCCGCGAGACCCGGGACCGCTGGGACGAGGCCATCAACATGATCCCCCAGATCTGGCAGACCTCCGGGGAGTTCTCCTGGGAGGGCAACTTCTGGAACGTGCCAGCCCGCCGGGTGCTGCCACAGCCCTACCAGAAGCCGCACCCCAGGATGTACCTGGCCTGCACCCAGACCGAGAGCTTCCGCCTGGCCGCCCAGAAAGGCATCGGGGTGCTGTCGTCGGCCTCTTACGCCGTTGACGTGCTGGCTGAGCACGTCAAGGTGTATCGCGACGCCATCAAGGACGCCGATCCGGTGGGCGCCGAGATCAACGACTTCTGGGGCAACAACGTGCACTCCTTCTGCGCCAAGGACGACAAGGCAGCGAAGGAGCTGTGCGCCGATTCGATGAAGACGTTCTTTGGCCCGGACAAGCCCTACATCGCGGGACGCATCAACGCTTACGAGGAGCTGCTGGAGGCGTGGGGCGGGGTGCCGGAACACCTTAAGGCCGACTTCGGCCGCTGGCTCCGGCAGTCGGACGAAGACCACCAGACCCAGGCAGCCGAGGCAGGCATCTCGCTGGACAGCGGTCCCGGCGCGGCACGGGCGGCGGTGGCCCAGCTCGATGCAGACACCCTGGCCAACCGTGGCGTCATCATCGCAGGCAACCCGGAGAGCTGCATCAATACAATCAAGACCTACGAGGACATTGGTGTCGACCAGGTGATGCTTATCATGCAGACGGAGACCATCCCCCACGACAAGGTGATGGAATCCATCGAGCTGTACGGGAAGGAGGTCATACCCGCCTTCCGGAACGGCGGCAACGGTAAGTAATCCCTCTACCTGGAATCTGACTGAACTCTAACTTAACCGGGAAGAATCCGGCCCCCGCCAACTGCAGTTGACCGGGGGCCGAATCTTTTGTCATGACAGACAACACTCCCCACTACGGACAATTCTCACTGGACTTCTACCGGGAGCGCGCCTCGGAATACGCCGCGTTGCGCCAGGTGTTCGCCAATCGCTCCCACCCGGAATTCCGGGAGGACCGCGATCTTTACCGGCGGCTGGCGGAGCTGTCGCGCCCCGGCCCCGGGCTGGACTGCGGGTGCGGCGCCGGCGCGCTGGAGATGTCGTACCTGGCCGAGCTGGGATTCGAGATGTACGGGCTCGACGCAGTGCCCGAGAACATCGAGATTGCTCGCAGGCTGCGTCCCGAGCTCGCCGGTCGCCTGCAGGTTGCCGACATCGCAGACCCATTGCCGTTCGACGACGGCTCCTTTGTGGTTGTGTTGTGCAACGCCGTGATTCAACACCTGCCACGGGAATCGGTGTTCGGCAGCGTGCTGCCTGATTTCGCCCGCGTGTTGCGGCCCGGGGGGGTGCTGCAACTGATGTTCAAGCCGGGTCGCGGGGTGGCGACAGCGGTTGACGGGGCCTACGGCAACTTGGGAGTCGCCAGGAGCTTCGTGCTGTACGAAGAGCAAGAACTGCTGGAGGCTCTTGCTGCTTTGAGACTACGCCTTATCGAAGAGGGGCCCGACGGAAAGATGGGCGGGCTGATCTATTTTGACGACAACAAGCCCATACGCCACTGTGTCTTTTGGGCCCGCAAGGGCTGACTACTTACAAGATGCCCCGGGGTTTGCGGCGGTTCTCCTGTCTACCCGCCCTTGGCGCCCGCGATGTCCCGGCGCAGGAACAGGGCGATGGCGGCGGCGGCCAACAGCACAATGTAGAGAGTCACAATGATAAAGCCGTGGGTCATTGTGGAAATCCCTCCGAAGGTCACTATAGCGCTGTCGTTACCCTGAAGAACGTTCTGCCATGCGCTGACATTAGGGCCCAACAGGTAGGTAAAGACCCCGTCGGACCAGCTGAAATTGGAGATGATTGGGACAACAATAATATTCTCGGCGATGTAATAACCCATCGAGAGAGCAATCCCCACGCCGTTTGAAGTGGTCAGTACAACGAGTAATAACGCCAGCATAATGTATGGCACGAATGCATATAGCATCCTGCCGTACAGAGCAAGCAGGTTTGCTGCCGAGATATCGCCGTAGGACTCGGTGGTTTCGGGTGCTGTGAGAACGGCCTCTGCGATGAACCCGCTGATGGTAACGGCTATGCACAGGATGATCAGCAGCGCCGCGGTGAACAGCACCACCACTGCAACCTTGGATGTCAGCAATTGCCAGCGGCCGGCCCCCAGGCTGAGGACAGGGCGCAGGGTGCCCCAGCCGTACTCGCCGCCAACCACGACGGCGGCCAGGATCACGGCAATAAACGGTCCGAAGAAAGCGGAAAAGCCCAGTCCGTTGGCGATGTTTTCATACGTCGACTGGTACGAAATGTCATCGGTTAGCGCAGCAACCAGCCAGAAAATCAGCTGATTCACCACCAGAACGAAGCCCAAGAGAATCCACGGCACCCAGCGGCGCCGCAGCTTGAACCACTCCCACCGGGTAAGCGTGGCCACCTGCATCGCCATCGTCATCACTCCACTCCTTCCGTCACGTCCAGGAAGTACTGTTCCAGGGAGATCTGGGAAGGAGTCATCTCGGCGACGAACACGTCGTTGCGGCTGAGGGCGGCGCTGATTTCCCAGGAGCGGTCGGGTTCGACCCCAGCCACCAGGTAGCCGTTATCGGCGCTGACGCCATCCACCCAAGCGAGGGCGTTCAGGATCTCGTAGGCCTTTCGGTCGTCGGTGGTGCGCAGGCGCACCTGCGGCCTGCCCCGTTCCTGTAGCAGCTCGGTCACGTCGCCCTGCGCGATGAGCCGTCCGTGGGAAAGGATGGCGACGCTGTCGCAGACCTGCTCCACCTCATGCAGCAGGTGGCTGGACAGGATTACGGTGCGGTTTTCGCCGCCCATCTTGCGGATCAACTCTCGCACCTCGGCCATGCCTGCGGGGTCCATACCGTTGGTTGGCTCGTCCAGCAGCAGCAGTTCCGGGTCTCCCAGCAGGGTATAGGCCAACCCCAGCCTCTGTTTCATGCCCAACGAGTAGGTCTGGAACTTGTCGCCGCCCCGTCCGCCGAGGCCCACCTGTTCCAGCAGGGAGTCCAGTTCCGCCGGATCGCCGCGTCCTGAGATGCCCTGAAAGTAAGCCAGGTTATTGCGACCAGAGAGATAAGGGTAAAAGGTGGGCGACTCTATGAGGGCGCCTATCCGGTGCAGTACCCGGTCAAGCCCTCCCCGTTCGGGTGACTGGCCGAAAAGGGCAAAGCTCCCCGCCGTGGGACGTACCAGGCCCAGCAGCATGCTCATGAGCGTGGTCTTGCCTGAGCCGTTGGGCCCCAGAAGTCCGAAGATGCGCCCGCGGGGAACGTTGAGCGACAGGCCGTCCACCGCCAGGACGTGCCCGTACCGTTTGCTCAGCCCATCTGTCTGGATTACGAGGTCGTTCATTTCTGCCTTCCCTGCCCTACCCAGAATACGATGATGGCGGATTGCGTACAAGGGCGCTAGGCGTTGGGCCACTTGAGCGCCCTCTCCAAGTTGGCAAGATACTCGGCAAAGGCGATGCGGCCGGCCGGAGTCGCCTCCACCCAGGTTCGTGGTTTTGAGTCGACGAATTCCTTGGTCGTCGCTAGGAAACCGGCGTCCTCCAGCTTGCGCAGATGCGACGTCAGGTTGCCTCCGGTAAGGGCCAGGGTCCTCTGGATGAACCCGTAGGCCAGCCGCCCGTCCTCGGGCTGCGCTACCAGCATGGTCATCATTCGGAGCCTGGTGGGCTGGTGAATGGTCTCGTCCAGGACAATGTCCTCGATGCTCACGGCCGCCCGCTCCGGTGAATCCACACTGCGCCAAGCACCGTTACGGCCAGCGTGCCTGCGCCTGTGCCCAGGGCTGCGAAGTCGCCCGCGAAGTAGGCGGGCATATAAAAGGCCGCTGCCATGCCCACACCAACCACCACCAGCGCCGGACGGTGCATAATGCCGAACAACACATAGCCCAGGCACACAATCCCGATGGCGACGTAAGGTATGTTCTCTGCTCCATCCGAGGACCAGAGACCTGCGGCTCCGGGGATCAGAAATGCCGCGGCAACCACCGCCATCCAGTATGCGAACACCCTGAGTCCCGCACTTCGAGCCGTTGCGTAGTCCGCGTTGCGTGAGCCCTCACGGTGCCCGATCAATGCGCTGCCAATCATCCCGGATGTGCCCAGAACGCCCCATAGGGGACCTCGGTACCAGGGGTAACTGGCCTCGAAACCCGGCGCCAGTTCCGCAATCGCGAACAGGGTGAAGAAGTAGGCGGCAACAAGGGCGCCCCACAGCAGGAGAATGTTTGCTGTCCCTGCGAGGTATAAGGAACTCTGAGCCTGGGCCAGGGTAGTGTGTATTGTGCGCCAGCTCTCTTCGGGGGTGATTTCTGTCCTGCTGCCTTGCACCCGTTGCATCTCGGGCCTCCTGGATCCATCTTGAGCTTACGTAAAATACCACAAAATAGTTTGTGCTGCAAACAATACGGCAACGATTCCCTGCTCCACGTGCCCGAGGGGGATTAACCGCGTTGAAAATGGCAAAAGGCGACCTATAATGCGGTACAAGATTCAGGTGAACTAATCAGGAGGCCATCATGCAACTGGGAGCCATCTTTCCGCAGACCGAGATCGGGGCCGACCCGGCCGGGGTGCGCGACTTCGCGCAGGCCGCGGAAGACCTGGGCTACGAGCACCTGCTGGTCTTTGACCACGTCCTGGGCGCCGACGCGAGCAAGCGCGAGTCCTGGGAGCGGCCATACAGCTCGGTGGATATGTTCCACGAGCCCTTTGTGCTCTTCGGCTACCTTGGGGGCATCACCCAGAAGCTGGAGTTCGTTACCGGCGTGTTGATCCTGAGCCAGCGGCAGACCGCACTGGTGGCCAAGCAGGCGGCTGAAGTCGACGTGCTTACCGGCGGGCGCCTGCGCCTGGGCATCGGCGTCGGATGGAACGAGGTGGAGTACGAGGGCCTGAGCGAGAATTTCGGAAACCGGGGCCGCCGCTCCGCCGAGCAGATCGAGGTAATGCGCCTGCTCTGGACGCAGGAGGTTGTGGACTTTCACGGGCGTTACCACGACATCACCCACGCCGGCATCAACCCCAGGCCGGCGAAGTCCATCCCCGTCTGGTTCGGTGGCGGCGCTCCGCAGGTTGTGCGGCGCATCGGGCGGACGGGCGACGGCTGGTTCCCGCAGTTCCAGCCGGACGGCGAGGGCGCCGAGCGCATCGCCGAGATGCGTCAGATCGCGGTGACCGCGGGGCGCAACCCGGACGACATCGGCATCGAGGGGCGCATCGGCATGGCCACCGACTCACAGGACAGCTGGGGCAAGCTGGCTGAGGACTGGGCCAACGTGGGGGCAACCCACTTGTCGGTCAACACCATGCGCGCGGGACTCAAGGGCCCGGACCAGCATATTGACGCCATCCGCCGGTTCAAGGAGGCGATGTCGAGTTAGGGTGGATTCTCTGGCGGTTGGCTGTTGTAATTTCCAGGACGTGGCACAGCATTTGCGTTGTGCCACGTTTATTCATGCGATAATTTTATGCAATTCAGGCACACGGGGCTGCGGAGATTCTGGGAAAGTGATGATGCCAGCAGGCTTAACCCCGCCCACCTAAGCAGAATATCTGAAATTCTAACAGTTCTAGCGGGGGCTCGCAGGCCGTCTGATGCTGATCAGCCCGGATACCGGCTTCACACGCTAACCGGAACTCGCCGAGGGTCTTGGAGCATCCGTGTAAGTGCTAACTGGAGAATCACCTTCCGGTTTGACAGCGGCGAGGCGGTTGACATTGATCTTGAGGACTACCACTAGGGGGAGTCATGACCGTCAGGAATCCTGCTCACCCTTCCGCTATTGTGAAGACTAACCTGGAGGCCGAGGGATGGAGTGTCAACGAATTCTCGGTCAAGCTGGGAATTAGTCGCAACACCGTTTCTCGGCTTCTCAACTCTCGTTGCGGGATATCACCCACAATAGCCTTGGCTTTGGAGCGTATCGGATGGAGTGATGCCGATTTCTGGATGCGTCTCCAGGCAAATTATGACCTAGCCCAGGCTCGCCGGGCGATGGAGACCACTACTGGAGTTGGCAACTAATATGGCGAATTCCGGCAGACTGGGGAGGATTCCCGCCCCATCGACCAGAAACTTCAACCTCCGAAATTCTGGGTGGCGTAAACGTGTTTTCCGTCACTGGTTATCCCAACACCCAAATACTTCAATTGGGGGCGTAAGATGTTGCTCCGATGGCCAGGGCTTTTCATCCAACCGTCAACCAAGTTCTTGGCGAGCTTTTTATGGTCACGCATCGCAGGAGATTGGTAACAGTTCTCGGCGGTGAGGTCTCCCAAGAATCCCTCCAACTTCATGCGCTCGCGTGGGTCCGAGCCTCCACTTCCAATGTGGTCGCAAACTCCCTTTCGCTCCATCCAGTTGCTATGCTTTTGTGCGGCGGATTCCAGGGTTATGTATCGAGTAAAAGGGACCAGCTTATGTTTTTTCCTCCTCTGATTCGTGTAATGCAAGACCCAGCGCACGGTGTCCTGGTGCCTCTTGGTTGCTTTCTTGCGTTTTTTCGGGACCTTGGTGGCCGACCGCTCGAGGCTGGAGTGTCTGATACCACGCATGATGATACTCAAGAGGAAGAAAAACATTGCTCCTTTTACCCTTCTCGGTAAGCGTGGGTTTTGGGGTGATTTGTCAACACACCCTAGTCCCGGAACAAACGCGCCACCCGGTCGAGGATGCGGTTGCCGACCTCGTACTTGGTCAACAGGGGGAGTTCTTCGACGTTCATATCGCGGTCAATGAGGGTGACGCGGTTGGTGTCTGTGCCGAATCCGCTGCCCTCACTGGTGATGTCGTTGGCAGCGATGAGGTCGAGGGACTTGGAGGCGACCTTGATGCGGGCGTTCTCGACGAGGTGCTCGCTCTCGGCGGCGAATCCCACGCGTACGAAATCCCCACGGGCAGAGGCCAGGATATCAATCGTCTTGGCCAAGGGGATGGTCAGGTCATCTTCGGTCTTTTTGATCTTCTGGTCGGCTGCCGATAATGGGCGGTAGTCGGCCACCGCCGCTGCCATGATCAGCGCGTCGGCGCCTGCAGTCCGGGACAGCACTGCGTCGCACATCTGCTGTGCCGTGTTGACCGGCAGGACGTCCACCAGCGGGGGATTGGGCAGCCCCTTGGCGGCGGATACCAGTACCACTTTCGCGCCCCGGTCTCTTGCTGCCTCGGCGACTGCGTAGCCCATCTTGCCCGAGGAGTGGTTGGTGATGACCCGCACCGGGTCGATTGGCTCTGCGGTGCCGCCGGCGCTGACCACGATGGTGCGGCCCCTGAGGTCGCCGTCCTGGCCAAGGGTGTAGGCAATGTAGCCCAGCAACTCCGGAGTCTCCAGCAGCCTGCCCCAGCCGGTAAGCCCGGAGGCCAGCCGCCCCTGGCCTGGGCCCGCGATTACCGCGCCCCTCTGCCGCAGGCGATCGAGGTTCTCCTGGGTGGCAGGGTGCTCGAACATGTCTGCGTCCATGGCCGGGGCGACCATCAGCGGCGCCCTGGAGGCGACGATGGTGGTGGTCAGCGGGTCGTCGGCCATCCCCATGGCCAGTTTTGCGATGGTGTGGACCGTGGCGGGAGCGACGACAATGACGTCCGCCTGTCGTGCCAGTTCCACGTGCTCGACTGCGTACTCGGAACCGGCGTCAAAGGCGTCGGTGACCACGGGACGGTGGGTCAGACTACGGAAGGCCAGCGGGGTGACGAACTGGGTCGCGCCGTGAGTCATGACGGTGTCGACCAGCGCACCTGCCTGTGTCAGCTTGCTGGCCAGATCCAGGGCCTTGTAGCAGGCGATGCTGCCGGTCACGCCCAGTACAACACGCTTGCCGCTTAACACGACGTACCCCCCGTTCGCCTAGTCAGGGTTCTGGTTCAGTTCGTAGATCTGCCGCAGCCCGATGAGCGTCAGGTCAGGATTGATGTGGTCGAAAATACCGGTCTCCCGAGAGATGACATTGGCCAGGCCGCCGGTGGCGACCACGGTGGCGACGCCGCCCAGCTCTCCGGTGATGCGGGCAACCATGCCCTTGACCAGCTCGGCGTAGCCCAGCACCAGCCCGGCCTGGAGCGCCGCGGTGGTGTTCTGGCCGATGGCCGATGCCGGAGGGATCAACTCGATGCGACGCAGCTGGGAGGTGTTCAGGAACAGGGCCTCGGCAGCAACGCTGATGCCGGGGGCGATGGCCCCGCCGAGGTAGACGCCCTCCGCCGAGATGACGTCGAACACCGTGGCGGTGCCGAAGTCCACGATGATGGTTGGAAAGCCATAGAGACTCTTGGCGGCCACGGCGTCGGCGATGCGATCGGCGCCCACGTCGCGGGGGTTGTCGTAGGCGATCTCGAGGCCGGTCCGCAGGGCCCCGGTCACCGTCAGTGGCGGAACACCGAAGTAGGTGGAGGAGACTTCCTCGAACACTCCGGTAAGGGGCGGCACCACGCTGCACATCGAAACCTCGGTGATGTCCTCCCGCCGCACGCCGTTCAATTGCAGCAGGCTGGTCAGCAGCAGTCCGTATTCGTCGGCGGAGCGGCGAGAGTCCGTCGCGGCCCGCATGGTGGAGACCAGGCCGGATTCTCCGAATACGCCGATGGTGACCATGGTGTTGCCGATGTCGAGGGCCAGGAGCATGAACTACTTTCCGTTGGAGACGTGAATATAGGTGCCGGGTGACAACGTTGCCTGAAGATCCGCCTAGAGTTGCCAATCAGGAGGATTATATGCCACGCCGGAAAAAGTGGGCAAACGGATCCAGGTCTTCTGGACGGGTCTTTCAGTGGTCCGTTACCAGTAAATTCAGGAAGGGAGTTTCGGTATGCCGTACAATCCTTCGCTGGCGAATTCCAGGTTGACGGCCGAATTGGGGCGGGCAGGTGCCGGATAAGGGCGGCAACAATGGCCATTTGGCAGATTCGGGTGATCACGATGGGAGCACCAGACCGGCCCGGTTGACCGCAACCGGCAGTCCGCGGCGGTCACTTGATTAAACAGGAATAATCGAAATCGAAACTCAAGAATTTCAGGTGAGGGCACGGGAACTGAACAAGGGGTTGTTCATCGCGGTTCTTTCGCTGGCCGTATTCGGCGCGATGAACGCCATTTTGATACTGCCGGCTCTCCTCGTGGAGATATCAACTGAGCTGGATGTCTCGGTGGCTGTCGCCGGACAACTGGCTACCGCCACATTTGCGGCCTGGGGCGCCTCGGTTGTTTCCGTAGGCCCACTGTCCGACTCCTTTGGCCGTCGCCCTGTGGCCTTGGCTGGGCTGCTGTTGCTGGCGGGATCCGTGATCGGGGCGGCCTTTGCACCCAACATCGAAGTTTTGCTGGCCATGCGGGTCCTGACTGGCTTGGGCGCGGGAACCCTGCCGCCCAACTTTATTGGCGCGATTTCAGACGTACTCCCTCTGGAAATACGGGCCAGGGCGGTCAGCACGCTGCTGGCCTTTGGCGCGCTGTCATCGGTGGTCAGCGTCCCGGTCGCTGCCCTGCTGGCGGACTGGAGCGATTGGCGTTCTGCTTTCGTGGTCTCCGGTCTGCTGAGTGCCTTGTGCCTTGCGGCCAACTGGATCTGGTTTCCGAGAGACAGCAGGGAGCGGGTCCGGAATCTCGTCATTTTCTCCAGGTACCGGTCCGTAATTGTCGTGAGGTACTTTCAGGTGGCTCTGACGGTCAATTTCGCTCACCGTGTCGTTTACTGGACGATCGTCAGTTTCTTTGCCGCTTACATGATCCATACTTACAACGTAAGCGTGGGGTTCGTGGCCCTGCCGCTGGCCATTACGGCGATCGGCCAGGTGGCAGGAAGTTACGCCGGCGGGATTGTGGCGGCGAACAGGCATCGCGCTCTTGTAATAGCGGCAACTTGCGCTGTGGGAGGAGCCTGTGGATTCCTGCTTTTCGCTGTCGACCTCCAACTCTGGTTGGCAGTGGCAGTGGCAACGGTGGGTACAGGCGTGCTGAGCGCCAATTTCCCTGCGCTGGTCGCTGGCGGGACCGAGTACTCCGGCCAGTCGACGGCCACGGGAGTCGGCCTGATGGGGCTGAGCAATAACTCGGGTGGTGCTTTTGGCGCCGCGGTTACCGGGGCCATTTTGGCCAGTTCTGGATACGATGGCATCGCCTACCTGTGCCTGGGAGCAGCCATCGTGAGCGTCCTGATGGCGGTTCTATCCGGCAGACAACTCGCAAGGCCAACGACTGAAAGGCCATCCGCGTGAGGGCAGCCGCTCATACGGCCCTGTTGCTCACGGCTGTTCACGACTTCGCGGAGGGATACGCCGGGAGTGTGTCCTCTACCCAGCGACCTGCCATGGAGTATAATCACCCGCAACGCATTCCGTATGGGTGCGCAGTCTTGATGACCGACGGGATATTAAGGGAATGAGCAGCAAGTTTCTGGAACGGATTGAGGAAATCAGGGAGGGATCGGCTCCCAGGCTGGGGTTCGGCACGACACGGCCGCCCAAATTGCCTGGTCTGGCCTTGATAATCACCTCAGATGGCGGCAAGGACGGCGCAGCCACGGCGGGAGGGTTGGCGCCCGACGCCGTGATCGTCATCGGCTCCGCCGCAACCCAAGCGAAGGAGATCGGGGAGGCCGCGTCCGGCGCCAATTGGGGAGTCCGTGCCGATGGTTTGACGGCCGGGGACGCGGCCTCCTGGCGTGAGGCGGGCGCCGACCTGCTGGTATTTTCGCTGGCGGGTACCTCCTTGGGAGCAGTGACGTCCAAGGACGCGGCCCGGGTGCTGGTGGTCGACTCCGGCTCCTCTCCGGAGGAACTTCGCGACATCAACCCGCTGCCGGTGGACGCGGTGCTCTTGCCCCTTCCCGGCGACCCGGCCGGATGGACGCTGCAGGACATGGCGTCGCTGGCCAAGGTCAGCGGACGGGTGGGAAAACACCTGCTGGCGGAAGTCTCGGGTGCTCCGGACGGCGACACGCTGGAAGCCCTGCGCAACGCCGGAGTAGCGGGGCTGGTGATCGGACTCTCGGCAGGCGAGGAAGCGATCAACGGACTGAAGGAATCGCTGCTGAACATGACCCGCCCCGGTTCCGACAGCCGCAGCCGCTCGAGCGCCATCCTTCCCGGCTCGGTGTACGCGGACCGGCGTCCTGCTCAGGCAGAGCCTGATCCCGACGACGACGACGATTAACGGGGGCGCAGATGACCGAAGGGCAGCAGCCGGAAAGCGAACCCGAGCCGGAAGAGCACGGCCAACACGAACACGTTCACGAACTTCACGAGCACTACGGCGTGCTTCCGCCGGACGGAGTGGTAGAGCTGACGGACAAGCTCACGGGGTTCATGAACGAGATCGAGCTTGGCGGTCTTTCGGACATCATAGGACAAGTGCTGGACGACTTTCTCGACCAGTGCGGGGGAATGCCGGAGGACTTGACGGCCCGCGACGCTTTTGAACAGATATCCGGCGGTCAACTGGCGGTCACCCTGGCCTACCAGTTGGGACGACTGGAGGGACGGTCGCCGCAGCTTGTGGAGAACCTGGTGGCCCGTGCCATTGAGTCCCATGGTTTCCTGCCGGTGGACGAGTCGGATGAGATCACGGATGCCGATATGGGGAATCCCAAAGTGCAGGTGTACCCCCGCATGCGCCGCATGAATTACGTCCAGCCCCAGATTATCCAGATCCAGGGACTGGGAGACGCCCCTGTCGGGGATGGGGGAAGTCCGCCGTCTGAGTAGCGTCCACAGATGGCCCCCGGGTCCAATATTTCCTGCGAGGGATGACTGATGACGACTTCCGCACCCGCCTATGATCTGTTGCTCACCGGCGGCACACTGCTGGACCCGGCTCAGGGCATCAACGGCCGCCGCGATGTGGCCTTCAAGGACGGCGTGGTGTCGGCTGTGGCCGAGCGAATCGACGCGGCGCAGGCGGCCGCGACGGTGGACGTTTCCGGAAAACTCGTCACGCCGGGGCTAATCGATCTGCACGGCCACTTCTACCACGGCGGCAACCCCACCTCGGTCAACCCCGACGTGATCTGCCTGTCCTCCGGTACGACCACCGGCGTCGACGCCGGTAGCGCCGGGTTCCTGAACTACCAGGCCATGCGAGACTACGTGTTCCCGGCCCACCGCACGCGGCTGGTGTCCTTTCTGCACGTTGGCGCCGTGGGGCTGGCGGTAAACCGGGTGCTGGGCGGCGGGTTGCACGACATGCGTGTAATCGACATCGACCAGACGGCCGACCACATCAAGCAGAATCCCGGATTCTGCTTCGGCGTAAAGGTGCGGATGCACGTAAACGCCGTGGCCTACTGGAACGCCCACGAGGCGATGAGGGCGGCGCGGGCTGTCGCGGACCAATCGGGGACCCTGCTGATGGTGCACGTGAGCGGGACTCCGATTCCCCTGCCGGACGTGCTGGAATTCCTGGGGCCCGGCGACATATCCACCCATGCTTTCAACGGTCACCCGGAGCACATGCTCGACCGGAACATGAAGATACGGCCTGAGGTGAAGGCCGCGGTGGACCGGGGCGTGATCATGGACCTGGCCCACGCAGGCGTTCACTGCGACGTTGAAGTAACCCGCGCCGCGCTGGAGCAGGGCCTGGCGCCGCACACCATCAGCACCGACATCCACGTGCCGCCGCCGGAACGCACCGTATACCAGATGCACGACTTGGTCAGCAAGATGCACGCCATGGGCATGCCCCTCGGCGATGCCATCGCCGCCTCCACCAGCACGCCTGCCAGGGTGCTGGGCCTGCAGGACACCATTGGTTCGCTGGCGCCAGGAATGTGCGGGGATGCCGCCGTGTTCGACCAGCGCGAGGGCGCGTTCGTATGGATGGACTCGGAGGGCAATCTCCAGCGGGGTTCCATGCGCCTCGACACCTTCGCCGCCGTTCGCGCGGGCCAGATGGCGTGGAGGGAGGGACAACTGGTGGAGATGGGCAACTGCTAGAGTAGTTCCTGCCGTTTCAGCAGACACCGGTCGATGGCCGCCGAAAATTCGACGCCACGCTCAGTTGGGCGTGGCGTTCAACGTGACAGAGGAGTGGTCGGCCAGTTCAAATACGAACTCCACCGTCTCGCCCGTGGGGAACAACCAGCGCTCGACCGCCACCATGGTCATCGGGGCGTACAGGTAGGCGTACTCCCGACCCTGGGCATCCTGGTCCAGTTCCATGTGCACCAGGACCTTGTCGCCGCCAATAATAACCTCGGCCACCGTGAGGGGGTCGCCCTGGACCGGTCGCCAGAGGTAGTAGGCGGCGAGCAGCACGGACGTCTCAAAGTCGATTCGGCCCAGGGATGTGGGGTTGCCCCTGACGGCCTTGCTGACGTAGCCGCCCTCGAATGCCTCCAGTTCGTCCTGGCTCACGATTACGAACGCCCTCAACTCCTTGGAAAAGGGCCCCGCGTCCTGCGAATTCAGTGGCGATATCCAGCCGCTGTTAACGTAGCGGAAAGTGGGCACCAGGGAGGAGGCTACAGGAGGAGCGCCCCAGTTGGTTCCGACAGTCGAAAAGACCGCCAGCAGGGCCGCAAGCAGCAAGGTTGCCGCCGACAGTCGCAGGAAAGGCAGCGGTTCACGGGCCATGGGTGCGGAGTCGAGTTCCTCGATCGATTGCATAGAACTGTGTCAATCATACCAAACCGGCACAGAGCAATCGGCGCAGTGGAGACTGTCAAGGAAGCAAACAAAAGAAAACGGCCCCTGAAATGGGGCCGTTTGCTACATTCAGAACGGAGTTCTGGCCTCTCGCCGAATGCCTAGCCGGGGTTATGGCGCGTGACCAACTCAGCCACACGGGAGTCGATGCCTCCGATCTCTACCCCTCCGTCCAGCCGTGCCACGCCGAGGTGGGCGTCGCGCTGGATTTCTTCCCAGTCGGGCTCGAGCTCGTATTGGTCGCGAAGTTCGTCGAACAGAGCGTCTAATGAGTCTTTGTCAAACATGGCGGTCTGAAAACACCCTCCTCAAGAAAATGCCGACTGGCCTCCCCGGGACCTGAAATCCGGGTTGCCTGTTGTCTATAGTCGACTGCGCTTGCGCTCCGGCGCTGAGTTGCGGGACCATTCCCAAACGCTGAAGCGATAGCTAGTCTACCCAATCCGATGCCCGCTGACAAGAGCGGGAGATGGCAACGCCCTGGGCGAGGGTGCAGGCTCAGGGAGTGGAGCTTCTCACCGGCGCTGCTGATAGAGGTAGAAAAGGCCGATGGCCGCTGGAATGGCCACTACTATCGCCGTGGTCATGCCGACCATAACCCAGGGGCTCAGACCCAGGATCTCATCCATTTGATCCTTGAGCCAGTGGATAAGTTCCGGGTCTGCCGCATCACCCTGGTGCAGCAGGATGCCCCCCAGAATACCGGCGAGGTCAGGCATCAGTTACCCACGCCGTTTGCGGCTGCTGGTAACGAGCCGAATAGCGCTTCTCCCGGATGGAAAACGCAGAGATGGCGGCGAATCCCAGCAAGGATCCGATCATTGCAAAGGGCAGGGTGTAGGAGCCGGTGACGTCGTACAGCCACCCGGCCAGCGTCACGCTGCAAAATCCTCCAATCTGGTGGAACATGAAGGTGATGCCCGAAATTGTCCCCATGGCCCTCAGGCCGTATACCTCTGCAGTCAGCGACGAAGTCAACGGAAGCGTGGCGATCCAGGAGAACCCGGCTATACAGGCGAAGATCCACAATCCGGCGATGGACATTCCAGGTATCAGGGGGGTAACCAGCAGGAGCAGATATGCCAGTCCGCGCATGGTGTAGACCAGGGTCAGCCAGTTCTTGGTGCCGCCGACTTTGTCGGACAAATAACCCGCAGACGTGGCGCCCACGATGTTCAAGCCGCTCATCAGGGCGAAAATGAGTGCTGCGGTACCACGCTCCACTCCACGGTCCTCGGCATAGGGAATGAAGTGGATCGACAGGATGAAGGTGGTGGCGCCACAAACAAAATAGGCGCCTGACATTTGCCAGAATGGCCACGACCGCAGGGAGTCCCGCCACGACGCTGCCTCCAGTGGCCCCGGAGTGCGCTCCGGGCGACGGGCGCTGGCTTCCTCCGACGGCTCAGCATCCCCGTCGGGACGCAGGTTCATCTGCGCCGGATTCTCGCGGATGAACAGCCAGGTCAGGGGCAGGGACAGCAGCACCACGCCGCCCAATCCGATCCAGGCGATACGCCAGCCGGCGGCGTCCATCAGGTAGACGGCGAGAGGCACCATCACCAGCCCGCCGATCGAAAGGGCAGTGGAGTTGATGCCGATGACAGTGCCCCGCAGCCTGACGAACCAGCGGGACAGCAGCGCCGAAGTGTTGGTCAGGGACAGTCCGCTCTGGGCCACCGAAGCCAGGATGCCGAATACGAAAACGAAGAACAGGAAGTTGAAAGTCCAGTACAGGGATATGGTTACAAGGCCCAGCGCGAGCACCGACACCATGATGAGTTTTCGACCGCCTGTGCGGTCGAAAATCTGACCCATAAAGGGCTGAATGAAGCCGTTCAGCAGGATGCCCAAACCAGCGGCAAAGGAAATGGTGAGCCTGTTCCACTCAAATTCCTCGGTCATCGGGGTAATGAAGGCGCCGAACCCGTTGCGGGCGCCAACTGCAGCAAACCCGACAAAAACCGACGCCGCCACGACGTACCAGCCGAAGTACACCGGACGCCTTTCTGGACTACTGGCGCTCATAACCATTCCCCGTCGTGCTTTATGGGTTTCCGGAGGCCTGGCTCATAATAACACCCACTCAAAACGATTTGGCAGCCATCGGACAATCCGGGCTGAACGAAAGCAGGACAATTGACCTTTCAGGCCGACGGTATCTACACTGCCCGAAACGGTATAGCTGGACGGGTGATGCGAATGGCGTTCAAGTTAGTGATATGCCCTCCCAACTACCAGGAACACTGGCCGGAATTGTTGCGGCAGGAGATTCCCGATATCGACGTACACCTATGCCCCACGGTGGGTGAAGCCATGGAAGTCATCGGGGACGCTGATGCGGCATTCGGCGACATCGTGCCGGAGCTGCTGGAGCGGGGGGCGAGGCTCAGGTGGGTGGCTTGTCCGCAGGCAGGCCCCCGAGCGGGCTACTACACCCGGCAACTGATCGATACCGACGTGGTGGTGACCAACACCCGAGAAATCTACAACGACCACATCAGCGCGCACATCATGGCTTTCCTGCTGGCGTTCGCGCGAGGGTTCCAGGTATACATCCCTCAACAGGTGGAAGGCGTTTGGCGGCAGGGCTACCAGACCATATACCTGCCCGAGGCCACGGCACTCGTGGTCGGAGTGGGAGGCATAGGCGGTGAGACCGCCCGGCTGTGCTCCGAGTTCGGCATGAGGGTACTGGGAGTTGATCCACGACTGGAGGAGCCCAGTGCCGGCCTGGATGAATTGCACCGCCCCGAGGATCTGCTGGACGTGCTGCCGCAGGCGGACTTCGTGCTGGTGACGGTGCCGGAGACGCCGGAAACTCAGGGCATGTTCACCAGGGAAAAGTTCCAGGCGATGAAGAGCACGGCGTTCATCATCAACATCGGACGAGGGGCCACGGTGGTGCTGGATGACCTCGTGGAGGCGCTCCGGGCGGGGGAGATAGCTGGGGCGGGCCTCGACGTGTTCCAGACCGAACCACTGCCCGCTGGCCACCCCCTGTGGACCACGCCCGGGGTGATGATAACGCCCCATGTAGCCGGTGTTGGACCTTATCTGGACGACCGCCGCACTGAACTGTTCGTCGACAACTGCAAGCGGTTCAACGAAGGCCGCCCCCTTCGCAACGTGGTAGACAAGGCCAACTGGTTCTAGGCTGTGTCTGGCTTACATCCAGCCCAGCCGACGAAGCTCGTCCCGGTTCTTGCGTTCAATGGGTTCTGGTTCCGGTAGTCCCCTGCGACCGGCGTACTAGTCGCGCAGGGCGGCGACATTTTGCGCAGCGCTTGTACCCGCCAGGCGGCCGAATACCATGCCTGCGGCAAGGCCGGAGCCACCCGGATAGTTGTGGTAGAACAGACCGCCTACCATCTCGCCCGCGGCGTAGAGGCCGGGGATGGGCTCGAGGCTGGTGTTAAGCACCCGGCCCCGGTTGTCGATTCGGACCCCGCCGAAGGTGAACGATATGCCGCAGGTCACGGCGTATCCCAAGTAGGGAGGCGTGTCGATGGGCTGGGCCCAGTTGGTCTTGTTGGGTGAGAGCCCTACGGTGCCGCGACCGTCCTTGATGGTGGGGTTGTAGGGGATGTCGGTCTGCACGGCGGCGTTGTATTCCTTGATATTTGCTGCCAGGCCGTCCGGGTCAATGTCGAGGCGGCGGGCCAGCTCCTCAATGCTGTCGGCCTGGGCCATTGTGACCTGTGGGATGTGATACTCGTCTCGCAAAAGGTGCTTGACCTTGTCGTCGAAAATCTGGAAGGCGACGCCCTGCGGCTGGGTCAGCAACGCACGCCCGTAGGTCACATAGGTGTAGTTTCGGAAGTCGTATCCCTCATCGAGGAAGCGCTCGCCATCAATGTTCACGATAATTCCGAAGGGATAGGAGTGCTTCTGGTACAGCTCCGTGATGTTCCGGTCGCCGTAGGCCGGGGCGTTCAGGTCCCAGGCAACGGCATGGCAGCTGCTCCAGTGACCGTGAGGCATGCCGCCAGCATCCAGAGCCATCCGGATGCCGTCGCCGGTGTTGTAGGGAATGCCGCGCACCTTGACTAGTTCCCAGCCTGGACCAAGGTAGCGGCAGCGCATCTCTGCGTTGGCCTCAAAGCCGCCTGCCGCCAGAACGACCGAGCTGCCGTACAAGTCCTCGACACCCTCGGGACCCAGTACCCGGAGGCCGTTTACCCGGCCGGTGTGGTCGCGGAGCAATTCCGTTCCCTGGGTTGAATAGCGCACTTCGATGTTCTGGGCGCGGCAGACGTCGAACTGCTGGTCCGACAGGCCCTTGCCCGCTCCTACTGCTTCCACCAACAGCCCGCCCCAGAATCGGAACTTGCCGGTCGATTCTTCCTTGAAGGCTTGGCGCCCGTAGGAGAGTACGAACCGCACACCCTTGGAGCGCATCCATTGCATGGTTGGCAGCGACTGGCTGACCAGGATCTGGGCCAGCTCAGGATCGCTGTGGCCTTGGGTAACGCGCATCATGTCGTCGTAGAACTGGTCCTCGGTGTAGCTGCCGACCTCCACCGATTCCTCCTCCGTGGGGGACATATCGGGGATGACGGTCTTGATGTCCTCCAGCCCGTCGAAGGCGAACCGGATAATGCCTCCGGTAAAGTAGGTGTTGCCGCCCCGGAAGTATTCCGGTGCTTTCTCAACCACCAACACCGACTGGCAGGTCTCCCTGGCGGCGATGGCAGCGGAGAGAGCTGCGTTGCCCGCGCCGACCACTATGACGTCGTATTCCTTGGGCATGGGCGATTGCCTCCTGCGATTCTCGGGAACTGTTCCAAGAGCTTGTCCTATAATAAGCCTGCTGCCGGAACTTGTGAAATGACAGGCTGCCTGGTCCCGGCGAAATCCCCTTAAAGTGTGCTGCCGAACTCCGATGAGAACCCTCGCCCTGGTGTCTATGATGCTGACGCTCTTGCTGTTTATCGGGTGCGTTTCCGAGAACGATTCCCCGGAGACAGCAAGCACGCCGGACCCTGGCGCAACGGTTCAGGCCGCCGCGCGTCCCACCACCACGCCCACGCCCACACCGGACATAAACGCCACAATTACTGCGAGCATGGTCGCCACCGAGGAGGCCGAGTCCACCCCTCCTTCCACGCCCTCGCCAACCCCAAACATTGACGCCACGGTGGCCGCCAGAACGGCCGCTACCATTGCGGCAATTCCCGCGCCCGTACCCACCAGGGAACCAACCACTACGCCCGTTCCCTCTCCCACCCCGACGGCGTCGCCTCAGCCGACCGCCACTCCCATCCCACCGCCAACACCTTCCCGGTTTCCGACCCCGACAGCCCGCCCCACGCCAACCCCACGGCCGACGCCAACGCCGGTCCCAGCCAGGACTGCAGGGCCGTCGCTGAGCGAGATGGTCAAGCAGGTGCGGCCTGCCGTGGTGAGGATTCAAGCCGGTAGAGGAGGAGGATCCGGCGTCATCTTCGAAACGCTGGGACAGACCGGATATGTCATCACCAACCACCACGTAGTGGAGGGCTACAGCCAGGTCAACGTGGTGGTCAACGACTCGGCAACCCATCGAGGGACAGTGCTGGGATTCGACCGTGTGCGCGACCTGGCGGTGGTGAGCATCTGCTGCGGAAGTTTTCGTGCCCTCTCCTTCGGCGACGCCTCCCGGCTCGAGCCCGGCGATGAGGTGGTCGCCATCGGATATGCGTTGGGGTTGTCCGGCCAAGCCACCATAACCCGGGGGATTGTCTCCGCCTTGCGCTATGACAACCGACGGCAGAGTAATGTGATCCAGACCGACGCCGCCATCAATCCCGGCAACAGCGGGGGGCCAATGCTCTCGATGGACGGTGAGATCCTTGGCATCAACACCTTCAGAATCGACGAGTCGGATTCCGGGAGAGTGGCGGAAGGCCTGGGGTTTGCCGTGTCCGAAACGACGGTGCGCCAACGCATCCCTGCGCTCAAGTCTGCCCGGGCTGCGCCAGTGCCAACGCCCACGCTCACGCGCAGGCCGCCACCGCCCCGCTCATTCGTTGGAGGGCGCGGATACGGCCCCGCCACTGGAGAGTTGTGGCACGACCCGTCTGACGGGCTGATAAAGACAGAGTTCGCTGACGTCTCTGTCGCTGATTTCTTGGTGTGGGCTACCTTCTTCAACCCCTTTTCTGCCGCCTCCAATAACTGGGATTACGGATTCATTATTCGAGAATCCGGGACCAGATCTTCCTCTCCGTTCCTGCATATCGTGGTGACCAGTCGCGGAGGGTGGGAACTCTCAATCCGACACGGAACAAGTTCAAATGACCGAATGATCGCGGATGGGAGGCTGAAGGCTTTCGACACGAGCGCCGGAGGGCGGAACAAGCTGCTGGTCGCCGCGTTTGGAGAGCGTGGACTTCTCTTCGTAAACGGCGAGTTCATTTCCTCGCTGGACCTGTCCGACGTTACGGGAGCGGGCGATGTTGCCGTAATGACCGGCGTATTCAGGGGCAATGAGAGGTCAGGGGCGGTAACGCGGTTCGAGGGATTCCAGGTCTCGCCCTTCCGTAAGGGGTACGGACCTGCCGGCGGGAGGCTCGAGAAAGACCCCGGCTTTGTGGCTGAACACGACAGCGGCCTATGGACCAGGGATCTGATAGCGGAGGCTACTTTCACCAGCCCGGCGGGCCGAAATTGGGACTACGGATTCACCTTTCGAAGTCCTGAATCTGGTCGATTGGAGGTTGTGGGAGTTACCGGCAGGGGAGACTGGTTTCACGAGACTCGCGACTTGGGAGATAGAGAATACACAGCGGTGGCGGATGGTATGCTGCGCGAAACCGGAGCATCGCTAAGCGGGCGCAATCATCTGATGCTGATGGCGCTGGAGGACGTCGGTTTATTTTTCTTGAACGATGAGTTTGTCGCAACGCTGGATTTGACCCACAATCAGGATTATGGCGGCGTCTCGGCAATGGGTAATTTCTTCGTTGAACATCAAGGCTCCCCAGGGTTAGAGAACTTCAACGTCTGGACGCCATAGGCGCGTTCACCCGAAACTTCAGATTCGAGGCGCACCTGCAATTCGATGTCGGTCGTTCAATCCTTGAGATTGCTGGGTATTCTCGCATTCGCCATGGCATTGGTGGCTACCGTTGCCTGCATCGGGCAAAGCCCCCTATCGGCCCCGCCTGCCACGCCAACGCAAGCTCCGGACCTGGAGGCCACGGTGCAGGCCGCTGTGTCTGCGGCTATGCCTGCTGAGACGCCCACGTTGACACCGGACATTAGTGCCACAGTGGAGGCCGGCATTGCAGCCACTCAGGCGGCCCACCCCACGCTCACGCCGGTGCCATCTCCGACTCCCGACATTGACGCCACGGTGGATGCGCGAATGGCGGCAACCATCGCAGCTGCTCCAACTGCCGCTCCGACTGTCTTGCCGCCTGCTCCGCCATCCCCGGGTTCAACAGCAACGGGTTCAACAGCAACGGGTTCAACAGTAACGGCGCCTGCCCACACCCCGGTGCCTCCACCGGTTCCCACTTTCACTCCTGTACCGCCACCAACCCCCACTCCACGACCGACTCTTGCCCCGGCCGCAACCAGGCCGGCATCCATGACCCTGAGCGATATGGTGAACGAGGTGCGTCCCGGGGTGGTGCGGATTGGTACCACAAGGAGCGTCGGGACCGGTGTCATTTTCGAGACCAGCGGACGGACGGCTTACGTCATTACTAACGAGCATGTGATCACGGGCCACCGGGAGGTGACTGTCATTGTCAATGACTCTGATAGATACCGGGGCACAGTGCTGGGGACCGACGCCATTCGGGACCTGGCGGTTGTCAGCATCTGTTGCGGCAGTTTTCGCGCCCTGCCATTCGGGGACGCAGCCGGTTTGCGTGCGGGGGATGAGGTAATTGCCGTTGGGTATGCCCTGGGGCTATCGGGGCAAGCCTCCATAACCAGGGGCATCGTTTCGGCTATCAGGTATGACTCCGGCCACCTCAGCGATGTAATCCAGACGGACGCGGCAATCAATCCCGGCAACAGCGGCGGACCGATGCTGTCAATGTCGGGCGAGATTCTCGGCATAAACACCTTCAGCATCGAGCAGTCCAGGTCGGGCAGGCCAGCGGAGGGCCTGGGATTTGCGGTATCGGTGTCCACGGTGCAGGCCCATATTCCACGGCTCCGCACGGAGGCGGCCAGCCCCACCCCGACACCGCCCAGGCGAAACCAACCGACGCGTACTCCCAGTCCCCGGCCTCGAACGCCCGGAGACGATGCTTACGTATTCGGTCCGGTGAGCGGAGACTTGCGCCACGACCCGGGGGACGGCTTCGTCGAGAAATTCAGCGCCGGGGTGTCAATGTTGGACGTCGCCGTGAGTGGCACGTTCGTGAATCCATACTCGGCTGCGTCCGGTTCGTGGGACTACGGATTCGTCATCAGGGCAGGGAGTGGGGGAGCTTCGGTCAGGGCACTTGTCAACAGTTCAGGCCGCTGGGAGATGAAGGCGGGAAACGACACATCCGGGCAGGTGAAAGAGGATGGGTCGCTGCCCGATTTCAATTCTGGTGCGGGCCAGAGCAACACGCTGGTTGTCTTCGTCCTTGGGAAGAAAGGGGTATTCTTTGTGAACGGCGAGTTTGTAGCTGTTGTTGATCTGTCCCAGGTTACGGAGGCTGGGGATATTTCCGTGATCACCGGGGCATATTCCGGTAATGAGGCAAGAGGCGCCGTTACCAGGTACGAGAATTTCCAGGCCCTGCAACTGGAAAAGCGTTACGGGCCCTCGAACGGGAGGCTGCAAGGGGTATCCAACCGGATTACCGAATACAAGACCGGCCTGTGGACTCGCGATTCGGTGATTGAGGCGGAATTCGCCAATCCGGCAGGCTCCGGCTGGGACTACGGATTCGTGATTCGAAACCCAACCTTTGAGCAGCTGGAGGTGGTTGGGCTGACCGACACGGGAAATTGGTTCCATTCCGCCAGGAGTCCCAACAGCGGCCGGTATGTCGACTTGGCACAAGGCCGTCTGGTAGATTCTGGTGTAACGTTCAGATCAAGAAATCACTTGATGCTCCTGTCTGTGGGCGATGCCGGCCTGTTTCTTGTAAATGGCCAGTTGGTGGGGAGGCTGAGCCTTTCACACAACCGGAGCCAGGGCAACGTGCTGGTCATTGCCAATTTTGAAAGCAGTCACCGCGGATCGCCCAGTTTCTCAAACCTCACTGTATGGACTCCTTAACTATGACGAATCGCTGCTCCTGGGCTACAACACCTCTGGGCATCGCTTACCATGATGCGGAATGGGGAGTGCCGCTGCACGATGACAGGGCCCTGTTCGAGTTCCTGATCCTGGAGGGAGCCCAGGCAGGGCTTTCGTGGGAGCTGATCCTGCAGAAACGCGACGCGTACCGCGAGGCATTCGACGGGTTTGACCCGGAGAGAGTGGTGGCCTACGACGACGTGAAAGTGGCAGAGTTGCTGTCGAATCCTGGAATCGTACGCAACCGTCTGAAAGTTGCGTCGGCCATCGGGAACGCCCGCGCATTCCTGGAGGCGCAGCAGGAATTCGGGAGCTTCGACGCCTATATCTGGGGGTTAGTGGGCGAGGCTCCCGTGCGGAACGAATGGGGTACTCTGGACCAGGTCCCCGCCAGCACACCGGTCTCAGAGACGATGAGCAAGGAACTGCGCAAGCGTGGTTTCCGCTTTGTCGGCCCCACCATCTGCTACGCCTTTATGCAGGCGACCGGCATGGTCAACGACCATACAACAGACTGCTTCCGCTACGGCGAGGTGGGGTGAGCCCCAAAATCCGTGGCTGTTGACTCTCCCTCCCTTAGTGGTGACCGTGGGCCCCTTGGTGATGACCCAGATCCCGTTGGTGGTGAGCCTGAACCCGCTGGTGGTGACACAGATCCCGTTGGTGGTGAGCCTGTCGAACCATCAACTGTACTTCCACCAACCTTAGGGACGGGTTTGAAACCCGCCCCTGCCGTTTCCAATGCCTATGGTGCCGGTCCCGGAATCTGATTCGCCTCGCCCCGCTGGCACCAAGCCAAGGCCAAAATGCCCGGATGAAGAGAATTTTTAGGCACTTAGGCACAGCCACTCAGGCACATCGGGGAGAGCATCCATGAACCTCGGTGAAATCCGACTCGCCTTCAGGTTCGTGGGGCGCCAATTGGCCCTGCCCCCGCCGCCCCGCATTGATCACATCGGCCGACAATCGCAAGGCCGGGGGTCTGCAACCGTTGGCGTACCAATTTCGGCGTTCTCCTTTCCATAGGAGCGGGTATCATACCCGCCTAGGTCACCCCCGATGACCAGGGCGACGAACTCCAACACTTGGCGCGGAACGGGTTCATCGCATCCAAATGGCTTGCTTGTCGTTGTCCCTTGCCATTAAGATACCCGCAAAGCCTTTGTTTGCCCGGTACGGGCGATTGCACATTCCACTGGGAGAATCAGACTGATGAAAGCGGCCAGGCTAGTCGGCCCCAAGCTCTTTGAACTGCTCGAAGCAGAAACCCCTTCTGCCCAGGACGGGGAATGTCTGGTCAGGCTTGAGCGCGTTTCGGTTTGCGGCAGCGACATCCGTCACGGCTTTGCCATCAATCCGGAGGAGTACTATCCTGCGCCCGTCGGGCATCCTTGCCACGAGTTGGCGGGTACAATCGTCGAGAGCCGGACCGACGCTTACCACGAGGGGCAGCGCGTCATCGTGATTCCGCCGCGTGGGTCTGCCGGTCTGGTGGAGTACATGGTGTCCGACCCAGGCCGAATGATCCTGCTCCCTGATGAGGGCTCGCTGGATGAGTGGATCATGTGCCAGCCCTCGGGCACAGTGCTGTATTCCTGCCAGCAGATGCCCAACCTGCTCGGTAAGAACGTCGTGGTGATGGGCCAGGGCAGCATAGGGCTCAGCTTCACCATGATCACCTCTCGTATTGGCGCTCGAAATGTCATCGCCGTCGACCTGCTCGACTACCGGCTGGAGGCGTCCAAGACCTTCGGTTCCACCCACCAGTTGAATCCCGAAAGGGATAACCTCGATGAAGCGGTGGCCGAGATCACCGGCGGCGTGGGGGCCGATGTGGTCGTGGAGGCAGCCGGCTATGCCGATACTTTCAACATGTGCTTCCGGCTGGTTCGCCAGAACGGTACCTGCATCATTTTCGGAATCCAGGAGGAGGAATTCATCCCCCTGGAGCACAACTGGCTGATGGACAAGCAACCGCGAATTATTCCCACGACGGGAGCTCGAAGCGGCGATCCTATCAGCCACATTCAGGAGATAGTGGCCCTGCGGGAACGCGGATGGTGCGATCCTGGGCCACTGGTCACTCACCAAATGGGTTTCTCCGATGTACAGAGGGCCTACGATATGTACGACCAGCGGACGGACGATATCATCAAGGTGGTGATGAATCTCAGCCAGTAGCCGATGAAAATCGGCTGGCTTGTGTCTGCCCAGCTCTCAAGCGTCAAGTATAGTGTTCTTGACTCCTGTCTCTAATTCCTGGAAGCGGTACTCGGGTGGTGGGGTGTGAAACCAGGGGAAGAAATCAGGCTGGTAAAAGAGAATCTGGCATTCTCCGTTTCCCTGTGGAAGGGGGCAACGGCCGGTAGAGTGCCGGCGCGACCGCTGGTCCGGCCATCCAACGATTCCCCTTTGTTCAACCAGTTCAACCAGCAGGATGGCAACATTCCGCGTTCCGAAGCGGAGTTGGCCGCCGAACTGATTCGGGGCGCGGCGAACCAGATGAGGGCGGCGTTTGCCCTCTCTGCTCTGCAGGCACAACGCAGTCTCGCCGTTGCGTTTCCTGGCGAGCCCAGCCAGGAAGAGTGGCCCGAGTTACGGGCTGCGCTGTCGGCGATGTACCTGATAGGGCGGGCGGTGGAGCGATCCATCGTGCAGCCCATATGGGAATGCCCGCCACAATATCGTCGGCTCTACCACATTCGTCGGCTGAGTTTCACTCTTAACGCGACAGCACTGGAGGGCCGCGTTCTGAGCTGGGACGACTTCGGCGGCCTGGAACGCTACATCGCTTTGCTGGACTATTGCGCTCGCAGTGCGGACGCTGCCGTGGCATCCGGCTCAGGATCCAGGTCCCGCACACTCTCCCCAAACCTCGGCTCTTCACGCACCGCATTCGGTGGGGTCATTGGCTCTCCCCAAGCTCCGTCGGAGGATGGGGACAATTCGCCTGCCGTCAGTGCTCCCAGGGGTTTTCCGGGAGATCTACCGGAGCGTCGTCTGGCTCCCGATGCGCCTCCCCTGTTGCCTCCCCGCGTTCAATACCCCGTTCAATACCCTCAGGACGAAGATACCGATAGCTGGGATAGCGCAATCAGGGAACGCGCGGATCAATGGCACAGTGGCCAGGCGTCAAAAGGGGCAACGCAGGTACCATACCGCAACGGGGGAGCGGGAAATGATAATGGCGGCCTCGCCGAAGCATTTCCAGTGGGCGGTCTGATACGACGCTTTATTGCCGAGAGGTGCGCGACTGGCGAGGAGCGAAGGACCCTGGCCGGGGAACTGTACGCCGGATTCCAGGATTGGTGTCGTGACTTGGGCCATCAGCCGGTATCTCAGCGTGCCTTCGGCATGCGCCTGACCAGTCTCGGCCTGAGACGCAAACGACGAGGCCACGGAAAGCACTGGTGGGAGGGCATCTGCCTGACCGGGTAAGGGTGTAAGAGGGGTGGGGTAGCGCCGGGCGTTCGTAAGAGTCGGAGCCGCGGCGCCGGGACTAATGGGGGCAGTCAGCAAAATAGTCCTTTTCATCATGGTCGTGGCAGTTTTTGCCTGGCCCGGCTACGAGACTGTCGTGTCGGTCGTTGCTCATCTTGACGATGATCCCGATTCTCCATCCCGGAAAGTGAGCAATCCGACAGTACGCCCGGCTCCAACACGCCCCAGGCCGACTTCAATTCCTGCTTCCACTAAAATCGCGCAGGCCGCCTCGTCCGTTATCGCACGCGCCGCAGCGATCGTTCAGCGGGACCCCACCGCCACCCCGTTGCCTACCGCGATTCCAGCACCCACGCCAACGCGACCTCCTGAGCCGACGCCAACGGCTGTTCCTCCTACCCATGCGCTTATGCTGGAACTGATAAACGGGGCCCGGACGGACGCAGGACTTGCAAGAGTTGAGCTGGGAGAAAACCGGGCGGCGCAAATCCACGCCGAGAATTCGCTCAGGGACTGCACTGCGTCCCATTGGGGCATTGACGGACTTAAACCCTATATGCGCTACAGCCTCGCGGGAGGGTATCAGTCAAATGCCGAAAACTGGTATGGCTCCGACTACTGCATCACTGAAGCGGACGGGTATCGTGCCATAGAGACGGTTTCGATGGAGATCGGGAGGGCGATGCAGGGATGGATGGAAAGCCCCGGCCACAGGGCCAACATCCTCGATCCCTCTCACAAAAAGGTGAACATGGGCATGGCATGGGACCGGTTCAATTTCGTGGCCTACCAGCATTTCGAGGGCGACTACGTGGAATTCACTGACTTGCCTCGGATCGAAGGTGGCAGGCTTTCATTTGAGGGGCGGGTCAAGAACGGAGCGGCATTCGGCGTGGACAGCATCTTTCCGGTAAGAATCGGCTTCGATCCAACTCCCCACCCGCTTGCCCGCGGCCAGGTTGCGATGACTTACTGCTACGGACCCGGCGTTCCCGTCCTTTACCTGCGAGAGCTCTTGCCTCTGATCAATCAGCTGCCCGAGGAATACGTGCTGGAGGAATACCTTCCCGACGAGCCAATCAATACGGAGCACGAGTCCTGCACGGATCCGTATGCCATTTCGCCCGATGCCCCCGCTCCCTCATCGCATGAGGAGGCGCATCTGTTTTGGCAAAGGGCCCGTTCCCTGAACCAGCAACCTGTCCGCGTACCGGTCTCGGTGCCAACCAGAACAGCATCCCGATGGCAGATGAGCGGGGACAGCTTCTCGGTTGCTGCCGACGTGAGCGACATTCTGTGGACCCACGGCCCTGGTGTTTATACGATTGAGTTGCTCGGGATCCTGGCAGGAGAGCCGGAGGTCATTTCGACCTACTCGGTCTTTCACCAAGTTCCACGGCCACAGGGATACGGGCCGTAGCGAGCCTGATGGACCGGATTGCGCAATTGGACCCAGGAAATGAAAGAGAGTTGCGGAAGCACCCCTTGCCGCAGCATCTGCTCTCGTGTGCCGGTCGGGGTCTGCAATGGCAGGCGCGACGAGCGGACGGACATTCGAGGGCAGTTGCTCCTATGCAGGTCCGTTCGTCAGTCGCATCGGGGGTGGTCGAGTGTCCACGCCGTTAACACGAGGCTTCGTTGCGGTTCATCCGGAGGCCTTTCGGCTCCCGCAAAAGCGCCGTCGTGGACTATTCGGGGAGTTTCGGCGACTAACCCTGACAGCGATCCTGTATGCTGCCTTCCTTCATATCACCGTAATAGTCGGCCTGACTGCATTGACTATCGGCCAAGAGGGCTTTCCAGGGCTTCTTCCGATGCTGTCCAACGCCAGCGACGCCTACACGGGGGCGTGGGTGTCAGGCATGGAGGCTATCACCAGATAGGCTATGGATAATCGCCCAAATCGCCACTGGCGGCGTCAAGGGAGAATTGGACCTTTCCCTGGTTAGTGTCCTTCCTGGTGTTCGTCGTGATGGTGGTGATTGTGTCCGCCACCCGGCGGATCTACTTCGCGCATTCAACACCCAGGCTGCCCGTAGTCTCCGCAGCAACCACGTAGCCTGCGAATCTTGGTCCAGTTGTTGTCCGCTACCCTCCTCAGCTTTTCCTTCAAGAGCATGGGGACGCGCAGGTTGGAGATATAAGCGAACTTCAACTGTCTCTTCTCTGACATAATGGTCGCAATTATGCTGGCACGAACAAGGGTTGGCAATCGGCTGGGCAACGGAAAGGTTAGCCCGGCGGGCCGTCGACTGTCCCAATTGTCGGCAAGGAGGCACCATGCCTGATCGACCGGAGTATCTGGACCGGCTGGCGAGGTTCGCATGCGAACTCAGGCTTGACAGGCTCGGCTCCGAGGCTGTCGCAGCGGCCCAGACCGTGGTCCTGGACACAGTGGGAGCCATGGTAGCGGGCAGCAGGCTGCCGGAGAACCGCAAGCTGGCCGAGATGGCGGTCAAGATGAGCGGGACGGGGGTATCCACCGTCGTCGGCCACCCGGGGCTGGCCGGTCCCATGCTGGCGTCGCTGGTCAATGGCACCGCCGGGGTTGCGCTGGAGATGGACGAGGGCAACCGCCTCGGCGGTGGCCACGCCGCAATCCATGTGATTCCCCCCGCGATGGCGGTCGCCGAGGAGACCGGCGCCACCGGCCGCGCCTTTCTGGAGAGCGTAATCGCGGCCTACGAGGTGACTTCGCGGGTGGGCACAGGCACGGCGGTCAAGCCCGAGGTGCATTCCCACGGTACCTGGGGCACCATCGGTGCTGCGGTGGCCGCCGCCCGGCTGATGGAGCAGGGATTCGAGGAGACCCGGGAGACCATCAACATCGCGGCGTCGATGAGCCCGGCGAATACATGGACCCCCTGCATCGAGGGGGCCACGATCCGCAACCTGTACCCCGGACGCTCGGCGATGCAGGGGATCATGGCGGCCAACCTGGGGCAATGCGGATTCACTGGACTGAAAGACGGGCCGTCAGATGTGTATGGTTCGCTGCTGGGCAAGGGGTTCGACCCGGAGGCGGCGGTGGAAGGCCTGGGTGAAGGTGGGCCGCTGCGAATCCAGCAGAACTATTTCAAGCTGCACGCCTGCTGCCTATACAACCACCATGCCCTGGACGGGATGCAGCACATTCTGAGCAGGGGTGAATTCGGGGCGACCGACGTCAAGAAAATCGACGTCGTCGCACCACCGTTGGCCACGATAATGACCGACCCGGCCCCGCCGAACATGCTGGCCGCAAAATTCTCCCTCCCCTATGCGCTGGCGGCCTCGGTGACCTACGGCGCGACGGATGTTACGGCGTTCTATCCCGACAGACTGATGGACGAGGAAACGCTAGCCCTCTCTCAGCTCGTCTCCGTGTCCGCCGATCCCGAGATGGACCTGCGCCGCTACGACTACCCGGCAGCCCGCGTCACGGTGTCGCTCAACGATGGCAGGATTCTCAGCGAGTCGGTGGTGGCACACCACGGCGACTACCGGAACCCGGCGCCGCGTGAAGAATTGAGCGAAAAGTTCTCTTACCTGGCGTCTGATTCCTTGGGTGAAGAGGGTGTGCGCGAGGTGTCGGAGACCGTCGCCCGGCTGGCTGAGCTGCCCGACATCCGGGAACTGACGGCACTGCTCCGCAGGGGCTAGCCGGAGTTATTCCGGTTTGTGCTCCACGGTTACAACGGTGTGCAAACCGCCGCGAATCTTGTAGTCCAGCGTGATCCGCATCCGGCGCGGCTGACAGCATGCCACGAGGTCGTTTAGGACCCGGTTGGCGGCATGTTCCTGTACGATGCCCACGTCGCGATAGGAAAGCAGGTAGAACTTAAGCGATTTCAGTTCGATGCAACAATCGGACGGAATGTAGCTGATGACCAGTTCGCCGGTGTCCGGCAGCCCGGTCCAAGGGCAGACGGCGGTGAACTCGTCGGTGTCGATGACAACTTCGGTGTCCCTCTCTGGGTATTCGTACTCGAAGGTGAGCAAGCACTCAGGGTCGATGGCCTCCTCGCCCTTGGCGGGTAGCTGGCGGTCCAGACCCTCGTACTTCTCTTTCAGTTCGGGAATTGTGACCATTGTCTCTCCATTGTTCTTATTTGTTCTTATTGTTTTGAGCTATGGTATGTTGCGGTTTCGGGTAGTGTCAAAGCGGAATCCATGCTCATCATGTCAGGCCTCGACAATTTTCGATCTCCACAACGAAAACCATCATTTCTCGAGAACATATTCGCTCAGGAGATCCCGGAAGACCGTGGTTCAGTTCGAATCGCCTTGCGTGGGCCATCTGCAGCAAGCTAATATAGGCCATCGTCCTGACAGCTAATTACGGCACCCAGGAATTCCCAACTCTCAGAGGAAATTCCCTCAATGACCCAGGCTCGACTGACTGGACTCACCCTCGCCGACCTTGACTCGATGAACATCGAGGAGGCCCGTTTACTGCCGTTCGACGAACGGGACAGGCTTTTGGATCTCGTCATCGCAGACGGGCGGCACTATGCCACGGATTCCGTCTCCTACCGCACTGGCATGTACAGCGACTATTTCGAGGAAGACCTGACGCGGATGCTCAAGGTAAAGGCGGTCAAGGTCTACTGCCGGGGCACCACTCCGTCCGATTTCGATGGCGTGCCGGTGGGCGAGAACTATACCGAGCAATACCGGGCATGCTTGACGCACGTGGAAACGATACTTTCCGCAGCCCGCACAGGGTATGAGAGAGTCATCAAGCTGATCGTTTTTCTGACCAACATGGACCTGTGGAACGAGTTCAACAAGGTGTACCGCGAGTTCATCTCCAACCCGCCGTGCCGCGCCGTCATCGGCACCACCGGCCTGGCGCAGAAGCCATTGGCCATCGAGGTGGTCGAATGTGTGGCCTACCGGGTGGCTGAATAGCGATGGCTGAGTAGCGCAAAGGTCCAAGAACCGCCTCGAATCCAGCAACGGAAAGGAGGGAACCATGGCTGAACTGACCCTGGCCTACAAAGCCAAGAGCTACAGCACCGGCACCCTGGGACGCGCCATCTGCAATGCCCGCAACCACCACTGGGTTGCCGATGATCCCGGCGGCGACGAGGTTGGCGCCGGCGAGCTGTTCTTCTCCGGTATCACTGCCTGTGCGGTGAACATGGTTGAGCGCATCGCAAACTCCGAGGACATTGCCCTCGACTGGATGGAAGTGGACATCGAGTCCTACCGGGACCCCGAAAAGACCCCGGGGGATCTGACCCTGTACGATGCCGTCCGCATTCACTTCACGATGTGGGGAGTGGACGACGACCAAGCCCACGAACTGGTGGAAACCTGGAAACGCCGTTGACCCCTCTACGGTTCGGTCGCCGTGGCGACCGCCGATACCACTGTGGACCTGACCCCACACGCTGAAAAACGGCGCTAGAGACGGAGAATTCCGCAATGAACATCTGCTCGTTTTTGCCCAGCGCCACCGAGATCGTCTACCAGCTCGGCCTGGAGGACAGCCTCAAAGGCGTAACCCACGAATGCGACTATCCGCCAGAGGCGCGCAACAAGCCGTGGGTAGTACGCAGCGTATTCCATGGTCAACAGCCCACCAGCGGGGAGATCAGCCGTATCATCTCTGAGCGGCTGGAACAGGGGCTGGGCATCTACGAGATCGATGAGGAGGTGCTGCACGCCGCTGAGCCGGACCTTCTCATCACGCAGGCCATCTGCGAGGTTTGAGCCATCTCCTCTCGGCAGGTTGCCGAGGTGAGCATGAGCCTGGCCAGGCCGCCCGAGGTCATTTCCCTGGACCCGCAACTGCTCGGCGACATCGTCGGGAACGTCCGGCTGCTGGGGCGCGCCACCGGTGCCGAGGAAAGGGCAGACGAGATTGCCGAAGACATGGAGGCCCGCATCGAGGCGGTGGCCGCCCGTGCTGCGGATGCCGACGGCAAGCCCAGCGTGCTGCATGTCGAGTGGGCCGACCCGCTGATGTGCGGCGGCCACTGGGTGCCCGAGATGGTGGACATTGCCGGAGGCACCAACACCTTCGGCGACAAGGACACCGGCACCTTCAAGCTGGAGTGGGACGATGTGGTGGAGCGCCAGCCCGACGTGATCGTAATGATGCCCTGCGGCTTCGACGTGAAACGCGGCCTGGAGGACGTTCCGATACTGGCGGAGCGAGAGGGCTGGAAGGATCTGCCCGCCGTGCGCAACGACAGGGTCTACGTCGTCGATGCCAGCGCCTACACCAGCCGCTCCGGCCCCCGCTTGGTGACCGGGCTGGAAATCATGGCCGAAATGATCCACCCGGAGCTATTCAGCGGATACATCCCGGAGCAGGGCGCGTTGAGACTGTTCAACGCCTAGGTGGTTTTGAGGGTGGAGAAATGGAACGCCGGGGTGTTACTGCCCCGGCGTAATATTGCCGCTAATTGAGCCGAGGCCCCTTGAACGGGTTCTGGCGAGCGATCTCCTCCTCGAGGGCGTGGTTGCGGCGTCGCAGCAGCGGGACCAGGCGGTTCAGCCGGTCTGCTGCCGTGGGCACCTCCAGCAGCTCCTGACGGACTGGTATGGGAGCGTCCAGGTTCGCCGCTATCATGTAGGAAAGCTCCACCGGGCTCTCAGGCACATCGACTTGCGAGGTGTAGCCGCCACTGAGCGAAATGAGGTTCCGCATCAGCTTGGAGAACTCCTCGGTCAGTTCCGACGACACGCCAGTGAAGCTCTCACCAACAGGCTCGTCGAGCAACCTGACCACTCCGGCGACATGCGGATCCTGCTGAGTTATCTCGATTATCTCGAAGCGGCGCTCCCCCTTGGTCATAATGTTCATCCGTCCTCCGTCGAGGAGCTGCGAGCGGAGAACGCGGGTGGTCGTACCGATGCGCTGCGGGTCGGCGGGGCCGCCAACCTCTTGCCCCGAGCGGATGAGCGGCACGCCGAAGGGCGTGTTGTTACGCATGCAGTCGCCGATCATCGCCTTGTAGCGCTCTTCGAAGATATGCAGCGGTAGCGGCATACCCGGATAAAGCACCAAATTCAGCGGAAATAGCGGTATTTCCGTCAGTTCACTGTTGGGGCTCGTCATAACTCCGTCAGTATAGCACAGGCATTCCGTCGGGTTGACACTGCATTGCGGCCGTTCGCATAATGACGCAATTCTCAAACAGGTGAGCCGACTATTATGGCCAACATAATTTCAGACGCCGAACTTGACGTCTTGCTGAAAGGCGATGCTCCCTTTGCGCTGATCGACGTTCGAGAATCCGGCGAGTACAACAGTTCCCACATCCCTGGGGCGGCGCTCATTCCACGCCGTCGCATCGAGTTCATCATTGACGATTCGGTGCCAGCCAAAGGCGTGCAGATCGTGGTCTGCGACGATGATGGCCGCCGGGCGCTATTGGCGGCAGCCACGCTGGAACGGCTGGGTTATACAAACGTCTGCATACTGGACGGCGGCGTCAACCGCTGGTCGGCCCGCGACTACCCCACCGAGTGGGGGGTCAACGTGCCCAGCAAGGACTTCGGTGAAAAACTGGAAGTGGTGTACCACGTTCCCGAGATTGACGCCGAGGACCTGCATGAGCGCATTGAGCGGGGCGACAAGCTGGTGATCCTCGACACCCGGACTCCCGAGGAATTCCAGCGCTTTTGCATCCCCGGCGGCCGCAGCATGCCGGGTGGCGAGCTGGCCCTGCGAATCACCGATGTCATGAACGAGATTGACGATGACACCACGGTCATCCTCAACTGCGCCGGACGCACCCGCAGCATCACCGGCACCCGCGTGCTGCAGCGCATGGGAATCGAGGCGCAGGGCCTGAAGAACGGAACGTCGGGGTGGCTGCTGGCCGGGTTCGAGCTTGAGAACGGCGCGGACCGCGTGGGGCTGCCGGAGGTGTCGGAGGGAGGACTCGCCGCGGCGGAGGAATACGCTGCTCAGTTGGCTGAGGAAGACGGTATACGTTATCTCTCACCCGATGCCCTAGCGGACCTGATCGCAAGGCGCGACTCTGAGGCCGTCTACCTGGTTGACGTGCGCACCGACAACGAATACATAGACGGCCACATCCCCGGCTTCCGCTGGTGGCCCGGCGGGCAGGCGGTGCAGCGGGCCGACGATCTCGCCGTGGTCAAGAATTCCACCATCGTGTTCTGCTGCGACGGACGCGCCAGGGCCACGGTTACCGGGTCTTTTTACCGGCAGATGGGCCACAAGGAAGTCTATGCCGTCGATGGCGGGGCTCCGGCCTGGGCCGCTTCCGGCCGGGATCTGGCGACAGGCGTGGAGCGGGCCTCGGTTGCCGGGTTGGGCAATGCATTCCGGAGCGCCAAGCTGGTTTCAGCGCAGGAGCTGAACGACAACACGCCGGAAGTGGTCCTGTTCGTCGATACCAGCCAGGACTTTTCCGGTGGCCACACCCCCGGCGCCAAGTGGCTGTCGCGGAGTTGGCTGGAGATCGAGATAGGCGGCATGGTCGCGGACAAGAACACGCCGGTTACCGTTACCTGCAGCACCGGCCGGAACTCTGCGCTGGCGGCCGTTACCCTCGGTGAGCTGGGCTATAGCGATGTTTCGGTGCTGGAGGGAGGCATGGCTGCCTGGCGGCAGGCGGGACTGCCCGTCGAGCAGGGCCTGACAGGCATCGTGCGCCCGCCGGCGGACATAAACTACCTTGGCGTCGACCGTAGCTATGGCGAGATGATGAACTACCTGCGGTGGGAGACGGAGCTGGGCGTAAAATACGCCGCGAGCTAAACCAAAGCCAAGGTGAAATGTGCAGACACATAGGGTAGATTTGTGAGGTAACTGGATTAACTGGTCTCAGGAGTTGTGGGGGTTGGTGATGAGTGTGAGGGAGATTGAGCGGTTTCTTGAACAATGGCAGATGGGTGCCAAGGATTTGCACCGGCGGATGATTCTGGCGCCCACGCCAAGGGAGCGTGAACGCTGGCACGCCGTCTGGCTGCTGGCGCAAGGCTGGACGGCATGGTCCACGGCGGAGGCACTGGGACGGGACCCCCACACCATAGGCCGGTGGGCCGCTGCCTTCGGGGAGGGCGGTCCGGAGGCCCTGATATTCGAGCAGACCGGAGGTTCCCCCCCGCCCTCGGCGAGGCGGAGCAGGCGGCGCTGACAGGGGCGGTGCAGGAGTTGCCAGGGGCGGCGGGTATTGGTATGGCCAACTGGAACTGGAGGGTGGTGAACCGGTTTGTCTGGGAACGGCGCGGCATCAGCCTGAGCCGTAGCAGTTGCCTGACCCCGTATCAAGTACGGGGTGACGTTACTGGCTGCACCGGCTGGGCTTCGCCTTCAAGCGTCCCAAGAAACGGCTGCTCAAGGCGGATGAGGTCAGGCGGGAGTCCTTCGTGGCGGAGTACGCGGCCCTGATGGAGGAGGCGTGTCAAAGCAAAGCCAAGACATTCTTTGCCGACGAGGCCCACTTTCGAGCCGACGCCGAGTTGCGGGGCAAGTGGGTGCTTAGGGGAGAGTCGGCATTGGTGGATTCCAGCAGTCCGAGGTACGGAGAGAAGGCCAGTTACTATTCGGCGGTGTGCTTGGAGACCGGTGAGGTGGAATGGATGGAACTGGAAGGGAACAGCAACTCAGGAACGTCGGCAGCCTTCTTGGGGCACTTGCGGGAGCGGCACACCGAGAGGCTGAACGTGATCTGGGACAATGCCCCGGCCCACCGCGGCGAGGCGGTGAGGGAATATCTCCGGACGCCGGGACTGAACCTGCGTCTGGTGAACCTGCCAGGCTACAGCCCGGATTTCAACGCTGATGAGGCCATCTGGGGCTGGGCGCGAGAGGAGGCCACCGGAAACCTGTGCCTGGGGACCAAAGCCCTGGTGCAGGAGAAAGTCGGCAACTTCTTGGAGGCGCTGGCCGGGCGGAAAGAGGAGGTCAAGCGCCGCTGCCGGACCATCCTGCAATCAAGGGCAGAGGAGTTCCTGCGTAACCCCAATCCAGGTCCCCATCACCAGCCATATGCACATCCCACCTTGGCTTTGGTTTAGGAAATCTGTCAACGGGGTTGTAGGGGCGCACGATTGTGTGCCCCTATCTGCGTGCAGGGAACCAAGACTGATACATCAATACTAAGGGAGGGAACCGGATGACTACCCGTGAAGAAGGTGCGGTGCCCGATTTTCTGCGAATGGGCGATGCGGTGGGTTCCGATACGGCCAACGCCGGGCTTACCGGCGACTGGTACGGCTGGCCATCGAAGGAAGTGAACCCGATAACCCTGCTGGACGACGAGGGCCGCACGGTCCGCATACGGACGCCGGTGATGGACCTGGAGGGACTGATCACACCGACTCACCTGCACTATACCGTGCAGCACTTTGACGTACCGCCGATCATCCCCGCCGACCAATGGACGCTGACCATTGACGGCGAGGTCAAGAACCAGCTCACGCTGTCCTTCGACGATTTGCGCCGATTCGCGGGCCGGTCGGTGCGCACGGTGATGGAGTGTTCCGGTTCGGATGCCACCTTCTTCGAGTTCTTCAAGGATGAAGGTCCTCGTCCTTCCCGGACTTCGGAGGCCATGATCCTCAGCGCAAGCGAGTGGACGGGAGTACCGCTCTATGCAGTGCTGCAGGAGGCGGGTCTCACGGACAAGTCGCTTTACATAAGGGCCGAGGGCTGGGACATCGGTGTTCCGGCCACTGCCGAGGAGGGCACCGAAGCTTTCTACTACGACAAGGGCCTGCCGGTCCAGAAAGCCCTGCATCCGGATACCATCCTCGCGTGGGCGCAGAACGGCGCCTTGCTGGAGCACCTGCACGGCGCCCCGGTGCGGCTGCTGGTGCCGGGATGGTCGGGTAACTGGTCGGTCAAGTGGCTGCGGCGCCTCGAGGTGTTGGACCACATGCCAGAGTGCTGGTATCACTACGAGTTCTACTATTACGCAGACTCGGCCGATTCGCCGGACAAGGAGCTGATTACCACCATCGGCGTGAAGTCCATGGTCACCAGCCCCAACGACAACACCAAAGTGATTAACTCCGGCGAACACATGGTCCGGGGTTATGCCTGGAGCGGCGCCGGGGCCATCGACAATGTCGAGGTCAGCGTGGACGACGGCGAGACCTGGCAGACGGCTCACATCGAACAGCCTCGAGACCGGTTCATGTGGGTACGCTGGTCGTACAAATGGGACGCCAAGCCCGGTGACTACACCATCATGTCCCGAGCCACCGACGAGGTTGGCCGGGTGCAGTCCCGGGAGCCCCGGTACAACAACATGCGCAAGAACTTCAGCGCCATTGTCGGCTATCCCGTAACGGTGGAGTAGCCCCGTCGTACCTGCGCCCTGGCCTCAACAGCGAGGCCGAATTCCGGGCGCTGATTGTGAAATGAGTCCGTTCGTCCTGTTCCGGAATGGGGCGAACGGACAACTGTTTCAATGGAGCGATGCCAACCGAAATCAGGGAGCCACTCGCAGACTTCCTTGTCTGGCGTGCAGTAAAATGATTTTGCTTCGCCACGGTGGTAAAATGGGGTGGCGATTTGGAGTTGAAATGCCGTTCATTGACCATTCCGACATTAGTATGCCAGCCGTTGTCGACCGAATCAGCGAACGCTACCTGGTGTCCAGCGCGCAGGGATCAGAGTCCCTGACGATCAAGGAAGTGCAGCTAAACCCTGGCTGGGAAGGCCGGATGCACGTTCACAACACTGACGTGTCGATACAGGTGACGTCGGGGGCCGTTCAGGCCATAATTGGCGACGATGTAAGGACTGTTCGGGCGGGTACCACATTGCTGGCGCCTCCTGGAACACCGCACAAGCTGGTCAATCATCTCTGGACGCCTGTGGTGCTACTAATCACCTATCCGACCAACGAGCCACAAACCAGCTACCTGGAATAGCAGCCGGGAATTCGAAGAACCGCCCTCCTGGGTAACTCGGGGCGAGGAAAGCTCTCGGAAACACTTAAGGCGCATGCCACAAGAGCATAGGAGGACAGCATGGCCCTACCTCAGATAGGAACCCGCGCGGAACCCCAGATCATTCCGACCAACGCCGGCTTGCGCACCTTCGCTGCGCCGCCTTCCGCGCTGCAGCAGAACATCGTCCCCAACGACCTTTACTATGTCCGAAACCACTGGCAGGACTGTCCCGAAATTGACGTAGACACCTACCGGCTCAAGGTCGATGGTGTTGTGGAGCGCGAGCTGTCCCTGTCCCTGGACGACCTGAGGAGCCTGCCGCAAAAGCGCTTCCAGGTTACCTTCGAGTGCTGCGGCAACAGCCCGGTGCCGGATTATTACACCAAGTCGCTGCGCATCAGCTCGGTGATGGAGCAGATCAAGGGCCACGGCATCATGGGCAATGCCGAGTGGGCGGGTGTGTCTCTTCGTGACGTGCTTGAGCTGGCGGGTGTTAAGGACAATGCCGTCGAGGTGATGTTTGAGGGCGCCGACCACGGTCCGGACGAAGTCGTTGGCGACCCGGCAGAGGTCACTTACGAGCGCAGCCTGCCCATGGCCAAGGCCCTGCACCCTGACACGCTGCTGGCCTACGAGATGAACGGCGAGCCCCTGCCGCTGATGCACGGGCGTCCCCTGCGGTTGCTGGTATCCGGCTGGTACGGCATGAACTCGGTCAAGTGGCTGGCCGGCATCCACGTCCTGGACCACGAGTTCAAGGGCTTCTACATGACCGAGCGGTACATGACCCAGAACGAGCCGGGCTCGCCCATACCCTACAACTACTACACCAAGATGAAGGTGAAATCCATCATCACCAACCCGGTGCCCGGTGAGGTCATTCCGGTGACCGGCTACCAGTTGGCCGGGGCCGCCTGGTCGGGTGAACAGGAAATCACGAAAGTCGAGTTCAGCGAGGATGGCGGGGAGAACTGGGTCCCCGTCGACGTGGTGCATCCCCGAGCAGGCTACTCGTGGTACCGCTGGGAGCACTTCTGGACTCCTCCGGCCGGGGGGGAGTACACAATCATGTGCCGCGCCACGAACAACCTGGGCGATACCCAGCCCGTGGAGTTCCCCAACAAGTGGGATGGCCGCGGTTACGGAAACAACATGGTGTTCCCGTTCGAAGTGGAGGTAGGGAGCTGACCCTTATACGCAACATGCCGGCGCCGTTCGTTTTTGTTACAGTCGTTGTAATTACGACGGTGCTGATCATATTCTTTGGAGCCTGGGCAGTGGCGTCTGACGCTGAGGGCCGGGAGTTGACCTTCGGGTTGACGGGCGCTGTTCAGGAAGAATCCCCTGCGGCAGATACGGAGGGCGGTGAGCAAGCGCAAGCCGCCTTCGGCGTTTCCGAGATAGGTGAGACTTCAGACGCCGCTTCGGAGACCTGGTGGGGTAAAGGGTTTCTCAAGGCCTGCCCCCTCCATTGACCAATCGTCTCCGACGAAATTTCCATCCCCAGTCTATTTGCGTCGGCATAAGGTGATATGGCACAGCTAGCTGCAGCACTTCCCTTCCGCGTCCATCGAGCATGGATCATCTTGGCCATCCTCATCGTGGTGCAGGTGATCGGGCAGGCCATCAGCATGTCCGCCGGGATTATGGTCGCCCCCCTCAATGACGAAAATGGTGGCTTCGGCTGGAGCATGGTCCTGATAGGCGGGGCAATTGCCCTTTACTATCTGATCGGGGCTCTGATGTCTCCCGTTGCCGGAATGATGGGAGACAGGTTCGGCGCCCGGCCCATCATGTTCGGTTGCGGCGTGCTTTACCTGGTCAGTATGTCCCTGGTGGGGATGGTCAGTGAGATCTGGCACTTTTTCATAGCCTTCGGTGTTTTCCTGGCCATTACGCAGGCGTTCACCTTCGTGCCGCTTCAGGCATCCATCGGCGGCTGGTTCCGGCGACGCCTGGGGCTCGCCACGGGCCTTTTGCAGGGTGCGGGCGGCATAGGATCTGCGGCTATAGCGCCGGGTATCGCGGAGTTGCTGGGAGCTGCGGGATGGCAGGACACTTTTCTGCTTATCGGCTTCGCTGGTGGAGGAGCGATAATCGTCTGCAGTCTCTTCTTCCGCTCCAGCCCGGTAAATGCAGGTACCAGGCCCTATGGAGCGCAGCCCGAAGATCCCCCGGAACTGGTCATTCCCAAAGACGTCTTGGCACTGCGTCTCAAGGTATTCGGCCAGGCCACCCGAAAGACGCGGGCCTTTTGGAATTTGCCCACTATTCACGGCCTCGGCTGCGCCGGCCACGGCATAATCCTGATCTACGCCATCCCCTTCGGCATAGAGCTGGGATTTGGAAGTACCCAGGCAGCTTTCATACTTTCATTCATTTCGATATTCAGCATCATCGGCAGGTTTATCGTGCCGATTCTTGCCGAACGCTTCGGCGGCAAGCCGGTAATGGTCGTGGCCCTTTTCCTCCAAGGAGTGACCGTTGTGGTGCTGTTCTGGGCACAGGAACTATGGGCTTTCTACCTGTTCGGCGTCGCCTTTGGTCTCGGGTTTGGCGGCGAAATGTCGGCCTATCTAGTGGTGAACCGCCAGTACTTCGGCCAGGGACCTCTGGCCACGCTTTACGGCTACCAGATAATGGGCGCGATGCTCGGTCATGCGGTCGCCACATTCCTGGGCGGTTTGGTGCAGGACGTTACCGGTTCGTTCATGCCGGTGTTCGGCATGTCCATGGGTTTCAGCCTCGTGGGAGCGCTGGCAATCCTGACCCTGGAGTCCACCAAGCGCGTGCTGATTCCCGACTGGGAGGAATCGTTGCCACCGGAGGCCCGCTCCGAAAACCTGTCGCGAGCGAGACCAGCGCCACAGGTTGGAGCGGCCGCTGGCTCCGTACCGGCCCCCAGTGCCGGCGACTAAATGCGAGGTAATTGGTCTATGGCACGACTTGTCGACTTGACTCTGACTCTCGGAAGCGAGCGGGTGAGTGAAATCCCGGGACTGATGGGGGTGGAAACCTCGCCGCTTATGACCCACGAGAGCCACGCCCGCTCCAACCAGAAGCTCTGTCTCGCAACCCATATAGGAACCCACGTCGACGCCCCCTACCACTTCGTGCCAGGAGCCGCCACGGTGGACGAGATGCCGCTGGAGAGGTACATGGGCCCCGCCGTCCTGATCGACCTCCGCGACGTGGCCCGCGGCCTTGAGCCCCTGACCATCGAGCAGGTCCAGGCTGCCGGTGGAGTTCCGGAGGCTCTACCCGGCAAGATAGCTGTTCTGTTCACCGCATGGGCCGAAAACGAGTCAGGCGGGCCGAGGTTCTATGGGCATGGGCCGTACCTCGGCACCGACACTGCGGCGTACCTGGCCGACAACGGGGTCAATGCCGTCGCGGTTGACTTCCCGATAGATAAGCATCCGGAGACACCGCTGTCGACCATCAACGACTTCCCGGTGCACCGCCTGCTACTGGGGCAGGGCATCCCGCTCATAGAGAACCTGATCAACCTGCACGAGCTGGTTGGTGAGGTGTTCGAGCTGTGGGCGCTGCCGCTCAAGCTCAAGGGCGGCGATGGCGCCGGAACAAGGGCAGTCGCCCGCATCGAATAGCGGTGCGCCAATGGCGTCTACGCCCATCCTGCTGGCCACCGGAAACCGCGACAAGCAGGCGCAGTTCCGCCGCATCCTGAACGGCCTCCCCTTTTGCCCTGTTACTCCGGGAGACGCCGGAATAAACGGCGTTCCTGACGAGGAAGGGGACACCCACGAGGCCATTGCCCGCGACAAAGCGGCGCAGTGGTCATCTGCGGCCTCCAAGCTGACCATCGCCTCCGACGGTGGGCTGGTCATTCCGGCGTTAGGCCCGCGCTGGGATAGCCGCTACACCCGCCGCTTCGCCGGGCCTGCAGCCGACAACGAGGAGCGACTGGCCCGACTGCTGGAGCTGATGCGCCCGTACAGCGGCGAGGACCGCCGTGCATCCTGGGTAGAGGCGCTGGCCATCGCGGACCGCGGCCGGGTGCTGGCGTCGTGGGAACTGAGCGGCGGCGTTGGCTACCTGGACGAGGAGCGGCCCTCTGGACCGCTGCCGGAATTCTGGGCGTTCAGCGTGTGGAGGTTTCCGCAGTTCGGCACGGTCTACAACGGGCTTACCCCGGAGCAGCGGGATTCCATCGACGACCACTGGGGGCGTCTAAGCCTGCTGGTACGACGCTATTTCACGTCGATTTTCGTTCCCCAAGCCGCCGGCTGATTGCCTCGGGTACAGTCGAAGGTGATTTCGGATACAATCGTCTCAAATGTACCTTGGGAGAGTTGGCTGTTGACTTCAACCGCAACCACAAGCCCTGAATCCATCGAGAGGGTGCAAGACCTTCTGCGTGAGCAGGGATACGTCGCTGACCGGTCCCTGGCTGTGCCGATATTCCTGGCCCTTCGCCTGCAGCGCCCCCTGTTCCTCGAGGGTGAGGCTGGAGTCGGCAAGACCGAGATCGCTCGTGCGCTGTCCACCGCCCTGGACACCCCGCTGATACGTCTCCAGTGCTATGAGGGCCTGGACATCAACCAGGCAGTCTACGAATGGAACCACCCCCGCCAATTGCTGGAAATCCGCCTGCTGGAAGCAAGCGGCGACGTGGACCGGGACAGCGCCACCGCGGGTCTGTTCTCGGAGCGATTTCTGATCAAGCGCCCGCTGCTCCAAGCCATCGATGCCGCCCACGAGCGGGCGCCGGTGCTGCTGATCGACGAGCTTGACCGTGCTGACGAGGAGTTCGAGGGGTTCCTGCTGGAGATGCTGTCGGACTTCCAGATTACCATTCCCGAGCTGGGAGCGTTCAAGGCAGACCATCCTCCCGTGGTGATCATCACCTCCAACCGGACCCGCGAGGTCCACGACGCCCTGAAGCGCCGCTGCCTGTACTACTGGATCGATTATCCGGACTTCCAGAAAGAGATGCAGATCATCTCATCACGGTTGCCGGATGCGCCCCGCCGACTCGCCGAGCAGGTCACCGGCTTCGTGCAGGAGCTCCGCGAGACCGAGCTGTACAAGATACCGGGCATCTCGGAAACGCTGGACTGGACTTCGGCGCTGATGGCCCTGAACCAGCGGGAGCTGGATCCCGAGGTGATCGACGACACGCTGGGCCTGATGCTCAAGTACCAGGATGATATCGAACAGGTTCGGGGCGAGTCGGTACGCGCCTTGCTGGAGCGGTCCCGCAACCGTGGCCCACGGCGCGGCGGGCGACGCGGCTGAGCGTGAGGAGGGTGAGCGTCCATGACCACCAACCTCTACGCGCTGAACCGCGACGGCGCTGACCCGGGCGGCCATATCCTGCCCAACCTGCTGCGATTCGCCGAGGTGCTGCGGCGGGTGGGTCTGGACGCTGGTCCCGCTAATGTTCTGGACATGGTCCGTGCCACCGAGCACGTGCACATCGGCAGGCGCGGGGAGTTCTACCAGGCAGCCCGCAGCATCTTCGTCCACCGCAAGCAGGACCTCCCCCTATTCGACGAGGCGTTCAACGTATTCTGGCGCAAGCCCAACACGGCCCGCAGCGGCATGGACCTCCGCTCCATGGGCGAGCAGCGCCGCTTCCGCAAGCCCCAGGTGTCTGCGGGACACGACGAGCCCATGGACGATGCCTTGGCGCTTGAGGGCGACTCCGACGACGATTCGGTTTCGCGAATTGACCTGACCCGTACTTACAGTGCCCGCGAGGTGTTGCGGCAAAAGGACTTCGCCCAGTTCACGGGACAGGAAGTCGCCGAGGCCCGGCAGATGATGGCGAAGCTGCAGTGGAATCTTGGCTATCGACGAACGCGCAGGAAGGTTCCCGGCGATGGCTCCGGCATTGACCTTCGCCGTACTCTCCGCCGCAGCCTGCAAAACGGCGGTGAGATGCTGGAACTGGCCCAGCGTGGGCCCAAGAGTCGTCCCCGTTCCCTGACCCTGATCTGCGACGTAAGCGGGTCCATGGAACGGTACACCCGCATGCTGCTCCACTTCATCCACACCATAGCCTCGGGGCAGCCCATCGAGGCCTTCCTGTTCGCCACCCGCCTCACCCGCATAACCCGGCAGCTCAGGTACCGGAGCATTGACCAGGCCATCAACGAGGTCTCCCGTGCCGTCCCCGACTGGGCCGGCGGCACCCGAATCGGAGAGGCGGTCAAGAACTTCAATTACCAGTGGCTGCGCCGCACTCTGCGCGGCCAATCGATCGTGATGATCATCTCCGACGGCTGGGACCGGGGAGAGCCTGAGCTTCTGGCCAGGGAGACGTCCCGCCTGCAACGGAGTTGTCACAGGCTGATCTGGCTGAATCCGCTCCTTGGCTCACCTGACTATCAACCCCTGACGCAGGGAATGCAGGCGGCTCTGCCGTATGTTGACGACTTCCTGCCGGTGCACAACATGAACAGCCTGCAGGCCTTGGCCGATCGCCTGAGCGACATTGAACCGGAACGGGGTATTGTCCGAGCCTACCGACCCAAGGTGGAGGAGGTGGAACCGGAACTACCGTCGGAGCCAGAGGAACGCCCGATCGACCGTATTTTGCCTCGGCCGACCTTCCGCCACCCGATGTGGGGCAAAGAGCGGTAGACGCCCCCGGCAATTTCTCCCTGTGTTGCTGCCATTGCCGAGCATCAGGAAATCACCGTATCGAATTGAAAATATAATGTATGTCCATTTGAAATGTTATATAATAGATGCACTGGAAACGTAAAGGGGGTGACGGAAATGAACATTCTTGAACGCATGAATGGCGAGGGCCATGAGCAGGTAACAATGTTCTCCGACCCCGGTTCTGGTCTCAGGGCGATAATTGCGGTCCACGACACCACGTTGGGGCCCTCCTGCGGAGGGACTCGCATGTGGCCCTACGAGAGCGAGGCCAAGGCGTTGACCGACGCACTTCGCCTCTCCCAAGCAATGACCTACAAATCGGCTGCCGCTGGGCTGCACCTCGGTGGCGGCAAGGGTGTAATCATAGGGGACCCGCACAAGGACAAGTCCGAGTCGCTTATGCGCGCATACGGCCGCTTTGTGGACACTCTGGGCGGCCGCTATCTCACGACCACTGACGTGGGGACAACTGGACGTGATCTCGAGTTTATGAGGCAGGAGACACGGCACGTAAGCGGCCTCCCTGTCAGCCTCGGAGGCAGTGGCGACACCTCTATCATGACGGGTCTGGGTCTTTACATGGGCATGAAGGCCTGCGCCGAGGAGGTCTGGGGCAATGGCGGTCTGCGCGGCAAGACCGTGGCAGTTCAGGGATTCGGGAAGGTGGCCAGTCGCCTGTGCGAACACCTGATGGAGGAAGATGCTCACATCGTTGTAACCGACGTGTTCGACGAAGCCCTGGACCGCGCCCGCGACTGGGGCCTGGAGGTGACAGCTCCTGATTCCATTCTAACCGCCGACTGCGACATCCTCGCTCCCTGTGCGCTGGGCGGTGTCCTCAACTCGCAGACCATACCGCAGCTCAAATGCCGCGTGGTGGCCGGAGGGGCCAACAACCAGCTTCTCAGCGATGATGATGGCGAGGACCTGCACCGCCGCGGCATCCTGTACGCGCCGGACTACATCGTCAACGCTGGCGGAATCATCAACGTCGAGGCCGAGATGGGAGATGCGGGCTACAGCCCCGAGCGGGCCCGCGAAAAGACGGAACGAATTCACGAGATCATGGGTAGCGTTATCCGTACCTCGCAGACCGAGGAAATCTCCACCACAACCGCCGCCGCTCGCTTGGCGGAGGAACGGCTGGAGAGCGTACGCCGCATTCGTTCAATGCGCCGGAGTTGCCAGTAGCCGCAACTTGGCGAGAGACTTCGTCCTTCCCCTGAGGCCCGGCGAGGGCGGGTTTAGAGTTACCCGCCCTATTCTTCAGTCTTGATGCGCATCGCCACGCGGGGTACCCAGTTGCGCGGCAGATTCGGAAGGGGCTCCCGCACCACCTCAAAGCCAGCCCGGCTGAACATCTCCCGGGTGCCAAAGAAAGCGTTGTCGTCTCCGGTCCGTATTCCGTCCGCTCTGGGATATGCCTCCACCGCCGGGGCGCCGTGCTCGCCCGCATATTTCGCCGCTGCCTGTATCAGCGCGATGGCGATACCGCGTCCTCGATATGCCTTATTCACCGTTATGCAGGGGATTACCCACACGGTCTCATCGTCAACCGGTGGTGTTGTACGAGACCGTACAATCCGCGTGAACTCGTTCCTTGGGGCAACGGCGATCCATCCCACAGGTTGATCACCCTCGAAGGCCAGCAGGCCGGGGGCCGGACGACGACCAGCAAGGCATGTCATAACTTCCCGGCGCTTGGGACCCGCGGAACCGTCACCGGCGAGTTGCCGCATTTCCGAATCGGTTATGCGGGGATACATGCACCAGCAGGTCGAACCCCAACTTCCTCGGAGGACCACCCTCATCGCATCCATAAGTTCGGGTGTAAGTGGTTTGATCTCAAGCCCGTCCAATGTCCCTGACTCCAACATTCCTCCGGCGATACAAAAAATGGGGGCGCCCCTTCAAGCGCCCCCGCGTTGCTGATGCCTGAGCCCGGTGGGGTTAGCGAGCCTGAGAGGCCCCCTGGAAACCGGCGTCGCGATGGGCTCCGTCGCAGAAGGGTTTTTCCGACGAGAGTCCGCAGCGGCACAGGCTGACCCAGCGCCCTTCCGGAATGGTGTAGTTGGCGCCGCTTGCGTCAACAATTTCAATTGGCCCGCTGATGCGGTTGGGCCCGTTTTCCCTCACCTCGATCTTGACGTCTGCCACGGTTTCTCCTCCGCCTGTTCTTTGTTTGCCGGGGCTGGCGACTAGTTTAGCAATCGCCCCTTTCCTTGTCCAACCAAGGTGGCCGAGCCTAATCGGCCGGGGTCTCCGCCGGTTCCTGGGCCGGTTGGGCGGCGCGTACTGGACGCTTTCGTTCCCCGCGAATCACCACCAGGCCCATCCCGACCGCCAGCATTGCGCCCATAACCAGGAAGGCCCACTTCAGTCCGGCAACGAAGGCGCCAGCCACCGATGGGGAGACGGCGTCCAAGCTGGGTTCGACGCCGTAGGTCGCCATGGTCACCACTACGATCGTGGTGGCGATGGCGATGCTGGTTACGTTGGCGGAGTTTCGCACCAGCTGGGTCAGGCTAGAGACGACACCGTATTGGTTCCTCTCGACCGCTCCCAGCACCGAACTGTTGTTTGGTGAGTTGAACAGGGCCATGCCGCAGCTCTGCAGCATCATCATGAGCACGATGAAGAGCACCGACGATGACTCGGTGAGGTTGGCCGCAAAGAGAAAGGTGCCAGCGGCGGAACATCCCAGTCCTGACACTGTCAGGACGCGCCAGCCGAAACGGTCTGACAACCTGCCACTGACTGGTCCCAGCAGCATCATGCACAGAGCAGGGGGTATCATCAGCAACCCAACGTCTCTCGGACTCATCTCCAGCAAACGCTGCAGGTAGAACGGCATCATGAACCGGGTCGCCTGGCTGCCCAGGAACGACAGCCAGCTGGCGCCTATCCCGATAGCCACCAGCTTGCGCTTGAACAGCCGCAGGTCCAGCATCGGGGCTGCGACCCTCAACTCCCACCAGATGAAGGCGGCAAAAGCAGCTGCCGTTGCTGCCGCAGTGAGCACCACCGAGGGGGAACTCCATCCCAGGCGGTGCCCGTTGCCCACGACAATCAGGAATCCGAGGAGCGTCAGCCCCGAGAGGGCCGCTCCCATCCAGTCGAAGCCTCCGTGGGCGCGGTCAGCATCATCGCTCTCGTGCCTCGCTTGTTGCAGGACATACATCGATACCAAAATGGTCAGGATGCCAACAGGAACGTTCACGAAGAAGACCGACCGCCACCCGAAGGCCGCCACCAGCAGACCGCCAACGGCGGGCCCGGCGACGGCTCCGCTGCCGACTACGCTCAAGTGAGTGCCGAGGGCCTTGCCTCGCTCAGCACCGCTGAAAGCGGCGATGACCGTGGCCATACCGTTGCCCTGGATCATGGCCGATCCCGCTCCCTGAAACACCTTGGCTGTGATCACCCAGGGCAGGTTGACGGCCACCCCTGCCAACGCCGCTCCAGCGACGAATATGACCAGCCCTCCGATGTAGACCCACTTGCGGCCAACTATGTCGCCCAGTCTGCCCATGGGCAGAATCAGGACGCTGATGGCCAGGGCATTACCCACCACAACCCACTGGACCGTCGGCAGGTCAGCATGGAAGTACGCCGCAATTTCAGGCAGGGCAATGAGAACCGAGACGCTGTCCACCACCGACACGAATGTGCCGATTGCGATGGTGGCGAACACCATCCACTTGAAGGAGGGACTGGCCCTTATGCGCGAGAGCAAGCTTTGAACATCCTGGTGCCAGTGCCTTCAATAGTAATAGGTAGCAAAATCCGGCCAAGCGCTGTCGATTTCCGTAACTGCGCAACCTCAGATTATAGACGATTTTGGGAGACGGGAAGATAAGAGAAACCACACGCGATACAATCTCAGACAGTGGGCTTGGTGATGGTTCTTGCTTACAACCTTCCGGACAGGTTCGTTCAATACGCCCGAACTACAAGACGACTCGTCCGGGTGCTCGGTATGGATCACCCCGGTGTAGAAACTGGGTAATCCAAAAGGGACGAAGCGGGAATTCTCGTGCCGGGGAAGGTGAGCAGGACTTCCAGCTTTGCGAGGCGGATTGTCGATGATGGTCAGAGACGTGCGGGCGGTCTGGCGATTGGGGCGGGTGCTTAGCCAATCGAGGCGCCATTGGACTTGCATTCGAGGGTTAGATGACACCATCCAGCTGCCGCTCGCTTGACCACGGTGCTGTACTGGGTTAAATTTCCGCTAACGAATATTTTCCTTGGAGCAGTTCTATGCCTATCTATGAATATCACTGCCCCACCTGCAGCCACAAGTTCGAAAAGCTTCAACCCATGAGCGCCAGTGGCGCCGACTGTCCCAACTGCGAACAGCCTGCCAAGCGTTCCATCTCGGTGTTCGCCAGGGTTGGCAACTCCGGTGAGGAGCCGTCCTTCAACCCTGGGCCCCTGCCCCCGCTCGGTGGAGGCGGATGCTGCGGCGGGGGTTGCGGCTGCGGCCACTAGACCGTAGAAAAACCCTCCAAGTCCTCAACGTTTCCTACTGGGCGCAGAGCGCATTTGAGCTCTGCGCATCTTATTTTCCTCAAAGGACCAGAAGGGGTTAGTTTAACTGGTGTCGGCCCCAGCGGCGCCACGCGACGTAACTCCCTCCTGCGGCTGCCAGGATCAAGCCGCCTGCTATCGCCCTTAGTGCGACCCAAATGGTGGCGTCGAACCAGAACCCCTGCGGGAACAGCAGTACCAGGTAGTCGGTGCGAGGGTCGAGCTGCCAGAAATCGTTGGCGAAGCTGACTCGGTGGAACAGCAGGAAGAGCGCGTCAAAGCCCACCGAGGCCACAATGCCGAATAGGATCAGCAGCCCCACCGTCAGGCCACCGCCCACGGCCAACAACCGGGAAAGGGACGGCAGATAGTCCCTCCGTCTCCGCACGAATCCCGCAGCAATCAAGGAGGCCAGGCAGGCGGCCGACACGGTAAAGGCACCGTATACACCCCACAGCAGCCGCTTCACGTCGCGCATATGGTGGACCTCTTTGGCGTTGAACAGCTCCTGCTCCAGCCCGAATATGCGTGTTCTGATATCCAGGGGTTCCTGCCCGCTGTTGAAGTATGATCGCAGGTCCAGTGCCACCTGTCGCAGGTCCTCCGGCGTGATTCCGCTCACCAAAGAGATTCGGTATTTCTCAAAGCCGCCCTCGTATAGTCCGATGCTGTTGAAGGCCCACGAAAGGCAGCCGGTTACCAAGAACACCGGGACGGCGATGATGAACAGCGCCGCCGGGAGCCAGCGCACCCGGTACGCGAACCTCGAGAGTGGACTGCCGGGATGTATCAGCGATTGAAACATGGGCGCCACTGATTATAATCGCGCTATGAGTGATTACGAATTCGATGGAAAGATCAACGAATTTCAGACCCTGGTCGACATTGTCGCCAAGCTCAGGGCCCCGGGGGGTTGTCCCTGGGACCGAGAGCAGACTCACGAATCGCTGAAGCGCAACCTGTTGGAGGAGGCGCACGAGACACTGGAGGCGATAGACGACGGCGACCCGTCAGTGCTGACGGAAGAGCTTGGCGACCTCCTGGTGCAGATAGCCTTCCACGCCGACATCGCCAGGGAGGCGGGGCACTTCGACATGGGCGATGTGGTGGAGCGCATCAACCGCAAACTGATTCGCCGCCACCCCCACGTGTTTGCTGACGAGAGTGTCTCGGACGCCCGCGAGGTAGAGCGCAACTGGGAGCGCATCAAGGCCCAGGAGCGTGCCGAATCCGGCACGCGCAAGTCACCGGTCGACGGCATTCCTGCCAGCCTGCCGGCCCTCGCGGCGGCCCAGTTGATGCAGGACCGAGTGGCCCGCGCGGGGTTCGAGTGGGATGACATATCCGGGGTGCTGGACAAACTCACCGAGGAGGTAGAGGAGCTCCGTGGGGCCAGGACCCACGAGGAGAAGGTTCACGAGCTGGGTGACGTGTTCTTCGTACTGGTCAATCTGACTCGCTGGATGGACGCCCACGCCGAGGATGTTCTGCGGCAGGCTAATGGACGATTCCGGGGGCGGTACCTGGGTATGGAGGCGCTCGCCCAACAGAGGGGGCTGGACTTTGAGGCGCTTGCCCTGGACGGGAAGGAGGAACTCTGGCAGGAAGTGAAAAGGGCGGAGAAGTGAGCCTGCTGTCCTTTTACGAGGCTCAGGCCTCGCTGGACCAGCCGCCGAGGTGAGCCGGATCCAGATAGTAGACGCCACCGCTCAGCACCCGCTGCAGTCCGTCGGCCAGACCCGCCGTTGCGGCGGCCTGAGTGGAGGGCCGTCCCAGCAGCCTCTGGGACAAGCTGCGGCGTGGTTGCAGGAGCTTTGCCTTGGGTTTCGTCCGTCCTGCCACGGCAGCCGCTTCGAGAGCATCGGTGTAATCGCCAAGATGGTCCACCAGACCAGCCTCCAAAGCCCTCTGCCCGGTCATGAGCTCGCCGGTGGCGAGATCGCGTACTGTCTCATCGGAGAGGGACCGGCCCTTGGACACCACCTGAACAAAGTTGTCGTAGATCTCGTCTATCAAGCCCTGGAGCCGTTCCGACTCCTCGGACGTGGGGCTTCTCCAGAAGCCGGTCATGTCCTTGTACTTTCCGGCCTTGAAGATCGAGAACTCTATGCCAGCGCGCCCCAGCAGCTGCTCCAGCACCGGACGCATGTAGATGACTCCGATGGAGCCCACCAAGGCAGTCGGGAGAGTGAAGACCTGGCTGGCGGCGCAGCATAGGTAGTAGCCGCCGGAGGCGCCCATGCCCCGGACGTATGCCACCACTGGCTTGCTCTCCGCCACCCGTTCGATGCTGCGGTGCAGGGCCTCCGAACCGGTGGCAGAACCACCAGGGGAGTCTATGTCCAGCAGCAGGGCGCGGTAGGACTTGCTCCTTGCAATGCTCTCAAGGACGTGGCTGTAAGCAACGGGGCGAATCTGGGATCCGATTACCCCGTGCATCTCCACCACGGCGACGCCCGAACCGCGACCGAAACCAAACGGCATACCTGCTCCCCCCGCTGTTTATGCCATTAACATTGTACCCCACCGTTGCCAACGTGGTTCGCGATGTCGTCATTGTAAAGTAAAGGCCCTGATGCGATTCAGGGCCTTTGTCTACTCAGGGGGTTGAGAGTGGCGACTACGCTGCGTTCACGTCGATGGGGCACTCGGGCGTACCCTGTTCCGACTTCCGGAACTCGGGGATCACGTACTTGCCGAACATCTCGATGGATTCCATGACCTTCTTGTGGGGGATGGTCTCGGTCGCCATGAGGAACTGCAACTGGTCAACGCCGGTGGCCTCGTGGAGCCTGGCCGCCTTGATGCAGGCTTCCGGGTCGCCGGCAACAATGATGCCCCGCTCTGCCATGGTGCCCGCGTCGAATTCCTCCCAGACCTTCTGGGCGAGTGCGCTTCCGCCGGACAGGTCGAGGCTGGACCCGCCGTTGCCGCCCTGGGTTGGAACATCGACGTAGCGGGAGAAATTCTGGGCCAAGTGGTCGGGGACGCCGCCCCACTGGTCCAGCAGCCTGGCATAGATATCCTTCTGGTCCTGGACGTAAGGACGGCCTGGTCCGAAGAAGGTCTTCAGCGACTCGGCGGAAAGGTTCTTGGTAGCGGTGTCGTCCTCGCCGCACAGACCAAAGCAGGATGACAGCCACTTGTTGTTGGCAAAGGCGCCCACGGGATTAGATTCCTTGATCGCAGTCTTGTATTCGCGGATTGAGGGCTCTAACACCGACGGGGCGTTGACGCCAAGAGCCATGGAGCCGATGCCCTTCTGCGCCGCCAACTGATAGGTGGCGGGCTGCAAGGCAGCCACCCAGATGGGCGGGTGCGGCTTCTGGTAGGGCTTGGGCAGCACCTGGCGCGGCGGCACCTTCCAGTACTTGCCCTCCCATTCGAAGTAGTCCGATTCCCAGATCTTGGGAATCATGGACAGGGACTCCTCCCACATTTCCCGTGTTTCGCGTGGGTCGATGCCCATGCCCAGCTGTTCATAGGGAGCGGACCGGCCGGTCCCGAACTCGACGCGCCCGTGGGACAGGTGGTCCACCATTGCCACCCGTTCGGCGACCCGGACGGGGTGATGGTAGGGCAGGATCACGACGCCGAATCCCAGCCGAATTCGCTTGGTGAGCCGCGAAAGGGCGCCGAAAATGACCTCGGGGCAGGGGGACTCGGAGAACGTGGTCAGAAAGTGGTGTTCGACGAACCACACTGCGTCGAACCCCATCTCGTCGGCCAATATGCACTGTTCCAGTGTTTCCTCGATGACAGCGTGGTCGTCCAGCATGGGACGCTGCATCTCGTAAGCCAGCGAAAACTCCATTACAAACCCTCTTCACTTAGGCTAAGCGTCGCTGGCAATTCTACCGGCGTCGCCAGTGGCGGGCAACCGCAGGGGCGGGCTACCCCATTAACACGACCTGGCGTTGAACAGGAGAGCTGGGTACGGGGCCGTCTTCGGACATGAACACGTCTATCTCGGAACGGACACCGAACTCCGGCAGGTAGATACCCGGCTCAACGGAGAAACAGACACCCGGGATGATGCGCCGTGTGTCGTGGGTCTCGAAGCCGTCCAAGTTAACTGCCTCGCTGTGGACCTCAAAGCCGATGCTGTGGCCCAACCGGTGGGTGAACCACTGACCATAGCCGCGCTCCCCGATGTAGTCGCGCGCCACGCGGTCTGCCTGCCACCCCATGACGGCGTCTCCTCTTCGATGCGAGTCCTGAAGGTACTCCACCGCGGCGTCGCGGGCGCCAATCACTATGTCGAAAATCTCTTGCTGTCTCGTCGGCACCCTGTCCCCGGCGTAGGCGCACCAGGTGATGTCCGCAAAGACGCTGCCGGGAGCAATCCCCTTGGCCCACAGGTCGATGAGCAGCCAGTCTCCTGGGCGGATTGGGCTGTGCATCTGCTCCGACGGCTCGTAGTGGGGGTCGGAGGCGTTGCCATTGACGGCAACTATTGGACCGTCGGGTGAGGCCATGGATTCTTGGGCGAACCGCTTGCGGATGAACTCGGCCACGTCGTGTTCGGTGACCCCGCTGCCAAGCCGCTCGCCCGCGTGGGCGAAGGCCTCGTTGACGATGCGGCCCAGCTTGAGGGCCGTGGTGTGGTGGTCGGCGTACTGTTCAGGCGTCCAGCGATGGGTCGCAGCCTGCATCAGATCGGCGGAGGACACTACTTCAACGCCGAGGCTGCGAACGAGCTCAACTGTCCCGGCATCCACCCGGGACACCCTGGGAAGTTCGTTCATCGGAGAATATTCCATGGCCAGGCGGCCAGTGCCGGAAAGTACTTCCCGCAGGGCTGAGACCATGGTGTCCCGATTGCTGTACACGACGCATTCCACGCCGGAGTCGGCAAATTTGCCGGCGTCAACGTGGTGGGTAAGGAGACGAGGCGACCCGGTGGCCGGAAGATAGAAGTAGCAGGGGCGGGTGACGTGCCCCGACGGCTGGATCACCTGCCGGAAAATCGGATTGGACTCCCGGTAGTCGAATACCAGCCATCCGGGAATCCCGTCCTGGGCCATGAACTCCTGGGCCGCCTGGTAGACATTCTGGAAGGGCGATGTTTGACTGACCATATTCACTCCGAGAGGGGTCCGGTGCGAGGCCGGACTGTATGCGGGTCAGGGGCCGCCGTTACGGCGGTTCAGCGTATGTCCTGGCGCATTCCCCCGTCCAGCACGATGTTTGCGCCGGTCAGGTAGGAGGCGCGATCGGAACAGAGGTAGACCGCCAGGTCTGCGACCTCATCAGGCCTGCCCAGCCGTTTCATCGGCACGAGGGCGGCGGCCTCGTCCAGCATATCTTCCAGTCTGCGGCCCTCGATGTGACTGCGTTCCTCTAGCACCGACGTAAGGGCCTCGCCCTCCACCGGACCGTGGATCAGGTTGTTGACAGTGATGTTGAAGGACGCCAGTTCGTTGGCCAAGCTCTTGGCGTATCCGGTGAGTGCCAAGCGGTTGGAGGTGTTCAGGGCGCTTTCGTCGGTCGCCTTGATGGATCCCACCGGTAGAGAGTGCAGTGAGAATTCAGGGAGCAGATTGAGGATTCTCCCCCAGCGTTGCTGCTTCATGTACGGTACGGACTCCCTGGCAAACCGTACCGAACCCAGGAAGCTTTCGTCCAGCGCTGATGAAATGATTTCGTCGTCCAGTTCCGAGGCCCGCCTCGAGGCCTCATCCTCCACCCTTGTGGCCATGTGGGTGACCAGGATGTTTATCTGACCAAAGCGACTGACCGTGTCACGCACGACGCGCCGTATGTCGGGCTCACGAGTCAGGTCGGCTGGAATGGCAAGTACGTGTTGCTGGGAGGTCACCCGGGCCAACTCGATCTCGGCGCGCCTGAGATCGGCCTCCGTTCTGGCGCAAATGGTCACGTTGGCGCCCTCATGGGCGAAGGCCAATGCGATTGCCCTTCCCATTCCACGGCTCGAACCACCCACGATGGCCACACGGTCTCTAAGGCCAAGGTCCATCGCTTACTCACCCCGGTTGGAAAAACTGAGGTCTGCAGAATCCCGGAGAAACGTTAGATTCGCTGCCATCCGAATCGGGCCCGTACCTAGATCACATCCCGCTGTTTCAACGACTCTATATCGCTGTGGCTATACCCCAAGGTTTCCAGGATTTCGTGGTTGTGCTGCCCCAGCAGAGGTGGGGGTAGTTCCAGACCGCCTGGCGTGGCCGAGAACTTGATGGGAATGCCCGTCTGCTTGATCTTGCCAGCCACAGGGTGGTCCATTTCCTGCAGCATGTCGCGGGCCTCTATCTGCGGGTCGGCGAACACGTCGGCCAAGTCGTTGATTGCCCCGCAGGGGACGCTGACCTTCTGCAGGTCCGTCACCCATTCCGCGACCGGCCGGGTCAGGAACACCTGTTGCAGATAAGGCACCAACACCGACCGGTTGGTGACCCGGTCGCCGTTTGTGGCGTAGTCGGGCTTGCCCAGCTCCTCAAGGTCCATCGCCTGGCAGAACCGCTCCCAGATGCGCTCGGAGCCGACAGCGACATTGATGAACTTGCCGTCCTGGCACATGAAGGCCTGGTAGGGACAGAGGTTGGGGTGGGCCGCTCCCAGGCGTGCCGGCGGCTTGCCGTTGGCGAACAGTGTGGCCGCCTGGTAGGTCAGCCAGGCCACCTGGCCGTCGAGCATCGAGACGTCGATGTACTGTCCCTCGCCGTCTTTGGCGCGGTGATGCACTGCCGACATAACGGCGAAGGCGGCCCACATGCCGGCGCCTATGTCCGAGACTGCGATGCCTACCTTCTGCGGATCACCCTCAGGTTCGCCGGTGAGGCTCATCAGGCCGCTGATGCCCTGCATGATCTGATCGTAGGCCGGCAGGCGGTGGTAGGGACCATTCTGTCCGAAGCCGGAAATTGACGTGTAGATGATTCGCGGATTGATCGATTTCACCACGTCATAGCCCAAGCCGAACCGCTCCATTACGCCTGGAGTAAAGTTCTCAACGATGACGTCGGCACCCGAGGACATCTTGAGAAAGATCTCCTTGGCCTCATCCTCCTTGAAGTTGAGGGTAAGGCTGCGCTTGTTGCGATTGATCGACATGAAATAGGCGCTTTCGCCCTCAATGAATGGCGGGCCCCAGTGCCGGGTATCATCCCCACTGCCGGGGATCTCGATCTTGATGACATCTGCCCCATGGTCTCCCAGCATCAAGGTGCAGAACGGGCCGGCAAGAGCCCGGGTCAAGTCCAGCACCTTCAGGCCTTCCAGTGCCTTCATTCCTGTCTTTCTCCTGAATCTACGTATTGGGGACCTGCCGGTCTCACTGGACTGCAAAGGTAAGCGCAAATGCAATCACAGGTAGACAAGGCGTCATGCTAACGGCAAAACCTTACCCGAATCTTACCATGGGGCACCCGTAAGTTTCTCGCACGGTCACTCCATCCGACAACCAGTGCCAGGCGGTTATCGCAGGGTAGAGGCATCAGTCAGGTGCACGCGGCACCCCCCGGTGTCGCCTGGGTCAAAGTAGATGAGCCGGTAGCCCATGAAGTTGGTGAACGGCTCATCGGTCAAGAACCTGTAGCCGCGCTCCCGGTGTTCGGCCACCACGCGGTCCAGGTCCTCCACCGCGTAGGCCACGTGGTGAACCACCCACGACCCTCCGGCGTCGTCCATGGCGGCAGTATCCTCCGGCTGGATGAACTCGACCTCGACGCCACCAACCTGGAGGAAAACCACCTCTCCCAAATTGGGTACGGGTCCCCTGCCGGTGACGACTGCTCCGAGAGTTTCTGCGTATGACTCTATTGCCGAGTCGAGGTCGGGGACGAGGTAGCTGACGTGATGGATGTCGGAAAACATGGTTTCTCCCGAGGTCGAATGGTCAATGGCTGCCCAAGGCTTTCGCAATCCTGCGGCTCGACTCTGCGAATGCCGCCATTACTCGAGCCACGGGGATGGCGGCGGACGGTTCAGGGATCCTTTCCCGTTGCTGGCGCGGTTGCTGTATTGGAATGCGGCGCATATTATAAGATGTTGCTGCGAGAGTACCAAACCCACGGCTCGCAGGTCGAAATTGGAGAAGGAAATGCCGGTAGGAAGCACTTACAAGGTCGTCGAGCTGGTGGGTTCATCCAGCGAGAGCATACAGCAGGCCATCGACGGCGCCGTCGCCCGCGCCTCACAGACCATCCGCAACCTTGACTGGTTCGAGGTCCGGGAGATTCGCGGCACCATCGACGGCGACCGCGCGAACTGGTACCAGGTCAAGGTGGGCATTGGTTTCCGCGTTGACACTGGCGACGACATCGGCCAAGACTAGGCAGGAGCAATGGCCGGCCCGTTCGTAGTAGGCCGCAACCGCGCGCTCCTGGACGCGTCGGCCAAGCAGGTTTTTGAATATCTGTCTGATTTGTCGCATCACCCCGCTTGGAACGACGAATCCGGCTTTAAGACAACCGTTCTTTCAGAAGGCCCCACGAAAGTGGGGTCTGAGTTTCGCAGGGAGCGGACCGGGCAGATGCAGGGGCCCCTCATCCTGCGAGGCGGAATGGGAGAAAGCACCGTCACACTGATCAAGACGACTACGATCGCGGTCCACGAACCGAACTCCGTGCTGGTGTTCGAGACGCGGAACATCTACAACGGACTGCTCCACAGCATCGAGAGAATGACCTTCAACCTCAGCGAGGAGGTCGAGGGCACGGTGGTGACGCTGGTATCCGAGATCGAGGCAATGGTTCCCAGCGTCTTCATTGGCCCCGTTTATGCCATCCGTGTAGCTCGCGGTATTTTTCAGCGACTGTTCGGCAACCGGCTGACCGCCCGCTTTCCCGGATCATCAGTGGGCCCACACCTGTCCCGCATCAAGGAAGCGACCGAGGGCAGGAAAATCGCCGGGGCCAGATAGAGCGCGGGTTTCCGCAAGTGTTATTTCCCTCGTTGGCACCCATGGGTAGCCTGGTTCGCAAAGGGAAATTACGCCAGCTCATCCCGCTGCACCAGGTGCACCAGCCACCCTCCCAGGCTGGCCGGATGGATGAAGCCGATAAGGGAACGGCGCCCACCGGGCCGCCCCTCTAGGTCTATCAAGGTCAGCCCCGACTTGTCCAGGCGCGACAGCAGGCCGTTGATGTCCTTTACCTTGAAGCCGGTATGGTGCATGCCGGGTCCCCGGGATTCGATGTAGCGGCTGATGGCGCCCTGGTCTTGGCGAGTGCTGCCCGCGTGGCCGTAATCCACGATACCCAATGACTGGGGATTCACGTTTTGCAGGAACTCCAGCTCCAGGTCCCCCACGGTGATGAAAGAAACCCGGAGGCCGCCGATGAATTCCGGTTGGTGGCTGCGGTAGACCACGCCGTACCTGTCGGAGGTGAACGCCTCGGTCTTGGTTGAGATTTCCACATCGGTCTGGGTACTTTCCACGGGCCAGCCCAGCTTGCGGGCGAAAACCTCCGTAACCTCGGCGTTGTCGGCGCTGGCCACGCCCAGGTGGTCTATGCGCTCCACCTCTCCGTCCGTCGCCGCCCGAACCGGCAGAGAGAGGGGTTCGGACAGGTAGGTGATGGTCCCGCAGGTTGCAGACGGGTTGAGTAGAACACGCCGAGCACCGCCGAGTCCCGGCTCCGGCTCAGCCGACACTGCCGGCAGGCCGATGCCGGCCGCCTCCTGTACCGCGCCATCCAGCCCGTCGACCGTTACGGCCATGTGGTGCAGGCCCGTTTTCTCCGCCCCACGCACGAAGGGGTCTCCCAGTTCGAACAGCGCCAGGGCCGTCTCTCCCACTGGAAAGACCGGCGCTTCGCCGCTGCTGTCCCCAATCTGGCAGTTTGCCCGCGGCAGTTCAAAGTCCCGCTCCAGTATCTCCGCCACCGCGGGAACGTCCCTCACCACCACGCCAACATAGGACAGACCTTTCCCAAGCATCGCATTACTCCATTGCCCGCAAATTCGTGAGGTCGGATGATGCCGGAATTTCGATTAAAGATGCGTTGCATCTGAAATGATTTCGGGATTATAAACGATAATCAGACGTAAACTACGTCGATATAGGCGTTGCGTTTACGCTCCGGTGATCATGAACAGGATGCCGAAGGCCGCCACGATGATGTTGATGCCGGCAGCAAACACCTTGTCGGATATACGCCCCAGCAGCCTCGCCCCGAAATAGGCCCCACCGATGGCCATCAATCCAAGGATCAGGCCCAGGCCAACCACCGGCGGAGTGAGGAGTGCGCCGCCGCTGTAAACCGCCAGTTTGGGCACCTGGATCAGGAGCATGCTCATGGAGAATGTGGCCATGTATTCCCTGGGCTTCAGGCCGTAAGCGATGTAGAACACCGGAGCGAACGGCCCGGGTATCCCAAGGAACGCCGCCAGGAATCCAGCACCTGCGCCGAGGGGCAGGAAGCCCCATAGCGTCATGCCGACCCTCTTGGCCCACGGCAGTTGCGTCAGCAGCACCAGGACGACCATGCCCCCGCCCATGATGCGGATTAGCAGGTCGGTGTCGGCGCTGATAAACAGAAGGCCGCCCAGTATGGCAAAGGGTGTTGATCCGGCGGCGAACCAGATGACCACCTTCCAGTTCAGGTGCTCCCTGTTCAGCCACACCCGGGATGACGTCCCCAGGAGCTGGAATATCGCTACCACGGGCACAGCCACAGCGGGGCCGTAGAACCACATAAGGACCGGCAGGATGATGACTCCTCCGCCGAATCCGGCCACGCCGGAGAGCGACATCCCAATGGCGGCGACCACGAATACGACCGCCAGCTGCCATACAACGATGTCTTCCAGGGATAAGCACCTCGCCTCCGTTTAACGTGCCAGCATAAACCCTTTTGCGCCTCGAGTCGAAGCAGTTGAGTGGTTAGCGTGGGCCAGAGCCTTGTTCCGGCGTTCCGTTTCCCAGTGGGGCCCGGCGTTGTAAAATACCCGGGAAACGTAAAGGCAGCGGAGGAACATGGCTAACCTGACGACCACACAGAGAATAGGTGCCCTGGTGCCCGCGACAAACCCGGTGGTGGAGCCTGACTTCTACAGGGTTGTCCCGCCGGAGATTACCGTACACTTTGAGCGCATGTGGAATGGTACCTGGGGGAGCCAGCCAGAACCTGTCGTCGATACAGGACACCGTCTGAGCATATCCAGCGGCGAGGCCAACGAGATAGACTGGGCGTTGTTCGGGTTCGATGTGAACAGGATGAATGACGATGTGGCCCGGGGCGCGAGCTCGCTGTCCAACATCGGGCCCGATGTGCTGGTCTACGCATGCACCTCGGGGACGTGGCATAAGGGATACATGGCTTTCGACCAGAGCATGGCCGACATCATGGAGGAGGCCAGCGGTATTCAGTCCATAACCGCCGTCACTTCCTGCATTACAGCCATGCGGCACATGGGGAGCCGCAAGCTGAGCATTGCCGGCCCATACCGGAATTATCACTTGCGCAACCGCCTGAAGCCGCTGATGGAGGAGGCGGGGTTCGAGGTACTTTCAGCCGATGGCGAGCCGTGGATGCAGGACTCGATGAACCCTCGTGAGATTGACGCGGAGCCGCCTCAGACGATCATAGACTTCGTGCCGACGGTGGCCCACGAGGACGCCGACACTATCTTCCTGCCAGGCACGGCCTGGAGGGCGCTGGACGCGGCTGAGGCGCTGGAGCAGAGGCTCGGCAAGACCGTGATCACGGTCAACCAGGCCAGTATCTGGCTGGCACTGAAGCGCCTGGGATGGACCAAGCCCATACCGGGATTCGGCAGCCTGTTGCGCAGCTTCGAGTAGCGGCCAAAGCGTGCGCCAGTGGGGTTTGCTGGTGCCGGGAGTGGGGGTCGAACCCACACACCGGTTAGGGTAGCGGATTTTAAGTCCGCCGCGTCTGCCATTCCGCCATCCCGGCATTAGCTACGTCTAGCTACGAATTTGGTGCGATTTACGCTGCTCTATCTCATTTTGCCATTCTAATTGCCATTCCGCTCATTTCTTCTACTCTCAATGCCGCTCCATGCGTCTCCGAACGACTGCGCCGCCCCCTCTTGTATCGTAGGCAGTACATGGGAATAGAGGTCAGCGGTTATGGCTATCGTACTATGCCCGAGCCTTTCAGAGGTAACTTTAAGGTTCACTCCTTGGCTCAACATCAAGGTAGCATGGATGTGGCGCAAGTCGTGCAGCCTCAAGTCCCCGAAGCCCAAGGCTGTGGCCACCTGTTTGAACTTCCTAGTTACGTGGTTAGGGTTCAACCGGCTTCCGTCAGCAAGGCAAAAAACGAATTTGCCATGCTTCGCCAGTCGTAGATGGTTCTCCAAGTGAGTCGTTAAGGCATCGACCGATTGGGCAGGCAAAGTTACAACCCTTCCCTTTCCCGACTTGGGTACCTCAATGACCCTTTCTCCTGAAGGTAACTGTATCCAGGCACGTTGAACCGAAAGAGTCGCGGAGCTCAAGTCAACGTCTCGCCATTCAAGCCCTAGGATTTCGGAACGCCGAAGCCCCGTTTGAACACTCAGCAAGAAAAGCGTACTAAATTGAGGGTCGTCCACCTCGTCCAGGAAGTTTTGAACTTCAGACAAAGTAAGTGTACGCTTCGGCGTTTTGGTTATTCTGGGCGGCTCTACCATTTCCATGACATTCTGCCTGACTAGAGTCAGCCTCTTGGCGTCCTTTAAAGCTTTGCAGAGGATCCTGTGTACCTGAAGCACGGTGGTCGGCGACAATGGAGCACCATTTTTCCGGCCGTGCCGGAGAAGCTTCGACTCCATCTCCTGGACCTGCATGGCCTTGAGAGTCTGCAACTGAACGAGCCCTATAGCAGGAACTATATATCTCCTAATATTTCCCCGATATCCCTGTAGGGTACGCCGCGTCACACGAGGCTCGGAGCAGTCCTGCATCCATTGTTCCAAATACTCGTCTACCGTCAGGTGGGTAGGTTGCACATAAGTGCCGTTATCTACCTCCTGAAGAACCTCCCTTAACCGACGGTCAGCAAGGCGCTTGGTTCCCTTGACAGCTTCGGAGTGATATTTCTTTTTTCCAGTTTTGGGATCCACTCCCAAGTAGACTTGTACGGTATGGGAGTCTTTCCTTACTTTCGAGCGTACCCTGACGTTTCCGCGTGCCATGTGCCTCCTACCGCTGATGAGGCGCTGTGTCTGATTAGCTAAGGCAACAGGTTAAGTGAAGGTCTCCCGGGTCGCAATGAACACCGCCACCTCGCCCCTCAGGTAGACTTGCTGTGGGGCCTCCCCTGATCGTTGACACCGTCTATCAGTTTAAACACGGCCGAATGCCTCGGCAAGCGGGTTAGTTTCAGGAGCGCGCCGGATTGTTGAACAGGGACAGCCCACAATGCAGCCAACCATGAGCGAGTAGATCTACCTGGCTGGAGTTGCTTCGGGCCAGAGTCGGTAGTGTCCCATCAATAGGTGTAGAAGGCGTCATCCTTTTGTTGTTTAGTCGGCTGCTTGCAGCACTCGGGGCTCCGGCAGCCTGTCGATTCCGGAGTCGTTGGGTATGGTGAGGTAGCATCGGCCTTCGGCTCCTTCGTCGTGTTGCTCGGCCAACACCGCACCGACTAGACGGTGGGCCGCCGCCCGGTTGGAAAAGATACCCACCACGTCGGTACGCCAGCGTATCTCCTTGTTTTTGTTCAGGCGCTCCAGCGAGTTGTAGGACCACAGCTTCTGCCAGTACGACACCGGGAAGCCGGTGAGGGCCAGGATGTCGGGGCCGGCGTCCTCCAGCATCGCCGACTCCTCAGGGAACGGTTCACGGAACTGTTCCACCACCCCGTCTAGCTGGGCGTGGGCTTCCTCGGGCGAAATCTGCAGGTAGATGGTGCGTACCATGGTGGCCACTCCGGGCTGGGCCCGCTTGGGCGCCCGGGTGAGCAGATTGGTCTTGAAATGTGTCCGGCATCTCTGCTAGGCGGCTCCGGCAAAGACCGTGGCGATGGCGTCCCCCAGACCGTGGTGGGCGTTGGAGGTAACCAGCTCCATGCCGCTGAGTCCCCTGGCGGTCAGGGAACGGAGGAAGGCCAGCCAAAAGCACCTTCCTCACTGGTTCCCACGTCCATGGCTAGGATCTCCCTCTGGCCCTCGGCGTTCACCGCTGTGGCCACCACTACGCTCACCTTGACGATGCGGCCTGCCTCCCGAACCTTCTGGGTCCGGGCGTACTGAGATGGACCCGGAAAACTGGACAGCTGGTTAAGTGGGAATCCTGCTCCTAAACTACCGGCAGCGACAGCTGTTGATGAGGAGCGGGAAATGTCCGGAGAGCGGAGAAAGCACAGCCCGGCCTTCAAGGCGAAAGTTGCACTGGAGGCAATGAAGGGCGAGCAGACGGTGGCCGAGTTGGCCGCCCGGTTCGAGGTCCACCCCAACTGTCAACGCCGACCGCAAAGTGACCCGGAATCGCCGATGGTGATCTGACCCACCAAGTTCTTGTTGGCGTTATCGCCGAACTGGAATTGACCCACCTCCTGCTCGGTTTTCCGCGTCGCCGAATTAAAATTGATCCACCCTGCCACTACTGATCAGCGATTCCCTCTGTAGCCAATCGGCCAGCGACTTGGTCAGTCGGGATAGTTGTCGTTGACGTTCTCCGGTGCGACGCCCAGCAGGTGATGTGAGCTGAAGAGTCCGGCCTGCCTTTTCTCACGGAGCCGGTAGCTCTCGCCCCGGATGTTCAGCACATGGCTGTGATGCAGCAGCCGGTCCAGCACCGCCGAGGCGATGACGGTGTCCCCCAAGAGTTCTCCCCATTCGCCAAAGCCTTTATTGGAGGTCAGGATGATGCTGCCCCGTTCGTACCTGGCCGACACGAACGTAAAGAAGGCGGTTGCCGCATCCCGGTCATAGGGCCAGATGCCGAACTCGTCCACCACCAGCACCTTGGGAGCCAGGTAGACCCTGAGCCTGCGGTCCAGGTTGTGTTCGGCCCTGGCCTTCCTTAGGTCCTCCATCAGGTCGTAGGCCCTGACGAAGTAGGCACCGTGGCCGCGCTCGATGGCGCGCTTGGCCAAGGCCACCGCCAAGTGGGTCTTGCCCACGCCCGGGGGTCCCAGCATCAGGATGTTGCTGGCCTCGGCCACGAAGGCCAACCCGGCCAGTTCCTTGACCTGCCGCTCGTCAATGGACGGCTGGAATCCGAAGTCGAATTGCTCCAGGGTGCGCTGGAAAGGGAAGTGGGCCATCCTGGTCCTGGTGGAGAGATAGCGCTCCCTCCGGGCCGACACCTCGGCGCCCAGCAGCAGCTCCAGCATCTCCGGGTAGGTCAGCTGCTTGTTGGCGGCGGTGTCCAGAGTGTTGTCCAAGGCCTCCACGGCCTGCTTGAGTCCCAGACTTTCCAGGTACTCTCTGGCCTGCTCCAAGGCTATCACCGTGCACCTCCCACGTCGGCCAGTTCATACACATCCAAGGAGCGCCGCTCCACCTCGCCGACTGGTATCTGCACCGCCACTGCCTCCCGCCGGGGCCGGTTATCTCCCTTGGGAAGACCCTCCCATTGGCCGGGGAGGGTGAAGCGTTGGCCGGGATGCTGGCCGCGAGGGTGCACCGCGATGCGCTCATCGTCGGACCAGATCTCCACCGTGCCTTGGCGCTGTCCCACCTGCACGATGCGCCCCACCCATTTCCAGTGGACTCCGTAGCGGGATCCCTCCCAGCTGACAAAACCGTCCCGGGCCACCTGGCGCTCCTCCCTGAGATAGGGCGCCAGAGTTGCCCGGTGGGGAAGCCTCCCCAAGCGAGGACGCTCCTCGGCCAGCATCTCCCAAGGCACCCGGGGGTGGTGCCGTGGATGCGCCGGTTGGCCACCGTGTCGCACCACTCCAACGCCTGACGGTTCAGATCGGCGTCGTCGGTGAAACGTATGCTGGGCCACATGTTGCCCCTCACGTACTTCACACCGCCCCTTGGTCTGGGCCCGGTAGGGCTGGCACAGCCGTATCTCGAAACCCACCCTCATGACGAAGTCCAGCATCCGCTGGTTCCAGATGGGCTGCTTTTCCTCATCCCGTCCCAGGGTCACCACCTTGGCATTGTCATAGAGGCATCGGCGGGGCACGCCGCCCAGGTACTCGAAGGCGTTCACGTGGCACTGGATGAAGGCGGCCGTGTCGGCGCGGCGGACCAGCTCCACGTAACAGGCCCGGGACCAGCCCAGTGTCATCACGAACACCCAGATGCGACGCTTCTTGCCAGCCTCGTCCAAGTAGGCCAGGCTGCCCCAGTCAACTTGAGCCTGTTCCCCCGGAGCCGTCTCGAAACGCATGGTGGCATCGGGTTGCCGGCGTCGCCGGCGCGGCGACATGTAGGATTTCAGGATGGAATACCCGCCGTCATAGCCTTGGCCTCTCAGCTCCCGGTGCAGGACCACGCAGTTTTCCAGTCCCTCATTGAGGCGGCGGTCAACATATTCGGTGTAGTGGTCCATCTTGGACGACCGCCGCGGCTGTGCCTTCGGCCTCATGGCCTCTGGCGGTTTCAAGTACAGGCGAACCGTGTTCCTCGCGACGCCCAGATCCTCGGCAATCCCACGGATCGAACGGCCTGCCCCTCTCATCTCGTAGATCTCTTTCACTTGTCCCACCCTCAGCAAAATCTCGAAGGCACCTCCACGAAATCTTCGTGAATGATGCCTGTACTGTCCGGCGGGTCAATTCATTCCCGGCGTTTTCGCTCATTTTCGCATCGGCGGTAACACAACCAGATTCAGACTTGGAAGAAGGCCTTAGTGGATGGCGCGGCCGCTATCTTCGACCAGGGAGACCGAACCAGTAAGGGCAAGGAGCCGAAGAACAAGAACAACGACGCCTTGGTGGCTCGCCTGTACCAGCAGATCGGCCAGCTCAAGGTGGAGCGGGATTTCTTGGAGGAAAGGTCTGGTCCATGACCCCAGCACAGCGGCGTGAGCTGACCGACCGGCAACATCGGCACCTGTCCATAGTGCGGCAGTGCCAGCTGATGGGTGTCAGCCGCTCCAGCCTCTACTACCGTCCCAAGGGGACACCTCCGGGGGACCTGTCCCTGATGCAGGCCATGGACCGCCAGTACCTGGAAACCCCTTTCTACGGTTCCAGGCGGATGAAGGCCTCGCTGGACCGGCAGGGGATGACGGTAAGCCGGAAGCGGGTGCAGCGACTCATGAGACTGATGGGACTGCGGGCTATCTGCCGGCAGCCTCGCACCAGCCAACCAGCGGCGGGACGCTGGGTCTATCCCTACCTGCTGAGGGATCTGACGATCACCCGGGCGAACCAGGTGTGGGCGGCCGACATCACCTACCTGCCCATGGCCCGGGGGTTCTTGTACCTGGTGGCCATCATGGACTGGCACAGCCGGTACGTGGTGGCCTGGGGATTGTCCAACACTCTGGAGACCGGCTTTTGTGCCGAGGCCCTGACCGAGGCCCTCGGCCAAGGAAGGCCCGACGTATTCAACACCGACCAGGGAAGCCAGTTCACCAGCCGCGAGTTCACGCAGATACTCCAGGACCGCCGGGTGAAGATCAGCATGGATGGCAGGGGCAGGTACCAGGACAACATACTTGTCGAGCGGCTATGGAGGACGGTGAAGTACGAGGAGGTCTACCTGAAGGCCTACGCTAACGGCCTTGAGGCCCGCCGAGGGCTGCGAGAGTACTTCCGGTTCTACAACCACCGGAGGCCGCATCAGGCCCTGGGCTACCGTACGCCGGCGGAGATCTTCCACGGCGAGCCTGTAGAAGAGGAGCCGAAGGAAAGGAGGTGCCCGGACCAACCGGTCTTGGTATCATACGGAGGAGTGCAGGAGTCCCACTTAATTGTGGCTTAATCCTGTCCAACCGATGGGGTCCACCTCAACGGCACGGTGGATGTTCCTATGCCCCACCCCTTGCTGTTACACCAACCCCTGGGACTCCACTTCGTTAATTTGCCCAGCCAACATTTGGCCAGCCTTATATTGGTAGTAGCATATATGTATATTAACAAGCTAGTTTGAGAGAATTAATACGAGAGAAGGGAGCCAATATTCGGCCACCAGAGACTATTAGTCGAGTTCGTCAAAGGTGACGGTGTCCCGCGTCAACTACCTTTGCCGGATTGTTGCCTCATTGAGGAATGTTACCGAAACTTTAGCACTTGGGGTCGCTACCAACCAGTGCTAATTCCGGCATTGCACCCGTATCCGCGACAGTTTCATCGGCCGAGCCGTAAACCAGTTTTTTGGCCATGATGCCTCGCCACTGCTGCACCCTGCGCTGCAGGGTACGCAGATGTGTCTGGCTGTAGCGGTCGGGATGGGCGGACTGCAACCGGCCCAGCAACGCCACCGCGCTGGCGTCCGGTTCTTCCTGCAACCAACCGAGCACGTCGCACCACACCCCTGCGAAAGGGTCCTCCCGAGTGCGCCAGGTCCGAGGCGCCGCCATCTTACGCTCCTTGGGAAAATGCGTTTCATCCCGGTGCCACTGGCCGGGCAGACCGGCCAGAAATTGCTCCAGGCTGTCGCCAAGGGGTGTAGGCCTGACCTCCGGGGCAGTGAGCGCTGCCAGGGCCGACTGGGCCTCCCTGATGGTGTGCAGCAACGCCACCGGGTCCAATGCGGCCCGGCGTTCACCCAGCCGGGCCTTCGCATCGTCGCTGACCGCCTCGTGGCGCATCAGCCGGTCGCAGGGCGTGGCTGGCGGGCTGTAGTGCTTGACCACGGCGGAGCCGTTCCGGATCTTCTCCAGGAGCTTGAACGAGGGCTGGAAGTAGTTCACATACCGGCGCATCGCCCCGTACAAATGCGCCATGGTCTGCCCCGCCACCGGGCCCGAGTAACGATCGTGGCCGATGAAGCGCCGGATAACCGCCCCGTTCTTCTGCTCAATCCACGCCTGGTCGTTCTTGCGGTAGGGCCGGGAGCGGGTGAACTCGATGCCACGCTCGCCGCAGTACTGGGTGAGGGTTGCGTTGATGAACACGCTGTCGTTGTCCGAGTCAATGCCGCGGATGGGGAAGGGCAGCTGCCGCCCGATGGCCTCCAGTCCCGTAACCACCAGAGATTGCTCTCTGGCCAGCAGGGGAACGGCCTCGGTCCACCCGGTGCATACGTCGGTGGCCACCAGGCTGAATGTGATGGAGCCTCCCATGTTGTCGCCGCAGTGAGCCACTAGTATTACAACGACGGATGGCAAGTAACGACCTTTGAACACCTTTCTGTGACGGGCTGTCTACGGGTTTGACAGCTTTGCGGACATGCTTTCCTAAATGCAAATTCAGGATCAGAATAGACGAAAATGATGAACCGTCGTTGTAATACTAGAAGTCTGGCCGGAAAGCCATTGGCCGGGTTTTGCACTACTCTAAGCAGACGTATTCCAGTCTTATACGGCGTAGTAGTATATGTAATACGATTTCTTATCCCATTATTACATCGATAATCGACGTACAGAAAACGGTGACTTGAGGAGAATCGGGGTTTCCGGCCACATTTCTAGTACTACAACGACGATTTGTCGAAAAGGCCCACTACTGCTTCCTGTCATAAGCTGAGCCAGCCATCATAGGAGGCTGCCAGCCCTACGTCGCCAGGTTTAATTCCATCTCAAGGATCACGTCTCCACAGAAATCGTCGTTGTAGTACTAAACCAAAGCCAAGGTGAAATGTGCAGACACATAGGGTAGATTTGTGAGGTAACTGGATTAACTGGTCTCAGGAGTTGTGGGGGTTGGTGATGAGTGTGAGGGAGATTGAGCGGTTTCTTGAGCAGTGGGAGATGGATACAAGGGACCTGCACCGGAGGATGATTCTGGCGCCCACGCCAAGGGAGCGTGAACGCTGGCACGCCGTCTGGCTGCTGGCGCAAGGCTGGACGGCATGGTCCACTGCGGAGGCACTGGGACGGGACCCCCACACCATAGGCCGGTGGGCCGCTGCCTTCGGGGAGGGCGGTCCGGAGGCCCTGATATTCGAGCAGACCGGAGGTTCCCCCCCGCCCTCGGCGAGGCGGAGCAGGCGGCACTGACAGGGGCGGTGCAGGAGTTGCCAGGGGCGGCGGGTATTGAAATGGCCAACTGGAACTGGAGGGTAGTGAACCGGTTTGTCTGGGAACGGCGCGGCATCAGCCTGAGCCGTAGCAGTTGTCTGAACTGGCTGCACCGGCTGGGCTTCGCCTTCAAGCGTCCCAAGAAACGGCTGCTCAAGGCGGATGAGGCCAGGCGGGAGTCCTTCGTGGCGGAGTACGCGGCCCTGATGGAGGAGGCGTGTCAAAGCAAAGCCAAGACATTCTTTGCCGACGAGGCCCACTTTCGAGCCGACGCCGAGTTGCGGGGCAAGTGGGTGCTTAGGGGAGAGCCGGCATTGGTGGATTCCAGCAGTCCGAGGTACGGAGAGAAGGCCAGTTACTATTCGGCGGTGTGCTTGGAGACCGGTGAGGTGGAATGGATGGAACTGGAAGGGAACAGCAACTCAGGAACGTCGGCAGCCTTCCTGGGGCAGTTGCGGGAGCGGCACACCGAGAGGCTGAACGTGATCTGGGACAATGCCCCGGCCCACCGCGGCGAGGCAGTGAGGGAGTATCTCCAGACGCCGGGACTGAACCTGCGGCTGGTGAACCTGCCAGGCTACAGCCCGGATTTCAACGCTGATGAGGCCATCTGGGGCTGGGCGAGAGAGGAGGCCACGGGCAATCTGTGCCTGGGAACCAGGGAGGCGGTCCTTGAAAGAGTCGAAACTTCCTGGCCCTGGCCAGCCGAAAGGACGAAGTGAGACGGCGCTGCCGGACAGTGCTGCAATCAAGGGCCGAGGAGTTCCTGCGTAACCCCAATCCAGGTCCCCATCACCAGCCATATGCACATCCCACCTTGGCTTCGGTTTAGGTCGATCTCCAGGAATCCAGGCGGGGGACGGTTCCAATCGGCAAAGGTCCGCACCGGAATGTTACGGCCTGGCGACAGGTTCCGCCGCCGCCTGCGCCGGCCGGACACGGTGCTACGGACCGGTTTGAGCAGCCGGTCCAGGGTGGCCGCGCTGGCGGCCAGTAGCCGCTCCCGCACCTCCAGGTCCAAGTCCAAATGGCCATGACGTTCCATGGATTCCACCAAATGGGGCAGCGCGGCCTTCAAGCGCTTGCCGCAGATGCGGTCGGTGGCTTCCCAGGTCAGGATCACCGCCTCACGGACCGCCTCGTCGTAGATGCGCCGGCCTTTGATCATTGACATTTTCCCCCCAGCGTCGCCGGTCTGTCCCAGCAGTCGGATGCCGTGCTTGCGGTGGTGGCCGGTAACGGCGATGAATTCATCGAGGATCCGGCCCTTGTTCTTCTTGGACGACTCGCGGTAGCGGTCCCGTATCGTTGCCAAAAATTCCTGTTTCGCCATCCTGCTGATGCCTCCCGCCACACGATTGTCTCCCACTTTTCGGTAACATTGTATGTGAGGCAATCACTTTCGTTGAGTAACGTTTTGGGTGAGGCAATGTGCCGACAGAACTAATTGTCGTTCATCACCACTTCCACGCCACCACCGGCATGCAGAAGGCCGACAACCCCACCCGCCACCCACTGGTGGCGGAGGCCATGAAAAGTTGGCGAAACCGGGCCCCGGCACCCAGGCAGTCCGACGCCCTGACCGCGGACGCCCTCACCCGGGTCAGAGAGGTCCTCCGCATCCCACGGCGCGGCCGCGGCGGTCGGATGGAATCTGCGGAGACAGCTCACCGCCGGGCCGACCAGGATCTCGCCATCATCAGAGTTCTTGCCGACGGCGGACTCAGACGCTCCGAAGCCGCCGCCATCACCTGGGGGGACGTGGAGCTTTGGCCTGACGGCACGGGCCGGATCACGGTCCAAAAGGGCAAGAATCAAGTTCAGCCGGAAACCATCGCAGTTACCACGGCCACCGCCCGCGCCCTAAGGGAGATCCAGCCCGACAACCCCGACCCGGCCGCCCAAGTATTCGGCCTTACAGGCGAGGCCCTGGCCAACTGGGTGCGCGCCGCGGCGCGGGCCGCCGGTCTGGGACGGCTTCTCCGGACACAGCGGCCGAGGCTTTGCACAATGAATCGGCATTCACACGAATAAAAGTATTTTCTGCACAACGAATCGCCCGAAGCCCAACACGAATAGCAAATTATCGAGCAAGGGAAATGGCCCGACCGTCCGCACGGAGAGTAGAATCAAAGAAACTGACCACCTACAACCGAGGAGAGGGCAAGCATGCCACCCACCACCGGCCCACCGGACCCGGCCGCAGTCGCTATAGCGCAGGCCGCTCACAGAGCGGTCCGCCACAGCGCCATCATACTCTTCGGATCACGAGCGGCAGGCACCCACCGCCCCGACTCAGACGTGGACATCATGCTGGTTTACCCGAAGTCTCGTAACTGTTCAGACTTGGTGGGTCGAATTGGTCGAAAGTTGCCGAAAGAGCAAAGGTGGACAGTTTTGCGGTTATGTTAAACCTGCAGCATGGACACGAGCCTTGACCTTACGGCCGCTCCCCGTGAAGTCCTGCTGGCGATCGTCGCCCAACGGCAGGCTGCTATTTTGGAGTTGCAGGCTACAGTTACGACACAGCAGGCGGTCATCGTCCAGTTGCAGCGGCGGATTGAGACTTTGGAAGGAAAGGCCAAGCCCGGCGGCCCCCGGGGAATGCCTGGGGTCAAGCCTCAATCGGGCCAGCGGCCCCCCAGGGAGAAACAAAACAGGAATCCAAGGCCCCACGGCTTCGCCCGCCAGCGCATGACGCCAGCCCAGCGGGTGGAGCATGTGCTGGAGGAGTGTCCCGGTTGCGGCACCGGGCTGTCGGGCGGCTGGACCCAGCGCACCCGGGAGGTCATCGACCTGCCCCTGGTTCCGGTGCAGGTTACTGAACACGTCTATGTGGCCCGCACCTGTCCTCTGTGCCAACGCCGCTGTGTGCCGTCGGCGCAACTGCAGGGCGTGGTGCTGGGAAAGCAGCGTCTGGGGGTCAACCTGGTCAGCCTGATTGCTGCCCTCAGGGAGGAGGCCCGGCTGCCCTGGCGCACCATCCAGTGGTACCTGGACACGGTGCACGGGCTGCACCTCAGCCTGGGGGCCCTGGTGGACGCTGCAGGCAAAGTGGCTGGCAGAGCCCAGAGCGAACTGGCGGGCATTGTGGAACGCATCCGGGGCAGTCCGGTGGTCCACGCCGATGAGACGGGCTGGCGGGAGGACGGACACAACGGCTACGTGTGGACCTTCAGCACGCCCACCCAGCGATACTTCCTGCGGCGGGGACGGGGCAAGGGCGTGGTGGATGAGGTCCTGGGCGAGGAGTTTGCCGGCGTGCTGGTCAGCGACTTCTACGCCGCTTACCACCACTACGACGGTCCCAAGCAACGCTGCTGGGCCCATCTGCTGCGGGACATCCACGACCTGCGCGTCCTCTACCCCAAGGATGACCGGCTGTCCCGGTGGGCTGGTGCGGTACACCGGCTCTACCGGCAGGCCGTGGCTTTTGCCCATCCGCCGGAGAAACAACCAGACAAACAACGCCGCACCGCCCAACTGGCCTTGGAAAGACGCCTGCTGGCGCTCTGCCGTCCCTTCCTGGATGACTCACTGGCGGTCCAGGCCAGGTTATGCCGGCGCGTGGAGAGGCACATCAAGGAACTCTTCGTCTTCGTGGCCCAACCCGAGGTGCCGCCGGACAACAACGCCGCCGAGCGCAGCCTGCGCCCTCTGGTGATCAGCCGCAAGATAAGCGGAGGCACGCGCTCGGAGCGGGGCACCGACACCAAGATGACGCTGGCTTCCCTTTTCGGCACCTGGCGCGCCCAGGGACTAAACCCTCTCCTGGCCTGCCGCGAACTCCTCGTTTCCCCTCAATTCTGAACAGTTACGAAGTCTCCAATAGCCGAGCACTCAAGGGCCAACCGGGCCATAGCAGAACACATGGCAGCCCACCCGCCACCGCTCAAGGTAGAAATAGTCCCCATGGACACGGAGGAGTTCAACTACTGCCGCAGGGCAAAGAACCATGTGGCTGGCCAAGCCTACAGGAGGGGAATAATCATGGGCAGTGAAAGGCTGGACTCCTCCAGCAACTACCAAGGCAACTACCAAGACGACTACCCAGTCAACTGGCCCGATATCAGGGACCACCTGGCAGCCACACACCGGTTTGTAGGAGCCTTCCGAAGGGAGTATGAACACCCCGAAGGCGTGCAGGAAGTATGGGCCTTCAACGGCCAGCAAGCAGTGGAAAACGCTCTGAAGGGCTGGATTTCCGCCGCAGGACTGGACTATTCGGGAGTCCACGACCTATAGTCCATAGGAAGATCGGTCCTGGAACACGAAGTGGAGAGCCGGACGTTGGCAGCCGCCCAACTCGCATCCTCTTGGACTACTCTACAGTCCCCGACCCGGACGAGCCGGAGGAGACAGTCAACTGGCTGAGCCGGTACGGCGCCTGATACCGCTATCACAGCACGCGCTACCGCATGAGCGACAGCGAAAAGGCGGAGTTCGCAGACCAGATCATACTGGCCGCCATGACTTTTCTGAACCGGGCCCAAGAGATAAGCGGCACCACCAATGAGGACCTCCGCCAGTCACATATGCCCAGCGCAGCTAGCAGGCAAACGCGCACCGTGACGGCCGGAAACGGCGGAGTTCTCGCTGACAGCCTCGCCAAGAACCCGGGTGCACACCTGGAAATAGTCAGCGAGGCCAAGAGCCCTCGTGAACACGGCCATAGACCAAGAAACGGATGGTATCCCCGAACGACCGCCCGACGCAGGCACTAAAAGCCCTGAAATAAAACAAATTCTGCACAACGAATCGGAACTAAAAAAGATTCATTGTGCAAAGCCAGCGGCCGCATCGGAATGGCCCGCCGGATGGTGCCAGCAGGAGCGCCCAACGCGGCGGTGCAGCGCCGGGGCCGGTGGAAGCACGGAGATATGGTCGCCCGCTACACGCGGGGCGAGTCGGCAGGCGAGGCACTGAAGTGGCTCACGTAAAGACTGCTGAATCCTCAAACAACCCTGCGGTACGGTCCACCAAGTGCTCGCCCACTACATCTACGCCGACCTGACGGAACGACAACCCTTTCGCGACCTACGGCCGCGGAGGCAGACCTCAACGGGCCACCCGGGCCCAGCGCTTGGGCTGGCGGTCCATTCCACTCGCCTCCGGACCGCCCCCGAGCAGACCCACCAGGGCACCGCCATCAAGACGCCAGCCCAAGCGCTCCGCCAAGACGTAACCGGAGTACCGCCGGTCTCCGTTCTCGAACACAGGCTTGAGATAACCCTCGCGCGCACTTGGGGAGGAAGCGCAAGCCTTCTTGGATAAGGCTCCCCGAGGCCGCGGCATGCCAGACTGCCACACGGGACAGCGCCATGGGGCAACCAGACGCGGAATCAAGACAGAAGGTTGCCCGAAGCTACAGCACTGGAAATGCTGGAATCCTGGGATAAGAGATGCTGAATACGAGGATAGCTGTCTGCTAATATAGGTTTGCATTTTACTAGGTAAGTACCAATATAGGCGGGTCCGCATGTACATCATAGCGGTTTGCAATCAGAAAGGAGGCTGCGGGAAGACCACCATCGCCATCAACCTGGCGCAGGCGTACGTAGCCGACGGTTGCGACGTGCTGTTCTTGGACCTTGACCCCCAGGGCAGCGCGGCCGACTGGAGGTCCATCGACCCGGGCCTGGTGCCTGGGTTTCGGGTTCAGGAGATGGAGCGTGGGGATCTGCTTCGGCAGGCCCGGGCACTGAGGCGCCACCACGACGTCATAATCATCGACTGCCCGCCCCAATACGCTGCGGCGAGCGCCGCGGCGATCAGGGTGGCTGACCTGGTGCTGGTGCCGGTGCAGCCCAGCCCATTTGATGTCTGGTCCACCGACGCCATCGTGGATCTCATCAGGGTTCGGCAGGAGACGGCGCAGGGGAGGCCGCGAGCGGCGTATGTGGTGTCGCGGGCGATCTCCAACACTGGGCTGCAACGTTCACTGACGCAGGCGTTGTCGGAACGGAGTCTGCCGGTGCTGGTGGCCGGCACCACTCAGAGGGTTGCGTATGCGGCCACGGCGGCCCGGGGGAAAACGGTGTTTGACGGCCGGGCCACGGTGGCGCGGCGGGAGATGGAGGCCATCCGTGAGGAGGTCAAGGAGATGCTGAATGACGTCCAATAACGCTGATCTGAGCATGCAGCCCAACCGGCGTCGCCGAAACCAGCCAGCGGCGGACGCGGTGCAGGCGGACGTGCTGCAGGAGGAGCATCGCCAGCTGAATGTGGCGGTTCCGGTCCAGATGCACCGGCAGATAAGAGTGCGAGCTGCCCAGGAGGGGATAACCGTGCGCGAGTGGTGCATGAGAGCCCTGGAAACCTCACTCGAACTGGAAGGCCACCTAGATACATAGACTACTATCTTTGCAGGATTGTAATTAACTATGACGCCTTGCTCCCGAGCCAAGGTGCGTCTTCGCAAATGGACCTGTATGCGGAGTGGTTTCGCTGGTTGATATTTACAGCTCAATAGCTGTGCAAGATGGCAGTGGTCTATCACCAGCACCTCCCCGATCAAAGTGCGCATTTACGGATGAACCATGCCGCGAAATAGGTTCATATATTCATATCTTTGCAGTTAGCTATGCGGCCTTTTCCATCGCCTCAGCCAGTCTCGCCGATGCAGGCTTGGCGGGTCACCCTGTGCTGCGACTGCCGGCCTGTGAGTGCGCTCCGGCAATTGCAGCGGAGGACGATAGGCTGGACCGTCCAACCTCCGTAGTGCATAAATTCAACGAAGCCAATAACAAACTGGCATAGGACAACAGTACAATCCGAACTCAGGCGCTCCACGCTCGCCGGCGGCACCCTGCTCTTAAACACCTACACCGCCAAGGGCGAAGGTCACGTCTCACTGGCACCGCACATGCCTGGCGACATCGAAGCCCTGGAGCTCCAAGGCGACACCGTCTACGTCCAATCCGGCTCATTCCTCGCAGCGACGATGAACGTACAGCTCGACTCCCAGTGGGGCGGCGCCCGCACCTGCTTCACCAGCGAGGGCCTCTACCTTCTCCGCTGCTCTGGCAACGGCATCCTGTTCCTCTAGCGGGCGTTAGCAACGAAGCCCAGTTGCTCCGAAACGCTCCGGGCAGTCCTTGTATTGCTCCAGAGTCGATCTCGCCGCGGTGCCCAGGTGTTCCGCGCGTCGGCCAGCGCCCAGTTGGCCCGTAGCACGGAACCCTGGAGAGATGCCGCCGGTTCTCCGTTTTCGAGGAGCGAGGCGCTGACGCTCCCGCGGGCGCCCCGCTCAGCCCGTGGAGCCGATGCGGTACTTCCCGGTACCGCACTCCGCGCACACGGCCTTCAGCGCGGGCCGTCCGTTCTTCATGACGACCGACTCAACGTCGCTGGACTGAGTTTTTGCCTTGCACTTCAGGCAGTAGATTTCAGCGGATTCGGACGGTGTGCTCATGGACAGCGCCTCCGCGGGCGAGATTTTCCGTCATTGTAATCCCGCCGCCATGTTCGGTCATGGTCTCCCCGCCATTGGGATAGCGCCGCGCGGTCATCTCCCGGCGTTCGTGAATAACCACCATGCCGATCCCATCGCCGCGGCGGCAGACCCGGCGTGGTGCCTTGCCAGCTCGACATTCGCGAGGCTACCGGAGCCATCCGGTGCGACGGATGCGCAGCACCGGCCCACCGCGTTCACGGGTGATGCACGCGGCCGCAGTTTCGCCGGGTACCGGCGCCACGGCCCTGCACCAACTGGGTGGCCCTCTACTCTGTCGAGGCGGGCCACGCTCTGCAATTCGTCATCTCCAGCGGGCCGGAACGATTTCGTTCTGCACGAACCCCTCAACACCCAAATGTTGGCCGGCGCCAGGGGTGGCTTGACGAATGGCGGGCACAGATAGCCGGGATGGAAAGAAAAAGAGGGGGAAGCATGGGGATCCCCTGCCGGCTGCATCAGTACGCCGCTGGATGCAGCCCGGAGAAGGGACCTCTGACGGGGTCCCCCTGAATGTCCGCAACCTGAATCCCGGCACAGGCCGGCGTGTTACGTCAGCCGCCTGGCCGCGGGGAGAATGCAAATGGAATTCGGCCGCAGGGCCGACACAGCGTCCAGGCTGACGCTCTGATAGTCATCACTGCCACCACGACCGCACCGCTGGGTGCGGTTTTTCATTCAACACAGAACCATTCAACACAGAACAAGGAGTCAACTATGGGTATCAGGATGAACCCCCCCGAGTTCCCGGAACAGCGGCGCCAGGACCCCAAGCGCAGGGCGGAGGCCCGGGTGTTTGACGCCCTGCAGAATCTCGACCTCGAGGGCTACGGCCTCTACGAGTACCGTTTCCGCAAGGAAGGGAGGCAGGTCGACAACCCCCTCTGGGTGCCCGAGCTCGGGCGGTTCGCCGTCCAGGTCAAGGGAGGGACGTATGAGGCGGACCACAGCGACCAGTGGTTCCTGCGGATGCCCGACGGAGACCGAAAATGGGTTCCCTCGCCCCTGCAGGAGGTGGCGGACGGGTGCATTGAGTTGCGGAACGGCATCCGGAAGGCCACGACCTTCGAGACCTTCGTCGCCGGCGTGGTCATTTTCACGGACATGGAGCGCCATGAGGAAATCGAGCACATGGCCCGGGAGCGCTACCACTCGTCCGTTATCTGGGGGCTGAACGGCCTGCAGCAGGACCTGGAGCGCATCGCCGAGGAGGTGGACTTCCACCGCCCCCCGAGCTCCTGGGTCTCGGAGAAGGAGTGGAGACAGGTCTACGAACTGCAGTACGGCGAGGCCTCCGGCCGGCGGGACGCCGACCGGCCGGCGCCAGACGTGGAACAGCGCCCGGAAACGGGCGGAGAGACGGAGCGGCAGGTGTCCCTGGGCTCCGCGACCTTCAACATCCAGCACCTGGACAAGTTGATCGTGCTGTACTACCCGCCGGAGCGGGACGGGGACGGGCAACCCCTGCTGCCGGAGATCTAGCCGGTCTCTGCAGGGTGGGGGAGCCCTCTCGAACGCAGTAAGGGTTCCCCCGCCTGGGGCCATCCCGTCCGGGATGATGCCCCACCCGATCCGGCCTGGCCGCCCTGCCAGGATCTCCGCAAGTCGCCGCCCCATCCCCTCCCGAGGAGACCCATGGACAACGCAGCCGTGATCCTGCTCTTGGAGAGGCCCCCGGGCAGAAGGACGGGCGCTGGCGACAGCGCCCTGGACTCCTCGTCCAACGCCAGCTGCCAGGCCGTCATCGTGAGCGCCAGTCGCCGCACAGGGCGCTACCCGGCGCAGGGTGAGAGGAACTCCCGGTCCACGTGAACAGCACGTCGCCGCGGTGCCCGCCCGGACGGATACCAACCTTGCGGGGGCGTCCGGCACATCCACCGGATTAGGGCCATAGATGACACCGTCCTGAGCCACCGGTCCAGCCACGCGAACCCGGTGCCGTGGGGCCGCGGACAGCCGGCTTCCCGCAACCGCAGCGGGGTGGGCCAAGAGCGACCCGCCCTCACCACGTTCATCCAACTCAGGCAGTTGCCGTGAAGACCAGGGGCCGGGCGGCCCTCGGAGCGGGCCCCGATTATTCAGAATTACTCGAATCGCAGAGAGGAGTTTTCACGATGTTCAGATTTGCAGGTAAAGAGATGCCATCACCCCAGGAGAAAGGCGAGGACCGCGCCACCGCCGCCGTCCTGGCCTGCGGCGGCACGGACGGCGTACCCGCCTTCGTCCTGCGCCATTGGCGCCCGGGCGGCAGTTCAACGGAGCCGGTGTTCATCACCTGGCTGCTGGGCGTCGGCCGGTTCTGCCTGACGGTGAAATACGGCCGGTACTCCCTGAGGGGGGAGGATTGGCGCCTTGACACCGGGCCGGGCCTCCGGGCCGCGCCGTCGCCGCTGGAGCAGGCCCGGTTCGAGGCGTTCCAGGTCGGCGAGGCCCTGCAGCGGCGGCTGAACCGCCGGGTGCCGGTGTCGCCGGCCCTGGCCCTGTTCGACATGAAACGCGACCGGCGCATCGAGCGCATCGCCCGTCAGGGCGGAGTGCCCCTGCTCTGGGACCTGGAGCGCTGCACCGGCAGGCTGGCAGACGCGGCAACCGGTGCTCCCCTTCGCCAATCGCTGGAAAGGAGCCAGGCCCTGGAGGAGATATCCGCACTGGTCGAGGACTCCGATGCCGCGGGCGTGGCACCACCCCGGACCGCAGGGCGGCGGGCTCAATCCGCACCGGGGTCATAGGCGGCGCAAGCCGGTGGGGATGAGTCGAGGGCATCCGCTGGACCCGTCCGCTGTGACACGGATGATGGCGTACGGTACATGCGCCCCGCATTTCGAAACGAAGGACTCCCGAGGACTCCCATGGACATCGCACCAATAATCCTGCGCCTGCACCCGGAGCTGGACGCCCGGCAGCGGGAGGTCATCGGCCACGGCTCCGGCCCGTTGCTGGTGATCGCCGGCCCCGGGGCGGGCAAGACCCGCTGCGTGGCCCTCCGGGCCGTAAACCTGCTGCTCACCGGGCAGACCGCGCCTGGGGAACTGGTGCTCTGCAGCTTCGGCCGGGACACCGCCCGGGAGTTGCAGTTACGGTTCACCAGGTATGCCCAGGCCTGCGGCGTCCCCGGGGACCTCTCCCGGGTGCGCATCAACACCGTCCACAGCCTCTGCCACCAGGTGATCGTCTCCAATGCCGCGGTGGTGGGCCTGCGCCCGGAGTACAAGCTCCTGGGCGAGCGGGAGCAGCACCTGCTGCTGCAACAGGAGTTCGCCGCCATCTTCGGCCCGGACTGGGACACACTGGCGGCGCGGGGCTGGCGGGACGGAACACACACGGTGGGCGAGGCTGCCCGGTATTTTGACCGCATCTGCGACGAGATGATCGAGGCCGACGCCCTTGCCGGTTCCGGGAGGCCGTTCATCGCGGCCCTGGGGCGCTGCCTGCGGCGTTATCGCGCGCTGCTGCTGGCGAAGAACGCCGTGGACCTCTCCCACCTGCAGGTCTGGGCCGAGCAGGTCCTGCGGCGGGACGACGTCTCGACCAAGCAGGGCGGGGTCATACGACACCTGATGGTGGACGAATCCCAGGACATCTCCCATGTGCAGATGCGCATACTGCACCGGTTGGGCGAGTTCCACGGCAACATCGCCGTGGTCGGCGACGATGACCAGTCCATCTACAGGTTCCGGGGCGCCAGCGTGGCCAACCTGCTGGACTTCCCCCGCCTGTTTCCTGCCTGCCGCGTGGTGGAGCTCAGCACCAACTACCGCTCCCATCCGGGCATCGTAACCGCCTCCCGGGAGTGGATGGCCACCGCCGCCGGGTGGGAGGTGGATGGCCGGTCTTTCCGGTATGCCAAGGCTCTGGTTGCCCACACGCCTGAGACCCACCCGGGCTACCCTGCTGTCATCTTCGTGCAGGGGACCGGCGCCCGCGACGAGGTCCGGCAGCTCGCCGAGCTGCTCCGGTTCCTGAGAGACAACGGGGTCATTGCCAGCTACGGGCAGACGGCGCTGCTGCTCCACAGCGTGAAGGAGCAGGTGAGCGGCCCCTACCTGGACGGCCTGGAGTCTGCGGGCATACCGGCCCGCTGCGAACCCGCCGGCCGTGTCCGTGCTCCTGCGGACGACAAGCTACTGGTCACCACCATCCACCAGGCCAAGGGGGCCGAGTGGGACGTGGTTGTGGTTGGATCGCTGTGCGGCCCCGACCTGGAGACGGACCGCATCGGCCGGGCCCTGGCGGAACACGGGGTGCACTCCGGCGAGCCGGCCGGTTCCATCTCGGCCTTTGACCGGGCCCGTCTCCACTACGTGGGCTTCACCCGGGCGCGCCGCCTGCTGGTGCTCACCGCCAGCGGCGAGCCGCAGACCAGGTTCAGGTCCATCTGGGGGAGTGCCGCCCCTTGGCCCGACGTGGATCGGGCATCCCTGTCCCGGCAGCGGTTTGGCATGGCAGGGACAGAGCCGACTGGGACGGTGATCGAGATCGCCCGCCTGGACCGGCTGGTGGTCAGGCTGGCGCCACCGAGATGATCGAGGGACAGCGCCGGGGACTCTTCGTTTCTCGCCGCCGACCACTGGCCCAAGGTTCGCCATGCCGGGGGAATCCTCATTCTGGCCCTACACGATGACACGCTGGTCATCTGCCATCTCCAGGGCACACCTGTTTGTCCGGCTTTTTGTACTGCTCGTGCCCACCGCCCAAGCCTGTGTCATACAATAGTGGGTGAACGGACGCAGGAGCAGCTCACGCCACCAGGCACGAGGACCAATGATGCCGGGCCAGCAGCACCAGAAACGCGTCCTCTGGCGAAGGGTAACGACTGCCGGAGGATCAGATCACGTCTCCGGGCACGGGGACGAATGGGGAATGGGCAACAGCACGACGGGCGAGTCCGCCTGGCGAAGGAGATCATCCTGCGGATCTTCGTCTACGGCATACCCATAACCATCGGCGCCCTCGGATTCATCCTCGGCTGGTGGGAGAAAATGGCAACCGGCGGAGAGTGAACAGAACCCACCGCCCCGATACAGCCAAGCTCATGGTCCGCCTGTTTCCCGCCCATGCCAGTTCAGCCAACGGTGCAGATGCTCTCGGAATGGCCGCAGGAGGCCCAAAGGGGCCGTTTACGCCTACGGGCACATGCTGCGTACCCCAGGGGCGGGCCATTCTGGCCGGCTAGGGCCCTCCACAGCGGACAGGGGCTGGGTGAAAACGTGCCTGAGTCGCGTTGGTACGCTCGTAGCGCTCCTCGGCGCCCTCCGGCCCCAAGGCCTTGTGGACGCCTGATTCGGGCCTCAGCAACCGGGAACACCCCGACGAGAGCCCTCTTCCCTCCGGTATCCACGCCCCCATCAACTCATCCCGCTGCTCCTTTCCGAGGACGAGAGGGACCCCCGGTCTGCTCGAACATCAGGGCCGTCGGCCCTCCCTTGTCGAAGGCCGACGCCCATCGTCCGATGGTGTGCGGGTCCCGTTCCAGGGCCTCCGCCGTGGCCACTGCCGTCAGGCCCTGGGCCAGCAACAACATGGGGCACCACCGTTCCCGCTCCCTGGGCGTCGGCGACAGAATCATCCGTAGGCGCAGGTCCTTGACTCCCATCTGACATTGTTCGAGATGCTGGTCCATACCTCTCAAACCCACCACCAGCCCCTCCCTGGTTCCCGGACAGACTTGACGGGCTCCTCCCAAACTTACCTCATACCTCTGCGCATTTCACCTCGGCTTCGGTTCAGGCCCGTGTCATACAGCGTGTCGGCTTTTCCTCTTCGCCGGATTCACGTCGTTCTCCGGCGCCGTGCCCGAACCCAGAATGCGATTTACGGCCCTTTCCCGGGCTCCGGGGTATTCAGGGAGCCTGAAAGGAGATGCAACGGCGGTGTGGCCATTCTGAGGGCTGCAGGGGCAAGTTTTGGGAGGGCCGGACCCGGGAACTGCTACTCCGGCCCCACACCCGTACCGGGACTCAGACCCTGCTACCTGGATGCTCACCGCCGGGGAGCTGACGGCCCGGCCGGGAGGCGCGGACACCCACCGCATCCTGTTCGGCTCCGTACGCCTGACATGCGACGAGGAAGAGCTCCGGCAGGTGGCCACCACTCCCGATGCGGGCCGGGACCCTGCACACCGGCCTTTGCCCAGGCCCGTGTCATCCCGTGGTGTTGTCTTTTTCCTCAGTCGGCTGTTTCCGGCGCCGTGCCCGTTTTTGTCCTAAGTCGCGATTTAAGGCCCCGTGGCTCTGTCAGGGGTAGTCCGGGGAGCCTGGCAGGGGTGAAACGGCGCTCTGGGCCGTCTGGAGGCCGGAGAGGCCTTGAACTCCGGTGCGGTCCGAGACACCCTGCATCAATTCCTTTGCTGGTGCCGTACGGCCCGCGCCGGCGGCCCTGGACCTGCGGGCGATCGGGGTCGACGCCGTAACTGGCCCGGTAGCAGTCGGCGAGCAGGACGGCGATGTTTGAGGGACAGGCGAACTGGCTGCCCCGACGCCAGCGTCGGCCACATCGTTTCCGAGCGGGGCAGGCCGCCCGACTTTATGATGGAGGTCGCTTCGCCCTGCGCAGCCCGAGTGGATGCCGGCGCCAAGCGGGATGGCCATGCCGCCCTGGACGTCCGGAGCACTGGCGCTACGACGAGGGCTGAGACCATCTCGGCACAGGGCTCGCCAGCGACGTCCTGCACGGCGACGCCAACCGTCCGCTGCCAGTCCAAGGGATCAGCCCGGACGTCCCGCGGAGGTACAGCCCGGCCGTGGGCTTCCTCATCAGTCATGGGGATAGCTCGTCTGGATGGAACCGTCCACCGAGGTGCCATCCTGCCCCGCCAGTACCGGAAGGCCAGGGTCGACCAGGGCGAGGCCGGGATCCAGGTAGCGGCGGAATTTCTGTGCGCCCGATGGAGCGGGAACGCTATTGACCAACGCCGGTCCACACGGGCTCCAGTGCTGGCCAGAACAGGCCCTCCCCAATAACCGCCCGGCGCATCACCCGCTCCAAGGTGCGACCTTCTGACTGGCTTCCCCCCATGCGCAGTGCAGCGCCCGCATATGCGTCATTTTCCGAAAGCGGACCCTCGTCCCGCTCGTCTACACTCAGCCGCATCTGCTCAACATCTTCCACTAGGAGGTACAACACTAACATGTCGACAAAACGCAGCCGCGGCACACAGAGCCACAAGGTCAGTCTTTCCGTCGTGCACGACTCCCCCATCGGCCGCGCCGAACTCCTCGGCGGTAAGGCCGAACTACCCGCAACCCTTGACTATATCGTCAACGCATACTTTGACCTCGTCCACCATTTCCGCCCCAAACACGATGTCCGGGAGCAACTTGCAATTTTCGACGCCCTAGGTGAACGTTGGCAGGGCACGCTGCAGCAGGTCCACAACTTGCCGCGAGAGGTGATGGAAACCTTGACCTCAGACCTCCTCGACACCAAGTGGTGTGTCGATCCCCAAAAGCTGAAGACCCGACTGGACAGGATGTCGTACGCCGAGCGGCGCGCGGTGGCCGCGTACTCCCGCGCTTTCTGGTCCATGGCATCCGAAGACGAATCGCCCCAGATGACCCTGGCACGCGTCGGCGCCCTATTCCAGCGCGATATCTCACACGTCGCTGAATCGCAGCGCCCCCGCCGCATCTCGGCAGAGCGCTTCAGACAGGGTGAGACGCTGAGCGCCTCCACCGTCGCCGCAGACGACACGCGTGGCAACAACGACACCGAAGAGGCAGACGGCGGCCACGACACTTCTGCCGGCGACAGCGGCGACCTGCAGGCGCAGGATGATGTTCCCGTAGGTCCCGCCGGCAACAGCAACGGCGGTGCCGAGGACGAAAGCTCCGGCGACGCGCAGTCCCCGGCCTAACACGTTCTCTGCAAATCACTACGTCTTCGCGACAGCTCGACGCACCGGCGCCTCCGTGCGTTCCTTAACACGATCGCGCTGCATCACCGTCTCCTTGGTCACCAGTCGACCGGAGTCCCCTGTCCGCACTTTTCTGCGAGGTGCGGCAGTTTCGACAAACGCGGCATCGGCGCACTCCGCGTCGACTTGGCGTTACCTGCCGGCAAAACATGCGGCCCGCACGTTTTTGCGAGTTGCGGCAATTCCGCACAAACTGGCCCAACCGCCAAGGTTCGGGAATTCCGGGCAACTCCGCGCAAACCGGCCAAGCCCCAGCTATCGGACCATTCCGCGCAAAACCGGCGCGCCCCTCACCCTTTCCGCTCCGGAGCCGGGCCAGCACTTTTTCCGCGAGGAGGTCGAACTGTCGAGCCCTGCACCTTTTCCTCTCCGGCGCCGTCCTGTCGCCACTTTTGCCGGAAGGCTCACTTTTGCCGCAAGTGCCTCTCCGGAGCCGGGCCAGCACTTTTTCCGCGAGGAGGTCGAACTGTCGAGCCCTGCACCTTTTCCTCTCCGGCGCCGTCCTGTCGCCACTTTTGCCGGAAGGCTCACTTTTGCCGCAAGTGCCGCTCCGGAGCCGGGCCAGCACTTTTTCCGCGAGGAGGTCGAACTGTCGAGCCCTGCACCTTTTCCTCTCCGGCGCCGTCCTGTCGCCACTTTTGCCGGAAGGCTCACTTTTGCCGCAAGTGCCTCTCCGGAGCCGGGCCAGCACTTTTTCCGCGAGGAGGTCGAACTGTCGAGCCCTGCACCTTTTCCTCTCCGGCGCCGTCCTGTCGCCACTTTTGCCGGAAGGCTCACTTTTGCCGCAAGTGCCTCTCCGGAGCCGGGCCAGCACTTTTTTCGCGAGGAGGTCGAACTGTCGAGCCCTGCACCTTTTCCGCTCCGGCGCCGTCCCTCCACCCTTTCCTCATTTCTCGTCAGCCCACCCCTCCGGTCACCCCCTCCTCTCCGTCTCTCCCCGACCACGCCGCACACCCCTTTTCCCGCCCATTTCAGGACCTCCGCAGCCCTCCTTCACCCCTCTCGAGCGCACCCAGTTTTCTCTCACTCCACACCCCCGCCATCGACCCCTTTTTCTGCCCGGAGATGAATAACACCAGCAAAAGCTACAATTTACCCATATAATCCTTTGTCATGGAGGCCCCCTAGAACCGGGCCCTTTTTGCCCGGAGACAAACAACACCTCGATTCAAGCTGACGCCAGCTTTGCTAGGTTCCCATAGCCCCCCCTTAATGGATAACACCACCTCCAAAGCTGACCCTAGCTTTGCTAGGTTCCCATAGACCCCCTCAGCCAGCCCATCACCACCCTCCGTAGCTGAGACACTCCTTATTTATAACGATTATAGAAGTTGTCATTACCTTCTCAGGTCACCCCCTTAATGGATAACACCACCTCCAAAGCAGACGCCAGCTTTGCTAGTACTCAGTCACGCCAGGAATGACAGTTGTTGAGAAGCAAGTTTAAGTGAACTGAGCGTGAGACCGAGTATCACCCGTGAAATTCATCCTGCCATTTCAAACGTGACTGAGTACTAGGTTCCCATAGCCCTCCCTTAATGGATAACACCACGATTCAAGCTGACGCCAGCTTTGCTAGGTTCCCACAAGCCCCCCTTAATGGACAACACCACCTGGTGGTGTTATCCGTTCCCGGACCAGGCCCCTCTGTTCCGGCCAAAAACCCTGCAATCAGGGGCTTCTTCAACCAAAATATAATGCCCTCCGGCAGGCCCTCCCCTAACCACTGAAAATCAGCCCGAAACGTCGGCCCTCAGCATGACCAACCCCCCCGGTTCAACAGCTCCACCGGGAGAAAGACAACAAGCAATGGAAGAAAAACCTCCGTACACGGACCACACCCCCCTTACTCCAACCCATTTTTCCCCGTTGGTCGACCACCCACACCGATACCATCTCGGAGATTATCCTTGGGAAATGAAGGCCATGCCGGCCTCCACCTGCCCTGACTCCTCGGCATCCTCTGGGATATTACCGTCCTTTTGCCATTAATTCAGACGGTAAAAACGGGCAACCCGCCGGTACCATCCCGGAGATTATCCTTGGGAAATGAAGGCCATGCCGGCCTCCACCTGCCCTGACTCCTCGGCATCCTCTGGGATATTCCCGTCCTTTTGCCATCCATTCAGACGGTAAAAACGGGCAACCCACCGGTACCATCTCGGAGATTATCCTTGGGAAATGAAGGCCATGCCGGCCTCCACCTGCCCTGACTCCTCGGCATCCTCCCGGGACGACGGCCCTGCCGACGCCGCCAGATGCAGCTGCGGCGCCGTTCCAACCGCATTCAAACGCAACCTCGTGGCCGGCATTTCAGACAGATGTCTCTCCTGCGCCGCTGTCGACCGGTACCAACTCGATCCCCCATGAGCAGCGCAACCTACCCCTGCTGGACCACATCAAGGACATGCCCATAGCCCTGATCCACCCTCACGATACCCTGTGGAACCACCAGGCCCTCGCCGTCAACGAGCTCCACCTGGACAGCAACGTGGTGGTCGCCACACCCACCGTATCGGGCAAAACACTGGTCTTTCACCTCCTGACCGTCGAGATGATCACCTGACAATCCAGACGCCGCCGCCCTCGTTCTCCACCCCGCAAAGGCCCTCGCCAACGGCCAGCTCCTCCGCTGGAAGCTGTCAGTACAGGCTGCAGGGTTGGAGCCATCCACCGTCCAACAGATCACCGGCGACGACCCGGTCCGCCGCCGCCAGCAGCCCTGGACACGGCAACCATCCTCATCATGACCCCGGCGTGGTGCATGCTTGGATGCTCACAACGGCTCACGCCCCCCGGATCACGGCGTTCCTCCGGCGCCTCCGGCTGGTCATCACAGGCGAGACTCACGTCCCCAAGGACGCCCTCGGGGCTAATGCGGCGGTCATGTTCTGGCGCCTTGCAGCGGCCGTGTACTCCGCCGGCACCCCCCAATCGCCCCGGCACCAGGTGGCCACCGCAACCCTCCCCGGCCCGGTCAGCACAGGAAAACCCCGACGTGTCAGCCCATCCTCGGGGTCGACGTGACCCCAAACGGCGACGCGGCACCCACCGAAGTCCTGCACCTCCCGCCCCTGCCGGCGACGAGAGCCAGGGGACTGGCGCCGCCAGGATGCTCACATCAACCGCAGGCAACGGCCCACATTCCCAGGTGATCCCCCTCTGCGACACCCTCCGGGGCACCGTCCGCATCGTGTCGAATGCCCATTGTCCCGGGGAGACCGGACCCTGCCGCGTCGCGGGCTGCGGAGACCCAGGCCGCTCGAAACCCGGCGGACCTACCCCGGCCGGGTACTCCCGCAGCCCATTTGTCCCCGTCCCGACCCCTCCCATTGGGTGCCTCCTCCACGACGAACACGACGGTGGAGAGGGCCATGCCGGGAATACCGCGAACAGGATCACATGCCTCAGTTTCACGACGACCCCGGCGACGAGGCCCAGCGACGGGGCCCGGCACACCTGGCCGACCATCACGACCACAGCGACGCGGCCGCACAGGACCGGGGCAAAAATTGAGGTCCGGACGGTGTCGGCCTCCGGGCTTGCTGCGGGAAACGCCTCCCTGAAACGCCTCCAGCGGGGGCGTCTTCGTGCCGATCGGTGTGAAGACAGGCCAGATCGAGGGTTCACTGATGACAGTTGCCCATTGCGGGGAGAAGGACGGCAACGGTACCGTAGACTTCTCAATTCTTCCCCAGAGGGTCTTGGCCATGGCGAACGGCACGTGCCGGAGATGCGCCGGCCTGCGGAAGCAGGCCCTTACTGCAGCTTGTGCGCCGTGGACGTCATGGCCAAGGCCCTCAACCCTTTCCACGGCGGCCGGCGGAAGAAACTGCCCGGTCAGCACGGTAAACTGCCATCGCGTCCGGCGCAGACGTCCCCCAAGCCCTCCGCGCAGCCTCCCCTGTTCAGCCCCTGAGCCCAGCAGCCTGTTGCTTGCCCATGAGCTGCATGCGTGCAATTGTCCCCACCTGAGTTATGGACACCCACCATCACATCTGGCTCCATCGCCGCGCCGCGGACGGGACCATCCGCTCCATTGAGCGGGACGAGGTGGTCTACCCCGCCAGGCGCAGGGCCAATTACGCCGACGGATGTATTGGAGGGAACGCCGGCCAGATCCTGCAGTGCGTCGACGGTGCCTTCTGCCAGCCCATGCCCGAGGAGATGGTCGACCAGGGCATGTCCTTCGGCCCGAAGTACGTGGCCATCGAGCAGCTGGCCGACCAGGCCAGGTCCATACGCCCCGCCGCCAAACGGGTCAAGGCCATGGAACAGCGAGAGGAGCTGGATGCAGCCGGACGGGTAAAGACCCTGGAGGGAGCGAGGGCCGGGCTCGAGGAGCGGCAGGCCGGAGTTGACGCCGAGATCGCCCAGCTTCTCTCTCAGGCGCACCCCGGAGAGACGGAAACCCAGGGCAGGGATCCCCGCCGCAGGTTTCCGCCCGCGGCGGAGGAAACTTCCTGACCGGCAAGAGAAACTTCCATCGCCCCTTGCGGGGAGAGCGCTGCACGGGGTGGCGTCAATTATCACTCTTCCTCGAGCGCCCAGGTCAATGCCAAGTGCAGTACCTGGGACCAAGCTGCCGACACCGGCGCCTACTGCAGTTCTTGCGTCTCGGACATCATGGACAAGGCCCTGCGACCCCCTCCACGGCGGACGGCGGAAGAAACTTCTCCAACGCCAGCAAGGGAGGCGTCTTCCTCTGCCGGCGAATACGACCGGCAGATCCTCCACGCAACCCCGGCTCTTCAGCTCCTGAGCCCGGTGTTTGATCACTTTAAAAACGCCCGTTTTTGACGCCCCGCCAATTCGATGACACCCCAGCCTCGCCGAGACCCCGTCAAAAAGGTAATCGGTGGTTCTAACCGCCATACTGGAAGCCTCGACGATGCCGGCTGGCGACCACTCCGGGAGGGATTCCTGGACGTTGGCCCCTGTGGCGAAAGGCAGGGTGCAGGTATCGTCGAATTCTCAACCCTTCGCCGGGGTGGTTTATGGTGCACGGGCAGCTCGGGTCCTACGATGTCGAGCGCCGTCAGGAAAGACGGACCGTCGAACCAGGCGAACGCATGGTTCTCATCACCCCGGACGCCGGCGCACTCTTCGTGTGGCGGTGGTTCACCGAACCCTGATAGACCTCCCCGCGGGATACATATTGCTCTGTGTTCCCGAGGGAAAGGGGAGCTGGCCGGCGTCAGAGACGATCCTGGCCGCAGAACGCTGCGCATGGCCCAGGTGGCCAGAGGAGAGGCTGAACATGGGATTGTGTTCACGTCGGCGGCTTTCCTGTAGGTGATGGCGGTGGGGGTTGATTGTATCTGACGGCGGTGAGGTGGCAGAGTTTGGGCCGAACTCCGCCACTTTTTGGGGAAGGCCCCATGAATCGACCTTACGGCCAGTCGTTCACCGATGACAATTGCCGGTTGTTTTGGCAGAGTTCGGTGTTGTAATCTGCCAGCATGGACGTGCCGCATTACTGGACCGTTGATCAGGTGGGCCGGCTGCTGGGTGCGCTGGCGGTCCACAACCGTCTCCAGGCGCGGGCCCTGGCGCTCATCATGTGGCGCACCGGCCTGCGGATCTCCGAGGCCCTGGCGTTGGAGTGGCGGGACCTGGACTACCGCTCTGAGGTCCCGGCGCTGTTGGTGAGGGAATCGAAGTCGGGGAAGCCGCGGACGGTGCCGTTGCATGATGAAATGGTGCAGCTCTTCACCAATTGGCCGGTGAAACACTCACCCAGGGACCCGGTGGTGTCGCTCACCATGCGGACCGCGCTCCGGCATATCGGCGACGGCATCCGGTGGGCGGGTCTCGATGAGGAGTCGCCTGGGACTGGCAAACGGCTGGCTGGCGCTCATAGCCTGCGGCATAGCGCCGCCCGGCACTGGCTGATGGTCGGCCGGGTCCCGCTCAATGTGGTGAGCAACTGGCTGGGCCACGCCAACGTGCAGGTGACGCTCCGGATCTATCTGCCCATCGTGGGCAGCACGTATTCGATGGCGGAAGTGCCATAGCCCGCTTTGGGAACGGCCCTGGCCAGGGAGATCATGTTGCTGGCCGGGTGGATCACCTGCAGCAGATGATGGACATGGTTGGCCACTGCGGCAAGGATGGTTTCACCAGGGGAGGGATACAGGAGATGCACGGATCGGGATTCTTGAGAGCACGTTGGAGAATCACCAGATGCTTCTGCCCATCTAAAGAAATTAAGAGCCATATTGCATACAGGATTCGGGAGTCCCACTTAGCGATATGTACATTCCACCTTGGCTTTAGTTTAGGTCTCAAGACCACCAGGAACGTCGACCTCGCTCGAAGAGCAGCCCTGAATCACATTACCAAGGGTAGTTATGAAGAACATCGTTGTATGCTGCGACGGCACAAGGGCCCAGTACGGCAGGGAGTGCGACAACACCAACGTCATCCGTCTGTTCGAACGCCTGGGGCCGGATGGGAACCAGCAGATATCGTATTATGACCCGGGCGTCGGCACCCACAGCACTCTGCGGAGTACCGTGGGGCGTATATTGGAAAGGGCAGATATGTCGGTCTCGGGATCGGGAGTGACGACCAACGTCCAGGAGGCCTACCGGTACCTGATGGACATCTACGAGGGGGGCGACAGGGTGTACCTTTTTGGCTACAGCCGGGGTGCCTATACGGTCCGGAGGCTGGCCGGAATGTTGCACAAATGTGGTCTCCTGACGCGGGGTAGCAATAACCTCATACCCTACGCGACAAAGATTTACAATGGGAAAGACGAACGGACAGCGGCCGGGTTCAAAAGTAGCTTTTCCCGTGAGTGCAAGCCCTATTTCATCGGAGTGTGGGATACCGTCGCGTCAGTCGGGCGGATCAGAAGAGAGTACTTCCCGGACCACCGGCTGAACCACGATGTCACCTACGGGTTCCAAGCCCTGTCGGTCGACGAAAACCGGTCACTCTTTCGGGTGGCCCGTTGGGACGAGGACGATGTCCCCGAAGGGCAAACGATCGAGCAGGTGTGGTTCCCGGGTTGCCATGCGGACGTGGGCGGCCAGATGGCCTGCCGCCGCATCTCAGACATATCCCTGGAATGGATGCTGCGGAATGCGGAGAGCCGGAGTCTGGTGCTAAGACAGGATTGGCGGGAGGACCTGCGACCGGACCCCCTAGGGAAGATCAAACCTTCACGTCGGCACTTTTGGCGCCTCTGGAGGGAATCGAGGCGTGAGATTCCCGAAGGAGCGAAACTACACAGCAGCGTACTACGGCGCTTGGAGGCTATCGGCGACCGTTACCAGCCGCCCAACTTGCCGGTCAGATACGTTGAGATAGAGTGAGTGGGATTCCAGGAGAGGTCGGATGCTGGAGTGGTTAAAGTGGTTGCTGCGATGGGTACCCTTCAGGAGAGCAGGAATGCAGGATGACGGTGGGAGCGGAAGCAAGAGAATCTCGGGCGGTTATCCGATTCGTCTGAACCTGTTGATCGTCGCGTTCTTGATTGCCGCGTTGAACGGCGGGATTATCTTCCTCACTTACATAGCGATTACGAACTCGAGCGGGAGCGACAACCAATTCGTAATCGGCGCGCTGATTGGTCTTTTGCCGACGGGCATTACCGGACTCGTGGGACTGGGAACGACCCTCCTCAATGAGAGCCGCAACTAGGTGTCTCGAAATATCGTTGGACGGTTCTGCTTAGGACGGCAGCGAAGGTCTCGGTTTTGCGCGGAGATAAAAGGAAAGCTCAGGCCTTGCCCGCTCTTCCCATCTTAGTTGTCACGATGGTCCCTTTGTAATGCGTGGCGCTGTATGAAACGGAGCGAATATTCATTCTCTTGGTATTCCCATCGCCGCAAGTGTTGAGGAAGAAAAGCATGATTCTTCGAACCGCGTACGTCAGATTCTTCAGGGCCTTCAATTACGACTTCCTGAGAAACCGGCATCATGGATACGAGCCAGACCTTTGGGACCGTATGGAAGACGGAACCAACTACCCATACATAAGTCTCGAAATAGACCCGAAATTGACTGCCGTAGTGGGTGCCAATGAGTCTGGGAAGAGCCAACTCCTCCAGGCAATTGAGCATGCTCTCGGGACAAAAAAGTCCGTCCCAGCGGACTTCTGCCGATACTCCGATTACTTCACAGTCGCCGAAGAGATGAAGATTCCACACTTCGGCCTGCACTTCGGAGAGGTCACGAACATCGAGCGCGATATCGTATTAAGCAGCATTGATGATACTGAAATAAATGATGTATCGTCGTTTCGGATTTTTCGTACTCACCACGAGAGACTCGCACTCTACATAAGGAATCAGCGATTCGAGATTACGGACTTGGAGCGCCTCACCTCAATATTTCCCAAGGTCTTCCGGATCGACCCGGAACGTGCCATCCCAAACAGCGTACCGATTGAATTCTTGGTCAAGAGAAGAAATGACATAAATGCCGACCCGGGGCCTGCTCGTACTGACCGATGGGCACTTACTGACCCTTTAGTTGAGAACTTGGCACAGCTACTGCCCTTAGCGGGTAACGCACAGGCTTTGGCATCAACCATCCAAAATATCTTCGCCAGTGGCATCTCCACTATAGGCCTTAGCGAGCGCGAGGCATTGAGTCATCGTAGCCAGCTAGACCTCGCGTTCGATTTATTGGTAACTGTTGGAGGGATTCATACCTCAGCGTTTGTTGAACTTCAGACCGCACTCCGCAACGACGATGAGGGCCTTGCAAACGGCATAGTAAGTAAGATGAACCACCAGCTTGAGGGATCGCTGAATCTGGCCAAGTGGTGGTCGCAAGACCAGCGATTTCGACTAGCGATTGCGGTTCGCGATTACGACATTGTCTTCACCATCCAAGACCGCACCGGAAGCCAATACTCGTTTGCAGAACGGAGCGGAGGTCTCAAGTACTTTCTCAGCTACCTTGTACAGTTCTTGGCCCATACCAAGGACAGATCCGGAGCAGAGATTCTCCTGATGGATGAACCCGACGCGTATCTATCCAACCTAGGCCAACAAGACCTTCTTAGGGTTCTCCAGGAATTTACGACTGAGACTGAATCTGCACCGGGTGGTCAAGTCGTCTATGTTACTCATTCACCATTCTTGATCGACAAGAATCGCGCGGATCGGATTCGAGTCCTTGACAAGGGTTTCGGCGGAGAAGGTGTACGCGTAGTGAGGGATGTTGGCCGGAATCATTTTGAACCCCTGAGGACTGCTTTGGGGGGGTTCGTGGGAGAGACAGCCTTCATCGGTAACTGTAACCTGATAGTGGAAGGGTTGGCCGACCAAATTTACCTAGCGGGCATGTCGGATCTGCTAAGCCGGGATAACGTGGCCTCCACTGAGCGTCTGGACCTAAATCGAATTACGCTGGTTCCGGCGGGAGCAGCCAGCCATGTGCCGTACATGACTTTCCTTGCCCGCGGCAGAGACGCAGATAAGCCGGCTGTAATTGTGCTGCTTGACGGTGACGAGGCGGGTACTCGTGCCGTCAAAGAACTGGAGCGTGGAGGCCCCCGAGGCAAGAGGCTAATCCGGCCGGAGTACATCGCACAGTTGACACCAGGCCGGTTTCCAGATCTTACGAGTGAACGGCCCGAGGGGCCGAAAGACATAGAAGACCTGATCCCGATTGAAATTGGATTGGAAGCTGCCAAAGAATATCTAACTACGATGGACGCCGAATGCCAAGAGGACTTCCCTTCATTGGATTGCGTCAAGCAAAAACTCTCGAAATCCACAGGGGTCTTTAAGGCTATACAAGAGGGAATTGATCGGGCAGGTTACGACTTTCATCTGAGCAAGCTCGGATTTGCTCGGTACGTCCTCTCTATTTGTTCAAGAACTGATTCGGAGACTGTTGCGAAAATGAAGGCACGATTCGCCGTTTTGTTTTCCGGCCTAACAGAGATGCAGCGTAAAGCAGAGCGCGAAAGGGAAAAGGAAACGATTACCGCACGGGTTGATAGAGAAGTGACAACCTTCTTGCGCGACCGCCTCGAGACCGCGACAAAGGCTGACGTTGTCGTACTATTGGAGAGGATAGAAGAGGTCATTGATAGTTCTATAGAGGGCGATAACCTTTTAACTGGCATTAGGCGTCTAAAAGAGGATTTCCAGCTGAACAGTGACAGAAACCAGCCAATCTCGGACAGACAGGCCTTAAATGGTCGACTTGCCGAACTCAAGTACGCGGAATTATATGCCTCTCAGGGCGATTAGGTGGTAATGCTGCAAGAGTTACCATCGCTTTGCCGACTGGTCCCCACGACCCCGCCGACCGCTTGGTGGTGAACTGGAAGAGGGTGGAGTCCGTTCGGCAACGGTCCAGTGGTTCGAGCATCGCTACTCCTAGCCAACGGCTGACTGCATCCCCGCTGTAGCCTAGGAGTAGGCTTGACTGTCGATTTCCAAGGTCTTTGACTCAGGGATTTACACGGTCATTGACCCACCCTGGGAGCGTGTAGATTTGAGTATCGTCGAGCTGCGGGTTGTTGGTCAATCACCTCCTTGCCCTGCACTGAGCAACGCCCGATGGGGCGACTGGCGTTCCCGATAGCTGGCGCCCTTGATGACGATCTGGTAACTGGCGTTGGCCAGCTGGTCGAGGGCGCTGTTGAGCAGGTCGGCAAATCTGGCCAAGGGGCCCCGTGGGACCTCTGCACTAAAACGCCCGTTTGTTGAGCAGGGGATTGCTTTGGATCCGACAGAGATTTTCACTGGTGATGGGACATGCAGATAGTGGTAGGCGCCGACCAATGTGGAGACGGATGGGTGTTCATCCGGTTGTCGGACGGTGCGTTCGAGTCAGCGCGGTTTTACCGGGACTTCAGCAAGGGTGTGGACGATTCACCTGAAGCGGAAACAATCGGAGTGGATATTCCGATAGGTTACCCACGCCCGCCCGCTACACAGCGCCTTGCCGACGGCCAAGCGCGGGCTATGGTTGGGCCTCGCAGGTCCAGCGTCTTTACGGCGTTACATCCAGATGGTGTAATCGGCGGAGGTAAATGGGACCACGCGGGCGGGTAATCGCTGACAAACGGCGGTTGCAAATTGGCCCGTCTGCCGCCATCCATAAGGGTCGTAGCCGACCCTACGGATGGTGCGACGGATGCACAGCGTGGACGTATATCTGCGGGTTCGCCGGGCAGTGATGGTGAATGGGATGAGCGTTCGGGAGGCCTCCCGGGTGTTCGGTCTGCACCGGGACACGGTGCGCAAGATGCTGGCCTATTCGGCGCCACCCGGTTACCGGCGAAAGGGCCCGCCGCACCGGCCCAAACTCGAGCCCTTCACCGGCGTCATCGACCGCATCCTGGAAGGGGATCCCAGGGTTCCCAAAAAGCAGCGCCACACCGCCAAGCGCATCTTCGAGAGGCTCAGGGACGAGTACGGCTTCGACGGTCAGTACACCATCGTCAAGGACTACGTCCGGGAGCATCGCCGGCAGACCAAGGAGATGTTCGTCCCGTTGTCCCATCCGCCGGGGCACAGCCAGTGCGACTTCGGCGAGGCCCTGGTGGTCATCGGCGGCGTGGAGCAGAAGGCCCACTGCTTCTTCCTCGACCTGCCACACAGCGACGGCTGCTTTGTGAAGGCCTACCCGGCCGAGACCACCGAGGCCTTCCTGGACGGCCACGTCTCGGCGTTCGCCTTCCTGGGTGGAGTCCCGCAGAGCATTCTCTACGACAATACCAAGCTGGCGGTGGTGAGAATCCTGGGCGATGGCCGGCGACAGCGCACTCGGGCGTTCACCGAACTCCAGTCCCACTACCTGTTCGAGGACCGGTTCGGACGTCCCGGCAAGGGCAATGACAAAGGCAAGGTCGAGGGCCTGGTGGGCTACGCGCGGCGCAATTTCCTGGTGCCGGTGCCCTCCTTCGAGAGCTTTGAGGCGCTCAATGCCTACCTGGAGCGGCGCTGCCTGGGGCGGATGGACGCCAGGCTCCGGGGCTACACGGAAACCATCGGGCAGCGGATGGAGCGGGACTTGGAGGCGCTGCAGCCGTTGCCGGCGGCGCCCTACGATGCCTGTGAGAAGCAGGCGGGCCGGGTGAGTTCGCTGTCGTTGGTCCGGTACCGGACCAACGACTACTCGGTGCCGGTGGCCTACGGGCACCGGGACGTGCTGGTGCGGGGCTATGTGGACCGGGTGGTCATCAGCTGCGGGTCGGAGGTGATCGCCAAGCATCCACGCTCCTACGAGAGAGACGACTTCGTGTACGACCCCATTCACTACCTGCCGCTCTTGGAGCGGAAGACCGGCGCCCTGAACCAGGCCGCTCCACTGCAGGGATGGGACCTGCCCGAGGAGTTCGGCAACCTGCGTCGCCTCCTGGAGTCCCGCATGGGCCGCAGGGGCAAGCGGGAGTACGTGCAGGTGCTCAGGCTGCTGGAGACCTTTTCGATGGGTGAGGTCCACTCCGCGGTGAGGGATGCCCTCCGGCTGGGCGCGGTCAGCTTCGACGCGGTGAAGCACCTGGTGCTGTGCCGGATGGAGGGCAGGCCGCCCCGCCTCGACCTGGAGCTGTATCCCTACCTGCCCAGGGTGCGGGTATGCACCACCGCCGCCGGGGATTACATGAGCCTTCTTTCAAGGAGTGCAGCATGAGCGGCAAGTCCACTCTGCTCTTGGAGCACCACCTCAAGGAACTCAGGCTGCCCAGCTTTCTCCGGGAATACGGCAAGCTGGCCGCCCAGTGTGCCGCCGAAAATGTGGACCACCCCCAGTACCTGCTCCGGCTGGCCGAGCTGGAACTCATCGACCGCCACCAGCGCATGGTGGAGCGGCGGATCCGGTCAGCCCGTTTCCCGGCGGTCAAGAGCTTGGACACCTTCGACTTCCTGGCCATTCCCTCGGTGAACAAGGCAATGGTGATGGAACTGGCCCGCTGCGAGTACACCCTGCGCCGTGAGAACGTCATCGCCGTGGGCAACAGCGGCACCGGCAAGACTCACATAGCCCTCGGTCTGGGCCTGGCCGCCTGCCAGCGGGGTATGTCCGTCGGCTTCACCACCGCCGCAGGCCTGGTGCACGAACTGATGGAGGCCCGGGACGAGAGACGGCTGCTGAATTTACAGAGGCAACTGGCGCGTCTGAACCTGCTGATCATCGACGAACTGGGCTTTGTGCCCCTGTCACGCACCGGAGCGGAACTGCTCTTCGAGGTATTCAGCCAGCGCTACGAGAGGAGCTCCACCCTGGTCACCACCAATCTGCCCTTCGACGAGTGGACCGAGGTATTCGGCTCAGAAAGGCTCACCGGAGCGCTGCTGGACCGGCTCACCCACCACGTGCACATCCTGGAGATGAACGGCGAGAGCTACCGCCTCAAGCACAGCAGGGGGAATACCGGATCTCAAGCTCCAGACGAACCGGACGACAATTAGCCCGCTCCAACGATCCCTTCATCTGCCTCCAGACCTCTTTACCCCACTAACCACCTGACATTCAGACACTGCTCAGGTGGGCCACTATTCCTCCGCCGCAGTGGCCCGATTTCTCAGCGCGGATTAAGCCCACTCTGAACAGTTACCGATTAAAGCGGCGGCTCTGTGCAGAGTGATGTTAGCGTGCTCCGGGAGGAGTGGCGGCTCTCTTTCAGGATGATACAACGCTGCCTGAAGTGGCGTTATGGACTTATACTGAGCATGGGCCAACTGGTGGTGTTGACCCACGGGACAGCGGAGCCAGCCCTGTGGTGTACGGGGACGAGGCGGGCTGGCGGGAAGACACGATCGGGGTGCGGCGATGAGAGTAGGTGTTCTGGAGATTCTGCGTCCGGAGAGAAGCAGGCATTGGACCCACTCGGCCTACGCTCACTACTTCGTTAAACAGTACGCCAGCGTCATGCCGCAGGCGGTCAGCGTATGGTGCCGGCAGATGGGGCACGAGTCCTTCTATGCCACTTACTACGGGCAGGGCGACCCCAAGGCACTATTGCCGGACGATCTGGACGTAGTGTTCATCTCGACTTATACCCAAGCGAGCGCACTGGCCTATGCCCTCGCCCGGCTCTATCGGTTGGACGGCGCCCGCACGGTGATTGGCGGCCCACACGCCAAGTCTTTTCCGGACGATTGCCGCCGATTCTTCGACGTGGTCGTGCTTGATTGCGACAAGACCCTGGTGGATGACATCCTGAGACAGGCGCCGAACGGAGAGACGGTAACCAGCGGACGGCAGCTCAAGGACCTACCGACCGTCGAGGAACGCATGCCGGAGCTCCAGACCTCGATCTTTTCCGGCGGAAAGCCCTACATATCCAGCACCGTACCGATGCTCGCCAGCATCGGGTGCCCCTACGCCTGCGACTTCTGCATCGATTGGAGCAACCCGTTCGCCTTGCTGCCCTTGGACAGGCTCGAGGCCGACCTGCGGTTCATCTTTGAAAAGCACCCGAAGCTGCTAGTCAGCTTCCACGACCCCAATTTTGCCGTAAAGTTCGACGAAGTGTTCTCGGTATTGGAGAGGATCCCGCACGGAAAGCGCAGCTATTACATCATGGAGAGTTCTTTATCGATCCTACGCACGTCCCGGCTGGAACAGCTGCGCTCCACCGGGTGCCTCTACTTGGCTCCGGGTGTCGAATCCTGGAGCGCATACTCGAACAAGTCCGGCGTCGGGTCGAAACAGGCTGATCACGTTAAGTTAAATCAGGTAGTCGACCATTTCCGGCTGATCCGCGAGTACGTGCCCGGTATGCAGGCCAATCTGATGTTCGGGCTGGACGGGGACGAAGGAGATAGGCCGGCCGAGTTGACCAAGGAATTCATGTCGCGCGCCCCTTTTGTGTGGCCGACTATCAATATCCCCACTCCATTCGGTGGCACTCCTCTGTTCGACCGGTACCTCGACGAGGAGCGTATCCTGACCTCGATGCCGTTCGCCTTCTACTACGCGCCTCACATCGTCACCACGCTCAAGAACTACGATCCGATCACCTACTACGAGCATCTCGTCGATATGTATTCGCACATGGCATCTCCGCGGGTCGTCATGAAGCGGTTGATAACCACGCCGGGATATCCGCTCCGCGTGCTCCACGCCCTTCGCTCCCAGGGGGCATGGCGCATCCAGAGAGAGTACAAACGCATTCTGTACGTGATGAAGACTGATCGCGACTTCAGAGCCTTTCATGAAGGCAGATCGAAGGCGCTGCCGGAGTACTACCACCGCAAGTTCGAAGCGGCCCTCGGCCCATACGCGGAGCTGCTATCTCAAGAGGACCGTCAGCCGTTGCTGCTGTCTCGTTCGGCTCACGTGTCAAACGCCTAGATCTTAAGGCCAGTAAAGTGAGAAATCTGTTGTTGTCCAGCGATTCGGTCCCCTTAAGTGAAAAGCGAAAATGTCACCCTGATTAGTCCGAGGCCATTAGCGATTCAGCCTGAGCGTCGGCCTTGGTCCGCTCCTTGGCGCTGAGTTTCTTGGTGGGCGGGCTCTCCGCCACGGCGTACTTCTTCGCAGTGTTCTTGGCCATGCCCAGATTTCGGGCGATGGCCCGCAACGATAATCCCTGCTCCCTGGCCAGTTGCATCGCTTCCCAGCGGGCCTGTTGGGTCTGCGTTGGCGTCCGGTGAAGCGAGTGGCGTACTGGTTTCCCCTTAACGGCCCTGCCCTTGACCGCTTCGTCCTTGACCTTGGTCATTTCCTCGTTGGCCGATTCAAGATCAGCCAGGAGCTTCCGCTGGGCCTCGTTCAGGTGGCTGTGGGCTGGGCCACCAGCGACGTTCTGCAGTTCCGCACCGGAGGAACAGGTACTGGCTGCTGCCCACAGCGCCGAGGGCTGATGTAGGCCCGGGACGAAAGACGGCTGCTCAACCCGCAACGTCAAATGTCCCGGCTCAACCTGCTGATCATCGACGAACTGGGCTTCGTGCCACTGTCCCGCATCGGGGTGGAACTGCTATTCGAGGTGTTCTCACAACGCTACGAGCGGGGCGCCATCCTGGTGACCACCAATCTCCCCTTCGACGAATGGACCGAGGTCTTCGGCTCGGAACTCCTCACCGGGGCCCTGCTGGACCGTATCACCCACCACGTGCACATCCTGTAGATAAACAGGGAGAGCTACAGGCTAAAGCGCAGCCGAGAGAACTCCGCATCTCAGACTACGGACGGCTCTGACGAAAAATCGGCCGCAACGTCAAGTCCGTCTCTTCCCTCTCCCATATCGTCGCCACTTTGCCTGATTTACCGACGTCAGTCGTCAGGTAAGTGGTACACGATTCCTCCGCCACAGTGACCCAATTTCTCGGCGCCATTGACACAGATGTCCTAGGTGAGCAGACTTGGGTTGCCGCGAATCAGATGTCGAAGAACCGGTTCAGTAAAGGTGTCACTACACAAAGCTTCGCGCTCAAGCCGAAAATTACCGAGGTCGCAGATGTGGCTGCTAGGAACAACCGGGTTTACGAAGTGCATCCCGAGGTTTCTTTCGTGGCGCTCGCCGGTCAGCCTCTTAGATTTTCCAAGAAGCAGTGGAACGGACACAATGCACGGCGCACGTTGCTAGCGGCTCACGGTATAGAAATCCCTGACGTGTTAGACGATGCAGGAATTGTGGGTGCGGACGATATCCTGGATGCGGCTGCGGCAGCTTGGAGCGCCCGTCGCATCGCCGAAGGACATGCGCTCTCACTGCCAGATCGACCTGAGTACGACGGTGCTGGCCGCAGGGTCGCAATCTGGTACTAAACCAAAGCCAAGGTGAAACCCGCATTTGCGTCGGTTAGAATCAGGGAGGCATAGCGTCAGGACTGGGAGAGGACTGAGAGGGGATGGTGATGGGTATGAGGGGGATAAGCCCGGACTTGGAGCGGTGGCAGTTGGACTTGCTGGTGTGCGCAGCAGGATGTACCTAGCGCCGACGCCCCGGGAGAGAGAACGGTGGCATGCTCTGTGGCTCCTGTGCCGGGGCCTGACCGCCTCGGCCACCGCCCAGGCACTGGATCGGGATGCTCACACCATCGGCAGATGGGCCGCCGCCTTCGGCGAGGGAGGGCCTGCCGCCTTGATATTCGAGCAGACCGGGGGTTCCCCCCCGCACTTGGCGAGACGCAACGGGCGGAGTTGACGGGGGCAGTGCAGGAATTGCCCGAGATGTCGGGCATAGAAATGGCCAACTGGAACTGGAAAGTGGTGCGGCAGTTTGTCTCGAAGCGCTTCGGCATTGGCCTGAGCCGCAGCACTTGCCTGAACTATCTGCACCGCTTGGGGTTTGTCCTGAAGCGTCCCAAGAAGCGTCTGGTCAAGGCAGATGAGCAGAAGCGGGAGGCCTTCGTGGCGGAGTACGCCACCCTGTCGGACGAGGCGAGGCGTACGGGAGCGAAGATATTCTTCGCCGACGAGGCCCATTTCCGGGCCGATGCCGAACTGAGAGGCAAATGGGTGCTGCGGGGAGAGCCGGCCTTGGTGGACTCGACCAGCCCGAGCTATGGCGAAAAGGCCAGCTACTACTCGGCAGTGTGCCTGGAGACCGGCGAGGTGGAGTGGATGGACCTAGAGGGGAACAGCAACTCCGGAACCTCGGCTGCCTTCCTGGAGCGGTTGCGGCAGAGGTACTCCGGACCGCTCAACGTGATCTGGGACAACGCGCCGGCGCACCGCGGCGAGGCGGTGCGTGAGTATCTGCGGACGCCGGGCTTGGGGCTGCGGCTGATGAACCTGCCGGGCTACAGCCCGGACTTCAACGCCGATGAGGCTATCTGGGGCTGGGCGAGAGAGGAAGCCACCGGAAACCTGTGCTTGGGAACCAAGGCCCTGGTAAAGGAGAGGGTCGGGAATTTCCTCCGCGGGCTGTCCAGCCGGAAAGACGAGGTCAAGGCCCGCTGCCGCACCGTCCTGCAATCAAAGGCCGAAGGATTTCTGCGAGAATCCCAGCCCAATCACCGATGTATTGTAAATGCACATCCCACCTTGGCTTTGGTTTAGAATTAAACCATATCTCGACCTACCTCTACCGGAGGGATGGGAAATAATCGAGCAGCAGCACTGCGATTTCTCTTTCATCTCCGCTCCAAAGGGCTCTGCAAGCTAATTCTGTGGTTCGCACAAGGTCCGATATGTTTCAGTGCTGTGCCTGGTCTCTCGGACGGCAGAAATTATTTCACAACGATGCGCAAAGGGGTGTGGAAATAGGCGAATAGCCTGAAGCTTTAGACAAAGCTACGTAAAGTCCGAACGTGGTTGCTACCGGGCGAAGGGACCTACTGGGTCAGCATTCTGATGACCTCGGTGTAGCTCAGGATACCGTCTACCCAGTCGTCTTCGTTCTCTACAAGCACATACCCGAATTTGGCCATGATGTCAGTGACGTCTTCCAAAGGTGTGTTGTATGGAAACCGCTGAGCGAATGCGCTGAATTCGGATGCTTTGCTATCAGGGCACCCATTCGTCACCCACCGCGCCAAGTCGTTTGTAGTGACTACGCGTGTAACTCTGCTGGTGCTGTCTCTGAGGGGAAGCTGAGACAGATGCTCACTGGTGTCGCTCCTTGCCATGAGCGCGGCTACTTCGGTCATGCTATACGATTCGAATGCCCATTCCATATTCTGGTCGCCGGGGATCATTTCTCCGATGGGCTTCTTCAGGTTGGCCATTTAGTCGCTCCTTTGATGTTGTTCTACTTCAGGGTGAGCGGAAGCCGTACTTGGCTAGCTGGTGGAGCTGGGTCTCCAGGTTCTTTTCGTCGCGGTCGGCTCTGCTGACTTGGGCATAGCCGTAGGTTACGGAGATCGTCATGTCAACCTCGCAAAAGGACCGTCATGGTATGTCGGCAACGGTCTTGGGATTCGGCACCAACTCAGCCGGGTGCTTGGCTTTGACGGGCCGCTTGCTGTACCAATTTGTGTGCTTCAAGCCTGAGACCTTCGGCGTTCCGGTTTTCCTTCTCGGCATTCTTTGCTTGGACACTGGCAAAGTGTTGTTGGAAGGCGGACCAACCTTGGCTCACCTCGGTAGAGCGTTGAGCATTTCCCCACCTGACGCGAGGTCGTCGAGACTTAGTCAGGCATTCTTCTGTCCTTCCGTAGAGGAACCGGCAGTTCGACTCATGGGAGTAATCTTGGTTCAGGGAGAGTAGTTGTCGGCTATCGATGGTTCCTCCATGGGCGATTAGGTTGGGTTCTGTTGCCCAGCTGTAAAACAATATGCACCGGGTGCCAATCGGCAGTATTACTTGGCTTCCGCGATTGAGAAGACTGGGCCCCTCAGCGCCTTCATTGCTTCGAATCGCCAGCACTGGAGAGTCACCAATAATGAAACCGTCCCCTTCCGACGCAAAAATCGCCTGTAGTCCCATAAACTGGAGCATCGATTGAACTGCATAGTTCTGGCTACCTAAGGTGAGGGTCAGATAGTCGTGGTTGAATTGTTCGTCGATATATGCTTCCAGGGTTCCTGGCTCAATGAATCCTCCCGCTAGTGCGAAGGCATCCTGGACAGATTTGCTTACAGCGTTGATCGCATCTTGCCGTGCGTTTCTTTCGTCCAATCCGTTGTAGGGATCGTTCTGAATCGTGGCGGCTACAAGGCGGTCAATTGCGATACGGCCACGCAATGATATGTCGAGGTTTTCTTTCCTGATTCGTCCTATGGGTCGAGTTGCGTCGTTTTCGATACTCCTCATTAATTCGTCATCGCGGTTGCTCAACAGTTCTTGTTTGGATGCCACGTCTTCAACATCACGTCTAGTAGTGACACCAGTCCGCTTGTCCAGTTCCCATACTTGGGACGCCTTCTTTTTAATGCCGAATCCTTTAAGCAGAAACCGGGAAACCCAGTGCTGATTGCTGTCATTCCAAGTACTTGGTTGCATGAGTAGCTAACCTTTTCCTGCCCAACAAACGGGCGTTTCTGCGCAACGTCCCGATCGGCGGGTCCTCAGTTTTGCGCTGGCGCTCAACAAATTCGCTCGTCTAAGCTCACAACCGGCTTACCCATTCGTGATGCGCTCCGGCCAGCTCCACATACCTCTGCGTGTCGACCATCGAAGCGTGGCCTAGCCATTTCTGCAGCACTGGGATCGGAACGCCTCATGGTAGCGGGCGAATGTTGATCACACCCCCTCCCAACAGGTCTTTAAGCGTCACACCAAGTGTAAAGCCAAGGCCAATTTGTGCGCATCGGGTCGCTCTGAGCAACTTCACTCCGTCCGCCCCAGGGTGCTACGGAGGGTGGACCTGGGCAATCCATACTTCCGGGCCACCGCGGCCACGGGCATCCCTTTCTCCACGTCCTGCCTAATTGCGACGACCTGCTCGTCGGTCAGACGCCGCGGCCGGCCCAGTTCCACGCCCTTCTCCCTGGCGGCTTGAAGCCCCGCCCTGGTCCTGCGGCTGATGTTCTGCCGCTCTTGGCTGGCCACGTAGGCCGCCATGCTGGCAAGGACGTTCCCCATGAAGGCCTCGGGCGAGTCGGGATCGGCGTCCAGGTACTTCGTCCACTGGACCTCGTTATCGGCCAGGGACCGCAGCCTGGTGCCGCGGCGCTGCAAGTCGTAGAGATCGCCCACATCGTCTCGAGGTAGCGCCGTCCCAGGCGGTCGATGGCGGCCACCACCAGCACGTCGCCCTGAGCAAGCTGCTGGTCCAGGACGTGCCACTGGTCGCGGCTGTTGTAGTCCTTGCCCCCCGATGCCGCGACGTCGGCGTAGATCCGCGCGGGGTCTACGCCGGCCTCGACGAGCTGCCGGCGCTGGACGTGGGGGTCGCTGCCGGGATGGCCAGGCTCTTGGTCCCGGCTGGTGCGGATGTAGCCGTAGGTGGTCACTGGCCCATCTTACCCTTTTTCGCCAGGGGGTCACAAGAAGCAGGTGTCAGCATTTTCGCCAGTGGCGAAAACCGGGCGATTTTCGCCGTGGAGAGTTCCTATGTTAGTAACTCTTAACGTTCAGCTAACGGCAACTTCTCAAACGCCATCGGGCCTCGAGGTGCCCTCGAATTTTCGTTTATCCCTGAACCGAGGAGCGATGGCCGCCAGAACTCGTGCTTCGAACCAACCTCGGTGCGACGTAGGTTTGCGCCCTTGACTTTGTCCATCCATTCCACGTGTAGGCCTCGACTGCGTCGGACCAGGATTCGAAACTCCCCTTCGCTGGCTAATAGGGTGTGTGTGAGAAATTCCGACTCACGCGCCAAGTTTCGTTTGCTTATAGGGGATGCAGCCCTTTCCCGCAATTTGGATTACCTCCTCAAACCCTATAAGCAAACGAAACCCTATCCAGAACTAGCAGGACGACGGCCGCTCCGCCCAGATTGCTTCCGAAGGCCTGACGTCTCTCCGGCATCGTAAACATCATATCACCACAGCTGATACAAAGTATTACACTTGATATTTGCCAGGGAATTTCCCAGCCTTCACCCCTGGACGCTTCGGGACCAATTCTGGAGAAGGACGCCCATCTGTAGATTTGCTGTACGGGAAACCAACGGACCGGGGAATTTTTATAGCGCTTTGCCCTGAACCGGGAGTATATTCGCCACTCACCTAAAAAGAGATCACCTTCATCCGGCCGCACGGTGGTTCATGGTGGATTCACCGGCACTTGCACAACCCGCAGACGATGAACTGAAGAGATCGGAATGAACGTCATCTGGATAGTTTCCGACACGTTTCGCAGGGATCATATGGGTGCATACGGCAATAGCAACATCCGGACACCCTCTCTTGACGGGCTGGCAGCGAGCGCGGTGAGGTTCGACAACCACTACTCAGCCGGATTCCCGACCATGCCCACCCGCGCAGACCACCAGACCGGGCGCTGGAGCATGTCGTTCATGGGTTGGGAACCCCTCCCGGCTGGGGTCACCACCCTCGCCGAGATACTGGCCGGGCACGGCATGCACACGGCAGCCTCCGTCGACACCCCCTACTACCTGAGGGACGGAATGAACTATGACCGGGGCTTCCAGTCGTTCTTCATGAACAGGGGACAGGATACCCTCTGGTCTCTGATCCCAGAGCCCGGCTACCACAACGAGGCCCTCGACGTCAGGGCCGCCTGGCGCAGCGAGTCCGACAGGAACGCCCCGAAGACATTCATGACCGCCATGCAGTGGCTGGAACGGCACTACAAGGAGGACTTCTTCCTCTACGTTGACACCTGGGACCCCCCCGAGCCCTGGGACGCGCCTCCCTACTACACAGAACTCTACTGGCCGGGATACGACGGCGAACTGGTGCTGCCGGTCTACGGAAACTGGCACGACGTGCCAGGGTACTCTGAGGAACAGCTCAGGAAGGGACACGCCACCTACTGCGGCGAGATAACCATGGTCGACACCTGGGCCGGGTTCCTGCTGAGGGCGGTGGAGAACATGGGACTGGCCGAGAAGACGATCGTCATCTTCACCACCGACCACGGCTTCTACTTCGGAGAACACGGTGGACTGTTCGGCAAGATGAGCTCGGACAAGTATCCCGACGGCACGCTCAGACCGTACGATGAGCCCGGCTCGCAGTGGAGCTACTCCCCCCTCTACGAGGAGATCGTCCACCTGCCCCTCCTGATACGGGCGCCAGGGGTTCCGTCCGGCAACTACACCGGCATGACCTCCGCCGTGGACGTCATGCCCACGGTCCTGGACTTTATGGGACTGGAGGTCCCTGACTTCGTGCAGGGCCGCACCCTTGCCCCGGCACTGCGCGACCCCTCTGCTCAAGGCCGGGATTTCGTCGTGAGCAGCCTGCCATTCGCCAATCCTGGAGACCCGGTGCACTCCGTCGACAGCCTGCTCCGGGTCCTGACGGAGCCGCCCGTGACCACCGTGACGTCGGAAGGCTGGAGCCTCCTGTACAGCCCCCTCCAGGGAGTCTCCAAGCTATACAACCTCGTCGCAGACCCCAAGCAGTTGACCAACGTCATAGAGCCTCACATGGATGTGGCATGGGAGTTGCACCAGAAGCTGGTCAGCTTCATGCGGGAGACGGAGGTGCCGGAACGCCTCCTTCACCCGCGGCTGGAACTGAGGATGTGAGAATGGATGCCGGCCCGGATGACCAACGGCGCCCGAACCAGCGTCCCGCCAAGGCCGAGCACAAAGGGAAAGCATGACAAAAAGATACAACCACATAGTCGTTGGAGCCAGGCCCGCGGGAGCAGTCATGGCCGCCCGCCTCTCCGAAGACGAGCAGCGCTCGGTACTCCTCCTGGAGGCGGGCCCGGACTATCCTTCGCCGGACTCGACGCCCGAAGTGGTCAGGTACGCCTATGGAGCCGGCTCCACAATCTGGGGAAGAGGGCACATCTGGAATTTCCGCGCCAGGGCAACGTCCGAAGCCGAGATAGATGTACCCCGCGGCAAGGTCACCGGCGGCTCCAGCGCTGTCAACGACGCCCAATTCCTACGGCCCATGCCGGACGACTTTGACCTCTGGATGGAACTGGGCAATCCCCAATGGAGTTTCGAGAAAGTCCTCCCCTACCTGATCAAGCTGGAAAATGACCAGGACTTTCGGGACGAGTTCCACGGCACACGTCCGGGGCCAATATCCTGCCGGCGATACCCGGACAGCGAATGGGGACCGCCACAGCGAGCCTTCTACCGGGCCTGCATTGACGCCGGATTCCCTCACTGCCCAGACCACCAAAGCGGCGCCAGGCGAAGCCAAAACTGAGGGATAATATTCTGTCCCGCCAATTACGGAGTGTACTTGAACATACCCGCTAAAAATATCGCCGTCATCTACCATGCCCACTGCCCCGACGGATTCGGAGCCGCCTACGCAGCGTGGAAAGCACTGGGCCCCAAAGTTCAGTACATTCCCCTGCGCAACGGCGCATCGCCGCCGGAACTGGACCCCGCAACCAGGATGTACATCCTGGACCTGTCGTTCAGCCGCGACCGGATGCTGGAGCTCCACCAGCGCCACGGCTCCCACAACGTGATGGTGCTGGACCATCACGTATCTGCCCAGCGCAGCATCGGCGATCTGCCCAACTGCCACTTCGACATGGCTCGTTCCGGCGCCGTCATCGCCTGGGAACATTTCCATCACGACCTGCCCACGCCGGTACTCCTGCACTACGTACAGGACTGCGACCTGTGGCGCTGGGAGCTGGACCGCAGCCGAGCCGTATCGGCGTACATCGCGTCAGTCGAGAACGACTTCGACCGGTGGGACCAGACCGCCCTCGAAATGTCCGCCGACCCGGAACCCATCTTCAAAGCCGGTGGGGCAATCGAACGGTTCAACCGCATCAGCGTGGAGCGGCTCGTTGCGAACCATCACCTGGTGACCATCGGCGACCACCAGGTGCCGGCCGTGAACTCACCCTTGCTCAACTCGGATATCGGCGCAGCGCTGCTGGAACGCTTTCCGGAAGCTCCCTTCGTCGCCATTTATGTAAACGCTGCGGACGGTGAACAACGCTGGAGCCTGCGCAGCCGGGCCGGTGAGTTCGACGTGAGCCAACTCGCCGCGCAAATGGGCGGCGGCGGCCACCAGCCCGCCGCAGGATTTCTGCAACGCTTTGAGCCGGTCCGGGTTTCACCGCCAGACCGGTCCTGACATCATCCCATTCAGGACCGAGCGAACCGGGACGCCCTCGAAGCAATCGTTGCTGCCGCTGGCATGGGTTATATGCCCCGGCGGATATGCTCGATGATGAGGCGTAGCGGCGTTCGCCGATGTCCTATGACGTGAGGCGTAACCCCTGTGAGACTGGCGGTCGTAGCAGGGCTGACCATCCGGTATCAAAAGCTGGCTGAAGGAGCGAAAATCGGCAGGTGGTTCGAGGACGGCGGAATTCGGGATTGGGCTGGAGCGGGGAATCCCCGAATGAACCGGTTGACGTAATGGGGCCTTGTGCAACGCAGAAACGCCCGCTTGTTGAGCATACATGGAGGAGGAAGTAAAGAAAGAGACGTTGAGCACCGGGATGATCGAGGCCACCACTGAGTAGCCTCATGCCCCCGCTTGGCGCATGATTCGGAGACTAGCGCAAAGCCACAGTCGAATGTGCATTCCCAAGGTAGTTAGCAATGTGACAATGATATTCTCAAACAATCCTGAGCCAGTCAAAGAGACGGCGCAAGGCGTCTAGATGGGCCATCACCCATAGACAAATGGAACCGAGTAAACTGCCGGAGAAGATTCTCTGTGTCTAGGGAGCAGATCAATGAAAGCGGCTGCAGCTAACCTCTTGGGGTTCCTCAGGAAGTCCCCCCAGTTCATCATCCCAATCTACCAACGCACCTACTCCTGGACAGAGCCGCAATGCAGGCAACTCTGGGAAGACATAATACGCACTGGAAGCGACGACAGTATTTCAGGCCATTTCATCGGCTCAATCGTCTACATAGAAAGGGGACTCTATCAAATCTCAAGCCAAACACCACTACTAGTCATCGATGGGCAGCAGCGCCTGACAACTGTTTCCCTCATCATTGAGGCACTTGCACGTCATTTGAGCGACGGAGAGCCCATTGAAGGTTTTTCGGCTAGGAAACTACGGAACTATTACCTGCTCAACCCAGACGAGGATGGCAAGAAACGATACAAACTGCTACTAACTCAGACCGACGAGCAGACGCTCCTGGCCATCATAGGAGACGGTAAACTTCCCGAAGCCAGCTCACTTCGGGTCCGAGGTAATTTCGAACTCTTCGAGGAGAAGGTTAAGGAGCTCGGCGAGGATATCGCTCCACTGTGCAAAGGGCTGGAAAAGCTCATGCTCGTCGACATCGCCCTTGACCGTGGCCACGATAACCCCCAGTTGATTTTTGAGAGTATGAACTCCACCGGGCTCGAACTGAGCCAAGCGGATCTGATACGCAACTATGTGCTGATGGGCTTGGAACCGGACCGGCAGGAAAAACTCTACACCGACTACTGGCGGCCCATGGAGATGGCCTTTGGACAGGATGCCTACAGCAGGCACTTCGACGGGTTTATGCGGCACTACCTGACGATCAAGACTGGAACGATTCCCAAAATTGGACGGGTCTACGAAGAGTTCAAATCATACTCCCAAGGGGGAAACCAGACACTGGTCGACTTGGACGAACTTCTGGCTGATCTGAATGATTTCGCCAACTACTATTGCGCCATAGCCCTTGGGAGAGAGCCCGAACCAAGTTTGGCAGCAGCGTTTCAAGCTATCCAGGACCTAAAAGTGGACACGGCATACCCGCTCATCCTGGAAATGTACGACGATTACCGCAAAGACAGGTTGTCGCTCAACGATTTCACCGATGCCGTTCGATACATCGAAAGCTATGTCTTCCGAAGGGCCATCTGCGCAATTCCTACAAACTCGCTTAACAACACTTTTGCGACCTTCAGCAAAGCACTCGTGAAGGACAAGAAGGAAAAGTACATCGAGAGTATGCTGGCCCATTTCCTGCAGATGCCGTCCTATCGCCGGTTCCCGAATGACGAGGAGTTCTCCAGGGAAATCCAGGTGAAGAACCTCTACAACAATCGCGCCAGCTATTGGCTGCGGAGACTCGAAAATCACGACCGTAAAGAACCGGTGCCCGTGCAAGAATATACGGTCGAGCATATTCTCCCCCAGAACCAGAACTTGTCGAAAGCTTGGCAGGACTCGCTTGGGGAAGATTGGAGAAATGTCCAGGAGACCTGGCTACACACACTGGGGAACCTGACCCTCACCGGCTACAACACCGAATACAGCGATAAAACTTTTGCAGAGAAACGCGACATGAAGGGCGGCTTCAAGGAAAGTCCTCTCAGACTGAATGAAGGCCTGAGAGAACTGGATGAATGGGACGAAAACGCGATCCGGGATCGCGCCAAACGGCTGGCAAGCAAAGCAATATCCGTATGGAAAGGTCCATCGCTAAGCATGGAGACCCAGCGCGCATACTTTCCTGACTCAGAAGTGGGAACGAAGGCCTACACGATTGAAGACCATCGTTACCTAGCGGAAGGCAGCCCCACTAGACACATTTTCGAGGAATTTAGAAGAGAGGTGCTGGCCATCGACCCATGTGTTTCGGAGGAGTTTCTTAAACTCTATGTCGCCTACAAAGCTGAAACCAACTTCGTCGACGCAGTCCCCCAGGCAACCCGAATGAGTCTAACCCTTAACCTGGGATTTCATGAACTCGATGACCCGAAGGGAATGGGGCATGACGTAACCACCATAGGAAGATGGGGTAACGGAGACGTGGAGGTTCGACTTACCAACCTCGCCGATTTACCATACGTCATGGGACTCGTGCGTCAGGCATACGAGAGACAAATGGGAGACGAGGGGTCCTAAGACCAACAGCTTTGGAATAATGACATTGCCTCCTCGCGCTTTGCTGGAAACCGAAGTCGCCGCAGCATCGCCAGGTAACCGAAACAATCACGGTAAGTTATCTCGTCTAAGATTTCGCACTACTAAACTAAAGAGCTTGTCTCAGAGGTATTTTCGCAGACGAATATCGTCCGTTCAAAGGCTCATGATCAAGTTATTGAACTATCCGTTAACAATATTCGTGCAGTCAATCCTAGATTGTTCCGATTATCGTTGCGAGCTCTGACTTCTGAGACAGGCTGTAAAGCCTAGGTGGAATCTATATCTTCTTGATGACGAAGACCCTGCCAGGTCGGTGGCCATCTGGGATATGCACAGCCCACCTTAGCTTCGGCTTAGTATGAGGCTCACACGAGAAAGACCAACATGTGGTTCGCACAACGCCCCATATGACGAGCATCCAACAGACGTTCCTCGGCAACCCTGCCTCCGGCCGCCGGCAAAGACAACCCCCAAGGAGGCCATAGATGACTTCAGCGGAGTGCCAGCTCTGTGACTGTCCGATCCCTGCGGCTGCTACGCCGAAGGTCATGCCGCCGGCTACACCGCCGGCAAGGACAAGGCCTACTGCGAGGTCCTGGCCAGCCTCGACGGCCCACCTCACACTGAAGACTGCGGCTGCCAGCCCTGCCAGCTGAAACGGGCCTGCCTCCGGAAGGTGATGACCCTGATGGCCCGAAGTTCCCCCGCCGTCTTCGAGCTGGTCGAGGCCTGGACCCTGGATGAACATGACAACCGGAACTGAACGCCATCAACCGACCTTGGCCGAGGGCGTTCCCCGGGAAACGCCCGCCGCGGCCGATGCCCTCACCGACGCCAGGGCTAAGGCCCTCAGCTGGGCGCCCAGCTGAGGGCGCCTACGTGGCCGGCTGGAAGGACTTCACTAAGTGGTGCCTTGAGAACCGGTGGCCAGGCCTCCCGTCAACGTCGGCCGACGTCGGCCGTTTCCTGGAGCACCTGGTGGGGACAGAGGGCAAGACACTGGCCACCGCGCGCCTTCGCCTGGCGGCGATCGCCGCGGCCCACCGTTTGGGCGGGCACAAGGACCCGACGTCGCGGCCGCTGGTGAAGGCCACCATGAAACGCCTGGCCAGGGAGCACAGCAAGCTTCGCAAACAGGCCAAGGGGCTCACATCCGAGACCCTGGCCGCGGTGAAGGCCACCGCCCAGATCCGGCGCGTCCACCAGGGCAAGCGCCGCAGGAAGGAGACGGACGCTGAGGCGGCGAAGAGGTCGTTGGTGGACCTGGCCCTCCTGCAGGTGATGCGGGACGGGCTGCTCCGTCGCTCGGAGGCCTCGGCGCTGCGGTGGGGCGACGTGGAACTTCTGGATGACGGCTCGGGACGGCTCCACGTGGTCAGGTCGAAGACGGACCAGTCGGGAGAGGGCGCGATCTTATACCTGGGACCGCCTGAGGTCGGGGCCCTCATGGCGATCGGCCGTAGGAGGCGGTGATCGGCCCCGTTACCAGGGTCTTCGGGCTGTCGGTCAGCCAGATCGGCCGGCGCATCAAGGCAGCCACCAAGGTCGCGGGCCTGGGCGAGGGGTTCACAGGTCACTCTCCGCGAGTGGGCATGGCCCAGGACCTGAGCCACGCCGGCGCGGAGCTGCCGGAACTGATGACAGCGGGGGGCTGGGACAGCCCAACCATGCCGGCCCGGTACACCGAAGCGCAGGCCGCCGGCAGGGGCGCGGTGGCCCGATATTACCGGGGAATCTCCGGCGCTGAGCGGGAGGCCGCCCATCCCCACTTACTATCGTTTGTTGGCATACTACCGAGGCCATTATGAACGCCGCTATCGGCCCGGTCAGCTTGGGCCTCAATTTGTTGTCCAAGGCTTCGCCAGTCCCAGAACGGAAACCCTTGGTGGAATTGCTGTAAATTATGGGTGAGCCGTCAGCGAAGAAAACACTGTCCGTCTCTCTCCAGGCTGTGCTGGGCGACTCGGGCGTCGTCCTCGTAGCCAAAGCTGGGAGGATCACAAGGGGAATTTCGGTGGGCCACGCTCGATTTCCTCTGAATCGCCAGTAACCAATATCTGCGCTCGTGTTGACGCAAGGCTATAGACAGAAGCGTAAAGAGGACTCCGGGAAGTGGAGGAGGAATACAAGGCTGCTCAAGAGATTAGTAAACGGGAACACCGCAAGCGCAGTAATCCGGAGCGGGCCACGACATGGCGAAAGGAATATCGGCGCGTCGCAGGCGGGGGGAGCGAGAAGAGGCAGCCCATTTTAACCCCTGAGGTGCTGCGCTTGCTTTGGTCGTAACCTATCGTCTTCTTGTTGCTGATATTTGCAGGCCTCAATATTCACTTTACATCGGTACACTCAGGGCTGAGGGTCAGGAGCGATGCTGTATATTGTCGGATTGGCTGTTGTGATTGCGTTTGCATTGGCGTTCTATAAGTTGTTTGGCGCGGGAAATCCCCGCCGTGCAAGGGGTAGCGACTTGATGGAACTGCGTCAGGCGGAGAACAGGGTCAAGGTGTCCGACCCGATTCTACGCAGGGACATTGACATTCTGGAGCGATATGGCTCTGACCTGTTACAAGACGCGATAGAACTGCGACGCGCCCAAATACTGAGTGGCGGACACCCCGACAGCCCGTCCTCTGGATAGTAGAGCCGGGTTTCGTCTGTTTGTGGGGTATGACCGACCTACCCATTAGCAAACGAAACCAAGAGCAAGCAGAGGAGCTTGTGGCCTTGCCCCATTTCCTATACCAGCCATTGTGCTAGTTTTGCAGGTCATGGTCTTGCCCCCATGATCTGATCGGATACAGAGTATGCGATTGTTGAGTGTTTTGATCTTAGTGCTGATGGCTATTGCCTGTGTGGGGAATGACCCGGCGGTTGTTCCCAACGACGCGCCGACGGTCAGGCCAACCGCCACCCGCTACCCTGAGGCGACAATGCAGGCTGCGGTTTCTACCGCCATGCCCACGCCGACGCCCAACCCGACACCGACCGAGACGCCAATCCCGACTGTAGTCCCGACACCCACTCCCATCCTGCCTGAATCTTGCTCCAATGGCGTCGCGGTCGCCTATCCGCTGCAGAATCGGGGGTTGGTGTCGGATTGCCGGGCGCTGCTGGAGGCGAAAGACGTCCTGAGCGGCAACAACGCCCTAAACTGGTCGCCCCGAATTCCCATGAAACCCCTTCTCCCACCAAACAAGCGAGTGGGGCGGAATAATTCTGAGCGGCGCGCCCAGCAGGGTATTGCCGAGTGGGGCGGAATAAGAGCGGCGCGCCCATAACAGAGATTGACTTTTGGGGAACTGGAACTCCGGTGCAGTTGGAAGGTGAAATTTCGCCCGAGCTGGGCCTTCTGGACGCTCTGACCAAATTGTCCCTGGACGGCCATCAACTGACCGGTGAAATTCCGCGTGAGCTAGGTCAGCTAGCCAATTTGACCGTGCTGGATTTGGGCAGCAACAAACTTTCGGGCCGAATTCCCGACGAGTTGAGAGGACTAACCAATGTGACCAGGCTGGCCCTTTACCAAAATGAACTTACTGGAGAGATACCTCCCTGGCTGGAGGAACTCTCCAAGCTGGAACATTTGAGCCTCGCCTCGAACCAACTGACCGGGGAAATTCCGCCTGGACTGGGCCAGTTGGCCAACCTGAAGTCATTGTACCTCAACTATAACCAGCTTTCGGGCAGAATACCTGCAGAGCTGGGGAATCTGGCAAACGTCTACTGGATTGGCCTCGCTGGGAATACCCTTGCCGGGGGAATCCCGGCGGAGCTGGGAGGCCTGGTTAGTCTCCAAGTGTTGGATCTTCACCACAGCCAACTTTCCGGCGAGATTCCTCCAGAGCTTGGTCGGCTGTCGAATTTACGTCGGCTTAATCTCTCGGGAAACCAATTCACAGGGGACATTCCGCCGGAGTTGAGCAATCTGAGGTTCCTGGAAGAGCTGGATCTCGGTTATAACCGGCTGATCGGGACGATACCCACCTGGTTAGGCAATTCAGACAACTTGCACATATTGCGACTCCCCAACAATCAATTTACAGGCGGCATACCTCCGGAGTTGGGCGGCCTAGATAATTTGGCCCTCTTGGACCTCGGCGAAAATCGCCTCACCGGCAGCATTCCCCCCGATTTGGGCAATCTGCCTAACCTGTTGGAACTGTACTTGGATTCCAACCAGTTGGGCGGGGAGATCCCCCCGGAGTTGGCCGCCATCGAGTTTATGGATCGGCTGGAATTGGGTGGCAACCAGTTCCAGGGGTGCATATCTGATTTGTTGCAAGGGTTTACCTATGACTTGGAAGACGTAGGCCTCGGCTTCTGTTCAGCACACTCCGTACCAATGCCCGGTTCCGGCGCCTGTTCCAATGGCGAAGTGGTGACCGGGCCGCAAGCAAAACCCGGCCTCGTGTCTGACTGCCAGGTACTGCTGACCTTATGGAACGCCCTCAAAGGCAGCGGCCCTTTGAACTGGTCAGAGAGCCTGGACATTGGCCAATGGGACGGTGTCATCGTCGGCGGCTCTCCCAGCCGGGTGACTGGGCTGACCCTGCGTACCCAACAGCTAACTGGAGAGCTGCTTGAGGAGTTAGGCGACCTCGCCTCGCTGGAATCGCTGAACCTGCAAGACAACCGGCTGTCGGGCAACATACCGGCGGAGATCGGTCATCTCTCCCCTCTGACTTCGCTGAATTTATCCGAAAATCAACTCTCTGGAGAGCTTCCACCGGAGTTGAGCAGCCTCAATGAACTGAAGACACTGAACCTTTGGGGCAACCGGCTGGAGGGAAGCATACCGATCTGGCTGAACCGGATGAGCAATCTGGAATCGCTGATCCTGTATGGCAACCGGTTTGCCGGCCAGTTGCCCCCTGAAATGGGCGACATCGGCAATCTGACCCAGTTGTACCTCAGAGACAACGAGTTGACCGGCAGCATACCACCGGAATTTGGGGATCTTGTCGGGCTGAAGGCGCTGGACCTCAGAAACAACCGGCTCACCGGGGAAATACCGGACGGGCTGGGGCGTCTGGTCAATCTCGAGGGACTGTACCTCTCCGGCAACAGACTGACTGGCGAGGTGCCGATGTGGCTGAAACAACTGGCGAGCCTAAAATCGCTAGCGCTTTCCCGCAATGAGCTGACGGGATGCCTTCCGGTGGAAAGGGACAGTTATTCTTCTTATGACTTGCATCTCCTGGAGCTGGAACCCTGCCAGCCTTGATTTCTCCTTATCCTCCGGTCGGTTATATACACTGGTTAAGTTGGGCCGGTGGCAAACCGTCGAAGGTCCTGGAGGGAACCCACCAACACACTGCGCCTGGGCCACTACGCTCAACGGTTCGCATTCGATCTGCTGAGCTTCACCCTGCCGACGCCCAGCGGCAACCGACATCACAGGATCGACAAGGACGCCGACAGGTCGCACTCGGACCAGAACCAGTGCGGGTACGTCCAACATATCGTCCAAGCATGCAGGGAAGAAAGCCTGACCATCGACCACGTCGAGTCTGAACCATAAACAAAGTCCAGCGCACTACAACTCGACAAATATTAATGTGCTGGTTCCTTTGATCCCAAAACCTGAACTCCTACTGCTTAACTATGAGTCCGCAGGGTACCGTTGGGTTCTCTCGGCCGGAGACCAAAATCACGGCAGCCACTCCAGGAGCGCGGAATGAAGACTCTCGAGGACATCAGACTGGCACTGACGACAATAATCATGCTGTTGGTCGTCGGGACTCTGTCGATCGGCCTGATTCAGGCTACTGGGTACCTCAGCATTTGGACCGGCGCGGACTACACCCTAGTCAGGATCCCTCTTGGGGTCGCAACTACAGTCGCATATCTGGCAAGTGGTCTGGTTGGGGCAAGAGTTCTCTATCTGCTCTATCGGCGCGACCAAGAACCAGAGGATATCAATGAGTGATTCGGACCGCAAATGCAGAATGCAATACGTAGTTGATAACGAGCCCAGATCACCGGCAATCCTAGATTGGTTTCCTCAGTAAATAGGTTGTTGAGACAGGAAGCCACCAAGAGAGACTTCGCGTGACCCAGCATTTCAGCCAGTTCAGGTGCCACATAGCTCAGAAACTGCGCCAGTTATCGAGCACCGGCCGGATCACCAGCCACAGATGCCGGCCAGTAAAGTTCACGGCGCGAGGCCGAAGCCTATTCACCCGCACCGGCCTGCACCCTCTTCTCCGTGGCTGGCGAGCAGCCCATCACCCGGGCGATCTGTCGCAAACCCGCGCCCTCACCGCCCATCCTTCGGCACTGCTCGACCTGTTCATCGCTCAACGCTGGAGGGCGGCCGACACGCTTTCCGCTGGCGCGGGCCCGGGCCCGGTCCAGACCCAGCCGGATCCGCTCGCTGGCCACGTCGGAATAGACCAGGTCGTATCGTACGCCGTGTTGTGCCAGGAGCGGCGGCTGGGTGTCCAGGTTCTTGGATTCGTCGTCGGCCTTGCTGACGCGGGCATAGCCGTAGGTGACTGCAATCAAGGTCATAAAAATGGATCCTCAAGGGGCTAGGTGTTCGACACACTGAGATAATCTTCGCCATATGGGGCGTTGTGCGAACCAAATTCAGACCTTCTGGCATAGCCCCAGGCTGCGGCGAACATGAGGGCAACCTCGAACAAGGCCCATTATGTGCCATGAGGGTCAGACGTTACCGTATTCGCCAGGTTGCGCATAATCACGGCGACGAGCTCTGGGGGAATAGTCCAGAGACCCTGGTGGCCAGTCAGCGGCAGCGGCTCGACGAGTGGCTGCACGTCCGTCAATCGCCAAGCAAACCGTCCCGCACTGAAGTCCCCGAAATGTTCATCCTGAAACCCTGGGATACTCCGCTCCGTCGGTATACAGCCCTTGAGCCGCGCAATGGCAACGATGGCCCCCTTGGGAGTGGGTTCGCAACCGAGCAGGTCGACCACATCAGGGTCGGTCTCTCTGAATGCTCGATCCTCTCTCTTCCCTGCGTGGATTCCAAAGATGTCCCCCCATAACCAACGGGGGGCGGCCCAACTCCGGGTCTCCGTGGCCTTCGCGCCGACCGCTATCAGACTAGCCCATGGTTGGTGCAAAGTTAGCGCTCTCATTTCCTGGATCTCTGCCCAACAAACGGGCGTTTTGGGGCAGGTCCCTCGAGGGCCTGATGTTCAGCTCTGGCGAGGTGCTCTAAAAAGCATCCCAATAATAAATAGTGCACAATAATCCGCCAAGGGTTTATTGAGCGGGCTTAGGAACTGGAGAGATGGGGGAGGTGAGAGGCAATGTCCAGAATATTCTTAGTCGGCATCCACCTCTCTGCAGCCGAATTTGAGTACGGAGGCATGCGGTGGTTCCACCGAGCATAGCTGACTTTCCGAATCTTCTGGCTCACAACCGTCTACCACCCTGCGGTCCACCAAGTATTCGGCCCTCGTGTCGGTTTTCACGTAAGTCTCGTTGTTGTAGTAACACTCAATCACCAAATTAATGTCTTGGTCCACGGCGTCGGAAGACAAATAGACCATGAATTTATCTCCGACCAGTTGGTCAACCTGGTCAGCGCCGCCGTCGTGAAATCCCTCTAGGAGACACCCCGAGCTCAATGAGCGGTACCCGTCCCGTTCCAAGTTGGAACCCGGCACTTCGCAAGGCGTCCCGCCACAGCAGGCGAAGGGCTAGGCCCGTGAAAAGAACGTAGGTGAAACGGAATTGGGAATTAATCGGAGCAGCCTCCAGCCGCCCGGCAATCGGAGCGGCTTGACGCAGAACAGTCTAGGTGTACTGGGGGATCTCATAACTGGTACCTGGTACGCATCCAGGCCGCCCACTCCTGCAATCCTTCAGCCTCTCCGGCGCGCACGATTTCCGAGGCAGGAATAGAGGGGGCGAGTGCTCTCTCCGGGAACAGGCTCTGCCACTCCTCCCAATGCTCAGCCACGTCCGCGTTCTCGTCGTGCGCACAGAGCCCGAACCAAGCCTTTTCCACGTCGATGTCCTGGTCCTGCTCAAGGCCCCTTGCAATGGCGAGATTTCGCATTGGCTGTTGCATGCTGTAAGCGAAAGGACACTCCCCATCCGTCTCGGCGCCAGGGAAGGCGGCTAGAACGCTACCGTGACTGGCGGTGAAGATTTCCCAGTAGCGGCGGTCCCGCTGCCGTCGCTGCGGCCGGCGTAGGTAGCAGTCGTTTGGGTTCTCAAAGAAACGTGCCGCTGAGGCACAGACATGCCTTTTGTCGTTTCCGGGACTGGTGCGACCCCCGCAGTGGGTAAAATCAGTTTCGCTCAGCTTGACCTCCAAGAGGACCACGGCGCGCTGTTCATCCGGCAGGCGCCCCCAGAGTATGACGTCGACCGCTGTGGCGGGCTCATTGCCAACAGGCCGGTCTCCACCGATCTCGCCCAGCAGCGCACCTGGGGGTACCCACTCGAAGCCGACCTCATCAATGGAAAATCCAGTGCCAATAGCCTCGCTTACCCGTTCCGATAGTCGCTCTCGATTCCCCTTGCGGAAGGGCAGGAAAAGGTTGAACGTGAAGGCTTGGGAGCTTCTCAGGTGTGCGACATATTGATGGAGCTTCACCGAGTCGGTGGAGACAACCTCCTGAGCAATCTCACGGTATTCGGGATATATGCCGTCCGTCCATGACTGCCACATCCTCTCTGGAGAGCCATCCACCTCCCTGCGCCAGCCCTCAAGGTGTTCCTGCAGGGAGACAGCAAACGTAGTCCCTTCGCTGCGGGACAGGGCTACGGGATCCCGGCTAGCGGTCTCCACCAACGAGGGCACGTCGTCCATAGTCCAGGTCTCGATCTTTGGGACGTCGTCGGGGAGGTAGCCGTTCACCACCTCGAGAACGCTGTCATATCGGGCCTTCACCTGCTCGGTCCCTATCTCGCGATCGAAACAGACCGCAGCCCGAAGCCCACCGGTAAGCCGGGGAGCAGAGCCGGGTGTCATGCCAAGCGCTGCCCGGGCATCCATCAGATCCTGCACCTGGCCGAGCACCGATTTCAGAGCATGGTGCCACTCCCAGACGTACTGGAGCAGTTGGAAGGGAGAATAATAGACCGCTGAGGGAGTCGCCGAGGCACTCTTGAGTTCGATCAACACGAGGCGCCCCTCCGCGTCGACCGCGAGCTGGTCCACCTCTCGCTCAGCCACTCCCGGCATTGCCCAAGCCTCACTTTGCCCCGAGGACTTCTGCTGCGACTCTGCGATGGCCTCCAACTTGCTGCGGACTTGGCCGACGGGCTGAAACTCTCTGGCTTTGATCGATTCTGCTTTGGTCCTGTATTCCAGTACGGCCTCTCTATCAAAGGGTATCCACGGCTCGCTTATTCCCGCCCAGACTGCCTGGATATGTCCTTCCTGATCAGTGTGACGCCTGCGAACCTGCACCCCGCGAATATAGTGGTCCAGGGACTCCCTGAATTCTTCCACCTCCGAGCCATTCCACTGCCGCAGGATGGCCTTGGCGCATCCCTGGCTCCCATAAGTTTGGTGCGCGGAGACAGTGACAGTGCCGTTACGGTTCCTGCGAACCTTCAGGATTCTCGTTAGTCCGCAGTAGACGTGAACTTCGTCATGGCCGCGCAGGTGTACGTCAAGCCGCAAGCCTTGAACCTTGCTTTGAGATAGTTCGACCAAAGGCGCAAGGAATCCACTTGGAGAAAGGATCTCTTTCATCTTCTCCGAAGGTGCTCGGCCATAGGTAGGGCGCAGTTCGCTCGTAGACATCGAGTCCTCCTTTTATGGTAGTGGCCATCATTGCGCCTGCCCAACAGACGGGCGTTTTTTGCGCGACATATTGGTTCGTGGATCCTCAGCCTTGCGCCGGCGCTCAACAAATACGCTCATCCAAGCTCACAGCCTGCTAACCCATTCGTGGTGCGCCCCGGCCAGCTCGACGTAGCGCTGGGTGTCGACCATCGAGGCGTGGCCCAGCCACTTCTGCAGCACCGGAATCGGAACGCCCCGCAGCACGCAGTTGCGGCCGTAGGTGTGCCGGAAGGCGTGCGGGTGGGCCCTGGCGGGGTCGATCCCGACGTCGCGTGCTGCGTCCTTCATCACCTGGCCGATCCGCTGGCGCGACAGGTTCAGCATTGGCTGGTAATGGTTCTTGCTGTGGGACGACGCCAGGTCCCGGAGACTCTCGACCAGGTCAGCCGGCACCGGGACCTCACGGCCCCTGCGGCCCTTGTTGCCCGGCGAGTCGGCCGCGACGACGATGATCGGCGGGTGCTGGTCCAGGCGCAGGTCCACACGCCGCAGCGCCAGGGCCTCGGACACCCGCAGGCCGGTCTTCAGCATGATCCTGAAGGCCATGCGGGCCGGGTAGCTGGGCGCGGCGTCGACCAGGGCGGCGGCTTCTTGTTCGGTGAAGTACTCCGGGATCCTCCGGAGGCTGCGTGGCATCCTACCTCTGTACAATTACCCTTTGGAAAGTGATGCCCCGACTATAGTGCGCGTCCCCCGTCCGTGGGCTACATTTGCGACATCGCTTTTCAAAGGGTAGTTATATGGCGGTAGTACGGCACGCAGACTCCACCGGGTCCCTGCCTACTCCACCATGGAGGAAGCCGTCGCCTTGGTCGATGCCGCACTCTCCTACCTGACTCGCATGGCTTTTCGGTCGAGTCTATCTGGCGATGTTCCGAACATGGCCAGGGATTTCTCTTGCCCAGGGCGTCCGTTTCCCAGGGAACGTTGCAACAGTTTCTGGAGTAAACCCTTGGGATAATCCAGAGTTTGGTTCACCCCGTAGACCAGCGCGGCACGAATAAGGTTCTCGACAATCCATTTGAGTTGCCGATGCCTGGGCCCGCGCTTATGGACCTGCACCGTCCCGGTCATCGCCGGAAACCCGATCGTGAACTTGCCCTACAGTCCCACCTTTGCCCTTGTTGATACCTCCTTGATACCTCCGCAAGTCGGCTCCCTTCTCAGACGATTGCAAAATTCGCCAGCAGGTACATGCGGCGTTGACCCACCTGAGCGCCGAGCCGTAACATCACCAACACCCGCGCAACGCTCATGTACAGAGAGGACACTCATGGCACTTACCGCGGAACTGGGAAAAAAGGTGGAAGCCATCTACCGTGAGCACCTGGAAAAAGAGTTTCCAGCAACAGTGAAATTCGACACCATACGGGTAGAACCGGCCGAAGACAGCGAAGGCCGCGACACCTTCAGGGTCACCGTCGTTTACGACGACGGGAATGAGAGGCCTAACCCCAAGACCAGAGGAACCGTCCTGGCATCCCTGATGGACCCATTGGAGAACCTGGGGCTACCGCCAGTACTCATCGAGTCCTACGTCCCCCTGTCGGAATATCCGATACTCTTGGACCTCCGGGCCGAACCCCCATGGGGAGTGGACGAAGAATGAACTGGCGCAACCTGATGGACACCGCCAGGCAGATAGCAGGACACACGGAACCCCAACCACCCGGACGACCAAGACAGGAACTTCTCAAAACGGCCGTCAACAGGGCCTACTACGCTATGTTTCATGCCCTGTGTCAGAACAACGCCGACGCCCTGATAGGCAGAAGCACCGACGCAACCACCAGGCTCGCTTGGACCAGGACTTATAGATCCCTGGACCACCGCCAAGCGAAGAACAGGCTGACGCGGGCCCGGGGCGAAATTCCGAGCCCGGCACGGAGCTTCGCCGCAACATTCGCCGCACTGCAGGAACAGAGACACGCGGCGGACTACGACCCTCACAGCAGGTTCGCAAGAAGTGAGGTAATAGAACTACTGGACACCGTGGAGACCGTGACAGAATCATTTCTACAGATGCCCAGAAGGGAGCGCAGGGCGGTGGCCGTGCTGGTGCTAATGCAGGAAAGGCCGACAGGCTGAAGACCAGCGGACCGGAAGGGCCAAGCACGGCTCAACCTTCACCCCAAGATTCCCGATGGTCAGAACCACCCACGGCGTTGCACGGAAATACCGTTCTTGAGCAAATCTAATATCCACGATTTTTGCAATCGTCTCCTTCTGTTTAATCTGAGCGTCCACGGCAGCGCCAACACCGAATTCGCGGCAATCCTCCGGCCGCCCTACTCAACAAACCCTTGACGGCATTGTTGAGATCAAACTATTGTTGAGGGGATTTGTTGAGAGGCACGGCAAAGCTGACGGATGTGGTCCTCGGGAGCCCTCTCAAAAACGGCCGTTTGTTGAGCGGAGATGAACGCCTTGCACGTCTGCCTGGCAGCCGCCTGCCCCCAGTGCCGCAGCACGACGATGCTGGTCACCAACCAGGACGACGCTTGGGGAAAGGACCACGCCATCAACTGCGGTGTCTGCGGCCGCCGGGTGATCGCGGCAGGACTCACCGGGAAGGGACTGCAGTGGCACGGCTCGACAGACCCGGAGGGTTGGGCCAACAGGCTGTGGGACTTCGCTTCGGAAGGGGTCGATTCCTTCACCATGGCAGAGGGTGACCGCAGGCGCGATGAGAGCAGAGTTGTCGCCGCCGCCGCTGTGGTCCACTACGCCCCGGGAGACTCCCCGCTGTGTGGCCTCGAGGAGAGTCCCGGACCGATGACTCCCGACCCGGAACTAGTGCGGGGATGCGGAGACTGTCTTGAGCTGGTGGCCGAGGACCTGTCCGACCAGAACAGATACATGGGCCGCTGCCTCCACTGCAACCAGGAAATCCATGCCAGGGGCGGAGTCGCCTGGCGCCGGGCGGTCCGGAATCCCTGCCCGCACTGCGGCAAACCGGGGTGGTGAAGCGATGATGATTCCCGTCACCTATGGCTACGCCCGGGTCAGCAAGAGCGACCGGGACGACCGGAACCTCGAGACCCAGCTCCGCGAGCTGGCCAACCACGGCATCCGCAAGGAGCTCGTCTTTTCCGACGTGATGAGCGGCCGTTTGATGTCGCGGCCCGGATGGGACGATCTCGTGGCCCGGGTTCGGCCGAACGACACCATCGTGTTGGTCTGGCTGGACCGCTTCAGCCGCAACTTCGACGAGGGCGTGAGGATCCAGGCGGACCTGACCAGCCGGAACATCGGCATAGTGGCCATCAAGGAAGGGATCGACACCACCGACGACAGCGCCGCGGCCAAGTACTTCCGCCGGATGATGATGGCCAACGGTGCCTACCAGGCTGATTCGACCAGCGAGCGCGTAAAGGTGGGCCAAGAGCGTACCAAGGCGGAGGGGAGGCCGCCTGGGCGGCCTCCTGCGCTTTCACCCGACCAGGTGAACGAGTGCAAGCGCATGTTCGCAGAGAACCCGTCGGTGAGCCGTGTGGCCAGGATCATGAAGATCTCATGGAGCACGGCCAACAGGGCAATCTTCGATGAAAGTTCAGCGCAAGCAGGAATGCAATGACTGGTCGGGACCGGCCTGTTTGCGATTGTCCCGAGCCCTGCGCCTGCTGTGCCGAGGGATACGCCGCCGGTAGGGACAAGGCTGATTTCGAACTTCTGGCCAGTCTGGACGTCCTGCCTCATGCCGATGGCTGCGCCTGCCAGCCCTGTCAGGTGAAGCGGGCCTGCCTACAGAAGGCCATGACCCTGCTGGCCAAGACGTCGCCCGGGCTATTCGGCCAGGTGGAGGCCTGGGCCTCGGAAGGCCATGACGACTGACCAAGGCGAGCAACAAAGCCGAACATCCAGATCTGGCATGGGGGTGGCTGAACTGAAGCTCGCCACGTGGAATTCAGGAACCGGCAGGAGGATCCATGGCGTTTGAGGGAGAACGGTTCCGTAAACTTATAGCGTATGGTTGGGGCGGGCGAATGTATTTCTGGAGGATATACGCTACAAGCATACGGAACCCTCGGAGGTAGTCCAGAACCCGCCGGCGCGGCTCGGGACGCCGGAACCTGCCCACGATGCACTCTTGCACCTTTTAGCTGTCCTCAGCCCACCGAGTGACCTCAGCCACCTCATCCCTGTGCCCTGTCACAGCCTTACCTCACCACCCGTTGATTGCCCCAATTCTAGCCGTTGTCAATCTGCGACTGTAGTACTAGTTCGAGTCCCGCTAGGTGGGCCGGACTGGACGAAATTAAGAACCGGGGCCGATTCCGACGTCACCCCGTCCGACGGCATGGGGATAGTGTACGTCAAAACCGCCTCGTCCTCCACGATTTCAATGCCCTGCACGAAGTTGCGAATCAGGGCCTTCCGTTCGGGGAAGGTGCCTTCACTGAACAACTCCCGGAAGTCCGCCACGTATCCCTTGATCTCTTTACTCGTCGGCAACTCCGCCCGCCGCTGCTCAAACTGACTCTCGGCTTCCTCCCGCGCCGCCGTAAGCTGGTCCTGGCGGGCCTTCAGGGACAGGATGCGGGGCGACAGCGCCTCTAAGGGCAACTGCTTGGTCTCCAGGGCCTGGTAGAGGTTCTCCAACCGGGTGTCAACGTCGGAAAGCTCGGCGCTGATGGCCGACAGCCTGCCGTTGACCTCACCGGCGATGTTGTCGATCTCCTCGGCAACCATAGTCACCAGTTCGGTTATGGTCTCCTCGGTGAGAATCCGCTCCCTGATCTTCTCGATTACCAGGTCCTCCACCTTAGAAGCGTTCAGGTAGCGGGCGGTGCAGGCCCCGGCTCCCTCGCGGAACAGGCTGGCGCAGACGTAGTAGGCGAACTGGCCGCTCTTGGCTCCCTGAGCCGAGTAGGGCTTGCCGCAAACACCGCAGCGGAGCAAGCCGCTCAGTAGATACTGGCTGCCCACCCTGGCGGGCCGCTGCAACGTGGGCGCCCGCTCGTGGAGTCCTTGCTGCACGAGGTCGAAGGTTTCACGGGACACCAGGGCGGGCCAGGCGTTCTCCACCCGCACCGGCTCCTGGGCCTTCTCGTCCTTGCTCTTCACGCCCCAGACGGCAGTTCCCGTATAGGCTTCATTGGTCAAGAGGTAGTGGACGATATTCTTCTGCCAGCGCCGTCCCCGGTTGGTGATGCCCCGCCCGTTCAGCTCCTTGCAGATTTCCTTCAGCCCGTTGCCCCGGCGGGAACTCTCGAATATCTCCCTGACGATGGGGGCGGCCACCGGGTCAACCTCCAGGGTGGGGCGGTCCTTCACCCCGTCGCTGACCTTGATGCGGTTGTAACCGAAGGGGGCCCTGGAGGCTAGGAAGTAGCCCCGGGACGCGGACTCCCGCATCCCCCGCACAACCTCTTGGGCAAGATTTTCCGAGTAAAATTCGTCCACGCTCTCGATGATGGCCTCCATGAGCTTGCCGGTGGGGGAGTCGTCGGCGTGCTCGGTGATGGAAACCACGCGGATGCCCTTGCGCCGCAGCATGGACTTGAAGGCCACGGCGTGCTCCCGCTTGCGGGTGAACCGACTGAATTTCCAGACCAATATCACCTGAAAAGGGGCCGTGGCCTTTCCCCCCTCGTCGATCATGTTGCGGAACTGGGGCCGGTCGGCAATGCGGCCGCTCTCGGCCTCGTCCACGTACTCGCGAGCTATGGAGTAGCCGTTGTTCTTCGCGAAGTCCCGGAGCGCCCTGAGCTGGGCGGCCACGGACAGGTCCACGTCCTGGCGGTCGCTGGAGACCCGGGCGTACAGGGCCGCCGGAGTGAGGGGTTGGAACTGCTTTTTCATTTCGTCCTCCTTTGCCTGTCTGTGCAGCGATCTACGGTATTCAGGGAGCGGAGACAATTACCTTCGCATACCGCATTCTTCCATCATCATCGCTCTTCTACCCTTGCCGAAAGAAGGTCGAGAGACCAGTCTGAGACAGCGCGGGCATCGGTATCGATTTCGAGATTGAACGGTGCAGACACCGAGTATGCCTTTTCTCCCAAGAGGGGTATGTCGATTTTGAGATCAGCCACGGCGGTAGCGGTAACCGAGTACCCGTCCTCGCTCTCCTCTTTCGGAGCCGAGTAAGTCCAAGAAAGGTTTTCGCGTATCTGGTCGGCGATTATTCCTCCCGCCAGTTGACTCAGAGCGGGCTTCTCGCCAACGATTAGCTCTACTGTGGCTTCCGAAACCAGGCCGGTGCCCGTGTTTACCCATTCTCTTGCCACTCCGGTCGCTATGTCCTCCTTGCTCTCTCCCCCTCCACAGCCGGTCCATAATCCAACCAGGACCATTGATGTCAGTAAAAGTACGGTGATTTTCGTCATATCCTCTACAATCCTTCTTCCCTTGGCTATTGACCGTCGTCACTGGCCAACGGGATGACTTGGAGACGGAAGCCCAGGGACCGGAGCACCCGGAGCATGGTGTTGAACTCCGGGCTGGCCCCGGCCCGCATGGACTTGTACAGACTCTTCTCGCCCAGGCCCGTCTCCCGGGCCACCCGCCGCATCCGGTGGATGCGGGCCATCTGGCCCATGATGCCCATTATGCGTTCCAGGTCGCCCGCTTCCAGTGCGGCGTTCAGGGCCGCCGTCATTTCGTCGGATGTGGCCGGGCGCTCTGCCCGTGTTCCGGTGCTGCCCATCGCCGTTCCCCCGCCGTCGTGAGTTTGACCCATACTCCACTGTGTTATCCCACAGGATACCCAGGTACGCAAGCAGGAAATGTCATCGGGGACGCCGGTTTCGGGAATTGCGCTTCCCCCATTCAAGAAAAATAGGGCAGCCGGGGCCGAAAATCCTCTGGTGACAGTTTCACGATTGCTAGAACCGCCACCGTGGGGGATCCTTTTACTCGTGCGTGATGGCACGATAGCATAGCGGCGATATTTGTTCCGAGGTGAGGAATATTGGATGCGAAGTTCACAGAAATCGTCGGGCAGATGGAACCACTCTTGGATCAACTACTGGAAGGCACTGCCTACCGTGGGGATACCTTGCAAAACCTTCGCGTGAGACACGGCATTTATGGCTTCTTCGAGGGCAGGATGCCTATGTACGTTGGCCGCGTCGGCTCCACATCTAATCAACCCATGAGGACACGCATTAGACAACACCGGAATGGGAAACCCCGCACGGCTCCTCTGCCGACATGGATGGTCAGAAGATACTTGGGTCAAGACGACATTACCGCAAAGCAGATTGCGGAAGACCATCTGCCGATTTTCGATCAAATGCAGAAGCGGGTTCGAAAAATGGAAGTCCGCGTCGTTGAGATCGAGGACTGTACCATACAGGCGGTATTCGAGATTTACTCCGCCCTGGTCTTGGAAACCCCATTCAACGATTTTTGCACTCATTGATGTAGATGCCGGGACGGATTCGGTGTTTTGATGTGTACCATCGGGGCGGCCAATTTCGGAAATCGCCTGCTACCCTTCACCGTTCGGCGGCAACCGGATTGCTGGCCGTCCCCTATCTCAGCACGAACCACCACAGGAGAACGATGCCCACCAGCAGCACCAGCAGCACGAACATGATCACACGGGTAACGATGAGCACGCCGTTCGTATCCTTGTGTGCAGCGACCTCCTTCCGGTATTCCCTCTCAAGCTCGTTGTAGGGCCGGTTGGCGGTGGCGGCGGAATCCCGGGCCTCGTCCCGCTCCCGCTCCCGCTCGGACGCCCTGAGCTGCCACTGGGATAGGCTTTGCTCCAACTCCCGCACGGTTCGCTGAAGCTCCTCCTCCCTGGCGACGGACCGGCGCAACAGTTCCTCGTCGCTCAGGTACTCCGGCCCCTGCATCCGCACGTACACCCGGCGTCCCTCCCGGCGAACCACGACCTCTCCCCGCCGGATCATCCGGTCCAGGGTGGACAGGGAGACCTCCAGCTCCTCCGCCGCCTCCACCTTGGACACCCAGCGCACTGGCTCTTCCATCGCTTTTCACCTCGCTATAGGCTGACACGTCGGGGGGTTGCAAGTTGTCCAAACCCGGTACATTTTACTCCCGGTATTTTAGTCCCGCTTTTCAGTTTTCCCTTTGACCGGTCAGGCGATGCGTCAACTGCATTTCGTACTTGAAATCGGCCCTTTTCGGGCCTTTTCGGCCTCCCCGGACCAGAGAATTGGGGCCTGCCGGGACAGTTCTGGACACCCAGCAGGCGATGTGGGAAGATGGGGCTGCGTCAGTAGCCTCATCTCGTAACCCCCTCTATCGGACGCATCCGGTGCCGCAGGGAATCCCACTGGTAAGCTCGTAGCCCCGACAGCCCCAGCCTCGCGGAGCGCGACTCCCACAGGGGACGCCACGACCGCGCCAGCAGCCCCCGTCGGGTCAGCACCGGCGGGCACGACACCAGGATGGGCAGCGTCATCAGGTTCATCCGGGCCGCCGTCCGCACGTAGGTATCCTCCACCTCCTCGTTGTCCACCACGAACAGGGTGACGGGAAACGGGGCCATGTCTTCCTCGGGAGCGTTTGAGTGGTAGTAGCGGGTGTAGGGCCGCAGCCGGGCCAGCACTCCCTTGGGGTGGCGGGCGCGCAGCTCGTGCTCCAGGTAGAAGGGGACGTGGAGGCCGTCGGCGATCAGCTTCCCCACGGCGTCCGGCGCGATGGCCGACTCGCCCCAGTCGAAGGCCCGGTCGGTCTTGGCCGTGGGTATGGACCACTCCAGCTCGGAGTCCTCTGTTGCCCGGGCCTCCGCCGCCAGCTCCGACAGGAACCAGGTCACCCCGTCGGCGTGCCTGGTCTGCCTGGCCCAGGTCTCGATGCGGTGGCCCAGGTGCCGGGGCCGTCCGTGGTTGTCCTTGATGAGCTCCGTGCTCCAGATGCCTCGCGTCGTCGGCAACTGCGCCCGGTCCCGGTGGGTGACGTAGCGTATTCCCTCCTCCGACAGGGTGTAGCGCACGCCGCCGCGCTTGCCCCGGCGCTCCACCAGGCCCCAGGTTTTGACCAATCCGTACAGCATCTGGCTGACCCTTCCCTCTGAGACGCCCAGCCAGCGTTCAAGATGCTCCCTTGGTATCATCGGGTGGTCGGTGATCAGGTCCATCGTCCTCTTTTCTGACGGGGTTAGGCCGAAGGCCGGCGCCGGCGAAACCGTCCGCTCCGCGTCGGGCAGCGAGGCCCGCTTGCGCTCCGGCGGCTCGGTGAAAGGCCCCCGGTTCGGGCTGCCGCGAGTGCTGATGAACTCCAGCGAGTAGGGCAGGCTGCCGAAGAGCCACGATGTGTAGCGCCAGACGTTGCTGTTCCAGTCATCCAGCGCCTCCCGGGACTCCACGGCCACGTAGCAGTCGTCAATGTTCAACTTCTCGCAGAACCGGGTCGTCAGCCGCTGTTCCCAGACGCTGGGGGTCAGCACCAGGACCGCGCCGGGGCGGCGCCGGTACTCGTACTCCGCGATGACCCGCAGCCGGTCGTAGAGGGAGCGCCGCCTGAGCGCCGGACCCTGGCGCACCACGCCGAAGCTGCGCCCGTCGTGCCGGGTGATAACGGCGTCGAACCGGCCCCGGCGGTGAAAATCCACCTGCGTCCGCAGCCCGTCGATGCCAGGGGAGAGGGACGCTGCCAGGCGGTACACAGAGGCCACTGCGTCCATCCGGCGGATGAGCAGGGTGAGCCACTCCCTGGACACCGGGTAGGCCCTAACGAAGTCCGATGGGGTGTCGAAACCCAGGACTCCGGCGGCCTCCCTGATGCCCTTCGCCGTCAGGTAGTGCCGCTTGCTGGACGGCAGATGGGCAGTGCCGTGGCTGACCCGCCCAACGATGCCGTCGGCCAGCATCCCGGCCAGGCCCCGGTGGATGGCAACGTGGGCCTCGCCGGTGATCATCGCCAGTTCCGCCGTGTCCACGAGGGGCATCCGGCTCAGGTGGTGCAGCAGTTCCCGATCGGAGACGCTCATGTATCGAGCGTAGCAGACGGGGGGCGTGTCGGTCAGCAGGCAAGTGTCAGTGACGGTGCGTGAGATTGGCGATTCTGTTGGTCCGAGCATCACAGGGCGGTGTAGAATGACAGTCACTGAAGTAGGCCAGCAGGGGGTCATCACCATGAACGCGCCAACCCGCCCGACGGCAGAGATCGCCCGCCTGGGCAAGGAGATATACGAGCGAAACATTCGTGGGCAGGTCGAAGATGCCCACCACGGGGAGGTCGTCGCCATTGACGTGGATACCGGCAGTTGGGCGGTTGGGGACAATGTGATTGACGCCACGGAACGCTTGCGGGTGAAGCTCCCGGGCGCGGTCAACGTCTTGAGCGAGCGGGTGGGGTATCCTGCGCTACGGCACTTCGGTGGACGTCCCCTGCGGAGAGGCCGGTGATCGAGGGGGTGGTGAACGCCGCATACGAGCCGGTGATAACCCTCGCCGTGCAAGGCCAATCGGGGCAGTCGCGGCATATTGAGGCCGTCGTCGATACCGGCTTCAACGGGTTTCTCACCTTGCCGACCACATTGGTGTCAGAACTGGGACTTCCCTTCGCCAGCATCGGCAGGGCGACTCTCGCCGACGGCAGTGAGATAGCCTACGATGTCTACGGCGCAACCGTGCTGTGGGACGGCCAGGCCTTATACGTCGAAGCCGACGCCGCCGACACCACTCCGCTGGTGGGCATGCTGCTCCTGGACGGGCACGACCTGAACATTCAGGTCCGGGACAGCGGTCGCGTCGTCATCCAGGCCGGGGAGTAGCCGGGGGCATCTCCGGCCGGAGCCCGGCGGTACTGGCTCCGGCAGTCTGTGACCCTGTACCGCCCCGATCATCCCATTCCTGAGTTTGCCCGTTCCCCTGCTCCTGCTGTTGTGCCTCCGCCCGGGCGCGGGTGCGAGCGCTGCCGTGGGCGGCTATCCCTCGATGGTGCAGGTCAGCATCTCCGCAGTGCTGTACACTTCCCCGTTGGGAGTTCCGTCTGGGCTAGAATAGCCGGGTCTAGCTGGGGGACCCGACTGTACAAGAGGCGTCAGTAGTTGCGAAACCGCTCTGTTAGGAGACTTGTCAAATGGAAGGGTACGAGTTAGCAACCGAGCATGCAGCATGTTAGAAAGATGGAATGAACAAGTCTATGTTGCAGAGTTGAAAATACCAACCTGCTTCTACCCGAGAAGGGAATCAAGGCGTGCAATAGAAGACCCCACTGGATTCGAGGTAAACAGAGGCTACTACGTAATTCAGCTTCCGGACGGAAAGCCCAGCGTAAGTGGGTACGTCGAAATGGCCCTTGTCATCGAGTTCATTCAACGAGGGATTAAGGAAGCGGAAGACCATGCGTTGAAAGTGGGGCGAGCCTTTAGTTCCGCGGTCTCCAGCTATGGAGGATATCCACTTGAGTCGCCGTACCTCAATAGGATGGCATGTTCTGACAACGACGGAAACCTGAGGTCCCAACACAACTACTCGTACCGTGCTAAACCATTCCTGTTTTCGGAATTCAACCATGAAGTCGATTATCAGCTTCAACAATATCTCAAGTCGGTATCATCAATTGACCCCAATACGAAACATCAACTTCAGTCGGCAATACATTGGTATGGGATATCCATCAGTGCTGACGACCCAACCGTCAGCTACGTAGCAGCTTGGACCGGTCTCGAGAGCATTGGGCTCGTTATTGACCGTGAGGCACACCCTGATGGACCCAGGGTCCACTGCGAAACGTGCGGCAATATAGCGGGCAAGAAAAGGGACCGCAAGATCGCCGGCATTACCCATATGTTTAATCGTCTCACTATGGGCCCTTTGACTGAGTCTCTTGATGAACGAGCGCGCCAGGTGTTGGCAAGAGATATCGCAGGGGCTCTGTCATCCAGGGAAGCCAAGAAGCTAAGGAATTCATTAGTCCATGGTATTGATGAGATAGAACTGCTCTTCCGAAAGAGTTCAGGTTCTCGACGATTCCTAATGCATGTTTTGAATGCATCTATCCAGATTGTGTTGGGGCGATCTGTAAAGTCCTGGATGGCAGGCGACTACGGATTCCATCCCTTCGGTCGGCATTCTCTAAGATTCAAAAAGGGGTTTCGGCGGTCTCCTTACGTCGGCGAATGGGTCGCTGAACTGCGCGGCAATGACGAACCTTTCATCCCTGCTCTAGGGAGCGATTACGTGGGAGTTTTCGAGGTAGAGTTGGCTGTCCATCAAAACGCTATCCCGTGTGTCGAGTCCAAAAGTGAAGAGGTTTTCAAAAGGGATATTGACGTGACCGACCTTGCCGACGGATCGAGCATGGTGGGATTTCCTACCTGGCATGACAGACCTTCGGAAATTGAATGGAAGGAATTCTCGTAGTGAAGGCCTCATCAGTCCCTGGACCGGAGGCGACCGTTATTGCGACGGGAGCTACAACTTCCTATTTGTCGGTAGGGCTGAAGTGAGATCCGGCTACAGGTCTAGGAAGACCCTAATCGCGAAAGACCTTGATTTTGACCAGTTACGTGGACGACTTTGGAGTCGGAGAGGGACAATGGCAGTAAACAAGGAGCAGGTAAAGATGGCAGCCCTCGCGTTGTTGCCAGATGACGGAACGTGGGATATCTACGTGGGACTCGTGTTAGAACAACCAGGGATGGAACGAACTCTAGACCAGGCTATGTCTGTTGACGACATCGCCAAGCTGGTGGCGTATGATGCAGAATGGCAGAGGAAGAAGGGAAAGCCCTAAGAATCTTTCTCAAATCTGAGGTGCCATTGGGTGAAGCGCCCCCGGTTCGGGCTGCCGCGAGTGCTGATGAACTCCAGCGAGTAAGGCAGGCTACCGAACATCCACGAGGCATAGCGCCAAGCATTGCTGTTGCAGTCTTCCAGCGCTTCCCCGGACTCCACGGCGACGTAGCAGTCGTCGATGTTGAAATGCTCGCAGAACCGGGTCGTCAGCCGCTGTTCCCAGACGCTGGGGGCAGTACCAGGACCGTGCCGGGGCGGCGCCGGTTACCCGTACTCCGCGATGGCCCGCAGCCGGTCGTAGAGGGACCGCCGCCGCAGGGAAAGGCCCTGGCGCACCACACCGAAGCTGAGGCCATCGCGCCGGATGATGACGGCGGCGAACCGGCCCCGTCGATGAAAATCCACCTGCGTCCGCAGCCCATCGGTTCCCGGGGACAGGGAAGCCGCCAGGCGGTAGACGGAGGCCACGGCGTCCATCCGGCGGATGAGCAAGGTCAGACACTCCCTGGACATGGGGTAAGCCCGCACGTAGTCCGACGCTGCGTTGAAGCCGAGGATTTCGGCGGCCTCACGGATGCCTAGGGCGGTCAGGTAGTACCGCCTGCTGGACGGCAGGTGGGCGGTGCCGTGGCTGAGTCGCCCCGCGATACCCTCGGCCAGCAGCCCGGTCAGCGCACGGTGGATGGCAACGTGGGCCTCCCCCGTGGTCATCGCCAGTTCGGCCGTGTCCGCGAAGGGCAGCCGGCTCAGGTTTTGCACCAGTTCCTGGTCGGAGACGCTCATGTATTGAGCGTAGCAGATGGGATACTCTGCGGTCAGCAGGCAAGTGTCAGTGCCGACGAAAGGAGATAGTATTCTCTGAGGTCCGTGGGAGCACCAGGACTAGAGCGTGGCCCGGGCAGCCTTTGGGCGCGCCTTCCCACCTTGTACCGAAGGCTCGGCGCACCACTTGGCCGACAGCCTCCGAACTCCATCGTACACATCATGATTGAAGCCCAAGAGATCGCAGAGCACCCACCGGTCCAGAAGAGCCCGGTTAGGGTCAACGTCCGCGATGAAGGCGGGCTTCAAATCCATGTCCCTGAGTTCGTTGAAAATGTCCTCAGCGATGCGCAGTTGCTCGTCCCCGAGTGTATGGAGGTCCGGGACGGGCAGTGATTCAACATTTCGGATAGTAGTGGTGCCTCGACCACTGTGCTGCCGGTTTGAGTGCCACCAATACAGCAGCAGGCCGAGCGTAGAGTTAGACCACAGCGTGAACACGTAATCGAACCGGTAGTCTGGAAACCCTACGTTGGGCCACGCCCTGCCACCCATGCTCTTCCCCTCGGTGAACGCAACAGTCAACGGCTGAGAGTTGAACCTGAAATCGAGGTTAATGTGAGTACGGCTGGCCGTAGCCCAAGCAGCGGCGGCCTTCTCCTCCATCCCCAACCTGACCCGGAGTTGAGAGTCCGGCTGGCAAGCCATCCGTGTCTCGTTCTTTGCATCATGGTTCCACAGAGACGGATAGGTAGCGGTAGGAGTTGGGGCGATCTTGTCAAAGGGGCCGCGAGGCTGTGGTCCCGTAATGTCACGATGGACCATGCCCAGTTTGGCCAGCTTGTTCAAGGGAGCCACTTTCACGTCCAACACCGAGTGACTACCTGGAAGCCAGAGCTTGGATTGGGCCAATGCGTAAGCCGTCTGAGCCAGCGACAGGTCGGACAGACGGACCGCGCCCCATGATGTCCCGCCAGTCTGGACCGGGGCAGTCATGCTTTCCCCAGCCAGTTCGTCACCGATCATCAAGGCCGTGCCCCCATAAGGCCCATCCTCAATGCACCTTGCTTGTTCGGGGTTGGGGACATTCATAGCCAGCGCACCGGCTTGGGCAAAGCCTCCAGCGCGGTGGCCCAGGGATATGAAGTGCCCTCGTCCTGTGGTTGCCTCGGCTTGCCTGACCTTGCGGGCTATGACCAGGCACTCGGCCATACCCGTATCGGCTGAGAACGACAGGTGGTCGTTGTCCGAAGCCGCGATGCTCAACACGACAAGGTCGGTATAGCTATTGGTCAACGTCTCCCTGAACCTTTGCCATGACAGGCCCGCAGTTGCCGACAAGGGCAAAACCAGGGCAAGGACTCCACCGGGCTTGAGCTTCTTGTGGGCCAGCGCAGCGAATGCCGAAGCGATTCCAGCGTTGCCGTGGTAGCAGGAGTCTTTCCCTAACTGGTTGATCCGGTCTCCCATTTGCGTTTGGTCGGCGGGCGTGGCGTCAAACGCGGCGAAGGCGGGGTTGGTGATATCCGCATGGGCGCCCTCATGGTTGGTTGCCCTGGTGAAGGGTGGGTTCATTATCACCAGGTCAAAGTTCGCATCAGGGATGTCCACGTGAATCTGGGCGGCGGTCTCCTCGCCCACGCTGCCAGTGCGCAGGGCCGGATCGCTGGTATTGAACAACGTCAAGGCTGTGGAGGATTGGAGCAACTCCAGGGAACCTATCTTCACTGTGTCGTCCTTCTGCTTTCCAAAGGGCATGGTGTAGAGGCGGGACTGGTTGAATCCCACATTGGGCCGCATACCGGACAGGGTGGAGCCGGTGATGTGGATTGCCGATGGCATGACGTCGCAGCCGTACAGAACCTCCTCCATCATCACTGGATGCAGGGCTGCGGAATCTCCACCGGCGCGCTCGTGGTGGGAAGCAACCTGCTCGTACACCGCCGACAGCAGGGCGCCGGTGCCACAGGCGAAATCCCCAATGCGCAACCTGCCTATGGCCTCGGCGTCGGCCCAGTCCACGCCCTCCAACTTCGCAACGGCGAGCCGGGCCAACAAAGCAGCCGAGGATGGAAGCGTGTAGAAAGTGGCCAGATACTTCCGGTCGGCGATAAGACGTTGAAAGATGCGGCCTGTCAGGTCGTGCGCGTTGTCGACTCCGGTGGCCTCTACTTCCTGGGCAGTCTCCAACAACTCTCGCAAAATGATGGTGGCAACGTCTCCGGGAAGCTGCTCCAAGATGTCTTTGGCGATAGCAAAGATCGGCCAGTAGTTGATCTTCAGAATATCTTCCCAGGCTGCCAGCGCCTCACGCTGGGGATTTGCTACGTTGGGGCCACATACCAAATGCAGGGGTTTCACCTCCTGGTGCATCCCCGCGATGCGCTGGTGGAAGATCATGGCGTTGGCGACGATGGCGCAAGCCATGCGGCGGGTCTGGGGAACATCGCTCATTCCCAACAGCCGGGCGATGACAGGGGTAACGTTCGGGCGCAGCTGGGCCATCTCATCCAGTTGGTTGGCAGCCTGACCGATGCCCTGCTCAAGCGTGTCAGCCGCCTGCTCCACTGCCTTTTGTGGGACGGAGACCAGACGGGCGAGGTCGGCCAAGTCGGTTGCCGAACCCTGTAGCCATCCTGACTCGGGGAAGCGAGTGCCGTCTTGGTACAGGACGTAGTAGGAGAGGCGGATTTCGGAGAGTACCTGGCGCACGTCGTAGGCATCCTCCACAACCTGCGGGTAGCGCACCGCTACAGCGGCCTCGACTGTTCGGGGCTGGCCCTGCACGCGAAGCCCCAAACGTTCGGAGGCATCTCTATCCACCTCAGCGGCAGGTTCATATTCGGCTTCGACCACTACAGGGGAGCGACCGGGGGCGGCAATCAGAACGTCTGCGTGGCGGCCCGGATAGTCGGGAAAGGTCTGGGTGTTCTCGGAGCGGACTTCACAGCCAAGCATCATCCCCCGCAGCAACTCGCCCAAGGCGTTGTTGGCGTTTGGCTCAGTTTGGCGCGGCATACTACCTCGTGGTCCGATTCTCTCTACCGGGTTGATGGATCGCCGGCTACTGACGCGAATGCCTGGTCAAAGGTCTTGATCTCTCGGACGCCACGTCTGCGGCAACTGGCCAGATGGCATAGGTCCCGGGCTTGCAAAGTGGGGTGTTGCTCATGGAGACGCCGAGCCAGAGCCACGTCCTCCCCTTCTAGCGGCCAAACCTCGACCGCCGCACTCGCGATCAGTTCCAGCGTCGCATCGAAGGTTTGCGGCCTTCCCGTTGGCAGGTATACATGGGCCAATTCCTGCAAGACCTCCGCCGAAGTGCACAGAGTCGTGCCGCTCCGGTTGGCTTCGACGAAGAAGTCCTGGGCGGGCGTCTGGAGCGCGTGGGGGCGTCCCACCGCGTACATGAAGACGTTCGTGTCTACGAAGATTATGTGCCGGTGACTCCTGTCCCGCGAGACTCATTCATGACCCGCAGGTGTTCGCTCCAGTCCGGCTCGGTCTCCGGACCGTCCAGCGAGGCGCAATACCGGAAGAACTCCTTGACATCATCCGGGGACTCGAAGAGCTTGACGCGCTGCCGTGTTTCTAGGCGCTCTCGTGCGGCTGCGCGTATCCATGCGCTAAGTGACATGCCTTCGCGTCGCGCCTGATCGACGAAGCGGTCGCGGTCAGCGTCCGGCACTACCAACTGCACTCTGGCCATATCGCCCTCCCGTCCGATCGTGACGAGTGTGTAATATAGTTACACACTGTATCGACAAGAGTCAAGGGACAAGAACAGCAACTAACCCTAGTGGGACGACATCGTTGCATTGATGGGTAATCAGGGCAACTACAAGGGTTGCCCCTACCCACAGCCACCTGTCCTGTTGGGGCGTCCCTTCTGGACGCCCTAACAGGACACCCATCATTACAAAGATTTCGGTCCACTAGGGTGTCGATGTTCAGGAGCATTAGGCCAGTGATGTTCTCAGACCGCGTCTACATCTCCTACAGGGCCAAGCTGAACTGCCCTGGGCGTAGCGCTTTACCATTCGTTTAGCTCTATCGTCTCAGCGACCTGCCCGAAAACTCGCTTGAACTTTTCAATTGCGTTATCGGTCCAGTGCCGAGTCGCGGCTATCATGGCATCGTCGTCAAAGCAGGTACGATCAGATAGGAACGCACAAATGCGATACGAGTGGTCGGTATATGGGATGCCCCAATGCAACGGCCCTAACTCCGACTCAATAGATACTCGCTGCTGTGTCAGAGCATCCAAGACTTCTTGGCGTATCGCCAAGGCGTGGGCTTTCCGTTCTGTGTCTGTGCCTTCGTAACGCCCGTTATAGATGGGAAGAATCCATATTCCCACCCCGGCCCTGTCTTGATCGGGTTCCCACCATTCCCGCACACTGATGTCCGCCGAGATTGTACAGTCCGGTTTGTAGGACCAACTCTTGTGTGACCAGTTCCGGAAAAAAGACCAGGCTGGCTTTGTGGGCATCTGCCGCCAGAAAACTCTAGCGAAGTCCCGTAGCGTCTGAACGAACCACTCCTCCACTCCCTGCAGGGCTTTGGGGCCGTCATCAATGGTGCAGTTCGGAAGTCGCACTGATATATGGGACTCTCCGTTGCGTTCTCGCTCCCAAATCAATTTCCCAAGCTCGGATTCAATCTTCCACTTGTCCTCCAGGATGAAATCGAACAGCCTACAATTCCTAGCTGCATCGAGGTTGTGAATCACAATCGCAACTCTTGCTTCACGCAAGTCCGGGAGGAATGTAGCCCGATAGTCTACCCACGGGTAGGTGGCACGGAATTCTAACCAATGTGCTGGTGTGGGAGTCGGCGGGTCATCGAATCCTTGGCCCTTCAACCGCCCTGCTATCTTTCGGAAGAAGCATCTGTACCTGGCGTCTTCTTGACGACGGCGGGCTTCATCGTGCATCCGGTCTACCTCCGGTACCGTCTAGGCGAGCCTACCATTCCAACCACGACTTCAGGCTGAAGGTTGTGGATTTCTTCCAGTTAGGTGGCAATTACTTGATCTTACAGCCTCGCATATTCTATGGCTTCCACTGTCCGCTTCAGCTCTCGCTCCGGGTTGTTGAACCAATCGGTGCTCCAGACACGGTGTAGCTTCCACCCCAGACCTTCGAGAACCTGTTCTCGCAAACGGTCTCGGGCCGAACGGGAACTATGATAGGCAGCACCGTCGCACTCGATGCCTATGATATACCGGCAGGGATGATCCGGGTCCACAATGGCGATATCCACGAACTCGCCGCCTGAAGCGACTTCCTGCTGGACCTGATACCCCGAGCCCTGCAGCCGTCTAGCGACTTCCTGCTGGAACTGAGAGTCGACACTGAAGTCGCTCTCGTATGATACATCCGTTGGCATTATTCCCGTTTCTGCGTATGCCAGGAACGTCTTCAAAGCACGGACCCCGATGGATCTCGTCCGACTCACGTCAATGTCGTCGGCCCGCAGGTTGGTAAAGACGTGACACTGATGCTTGGCGCGGGTGATCAATACGTTCAATCGGCGCTCGCCACCCTGGTTATTCAGCGGCCCGAAGTTCATGTAAACTTGCCCGGTACCATCGCGGCCGTAGGCTATACTAATAGATATGGCGTCGCGCTCGTCGCCCTGGACATTTTCCAGGTTCTTTACGAAGAAAGGCTCTTCGGGATGATCGGCGAGAAACTCCTCGCCAGAATATTCCCTCCCTCTGCTCCGACACAGCCCCCTTCACCCTACGGGTGGGCTGCCAGGCCGCCGCCACAGTGGTACGCATTACCGGCACCAGTGACACCGGCACAGCTTCCTCTGGTCCATGCACCTGTAGAGCCAGGGGGACTTCATCGCCGGACTATAAGTGAGGTGGACCCGGTTATTTGGACAGAATCAAGGCAGAGTTAAGTGAGAATCCCGGCTCTCCTGCCAGTAGTTCCCCTGTCCCCGGTGACCACCTCCTTTCATCAGGTTCCTCTTCCTCAACTCCCTGCTCTCCGTGGAACACCATGGCGGGCGTTCGGTAGCCCAAGGCCTGGTGGGGCCTCAGACAGGGCCTTTTCATTGTCGGCTCGCAGCCGAGTTGGGCCAGCCCGTAACACAATAACCCGTCATTCCGGGCAGGCCGGAATCCAGGAAATCGTCACTGGAAGAGCGAGTGAACAGTGGATGCGTACTCCATTCGGGAAAATGAAAAGGCCCTGGGGCCTCAGATGGTTGTAGCACTGGAAGTAGTCCTCAAGTTCCCTGCGGGCTTCGTGAGCGTCGGCGTAAGCCTTCAGGTGCACCTCTTGGTACTTCACCGTCCGCCACAGCCGCTCCACGAAGATGTTGTCAGAGTACCGACCCTTCCCGTCCATGCTGATCTTCACCCCGTGCTCCTGGAGGATCTGGGTGAACCCCAGGCTGGTGAACTGGCTCCCCTAGTCGGTATTGAATACCTCAGGCTTCCCACGGGCCAGGGCCTCCTCGATCGCCTCGGTGCAAAAACCGGCATCCAGCGTGTTGGACAATCGCCAGGCCACCACGTACCGGCTGTGCCAGTCTATTATGGCCACCAGGTAGAGGAACCCACGGGCCATGGGCAGGTAAGTGATGTCCGCCGCCCACACCCGATTGGGCCGGGTGATCCTGGCCTTTCTCAACAGGTACGGATAGACTTTGGCCCCCGGCGTCGTTCTGCTGGTGCCAGGCTTCCGGTAGATGGCCCTTAGCCCCATGACTCGCATCAGCTGCTGCACCCGCTTCCGATTCACCCGTACCCCGCACCTCTCCAGCCAGGCCTTCATCCGCCGCGACCCGTAGAAGGGGGTCTCCAGGTACAGCCGGTCGATCTCGCCCATCAGGAACAGATCCTCTTCCGAGGCCATCCTGGGACGGTAGTAGATGCCGGAACGGGTTACCCCCAGCAGTGCGCACTGCCTCACTATCCGCAGCTTCGGGTGTTCCCGGTCCACCATCTGCCGCCGGCGTGCCGGGCTCATGGACCGGACCTCTCCGCCAAGAAATCTCGCTCCACCTTCAGCTGCCCGATCTCCTGGTACAGCCGGGCCACCGAGGCGGCGTCGTTCTTTGCCTTCTGTTCCTGACCGTTGCCGAAGACGCCGGAGGCGCCCTCCAAAAGAGCCTTCTTCCAAGCCTGAATCTGCCCGGGATGGACTTCATACCTGGCGGCGAGCTGGGCCACCGTCTCCTGGCTCTTGACCGCCTCCAGCGCCACCTTGGCCTTGAAAGCCGCGCTGTACTTCCTTCGTCCTTGCGACATTTCCCACGCCTTCCCGACAGCAACAGCTGCCCCTATTTTAGGAGCGGGACTCTCACTTGCCCACCTGCCCGAATTCTGGGGTCCACCTCAGTTCTTGCTGATTCAACGTTACATCGCTCTTGGGGATAACATCTTCGCTGAACATTTAGATAGTGACCGAATCATAGAACATCAACAAATTGACGGTCAGGTTATGATAATGTAGCTTCGAGTTGACAGAGCTAATTGCCACGGTGGCCACTTCGCTAACGAAGAATCGACCCTGCCCAGCAGAACCAAGGTCTGTTGGGTGTGATGGTCGGCGAAATCACTCTTCGCAGGCTCATGTTTCAACTGTGGGCAGTGATCCTCTGGAGCTAATTCCTTCGACGACACATCCTGGTTGCGGATAGATCATGACCCTTTTCGACACACACATCATTGTAGACTGGTCAGCGCGAATCAGACCAAGCCCAAGGAAGCCAAGCAAGGACTCAATCTGGTGGGCTGCTTACCGGGCTGGCAATGCTCTGGAGCCCAGATACTGCCGCACACGCAAACAAGCCATTGACGATCTCGCCGATTGTTTGGCCGCTGAACTTGACCATGATCGCCGAGTGCTCATAGGTTTTGATTTCCCCTTGGGATTCCCAAGTGGAGTGGCTTGTAAGTTGACCGGCAAGCACTCTGCCTTCGCACTTTGGGACTGGTTATGTCGCGAAATCACGGACGAACCAAACAACATGAACAACCGATTCAAAGTTGCAGAGAAGATCAACGGCCTTTATCCGGGTTTCGGTCCTTTCTGGGGCCGACCGGATAGCTACAAGGATGTTGACGGCGTACCTGCCAAGGATTCCGCCCGGACGTGCCGGAGTGCGCATCCGCCGGAGCGTCGCGTTGCCGATTGCCTCATGAAGGAGGCAAAGCCGGTGTGGCAACTGTTCTATGCGGGATGCGTCGGATCCCAGATTCTTGTGGGCCTACCTGCGTTGAAACACCTGATTTCAGACCCAAGACTGAATGGCCATGTCGCGATATGGCCATTCGATACGGGGTTGAACCAGCCTAACGGGGACAAGAAATTAGTCATCGTTGAAGTCTATCCATCCCTTCTCAAGCAGGAAATAGACGGGTGCAGGGGAAAGGACGAGATTCTTGACAGAGCCCAAGTTCGTGTGAACGCAAGAGTTTTTGCAGATTTGGATGAGAAAGACGAACTAGGGCGACTGTTCCGGGCTTGTCCTAATCTTGAAGCCACAGAGGCTAATCGCGTAGAGACCGAGGAAGGGTGGCCCTTGGGTCTCTGTCACATTAACCTGATGCGTTGCCCGTAGCTGTACCGCTCTGATATGGAAGCGAGTGACATTCGCGGGGAGGAAGGCAAGCTCTCAATCGTTCGGCCCGTTGCTCTCCATGTGGTTCGTTTCACAGAAAGGTACGTTGCCAATCCTCATTTCTTTATGGAGGATCGTATTACACCACGATGGTAAAGGTGATCTTAAAGGTTCTTGATTTTATCCAGTTTGGTGGGCCTACACGTACCGAATTGCGAACTTTCCGGTGGGAAGTCCTGATATAGGGAAGACGTGAGCCAGGCAGACAATGCACGCTCAGGTCATACGAGCGTTCAACCCTCGCGGGCTGGAGGCTTTTCCATTTCGCCTGGGCGGTCTCGCCCCACCTCGCCGGGCGACATCAGAAACATCCGGTTGCCAAATTATCAGGGCTGTGCCCCAGCCGTACAAGCCCTTTTGCAGCAGTTGCGTTGGGGCTATTGCCAAGAGCCCCATCCCGGTCAGGGACCACACCGTCGGCATTCCCTGATTGGGCGGTGAGTTTCGCGAGCGACGACCATCGCTTCTTCCTTGGAGTCGAAAGGCCCGTACCATTGGCCGTCGGCTTCCCGCTTAGCTTGTGGGACGCGGCGGGGGCCGTCGTTCCGGTGTACTGTCGCCAAGTTGTCGGGCTTGTCCTCGTTGACGTAAAAGGCCATCGGTTTTATTACCCCTCTTTTTTACAGCACCCGCTTCTCGTTTCTGAGTGCTGTCGGCTCAGAATCCCTTCGGCTGCTGGGCCGTTGCATCGGCCTACTTCACGGCGTCGCCTCTCCAGTTTCTTCCCCCTTCGGCATGCGGTAACCGACACGGGGCTCGTTGAGGATGTAGGTGGGGTTGTTGGCGTCGTCGCCCAGCTTGCGGCGGAGTTGCTTGGCGGCGGTGCGCACCCGCCGCGAGTCGCCCGACCTCCGCAGGCCCCAGACCCGTTGCAGCAGCCGGTCGTAGGTCAACACGCGACCGGCGTTGGCCGATAGCTCGAAGAGCAGTCCGTACTCGATGGCGGTCATCTGTACGAGACGCCCGGCCAGCGTCACGCGACGCTCGGAGTAGTCGATGGTCAGCTCCCCCAGCACGAAGGGTTCCGACGGCTCGGCCCATTCGGGCGCTTCCCGCTTGCGCAGGGCCGCCTTGATCCTCGCCACAAGCTCCATCGGCGAAAAGGGCTTGACCACGTAATCGTCGGCCCCATTCTCGAAGGCACTGGCGATGGTCTCTTCCTGGCCGTAGGCGGACAGGAAGATGACCGGCACGTCGGCTATCTCCCGGATGGCCCCCATCAGCTCGATGCCGTCGGTTCCCGGCAGCATCAGGTCCAGCAGCACCAGGTGGGGGTCGTTCGCCTTCACCAGGCTGAGCGCCTCCTCCGGGTCTCCGGTCACGGTGGGCGCGTAGCCCGCATTCGTGAGCGCGTCCCGGACGTGCCGGAGCGTCTGCGGGTCGTCGTCCACCGCGAGAATGCGCGTCAGCTCCCTCTCCGCCCGCCGGGTTCGGGCGGAGAGCCGGGGAACGCCGGCTGCGGCATCCCCGGCCACCGGAATCGTGAAGGTGAACCGCGCCCCCAAGCCCGGCCCGTCGCTCTCGGCCCATATCCGGCCCCCGTGGGCCTCCACTATCCCCTTGCAGATGGCGAGGCCCAGGCCCGACCCCGCGATGTCCCGTCTCCGGTCCTCGCCGTCCAGCCGGGAGAACTTCCGGAACAGGTGCGGCAGCCGCTCGGCGGCGATCCCCCGACCCTCGTCCGTGACCGAGACGGCCACATGGTAGCCCTCCCGCACGGCGGACACCCCTATGGCCGACGCCTCGTGGGAGTGCCGGGCCGCGTTGGAGAGTAGGTTGCTCAGCACCTGGATGATCCGCCGCCCGTCCGCCATGACCAGGGGCAGATCCGGCGAGAGGTCGATGCGGAGGTTGTTCCTGCCCCCTCCGCTCTGGAACCTGCTCCTGGCCTCGTCCACCAGGCTCGCCACCTCCGCCGGCGCGGGGGCGACCGCCAGTTCGCCCGTCTCGATGCGGGCCACGTCGAGCAGGTCGCCGATCAGGTCGCGCATGTAGTCGGCCTGCTCGCCGATGATGCGGAAGAACTGGAGCATCTCGGCGGGGTCCAGGTCGGACGCCGCCTCGGTCAGCGTGGCGGCTGAGCCCTTGATGGAGGTCAGCGGCGTCCTCAGCTCGTGGCTCACCATGCCCAGGAACTCGGCCCGCAGCCGCTCCATCTCCTCCAGCGGCGTCATGTCCTGTAGGGTGACGACGACGGACTCGACCTCGCCCTCTTCCGAGCGGATGGGGGTGGCGTTGACCAGGGTGGTGACGCTCCGCCCGTCGGGAGCCTGTAGGACGATCTCCTCGGCCCGCACCGTCTCCCCCGTCATCAGCCCCTGGGCCAGGGGGAACTCCTCCAGGGAGACCTCCCGCCCGTCGGCCCGCCGGAAGGTCAGCACCTCCAAGAGCTGCTCCGCCGACCCGCCGGGCGGGCACAGGCCGCTGACGATCCGTCTGGCCTCCCGGTTCACCGACATCGGGTTCCCCGTCCTGGCGTCGAAGACCAGCACGCCTACGGGAGCGGTATTCACCAGGGCCTCCAGGTCGGCCCTGGCCCGCTGCTCGTCCCGGTGCCTGCGGGCGTTGGCGATGACCAGCGCCGCCTGGGAGGCGAACATGACCAGGGTCTCCTCGTCTTCGGGGGTGAACTCCAACTCCTTCTCGCCGACGTAGAAGGCCCCGACGCTCTCCCCCAGGTGTCGGATGGGCGCGGCAAGAAAGGGGAGCGGCGTGCTCACCGCCATCGGCGGTTGAAACTCCGGAAGGCCCAGGGAGCGGATGTGGCTATGGAAGTCCCGCAGACGCAACGGCTCCTGGATGTTGCTGAGGTACTGGAAGAACATCATCCCTTCGGGCAGGTCCGTGAACCGCCGGTGCTCTTCCGCAGTCAGCCCGGAGGTTACGAAGTCCTGTACCTTCCCCGACCCATCCAGCAGGGTGATGACGCCGTAGCGCGCCCCGGTCAGGGAGCAGGCGCTGTCCAGCACCTCCTGGAGCACCGTGTCGAAGTCGAGGCTCTCGTTGATGCGCAGGCTGGCCTGGCTCAGCCGGGACAGCCGGTCGCGCAGCTCCGCTATCTCCCTCTGAGGCTCATCTGCCTGTTCCATTTCCCTCCTCGAACCGGGCTGCCGACGACCGTGAGCCGCCCGTCGCCGTCGCGCCGCGCCGGATGCGGGATGCGAGAACGCGCTCGGCCCGGCCAGCCCCAATTATAGCTGGCCCAGGATAAACTCACACGGATTCGGCACAAGAAGTCTTGACTCTCACAGTTACCTCACAGGCGTTTTGGTAAAATGCAGCGGATGGCTGCCCATTTTTCGGGAGATATTTGTATGGCTCTCGACAGGCCGATAGACGGGGTGGAAAAAGTGGTCGCACCGGCCACGTTCGACACCTCACAGACGTTTTTATTTGGTAAAATGCAGCGGATGGCTGCCCATTTTCGGGAGATATTTGTATGGCTCTCGACAGGCCGATAGACGGGGTGGAAAAAGTGGTCGCACCGGCCACGTTCGACACTGCCTTCCGCTGCCAGGGAACTAACGGCGTTTGGCGGCGGCGGTGCTGAAGGCGGTTCCCCGGCCAATCCAAGCAGTATCGGGACGGGGAACGAAGGCGCGGGCGGGCAGCCGCCGTCCGCTCTCGGCGCAGAAAGCGACGTTTTTCGGATACCTCATGTAGGGATGCCAGCCCTGAGCGCGTATCTGTTTCCACAATTTCGGACTGGCCAGGCCCCGGTCGCACAGCACCACCACGGTCATTTCCCTGGGCACCGCCGGGGCCAGGTCCCGCAGCAGTTCCACTATCGAGTCCATCCAAGACCCGCGCTGGGTGGCTCGGCGGATGCGCCAGGCCACGGGAATGGCGCAACTCCGGTAGACCACGCTGATGACGTAGTGGTTTCGTCCCCTTTCACGTGGGGTCCACCGCCAGGGCCAGCCGGCCGGAACTCCACCAGGCCAGGACCCTCAGAGGCTCACGTCCCGGCAGGGACGCGCCCGGTCGCCGCCGTCGTACAACCACTCCCGGAGATACTGGCGCAGGTTGTTCCAGTTGCCCCGGATGGAGAGGGCGGACGCGACGGCATTCTGGCAGGCGCTCCCGGCCAGGATGGTCCCGCAGACCCACCAGGCCAGGCCGGTCAACTGTGACTGAGTGAGGTACGGTAAATGCGTTTCAATGACCTGCTGCATCTGATAGCATTCCCTGGGAAGGCGCATGGGAGACCTCCGGCTTCTGGTTTCGTGATTGCAACCAAGATGCCGGATTCCCGTGCGCTTTCCAAGCCTCAGACCAATTTCAGTCCATACATACCCCTGTCAGCCCCCCCCCCCGATTTTCCCTCTGCTGTAGCACCCGAGCCAAATCCGGCTCATACCGGCAGGCCCGATCCCAACCCATCGCCTCTCCCTCTGAGAGCGCGCCCGAAACCTTCAGCGTCCTCGAAGGACGCTTGCCTGGGCGCTTGCCGCGTCCCGGCGTCCGACGCCTTCAACCATGCAACGCACCGCGCCCTCCGCGCCGCTGTCGGCTGACGCCGATGGACCGGACGGGCTGCGTTCCATACCCCCGCACCAGCAGAAGGAGGCACGGTGTTGACTCGCGCCGATAGACGACGATTCCCCATCCTGCTCGCCGTCATAGCGGCCCTGGCCCTGGCGATGGCCATGCCCTTCTCACCGGTACAGGCCCAGTCGGTCTCGGAGGGCGCTGTCGACCTGCCCGCCACCACCGCGACCACCGGCAAGGTGAATGTTGGCAGCTCCGGGGCGAGGGGCGAAATCGCAAAGCCGAAGGACCACGTCTTCGACACCGACTGGTTCAGGGTAGAGCTGAAGGCGGATCGGACCTACCGGGTCGACATGAAGGGCGCGATTCTCGTCGCCCCCGGCATCCTCTTGGACCCCGAGCTCGACCTGCGCATCCCGCAGATCAACGCGATCTACGATGGGGACGGGGACGTCCTTTTCAACACGTGGTCCCGGGACGAATCAAGCGCCCACCACCTGTTCCGTGTGACGTTTCACGTCCATGACGATGGCACCTATTACATCGCGGCGAGCGGCGAGTCGTTCGAGGCGGGCGGCTACGAGCTGCGCGTCATCGACATCACGCGGGACGACGACGCCACGCCGGTCGCCGTGACTGTCCAGTTCGGCGCGGCCAGCTACACCGCCACCGAGGGCGGCAGAGCCGCCACGGTCACCGTCAACCTGAGCGCCGACCCCGAGCGCAGCGTGACCATCCCCATCACCGCCACAGGCGCGGACGGGGCCGGAAGCGGCGACTACACCCTGTCGGAAACGTCGGTGACCATCGACAGCGGCGAAACCTCTGCCACCTTCATCGTCACCGCCACCGACGACGACGTCTACGACGGCGCCGAGGCGCTGACTCTCAGCTTCGGGGATTTGCCCTCGGAGGTGACTGCCGCCGGCACGCAGGGCACCACCGAGGTCAACCTGGTCGACAACGAGATCCTCTCGACGTCGAGTCTGGTGCCCACCGGCATCAACGCCGGCGACGGGTTCCGGCTGCTGTTCGTCACCTCCCAAACGCGCGACGCCACGTCGACCGACATCGACCACTACAACGAGTTCGTCCAGACGTCCGCGGCGGCGGGCCACGAGGACATCCAGCCCTACAGCGCCCTGTTCCGTGCGCTGGGAAGCACCTCAGACGTCGACGCCATCGACAATACCGCCACCACCCACACGACAGCGCAACCGGGAGTGCCCATCTGGTGGCTCAACGGCCCCGAGGCCGCCGACGACTACGGCGACTTCTACGACGGGAGCTGGGACAACCGGGATCCCGGCCGCAACGAGTCGGGGTCCGAGGTGGACTTTGGAGACACCGACCAGGTATGGACCGGCACGGAGAACGACGGCACGGCAACCATCTCCATATTGGGTTCCGTGGGTACTACGACGTACGCCACTCCAGGGGTCGGTACCAACCTGCATTTTGTCGGTGGCGCTGTCAGTTCGAGCGAGACGAAGCCGCTCTACGGCCTGTCGTTCGTGCTGCACGTCGTTGCGGCCCCGCCGGCGGTGGACTCTGCGACGGTGTCCTCCGACGGCACGACCATCGAGATCGTGTTTGACGAGGACCTGGACCGCACCGGCACGGCCCCCGCCGCGGACGCGTTCGACGTGACCGTCGACGGCGGCACCGCGGTCAACCCCACCAGCGTTGCCTTCCACGCCTCTGACGCCGACACGGTGGTCCTCACCATGAGCCCGGCCATCGCCGCGGGCGGGACGGTCACCGTCGCCTACGACCAGCCGACTTCCAACGCCCTGGCCGACGCCGCGAGCAACGAGGTCGAGGACTTCACCGTTGCCGCCGCCAACCGGCCCGGCGCCCCTACCGGCGTCACCGTGTCGGCGCCCAACGCCCAGAACATCGTCAGCGTGGCGTGGACCGCGCCCACAGATGGCGGCAAGGCGATCACCGCCTACACCGTGCAGTGGCGCACCACCACCCAGACCTGGGCGGATGCCAGCAGCCAGACAATTGGCGCTTCGCCGCTCGAGTACCAGATCAGCGTCGATCCATCCAACCAGTACGTCGTGCGGGTGCGCGCCGTCAACAGCATCGGCGACGGCGTATGGAGCACAGACACCACCTCGGCCGGCACCGCCGCCAGCAACGACGCCGACTTGAGCGCGTTGACGGTGGACGACGGGACGGGCGCTGCGAGCGTCACGGACTTCGCTGCGGACACCACTGCATACAGCCTGAGCGTGGCGGGCACGGTCACCCGCGTGACCTTCGTGGCCACCGTGTCGGACGACGGCGCCAGCGTGGCCTACAGCGTCGACGGTGTCGGCGCCGACGCCGACACCGGCACCGAGGGATACCAGGTGGACCTGGCCGGAGGATCGAGCGCGGTGACGATCACGGTCACCGCCGAGGACGGCACGACCACCAAGGCCTACACGGTGACCTTCCACCGCCCGGTGGTGCCCCACGACTGGAGCCTGCGGCCAGACGGCGTTGCTATCGGCGAGTCGTTCCGCCTGCTGTTCATCACCTCGACCACACGCGACGGCAGGTCGACCGACATCGGCCCCTACGACAAGCACGTGCAGGACGCGCTGGCCGCCGACACGGCCCACGACGACATCCAGGACTACCGCACGTGGTTCAAGGCGCTGGCCGCCACCAGGGACGGCCCCGAGCCCAGGGCCCACACCGGCACCGACCCGGTCGCCGACGGGGTCGGCGTGGCGATCTGGTGGCTGAACGGCCCCCTGGCCGCCGCCGACAACGATGACTTCTACGAGTACGACCGCGCCAGCAGCAGCTTCTGCAGCCGCGCCGATGATGACCCCTGCTACGACGGCTGGGCCCACTCCAACCCGGCGCGTGTCGAGTCGGGCGAGACGAAGACCTTCATCCCTGACGGTAACGACGAGGCGCGCCATCCGGACCGGTACGTTTGGACGGGAACCGGCGCGAACGGCGAACGCGCGTCTTCGCGGCACCTCGGAAGCGTCACCGGTATCGAGGCATCGACGTATGGGGTGCCCGACGACAACGAGAGCGTGTGGTCGGACGCCTTCGATGCCGATACCGACTTCGCTCTGATGCTCGATACGACGCTCGGGCTCTATGGCCTGTCGGACCTTCTCTATGTCGAGCCGCCCGACGCTCCCTACGCCACCGTCGCCGCCATCACCTCGACGCCGGCCAACGGCACCGTCTACAAGGCCGGTGAGACCATCACGGTCGCGGTCACGTTCAGCGAGGCGGTGGCGGTGGACACCGCGTCGGACACGCCCAACCTGGAGCTCGGCATCGGCTCCAACACCCGCGATGCGGAGTATCAGTCCATCAGCGCCGATAACACGGTGCTGACCTTCTCATATCCGGTCGTGGCCGACGACGAGGACACAGACGGCATCGCCGTCGCCATGGGGGCGCTGAAGCTCAACGGCGGCGCCATCACGGGCACGACGGGCGACCACAACGGCGTGGCCGCAGTGCTGACCCACGCCGCGATCACAGCCGACGAGAACCAGAAGGTGGACGGCGACCTCGACGCCATAGCCCCGTCGGTGGACTCTGCGACGGTGTCCGCCGACGGCGCGACCATCGACATCGTGTTCGACGAGGACCTGGACGTCACTGGCTCGGCGCCCGCCGCGGACGCGTTCGAGGTGACCGTCGACGGCGGCACGGCCGTCAATCCGGCCAGCGTCGACTTCCACGACTCCGACGCCAATACGGTGGTGCTGACCATGAGCCCGGCCATCGCCGCGGGCGGGACGGTCACCGTCGCCTACGACCAGCCGACTTCCAACGCCCTGGCCGACGCCGCGAGCAACGAGGTGGCGGACTTCACCGGCCAAGCCGCGCCCAACCGTCCGGCCGCGCCCGTGGTGACCCTGACCGCGGGCGACGAGAAGCTGACGGCGACATGGGCGGCCCCGGCCAACGGCGGCAGCACGATCACGGGCTACACGGTGGAGCACAAAGTCGCCGGCGCCGCCGACTCGACCTATGTGACGGTGACCCGCGCCGACGCGGCAGCCCTCACCGAGACGATCACCGGGCTGACCAACGACACCGAGTACACGGTGCGGGTGCGGGCTGGGAACGACGCCGGCGACGGACCGTGGAGCGCGGAGGCGTCGGAAACGCCCATCGCAGGCGACACCACCGCCCCGGAGGTATCGTCGGCGACGGTGTCCTCCGACGGCGCGACCATCGACATCGTGTTCGACGAGGACCTCGATACCAGCGGCTCGGCGCCCGCCGCGGACGCGTTCGAGGTGACCGTCGACGGCGGCACGGCCGTCAACCCGGCAAGCGTCGCCTTCCACGCCACCGACGCCGACACGGTGGTCCTCACCATGAGCCCGGCCATCGCCGCGGGTGGGACGGTCACCGTCGCCTACGACCAGCCGACTTCCAACGCCCTGGCCGACGCCGCGAGCAACGAGGTGGCGGACTTCACCGGCCAAGCCGCGCCCAACCGTCCAGCCGCGCCCGTGGTGACCCTGACCGCAGGCGACGAGAAGCTGACGGCAACGTGGACCGCCCCGGCCAACGGCGGCAGCGCCATCACCGGCTACGACGTGGAGTGGAAGACCGCCGCCCAGACCTGGGCTCAGGCCGCCACCGCCGGGCAGTCCGCCACGCCTGCCGCCGACGCAACCGACCATGAGATCACCGGCCTGACCAATAACACCGAGTACACGGTGCGGGTGCGGGCTGGGAACGACGCCGGCAACGGCCCTTGGAGCACGGAGGCCTCGGAAACGCCCATCGCAGGCGACACCACCGCCCCGGAGGCGTCCTCGGCGCAGGTGTCAGCCGACGGCGCGACCATCGACATCGTGTTCGACGAGGACCTGGACGTCACTGGCTCGGCGCCCGCCGCGGACGCGTTCGAGGTGACCGTCGACGGCGGCACGGCCGTCAATCCGGCCAGCGTCGACTTCCACGACTCCGACGCCAATACGGTGGTGCTGACCATGAGCCCGGCCATCGCCGCGGGCGGGACGGTCACCGTCGCCTACGACGAGCCGACTTCCAACGCCTTGGCCGACGCCGCGAGCAACGAGGTGGCGGACTTCACCGGCCAAGCCGCGCCCAACCGTCCCGCCGCGCCCGGGGTGACGCTGACCGCAGGCGACGAGAAGCTGACGGCGACGTGGGCCGCCCCGGCCAACGGCGGCAGCGCCATCACGGGCTACACGGTGGAGCACAAGGTCGCCGGCGCCGCCGACTCGACCTATGTGACGGTGACCCGCGCCGACGCGGCAGCCCTCACCGAGACGATCACCGGGCTGACCAACGACACCGAGTACACGGTGCGGGTGCGGGCTGGGAACGACGCCGGCAACGGCCCTTGGAGCACGGAGGCGTCGGAAACGCCCATCGCAGGCGACACCACCGCCCCGTCGGTGGATTCGGCGACGGTGTCCACCGACGGCACGACCATCGACATCGTGTTCGACGAGGACCTGGACACCAGCGGCTCGGCGCCCGCCGCGGCCGCGTTCGAGGTGACCGTCGACGGCGGCACGGCCGTCAACCCGGCGAGCGTCGCCTTCCACGCCACCGACGCCAATACGGTGGTGCTGACCATGAGCCCGGCCATCGCCGCGGGCGAGACGGTCACCGTCGCCTACGACCAGCCGACTTCCAACGCCCTGGCCGACGCCGCGAGCAACGAGGTGGCGGACTTCACCGGCCAAGCCGCGCCCAACCGTCCAGCCGCGCCCGTGGTGACCCTGACCGCAGGCGACGAGAAGCTGACGGCAACGTGGACCGCCCCGGCCAACGGCGGCAGCGCCATCACCGGCTACGACGTGGAGTGGAAGACCGCCGCCCAGACCTGGGCTCAGGCCGCCACCGCCGGGCAGTCCGCCACGCCTGCCGCCGACGCAACCGACCATGAGATCACCGGCCTGACCAATGACACCGAGTACACGGTGCGGGTGCGGGCGGCCAACGACGCCGGCAACGGCCCGTGGAGCGCGGAGGAGTCGGAGACGCCGGTGTCGACGATCACCCAGGTAACGGTGGAGTTCGGCGCGGCGAGCTACACCGCCACCGAGGGCGGGACCGCTGCCACGGTCACCGTCAACCTGAGCGCCGACCCCGAGCGCAGCGTGACCATCCCCATCACCGCCGCAGGCGCGGGCGGGGCAACTGCCGGTGACTACACCCTGTCGGCCAACTCGGTGACCATCGCCGGCGGCAGCACCTCGGCGACCTTCACCGTCACCGCCACCGACGACAGCGTGGACGACGACGGCGAGAGCGTGAACCTGAGCTTCGGCACTCTGCCAGACGAGGTGAGCGAGGGAACCCAGCGCACCGCCACGGTGAGCCTGACGGACAATGACGGCACCATGCCGGTCGCCGTGACGGTCGAGTTCGACGCGGCCAGCTACACCGCCATCGAGGGCCGCGGCGCCGTCACGATTACTGTCACCCTGAGCGCCGACCCGGAGCGCAGCGTGACCATCCCCATTACCGTGATCGAGAACGGCGGAGCCGACACCAACGACTACACCCTGTCGGCCAACTCGGTGACCATCGCCGGCGGCAGCACCTCGGCCACCTTCACCGTCACCGCCACCGACGACGACATCTACGACGGCGACGGCAACGACGAGACGCTGACCCTGGGCTTCGGGACGCCGCCCGACGCCGTGAGCGAGGGAAACCAGGCCACCACCGATGTCAGCCTCATCGACAACGAGGTACTGGTGAGTTCGGACCTGGTGCCTGGGGGGACGGCGATAGGCGGCGGATTCCGGCTGCTGTTCCTCACCAATGACAAGGGCAACGCTAAGAGCGGCGACATCTCCGACTACGACAACCACATACAGAGAGACATCACCGGGAATGGCAGCGCCGAGATCAAGGACTACGTCGAACTGTTCCGGGTGCTGGGCAGCACCCGCGACGTGGATGCCCGGGACCACACCGGCACCACCCACACGTCGGCGGACAAGGGCCTGCCGATCTGGTGGGTGGAGGGACCCAGGGCCGCCGACGATTACCAGGACTTCTACGACGGTTCATGGGATCACCGCGATCCGGGCCGGCGCTCGGATGGCGACGAGTTTGACTTCCCCAGCGATTTCAATGTCTTTACAGCTGGGGTCTGGACGGGCACCCGTTCCAACGGCACCGAAGCCGTATCCGGCAGTAGTGGCGCCGGCCTTGGCCGCTCAAGCGTGGCGGCTGCCCTTCCCGGGCAGGGCTCCGGAGATGAGCTGCTCGGTACAATTAGCAGTAGCGCCGATCCTAATTTGTGGTTCTACGGCCTGTCCTTCGTTCTGCGCGCGGCGGCGCCCACAGATACGCCGTATGTGACCGGCGTCGTGTTGGATCCCGAGCCAGCCAACGGCGTGTACTACTCCAACGACACGATCACGGTCGAGGTGACGTTCAGCGAGGCGGTGTCGCTCTCCGGCACAGGCACGCCCACGTTCCCGTTGGAAATCGGCGCGAACACCCGCGCCGCGGACTATGATTCCGCGAACAGCACCGACACCGTACTGGTGTTCACCTACCAGGTCACCGACGACGACACCGACCTCGACGGCATCTCAAGCACGGCACGGACGTTCGACCTGCCGAGTACCGCCTCGATCACTCGCCTGAACGAAAGCGCGGTCGCGGCGCACCTCGGACCAATCGTGCTGAGCACCGACTTCGCGGTGAACGCGCCGCCGCGCATCACCGGCATCGAAGTGACCTCCACCCCGAAGGCGGACCCGTCCAACGACACCTACGGGCTGGGCGAGGACATCGAGATCACCGTCACCTTCAGCGAGGCGGTGACCGTCACCGGTGACGAGGTAGAGGGTGACGTCGACTTCGGCATCTCCGTCAGCGGGCCTCGGCGCGCGCCGCTGAAGAGCGGCAACGGCACCACCGAGCTGGTCTTCGCCTACACGGTGCAGTCCGACGACACCGACGCCAACGGCATCTACATCGTCGACCACACGCACTCCACCAACCCGACCTTCGACCTCCGGGGCGACCAGTCCGTCGTCGGCGTCGACTCGGGACGCGACGCCTTGCTGGAGCACGAACAGGAAGGCACCCAGGGCGACCACAAGGTGGACGGCAGCCTGACGGGCGCGGACGCCACGCTTTCGTCCCTCACGCTGAGCGGGATCTCCCTGGTCCCGGCGTTCGCCCCCGGCACCACGGCCTACGCCGCCACGACGAGCCTCTCCTCCACCACGGTCAACATCGCCATCTCCCAGGGTCAGAACGGGGCCAACGGTAGAATCACCGCCCCCACCGACGCCGACCTCAACGCGAGCGGCCACCAGGTGACGCTCGCAGAAGACGCCGACACCGTGATCACGGTCATGGTGACCTCCTCCAACAGCGACTCGATGCGCACCTACACCGTCACCGTCACCCGCCAGGCGGCGACCGACTCAACCGCCCCGACGGTGGACTCTGCCGCGGTGTCCTCCGACGGCGCGACCATCGACATCGTGTTCGACGAGGACCTCGACACCAGCGGCTCGGCGCCCGCCGCGGACGCGTTCGACGTGACCGTCGACGGCGGCACGGCCGTCAACCCGGCGAGCGTCGCCTTCCACGACTCCGACGCCAATACGGTGGTCCTCACCATGAGCCCGGCCATCGCCGCGGGCGGGACGGTCACCGTCGCCTACGACCAGCCGACTTCCAACGCCCTGGCCGACGCCGCGAGCAACGAGGTGGCGGACTTCACCCAAACCGCGCTCAACCGTCCCGCCGCGCCCGTGGTGACGCTGACCGCGGGCGACGAGAAGCTGACGGCGACGTGGGCCGCCCCGGCCAACGGCGGCAGCGCCATCACCGGCTACGAGGTCCAGTACAGGCTCGCCTCCGCTGCCGACTCCGCCTACGCCGCGGTGATCCGCGCCGACGGCGAAGCCACCTCCGAAACCATCGGCAGTCTCACCAACGGCATTGAGTACACGGTGCGGGTCCGCGCCGTGAACGATGCCGGCAACGGCCCGTGGAGCGTCGCGGTGTCGGCCACCCCCGCCGAGGCCGACCTCACCGCCCCGTCGGTGTCGGAGGCCCGTCTCGAGACCGACTCTTCGGACGATTACAAGATCATCAAGATCGTCTTCGACGAAGACCTCGATGGCGACTCGGCGCCTGCCGCGTCGACCTTCAATGTGGCCGTCGACGGCGGCACGGCGGTCAATCCGGCGACCGTGGCGATCAGCGGCGCCACGGTCACCCTGACCATGGCCGCGGAGATCGCCGCGGGCGCCACCGTCACCGTCGCCTACACCGAACCGACCGCCAGCCCTCTCCAGGACCTCGCAGACGACCCAGACCCAAACCAGGTCGAGTCGTTCACCGGCAATGATGCGATTGCCGTGCCCAACCGGCCCGCCGCGCCCACGTTGACCCTGGCCCCCGCCGCCGGCCAGATCACCGCGTCGTGGGAGGCGCCCGCCAACGGCGGCGCTGCCATCACCGGCTACGAGGTGCAGTACAAGGCGTCGGCTGATTCCGGCTACACGACGGTGAGCCGGGCCGACGCAGAGGCCCTCTCCGAGACGATCACCAGCCTCGTTGACGGCACCAGATACACGGTGCGGGTACGCGCCGTCAACGACGCCGGGAACGGCCCACGGGCCGTTGCCGCCACCATCGCGGGCGACGCCTATCCGCCCCCCGGCGGCCCGTGGCTGTTCGACGGCGGGGGAGGGGGACCAGGAGTCACCGCGGGATTTGTGCTGGTGCGTTGGCTTCCTCCAACGAGCGCGGCTTCCGACGCCGACCTCCAGGGATGGGAGATCCAGTGGAGGAGCGGCAGCGAGGACTGGAGCACCGGCCGCCAGAGGTACGTCGGAAGGGACCGTGATGACGGCGGGCTCCGCTTTGAGCGCCGGTTCTCAGCTATTCACTCCTACGGTACCGAGTACGAGTTCCGGGTGCGCGCCCGTGTTACCGGCCGCGCCAGCCTATGGACCAACGCGGTCGCCGTCACCGTCAGGAGATCGGACGCTCCGGCTGACATGGACTTCGACAACGTCTCTTTCAGAGATCCCGACGAGGAGGTGGGCGAAGACGTCGTCAGCAGCAAGGTCATCTTCCGTGTCCACGACTCGCTGGAGCGCACCGTCAATGACGAGGGACTCGTAGAGGTGAAGGTGGTGCGCAGCCTGTGGATGGAGAGCTACCACCGCGACGAGACTGTGCCGATCACCGGCGCACTGCTGCGCTTCGGTGCGGACGGTAGAAAGTGCAGTCAGTGGGGACGGGAAGGGGACGGTTTCGAGAACAACCGCGACATCAATCTCGAGATCTTGCATCCGGGCGCCGCCAAAGCCGATTGGGAGCACGTGGGCTGGTCCGGGAACCAGTACGAGATCGCCCAGAGAAACTTCGCCTGCTATTACATATTCAGAGGGATACTGCCGCGCAATGCGGTCGCCGCCGCATTGAATTTCGTTGTCACGCCTGGCACGGGAAATTACAGGATGGAGGATCCGGATCCCGACGTGGCGCAGCTCAGCGGCGCGGTCTCAGGCAACGGCGCGCTCACGATCAGCTGGCAGCAGGAGATGTGGGCCGGCGCCCGGGTCCTCGCAGACTTCAGCCAGGAAGGTTATGAAGGTAAGACACTCCCCGAGACCGACCACTTTCCGGTCATCCAGTGGGTCGTCGCCGACCAGGAGTTCTCAGATGATCTCTACGCGGCCGCGAACGACTTCGGCGACGACTCCGGTGTCTACGCACTGGACGGCGACGAGCTGAAGGCGGCGCTGCTTGCGGCCGAGTACACCATCACCGGGCTCGAAAACGGCACGGCCTACAAGGTCCGGTTCGCATACGGCAACGAGGGCGCAGACCAATCCGTCAACACTCGCCTCACCTCTAATGTGGTGACGGGCACGCCGGAGCTGGTCGAGCCGGTGGCCGGGTCAGCGGCCGTGTCCGAGGACGGCGAGACCATCGACATCGTCTTCGACCAGGACCTGGACACCAACGTCTCGGCGCCCGCCGCGTCGGCATTCACGGTGACCGTCGGCACGGCGTCGGCCGTTAATCCGGACAACGCAGCCTTCCACGCCACCGACGCCACCACCATCACGTTGACCATGGACAGCGCCGACACCATCGCCGCCGGCGATACGGTGTCGGTGACCTACACCAAGCCGTCTACGAACGTCATCCAGAACTCGAACGACCAGGAGACGGACGGCTTCACCGTGTCGGCGACCAACCGGCCGGCCGCGCCGGGCACGCCGACGCTGACTTCCGGCGCGGGGACGCTGGACGTGACATGGACCGCGCCCGCCGCCGACGGCGGCAGCCCGGTAACGGGCTACACCGTGCAGTGGCGCACCGGGTCCCAGACCTGGGACGACGCCGTCGCCGAGGGACAGACGGCCAGCGCCGCGGCCAGCCCCTACCAGATCACCGGCCTCGTCCCCGTGGCCTACACCGTGCGCGTCGTGGCCACCAACGTCGCGGGCAGCGGCCCGCCGAGCCCCGAGCAGACCGCCACCCCGACGGCGGCTCGGCCCACCATCACCGCCGTGGCGGTGACCTCCACGCCGAAGGCGGCCACGGACACCTACGGGCTGGGCGAGGACATCGAGATCACCGTTGAGTTCAGCGAGGCGGTGGAGGTAGCAGGCGACGTCATCTTCCGCTTCAACACCAGTGGTCAGGACTCGCAGCGCCAGGCGCGGCTGGCCCGCGGCAGCGGCACCGACGAGCTGGTCTTCGCCTACACCGTGCAGTCCGGCGACACCGACACCAATGGCATCTGGATCGCAGACCCCGACAACGCGAATCATCCGACCCTCAGCCTCGACACCGGCCAGTCGATCACCAGCGCCCTGTCGGGCCTCGAAGCCTTGCTGGAGCACGACTCGCCGGGCACTCAGGGCGACCACAAGGTGGACGGCAGCCTGACGGCAGCCGACGCCACCCTGTCGGCGCTGTCGCTCAGCGGGATCACCCTGGACCAGACGTTCACCGCGGGCGCGGCGGGCACCGCCACGATCAGCTTCACCGCCGCGACGATGGTTTCCTCCACGATGGTCACGGCCACGCCCAGCCAAAGCGGCGGCTCGTCGGCCGTGGACATCGACCCCGCCGACGCCGACACCAACACGACGGGCCACCAGGTGATTCTCGACGTGGGCGACACCGTGATCACCGTCACGGTGACCTCCACCAACGGCGACTCGATGCGCGCCTACACCGTCACCGTCACCCGCCAGGCGGCGGTGGACTCAACCGCCCCATTGGCGTCCTCGGCGCAGGTGTCAGCCGACGGCGCGACCATCGACGTCGTCTTCGACGAGGACCTGGACACCAGCGGCTCGGCGCCCGCCGCGGACGCGTTCGAGGTGACCGTCGACGGCGGCATTGCGGTCAACCCGACAGGCGTCGCATTCCACGCCACCGACGCCAACGCGATCACCTTGACCATGGCCACCGCCGACACCATCGCGGCGGGCGGGACGGTCAGCGTGGACTATGACGAGCCGACCACGAACCCGCTCAAGGACGCGGCCGACAACGCGGTCGAGTCGTTCACCGGCCAGGCTGCGGCCAATCGGGCTGCCGCCGACATCGAGGTGTCGTGGGCGGCGGAGTCGTATGCAGCGCTGGAGGGCCACCCGGGCACGACGGTGACGGTGACGCTGAGCGCCGTGCCCACGGGCGACGTGACGGTGCCGATCTCTGAGTCCCTGGGCGGCGGCGCGTCGGATGACGACTACTCGGGGGTGCCGGCCTCGGTCACCTTCGACTCGGCCAGCGTCCTCGACGGCGACGGCCTCCCCACCGAGAGCTTCACCGTGGTCGCCACCGACGACGACTTCCACGACGGCGACGGCAACGACGAGACCGTCACCCTGAGCTTCGGGACGCTCACGGGCGTGACCGCCGGCACGCAGGAGACCGCCACGGTCGGCCTCATCGACAACGAGGTCCCGGCCACGTCAGACCTGATCCCCGACGGGACCGCCATCGGCGAAGGATTCCGCCTGCTGTTCGTCACCTCGAACAAGCGCGACGCCACCTCGACCGACATCGACGACTACAACATGCACGTGCAGAGCCGCGCCAAGAGTCACGGCCACGAGGACATCCGGCCCTACAGCAGCCAGTTCCAGGCGCTGGCCAGCACCGAGGCCGTCAACGCCAGGGACAACACCGCCACCACCGGCAACGGCGGCGTGCCCATCTGGTGGCTCGACGGCCCCAAGGCCGCCGACGACTACCGCGACTTCTACGACAATACGTGGGATCACCAGAACCCGGGCCGCGAGGAGGACGGCGACGAAGTCGACTTCGAAGACGAAGACAAGGTGTGGACCGGTACCGACAAGGACGGCACTACACGATTTCCCTTGGGCCAGAACCCCTCGGGATTCGCGGAACCCTTCGAGACGGCGGGTGAGCTGTTCCAAGGCGGTTCAACGACCAGGCCGAAGTACCCCCTGTACGGCCTGTCGTACGCGCTTTACGCCGCCGCGCCCGCCGACACGCCGTCTGTGACCCGCGTCGAGACGGTGGACCTGCCCGACGGCCCGTACCGCAGCGGCGACACCATCAATGTGAGGGTCATCTTCAGCGAGGCGGTGACGGTGAACGGTGCGCCCACGTTCCCGATGAAGATCGGCAGCGACACCCTCCAGGCGGAATTCCAGGATTCCGAGAGCACGAGTACCGAACTCGTGTTCACCCATCTGGTCACCGACACCGACTACGACAACAGCAGCGCCGGCATCTCCAATGCCGAGCTCGTGCTGGAGCTGCCCTCAGGCACGTCGATCACCCGTGCGGGCGGTTCCACGGTGGACGCCTACCCCGGAAGCATCGTGTGGGAGCCGGACCGCAAGGTGAACCCGAACCCGAGGCTCACCGATATCGAGATCACCTCCACCCCGCAGGTCGGCAGCACCTATGGGCTGGGCGAGAACATCGAGTTCACCGTCACTTTCGACGACCCGGTGACCGTCACCGGCGACCCGACGGCCGGCGACGTCAGGTTCCGCTTCTTCCTCGGAGGCACACAGTCCACACAAGATCGAAGGGACGCCGAACTGGAGAGCGGCAACGGCACCAAGCAACTGGTGTACGCCTACACCGTGCAACCCGGCGACCGAGACGATCCCGACATGAACCCAATCGTCGGCGTCTGGGTCGGCGGGTCCGGCAAGCACGCAGACCGCCAAGGCCTCTTCACTCCGTTCCCCCTCGAGGGCTCCCAGTCCATCAAGGGTTCTACGGGCAGAGCCGCCAGATTGGACCACCGCGGGCTGTCACGCGACCGCTCCGACCACGACGACCACCTGGTGAACGGCTCGCTCACCGGCGCCGACGCCAGGCTGGAGTCGCTGGTGCTTGACGGGATCACCCTCGCCCCGGCGTTCGCCGCCGGGACCCTGAGCTACACGGCGTCGGTGGACACCTCGGTCGACTCCACCACGGTGACGGCCAGTGCCGTACAGAGCTCCGCCGCCGTGGCCATCGCCCCCGCCGACGCCGACGCCAACACGATGGGCCACCAGGTGACGCTCGCAGAAGACGCCGACACCGTCATCACCGTGACGGTAACCGCCTCCAACGGCGATTCGATGCGCGCCTACACCGTCACCGTCACCGTCACCCGCGAGGTGGCGACCGACTCAACCGCCCCGACGGTGGACTCTGCCGCGGTGTCCACCGACGGCGCGACCATCGACATCGTGTTCGACGAGGACCTGGACACCAGCGGCTCGGCGCCCGCCGCGGACGCGTTCGAGGTGACCGTCGACGGCGGCACGGCCGTCAACCCGGCGAGCGTCGCCTTCCACGACTCCGACGCCAATACGGTGGTGCTGACCATGAGCCCGGCCATCGCCGCGGGCGGGACGGTCACCGTCGCCTACGACGAGCCGACTTCCAACGCCCTGGCCGACGCCGCGAGCAACGAGGTGGCGGACTTCACCGGCCAAGCCGCGCCCAACCGTCCGGCCGCGCCCGTGGTGACCCTGACCGCAGGCGACGAGAAGCTGACGGCGACGTGGAGCGCCCCGGCCAACGGCGGCAGCGCCATCACCGGCTACGACGTGGAGTGGAAGACCGCCGCCCAGACCTGGGCTCAGGCCGCCACCGCCGGGCAGTCCGTCACGCCTGCCGCCGACGCAACCGACCATGAGATCACCGGGCTGACCAACGACAGCGAGTACACGGTGCGGGTGCGGGCTGGGAACGACGCCGGCAACGGCCCGTGGAGCGCGGAGGCGTCGGAGACGCCGGTGGGGGCGATCATCAATGTGACGGCCGAATTCGGGGCGGACGCCTACACCGCCATCGAGGGCCGCGGCGCCGTCACGATTACCGTGACCCTGAGCGCCGACCCGGAGAGCACCGTGACCATCCCCATCACCGTGACTGAGAACGGCGGCGCCGGCGACGACGACTACTCGCTGTCGGCCAACTCGGTGACCATTAACAGCGGCGACACATCCGCCACCTTCACTGTCACCGCTACCGACGACGACGTCTACGACGGCTACGGCAACGACGATACGCTGACCCTGGAATTCGGGAACCCGCTGCCTTCGGGGGTGAGCCCCGGCGCGCAGAGCACCGCGACGGTCGGCCTCATCGACAACGAGATCCTGGTGACATCTGAGCTGGTGCCCGACGGGACCATGATCGGCGTCGGCTTCCGGCTGCTGTTCGTCACTTCCGGCGAGATCTATCCCACCTCGAGCGACATCGACGTCTACAACCAGTTCGTGCAGGATGCCGTGGCGGGGGGGCACGCCGACATCCAGGACTACCGCAGCCTGTTCCGGGCGCTCGCGAGCACCGCGTCGGTCAGCGCCCTGGACAACACTGCCACCAGGTACACGTCGTCGAACCGGGGTGTGCCGATCTGGTGGCTCAACGGCGCCAACGTCGCCGACGACTACCGCGACTTCTACGACGACTCGTGGGACCAAGGCGACCCCGGCAGCAACGAGACTGGATCCGAGGTGGACTTCTCGCCCACGGGTGAGTGCAGGACCTCTGCCCTGGTATGGACCGGCACAAGCGAGGATGGCGAAGCTGAGAACACCTCTGAATTGGGCGACAGCCAACCCGCGGCCGGTCTTCCATGTCGAACCGGGTCAGAGATCCATTTCTCCGACGTCCTCGATACTTTCGATTACCCTCTCTACGGCCTGTCGTTCGTGCTGCGCCCGGGGGTGCCCGACGGGCCTTATGTGACCGGCATCGAAGTGACCTCCACCCCGAAGGCGGACCCGTCCAACGACACCTACGGGCTGGGCGAGGACATCGAGATCACCGTCACCTTCAACGAGGCGGTGAACGTCACCGGCGACGTCGACTTCGGCATCTCCGTCAGCGGCCCTCGGCGCGCGCCGCTGAAGAGCGGCAACGGCACCACCGAGCTGGTCTTCGCCTACACGGTGCAGTCCGACGACACCGACGACAACGGCATCTTCATCGTCGACCACACGCACTCCACCAACCCGACCTTCTTCGAACTCCAGGGCGACCAGTCCGTCGTCGGCGTCGACTCGGGACTCGACGCCTTGCTGGAGCACGTAAGACCGGGCCCCCAGCCCGACCACAAGGTGGACGGCAGCCTGACGGTCGCGGACGCCACCCTATCGGCGCTGTCGCTCAGCGCGATCACTTTGGACCAGACGTTCACCGCGGGCGCTGCGGGCACAGCCATAACTAGCTTCACCGCCACGACGAGCCTCTCCTCCACCACGGTGACGGCCACCGCCACGCAGAGCGGCGGCTCATCGGACGTGGTCATCACTCCCGCCGACGCCGACACCAACACGACAGGCCACCAGGTGACGCTCGCAGAAGGCGCCGATACCGCCATCACCGTCACAGTGACCTCCTCCAACGGCAACTCGACCCGCGCCTACACCATCACGGTCACCCGCGAGGCGGCCGACACGACCGTCCCGCCGGAGAACCTGCGGGCCTTCGCCGGCAAGCTCCGCCTCGATCTGGAATGGGACGAGCCCGGCGCAGGCGCACCGGCGGGCGGTTACCGGGTGCGCTGGAGGAAATCCAGCGAGCCGGCGTTCGCCGCATCGGACATGGCCGATGTAGCGACCGGCACCGAGTACAGCATCAGCGGTTTGTCCGACGGCGAAGCGTATGTCGTGCAGGTGGCGTCGCTGAATGCATCGAGTGACCCGGGCGACTGGGTCGAGGCGGAAGCGACTGTCGGCCGGCCCAAGAAGGTGTCCAACCTGACGGTGCAAACGCGCAACCAGGACTTCCGGGTGAGCTGGGACGCGCCCGACGAGCGCGGCGAGGGATTCCTCCAGGACGCGGACGGCGACCCGGTGCTGGTGTACCGCGTGTCATGGGAAGAGACCGGCCAAGAATCCGACGCCGTCCCGTACCAGACGGTGTGCCAGACGGGCACGGCGGCGTTCGACTTCTACGAGTACTACGACGTGGTAGTGAGCGGCAATGTCATCACCTTCAAGCTGAGGCCGCCCGGTAACGGCGAGGAATATAGCTTCGCTGTGGAAGCTCGATTCGAGACCGGCTCCGCGGCGGTGCTGGAGAACTGTCACTCTCAGAGCGACTTCGGCCCGGAGGCCGAGACGACCGAGACGGCGACCGAGGACGCGGCCATGGCGTCGGAGGAAGACCATGTGGCGGTGCGCAGCGCGCTGGAAGCGGTGGTCGACGCCCGCGACGAGAATTGGCCCTGGCTGCGCACCGCCTGGGCCCACGCCTCCGCCGGGACGGTGCAAGCCGCCGACCTGGACCAGGGCAGCCAGGGCAAGACCGGAGCCGGCTGCACCACGGAGAGCAACTCGACCGAAAACCTGGGCGGCTGCACGTTCGGCAAGCTTGAAATTGACATTGACTGGGACCTGCTGACGCAGGAGAGGTTCGACTACGTGGCCGTTCACGAGCTGGCCCACGTGTGGACGCTGGTCACCGACCTGCACGACCAGGACACTCGGGGGCCGGTGGGCCGCGCCCTCCTGTACTTCTTCGGGCAGGAGTACAAGGGCGACTCCGCGTCCATCATGGCGCTCTGCGCCACGGAAACGCTGGCGGACGCCCTCTCCCACGTGGCCGAGGGAGTCGCGCCCGCCGACCTGGCCTATTACGGCAACGTCTGCTTCTCCGACGGGCGTACCGAGCCGAACGCGACCAGTGAGGCAGTGGCGCGGCACGCCATGCACCCGTCGGGCACCGACCCCAACGGCGCTGACACCACGTCGTCGTGGTTCACCGACACCTTCACCGGCGACGCGGCCAGCGACGACGCGTGGGCCGCGGTGTCGGATATCGGGACCAACGGCCATCGCTTCCTGGTGATGAACCTGCTCCAGGACGAGTTCAACGGCCTCTGCTCGATCAAGGCGGGCAACGTGGCTGCGTCCGAAGACAGCGACGTCATCAGCCCGTGGACCGACGGCGGCTGCGAGCCGGACGCGCCGACCGGCGTCACCGCGACAGCGGGCAGCGCCGCAGGCAGTATCGACGTGTCGTGGACCGCGCCGGCCGAAGCGGGCGGCGCGCCGCTGCTGGGCTACACGGTGCAATGGAAGGTCCATGTACAGAGCTGGCCTCAGGAAGGCTTCATCAGCCCCACCCAGCAGGCCGTGATTGACGACTCCGCAGCGACCTCCCACACCATCGCCGGCCTCACCCCCGGACTGGAGTACACGGTGCGGGTGCGGGCGCGCAACAGCATCGGCGACGGCGTGTCTGCCGATCAGTCAGTGATCGCAGCCAGCGCCGCTAGGTCCGCCCCGCCCCCGCCCAAGAACGTGCGGGCGGTCGAGGAGAAGGGCGGGGTAAGGCTGACTTGGCAGGCCCCCGACGGCGCCACGGTCACCGGCTACCGCATCGAGCGCCGCCCCGCCGGCGAGGACGGCAGCGGTCCCCAGCGTTCCCATGGGCAGCCCAGGGACCACCACACCCTGGTGGAAGACACCGGCAGCGCCGATACCGGCTATACCGATGAGAGCGCGGAACAGGGCGTCGAGTACGAGTACCGGGTGACCGCCCGCAACGAGTCCGGCCCGGGTGAGGGCTCGGACTGGGTGAGGGCCGGGCCGGCGTCGGCATCCAACGCCCCGGCAACCGGCGCGCCGACCATCAGCGGCACGGCGCAGGTGGGAGAGACGCTGACGGCGGACATCACCGGCATCGCCGACGCCGACGGTCTGAGCGGCGAGACGTTCGCCTACCAGTGGGTATCCAGTGACGGAACAACCGATACGGATATGGAGAATGCGACCGGCTCGAGCTACAAGCTCGTAGCCGCCGACCAGGGCAGGTCCGTCAAGGTCAGAGTGACCTTCACCGACGACGGCGGCAACGAGGAGACGCTCACCAGCGCGCCCACGGCTCCCGTGTGGGGCGACGGCCCGCCGGGAGCGCCCCGCAACCTCGCCGCCACCCCAGGAAACAAGGTGGTCACCCTGTCCTGGGAGTCGCCCGCCGACAGCGGCAACGCGCCCGCAACGGGATACCGCATCGAGTGGAGGGTCGACGGCAAGGACTACGACAAGAACATTTGGGGCACAGCGCGAAGTACCACCTATACGACGAACGACCAGGCCAATCTGGCCAATGGAGTCAAGTACTTCTTCCGGGTAAAGGCCGGGAACGGCAGGGGCTACAGCTACGGACCATACGGACCGGCCTCCGGGGAGGTGAGCGCCACTCCCACGTCCGGCTCGGCGGTGGACCTGGGCACGCCGGTGCTGTCGGACACGGAGAACCTGCATCACGGCATGGTGCGGCTGGACTGGGAGGACATAGAGGACGCCGGTTGGTACGTGGTCCAGTACTACCACGTCGAAGACGGGGAGTGGTTGGACCTGCCCGCCGAGGGAGTGGACATCGCGTTCCACGGATCAAGCGCGGTGGTGAGCAACCTGCATGGGCTCTCGTGGCTGCGGGTTGGTGCGATGAGCTGTGCGGGAGCATCGGAGTGGTCGCAGATCGAGCAGTTGTTCGGGACCAATGCAGTCTGACTGGGAGGGAGTGCCCGTACCCGAGGTGGAGGAGGGCGATGAGATCGAGCCATGCCCCGTGGTCCTGGGCACTCCGGTGTTGTCGGAGACGGAGATACCTGCATCACGGCATGGTGCAGCTGGACTGGCAGGACATAGAGGACGCCGGCTGGTACGTGGTCCAGTACTACCACGTCAAAGGTGGGGAGTGGTTGGACCTGCCCGCCGCCGAGAGTGGACATCGCGTTCCACGGATCAAGCGCGGTGGTGAGCAACCTGCATGGGCTCTCGTGGCTGAGGGTTCGAGCGATGAGCTGTGCGGGGAATCGGAGTGGTCGCAGATCGAGCAGTTGTTCGGGACCAACGCATCGGACTGGGACGGGGTGCCCGTGCCGGAGGTGGAGGAGAGCGACGAGATCGAGCCATGCTCAGAAGACGCGGACACGCCGGACAACAGCCCGGCGACGGGCGCGCCCACCATCAGCGGAACGGCACAGGTGAGGGAGACGCTGACGGCGGACACGTCGGGGATCGCCGACGCGGACGGGCTTAGCAACGTCCAGTACGAGTACCAGTGGCTTGTCGACGACGCCGACATATCGGGAGCGACCAACGCCACATACACCCCGGTGGCTGCCGACGAGGGCAAGGCCATCAAGGTGGAGGTGTCCTTCACCGACGATGCCGACAACGAGGAGACGCTGACCAGCGCGGCCACGGATGCTGTGGCAGCAGCGCCCACGCCCAACACCCCGGCCACGGGAGCGCCCACCATCAGCGGCACGGCCCAGGTGGGCCAGACACTCACCGCCGACACGTCGGGCATCGCCGACGCCGACGGGTTGACTAACGCTTCCTTCACCTACCAGTGGCTTGCCGACGACTCCGACATATCGGGAGCGACCAACGCCACCTACACCCTGACCGATAGCGAAGAAAGCAAGGCCATTACGGTGCAGGTGTCCTTCACCGACGATGCCGATAACGAGGAGACGCTGACCAGCGCGGCTACGGACGTGGTGGCCGGTACGCAACCCACGGAGCCGCCGGACAAGCCCACGGGCCTCGAAGCCACGGCAACCCACGACTCGGTGACCCTCACCTGGGACGACCCCGGCGACGACAGCATCACCGGCTACGTCATCCTGCGGCGCATTCCCGGGGTCGACTCGGAGGGCCACTTCGATGTGCTGGTGGCGGACACGGGCACGGCCGCCACCACCTACACCGACAACACGGTGGCGGCGGAGACTCGCTACACCTACCGGATCAAGGCCATCAACGGGGCCGGAACGAGCGAGCGCTCGCGCTGGTCCCACATCGACACTCCGGCAGCGCCCGTACCCGACAAGCCCACGGGCCTCGAAGCCACGGAGTCGCACGGCCAGGTCGTGCTCACCTGGGACGACCCCCAGGACGACTCCATCATCGGCTACGTGATCCTGCGGCGCGTCCGCGAGAACAATACCGGGGGCGACTTCAGTGTATTGGTCGCGGACACGGGCAGCGCCGCCACCACCTACACCGACGACACGGTGGCGGCCGGCGCCACTTACACCTACCGGATCAAGGCCATCAACGAGCACGGAACAAGCGAGCGGTCCCGCTGGTACCACATCGACATCCCGGCGGCCCCGTAGCGGGTAGCGAGGATCGCGAGGGCTAGGGAGCCGTCCGCACGAGAGACGGCAGAAAGTTCCTTTGCCCCAACGTAGGGCGGGGAGGCATTTACTTGGGATTCGACAAGCTCGTAGATAGAGTGGAGACAGCGGTCACAGCAGCCCGTGTTGCCGTGAGGCCCGCGGCCCCGTCCGCCTTCCATCGCAGCCTAGCAACCGCCATCATTCTGGCGATTGCGTTGACCCTGCTCTTTGCCGCCTCGTTGGGAAAGGGCGTTCCACTGGCCCAAGCTAGTGTTGAGAACACCCCGGCGACCGGCCTGCCAACCATCAGCGGCACGGCCCAGGTGGGCGAGACGCTGACGGCGGACACGTCGGATATCGTGGATACCGACGGGCTGACCAACGTTTCGTACAGCTACCAGTGGCTGGCCGACGGCGCCGAAATCGCGGGCGCTACGGGGTTGACCTACGCCCTGGCCGATGACGACGCAGGCAAGGCCATCTGGGTGCGGGTTAGCTTCACCGACGACGCGGGCAACGCAGAAACGCTGACCAGCACGGCCACCGTTGCAGTGGCCCTGCCGGCTCTGACCCAGGCGCAGACGGTCGTTCGAGGACCCTATCTGCAGAGCGGGACGTCGTCGAGCGTCATCGTCAAGTGGCGAACCGACGAACCGACCGATAGCGTGGTGCGTTACGGCCTCGACCCGGACAGCCTGACGCTGTCGGCAACGAACTCCGACTCCACAACCGAGCACGCAGTGCAGCTCACGGGCTTGTCCGCCGACGTCAAGTACTTCTATTCCGTGGGCACTTCAGCGGACACGCTGGCCGGCGGGGACCGCGATCATTTCGTCGTCACCGCTCCCGTCCCCGGCACGGCGAAGCCGACGCGGATCTGGGTCATCGGAGATTCCGGCACCGCAAATGCCAATGCCAGAGCCGTCCGGGATGCCTTTCTGAATTTCACTGGGCCGCGCGACCCGGACCTCTGGATCATGCTAGGCGACAACGCCTATGACAGCGGAACCGATGATGCGTACCAGAGGGCGGTTTTCGAGACCTACCCGCAGGTGCTGCGTAGGACCGTGCTCTGGCCGGCGCTCGGAAATCATGACGGCCACACAGCCGACTCGACCACCGAAAGTGGGCCCTATTACGACATTTTCTCCCTCCCTCGCAACGGCGAAGCTGGCGGTGTCCCCTCAAGGACGGAAGCCTATTACTCCTTTGACTACGGGAATATGCACTTCATTGTCCTGGACTCTTACGAAACCGATCGCTCGCCGGACGGGGCGATGATGACCTGGCTGGAAGCGGATCTGCAGGCGAGCGACAAGGAATGGGTCATCGCGTTCTGGCACCACGCCCCCTATTCCAGGGGATCGCGCGACTCCGACACCCAAGAGCGCATGATTGAGATGCGGCAGAACGCCGTGCCCCTTCTCGAGCGGTACGGCGTCGATCTGGTGCTCGCCGGGCATAGCCACTCCTACGAGCGTTCGTATCTCATTGATGGCCATTACGGGCTGTCCGAGACCTTAACCAACGCCATGAAGAAGAGTCCCGGCGACGGCAGCGCAACAGGCGATGGAGCCTATCAGAAGCCCGCAGCGGTTGGCACGCCGCACGCCGGCGCCGTGTATGTCGTAGCCGGCTCCTCGGGCAAACGCAAATCAGGGCCGTTTGACCACCCGGCCATGGCCGTTTCGATGGCGACTCTGGGGTCAATGGCGCTCGACGTGAACGGGAGGCGTCTTGACGCCATGTTTCTGGACAGTAATGGGAACATTCTGGACGACTTCACGATCCTGAAGGTCCGCAATGTGGCGCCGACGTTCAGCTCATCGGCGACGATCAGCGTGGCGGAGAACCTGACGGCGGTGGTAACGGTGGAGGCGACGGACGACGATGCGGACGACAGCATCACGGGCTACGCGATCACCGGCGAGGCGGACCGGAGTTTCTTCTCGATCGGGGCGACGTCCGGGGAGTTGACCTTCAAGACCGCGCCGAACTTCGAGGACGCGCAGGACCAGGACACCGGCAACGACTACGTGGTGGAGGTGCAGGCGACCAGCGGCACGGGGACACGGGAGAAGACGGCGACGCAGACGATCACGGTGACGGTGACCGACCCGATAGTGACGTGGTCGGCGACCCTGACCGTGGGCGAGGAGAGTTCGGTAATCCCCAGAACATCCGGCTACTCAGCCTGGGGCATGGACGGGACGCTCTCGACCGACACCTTCACACGCGGCGGGAGGACTTACCGCGTCCGAGTCATTGCTCATCAATCTGATGGTCTGGTCTTGGTCGTGGACCGAAAACTCCGAGCGGACTTCACGCTCGGCATTGGGGATGCTAGGTACGAGAGGCGGGAGGGTTCGCGCCCGAGCACCAAGTTCACAGACGCCTACTGGTGGGAAGCCCGGGACGTGAACTGGTCTGCGGGCGACGCGGTGGAGGTGAGCCTGACTGTCGCGTCGGGATCAGAGGCTTCGTTGCCGGAGCTACCGCCGGCCCCGCCGACGGCGTACTTCAGATTGGCGCCGGAGAATCACAATGGAGTGGACCCATTCACCTTCCGGCTCCACTTCAGCGAGGACATTGCGACCGGCCGGGAGGATTTCCGGGAGCATGCCTTTGAGGTGACCGGAGGTTCGGTTAGCGGCGTAGAGAGGGTGAACGGACTGAACAGGCTATGGGAGATAACCGTGGCCCCAGACCCTACCGGCGACGTAACGATCGCATTACCGGCGGGCGTAGCCTGTGAGGCGCCTGGAGCTATCTGCACCGCCGACGGCAGGGAACTTCACAACCGGCCCGAATTCACCGTCCCAGGCCCGGACCCGGGCAGCGATTCGAGCAGCGAGGAGCCTCCGGCCGACGAGCCTACTCCCGCCTGGTCGGCCACGATGACGGTGGAGTGGGTCCACTGGGGCTGGGGATACTACTCCACCAGCGCCAAGCAGGCCGGATCCCTGTCCCCGGCGTCGTTCGAGGTGGACGGCACGACCTACACCGTGAACATGATCGAGACGAGCGGCTGGATGTACATCGGCTTCGACCAGCAGCTTCCCTTCGGCTTCGTGCTGGAACTGGACGGGGAGCAGTTCGCCTCCAATGATGCTTCCTTCCAGTCCTACAGCTACGGCAACCTCTACCAGTGGAGAGGAACGGACCTGAGCTGGAACGACGGAGATACCGTGGAGGTCCGGCTGCTTCCGACGGCCCCCGACGGTCGCGCCACGGGAGCGCCCACCATCAGCGGCACCGCCCTGGTGGGAGAGACGCTCACCGCCAATGCGTCGGGCATCGCCGACCCGGACGGACTCGCAGGCGCCAGCTTCGCCTACCAGTGGATGGCCCGAGGGAGGGACATCGACGGAGCCGACGGCCCCAGCCTCACCCTCACACGCAACGAGGTCGGGCGGACCATCAGGGTGCGGGTGTCCTTCACCGACGACGCGGGGAACGTGGAGTCGCTGACCAGCGAGCCTACGGCCGCGGTTGCCGCCCGGCCCAACAATCGTGCCACGGGAGCGCCCACCATCAGCGGGATGGCCCAGGTGAACCGGGTGCTGCGGGCGCACACATCGGGCATCGCCGATCCAGACGGAATGGCCGACGCCAGCTTCGCCTACCAGTGGACGGCCGGGGGCAGCGACATCGACGGCGCTGCTGGCGCCAGCCTCACCTTGACGCCGGACATGGCCGGCCGGGCCGTCGGGGTGCGGGTGAGCTTCACCGACGACGCCCGGTACCGGGAGACCCGGGCGAGCCTGTCGACTATGCCGGTGCAGCCGGCGAGCGAGTGTCCGGGAGCGGGTTCGGGTCCTGCGCCGAGGTCGATTGCGGTCGGGTCGGTTCCGGTAGTGGTCGAGTCCACGGTTGAGAAGTACTACGTGCTCTATGCGATGCACCAGTTGAACGGCGAGACTGCGGTGGAGGTCCCGGTGTCGGTGACTTTGGGTCAGGCCGGCACGACGACGCTGACCGAGCAGCTCTCGGCTCTCCCAGCAGATCGCTACCGGGTCGATGAGTTTCTCATCGCCGAACCGGGCGACCTCGACGGCGACTGCATCGACGACATCACCGAACTCGGTGACCCGGCGGGGATGAACCCGCTGAACCCCGCGCCGGCTGTCGAGTTCGTTGACGGCGTGGTGGCGATTCCCGACCGTGAGACGTTCGAGGCGCTTTCCTACCAGGGCAGGCGTGTCGTGATTGATAAACATCTCAGAGGCCTGGAGTACGTCAAGTTCTACCTGTTCCTCATGGATACCGACCGCCCAGTTGTTTATTTCATGAACACCGAGACACACCGGGCACACCCCTGGTTTGGCAATGTCATCGGTCTTTGGCACAACCCACTCTGGTTGCAGGGTGCGATGAAGGGTGAGATCGTATACCACCCCAATGTGGTTGCCCCTGACGGTTCTTTGGGCGTTTACCGCTTCGAGTTCGAGCCTCAGGATGCCTACGCGTTCGAGGCTGTGGCCTACGCGTACGAGGTGCTGGCAGCCAGCATGCCGCTGCTCGACGACAACTTCGCGTACTACCCGATGCCGGCGCGAGCTCTGCCGCTGTATCACGAGGAACGGGCGCTCTTCGACGATTCCCGAGTCAATGTGCTGTTGGAGGAGGATATCTTCCCCGATGTGGACTTCATCTCCCTGAACAAAGCGGAGGGGTACGGTTTCCTCCGGGTCATGGCGCTGGAGGAACGCCCCAACCCGCGCGACGTCGTCATCTATGAGACCCTGCCCAATGAGCTCTCCCGTGTCGCCGGCATCATCACCACCGTGCCCCAGACGCCGCTGTCGCACGTCAACCTGCGAGCGGTGCAGGACGGCGTCCCCAACGCCTTCATCCGAGATGCCCTCGACGACGACGACATCGATGATCTCATCGACAGCTACGTTCACTACACGGTGGCCGGGTACGGATGGACCCTGCGTGCCGCTACCCCTGCGGAGGTCGATGCCCACTACGCCGCCTCCCGCCCTGCGCAGACCCAGACGCCCGAGCGGGACCTCGCGGTCACACAGATCACCGCCTTGGGCGACATCGAATTCGACGACTGGACCGCGTTCGGCGTCAAGGCGGCGAACGTGGCCATGCTGGGAACGTTGGGCTTCGAGGACGGCACCGTGCCGGAGGGGTTCGCGGTGCCCTTCTACTTCTACGACGAGTTCATGAAGCACAACGGTTTCTACGATGACGTCAAGGAGATGCTGGCCGACCCGGATTTCCAGAGCGATTTCGACACCCAAGAGAAGGAACTGAAGAAGCTGCGCAAGAAGATCAAGAAGGGGGAGACGCCCGAGTGGATCATCGAGGCGCTGGAGGATATGCACGCCACCTACCCCGATGGGCAGTCGCTGCGCTACCGGTCCAGCACCAACAACGAGGACCTGCCCGGCTTCAGTGGCGCGGGGCTATACGACTCCAAGACCCAGGACCCGGAGGAGACCGAGGAGGACGGCATCGACAAGTCCATCAAGGGAGTCTGGGCGAGCCTGTGGAACTTCCGGGCCTTCACCGAGCGCGAGTTCCACCGCATAGAGCACTTGACGGCGGCGATGGGGGTGCTGGTGCATCCCAACTACTCCGACGAGTTGGCCAACGGCGTCGCCGTCAGCTTCGATCCCTTCGGCCGCGGGGACGGGAGCTACTACGTCAACACGCAGTTGGGCGAGGACCTGGTCACCAATCCTGAGGCGCACTCGGTGCCTGAGGAAATGCTGTTGCACCCTGACGGCACATACACCGTTACCGCGCGCTCCGATCAGGTTCCCGCGGGACAACTCCTCATGAGCGACGCCCAATTGGGTCAGTTGCGCCGTCATCTCGAAGCAATCCATGACGAGTTCGAGGAACTGTACGGCATCGGATCCGGCCAAGAGTTCGCCATGGAGATCGAGTTCAAGATCACCAGCGAAAATATTCTGTCGATCAAGCAGGCCCGGCCCTGGGTCTTCAGCTCCAGCCAGGTAGCGAGCGGCGCAGAAGGGGCGCCACCCGAACACTCTAACCGCCTTGCCACCGGCGCCCCCGCCATCAATGGATCTGCCCGGGTCGGTGAGACGTTAACCGTGGACATTGCCAGCATTGCCGACCCGGACGGGCTGGAAAACGTCGCCTTCGCCTACCAGTGGCAGGCCGACGACGCAGACATCAACGGAGCCACCGGCGCGACCTACACCCTGACCGATAGCGAAGAAAGCAAGACAGTCAAGGTGCAGGTGAGCTTCACCGACGACGCCGATAACGAGGAGACGCTGACCAGCGAGGCCACGGACGCGGTGGCGGCGGCGCCCCAGACCAATTCTCCCGCCACCGGCGCGCCGGACATCAGCGGAACGGTGCAGGTGGGCGAGACGCTGACGGCGGACACCTCGGGCATCGCCGACGCGGACGGACTTAGCAACGTCCAGTACGAATACCAGTGGCTTGCCGACGACGCCGACATATCGGGAGCGACCAACGCCACTTACACCCTGGTCGACGAAGACGCAGGCAAGGCCATCAAGGTGCAGGTCGGCTTCACCGACGACGAGAGCAACGAGGAGTCACTGACCAGCGCGGCAACCGACGCGGTTGCGGCAGCGCCCACGCCCAACAGCCCTGCCACGGGAGCGCCCACGATCAGCGGGACCGCCCAGGTAGGCGAGACGCTGACGGCGAACACATCTGGGATCGCCGACGCCGACGGGCTTAGCAGCATCCAGTACGAGTACCAGTGGCTGGCCGACGCCGCCGACATATCGGGAGCGACCAACGCCACCTACACCTTGGTAGCTGACGACGAGGGCAAGGCCATCAAGGTGCGGCTGAGCTTCACCGACGACGCGGGCAACGGTGAGACGCTGACCAGCGCGGCCACGGACGCTGTGGCAGCAGAGCCCCAGACCAATTCTCCCGCCACCGGCGCGCCGGACATCAGCGGAACGGTGCAGGTGGGCGAGACGCTGACGGCGGACACGTCGGGCATCGCCGACGCGGACGGGCTTAGCAGCGTGGAGTACGACTACCAGTGGCTTGCCGACGACTCCGACATATCGGGAGCGACCAATGCCACCTACACCCTGACCGACACCGACGAGGGCAAGGCCATCAAGGTGGAGGTCACCTTCACGGACGACGCGGGCAACGGTGAGGCTCTGACCAGCGCGGCCACGGATGCGGTGGCGATGGCGGAACCCTCGGAGCCGCCCGACAAGCCCAAGGGCCTCGAAGCCGCGGCGTCCCACGGCCAGGTGGTCCTCACCTGGAATGACCCCGGCGACGACAGCATCACCGGCTACGTGATCCTGCGCCGCGTCCGCGTCAACGATCAAGGCGGCGACTTCAGTGTATTGGTGGCGAGCACGGGCAGCGCCGCCACCATCTACACCGACAACGAGGTGGCGGCCAGCACCACCTACACCTACCGCATCAAGGCCATCAACGAGCACGGGGTGAGCGAGCGGTCCCGCTGGGTCCACATCGACACCCCGGCGCCGCCCGTACCCGACAAGCCCACGGGCCTGGAAGCCACGGCGTCCAACGGTCAGGTCGTCCTCACCTGGAAGGACCCCAATGACGACAGCATTACCGGCTATGTGATCCTGCGGCGCCTTCCCGGGGTCGACCCGGAGGGCCAGTTCGATGAACTGGTGGCGAACACGGGTACGGCGGCCACCACCTACACCGACAGCAGCGTGTCGGCTGAGAATCGCTACACCTATCGGATCAAGGCCATCAACGAGCACGGGGTGAGCGAGCGGTCCCGCTGGTACCACATCGACACCCCAGCGGCCCCGTAGCGGTATCGAGGACTGTGCCGCCGAGAAGCCATCTGCACCAGAGACGGCCGGCGGTTGTCCAACCCGCTGGATCTAACCGTATCGGGTCCAGCCCAGTAGGACCTGAGTGGATGCGTCTGTGCCGGGCTAGCGGACCAATGACAAAAGGAGTTCGAGCACTATGACCAACGGACTGTCTCCCGCCGGCCTGATTGCCCGGAGCGCGGCTTTTGCCCGCTCCCTGGCCCCACGAAAACCCTTCCCCTTCCGGCAACGACGGGGTGGCGTGAGGAGCGCCCTCAAGCCGGCTTCCCTGTTGCTGGCGGCGGCAGTCCTGCTGGTGTTCATTGCCGTGGATGCCGCATCCAGTCCGGTGCAGGCCCAGGACGCCACGATAACCTCCCTGCTGTCCCGGCTGGACGTCAGGGTTGTGTCCTCCGGCGCCACAACTCAGAGTGCGGGCTATGACGCGTCCAATTCCCAGGGAAGCCTGAGTCCAGCGGGATTCAACTACCCGGCTGGGTTCGGTCCCTGGTATATGGTTGAGGCGCTTGCAGTTAACCAGGGGACGACCGGCAATCCGACATCGGTTGTCATATCGGTGCGCGGCACCGTGACTTCGGTTGCGAGTTCCGGCACGCACCGGGCGCACGTTCTGCCATCGGGCGCCAGCATTACGCTTCACCTCGAGGGAGAAAACTTTTCCAAGTCTTACTCCCTGAAGAATCCGAATGAGAGAACAGTTACCAAGTGTGCCGACGTAGACGAAGAAGGAAACGAAACGGAGAGGCATTGCAGGGTAGGGGAGACTACCACAGAGGAATACGATTGGACCACCAGCCTGCCGCCGCGGCTTGCCAACGGCGACAAGGTCATCGTCCGCCTGAGGTACAAGGCGCCGCGGCCGGCCAAGCCGGGGACGCCCACGGTTACGGTGCCGACGGGCAAGTCCGGGGCGCTGGTGGTGGAGTGGACCGTGCCAATGATCGACGACCCCGACTCGACGGACGATAGCGACGTGATCCCCGATCCGAAGGTGCGCGGCTACGAGGTACATCTGTCCCCTGCCGCCGGCGAGACGGAGGCCAGCGGGGTGACCAAGACCACGGGCGGCTCGACCACGCGCCTGCCGGTGCTGCTGCTGGATCCGGACACCGCCTACGACGTGAGAGTGCGGGCGCGCACATACCTTGCCTCGGGCCCCTGGTCGGAAACCGCGACGGCCACGACCAATGCACTTCAAGGCGCCAACAACCCTCAGGTTGAGCTGGACCTCAACGACGTGACGGAGGTCAAGCAGGGCGACAGTCTGCCCCTGCGGCTCAAGGTGACGAGCATGCCAAACCTGCACGCCGGCGCGTTCGACATGTACCTTGGTGAACGAATTGACAACTATGACGTGGAGTTCCGGGTGCTGGGCGGCATTGCGGAATGGTACGAATACGAAGACGGCGGCGGCGGCTGCGGAGGGGGCGCGTTCTACGGCGGCGGCCTGACCATCGGCGAGGACGGTGAGGTTTACCACGACTTCGGTTCACTGATGGTTCCCGATAACAAGTCGGATTATGGGCCGCTGTACATCTGGCTCGGCTCCGGGTGCGGGACCCAGCCCCATAGTCAGTTCAGTATCGGCAGCACCGCCAATTCCCGCGCAACGGCGCTGTGCGTGGAGATCGCCGACGACTCGAACACGGTCCCGACGGGCCGTGCCTGCTCCACGGAGGGGTCCGCGGGCCACGCTGTGGACCGGCTGACGGGCCGCTTCGTGAACGTTCCCAAGTCCCACGACGGTGAGAGCGAGTTCACTCTCCGGCTGGCCTTCGTCAAGGACGTGGGCATCAGCCCAACCTCGCTGCTTGAGGACGCGCTCGCGGCGACCGGGGGCGCGGTGACGCAAGTGCAGCGGGTGGACGACCGCAGCGACCTGTTCGAGATCACGGTGGAGCCGGACTCCGACGAGGACGTGACGATCACGCTGTCGTCGAGTGGAGACTGCGGCGAGGCCGGGTCAATCTGCACCCGGGAGGAGGACCCCAGGAAGCTGGACAACAGCCCGACGGCGACGGTGGCGGGTCCCATCCTGACGGCGAACTTCCAGGGCCTGCCGTCGCAGCACGACGGGGAGACGGCGTTCAGATTCAGGATCGCGTTCAGCGACGAGATAGCGACCGATGCAGCGGAGTTCCGGGACCACAGCGTGGAGGTGTGGGGAGGCGAGGTGACGCGGGCCGAGCCGGTGGGCCAGCGGCGCGACCTCTGGGAAGTCGAGGTCGAGCCGGCCTCGGACGACATGGTGATGGTCTCGCTCAAGCTGACGCAATCCTGCGCTGCGACGGGCGCGGTGTGCACGGCGGGCGGGCGGCTCCTGTCGGTGGTCCCCGCAACGATGGTGCCGGGCCCGGCGACGTGGCCGGTGCAGATCACCGGCGAGGCGCGGGTGGGGAAGACCCTGACCGCGGACTCGTCGAACCTCTCCGAGCGGTACGGCGTGCAGGTCACCTCCATGACCTACCGGTGGCTGGCCGATGGCGCCCGCGTACCGGGCGCCATCGGCCGGACCTACCAGCCGGACGACGACCAGCAGGGCAAGAGAATCAGCGTGATGGCGACCTACACCGACGACCGGGGCAACGAGGAGACGGTGACCAGCGGGCCCACGGAGCCGCTGGCGGCCAGGGAACGCATCAGGCGGGCCACGGGCCTGCCGCTGATCAGCGGCAGGGCGCTGGTGGGGCATACGCTGACGGCGGACACGTCGCTGATCATCGACGCCAACGGCCTGGAGAATGCCGTCTTCCACTACTTCTGGGAGGCGGACGACGACAGCATCCCGGATGCGACCGACCCTACGTACACGCCGGTGGAAGCCGACGTGGGCAAGGAAATCACTTTCATAGTGGCTTGGGTTGACGACGCTGGTCACGGACAGAACATGACCAGCCAGCCGACGATGCCGGTGATGACGGCGGAGGCCGCGGCGGCGGTGGAGTTCCGCAAGAGTCTCAGGGTCGCGGCGAATGCCGACGGGTCGGTGACCCTGTACTGGAACGCGCCCGACGACGAGGTGACCGGTTACCGGATATTGCGCCACCGCCATTCGCTGGGCGAGCTCGACCCGCTGGTGTACGTGGCGGACACGGGCAGCACGGCGACCGCCTACACCGACACCGGTATGGTTGCGGGCGTGCCGCACAACTACCGCGTACAGGCCATCAGGGACGGGGTGCTGGGCGAACGGACCATACAGATCAAAATCTTCCCGGTGAGGAAGGCAACCAACAGCCCGGCCACCGGCGCGCCTGCCATCAGCGGAACGGCGCAGGTGGGGGAGACGCTGACGGCGGACATCTCCGGCATCGCCGACGCGGACGGGCTGGAGAACGTGACCAAGAACTACCTGTGGGCGGCAATCGGCAGCAGCGGCAAAATCGGCTCCAAGTATGCCTACCAGTGGCTGGCCGACGGCGCCGGTAGCGGTTCGGGCGACCACCATGCAGGCTACAACAATACGACCTATACCCTGACGGAAGACGACGTGGGTAAGGCCATGAGCGTGCGGGTGACTTTCGTTGACGACGCGGGCTACCAGGAGACGCTCACCAGCGCGGCCACGGACGCGGTGGCGCCATTGCCCCAGCCCAACAGCCCGGCCAGGGGCGCGCCAACCATCGGCGGGACGGCGCAGGTGGGCGAGACGCTGACCGTGGACACGTCGGGCATCACCGACGAGGACGGGCTGGACGATTCCACCTTCACCCACCAGTGGGTAAGGGAGGATTCAGTCATGGTCGCCAGCGCTGCCAGGTCCTACACCCCGACCGACGGCGACCGGGGCAAGTCCGTCAAGGTCCGGGTGTCATTCACCGACGACGCGGGCAACCGGGAGACCCGCACCAGCACACAGACGGCGACGGTGGAGGGCCAAGCCAATGGTCAAGAAGGGAACTCCCCCGCGACCGGTCTGCCGACCATCAGCGGCACAGCGCAGGTGGGCGAGACGCTGACGGCGGGCATCACCGGCATTGCCGACGCCGACGGTCTGAGCGGCGAAACGTTCACCTACCAGTGGGTATCCGGCGACGGAACAACCGATACGGATATGGAGAACGCGACCGGCTCGACCTACACCCTCGCAGCCGCCGACCAAGGCAGGTTCGTAAAGGTCAGAGTGACCTTCACCGACGAGGGCGGCAACGAGGAGACCCTGACCAGCGCGCCCACGGCTCCCGTGTGGGGCGACGGCCCGCCGGGAGCGCCCCGCAACCTCGCCGCCACCCCAGGAAACAAGGAGGTCACCCTGTCCTGGGAGCCGCCCGACGACAACGGCAACGCGCCCGCAACGGGATACCGCATCGAGTGGAGGGTCGACGGCAAGGACTACGACAAGAACATTTGGGGCACAGCGCGAAGTACCAGCTATACGACGAACGACCAGGCCAATCTGGCCAATGGAGTCAAGTACTTCTTCCGGGTAAGGGCCGGGAACGGCAGGGGCTACAGCTACGGACCGGCCTCCGGGGAGGTGAGCGCCACTCCCACCTCCGGCTCGGCGGTGGACCTGGGCACGCCGGTGCTGTCGAACACGGAGAACCTGCACCACGGCATGGTGCAGTTGGACTGGGAGGACGTAGAGGACGCCGGCTGGTACGTGGTCCAGTACTACCACCTCGACGGGGGCGGCGGGGAGTGGGTGGACCTGCCCGCCGCCGGAGTGGACATCGCGTTCCACGGATCGAGCGCGGTGGTGAGCAACCTGCATGGGCTCTCGTGGCTGAGGGTTCGAGCGATGAGCTGCGCGGGGGAATCGGAGTGGTCGCAGATCGAGCAGTCGTTCGGGACCAACGCATCGGACTGGGAGGGAGTGCCCGTACCCGAGGTGGCGGAGGGCGACGAGATCGAGCCATGCCCCGTGGTCCTGGGCACTCCGGTGCTGTCGGACACGGAGACCCTGCATCACGGCATGGTGCAGCTGGACTGGGAGGACATAGAGGACGCCGGTTGGTACGTGGTCCAGTACTACCACGTCGACGGGGGCAGCGGGGAGTGGCTGGACCTGCCCGCCGCCGGAGTGGACATCGCGTTCCACGGTTCCAGCGCAGTGGTGAGCAACCTGCATGGGCTCTCGTGGCTGAGGGTTCGAGCGATGAGCTGCGCGGGGGAATCGGAGTGGTCGCAGATCGAGCAGTCGTTCGGGACCAACGCATCGGACTGGGAGGGAGTGCCCGTACCCGAGGTGGCGGAGGGCGACGAGATCGAGCCATGCTCAGAAGACGCGGACACGCCGGACAACAGCCCGGCGACGGGCGCGCCCACCATCAGTGGCACGGCGCGGGTGGAAGAGACGCTGGAAGCGGACACGTCTGGGGTCGCCGACGCCGACGGGCTTAGCAACGTCCAGTATGAGTACCAGTGGCTTGCCAACGACTCCGCCATATCAGGAGCGACCAACGCCACGTATAGCCTGGCAGCAGCCGACGAGGGCTATGCCATCAAGGTGCAGGTGAGCTTCACCGACGACGCGGGCAACGAAGAGACGTTGACCAGCGCGGCCACGGATGTGGTGGCAGCAGAGCCCCAGACCAATTCTCCCGCCACCGGAGCGCCAACCATCATCGGCACGGCGCAGGTGGGCGAGACGTTGACGGCTGACACGTCGGACATCGCCGACGATGACGGGCTAAACAACGTCCAGTACGAGTACCAGTGGCTGGCCGACGACTCCGACATCGCAGGCGCCACTGGCTCGACCTACACCGTGGCCGACACCGACGAGGGCAAGGCCATCAAGGTGGAAGTCACCTTCATCGACGACTCCGGCAATGATGAGTCACTGACCAGCGCGGCCACGGACGCTGTGGCAGCAGCGCCCACGCCCAACAGCCCGGCCACCGGAGCGCCAACCATCACCGGCACAGTCCAGGTGGGGGACACGTTGACGGCGGATATGTCGGAGGTCGCCGACGCGGACGGGCTTAGCAACGTCCAATACGAGTACCAGTGGCTTTCGGACGACTCCGACATCGCGGGCACCACTGGCTCGACCTACACTTTGGCCGACACCGACGAGGGCAAGGCCATCAAGGTGCGGGTTAGCTTCACCGACGACGCGGGCAATGAGGAGACGCTGACCAGCGCGGCGACGGACGCTGTGGCGGCAGCAGCGCTGCCGCCGCCGCCAGACAACTTGCGTGCGGTTACGCAGAAGAGCGGAGCGGTCGAGTTGACCTGGGATGCGCCGCAAGACGTCACGGTCATCGGCTACCGCATCGAGCGCCGCCCCGCCAGCGGGGACCACGGCGATCAACAGCGTTCCGCTGGGAGCCCCCGGGACCACCACACCCTGGTGGAGGACACCGGCAGCGCCGATACCGGTTATACCGATAACACCGCGCAAAAGGGCGTCGGGTACGAGTATCGGGTGAGCGCCCGCAACGAGGCCGGGGCGGGCGAGGAGTCGGACTGGGTGAACACCGAGGAGGAGGCGGCATCCAACAGCCCGGCCACCGGCACGCCCACCATCAGCGGCACGGCCCAGGTGGGCAAGATATTGACGGCGGACACGTCGGGTATCGCCGACGAGGACGGTCTTAGCAAGGTCCAGTACGAGTACCAGTGGCTTGCGGACGATGCCGACATATCGGGAGCGACCAACGCCGCCTACACCTTGGTCGCCGAAGACGAAGGCAAGGCCATTAAGGTGCAGGTCAGCTTCACCGACGACGCGGGCAATGAAGAGACGCTGACCAGCGCGGCCACGGCTGCTGTGTCGGCGGCAAATACCCCAGCAACGGGCGCTCCCACCATCAGCGGGACCGCCCAGGTGGAGGAAACGCTGACGGCGAATACATCTGGGGCCGCCGACGTCGACGGGCTTAGCAACGTCCAGTACGAGTACCAATGGCTTGCCAACGACTCCGACATATCAGGAGCGACCAACGCCACCTACACCCTGGTGGCTGCCGACGAGGGAAAGGTTATCAAGGCGCAGGTCACCTTCACCGACGACCAGGGCAACGAGGAGTCGCTGACCAGCGCGGGAACGGCGGCGGTGTCGGCGGCAAATACCCCAGCAACGGGCGCTCCCACCATCATCGGGACGGCGCAGGTGGGAGAGGCGCTGGCTGTGGACACGTCGGGCATCGCCGACGCTGACGGTCTTGGCAGCGTCCAGTACGAGTACCAGTGGCTGGCGGACGACTCCGAAATATCGGGAGCGACCAACGCCACATACACCCTTGCCGACACCGACGAGGGCAAGGCCATCAAGGTTCGGGTGAGCTTCACCGACGACGCCGAGAACGAGGAGACGTTGACCAGCGGAGCGACGGCTGCTGTGGTGGCCCGTCCCGACAGTCCGACGACGGGTGCGCCCTCCATCAGCGGGACCGCGCAGGTGGGTGAGACGCTGGCTGTGGACACGTCGGGCATCGCCGACGCCGACGGTATCGTGAACGCCACATTCAGCTACCAGTGGTTGGCTGACGACGCTGCAATTGCAGGCGCTACCGGCTACACATACACCCTTTCCGACACCGACGAGGGCAAGGCCATCAAGGTGCAGGTCAACTTCACTGACGACGAAGGCAACGCTGAGACGCTGACCAGCGCGGCCACAGCTGCGGTCACGGCTGCTCCTCCATCAATTACTCCGGGCGAGCCCCAGAATCTGGAGCTCACTCCCGTTGCCGTGGGAACAAACGGGGTGGGGATCAAGGTGTTCTGGGACGCGCCATCTGCAACCGGAGGCTCGGATATTTCAGGGTACAGAATCCAGTGGAAAGGCGGCAGCCAAGACTACCCGGACGATCAGGAAACTCGCCAAGCGTTTGTGGACAATGCACCTTACACCATTGACACGTCTTCCCCAACGCCAATCGAAGGTGATGAGTTGACAGTGCGGGTAGCAGCGGTGAGTGGTGCCGGAGCTGGCGTATGGACCGAGAAGGTAGGGTGGCTCCCAAGCCACACCGATCTTGAACTTTGGCTTCTGATGAAGGAATACGCGGATGAGAAACAGACCACCTTCCCCTGGGTGCTTGAGACCTGGAACTACCTAGACCGGTACGAGGTGCCGGTGGAAGTAGGACCAACACCGGGACTTGGAAGCGTCCCTCTTCTTCCGTGCGTTCCCTCGTATACCGATGGCGACGATGGCCTGAAAGAGTGTCATGTAGACAAATTTAAAATACTGCAAATTGAGGATCCGAAGCCACGCATAATCATTCATGAGATGGCGCACGCATATTCGCTGGCTAATAGGGTAACTGAAGGGCCCGGGCCGTTGGCGATAGCCCATCTCTACTTCGACAGCTTGAATTTGCAGGGGGGCCTCCGTGGTTGCGAGCCCCGTGAGTTGTACGCCGATGTCTTGACGATGCTGACCCTTGATATCGACGAATCAAGCTATTGGAAGACCTGTAACGGAGATAACGCACAACGTGAGGCCCAGGCTCTCGACGTCCTACGCAGCGCGGTAGACGGTGAGATGCCGCAATGGTTTGCCGACACTTATACAGACGCGGAGGACGAGCCAGACCTGGAGCGTCTGTGGACCGATGTGCAGGATTTGCCACGTATAGAGCGGAACGTCGCAGTTTATCAACTTCGCGATGCGTTTGGAGGCTACTGCAACAATAGATTGACTTGGAAGTCGATGCAGTACAGCGAAGATAAATTGACCCAGCCGTGGATGGACGGCGGGTGCCCTCCGCCTGAACCATCCAGCTTGGAAGTGACCCCTGGAGAGGGGGAACTGACTTTGGCCTGGGATGCGCCCGCCAGCGACGGAGATTCTGACGTAGAAGGGTACATAGTGCAATGGAAGTCAGTGTATAAATCCTACGACGACTGGGCTACCCGCCGATGGAGAGCGGTACTGGACAGCCCCACGAGCCTTACATACACGATTTCCGGGTTGGGCAATGGTATCGAGTACGACGTTCGGGTGCGGGCCTACAACGCGATCGGGCCCGGCCAGCCACTTGATGTCGAGAGCGTAACGACCAGCGAACCCGCGATTCCCGCGATCCCTGAGAACACTCGCCCCACCGGCGTTCCCACCATCACCGGGACCGCCCAGGTGGGCGAGGTACTCACAGTTGACACGTCGGGCATCTCCGATGAAGACGGTATGGAGAGCGCGAGTTTCACTTTCACCTGGGGCGCAAGCGGCTACGTTCGAGCGACAGGAGCTGTAACCGAATACACCATTCAGCCTGATGACGAATACACCATTCAGCCCGATGACGAAGGCAAGAGAGTGTACGTAGCCGCGTTCTTCAAAGACGACAAGGGCAATTGGGAAGTCGTTTACAGTGCACTAACGTCGGTAGTGGAGGCCCGGCCCAACAATCCAGCCACGGGTGCGCCAAGCATTAGCGGGACCGCCCAGGTGGGCGAGGCGTTGACGGCGGACACGTCGGGCATCGCCGACGCCGACGGGTTGACTAACGCTTCCTTCACCTACCAGTGGCTTGCCGACGATACCGAAATCGCAGGCGCCACCGGCTTGACCTACACCCTGACCGATAGCGACGAGGGCAAGGCCATCAAGGTGCAGGTTAGCTTCACCGACGACGCCGACAACGGTGAGTCGCTGACCAGCGCGGCTACGGACGCAGTGGCGGCAGCGCCCACGCCCAACAGTCCTGCCACCGGCGCGCCGACCATCAGCGGAACGGCCCAGGTAGGCGAGACGCTGACGGCGAACACATCGGGCATCGCCGACGCCGACGGGCTCAGCAACGTCCGGTACGAGTACCAGTGGCTGGCGGACGATGCCGACATCGCGGGTGCTACCGGCTTGACCTACACCCTGGCCGACACCGACGAGGGCCAGGCCATGAAGGTGGAAGTCACCTTCACCGACGACGCGGGTAATGATGAGACGCTGACCAGCGCGTCAACGGACGCTGTGGCGGCGGTCCAGACCAATTCTCCTGCCACCGGAGCGCCAACGATTACAGGCACGGCCCAGGTCGGCCAGACACTCACCGCCGACACGTCGGGCATCGCCGACGCTGACGGTCTTGGCAGCGTCCAGTACAAGTACCAGTGGCTGGCCGACGACGCCGAAATCGCGGACGCTACCAGCTCCACCTACACCCTACTCGCTGAAGACGAGGGCCAGGTCATCAAGGTTCGGGTCAGCTTCACCGACGACCAGGGCAACGAGGAGTCACTGACCAGCGGAGCAACGGACACGGTGGCCGGTACGCAACCCACGGAGCCGCCGGACAAGCCCACGGGCCTCGAAGCCACGGCAACCCACGACTCGGTGACCCTCACCTGGGACGACCCCGGCGACGACAGCATCACCGGCTACGTCATCCTGCGGCGCATTCCCGGGGTAGACCCGGAGGGCCAGTTCGATGAGCTGGTCTCGGACACGGGAACGGCGGCAACCACCTATACCGACGACACGGTGGCGTCTGAGACTCGCTATACCTACCGGATCAAGGCGATCAACGGGGCTGGAACGAGTGAACGCTCCCGGTGGGTGCACATCGACACTCCGGCAGCGCCCGTACCCGACAAGCCCACGGGCCTCGAAGCCACGGCGTCGCACAACTCGGTGACCCTCAGTTGGGACGACCCCGGCGACGACTCCATCACCGGCTACGTGATCCTGCGGCGCGTCCGCGTGAACGATACCGGGGGCGACTTCAGTGTATTGGTCGCGGACACGGCCAGCGCCGCCACCACCTACACCGACGACACGGTGGCGCCCGGCACCACGTACACCTACCGGATCAAGGCCATCAACGAGCACGGGGTGAGCGAGCGGTCCCGCTGGTACCACATCGACATCCCGGAGGCCCCGTAGCAGGTATCGAGGACTGTGAACGCGAGGGAACCACCCGCACGAAGAGCAATGAAAAAAGCGAGCACATATGGACGGGTGAGGCAAGCGTGTCGGAGCGGAAACGGGAGCGCCCAAGGTCTGGGGCTGACGCCTGCGGACCGGGCGGGCGGCGTCCCATACCCCCGTACAAGCACACGAGTAACCATGCCTCGTACCGTTAGATGACCAGTCCCCATCCTGTTCGCCGCCATAACTGCGCGGTGTCCCTGGCAATGAATGTGCGCCGCGCGCAGAGCACTCCGTTCCTGCCCTCGCTGGCGCTGGCCGCCGTGGCGTGGCTCGCGCTTTTCGGCGCCCTCGCTCTGCCTGCGACGACGCAGGCGCAGACGGAGATCACCCTGGTCAGCAACATCGAGCAGGGCAACACCGGTTCGAGAACGATTCGTGAGGGTCGGCGCGGACTGACGTTTACCACCGGTCCGAATACGTCCAGGTACATTTTGAGCAATGTGGAGGTTGTATCCGTCGATGCGGAAGGCACCCCGTTCGACATATGGCTTTGCACGGTCGTCAGTGACGCCCAGCCCACCTCGAATTGCACAAAGCTCGATCGGCCGGACAGCCTTACGGCGGGAACGCTTTCCTTCGACGTACCGCCGGCAGTGACGAATTTTCACGGGGATGGTCATCCTACTTTTATATGGCACACACTCGCGCCGAACAAGACCTATGCCCTGCTGTTCCACACCTATTCCACCGTGGATCTGGGTATCACCACCAACGACGGTGAGGACGAGGGGCACGAGGAAGGCTGGACAATAGGAAACGCGTACTTGTACGAGAGCTTCGGTACTGGTTGGGTCGCCGATACTTCGGGCAGGTCGTTCCGCATCGCCATCAAGGGCGGTCCGGCGACCGCAGGGCTGGACACGTATCCGCTGGAGTCGACCGACGCGGCGCTGAGCGCGCTGGTCGTCAAAGATGGCACCTCGGACCTGACGCTGACGCCGACCTTCGCGTCTGGCACGACCTCCTACGCGGTCTCGGTGGGGTACGCCGTCGACGAGGTGACGGTGAAGCCGAGCAAGAGCGACGACAACGCGACGGTCGAATACTTGGACGCCAGCGACAATGCGCTCGCCGATGCCGACGCCACGGAGAGGGGCCAGCAGGCGGCGCTGGCGGTGGGGGAGAACACCATCAAGGTGAAGGTGACGGCCGAGGACCGCCCGACGACGCAGACCTACACCGTGACGGTGACTCGCGCGTCGGAAACGACGCCCACCAACCTGACCGCGGAGGCCGTCGCGCCGATGCGGGTCACGCTCGAATGGGACAGGACCCTACCGTCCCCAAAGATCATCGATCGCGACGACGGCTACAAGATCGAATGGTCCGCCGACGGCAGCACGTCGTGGACGTCGCTGGTGAACTACACGAACCAGCACGGCACGTTCGATATCTGGTGCACGTGCTACCCCATGCGATTCAACGACGACACCATCACGCCCGGGACCACGCGCTACTACCGGGTCAAGGCGGTCGACGACGACGAGGAGAGCGCCTGGTCCGACGTGGTCAGCGCCACGACGCCGGCGCTGGTGGACTCCGACGGAGGACGGATCGAGTTTGGCGCGGTGGTTTCGGAACTCGACGCGCTCAACGATCAGAAAGTGTTCCGAATCGGCCTGGAGAGCGAGGAGTACCGGTTCATGGTCCGCGGGAAGGCGCCGAAGCACCGGGTGACCGTGACCGATCAGGGCGGCACGGAGATCGAGAACTTCGTGCTGGAAGCGGGCAACGGGCTCTCACCGAGAATCACGGCGCAGAGCCCAGGCGAACACCAAGTCAAGATCTCGCATGGTGGGGGTTTCGGCAACGCTGGGGGCGGGGGCCTGAACGCGGGATGGTTCCAGTTCCAGCTCGTGCCGGTGAGCGACCCGGCGGTGGGTACGCTGCGTCTGCCAGACACTCCCGGCTTAAACGCGGTACTGAGCACCTACGGCGACGTTGACGGGGCCGAAGTCGCAGTGCAGCCGGGCAAGGCGTATGCCGTCCGGGTCCGGGGCCGCGAGACGGGTCACGGCACGGCCGCGACGCCACGAATCAAGCGCGCAAGGCCGCCGTCGAACTACGAGCACAACATGGGCAAGCCGTGGGTGGACGGCGTGACCACTACTGCGGCGTCGACTCTCTGCCATAACTTTGCTGAACCGGAGAAATGCGAATTTCAGGCCTTCGTCATCGACCTGCGCGGGCAGACCGGGGCGGAGCAAACGTGGCAGATCATCGTCGCCCCGACGGCGCGACCCCGCACCTGGCCGTACCCTGTGGGCACCTATCTGGTTGATCTTCGGGAGCTTTCGTCCAGCCAACTGGCAGGCGTGAGGATGCCGCTACGGGCGTGGTTCGCGTCGCAGCCGGAGCAGCACGACGGGTCGAAGCGGATCAAGGTCCGGGTGGCGTTCAGCGAGTCGCCTGAGAACGTGGGCGCGGACGGCGTGAGCGTCGATGGCGGCGAAGTGACGTCGGTGCGCCCGGTGGACGGACAGGCAAAGGGCGGCAGTGCGGAGCGCAAGGGGGCCCGCTCGGCCGGCGGTCAGGACGAACGGCCGGAAGACCGCGAGGTGGTGTGGGAGCTCGAGATCGATCCTGACTCCGACGAGGACGTGACGATATCGCTGGAGGCGTGGCGTCCGTGCAACGAGCCGGGCGCGATCTGCACCGCCGACGGCCGGACCCTCTCCACGGCGATCTCGACGACGGTGCGGGGACCGGACGAGGTGGCGGCCCCCGAGCCGCCCGACAAGCCCACCGGCCTCTCCGCCACGGCAACCCAGGACTCTGTGACCCTAACCTGGGACGACCCCCAGGACGAGAGCATCACCGGCTACGTGATCCTGCGGCGCGTCCGCGTCAACAATCAAGGCGGCGACTTCAGTGTACTGGTCGCGGACACGGCCAGCGCCGCCACCACCTACACCGACAACACGGTGGCGGCCAGCACCACCTACACCTACCGGATCAAGGCCACCAACGAGCACGGGGTGAGCGAGCGGTCCCGCTGGTTCCACATCGACACCCCGGCCGCGCCGGAGGCCGAGGAGGAGCAGGCTGCCGAACCCCCCGACAAGCCCAAGGGCCTCTCCGCCACGGCAACCCACGACCAAGTGGTCCTGACCTGGGACGACCCCGGCGACGACAGCATCACCGGCTACGTGATCCTCAGGCGCAACCGGGACGACGACCCCAAGGGCCACTTCGATGAACTGGTGGAGAACACGGGGACGGCGGCCACAACCCACACCGACGATACGGTAGAGGCCAATACCAACTACACCTACCGGATCAAGGCCATCAACGGGGCCGGAACGAGTGAACGCTCGCGCTGGTTCCACATCGACACTCCGGCGTCTCCGGCTCCCGAACCGGCCAACAGCCCGGCCACCGGAGCGCCAACTATCAGCGGCACCACCCAGGTGGGGGGGACGCTGACGGTTGACACGTCGGGCATCGCCGACGCCGACGGGCTCAGCGACGTCCAGTACGAGCACCAGTGGCTGGCCGACGACGCCGAAATCGCAGGCGCTATCGGGTCCACCTACACCCTGGCCGACGTCGACGAGGGCAAGGCCATCAAGGTGGAGGTGAGCTTCACCGACGACGCGGGTAACAGTGAGGCTCTAACCAGCGGGGCGACGGACGCGGTTGCGGCAGCGTCCACGCCCAACAGCCCAGCCACTGGAGCGCCGGCCATCAGCGGAACGGCGCAGGTGGGCGAGACGCTGGCGGCGGACATGTCGGGCATCTCCGACGCCGACGGGCTTGGCAGCGTCCGGTACGAGTACCAGTGGCTGGCCGACGACGCCGAAATCGCGGGCGCTACCGGCTCGACCTACACCCTGGCCGACACCGATGAGGGCAAGGCCATCAAGGTGCAGGTCGGCTTCACCGACGACCAAGGCAACGAGGAGACGCTGACCAGCGGAGCAACGGCCGCGGTGGTAGCCCGTCCCAACAGTCCGGCGACGGGTGCGCCCACCATCAGTGGCACGGCCCAGGTGGGCGAGACGCTGACGGCGGACACGTCTGGGGTCTTGGACGCCGATGGGCTGACAAACCCTGCCTTCACCTACCAGTGGCTGGCCAACGACGCCGAAATCGCGGGGGCCACCGGCTTGACCTACACCCTGGCCGACATCGAAGAAAGCAAGAGAGTCAAGGTGCAGGTGTCCTTCACCGACGACGAAGGGAACAGCGAGACGCTGACCAGCGCGGCGACGGACGCGGTCGATGCCCGGCCCAACAGCCCTGCCACCGGAGCGCCAACGATTGCAGGCACGGCCCAGGTGGGAGAGACACTTACCGCGGACACGTCGGGCATCGCCGACGCCGACGGGCTTGGCAACGTCCAGTACGAGTACCTGTGGCTTGCCAACGACTCCGACATATCAGGAGCGACCAGCGCCACCTACACCCTGGCAGCCGCCGACGAAGGCAAGGCTATCAAGGTGCGGGTTAGCTTTACCGACGACGCGGGCAATGAGGAGACGCTGACCAGCGCGGCGACGGACGCTGTGGCGGCGGAACCCCAGACCAACACTCCGGCCACCGGAGCGCCAACCATCAGCGGGACGGCGCAGGTGGGCGAAACGCTGACGGCTAACACGTCGGGCATCGCCGACGCCGACGGTCTTGGCAGCGTCCAGTACGAGTACCAGTGGCTTGCCGACGACGCCGATATCGCAGGCGCTACCGGCTTAACCTACACCCTGGCCGATAGCGAAGAAAGCAAGGCCATTACGGTGCAGGTGAGCTTCACCGACGACGCCGACAACGAGGAAACGCTGAGCAGCGAGGCAACGGGCGCGGTGGATGCCCGGCCCAATTCCCCTGCCACCGGAGCGCCAACCATCAGCGGGACGGCGCAGGTGGGCGAGACGCTGACGGCTAACACGTCGGGGATCGCCGATGCCGACGGGCTTGGCAACGTCCAGTACGAGCACCAGTGGCTTGCCGATGATGCCGACATCGCGGGTGCTACCGGCTTGACCTACACCCTGGCCGACGCCGACGAGGGCAAGGCCATCAAGGTGCGGGTTAGCTTTACCGACGACGCGGGCAACGGTGAGACGCTGACCAGCGCGGCCACGGATGCTGTGGCGGCAGCACCCACGCCCAACAGTCCGGCGACGGGAGCACCAACCATCAGCGGGATAGCCCAGGTGGGTGAGACACTCACGGCAGACACGTCGGGGATCGCCGACGCTAATGGTCTTAGCAACGTCCAGTACGAGTACCAGTGGCTTGCAGACGACGCCGACATATCGGGAGCGACCAACGCCACTTACACCTTGGCGGACGCCGATGAGGGCAAGGCTATCAGTCTACGGGTGAGTTTCACCGACGACGCCGGTAACGAGGAGACGCTGACCAGCGCGGCTACGGAAGTGGTGGCCGGTGCGCAACCCGCGGAGCCACCGGACAAGCCTAGGAATCTCTCCGCCACAGCGACCCACGACTCTGTGACCCTCACCTGGGACAACCCCGGCGACGACTCCATCACCGGCTACGTCATCCTGCGGCGCATTCCCGGGGTCGACCCGGAGGGCCAGTTCGATGAGCTGGCGGCGAACACGGGGACGGCGGCAACCACCTATACCGACGACACGGTGGCGTCTGAGACTCGCTATACCTACCGGATCAAGGCGATCAACGGGGCCGGAACAAGTGAACGCTCCCGGTGGGTGCACATCGACACTCCGGCAGCGCCCGTACCCGATAAGCCCACGGGCCTCGAAGCCACGGCTTCCCACGACCAGGTGGTCCTCACCTGGGACGACCCCGGCGACAACTCCATCACCGGCTACGTCATCCTGCGGCGCGTCCGCGTGAACGATACCGGGGGCGACTTCGATGTATTGGCCGCGGACACGGCCAGCGCCGCGACCACCTACACCGACGACACGGTGGCGGCCAGCACAACTTACACCTACCGCATCAAGGCCATCAACGAGCATGGGATCAGCGAGCGCTCCCGCTGGGTCCACATCGACACTCCAGCGGCCCCGTAGCAGATATCGGGGACTGTGAACGCGAGGGTACCATCCGCATGAGCGACGGCAGAAAGTTGCCCGGCGAGTTGGTGCCGACCGCCAGCGGTCCGGGCCGGTAGAGGGCAACAAAAAAAGCCCGTACACCCTGCACACATGGAAGGAGATGGGGAGTCCGCCACAGCCCTTGGGGCAAGCAAGCGGTTGGCCTCCCCCAGGGCTCCGGGACGGGCTGACTGCGGACGCTTGCGCTCCGCACGCCGTCCCGCCTGGGGTTTCCGTCCTGCGGAAGGACCGGACGATGCAGAGAGAGCGAGTTGACCACAGCAGAATAGTCTACGTCCTCGGGTCGACTCCGGTAGGGGGCAGAATCGTAGGTTAAGTCCGCTATCGGCGCTTTGTCCACCGGTATTCACCGGTGAGCAGGATGTGAGCCAAGAGCTCGGGCTCAACCGTCAGGCCAGCTGGTTTCTGCTGTCTGACCGCTTCGTCGAGATGGGTGGTATTCCAGTAAATGACGATGGCGGCGAGCAGGTTGAGCCCAGCCATGCGGTAGTGCTGGCCCTCGCTCGAGCAGTCGCGGATTTCCCCCTGGCGCCAGATCCTGAGCGCGTGATGAGCCTCGCCCTTTTCAAGCCGGTGTTGGCCCGGTGCTGCATATCGGTGTCGAGCAGCCAGTCGACGATGAAGAGCGTTCGTTCGACCCGTCCGATTTCGCGGAGGGTGACGGCCAGTTCGTGCTGGCGCGGATAGGCCGCGAACTTTCGCAGCAGCTGGCTCGGGGGGAGGACACCATTGGCCAGGGTGGCAGCAACCCACCTCCCCGTTATCCGTTCATACCGGCAGGCGCGGCACTGTCCGTAAAGGGACGTCCAGCGTACGGCCCAGCCCGTCGCCCCAACCCCCGACCAACCGGAACCGGGAGCGTTTCATATGAATGGTACGGTGACAATTGCGCAAGCGGGACCCTATCCGTACACTTCCCCATGACGGCATCCCTCATCGGATACGCCCGCTGTTCCACCGACCGCCAGGACTTGGACGCCCAGCGCCAGGCCCTCCTGGAGCTGGGCGTCGCCGAGGACCGCATCTACACTGACCACGGCCTCACCGGCACCACCCGCGCCCGGCCCGGCCTCGACCAAGCCCTCGCCGCCGTGCGCCAGGGCGACACCCTGGTCGTGCCGAAACTGGACCGCCGTGGCATGACCGGACCCAGGGAGAGCGCCGGTGCACTCGTTATCTTGGGCAGGCTCCGCCGTGGCATGACCGGACGGTTCCTGGCCCGCGCCCAATCCGCTGATTGAACGGATATAGGCAATTTGAAGGTATCGACTCGGGTTGGCGCCTCAGCACCTACAAAACCCGAGCCAGACTCCACCGCTCTTAACGCGGGTATTCTTGATTTGGGCTATTGCAATGTGATATCCAAAAACAGCCCCTCTTCATTCCTTACCACCGCAGGCATATCTTTCGGCGCTTGCAAGCGACCAATCAAGAGTCCTGCCTGGTCCAGCTCCCTGAGCCGGGTAGCCACTGCGTGAACCTGCCTTGCATCCAGGACGTCGTGCCCTTGGCAAGGTTCGATCAGGGACGGATATATCTCGGCCAAAACGTGGCACTGCCCCTCACCCAGCGTCTGGAACGGCCAGATTTGCACGTCGTTGCGGCGCTGCCGTAACCATTCCAGCCTAGCGATTCCGGTTAATGCCTGACGGCCCACATTTCCCGGATAAAAGAGCTTCCACACATCCTGTGCCTTTGGAACCCCGTGATCGGCGTGCCGTCGCCTAGGTGGCAGATTCTGCCCCCAGCCTTCTTCTGCCATAAGAGGCAGGAGACCATCAATTTGCCACCCCTTCGGCAAACCCCAAAACGGTCCCTCTCCATCGAAGGCCCTATTCAGAGCTGCCGCCGCTTCGAAGCCGTTGTTCCAGTTATTGGGACGGTCGTCAATGCTATCGGCAATCAGCTCCCACACAATCGCCCAGTTCGGATCGCCGTCCCGGTTGAAGTGTTCGGCGAGCATCTGAGCAGTACCGGCGGGATAACCGAACGGAAAGTCGAATCCGCTCAGTAAGCGGCGACCTCTTTCTGTCGCTTCGGACAGCATCCCGTCGACGTAATTGATCGCATCCTCTCGCGTTCTGGGGTTGTCGAGCTGCAACTCATCACCCGGGCCCAAGGCGGCGATCCAAATGCTGTTTGTCCCTCTCTTGGGCCTCGAGTTTGCGGACCAATCCACTGCTAAATATCCGTCAAACAGAGCTGCATTTTGAGCCATGTTTTCTCCTGAATCTCCATACAGGGTGATTAACTGCGGGAGTTCACCACCGAGTATGTCAACACCAAACTGCTCTGGCTGTATTCCCACACTTCAGCTGTGACATAGCACTAGATAACCCTGTCTCCCCACCCCGGCGTGGACTGGCTGTCCGGCTCACCCGCCGCCGCCGGCAGCGGGGTCAACATCACGCGCCAACGGGGAGTTTCCTTGGCTGCCTCCACCAGGAGTTCCTCCAGCGGAACATCAATGTCGATGTCGTCGAATTCGAAGTTGAAGGCGGCCTTCACGTGGGCCGGGCAGACGAGGCCAGCGGTGGCGTTGTTCTCCCGTCCCATCCGCCTCAGTTCCTCGCGCTCGGCAAGCGTCATCTTCCGCTGGTAGTGGCAGCCAGCGATGGCGCATTTCACCGACACTTTTCTGGCCATTTCCCCAATATTACACCAACGGGGTAAAGCGAGGGTTGGTACAGGCGGGCAGGGCGGCCAGCCTCATCCACTTTTGCCGGCAAGATCATTCGGCCCACCGCCATGACCGGTGACTCCGGGACGCAATCCCATGTCTAGACCCATGGGGCTAGCATGGCTGTAAACAGGGCTGTTTCCAGCCATGGCTGTAAATCCCCACTCCCCGTAGCTGAAGGGGTGGCTGGAAACTCCGGTTGCAGAACCCTTGGCAGAATGCAATACTTCAGGTATTCCAGCCAGGGGTGTAATGGGATGACGCTGTACGGTTATGCCAGGGTCTCGGTCAGAGAGCCGGAGGACAAGAATCTGGACCTGCAGGTGGAGCGGCTGTCCGCGCCGGATGCTCCATGTGCAACGTCCGGGCCGAGGAGGCCAGTGGGACCAAGAACGACCGGGGCGGCCTCCTCGCGCTGCTGAACCTGGTAGTCGAGGGGGACACCCTGGTGGTCACTCACATCGACCGGCTCTCCAGGGGGCTGACCTACGGGCTGCAGGTGATCGAGGCCCTGCACCATGCGGGAGTGGAATTCCGGTCCCTGTCGGAGGACTTCGACACCTCTACGGCCAACGGCAAGCTTCAGCTCGCCATGGTGCTCGCGTTCAGCGAGTGGTGGCGGAACTCGATCAGGGAGCGCTCGGTCGCCGGCCAGGCGAAGGCACGGGCCGAGGGCCGTTTCCCCGGCAGGCGGCCGCTCCTGACCGAGCTGCAACGGGAGTACATCAGGGCAGAGCGGTCGAAGGGAGTGAGCCAGCGGGAACTGGCCAAGCGCCTGGCGGTCAGCCGCTGGACCATCCAACAGGTGGACGGATAGGGCTTCAGTGAAAATTGCAGCCTCGGCACGCACCTCACCGGGGCCAGGCTCGGATTGAGCCAACAGCCCAATACCATGCTTGCGTTAATGACCGGCCGCCGGGGTGAATTCGCCAGGGATAGGGCTTCCGTACTCTCTGGTAAACCCTTGCTAGCAGTCCTGCATTGTTGCCGGCAACTCCTCGTGTCGCCATTCTGCTTATGCTTCCCGCCAAGCGACTGCTTCCTGATTTTCAGTTGCGCCCTATTGAGGCTATGCGGCTGTTGACGTCAAGCAGCGAGGGTGTGTCGTCGGCGGCCGAGCTTGAGGAGTGAAGTGGCGAAGGAAGGGAGAGTCCGCGTCAGGCAGTTCCATTCCATTCTAGTGCCCGTGGAGTTTCGCAGGGCCTCTCCTTTCCCAGGGTCGACTTTCTGCTCCATAGGGACCACGGCGAATCGGCCATCATTCCAGGTGACATTCGCCCGGATTCCCTACGCAAATGAACCACGATACGCACTCGGGGAATAGGGACAGGGGGCCAAGAGGATCATCGGCTGGGTTACTGGGACACGCTATTTCCCGACACCTGTTCTGGAGAGTGGAACCCAAATGCTGACTTACGTGCGCAACACGGAATACTCGGGGAGAAGCAGTTCACTTCAATCCAGCCAGAACTGCGAGGGCGTGTATGGCGGTTTTAGTTCGAGTCCTGTTAGGTGGGCCTATTTTGACGATAGGCCGAACCGTTTTCGAGATGTGGCTGGGAATCTGAGAATCCTGACTAAGCAGTGGCGGAAGTTGAGCCTGATGGCGCGGACGCGCTCAGGATACATAAAGGAAGTGTCACGTTGTAGGATAGTGGGCTGAACAGAGCGCCTATCCGCGGCCTACGCGGCCGCTATTCTGATCGGAGTCGAATCTCGCGCCAAATCGATCTGTGTTACCATCGGACCTGTACTGTTCCAGCCCCTCAATTCAACACGCACCGTTCGTTGTGAAATTGAAATGGGTCTTAGCTTTCGCTCAAGAAGGGAAGCAAACCTCCTGTCATGAGTGGAGATCATCAACTGACGTCGGTCACGCAAACGCTTTAAGATGTCGACCATTCCCAAAAGATTCAGGTCATCTAAGCTTTGCAGTGGGTCATCCAAGATTGCCAACTGAACGGGCAGCGAAGGCATACTAAGATTCAACGCAAGGAATACGGAAACTGCCAGAACATTCAGTTGTGAACTTGAAAGATAATCCTGTGGGTCCTCACGGTGAAATCCACGCTGCTGGTCCACAAGCTCAGCAAATAGTCGTCCGCGTCCTTGACGCATACGAGTAATCAGCCTGACAGTGCGAAACTCGGGATGTGGGTCTGCTGCAGCATAAATGCGTTGAAGCAAATATTCCAATCTGCCGAGCTCGTTTAGGACCATATCGGAGGACGCATCTCTTAAGCTCTCGATTATGCGCGAAATTGCTTCGCGGGTTTCATCTCGGGTTTGGATGTCGAAATTCGCGGCTTCCAATTCACTGTGTAGTTGTTGAACTTCTTCCTCTATCTCCCTTTGACGGGTGAGTTGGCCGGTACGAGCCAGGGAAAGCGCAATAGCTTCACCCTGCCCACCCACCGCGGCAATTCTCGCAATGTCCTGATTGTTCTTTTCAATCGCCTCCTGAAGCGCAGTTGAGGCTACAACTCCGTCAGTGACAGTGACTTCATTTTCAGCCAATCCTACATTGATCCTCTCCTGTCGATCGGCCCTTATCTGAACCTGTCGTCGAGCATTCTGCAAGGCCAATTCGGCCGTCGAAGCCTGGTTTTCCTTAGATTGGACTTCCGCAGCTAGAACAGCCAAGTCCGGCATGGCGTCGGAGAGTTCCGGGCTGGCAGAGTCTATACTTATCAACCCATTGAGTCGCTCACGGGTTGCATCCCTATCATAGGCCTGCTGGCACACAGGACAACGCTCATGCAGATGCCTAAGGGCAACTTCTGCCAGTACCCTGAGTTCTTCCTGCTCGGAACGTGCTTGGATCTGATGCCTGCGGATTTCTGAAGCTCTCAGCTCCGCCTCGGCAAGCGCTTCTCGTGCAACAGACAATGCTTGATTGGATTCATCAACTGCTTGTTGTAACTGATCCAAGTCGTCTTGTGGTGTCGATAGTTCCCGAACCATTTCTACCAACCCACGAAGGTCCTCACCTCGGCGCTCACGGGAAAGCCTGATTGCACGCAATTGCGACATAACGGTATCGATAGCAGAATGTGTATCAGAGGACTCAACCCTGGGCACATTGAGTTCAGGAACTCCCAGGTTGATGGCCTCCGTCCACCAAGAAATCCATTCAGATTGACGGACTTGAGTGGCAGGGTCCATATCGGCCATTTCGCGGAGTTGGGTCCCTAACCTGTTCCTCCTTTCTTCACTTTCTGCTGTTTGTGTTCTTAATTGGTTGATAGCTCTTGACCACGCCAATCTAGAGTTTTCCAGAGATGCCTGAATCTCTGTAACGAGTCCAGCCCCCATGATTTCGGTAATTGCGTTGAACCTATCGTTTTCCGTGTCGGCCGTCAGAAAGCCTGTGAGAACATCTTGCTGCAGATACACCCCGCGCTCAAAAGCAACCCGAAGGGCTTCTTTCGGTTCGTTCGTACCCGATCCTTCGGGCCACAGGCGTCGAATTAGTTCGTACTCAGCTTCGTCGCCGCGAAATGACTCATCGCCCTCTTCAACATAAAGTCTGTCGCTCCGACCGTCATGGCGGCGAGATATCAATATTTCCCTGTCATCATCGGACGCAATCGTAACCTGAACCTGGGCCTCCCCCGATTCTGAGTAGAGAGATATTACAGATTCCGGATGTTCGAGACGTGTCATTCCTCCAGTGATGGCCCACAGTATTGCATCGAACAAGGATGTCTTACCTTGGCCATTGGCACCCACAACCAACACGACGTCTCCGTCGAGGTCCAGACTGATTTGACCACTAAACGCGCGGAACCCACTGATTTCTAAGGACTTTACCCTCACACTTGTTGTCCTCGTCTTTCCAAAATTAACGCATGGACTTCCGGAATGATCGGACGTTGGGCTCTAAAGGCGGTTATGGCGACTTGCGCGATCTCTTTGTCGACCCCATGCTTTGAGAGCATTTCTGGAAGAGCGTCGAGTATATTCTGCGAAAGCAACGGGCCTTGTTCTTCCAGAGGCATGAGCGGAAGCAAGAGTCGAGTTATGTCGTCAATCTCTTTCAGTTCACCCCCGTCGGCAAATAACTTGCGCACGTGGCGCGTATCTCGTTGGATAAGAATGGCCTTTTCTCGCTCGGAGGAAGGCACTATGCTGGGAGTGAGAAGAACGATATAACCCTCCCAGGACTTCGGGTCGGCTCTCACGATATTCTTTGACATGAGGTCGATGAGGTTTGCTTGATCCAACATCCAGTATGAGTCAAGGTCTGCCCATGTTTCGAAAATGGCCACACAGACTATACTGTACTCATCTTCGTAGACTCTCACCACAGCTGCTTTCCAATCGTTTGAAGCTGCCGCCGATACTTCCCTGAAGCCCGCGTCGGACAGTGCTTTAGAGGTCGCTGCCGTAAGATTAGTCACAGTGAATAAGCTGCTCGTCGTCATACAATGGCCTGCTGAATCAGTTCAGGATTAGAACGAATATCAGATACCCTGAAAAATTTCATCTGCGAATGAAATTCGGGCCCTGTAAGTAGGTCTTCTGGTGCAGACTCTCCCGTGATGTCGCTCGGCGTTGATATTGCCGGTATGTCTTCAATACCAGTTACCAGAGCAAAAGAGGGTACTCTAAGTTGATTTGTTACGTGTCGGTATCTGACACGGAGTTCAGCCTCAACTCGGGCCAGAGTCTTCCAGCCGCCCCCGGAACAGACTATCGCGGGAGTCAAATAGCCGCCCCGCGAAAACTCAACGATCCCGTCTTCCCGAAATTCAGCCCGTAATCCGGTTTCCCTCTCCACAATAAGAACCCCCGACAATAGGAATGAGAACGCACTGAGGGAGTCACCTTCCTGATGCGGGAGATACTGTCGGCTATCCAACATCCATGCTGCTCTCAGTATCCCCAATCCGGGGAGTCCGACCCTTACAAGTCGGTCGCAGAGATCATCGATGTCGTCGGTATCGACGTCAATTCCGTCAGAGTGTTCTTCGCAACTGCGTTTAATTCCGAACCGATGCCCCTCAATCACTCGCCTGGATAGCTCGCGCATAAATTCAGTCCATCCCATACGAATGTAACTGTCGGTGGAAACTCCAAGGGCGGTTGCGAAGCGGGAATCGTCATGATCAGAGGGACCAACTACAAACACCCTGTCCACGGAAGAACCCATTCCCGAAGAAATACGTCCAGTAGTCTCTACCAAGACAGAGGCTGGACTCCCTAGCCCTACAAACACAACCACCGGCCCGGACAACACGCGCCGGGCTACGACTTCCTCCCAGTGTTCGCGCCAAGCCCCCTCAAGTTCTCCAGAGCGAAGAATGAGCTCATCCGCTGGACGGTCAATGTCTCGATGCAAATGGATAAGGTTACGTGTTCCAAGTTGGGTATGGTCTTCTGGACCCCTAATCACGGAAACCCTAGATTCAGCACCTAGTTGAGCCAGCGCGTTACGGGCGGCGAAGTCGAAGTTAAGCGTCATTGCATCCGCGAGCGCCCCCTCTAGGAACAAGGCTGCCATGATCAGGTATCCCTCGTTGGGAGACACGAGCCTGAATCTGCTAGGAGGGAAGCGACTCACGACGTCTTGCTGGCTACCCTTCTTGAGGTACACTGCGTCCGCAACCTCCGACAAATCTCGTGGATCGTTTACTTCGTCTCCACTCAAAATGCCATCCGCTAGTAACCTTTCGTAGCATTGCGCAGAAAGGTCACCAGAAAGAGGAAGGCTGGTCGGCCATTCCGAGGAACATCCAGCACCGAGTACTAACACAACGCCGCCACCAGTTGGTGATGAAATTGCCTCAAGCAGCTTAGTTGGCAGATTCTTGGGTGTACCATCTTGCGTCATGCTTTACACTGGTGCTCAAATGCTGCCCGCTGTAGGCACCAGATTTCAAAGGCATTGGGGAATCGATAAAGCTCCCCATTTGGACACCTTTCCATATTCTCGTGGGAGTCTCCTTGAACAGCTAAAGCCGGGTCTATACGGCATCCTAAAGATAGGACTTGGATATCTCCTTATCCTCCAAGATTCCCGCACGATGAGTCGAATCTTAGCACATCGAGTCCTTAAGCGCGCCGAAGATTAGGCCCTAGACTAATATGTCGCCATCGGACTGCCCCGAAAGCCGAACCTCTCTGGATAGAGGAGGCTCCCGGACATGCCCCTTGCCCCATTTCCCTACCCAAGCCTCGTTAAAGTCCCGTGGGTCCCGATTGCTGCTGACTGGGAACATCCCCTGAAGACGGGTTTTCTAGGGTGCTGTGGGCCTACCTCCCGTTCTGTTCTGCGCCAAGAAAACTAATGCCAGCCGAAAGTCCCACGAATGGCTGTGAGACAAAATTCATCCCTCCAAGGCTCTAAACTACTCTAAAGCATTAAGCAGTTCTTTCAACCCGGAGACCTTTTCGTCCAGTAAGCTGACCTGCCTGTCGAGCCCGTTCCGCATAATCCGCGCCCGGTCCAGGATTCTACCCACGTGGCCGTCGATGACCTCTGCGGATTTTGTGATTTCTTCCAAGCCGCCCGCTTGGCGCTCTATTTCTCGAACGGCCTTGTCCAGCGCTTCAATGTCCAATCCCAAGCCGCCATTACCTGCGGCTCCTCTTACGCAAAGGGCCTTGGCAATCGACAGAGCTGCCCCGAGGTAGGGGTCTGTAGCCGGATCTTCGGCGTCCCAAATAGCCACTACGTCGTCTCCGTACCGGGCGACGGGTCCAGAATGTCCTGGGGAGCAGTGCGCTTTGAAAAAACGAACACGCCAATACTGGAGTCACGATTCTTTCTAGCTTCCTCGATCTCAGCGAGAGCCTTCTGAAGCGTGTAAGACTGGTCTTCCTTGGCCTCGACGACAATTTGCGCTCCTGGAGCGGCCCGCTCCGGGCCCAACTTGATAACGCAGTCACCCTTCTTGTTATTTCTGATACGCCCTGTTGTGTTGCCGGTCCTGGTAGCAGTGTCTCCCTCTGTTTGTCTTTCATTCACGAAGTTGAAAACGGCGTCCTCAAAGACCAAACCGTGTTGGGTTCCCCTTTGAGATTCCTGTTTCCTGGCTGACATCTCGGTCAGTGCCTTCATAACTTCCAGTTGGAACTCGGAGTTGGACTTGTGCTCCTTCTCAATGACCTCCAGGAGTTCCTTTCTCATTCGGGCCAGCGCCGAACCCTCTTCGTCCAGGGAGAACTGGCTGCTTATCTGGCGCTGAGCGCCCTCGACCCGGTTCATCAGCCGTGACAGGGCGGAGTCCTCTTTATCGAGGGAAAACTCCACCACTACTGTATCGATGCGCTCTTCCAACGCCTTTCCCACATCCCCGTGGTTCTTTTTCAATTCCGACACCAAGCGATTGAGCGCACTCTCACCGTTATCGAGTGAGAACTCGGCGAGTATCTTTTCCCGCTGTTCCGACAATGTGGTCTCAGTTGACTGAGTCAACTTGGTAATGAGACCGCCGGTGGATTCAGGATCAAGGATACGCATTAGAGGGCTTTCGCTGCCCACGTGGGCGGCCAAAGTCTTGGCGAGGAGAGAGCCGTCTCCTTCTATTTGACCTCGTATGACTCTCTCAAGCTCCCCAGTTTCGTCGTTTTGCCCGAGGAGGCCCCGAACCCTTTGCGTAAACAATCCGCTGTTAGGGTCAAAATACTCCTTGATGCAGCCACCCACTTGCTCGATAACACCGTGTTGATGCTTCTCAAGGGCGCTGCTCATATCCATGATGATGCGCTCGCCTGCATCTCGTATCTGATTGGCGTCAACCTGGCCTTGCGCCTGCCGGAAGGCGATAACGCCGATCTTCATGCTGGCCACTGCAAATTCGGAACGCTCCGGTTCGTCTCGCTTGGATAACTCCGTATAAAGATCCGGGTCGGAGATTGTCAAGTGCAATTCAATCGAGCCAGTTCCGTTGGAGTAGGCGATTGCGGTTCCCGGGCCGTTGGCGGCTACACTTCCTTCAGTCGTCATAAAATCCTCTTTTACCGGAGGTGAAACAACCTGCAGCCTTCACCCACCTGCTGTCCTGGTGTGAGTCCGGTCTTCCGGGTCCATTGCCGATATTTTATACAATCCTAGAGCCTCTGGTTAGACACCACCGGCTCCGAGGCCAATAGGGTGCGGAGCGTCCCCAGGTCCGGCAGCCCCAGGATTCGGCAAAGGCCGTCGTCCAAGACTCGGCGAGACGGGCAGTCGGCCATGTCTGGCAGCCGCTCGAACTCGGCTTCTACCAGTCCATCGAACAGGTCTGACATCGCCTGAAGTTGCGCCGGTGACAGTTGGCGAACGTCAAGCACCGGCAGTTCCTCCAGGTTAGCTTTCTTCATGGCCACCCAGCCTCCCCTTGTGCTAGTCCGCTGGGCCAGAATAGTCAACAGCCCAAGGCTGGAGTTCAACCAAACAGCAATCGCCTTTTCGGTTGCCGCGTCCTCTACGCGGACGGGCCACCATACGTTTGACAGAACTCTCTTATCTGACCGCATTGCCACAACCCTCGTAGTTTCCAGCCAAAGCCTTTCCGAAACAAGGAGACGGCTTGACTGCTGCCATAAGTGGTCGCCATATCCTGGTCGCTGACCACCCCTCGGCTCAGCCAATGGAGCTAAACCAAAGCCAAGGTGAAACCTGCATACAGGTCGGCTACAATCAGGGAGGCATATCGTCAGGACCGGGAGAGGACTGAGCGGGGATGGGGATGGGTATGAGGGTGATACGGCCTGACTTGGAGCGGTGGCAGTTGGACTTGGATGGCGTGCGCAGCAGGATGTACTTGGCGCCGACGCCCCGGGAGAGAGAACGCTGGCATGCTCTGTGGCTCCTGTGCCGGGGCATGACCGCCTCGGCCTCTGCCCAAGCACTGGGCCGGGATGCTCATACCATCGGCAGATGGGCCACCGCCTTCAGCGAGGGAGGTCCGGCGGCTTTGATCTTCGAGCAGACTGGGGGTTCCCCCCCGTCCTCGGCGAGGAACAGCAGGCGGAGTTGCAGGAGGCGGTGTTCGCCTTCAAACGCCCCAAGAAACGGCTGCTCAAGGCCGATGTGGAGAAACGGGAGGCCTTCGTGGTAGAGTACGCCACCCTGTCGGAGGAGGCGTGGCGTACGGGAGAGAAGATATGCTTCGCCGACGAGGCCCATTTCCGTGCCGACGCCGAGTTGCGAGGCAAGTGGGTGCTGCGGGGAGAGCCGGCCTTGGTGGACTCGACCAGCCCGCGCTATGGCGAGAAGGCCAGCTACTATTCGGCGGTGTGCTTGGAGACCGGCGAGGTGGAATGGATGGAACTGGAGGGGAACAGCAACAGCGAAACCTCGGCAGCTTTCTTGGAGCAGTTGCGGGGGAGGCAGAGCGGTCCCCTGAACGTGATCTGGGACAACGCGCCGGCCCACCGGGGCGAGGCGGTGCGTGAGTATCTGCGGACGCCGGGCTTGGGGCTGCGGCTGATGAACCTGCCGGGCTACAGCCCGGACTTCAACGCCGATGAGGCCATCTGGGGCTGGGCGAGAGAGGAAGCCACCGGAAACCTGTGCTTGGGAACCAAGGCGCTGGTAAAGGAGAGGGTCGGGAATTTCCTTCGCGGGCTGTCCAGCCGGCAAGACGAAGTCAAGGGCCGCTGCCGTACCCTCCTGCAATCAAAGGCCGAAGGATTTCTGCGAGAATCCCAGCCCAATCACCGATGTATTGTAAATGCACATCCCACCTTGGCTTTGGTTTAGGTTCTCGGTGCTCATACTTTTGACCCCCTTATGGGAACCGCGAAGTTTTTTCGGTGATGGCGATCTGTGGCAATCTGCCACTGAGTCAGGTCGGCCAAAATTTCAGGACAACTGCCGCGGTTGGTTCCCTTTTCCCTTATTCTGCCTATTCATCCATATTTCGCGTACGAAGTTTCGTGCGCCCTCTAGGTCTGTGGACGATGCGAGGTCGTGCTGTTCGATTACTTCGTGCACCCACCTCGGGCCGTGTCCACCAATAGATTTACAGAATCCCTCCATTTCTCCAACTGGCACTATCCAGAGCCCAATGTTCTTGCAAAGAGATTGAAGTTCTCGGAAGTGGCGTGTCGCCTCACCCGGAGGGAATGCCTGTTGTCCCGCTGATTTGATAATTTCCCAGGGCGAAGCGCCCCGAATCTGACTTGCGATCTCATTTTTTAGTTTGTCTAGGGACTCATCCGTATCGAGAGTTCGGTCCAGGATCGCTTGAACCTCTTTCTTGACTGCGGCAACGCTGAGGGGACGCTTCTGTTCCTCCACGGCGGTTTTAACTGCCCTTGCACAAGGCTCTATCGGCGCCCAACAACCGCCAAGTGATTCCACGATATTCTGTAACACTTTCATGTCGTTGAGAACATCAATGTCCACGACCGCATCAACTGGTACGTCAAGGGAATTTAGTGCCTTGGCCAAGGTGGCTATTCGGTGCTTGCCGGCGGCATGTGTGAACAGTACGTCCGGATAGCGTCCACCATGAACCTCATGAATATTTAATATAGAACTGTAGAACATACAGTCTGCATCGCCCTCGCAGATGATCACCCTCTCGTGGAATACTCCAGACAGTACTGATGAGTACCTCATCAATGGATCAAGGCTTATTTCTTTGACGATTTCCTTGTCTAGTTCCTTTATGCGGTTTACATCGCCGTTCCTTTGCATTCTGAGCACCCTAAGGTGATCAGGGGCCACTCCGATCAGTCCGTGCAAAACGTCTGGGCTGTGGGTGGCAACAAAGAGCTGGGCTTGGTTGGATCTTTCGGCGGCGATGATTTCCCCGAGCAGTCGGGCCTGAGGAGGATGCAGGAACGCCTCAGGTTCGTCGAGGAGTAAGATATTTGGAGTTATCGGTGCGAGTAAATACAGGATGACGCTAGCAAAGCTGCGCATTCCATCACCCTGCGCGTCTAAGGATATCGTCGAGGCTATCAACCGCTCAATGTAGGTAGCGGAAACGCGGTCCTCTCGGCCAATAAGAATAGGCCGTTCGCCAACAAGCAGAGGTGACCTCCTACCTCCGGCTCGGTAGAGAATTAGGTCTTGGCCGAATGCACGGCTGAAATACTCGCTAAGCCTTTCCTCTGCCCTGTCGTCATACAGCAAGTGGATTGGATGTGAAGGATTTTCTGTTAAAGGGTCAATAGCATTCGGGGGATTGCTGCCGGTTATGCGATTTTCCGTAGGGATTCTCTGGCAGAAAAATGGCCTGAATTGAGCAATGTCACCGGGCCACATGGAAGCGAAGCTGCTCCCGCCTACGCCGAAGCTAACTCCATAGCCTTGAATATTTATTGAATTCCCTTGGTTCTGTGATACCACCCTCGCGTTTTTGCGGACAAATTCCTCAAACGATTCTGGCGTTCCAACTGTCCTGACTTTGGTTGATGTGAGGACTCTTGATTCTGGCTTTCCGCCAACATAATCTTCTAGTTCTCGTAGGGCCAAGCTCTTGCCCGCATTGTTGGGTCCAACCAAGACAATCACATCGTTAGGTTCAATCTCGACCGTCGTCCCATCGGAGAAAGTTATACTCTCGAATGTTACTTGCGGCCGCTCGTCAGCTTGCTGGATCGGTGAGTTCAGCAGAAGTCCTCCGTCCTCGTCCATCGTTGAAAAACTTGATTCGTTCATGTCCAAATCCATCCATTGCCTAACAAACCCCGCATACCCGCGCCCGTGGACCAAAGTGGCATCGGGCGACACATACACCGCTTCCTCCGCCCTGATGGCTAGGAAGGCATCCACGGCCACCGTGCCCAGGTAGAGCAACGCGCCCTCGACCGCCTGGTCCGTCTTTGATCTTACAACGTGCAGCCAGCCCGAGCCGTCCTCGTGCAGCTCCACGTCTCCCCAGCGGAGCGCCGCGGCATCCGAGCGCCGGAGCAGCCCGGCCCGGATCACCTGCAGGATGGACACTTCAACCAGGGCCCGCTTCGCAAGGTTGTCAACTTCGCCTCCTTGCGGGGTATTCCACCTGCCCAACAAACGGGCGGTTCCGTACCGGGCCTTGTGTGAACCACATAATCAATTACTGAGACTTGCTGACCATCTGCTGCAGCTTGCAGGGTTTTGGCGATCCGCCTCTTCAACCCTTGTGGGTCTCATTTCCATAGTCACTTTCGGCGGCGTAATTGACGGGCCACTAGCGTATTTCCCTCGAGGAGCTGCTCTAGGGTGTACTCTGTATAGCCCACACCTGGCCATTCAACGTATGTCCCGCCCGAGCGGTAGGCCGCTACTCTAGACGCTAATTCGGCATCCGAGTCCTCGCCGTGGGTGTCCCACCAAGTCGAGTCGGCAGCCTTCCTGATCAGATAATACGCACTCTCAGCCGTCTGGCCAGCAGACCGGAGCGTATGCTCCCACGAGACGTAATCAGCCACCTCGGCAGCGCACTGTTCCGGGAAGTGGTCTTTACCTTTGCCAACATAGGCACCCCTCGGGCAGTGTGCGCCGATCTTCCCATTCCTCCTCAGCCACTCCATCAGCTGGATCTGCTCCCTCTCGATGGTCATGCCTCTCCTCCCGTTACACGTGCGTGCGCAATACTTGGTGTCCAACAAACGGGGTGTTTCCACATCGGTTTCTACGGGGCCGGTTGCTTGACGCCATCGGGCACTTCGTCGTCCACACCATACTGGGCAACTCCTAAGTTGTTCGTGAAAATCGGTGGCATGCAATGTAGCACCCGATACCGGAAGTCATCGTACTCGATGGCGAAACTGAATTGGCGTAGCTCGCCTAACGTCCGTTTGTGGAAAACGTGTTTTTCGGCCTTCCAGTACTGCAGCGCCGAAGCCAGCTCCACCAGCCGAATCTCTTTCCCTAGGAACATCAGAGTCACGGGCGCTTTGACTCGCCGTTCCCGGACCGCCTTTGCCACTGCGCCTAGTGTTCTCCCAGATAGAACCGCAGCTCCAAGTGGGGTCAGCACCTCGATTTCGCCGGCAGCGTTCGGTTCGCAATACACACTGAAATGGTCATCGTCCATAAGAGCCTCCTTCTGTAGCATCTCAGTCATTCATTATATCGCGAATTCCTGAAATCGTGCAATGCGGAATTATCGCGTAACAGTGCTAACGAACTAGGGCGATGCAACTAGGTGTGGAGCGCGAACGATAAGGGAAAGGGGTGCCCAACAAACGGGCGTTTTTGTGCAGGGCTCAGAGGGGCGGTTCCACAGCTTTGTAAGAGTGCACAACAAACACTCTCAACCACAATTAGTGAATAAAAAGTCCGGCAAGGGGTTTTTGAGTGGATGCAGGTGGGATCGGGGATACTGCCCTCCGATCAGCCTAGTAGTCCATCAGTGTTGGATTGAGGGATAGAGGGACTTGAGCTTAATGCGTGCGTCCTGGGTGGTGAAACGCCAGTCCGCCCGAATTGCATCTCGGTTGCGTTGGTCCCACCATGCCCGGGTTTCCTGCTTCAATCTCTGCTGGTCCGGTATCCGGCGGTCCAGACACTGGCGCGCCAGCACTCCCAGTTCTATCTCGGCCATGTTCAGCCAACTGCCGTGCTTGGGCGTGTAGTGGATTTCCAGCTTTTCGGCAATGCGTCTCGCCTCGGCAGGCTCGAAGGCCTCGTACAGGGACGAGAGGCGGTGGGTGTTCAGATTGTCCATCACCAAGACTATCCGGTCTTTGTCCGGGTAGTCCACATCCACCAGTTTCCGCACCACCTCCGCCCAGTCGGTCCTGGTGCGCCGGTCCGTGACCTCCACTCGCCGCCACCCCTCCAGGGGCGCGAACAGCATGAACAGGTTGCTCACCCCGTTGCGCTCGTATTCGTAATCGTAGGCCATGGCAGTCCCCGGACGCGGCGGCAAGGGGCTGCGGGTCTCCCTCACCTGCTGCTTGCTGGTCTCGTCCAAGCACACCAGCACCTCGTTGTCCTCGAACTGACGGTGATACACCTCCAGCACGTCCTCCATGGCACAGACGAACTCGGCATTGGCCTTGGGCGGGATGCACCAGCACTCCTTCAGCCAAGGCTTGAGTTCGTTTTTTTCAGTGTTTGGCGCACCGTCTCAGGGCTGATGCTATGGACTAACTGAAACTGTTACGCCGTCACCAGGTCTGATCGGTTAGGCGTGTCCAAAGTGTGGACATCGGTTATGGGCACCAACTGGTAACCCAGTTGTGCCGCCCGGCGCCGGGCGGTGTGCAATGCCCTTTGGCGATAATGATGCTCATAGTACTCCGCGCCGGCGTCCACGTACCGGTGTCCGCAGCGCAGCATGGAGTAGATGATCCGGGCCAGCTTGTGCGCCGTGGCAGTGATGGCCTTGGGCGCTCCCAGGTGGGCTTTCTTCCGGCGCAGGAATGCGCCCAGGGCACTGTCGGAGCGGTGCAGCGCGTTGGCCGCCAGACGCAGCGCCGCCGCCGCACGGTTGGCGCTGGCCTTGGTCTTTGAGCTGATTACTTTCCCGCCGGTGATGCGGTTGTTGGGGCTCAGCCCCAGCCAGGAGGCGAAGTGCTTGGCGTTGGGCCAGCGGGTCATGTCCGTCCCCACCTCGCTGATCACCTTCAGCGCCGTGTAGGCCTCCACCCCGTCAATCCTGGTCAGGTCCACTCCGGTCATCCGGTACAGCTGGCCCTGGACGTCGAAGCGCGGAGCGTTCTTCTGATTGCGCCTCTTGCCGTTGGGAGCCGGAGGTTCGCCGTCGCTGCGGTCCTCAAACCGCTCCAGCTGGGCTTCAATCTCCTGGTCGCACTCGGCGATCTTGGCCTGATAGGTCCGGTACAGCTCCAGAGCCTGGGCCAGCTCGAAGAGGTGCTCCTTCCTCCAGTGTCCCTGTAGCGACCTCGCGATGGTCCTCTCGTCGGACTTGGTCCTGGGATCGCGCAGCCGGGCAAGTCTGCGGGGACTCCTCTCGCCCTGCACTATGGCCTCGATGATGTCCATGCCGGTCTTGCCCGTGATGTCCCTGATCACGTGCTGCAGCTTCACGTTCATCTGCGTCAGCGCCTTCTGCATGTGCTGCACGTGCCGGGCGGCATGCTCCACCAGCATGGCCCGCTGCCTCAGGTAGCTGCGCAGCCGCCGGATCTCATCCTCCGGCCGGAAGGCTCCCGACAGCAGTCCGTAGGTGTGCAGTTGCTGTAGCCACTGGCAGTCCAGCACGTCCGTTTTCCGGCCGGGCACGTTCTTGATGCGCCTGGGATCCACCAGCATCACCTCAAACCCCCGTTCCTCCAGCACCCCGAACAAGGGAATCCAGTACACGCCGGTGGACTCCATGGCCACGGTCTTCACCCCGCACTCGGCCAGCCAGTCGGCCAGGCGGTACAGGTCGGCGGTGAAGGCCTCAAACTCCTGCACCGGCTGTTCTGTCCGGTCGGCAGGAACCGCCACGAAATGGCTGCTGGCGCCCACGTCAATGCCTGCCGCGTTGAGGTTCAGCTGGGACAGTCCCGCCGGTTCTGCACCGCTCTTGCCTCTGCTCATCACCGCCTCCAGGATTGCCTTGTAAGGCGCGTCGCCGGAGGGAGCCAACAACGTCGAACAATCTATGGAACGGGATCGCCCCGGCTGGGGCGTCACCAATGATGCCGTCGCAAGGCTCCCGGACCATGCTGTCCATCGGGTAATATCCACCAGTGCATACCCGGTCTCTGTCCAGGCGACACGCCTCGCCATAGAGTATACATTCCTGGGTGGACTCCCCAGTTAGTCGCCTCTGCCCGGCCCGGACACGGGCGTAACTCTGCTGTCCACTATCTCCCGCTCCACCAATCCGTCGGCCAGCAGTTGCAGCGTCCAACCGGCACGGCCCTCCGGCGGTTCGCTACAAGCGAGGTGAGTCAGGTGGGCCTCTCCTTGGCCGTCCAGCTTCCTCGGGCGGCGGTTGACCTGCTCCCTGCGTCCCAAGGCTGCCTCCACTCCCTCCTCAACACAACGGCGGCGCACCCGTCCCACCGTGGCGTCCCCCACCCTCAGGACCCGGGCTATTTCCTCGTCCTTCATCGCCCCGCATTCTTGATTTTCATCGCTGAGCAGCATAATGCGGGCGTGGGTCTGTTTATATGCTGCCGTCCGTCCCCGGGACACCAGTCCATTCAGTTCCTGTTGCTCCTCTACACTCAGACTGACCCGGTACCTCTTCGCTGGCATCCCCATCCTCCCAACATCACCTTAGCTTTTGACGTGTCCCGGCAATACCACAGCTAATTATCTATCAATCCTACGCTGTTGCACTACTAGGCGCGAATGTCATAAGAAGATCTCGGGATCGCTTCGCACCCTCAAACTCCTGATGAGCAAGAAGCAACCAACTTTCGAACCCAACAAGGTTCGGAATCTCGGTGAACCGACAAATTCTCCGCCCTATTGATGTCGGTGTATCATAAAGCGGCCATGACCGCATTCCCGAGCATAGAGCGCTACTACGCATCCCTAGCCGAGCTCATCGAGGTCGGCGGCTCCGACAACGAGCTGAACATCCGCCCGGCCTTCCAGAACTGCCTGGCGGCCTACTGCGCCGCCCACAGGGACAGGCTGGTGCTGGTGCCCGAGCTGCGGGCTCCGAGTGGCATCATCCCTGACGGCACAGTGCTTGATTCCCTGCGCATGACCCGCGGCCTTTGGGAGGCCAAGGACAGCCACGACAACCTGGACGCCGAAATCCAGAGCAAGTTCGAACGCGGGTATCCCCGCAGTAACATCATATTCGAGGACTCCCGCGTCGCGGTACTGTTCCAGAACGGCGCAGAGGCGATGCGTGTCGACATGACCGACCCCGCCAGTCTGCACCGGATCATCGGCCGTTTCCTGGACTACGAGCTGCCCGATATCGGCGAGTTCCGGCAGGCACGGCAGCAGTTCGCCGCGGACCTGCCATCGGTGCTGGAAAACCTGCGGCAGGCGGTGGCGGATGCCGAGGTGGGGAATGCCGCCTACCAGGACGGGGTCGCAAAATTCCTCCAGCTGTGCCACCGCAGCATAGGCCCAGCAGTCTCCGAGGCCGACGTGCGGGAGATGCTGCTGCAGCACATCCTGACCCAGGACATCTTTCAGCGGGTCTTCGCTGAGGTCCAGTACCATAGCGAGAACAACATCGCCCGTCAGCTATCCGCGCTGGAGCGAACGTTCTTCACCGGCGACGTGCGCCGGCAGGCTATCGACCGGCTGCGGGCCTACTACGGGGCCATCGGCCGGGCGGCCGACGAGATTGCCGAGTACTCGGAAAAACAGAAGTTCCTGAAGGCAGTCTACGAGGACTTCTACAAGGCCTACAACCCCGCCGCCGCCGACCGCCTGGGCGTGGTCTACACACCCAATGAGGTGGTGGACTTCATCATCAGGGGCGCGGACCACCTGCTGCAGAAGCACTTCGGCCGCAGCCTGGCCGACGAGAACGTGCAGATCCTCGACCCAGCCACCGGCACAGGCACCTTCGTCACCAGCCTGATCGACTACCTGCCCGCCGACCGGCTGGAGTACAAGTACCTGCACGAGATTCACGCCAACGAGGTTGCCATCCTGCCCTACTACATCGCCAACCTGAACATCGAGTACAGCTACAAAGAGCGGACGGGCCGGTACCTCGAGTTCCCCAACCTCTGCTTCGTGGACACGCTGGACAACATGGACTGGCAGAAGGCGGGAGCCACGGGCGGGGCAGTCCAGCGGCAAGGTGCGCTGTTTAACCTCGGCGGGATGTCCGAGGAGAACTGGATCCGCGTACAGGAGCAGAACGATAAGCCCATCAGCGTGATCATCGGCAACCCGCCCTACAACGACAGCGCCACGTTATGGGGAGATGGGGGCGCGAACCGCCAGTACCCTGAGATAGACCGCCGCATCCGAGATACCTACGTAAAAGAGGGTACTGCCCAGAAGACCCACCAGTACGATATGTACAAGCGGTTCATCCGCTGGGCTTCGGACCGTCTGAATGATGAAGGGATCATTGCCTTCATCACCAACCGCGCGTATCTGGACGCCAGGCAGGATGACGGTTACCGGAGAGTCGCGGCCAACGAATTTACCGACCTCTATGTTGTCGACCTCGGTTCGGATGTTCGACGCAATCCAAAAATTTCCGGTACAACGCACAATGTCTTTGGCATCCAGACCGGCGTTGCTATTGGATTCTTGGTGCGGGAGAAAGATAAGCTCGGGAATTTCGGCATCCATTACACGAGCCGGGAAGACGCCGAGTTGGCCGTGGACAAGTTGACGTATTTGCGTGGAGCAATGTTGGATGAGATGGCCTTTGACGGCATCGCCCCCGACGACAGAAACAACTGGCTCAATCAGGCCAACTCTGACTTCGATAACCTGATGGCTCTAGCTGACCGGCAAACCAAGTTCTCCAAGGTTGCTAATGATGAGCAAGCCCTGTTCGGTTTGTTCTCCAACGGAGCAAAAACGAACCGCGATGAATGGGTGTATGACTTCGACGTTGGTACACTGCGCCAAAAGGCGTTGTTCTTCGCTGACGTCTATAACGAGTCTCTCGACCATCCTGATGAGTCATTTGACCCTGTTATCAAGTGGAGCCGGGATCTTCGGAACGAGTTTCGGAGAGGACGACGCATAACCTACAGCGAAGGGCATCGAATTCAATCATTGTACCGTCCTTTTGTTGTCCAGCATCATTTTGCTGACTTCACAATGAACGATGTACTTACTCGTAATCACTACGAGATGTTCGGCCCTGATCTTCGGCAAAAGAATCAAGTCGTCAATTTCTGTGTAAACGGAAAGGCGTTTTATATCGTAGCTTCTGAAAAGTTAACTGACTTTCACTTCACCGGCGACACCCAATGCCTGCCCCTCTACCGCTACACGGACGCGGGGGAGCGGGTCAGCAACATCACGGAGTGGGGGTTGCGGCAGTTCCGGGAGCACTACGGCGACGAGGCCATCACCGCCGAGGACATCTTCGCCTACACCTACGCCGCGCTCCACGACCCCGAGTACCGCGAGAAGTACGCCGTAGACCTGCTGCGGGAGTTCCCGCGCCTGCCCTTCCACGAGGACTTCGCGGCCTGGGTGCGGCTTGGCCAGGAACTCCTGGACCTGCACATCGGCTTCGAGTCCGCTGATCCGTTCGCACTGGCGCGGGTGGAAAAGGACGGCGACGCGGGCAAGGCGGTACTCCGGTCCAACCGGGAGCGCGACGCCATCGTCCTGGACAGCAATACCACGCTGACCGGAGTGCCGCCGGAGGCCTGGGAGTACCGCCTCGGCAACCGCTCAGCCCTGGAGTGGGTGCTGGACCAGTACAAAGAAAAGACGCCCAGAGATCCAACCATCCGAGAGCGCTTCAACACCTACCGCTTCGCCGACCACAAGGAAAAGGTCATCGACCTGCTGCAGCGAGTCTGCACCGTCAGCGTCGAGACCGTGAGAATCGCCAGTCAGCTAGACTCACTAACGAACATCGAGGCAAAAGACGAGACCCATTTGACAGAGGCTCATCCAACCGAAAAGCCAGACAACCAGCGGAGTCGAACATGACCAGCGCCAAAGCCAAAGCACCACACGGGCACCCGGACCCCGAGGTAGTTCGAAGGGCCGAAGCCGTCTTTGCCAAGATGGGAATGACCCCCGAACAAGCCATCGCTATTTTCTACAAACAGACTGCGCTCCACGGCACTTTCCCCATAGAGAACCTTATCCCAAACGAGGAAACGCAGGAAGTAATCCGCAAGGCCAGGGCAGGCCAAGAATTGACCAGTGTCGGAAGTGTTGACGAACTGATGGCGGAGTTCCAGAATGCGCGAGCTCATCCTGACGACGAGGTTTAGACGGGACCTCCGCAGGACTGCCAGGCGCGGCAAAGATGAACGTAGACTCAGAGAGGTCTTAGATACACTCGTCGCCGGAGAACCCTTGGAACCCCGCTACCGCGCCCACTAGCTCACCGGCAACATGGCCCCTCTATGGGAATGCCACATCGAAAACGACTGGCTGCTGATATGGGACGAGAACGAGACCACCGTTACCCTGATGCAGACCGGAACCCACAGCGACATCTTCGGGTAGTGCATTGCACCCACACTCCCAACCCCCTTGGACAAACAGCAGGCGGTACCCATGGTGATGGAGGCCACCCTGAACGCCAGAGCGGTACCCAAGGATCTTTCCTCCGACGCCGGCTACTACTCGGCCAGGGCGATGGAGGAACCCCGCGCCCTGGGAGTTGACCCGCCACGGCACCAGGTCTGAACCGCCGCACCGGGGGCACATCCCCAGCGGACTGTCAGACCAGGACCGCATTCGATGGAAGCTGTAGACGAAACGGGCGCGGGAACGCTACGCGCTGTGCATAAAGCAGGTGGAGCCGGTGTTCGGACAGATCAAGCAAGGCCGAGACGTCCGGCAGTTCCTGTTGCGTGATCTGGCGTAAGGCGACCCGGAAGTGGTTGCGCATCCGCGCCGACCACAATCCGCTAATGCTGTTCCGCTTCGGGGCCGGGATGTCCGGCCAGGTGGGGGCAAAGGGCCACTGGGATCAAAAGGGAGACGCGCCCGACCATTGGCAGCGGGATTTTCAAGCGACAATCTACATGTGCCTATCCGCACCACGCAAGAACAGTTCCCGCAGGGTAATTCCGGCTGACCGACGGAGCCAGTTGGTCAATCCTCAGATCTGCCTTCCTGCACCACGACCTCGATGCAGGCCCTTGGCTGTCGAAACTCTCCACCGTTCGGAGGGGGTGGCTCCGACCGGCGTACCCCAAGAGCCGGGCGACGTTGTGATCCTCGAGCTTGCTCAACTCAGAATCCCTATCCTGTACGAAGAATAGCAATCCAATCGGAAGACTCCGGGCCGGAAACCGCCACGAGACCATAGGAAAGTGCTGACAACGGAATGTGATCCAGACAGGGCCAAGTGCTGGTCTGGCACTCCACAAACGACGCTTCATACCAGGGACCGGGACAACAGACCAACTTTACCTCCTACCGGGCAACACGAAAATGACTTCCAGCGCCCAAAAGAGAAAGGCCAACATCCAGTACCCAATGGCATACCAGCCCGTCTTCGAGGTCACCCACATCGGGGACGCGGAACGAGGGGCCCTCTACCTATGTCTCGGGTGTGAAGCCGAGATGATCCCGCGAATGGGACGAATCAAGCGGCACCACTTCGCACACAAGGCAGGACCGGAGCAGTGCAATCCGGACAACGCTCTCCATGAGACGGCGAAAGCAGCGATCTGCCAAGGGTTCCTCAGCGCTGTCCAGCTGGGAAGGGAATACTTCGTCAGGTTCCCGTGCTCAAGGTGCGATGAGCCCATAGGAGTCAACGTGGCAAGCGAAGGGGCTGCCATTGCCACAGAGAGAAGCGTGGTACAGGGAACACGATCCGATCTGGTTATCACGAAGGCAGATGGAAAAACCCCAAGGGTCATTGTCGAAATCGTCGTCCACCACGATGTCGAGGAGTCCACCGAAGAGAGATACAGGGAGTCCGGAACTGCGGTGATCAAGATACGACCGGCTTGGGAGACGGTCGACAATCTGAGGGAACAGGTATTCGCTGACGAGATCCTGAACGTGGATGACACCGTTTGTCGGGGTTGTAAGGAAACCGACCGACGTCACAGGGAGTGGCTCGGAGGAATCGAGGGAAAACTTAACAACGCCATTCAAGCCGGGCAGGAAGGTCAAGGAAGGCTGGCACCCATCACGCAAGACAGATTCGGTTCCTACCTGCGGTCAGATACCAAGAGACGAGTCAACACCAACGCCAGAAAGCTGTCCGCAGTAGGCTTCACGCAACAACTGAGGAGACCTACCCTGTTCAAAGTTGATGTTGACGAATGGAGAATCTTCGCAGACTTGGACAGCACGGAAGTGATGAAGATATGGGAGGTGGACTGCCTCCCCGGGCTCTACGCATTTCCTGAGGACACGAAACCACCCAGATGCAAAGAATGCGTCCTGGACATCGTGCGGGGAATTCTCGAACGGAACGGCGTGGAAATCAGACGGTACTTCCTCGACCATGGAACGCACAACCACTGGACACCTGGGGCTGACCAGGGGCCACATCTATTTCTCTTTCAGTGATCATCGGTTCCTCGCGCCCGTCAATCTCACAATCGGCATCCTCGGTCCCATCGCCGATAGCTGGTGGCCCATTTCATCTTCCGCTTGCACCCGGTTCTGGCATGACGGGGTGATGCTATGACAGACGGAGTTCTGGCTATGCTCAAATCAGTCCCTTTCCGGCAGGGATGGCCACAAGGCCGGCGCGGCCCGGAACTGCAAGCGGTGTAAGCCATAGTGGTCTGTCGGTCTACCATTGCGTCCGTAACCTTCCGGTGCGCTAAAGGGAACGGCAAGACCAATTGGCGCTAGAAACCGGGCCGGAAACCCCTATTCTCCACAAGCCTTCATTTTGTGAATGTCGATTATAGACATTATTATAGAGTATATGTGACTGTTATCGTATAATATTATGCCTTATGAGATTGGAATACGTTTGCTTGGAATAACGGAAAACCCGGCCGATAGCTTTCCGGCCAGACTTCTAGATCGGCAGGAATGTTTGACGTGTGACACTCCTCCTGAGTGGACCTGGTCTTCTCCCGCAGCGTGGAGAAGACGAGGCCGAAACCGTCTTCTTTCCCACCGGCCGTCAGCCAATGCCACGTGGTCAGCGGTTCCGGCGAGGCCCCGGTCAGTCTGTCTAGCTGGTTGGCGAAGGCCTCCACGGCCAGCTTGTTGTCCAGCAGCGGGTCGTTGCGCTGCCGGCGAACAGCCCGCCATCCGTGTAGTGCTTCACCAAATGGCGGTACAGGCGGCGGGGGAACGCCAGGAGGTTCAGGCGCAACGTGTCCACCACCGGCAGCCTCAGGAGACTCAGGTTAGCAGCGAATGCATGGAGATGGGGGATATCGAAGGCGATGACATTGTCGCCCATAAGGAACCGGGCTCCACTTGCAATGCGTTCCATGCACTGCAGACCGCCGCGGTTGACCGGGCGCCGCACAAGGACAGAGAATCCCCGGTGCGAGGCTGGTACGCCGCCGCGGCCAGAAGGCTGCCATCCCCGACGGAGACATCAAAGTCGACGGAGACGCAAAAACCCAGCTCCTGGTACGGGACCACGGGGCCCGTGGCAAGTAAGTTTTCAGCCGCCAGCTCTCGCAAGATCTGGGCACCTCGCTGATTGAAATCAAACGCTTCTGCTGGTCAAGTTGACCTAAATTCCATCTATGGTTCTAACCTTCAGAAACGGCGGGGGCGGTCGCCCCGTATACCGGGGTCAATCTGGCTATAGCCGCATGGCCCTTTCGCGGCTCTGAGGAATCCGACATACACTATACATGGTGCAAAGCAAAGGAGTTTTGCCACAATATGATGCGTTTTGGGTGACAAAAGCCATTGACACGCCGGACAGGACGTGTGCTACTTTCAACTTGGGGCTGAAAGAGGAAACAGCTCGCCTCACCGGACAAGTCAACGGTTTGGCGCGCTGAATCCCTTGTGTGTCTGTTCGATGGTTTTCTACCCACCATCGACAGCCCACCGACCCCAGGACGATTCCTCGAGTCGTCCCAGTTCACGACACCTGCTGATTAAGGAGCAGATGCCATGCAAAGCGATTATACTGCATCCGGCGATTTCATAAACGGCTCCGAACCTTCATTTCCCGTCAAGCTTCCCTACCTCACTTTCCCCGATCCTAACGACTCTTCGCCTCCGCCTTCCTACATCCCTCCTTGCTTCTTCGATGACATCGAACTGTTGCTCTACGTCATGCGGGACGGTCCGCGCCTTCCTCCAGCCACCTGGAAGCTCTATTTTGTCTTTGCCAGGGTCACTAACCCCGAGACTGGCTATTCAGATCTAAGCCACGAGCAGCTAGCCGGGGAAGCCGGGATCAGCATCTCGTCTCTGAAGGAACACGTTGGGTATCTGGAAGAGTTTGGGAAGATCAGGAAGACGCACCGCATCGACCCCCACTTGGGCACCCTTACCAACGTGTACTACTTCGTCGGTCTCGACACGGGCCTGATCCCCCGCGAAATGAATGCTCCCTGTAGCAATCCTATATCTGTCGCCCGAAAGATCTTTCAACAGGAGGAACTTGACGTTCTGGGCCGCAAGCACGCGGTAGAGAAGGCCGCCATTCTGGCTGAAAAAGAGACCGAGCAGCTGTACTCTGCCCTTCTCGAGGAGAAGCTCATTGCTGCCGGTATCGACCTCCCCGACAAACGAGAACCGGTGCAGGTCGAGGTTTCTGCCGATGATGCAGAAAGTTTCGTAGCTGAGATGATTGATGACCCCCCTAGGCAGATTTTGGCTACCCCTACTGAGCGCGTCATTACAGAGCGTACAAAGAGGGTTGCCGAGAAGGTGAAAAACGAGTGGAGTTGGATGCACTATAGTTTCACTAGGATCGGTATGAACATCAACGGGGCGATCCGATACTTCGCGCGCAGTGAGGAGACGGAAGGGGACCTGGACTTCCAGGTTGCCAATTACTACGCGGGAGAGGAGGCGAAGAACCGGCCAAGGCCGAGCTCTCACCGCGACGACCGCCAAGACCCTGGGGAACATTCCATTCTCATTTGGGACGGCGGGCCTCCTGAATCGGAGGCGGAGAAACTGTGGCAGGACGTCCTTGAGGACCTGCAGGCCCGCCTTCCTCGCCCTTCCTTCGAGACCTGGCTGAGGCCTACTGTGGGCATGGCCATAGAGACAGGGGAAACAGACGCCTTGGTAGTCGCTGCGCAGAGTGCGTTGGCAGTCGAGTGGCTGGAACGCCGCATATTCCACAGTCTTTCGACCGCGCTCGAGAAGGCAGCTGGCAAACCGATCGAGCTGCAATTACGGGCAAGGAAACCTGATGGAAAGGAGGAACCCACCCAAGAGGAACTCTGCCCTGGCCAACAGCTGAACGAAGGAGGAGAACTGGACCTCAACGGAGCAGGCGAGCGCCGTGCCTAAGCTACTTGCCGAGAATCGGGGGAGGATTGCTAGAGTGCCGTCGTGTGCGGAGATCTAGGGCGCGAATTCTATTGCGTCCTATATTCATGCATGCAGGGGACGTTTCCTGCGTCACTTCAGTTTAGTCCTAGCCGATAGCGAACAGAAAAAAGTTGTGGTATGGAGGTGATCTGCTTGAACTTCAGGGCATCATTACGAAGTCTTTATGGACGTGCTCGGCACAATTTGCTGAATGCGGGGCAAGGTCAGCAGTCCGGAATTCTGTAATCGATTCTGGATCGGTTATCGTCGTCGGGACAAATCGCATTCGCCAACGCAGGCGGGCCAGTAGAGCCGAAAGAGAGCTCAACCCTGGTCCGAGCGACTGAATTTCGGTTAGTGCTTCATATCGTAGACTGAATGACGTGGGTGATAAGGCTAAAGATCACCAGCAAATCGCTCCCTAGCTTCAAATTGCCTTTTCGCCTCATCCCTCAACCATTCGTTGAGAAGCTCGGACGGAATGATTGTCCGCCTTCCCACTTTGATTGATGGTATTGGGTTATCCTTCCGCTTCAGAAGTGTTTCAAACGTGTTCACGGATACACCCATTTTCTTGGCGGCCTGCTCTTTATTGTAGCCGAGTGGAATATGAGGGACGACATCATCATTTGCCCTGGCTGAAATGAGCTCAGCGAGGCCCCGAACTTCCCCAGAATCCAGTAACTTCCGTTCTTCACCTGCTTTTGGGTTAGTAACAACGATAAGGAAGTCCATGTCGCCATCTATCCAACCATCTAAGAGCAGATTTAGCTCCTCTTTGGACATCATATTCCCGCCTACTTTGAGCTACGGAACTCACCGCATTCAGGGATAGGGTATAGGCAGGTTTATATGCTGGGATTGCGGGGTTGGTGAGGTGGACCGGTCATTTGGACAGGACTGATGTAGCGACAGGCTCGTGAATAACCTAACCCTCAAGAATCGATCCAAGATCCAAATTGGAGAAGGCTCTGGCTTAAAGCTATGTCATAAACAGATGAGTTGTAGTGAAGATGACTTCCAGGTGTCGTCGTTCTTCAGGGACATATTTGCGGTTCTGGGAATGCGCCGATCGCAGGGCGTTGCCGAGGAGTTCATGGGTGGCCGATGGAGCCTATATGGGTTAAACGGCTAAGTTAAAGTTGTGGCCCCCAATCTAATCGACGTTAAAGAAAGGGCGACCCCGAGCCATGAGCAATGCCCCGATGAGTGAATGTTTGAGCTCTGGGTAGAGAAGGCCGAACCGGCGAACCTAAGGAGAGCAAACCGATAGGTCAAGCGTCCAAAGTGTTCGAGTCAAAGGGAAGACGTAACCGCGGCAGCTATTGTTAAGGTCAACCATCTTCCACATCTGGGCGCTAGCGAGCCACTCTACTACCTGTACGGCACTTCCGAAGATATAGCTGAATTGGCTTCGCCGAACCTAACTTATGTAACGGTGTCCAAGCGGTGAATTACGGTGATGTTCGAGCCCGATAAGAGATACATAGGGATCGACGTGGATGCCCGCAGATGAACGGAGTGGCAGCACAACACGGCCATTGACAAGGCGAAGGGAGCGCTCCTGCTGAGTCTAAGGCAGGAGTGAGGGAAAACGTCCAGGATTGCCGGTTCTCAGTGGGGGAATTGCAGTTCTGGCTCCATGAGAGTCGATCGTCCGGCCAAAGAGGGGCGCTCACACCAGACACGAAGAAAGCATCCGGCTCGAAGAAATGCCAAGCCAAGCCGGACGCCCTACGACGGTCGTTGTGGAACTTGAGGTCGAACCCGGAGGACAACGCCTACAGCTCGGAGGAACTGTAACAAGGAGGTGACTCAATGGAATGGCAGGAATTTGCCATTCTTTTGCCATTCTTATTCTTGCGGCCCCTTGCGTCTCAATGCTGTTGTATGAGAAATTGAGACTGAGCGATAAGGCAATATTCCTGTTCAATGATACTCAATGGCGCTAGATACAATTGGTTAAACGGATTTTAAGTCCGCCGCGTCTGCCTTTCCGCCATCCCGGCATCCACCTTAACTTTACACGAATTGCAGGCCCTACGGGGCGGTTGCCCCCGTGTCCAGTGGACAAAGCCTGCGGAAAAGCGGGACCCCAGGCGGCTTGGGATCGTCGCCTGCCACGATGGGACAGTCGGAGCGTTTGGCACGGCCGTTAAGGATAACGAGACAGGTGTGGACAATATTCTCAGGGCATACAAAGAGCAGTCTGAAAACCGCGTCGTGTCGTAATACTGTCAGGTAACTGGCGAGGCCGGGGAGCCAAGAGGCCTTGTCATTGGAGTGAGATCAGGTGTCTGACCAAAATGTCGATGTTGCAGTACTTGGCGGCGGATGTTTCTGGTGCGTTGAGGCCGTCTTCAACGAGATCGCCGGGGTGACGGCGGTTACGTCCGGATATTCGGGCGGCCATAAGGCCAATCCAAACTACTATGAAGTATGCGGTGAAAAGACCGGACACGCCGAGGTGGTGCGGCTGGAATTCGACCCGGAGCGGGTAACGTTCACCGAGATACTGGAAATGTTCTTTGCCACTCACGACCCGACCACTCTCAACCGCCAAGGGGCGGACCGGGGCGCACGCTACCGGTCGGTGATTCTGTACACTTCCGAGTCCCAGAAAGAGCAGGCGGTGGATTTCATCAGGGCATTGGATGCGTCGGGCACAGAAAGCGGGCCAGTGGTCACTCAGGTTGTGCCGTTCGAGGCCTTCTATCCTGCTGAAAGGGAGCATCAGCTCTTCTACCAGAACAACCCCCGCAGCATGTACTGCCAGATCGTGATCAGCCCCAAGGTTGCCAAGGTACGGCAGAAGTTCGGTGGCAAACTACGGTCGCGGGTGTAGTCGCCACGGACTGCTTGGAACCCGGCAGCCGTAGATCAAGGGACTCTGCGCACCACCTTTTCACCCCCACCCTAACCCTCCCCCTCAGGGGGAGGGGACTCTTGAGGCAGATTCTCAGAGGGTGTCTGGCAATCTCCCTTTGCAGGGAAACAAGAGCCCAAGAAAGGATCCGCTATTCCTGCTAAATCAAAGGGACGCCCTAACCCTAACCCTCTCCCAGAGGGAGAGGGGATTTGTCACACCCCCCCTTTGGCGGGAATGGCTAGGCGGGAGGGTTGGCCTTGAACCAGTCGGCAATCTGGGAGCCGGTGGCTGCCCACACTCCCTGGCGTCGCACCATGTGGCCGAGGGCCTGATCCAGGAAGCCGATGCGGAACGGCTGGCCGATGAGCCAGGGGTGGAGGTTGAAGGCCATGAGCAGGCCCGACTCCTGCGACCCCTCGTACAGTCCGTCGAAGCTCTCCTCCAGCAGACGAGCGTAGCGGTCGATGGGCAGCTTGCGGTCCCATAACGCGTTAATGTCGTCCAGTTCCAGCATCAGGGGGAGGGCGCACAGGTTGCCTTGGGGCGTGGTCATGCGGTATGGCTGCTCGTCGTTGACCCAGTCGCAGACGTAGCTGATTCCCGAGGCCGCGAGGATGCCGGGAGTGCGCTCCGATTCGCCGTGCTCGGGCCCCAGCCAACCCTGCGGCGCCGCTCCGGTTGCTTGGCGCAGGGCCTCCACGCTGGAATGGACGTATTCCTCCTCGTCCTCCTCCGTCATTCGGCCAGTGATCATGCGGCTGACCGAGATACCGTGGCCGATGATTTCGGCGCCGCGCTGCTGGCAGTGTTCCACGAGATACGGGTTGGCTTCGGCGGTCATGGCGTCCATGGCCACGGTGGGCCGTATGCCGTGCTTCTCCAGCACGTCCAACACCCGGAAGATGCCGACGCGGTGGCCGTACTCGCGGTGGGACACGCGGGCGTAGTCGGGGAAGGGGCGGTCGGCGATGCCGCCGGGCAGCGAGACGGTGAAGGTGTCCTGCGGGGCCTCCCATTCCATTTTCTCGAGGGTTACCACCACGCAGAGCGCGATGCGGGCGCCGTCGGGCCAGCGGAGCGCGCCACGCCTGTTGATCGGCGACCATTCATAGTGCTCGTGGTCCATTCCGGGGCGGCGTTCGGCCGGCATATGGTCCCTCTCTTCTTACCTACAAATACCCTGATGATTTGGGGTTATCAGCGCCGCTACCCGGGAGCGGAGGGCCAGCACTGGATTCCCGCGAGACCGGGAATGATGGATAGGGTGACGCGTCGAGTCTCCCTTTGTTCGCGGATCAGGCGCGATACTGGGCGGAATGAGCGACTACGTCGTCGTAATGGTTGGCGATGTAGTGCTCGGCGATCTCGTCGGCCGTCGTCTGCCAGACCCCGTCGTGGGACATGATGTAGCCCAGTATCTCGTCCAGATACTTGACGCGGTGGGCCTGGCCGATGAGGTAGGGGTGCAGGGCGATGCACATCACGCGGCCGCTCTCTGCTCCCTCGGCGTAGAGCTGGTCGAACTGGGCCTTGCAGATGCGGGCGAAGTAATCTCCCTCGAAGTTGCTGCGGAACACCGGAACGTCGTTCAGCTCGAGGCTGTACGGCACCGACACCAGCTTGCCGGACTTAACCCGGATGGGCACCGGCTGGTCGTCGTGAACCCAGTCGGTGTGATAAATCAGCCCGGCCTCCGCCATGAGGTCGGGGGTGCGGTCTGTGCCGGAGATAGCCGGGCCCAACATCCCCTTGAGGGGCTTGCCGGTGTGACGCCGCAGGGTCTCGATGTTGTCCCGATAGAACTCCCGCTCCTCTTCCTCGGAGAGGGTGTTCAGGTAGCGGGTGTTGTATATGCCGTGGCTCATGAAGTCGTAGTTGCGTTCGATCATGGCCTCGCCGATTTCCGGAAAGTGCTCCAGAACCGCGAGGTTCAGCGATACACAGCACCTGATGTTGTGCTTGTCCAGCACCTCGGTCATCCGCCAGAAGCCGACTCGGTTGCCGTAGTCGCGGTAGGAATATTGCTGGACGTCGGGAATGGGCATCCGGGGCCACGCGGTGCGCACGCCGTCGAAGTCCGGCAGGTACTCGTAATGCTCGACGTTGGGTGCGATCCACAGGGCCACGCGAGCGCCGTTGGGCCACCTGATGGCGGGCCGCTCGATGATCGGACTGTAGTCCACTCTGGATTGGGCTTCGGCCATTTTCGGCGCCTCCATTCTGGAGGTTAGAGGTCACCGGCCATTCTAACCGCAAACCGAGAAGGTTTACACAGGCCCTCAAGCGGGCACGGGGCCTTTTCAAAGTTTCATCGAGCGTTATTGGTGAGGAGAAATCGTCACTCCCGCGAAAGCGGGAGTCCAGAGGTATTGGTAGCGGGGGCGCTGGATTCCCGCCGCGCGGGAATAACGGCCGGACTTTGAAAAGACCCTGAAGCGGCCACTGGGCCTATTGGAAACCATCTCGAAACAGATGAATTGCTTTCCCCGCGGACATGTCGTATTTCCGTCTCACCCCCACCCTAACCCTCCCCCTGAGGGAGAGGGGACTATGGAGAGGTGCTGGCGAAGGTGGCCATCCCTGAACCCCAACAAAGATCAGGCTACGGTGTCTCAGTTATCCAGGGACTGACCAGCGGCACCGGGCACCATTGGCAGGCTGAAAAACTTTTCCAAATCCGTTCATTTCCGCTCACATCCGCTCATTTTGGGCAACTGTTATACGTGAGAGGCAGGGTGCATTGCCGTCCATTGTTGATACTCAGGTCCTTGCCGGCCGCTTGGTTGGGCCGGACTTTGGCGTGGGTGGCCAAGATCCGGCGCTCGCGCTTTACCAGTTAATAGTACATATATTCTAATACGGTGGCAAGAGAAAATTGTCAGCGGACCAGGGCCCGTCTCGATTCAGAGTTCGAGAGCGAGGGGTTTGGCCCCATAGAAGGGGAGGCCGGGGTGCGCTTGCGCATGATGGCGTCTGTCCGTTGTCTGAGCGAGCGAAAATCGTGGTCTCAATATTTGTCGAGGCCATCTCTGAAATTGCGGACGGGGGCGAACATTCGCAGCCGCCCAGCGGATAACTCGCTCCGCCGCCTGGGCCGGGGCGAGGACGGGCATTTCCTTGGGGCAATGGGAAGTATCAGTTTCGGCGTATTTGCGGTTATACTATTGAGACTTCAAGACGGTCCAGGGACTCGCAGGGCCCTGGGTGCTGAGCAGTTATCCGGAATCAGGGCCTGGCTTCCGATTGATGCGAACCCCCGAAACCAGAGTTACGTGATGGTACGAGAGATCGTTCTTGGCGGTTGAGGCGGACACCCTCCGCAGATCGGCGCTGGTGCTGGTGGTTATCGGCTTGGCGTGGAACCTGATGGAGGCCGTGGTGGCATTCTGGGCAGGCCTTCAGGCCGGAAGCGTGGCCATGCTGGCCTTCGGACTGGACAGCATCGTCGAGCTCATGGCGGGTGGCGTGCTTGCCTGGAGGCTCAGGACGGAGCGGGACGAGGAGGAGGCGGAGGCCGCGGAAAGAAGGGCCCAACGCCTGCTGGGGCTCAGCTTCTTTTTCCTGGCGGTGTACGTCGTCATTCATTCCGGGGCCAATCTGGCGGGATGGCTGCCCGAGCCGCAGCCGAGCATCGCGGGTGTGGCGATCGTGGTAGCGAGCGCCGTTGTGATGACCTTCCTGTACGTGGGGAAGATGCGCATTGCCACCCGTATGCAGTCGAGGGCGTTGAGGGCGGAGGCGATGGAGAGTCTTTTCTGCGATCTCCAGGACCTGAGCATCCTGGTGGGCCTGGGGCTCAACAGCCTGTTGTCGTGGTGGTGGGCTGATCCGGTGGCGGCCCTGGTATTGGTGCCCTTTTTCATCAAGGAAGGCAGGGAGAACTTTGCCGGGCATAGTCACGGGGACGAGCATGAGCACCACGATGACGAACATGATGAACATAATCATGAACCGGCAGCCCGTGTCTGCTTCTGCCGCAGCTGCTATTTCGGCGTGCGCACGTGCCGGGCGGCGTGCTGCCAGGCGTGACGGGGGGTTACGCTGACTATAGAGGCGGGAGACATTCCCGGTCAGGTGGTCGGAATAAAATAGCCGGGCTACAGAGATGGGTCAACTGACCCCCGCGAATGCGGGCGTGCCGTGTGCCGCAGTGGTAAAGCACCTAAATTGGAACGCCACCGCTGGGCCGCGACCCCAAAGCCGGGAGTCGCTTGAGTCTTGTGGGCTATGACTCCAAATAACCCGTGAGAAATAATTGCGTTGACATTGGCCGTTCGTCCTCTCTACACTCGCGATGAGTCCACAGGGTGAGGTTGGCATGAGGCGTTTCGAATACTTGGAGGCGCGGACCCTGCGGCAGGCGATCGGTATGTTGCAACGGCACGGCCAGCAAGCGCGGGTCGTGGCGGGCAGCACCGATTTCCTGGTCCGGTGGCGCGCGGGATTCTGGCACCCCGACTACGTGGTGAACATTCAACACATTCCCGGCTTGGGCCGGTTGACCTACAGCCGCCGCAACGGTCTGCGTATGGGGGCGCTGGTAACGATACAGACGCTGGAGCAGCACCCGGCCATCCGCCAGCACTACCCGGCGCTGGCAGCGGCCGCCGCCTCGTTTGCGGGGGTGCAGGTGCGGAACCTCGCTACGGTGGGCGGCAACATCTGCAACGCGTCACCCTCAGGCGATATGCTGCCGGCCATGCTGGCCTACGGCGCCGGATGCCGCCTGTCGGGCCCGGACGGCAACCGGCAGGTGCCGCTTGAGCAGCTTTTCACCGGGCCGGGGCAGACGGTTCTGGCTCACGATGAGGTGCTGACCGAGATTACCTTGCCTCTGCCGGAGACAAACACCGGGTCGCTGTACATAAAGCACAGCCCACGCGGAGCCATGGACATCGCCACCGTGGGCGTGGCCTCGGCAGTGACGGTTGACCGTTCCGGGGTGTGCACCGGCGCCCGCATTGCCCTGGGCGCGGTCGCTCCGATACCCCTTCGGGCCCGATCAGCCGAGGATATGCTGCTTGGCCGCAGGCTGGACGCGGAGCTGCTGCAAGCGGCAGCTGATCAGTCGATGGCCGAGGCCAGCCCGATTGATGACGTTCGCGGCACGGCTAGGTACCGGAGCCAGATGGTCGGAGTGCTGACCCGCCGCACGCTGGAACACGCAGCCTCCGCTGCTGCTGGCCGGGGGCTTGCTTACGAGGACTACCGGCGATTTGCCATCCAGACGGCCATCTGAGCGATATCAGTTCCGTAGGCAGGGACACAGACCGACATTAAGACAGGACGGCAACATGAAGAGAGTTGTCCAGATCACCGTCAACGGTGTGGAACGCACCATCCTGGTGGAGCCGTGGTACTCATTGCTGGATATGCTGCGTGACGAGCTGCATCTCACGGGCACGAAGAAGGGGTGCGACGAGGGGGACTGCGGGGCATGCACCGTGCTGCTCAACGGCCAGCCGGTAACCTCCTGCCTGGTGCTGGCCCACAGCGCCCACGACGCGGAGGTCACCACGGTGGAGGGGCTGGCGTCCGGCGGTGAACTGCACCGGGTACAGCGCAGCTTCGCCGAGCATGGCGGGTTGCAGTGCGGCTACTGTACGCCCGGGTTGATCATTGCCACCGTGGGGCTGCTGAACAGCAATCCCGACCCCACCGAGGAGGAGGTCAAGTTCGGCCTCGGCGGGAACCTGTGCCGGTGTACCGGTTACTCGAAAGTGATAGAGGCCGTTATGGCCGCTGTGGAAAGTTCCCAGCTCGACAAATCCGGGGAGGCGGAGTAGCAGATATGGCAGAGTTCAACGTCCTTGGCAAGAACCACGTTCGAGTCGACGCGTTCGACAAGGTGACGGGCCACGCCACCTACGCGGGCGACGTCTACCTGCCCGAAATGCTGATGTGCAAGGTGCTCACCAGCCCTCGGAGCCACGCCCGCATCGTCAGCATCGACACGTCGGAGGCCGAAGCACTGCCAGGAGTCCGCGGCGTCATCACGGGCCACGACTTTCCCGACGTATTTTTCGGCTCCGGTGCGCTGCGGGACCGCCGGGTCATGGCCCGCGATGAGGTGTTCTACGTCGGGGAGCCAGTGGCGGCGGTGGCGGCCGACGACGAGATCACGGCGGTTGAGGCGCTGTCGCTGATCGAGGTGGAGTACGAGGACCTGGACAGCGTGGTGGACCCGGTGGCGTCGCTGACAGGAGGCCAGGCCACGGTTCACCCCGACCTGGAGAACTTTGAGGGCTACGGATTCGCCCTCGGCGGCAACAACTGCACCATGCTGGACGCCGACCGTGGCGAGGTGGACGAGGCCTTTGCCCAGGCCGACCATATCATCGAGGAGACGTACCACACGCAGCCCATCAACCAGGGCTTCCTGGAGCCCATGGCCTGCGTCACCAACGTGGAGGCCAACGGGCGGCTGACGGTATGGGCGTCCACGCAGGGGCCGTACCAGATAAGGCAGCAGCTGGCCTCGGTGCTGGAAATGCCCATCGGCAACATCAAGATCATCGCCATGGAGATGGGCGGAGGGTTCGGCGCGAAGCTGAGGCTGGCCCTCGAGGCGTTCCCGGCCCTGCTGTCCATGAGGACCCACCGGCCAGTGAAGCTGGTCAACACCCGCGAGGAAACCTTTACGCTCAACGGCCCTCGCCTTGAGACCAACATCTACCTGAAGACCGCGGTCACCAATGATGGCAAGATCACCGCCCGCGAGGGCCGCAGCATCTTTGACGTGGGCGCATACTTGGGCGCCGGCCCCAACTCCGGCGTGGGACACGGGCTGGGGGCCTACGACATCCCCAACTTCCGGCTGCGGTCCTACGGCGTCTATACCAACAAGCTGTATGTAGGTTCCTATCGTGCCTCCGGCGTGGCAGATATGACATTTGCGGTGGAGTCGCACATGGACGTCATCGCCCACCGGCTGGGGCTGGACCCGCTGGAGTTCCGGCGCCTTAACGCGCTGAAAGAGGGCGACACCAGCGTCAGTGGCGCCCGCATCCCGCGCCACGGCCTAGCCGAGGTCATGGACGCTCTGCAGGATAAGATGTCCCAGCCTCATAACGGTGCTGCCTCCGACGCCGACGACGGACGAATGGCCCGGGGCGTCGGCATAGCCGTCGGTGAGTGGCGAAGCGGCAGCGGCCCGTCCACCGCCTCCATCAGCTTGAACGAGGACGGAACCGCGGGATTGCTGACCGGCTCGGTGGACATCTCCGGCAGCGACACATCGCTGGCCCAGATTGCCGCCGAGGTGCTTGGCATTGAACTGGAACAGGTGATTGTGGCAAAGCGGGACACCGATCTGGCTCCCTTCACTGGCCCCAGCGGAGGCAGCCGCATCGTATACAGCCAGGGCAAGGCGGTGCAGATGGCCGCCGAGGACGCCCGTGACAAGCTGCTGGCGCTGGCCGCCGACCGGCTGGGAGTGCAGGCCGACGCGCTGGAGTGCGAGGGCGGCGCGGTCTACGTCATGGACAACCCGCCGCAGACGCTGGGGCTGGGACAACTGGCCCGGATGAGCCTGTCGTCCCGCGGCGGACCCATCATTGGAAATGCGTCTCTGTCGAGCATGCCCTACAACCCGGTATTCAACGCCCAGGGTGCTGAGGTTCTGGTTGACCGGGAGACCGGGCAGGTCAAGGTCACGCGCTTCGTACAGGCCCAGGACGTGGGCCTCGCGGTGAACCCCATGGGCGTGGAGGGTCAGCTGGAGGGTGGCGCAGTGCAGGGCATTGGCCGGGCGCTGAGCGAGGAAATTCTGATCGACCCCGATTCCGGCCAGGTGCGCAACGCCTCGCTGGCTACCTACCTGATGCCGCTGGCAATAGACATGCCGGAGATCGAGAACGTCCTGGTGGAGGTGCCCAGCGAGGATGGTCCCTTCGGAATCCGCGCCGTGGCCGAACCGCCGGGATTCGGACCGCCGGCTGCCATCGCCAACGCGATCTACGACGCCGTGGGCGTCCGCATCCGCACCCTGCCGCTCAGCCCGGAGCGGGTGCTGGCCGCCATTCAGGGCCGCGAGCCTGATGACTACGGCCTGGACGCGGAGGCCCTGCGCGCCGCCGAGGCCTAGGCACGCCAGAATAGGCGATCGTAGACCTCACAAGCTGAGGCAAGAACTGGACCCCGCGACCAACCATTGTGGTCGCGGGGTCTACTGTGTTTGCGTTGGCAAATTCCTGCGCCAGAACTAATGCTGGCCAATGAATTCCAACACCATGCCGTTCCAGATCTCGGGACGCTCCCAGAATCCCGCGTGCCCCGCCTCGGGCAAGGATACGAACCGCGAGGTCGGGATGTGGGCGGCCAGCATTCGCATCAGGGCTGGCGGAGACAGCAGGTCAGCCTCCCCGGATATGACAAGGGCCGGTACCTGCATGGTTTTCAAGCGAGCGTAGGTGATCGGCTCCCTCACGGGCTGCATGGGAACTGGACCGTCGGGCCTGCTGGCCTCCTCGATCTCCAGCCAGCGTTTCGCGCCCTCCGGATTGGTGCCGCGATAGGAGGGTCCAACCTCGCGCAGCTCCACCGGCAGGTTCTGGATTTCCGGCGGACGGAGACGGTGTTGTACCTCCAGGTACTCCTCGTCCTGGACCCCGCCGATGGTGTTGGCCACCACCAGGCTACGCACCCGCTCCGGGTGGGACAGCGCGTAGTCGAGGGACGGTATTCCGCCCGCCGCAGTCCCAACGAGGTGGACACGATCAAGAGACAGGCTATCTACCAGGGAATGCAGGTCGTCGCCAAGATATCCGGGCTGATGCGCCGGATCGGTGGCCCTGGACCATCCCCAAGTGCGCCGGTCGTAGGTGATACAACGGTAGCCTGCGGTTGTGAATGCCGGCAGTTGATGCACCCAGCATTCACAGGTGCCGGAGGCGGCATGGAGGAAGACCACCGGTGGGCCGTCGCCGCCGGTGTCCTCGTACCACAGATCGACTCCGGGCAAAGTCAGGTAAGGCAATGCAATCTAACCTCTCGACCACAAATCTCGGAAAGCAAGATTATTGGAAATAGGCAGCTATCACAGAACTAACGGACAATCAGACAGTCCAGGGAAGAGGCGCCATTGAATGAGAGGAGAGGACCCTAGGGAGGCAGGAGGTCAAAATCGGCCGGTTGTAGAGGGAGATCTTGGAGGCGACGGGCGGATTCGAACCGCCGCATAGAGGTTTTGCAGACCTCCGCCTTAACCGCTTGGCTACGTCGCCCTGACTGTGCGCGGCCCCGGATTTCGGGGTCGGCCCGCTTGGCCTTTAAGTGGTGCCGAGGGCGGGATTTGAACCCACACAGGCGCACGCCCACTGCCCCCTCAAGACAGCGTGTCTACCAATTCCACCACCTCGGCCAGGCCAGTAGACGCGTATTATAGCACCCTGTTTAGCCCTGCAACACCCTGCCGCTGGTTCGGAAAGCGCGCCATATCAGGTGGCTATGTGCAAAGAACGGTACTGGCACAAGGATAGGGTCCGCAGCGCTCGCAACCCTCACATCGAAAAACTGGAGGCTATCGAGCGACCACCGCACTCGGCATATTGCGGGAGCGGGGCTGCCGGTTACTGATATAATCCAGCCGCTATAATCCAGCCGCCAAAATTCCATTAGCCTCCCTGGTCTGACGGAGTCCACGATGCCCCCTTTTGACCCTCGCTCTATCCGAGCCATCACCTTTGACCTCTACGGTACCCTGCTCGATCTAGAGGCTACGTTTGCGCCCGCTTTCGCCAGTTTCCTGCAGGAGCGGGACATTGATCTGGATGCGGCCGAGCTGGTGCGAACGTTGGAGTGGGTCTACCTCCACGAGGGGATGGTGGACATGTTTCTAGGCGGACCCCGTACCCCCTTTGAGCTACTCCGGCGAACCACCCTCTCGCAGCTCTTCTCGCGCATTGGCATCGAACACAGCAGGGACGACATCGAGGACCTGCTGGGCAACCGCGTAACTCCCACTCTGTTCCCTGACGTCGCTGAGTCGCTGGCCGCAATGCGGGACCGGTACACGCTGTCGGTGCTTTCTAACGGAGACCTGGCGGTGCTGGAGCGGATTGTTTCAACACTGGGCATTCCCGTCCACCGCACCATCTCCGTGGAGCAGGCCGGATGCTACAAGCCGGACCAGCGGGTATACCGCAAGGCCATCGAACTGCTGGCGGCAGATGCCGGGAACGTCCTGCACGTGGCCGCCCACGCGTGGGATATTCGCGCTGCCAGGGTTGCCGGAATGCAGGGCGCCTACATTGACCGCCACTCCATTCCTTACGCGCCCTTTTCCGACGAGTGCCCGGAAATCGAAACCGCGAATCTGCCGGAACTGGCGGCCATCCTGGCTTAGGTTGCCCTGTCAGATTGCCACTACCCTGCCAATCGTATTGGCATCGTTCGTAACAGCCACCCCGGAGAGGTTTGATGAGCATCCGTTACGGGATAGACCTGGTGCTGGAGCCTGCCTTTACGGCGAAGGTCTACCAGACCCGCCAGATTGTCTGCGGCCAGTATTCCTCTTGGGCCGCCGAAATGCAGATGCTGCGGATGCCTCTCACCCCGTACTTCCCCTGCACAGACGACCGGCTGTCGCTATTGGCATCCGGAGTGGAAGAGATTGCTGGTGGGACCAGCAATGAGAGGCCGTACCAACTGAGCCGCAGAGGCATAGTGGCCGACCCCACAATGAACGGTGTGGTGATTGAATTTGACGCGCCGACTCCGCTTATGGAACTCCAGCGCAAGTGCTGGGAAAAAGCACAGAGCGTCTTTGACGCCTCGCATTCCGGTCTGCAGTTTCAACCGCGCATCGCCCTGCTGGAATACGGGGTATTCCCGGAGGCCATCCTTGCCGACGCTGTCGAATTCGCCAACGGCATCGCAACTGGGCTGGGGACGGGCCACTCGGGCCAGCCCTGGCGACTGCTGTTGACGCGCTACTCATCCGATGCGGCCGGTGACGACTGGAGCAACGGCCGCTGGGCAGTGGACCTGTCGTGGCAGCAGCTGCGGAGTTACCAGGTGTACGCACAGGGGACCTAAACTGAAGCCAAGGTGAAATGTACATATTGCCAGACCACGCTGTCGGTGGCGACCCAGTTGGGACTGAATGTCAGTTGAGGAGCCGTGGCGGTTCTTTCGGTCCTCATCAAGATCCCGAAATGCACATCCCACCTTGGTATTGGTTTAGGAATTCGGGATGTTGGACTCGGTCAAGAAACATGGTGAGGAGAAAGGAGAGAGGGCCGGGGCTGTGGACCATCACTCTTCTTGTAGGATGGCATGAACCTCGAAAACCAAAATTGGCAACTTGCGCTGAAGTATATCCCACACGACGCTGTTGTCCACGGAGCGGTATCGGTGAATCAGGAGGTTTCGGAATGCGATGATTCGCCGGTATTCGGTGATATGGGAAACTATCGCTTGGTCACGATTTGCTAGTCTTGATACAGCCTCTCCGATTATTCCGAATTGGCGTTACGTTGCTGAACGCAATAAAGGGTTGCTGGTGTATTCCCCTAAAGTCATGTGGGCGGTGAATTCATTCAGCAGACTTGCCGCATCTAGAATGTCATTTAGGTAATGCTGGAATTCAGGTTCCATAGAGCTTGACTTTGTTAGCCACGACGCTTGGCCGAAAAAACGGGTTTGTCGCCATCGCATTGGTAGTCGTCAGTTCAACCGGCAACCCGAAAAGCATCTCCAGTGATTCCAGCAGACCGAAGTACGCATCGGCGTAAGCGCCTCGCGCAGAGGGCTTGAAATCCACTAAGAAATTCAGGCTGTCATTTTCTGTTAAAGAATCGGCAGTGACTGCTTTGCCGTAAAGGTCCAGCCGGGCCACATGATGTAGCTTGCAGATTTCCGACAATTCAGCGGTTCTGTCATTCACATCGGATATCATCATCTCTCTCCTAGTCCATTGCTCAGAGTATACTTGCGTCTATTCCACGGTCATGTTGGACGTGCGCCTCCAGTGAGCGCTATTGGCAGCCGTGCGCCGCTCTGCGGTATCATTCGGCAATCAATTCCACCCAATTCAGGAGAACGCGTGATGAAAGCCACCACCAAGCTGCGACAGATGCTCAACTCCGACGACATGGTCGTCGCCCCCTTCGTCCTTAACGCTCTACACGCCAAGATCGCGGAGTCTGTGGGGTTCCAGGCCGTTTACATGACCGGCGCAGGCACCGCCGCCGAGCGGGGATTCCCGGACGTCGGCCTGCTCACCATGACCGAGATGGTCTCCAACGCCAAGTACATCGCCAACGCCGTGGACATTCCTGTGATCTGTGACTCCGACTCCGGCTACGGGAACCCCCTGAACGTAATACGGTCGGTGCAGGAGTACGAGGCCGCCGGTGTGGCCGCGATCCACATCGAGGACCAGGTCTTTCCCAAAAAGTGCGGCTTCTTCGAGGGCAAGCAGGTCATTCCAGTCGAGGACCACGTTCAGAAGATCCGCGCCGCGCTCGACGCCCGCAAGGACCCCGACTTTGTAATTATCGCCCGCTGCGATGCCTATGCTGTTACCGGCTGGGAGGACACCATCCGCCGCTGCAAGGCCTACGTGGAGGCGGGCGCAGACGTGGTGTTTGTTGACGGCATCAAGAGCCAGGAGGACATCCAGAACTACGCCAAGGACATGGCCGATATGCCCAGGATGTACAACGGCGACCTGATGAACACCAACGACCTCAACGACTTAGGCTACAAGATCACGATCTGCGGCAGCACCATCTGGCTCATCTACCAGCAGGTCAAGGATTCCTTCGAAGAGCTAAAGGCCACCGGCGCCGTCGACCCCAGCCGCTTCGCCACCCGCTGGGACGTCGCCTCACTGCTAGGCTTGGGCGAGATCTACGAGCTGGAGCGCAAGTACGGCGTCAGCGACACCGTCCCGACCAACGTGTAGGCTGCGGGCTCTAACCGCTATAATGGGCATTAGCCACTTGTCCCCGACGGGGAGCCGGAGCAAGACATGGCAACGATGCTTAAGCTGATGACCGCCGAGGAACTGCTGCTGCTGCCGGATGATGGTATGCAGCGGGAACTGATCCGCGGGGTGTTGACGGAGGATATGCCGCCAGGAGACGAACACGGAGTGCTGGTGGCTCACATCGCTTGGCTTCTCACTAGCTACGCTTACGAAAATAGCCACGGACAGGTGCGGGCTGGCGATTCGGGGTTTGTTCTGGAACACGATCCAGACACGGTTAGGGGCCCCGACGTCGCTTGGGTGTCGTCAGACCGTCTTTCGGCGCCCGTGGTGGGCTACGCCGACTTGGCCCCAGATCTCGTCGTGGAGGTCAAATCTCCCAGCAACTCCAACCGCGAGATGGCGGACAGGGCGTTGATGTGGCTCTCTCACGGCACCCGAATGGCCGTGGTGGCAGATCCGGCGCGCACCACGCTCACCGTTTACTGTCCCAATCAGCCCCCACAGGTGCTGGGTGACTTCGACGTGTTTGACGGCGGTGATATTCTTCCCGGTTTCTCGGAGCCGGTTTGGAGGTTCTTCCGCCCCCGCGAGTAGTGCCTGCCCCACGCGGCGGAACCAGAACGGCAATGGCAGAAACTCTTAACCCCGTCGGCCCTGAGCAGCCCAGAGACCGACGGGGGTCGTTTTTGTCCTTTGAGTCGGTCTCTGCTTCTTGGTATTGCTGCGGGTGTCTCGGAAACCAGCCGGTCAGTGCCCGCGGTGCTCCTGGAAATCCCGCTCGGTGGTCTCTGCCTCTACCTGCTGGTACTCTGGCAGGCTGATCAGAGCCTCCACACCGGCGCGCATCTCGGCCACCCTTGGTGCGTTTATGCCGATGTGGCCGGTGTCGCGCAGGCTCTCGTAGATTTGCCTTATGCCGTCCACCGCCGCGATGATGGATGAGGTTGCGTAGATCAGGAACTGGCAGCCGAGATCCCGGTACTCGTCAACGGTGATGTCGTCGGCACCGGCGATCACCATCAGCGGAATGTCGGGCACTCCCCGTCGGAACGTGGCCAGGTCCTCCCGGCTGCGGACACCGCGGGGCATTACCAGGTCCACGCCGAGGTCCTTCAGCGCGTTGCCACGCCGAATTGCCTCGTCCATGTCGCCTTCGACGGCGGTAAAAGCGTCGGTGCGGCCCACTATCAGGAAGTCCGGATCGGTCCGGGCCCTCAGGGCATAGCTGATCTTCTGAAGGAACTCGTCCATTGGGATGACGTGCTCCAATCCCGCGTGGTACGAGGCCCGCTTGGGGAAGAACTGGTCCTCGATGTGAATCCCGGCCACCCCGGCCTTTTCGAAGGAACGGACCGTGTGCATTGCATGGACCGGCTCGCCGTACCCGGCATCGGCGTCGCAGATTACCGGCAGGGGGACGGCTTTGACCACCCTTTCCGCCACCGACAGCTGCTCCGTCATGGTCATCAGCGGCTCGGTCACCGCTAGGTGCGCCCCAGAAATGTAGCCGCCGCAATAGACGCTGCTGAAGCCCAGGGACTGCACCAGCCGTGCGGATATGGGGTCGTATGCTCCGGGGGCAACTATCTGCTCCCCGGAGTTGACCCGTGCGCGGAGATCGCTCCTTACTGACATCGTTCCACCTCCCTTGGGGTGCTTGGTGCTCCGATGGCTCTTGTTCCAGGGTGGGGGCTGTCCATCACCCTCAGATCCTTTAACGCCTGGGTTAGTCCTGCGGAATAAGAGGAATCACCTCGCGGGAGAACTGCTCCATGTTCTCCTGAAGCGAGGCCACGCTGTCTCCGGCGGGGAAGCCGATGATGAAGTTGGAGATGCCGAGGTCCATGTACTGGCGCAGGTCGGCGGCGATCTGCTCCGCACGGCCGTTCATCCAGGGGCGAGAGCCGTCTACGGAGTTGTTGAAACGGACGTCGGTACTGAAGGTGAGGTCGACGGCCTTTTCGTCGCGCCCGGCCTGGACGGTAAGGCGCCGCAGCCGTGCGATCAGACCCGACAACTCCTCCGGCTCGAGGATGGCCGGGGGCCGCAGGCCGATGGGCATCCAGCCATCGCCGTACTTGGCTGCCCGGCGGATGGCCGGTCCGGTGTGTCCGCCGATCCAGATGGGCGGGTGCGGTTTTTGCACTGGCTTGGGCGAGAACCCGCTTCCAGAGATCTGGTAAAACTCGCCGTCGAAGGACGGGTTGTCTTTCGTCCAGAGCTCCTTGTACAGCTCGATATACTCGTCAGTCACGGCGCCTCGCTGGGCGTAGGTGTCCAGGCCGAGGGCCTCGAACTCTTCCTCCATCCAGCCTACGCCCGCACCCAGTATCACCCGCCCTCCGGACAGCACGTCCAGGGTGGAGAGCATCTTGGCGGTAACGACGGGATTGCGATAGGGCAGGATCAGGACGTGGGTTCCCAGGCGTACCCGCTGGGTGCACCCCGCAAGAAAGTTCAGTGCGGCCAGCGGCTCGTAATAGGGCTGGTCCGGGACGAACGTTGCCACCCCGTCTGAGGCGTACGGATAGAACGAGCTGACCTCTCTAGGCAAGATGATGTGATCGCTGACCCAGATGTGGTCGTAGCCCAGGTCGTCGGCTCGTTGGGCCAGTGCCCGCAGGGAATCGACCGCTGCCATGGGACCACGAGTGGGGACTGAAGTGCCAAAAGTGACGGCCATAGTGTCCTCCAGCGGCGCGTCTCACGCACCAGGTTGATTCATCAGTAGCGGCGCCAGTGTAGCAGATGGTTTCGGGGTTGCGAACTAAAAAATCCCGTCAGGGGATCTGTTGCCGCGCTGCTTGCGGACGACATAGCTTCCGCTGAGAAAGTCGTGGGGACCGCGCTTGCGGGGGTCGTAGGCGACCCAGATATAAAGGAGGCCCAAGGGAAAGAGGGCCAGCAATATTACCCCTCTAAGGAGTTCCCTCAAGAGCGCATAGTGCCATTTCGGAACGTTGCCCGTGGCGTCCACCACTTGAATCTTTAGCAGCATTTTTCCAACGGTCTGGCCTCTCCACACCGTGAAGATGACCCCGTGCACCGCCGATATAGCGCAGAACAGCAGCAGGAAACTGTAGTTGAAGTTTTCGAGGGTTATCCTCACGTCCTCCATGGCTATAGGCTGGGTGTCCCCGGACGTGAGTGAGATGCCAATTATCGCAGCAATCAGGGCCGCCACGAGGTAGGCGGCAATCCAGTCCACAACGAAGGCCGCCAGCCTGACCAAGAACCCGGCATATTCCACGCCTTGGTAAGCGGCAGCCAGCCCTCGCCCGCAGTTTGGGCAGAATTCGGTCATGGGGGCGACAGATGCGCCGCAGGCACCGCATCGCAGCCCGCTTGTGTCCGCGGCCCTGCCGGTCGCTTGTACGGACGAACAATCCAGGCAGAGCCGTTCGGCCAGCCGGAAGTGCAGGTCGCAAAGGGGCGAGATGCCGCACCTGCTGCAGGTATGTCCCTGGCCCCACAGGACGCCGATTCCGCAGCCCCGGCAATAGGGTATGTAATCAGCCGGAGGGTCGGGTGCGGCCAGGTAGGTCTGTTCGTGTTCCGGTATGGCGGGATCAACCGGATGGCCACACGCCCGGCACAGCCTGCTCTCCGGATCAACAGGGGTTCCGCAGTTGCCACAAAAAGATGGTATCGAGTCAAGGCCCGAATCACTGGCCATCAGACCAACAATCTCCCAGCCTGAAATTTCCCGCGACAAGCATACGCCGCCCGATGGTGCCGCTCAAGATTTTCAACGCCGCTCCGACAGCAGTTTGAATGTACCTGGATTTACATAAGCCACCAGGTCAATATAATTCTTGTAGGTTTCAGGCGGTCCATAAGGTTGGAGGAAGCGACGGTTGAAGCTTGACAGGGTTACGGTGGTGTTGCGGGGCAAGGTATACAGGGGCCCTGGATTTTCCGGTAAGGTCTTTTCGTCCAATCGGATTCTTGAGCGGACTTTCATGCCCAGGGCGCGATTAGACTTCGTTCCACTCCTGTTGGCCTTGTTGACGCTGATCTCCCTGGCTGGTCTGGGTTGCGAGGCTGTTCAGGAGCGCATCTCTCCTTCGACACCCACCAGGCCGGCCTCGACATCCACTCCTACGCCCGTGTTGCAGGAAACTCCTGGCGCGACTGTAAGCTGGGCCTCGCCGACTCCCCTGTTTCCCGACACTACGCCCGTTGCCACAGGGCTGGTTCTGCCGGTGACCATCGAGGCAATGCCCTCCGAGCTGCCCGAGTATGACCGGCGGTCGTGGAGACATTGGACGGACGAGGACAAGGACTGCCAGAATGCCCGGCAGGAGGTCCTGATAGCCGAATCTACAGTCGCCGTTACCTACGAGTCAAACGACCAGTGCCGTGTGGCCAGTGGTCGCTGGCGCGGCCCTTATACCGGCAAAACGGAGGACGATCCGGGCTCCCTGGATGTGGACCACATGGTGCCATTGGAGAACGCCCACCGTTCCGGTGCGTGGAGCTGGGACAAGGAACGCAAACGGGACTACGCCAATTACCTGGGGTATGAAAACCACCTGATCGCCACCACCAGCTCGGCCAACCGCTCCAAGGGCTCGAAGGGCCCTGAGGAGTGGCGGCCACCCCTGGAGGCCTACTGGTGCATATACGCTATGGACTGGGTAGCCATCAAGGACGAATGGGGACTCAGCGTAACCAGGCCTGAGTACCTTGCCCTCTCGGAGATGCTTGCCACCTGCGAACCCGCCGTGTTGCTTCAGCCTCGGGAGGGAACGACACCGCCGCCGCCCAGGCCCACGGATCCGCCCTCGTTGCCGACTGACCTGCGCTACGACCCCTTCGGCCCCGACCGGGACTGTGATGATTTCGACACTTATGAGAAGGCGTTGGCTTTTTTCCTGGCTGCCGGTGGACCCGGCGCCGACCCTCACAAGCTGGATGTGGACGATGACGGCGAACCTTGTGAGAGTCTGCCCGGCGGGCCGTCCGCAATGGGGTCACCACCACATCCGGGAGAGGCGACGGCATTGCAGAAAATGCGGGCGTGGCTGGTGCCGAGCCAACCAGCTGACTGCCCGGATACAGGTCGTCCGGCAAGTGCTGACAGCAACTTGACCGGCTCCTTTGCGGGGGATCCAACTGCAACTGGTTGCCCCACGGTCCCTGCTCCATTGCCGACGATTGCCCACACTCCGGCGGCTACCGTAGCCCCTACGCCGACCTCCTCTCGATCGCTCACCCCCACTCCAATTCCATCGCCCACGCCGGTACCCATCACTCCTCAGCAATCAGCGGCCCCGGAAGTGAGTTGCAGCAATTTCAGCCATTGGCAAGATGCCCAGGAATTCTTTCTGTTGCGTGGCGGCCCCGAAAGCGACCCGCACGGACTGGACCTGGACGGCGACGGCATTGCCTGCCAGTCACTTCAGGGTGCGCCGCCAGCAGTCATAGCGCCCGCAGCTACCGCAACTCCATTGCCCGTTGCCATCCCTGAGCCCACGCCCGTGTTGCCTGCTTTCGCGGGTCTGCCGTTCGACCCGGCTGGACCCGATCGAGATTGCGGTGATTTTTCCTCGTGGTGGGATGCCCAGAATTTCTACCTGGCTGCAGGCGGCCCGCTCGCTGACTCGCATGGACTCGACCGCAACCGGGACGGCACGGCATGCGAATCCCTCGTCGGCGCTCCAAAAGATGATCCGGCTCCGTCGGCCCGAGAGGACGAAACGCCACCGCAGCATGACGGATTTGAGGACCGCAACTGCTCCGATTTCTCGACGTGGAGGGAGGCCCAGGATTTCTTCGAGTCGGAAGGAGGACCCGAGAATGACCCCCATCGCCTAGACGGCAACAGGGATGGCGAAGCCTGCGAGTCCCTCCCTGGGGCTCCAAAGTAGCAAAGTGATTGTTGTACCGCATGATTCGGGTGTGCTAGGCTGAATTTGAGGTAAATTGTTTCGATGAACAATCACCTATCGCCAGACAGGGTCGTTGTCGCAATGAGCGGAGGAGTGGACTCCTCCGTTGCTGCCATGCTGTTGCATCGTGCCGGGTGGGACGTGATCGGTGTCACGCTGAAGCTGTACAACCTGGATGATGCCGAACTCCCGGCAGATCACCAGGGCTGCTGCACGCTGGACGATGTTGAGGATGCCCGGTCAGTGTGCCGCAAGCTTGGCATTCCCCACTACGTGCTCAACATGGAGCGCGAATTCCGGGATCAGGTCATGGACTACTTCGTGTCGGAATATCGCCGCGGGCGCACTCCCCATCCCTGCATCGCCTGCAACGACAAGATCAAGTTCAGCCAGCTGGTGGGCCGGGCCGATGCGCTGGGGGCGTTCTATGTCGCGACCGGGCACTATGCTCGGGTTGAACAAGAGACTGGTGCCGCGGTCCTGAAGAAGGGCGTTGACCACGGCAAGGACCAGTCCTACGTTCTCTTCGGCATGACCCAGGAACAGCTGGCCCGCACGCTCCTCCCCGTTGGCGGCTACCGTAAGGAGGAAATCCGCCAGCTGGCGCTGGATGCCGGTCTGATTACTGCCAACAAGCCCGAAAGCCAGGACATTTGCTTCATCCCATTGGGAGACTACCGTGAGTTCCTGCGGCAGCGAACAGACGGTGTTCCCGGTGAGATCGTCGGCCTCGACGGAACAGTGCTTGGCACCCACCAGGGAATCGAATACTTTACGGTAGGCCAGCGCCGTGGTCTCGGTCTGCCAAAGACCGTTGGAGAGCCCCAATACGTCGTGAGGGTGGAGGCCGATACCAATCGAGTGGTGATCGGTCCTGAGAGTGCTCTCTATGCGCACGCTGCCTACGTTTCCGGCGTTAACTATATCGGCGGCGATGTCCCGGCCGAGGGCACGCCCGTTTCGGTCAAGATTCGCTACAAGGCATACGAGGCTCCCGCCACGCTGCATCCCCATGGCGAGGGCGCGGTGGTCCGTTTCGGGGAGCCGCAGCGGGCTGTAACGCCCGGCCAGGCCGCCGTGTTCTACGACGGGGATACCCTGATAGGCGGGGGCACGATAGAGCCTGCCGAAGACCAGGGTGAGTCCGGCTCCGGTTCGCGCGACCCGAACTTGGTGATGGCAACGGCAAAGGCCCGCTGACCGGAAGCCGCAGGCGAATCTGGACGCTGCCAGGGATAATGCCCGACCTCTCCCTCGAACAACACCTGCTGAGGCGCGGAGTGCGGCCCATCGCAGGTGTCGACGAGGCTGGGCGCGGTCCCCTTGCCGGTCCTGTGGTTGCTGCGGCGGTAATCTTGCCGTCGGACCTGACTGGAGGGGAGCACTGGCTGGAACTGCTGGACGACTCCAAGCGCCTTACCGAGCGCCGTCGTAATTTGGCATTCGAGACGGTAAAGGAACATGCCTTGGCGTGGGCAGCGGCCTCCATTGGCCCCGACGAGATAGATCGCATTGGCATTGGGGTTGCCTCGTTCCAGGCCATGATGCAGGCCGTTCGATCTTTGAGCCTGCGGCCCGCCCACCTGCTCCTCGACTACATCCACGTGGGGGATTGCGAGTATTCATACGACACTGTTGTAAAGGGGGACAGCCGCAGCTACAGCATCGCCGCCGCCTCCAACGTCGCCAAGGTGTTGCGGGACCGCATGATGGGCGAATTCGACGAGGCCTTTCCGGGATACGGCTTTGCTCGTCACAAGGGCTACGCCACCAGACTGCACCTGGAGCGGTTGCGAGAGATCGGCCCATGCGACATTCACCGCCGTTCCTTCGCTCCTGTGGCACAGCACCGCCTCAACCTGCCCGGACCACCCGCGCGTTGAGCACGCCATCGGGCAGGCTGGGTCAGTGGGGCGAACGGCAGGCCCGCTTGCACCTCGAGGCCAAAGGCTACGACATCGTTGCTACCAATTTCCGCTGCCGTGCCGGGGAACTGGACATCGTCGCACGCCAAGGCGATGAACTGGTGTTCGTTGAGGTCAAGACGAGGCGGGGGACGGCTTTCGGAGGCCCTGAGGAGTCCATTTCCCCAAGCAGAGCCGAGCGTCTGGCCGTGGTGGCGGAGGAGTTCCTGCAATCACACTACGCCGGCGGCTACGGGTCGGGCACGGAATGGAGAATTGACCTGGTCTGCGTGAACTTGGACCGCAGTGGCAGGCTGGTGTCCGTCAACCACATCGAGCACGCCGTAGAATTCTAGCCGCTTGGCTGGGTCAGGTCGGGCCGCACAAGTCGTGCAGGTTGGCGGCTTCGATCCGGTTAGCTAGATGGTGTACGTCATCCTCGCCGCCATTCCGCAGAAGATAAACAGCAGTGCCGCCAGGATCACCAAGAGCAGGCAGCCGGTGCGGAAGTTTATCCAACGAAACCGGGTGCCTAGGATGCGGAAAACGCTTCGCATCAGGGCGATAACTCTTCGTCCACTGGAATCTGGCGGTTTATCTGAGCGGCCATGTAGCCAGCTCCAAAGCCGTTGTCGATGTTCACCACGGCCACACCCGGAGCGCAGCTGTTGAGCATGGCCAAGAGCGCTGCCAGGCCCTCGAAACTGGCGCCGTAACCCGCGCTCGTAGGCACGGCAATGATGGGAGCGGATACCAGCCCCGCCAGCACAGACGGCAACGCAGCATCCATTCCGGCCACTACGATGATGACCCGCGCCTTCCTTATTTCCGGCAGACGGTCCAGCAGGCGATGCAGGCCGGCGACGCCCACATCCGCGATGATAGCGATTTGCTGCCCCATCAGCCCTGCGGTCAGCCTTGCCTCCTCGGCTATGGGCAGGTCGGCTGTTCCGGCGGTCACTATCAGCGTTCCGGATTGTTTCGCCACTTTGCCGCCCAGCGGGACGACGATTGCTTCGGCCAGCTTGTGGAACTCGGCCTCCGGAGCCACTTCTAGAACCGCGTCATATGTATCAGGGGTGGCCTTGGTGACCAGAACGGGTTGACCCCGGCCGCGCATTGCCGAAACAATGCCCGCCACCTGTTCTGGTGTCTTGCCCTTCCCCAGTACAACCTCGGGCGACCCAGTGCGCAGGGGGCGGTGATGGTCGATGCGGGCGTAACCGAGGTCCTGGTAGGGCAAGTCCCGGAGTTTGTCTAGGGCCTGCTGGACGGTCACCTCTCCGTTACGGACCAGCTCCAGCAAATGGGCGATGTCGCTGCCCCCTACGTTGATGTCACCAGTCATACCGTCAGGCCAGGAGTTGTCTGCGGGCAGCTTCCGAGACCCGCTGGTAGACTTCCTGGAACGGCAGGCCGGTCTCGATGGCGATGCGGCGGCAATCGTCCGGCTCGGGGGCTGCCCCTACCGGGGCGTCCTCCATTAATTTCAATTTGACGCTGACTGGCCCGAACTCGGTGTCAATCGTTATGCTGCGCCGCGCTGCCACATACCGGTCAACCCTGCGGGACCGGATGCCCAGCGTGGGCGTCTCCCGCAGGATCAGCTCCACCGCCGCCTCCTCCAGGTGCAGGGGTACCAGCACCGACAGCACGGTCCCCGGCCGGTTCTTTTTCATCTGCACCGGGGTGTGCCAAACGTCCAGCGCCCCCAACGCGAACAGCCGCTCCTGCGCGTATCCCAATACCAGCCCGGGGGCGTCGTCCAGGTTGGTCTCCAGTAGCACCACTTTACCTTGCTGGAAAATGTCCGGTCTTGATTGGCCCAGATCCGGTGCTTCCGCGGTTTCACCGAGCCACACCCGCAAGGCGTTTGGGAAACCTGCCGGGTCCTTGGTGCCCAGGCCGACGCCCACGGCCTGAACGGAAAAGGCCGGCCGATGGAACTTCGCCAGCGTGGTGATCAGCGCGGCCCCGGTGGGCGTGGTCAACTCACCAGCACCGGCTTGTACAGGGCTTTCCTGGGCGACAGCGGCGCCTGAGGCCGCTATGAGCTCCAGCGTGGCGGGAGCGGGGTTGGAATACCCGCCTGGCCTCCGGGGCGGAGAGGACTCTCCCAAAACCAACGGGGCCGCGAATAGCTCTCCTACCCCCAAAGCCTCGAGACCGATGCAGAACCCAGCCACGTCCACGAGCGTATCCACGCTGCCCAGTTCCTCCAGTTCCAGCGCGTCCTCCGGCTCGCCGTGTACCCTCGCCTCCGCCCGCCAGAGTGCTCGCAGTACCGACTCGGCCCGTTCCTTTGTGCTCAGGTCAAGGGCGCTTTCATGGACGGTCCGGAGAAGCGCTGCCGGAGAATGGCGGGTGGGGTCCTCGAGATGCACCTTCAGGTGAGTGCCGCGGACCTCGCACCGGGTCTCCACCGCGGCTCCGATGCTGTAACCGGAAACAGGGAGTTTGGCCAGTTCCGCCTGCAGCGTCTCCAGCGGAAGCCCTGCGTCAACGAGCGCACCCAGCAGCATGTCGCCGCTGGCGCCTCCGATGGGCTGGATGTAGGCGATCTTCATTTAACAAGGGCCAGAAATTATCCGAACGAGGTAGCCTACCATCGCCCGGTCTGGAGATTGCCGAGGGTCAACGGGATTCCTGGTGCCGTGGCTTCAGTGCTTCGTTAAGGCTGCCGGAGCGCAGGGCCGCGAGGTCCATGGAGACCCACAGGTAGCCGATCTTCTTCAGACCCGCGACGATCTCCTCGCGCTTTCTGAATGCAAGTACCATGTCGGGCTCGGACGCTTCAACGCGGCACAACTTGTCGTGATGCCGCGCCCGGAACTCCCGCAAGCCAAGCCCTCGCAGGAATTCCTCCGCTCGCTCGATCTTCGACAGCGTCTCTATGGTTACTGGTGTACCGTAGGGCACCCTCGACGACAGGCATGGCTGAGCGGGCTTGTCCCACACCGGTATGCTCAGCCGACGGGCAATGGCCCGGACCGCTTCCTTGTCCAGCCCGGCCTCCAGCAAGGGACTGCGTGCGCTGTGTTCTGATGCGGCCTGCATACCGGGCCGGTAGTCGCCCTGGTCGTCGGTATTGGCGCCATTGGCGACCCAGGCGTAGTTTTCCGCCTTGGCCAAGGCGGTCATATGGGTGTAGAGCTCTGTCTTGCAGAAATAGCAGCGCAGCGCCGAGTTCTCGGTGTAGCCCTCCCGCTCCATCTCGTTGGTGCGGATAATCCGGTGAGCGAACCCGAATTGCCGGGCCAGATCCTCGGCTCCCTCCAGTTCCCTGGCGGCCAGCGCGGGTGATACGGCGGTCACTGCCAGTGCGTTCTCGCCAAGCACCTGGTGAGCCGCCACCGCAACCAGCGCGCTGTCCACGCCACCGGAGAATGCGGTCACGACCGACCCCATTTCGCGGAGGATGCCCCGCAAAGTATCGAGTTGTATTTCTAACTGGATAGTGGCCATTTCAACATAGTTCCAAGCGATGTCAGCCCGGCGGATCCCCCCTTATCGCAGCCAGTTGTCCTGGAGGGCCAAACCGGTGGATGCTAGCCCAGATTCATTCAGACAGGAAACTTTGAGTCTTTGGTATCTCACCCCTATCGGAGAGTTTACGGGGACCTGCCGGGGCGTGTCGCTCAATTTCTATGAGTGAGGAATGCAGTCACTGCTTCAGCGAAGGCATCCGGTTGTTCCAGCATCAGCAGGTGCCCTGAATTCGACACAGTCCCTCCGACCGACTGCGGGATCATTCTCCGGAAATCATTGGAATAGGAGGGAGGGTTGATGCGGTCGTGTTCTCCCCAGAGGATGAGAGTCGATGCCTTGATACGATAGGCGCGCCGGTTCAGTCCCTTGTCCGGGAGGGGCCAGAGGAACTTGCCGGCAGCGGCGATGTCCTGCATACGGTCTCGAGTCAGTTCGTCCTCCAGGCCGTCCAGCGACGCACCACGGTCAGGAGTGGAAGCCAGCCGTTCCGAGAGTTCAGTGGCGTTCAGGGCCAGCAGGTCGGCAACTGGCTCCTCATCTCGCCACGCTCCCGCCGGAGACACCAATACCAGCCTATCTATGGAGGAGGGCGATGCTGCCGCCATCTCGGCGGCGATCATCCCACCCAGGAAGTGCCCCACGACATGGGCGCGGGCAACGCCCAACTCCTTGAGTACCTCCAGGTTGTACAGGGTCAGGTCAGCCAGGTCGGCCAGGTGTTCGAGCCCGGTGGCAGACCCATAGCCGGGCATTACCGGTGCATAGACAGAAAACACCTGGGAGAGCCGGTCCAGGAATGGGGCCCATCCCTTCTGCCCTACGGCCTCCGTGCAGGTAGAGTAGTGGCGGCCCTTTGCCTGCCTTGGTGACCTCTGTGCGAAAGTCGCCGCCGCGTATGTCCAGGGTGATGGTTTCAGGCATTGTTGCTCCGGGAAAAAGTTACTTGAACCCAGTGTAATTGATTCACAATCCCGCGTACCACTCCGCGATGGCCGCCCCGATTTCGTGGGGCGAGTCCTCCTGGATAAAGTGGACTCCGGGGACCGTTACCTCGCGCTGGTTGGGAAACGCGCGGCAGAACTCGCGCTGTGGGCCGGTGAGAATGGCGCCCGGTTCGGCGTTGACGAACAGCTTGTGTGCCTGGGATTGCGACAGCCATTCGGCGTACTCGGCTACGAGGGCAACCACGTCGGGCGGCTCGCCGTCTATGGGGATCTCTCGGGGCCACGACAGCGTGGGACGCCGCGACTCGCCAGGCTCGGCGTAGCGGCGGCGATAGACCTCCATAGCCTCGTCGCTTATGCCCTTGATGGTGCTGCCGGGGAGCACCCGCTCCACGAAGATGTTTCGTTCCAGCACCATTGTCTCGCCAGCCTCAGACCGGAAGCCCTGGAACACCTGCTTTGCTGCCTCGGGCCACTCATCCCACGTGACAGGCCGAACGATGGCCTCCATGTACACCAGCCCCCGTATCCTGTCCGGATGACGCCGCGCCCAGTGGAAGCCCAGTGCCGACCCCCAGTCGTGCACCACCAGGGTGACTTGGCCCTCTGGGAGCACCGCGTCAAACCAGGCGTCCAGGTACTTGCTGTGGTCGGCAAATCTGTACGAACCGTCGGGAGTGGTATCCGAGTCACCCATTCCCATCAGGTCTGGGGCCAGGCAACGCGCCAACGGCGACACGTGGGGAATGATGTTGCGCCACAGGTAGGACGACGTAGGGTTGCCGTGCAGGAACACCACCGGCTGCCCCTGCTCCCCGCCCGTGTCGACGAATGCCATATCCACACCGCCCACGTCGGCACGCAGGCGGGAATACGGGTCGTGGGCTGAAATATCGCTCGCGTTTGGCATTTATTCAGGCACCCGAAAAAATATGGCTCCATCAGCATCGTGGCCGTGGGTGCGCCATAGGCGGATTTCGGAAAGGAGTTCTGCGTGCTGCATATCTGAGCGATCACGCGAGGCACGTATCTCTGCTGTCAGCGCCTCTTGCCCTTCTCCACCTTGCCCAGCCTACTATTGATGTGACCCCAGGCAGAGACTAAGGCCACTAGCACAACGGCTGCCGCTCCCAAGAGACCGGCCAGAATCGGCTCGGAAATTGCCATTGAGTTCACTTCCCTGGGAAGTTCAATATGACCCTCTCTAACTGGGAGAGGGTCATATCCAGATTTTGGCCTAGTCCAAATCGGACCACTACGCCGCCACTGGCATGATGGCGTTGGGGTTGGATACACCCTCCGGCCACCAGCGGGTCTCGTACTCCGACCATATGTCCCGGACGTAGGGCATGACCTCGCGGGCAAACAGCTCGGTATTCTTCATTGCCAGTTCCTTGGGCATGTCTCCGAACTGAAGCAACAGCATCAGGTTGCCCACCTTCAGCTCCTTGATGGCGTGGGCCAGGTGCTCTCGCACTGTCTGTGGTCCGCCCACGATTACGTTGCCCGCCTCAAGGTAATCTTTCCAGGTGAACTCCTTGAGCTGGTTCTCCCGCGACTGAGTGGTGGAATTGGCCACCTGCGAGTTGTTGCTGCGGACCGAGCGGTAACCTGGCGGGTTGCCAAAACCGGAGTGGATGTGGAGGCACTTTTTGAAAAAGTACTCGATGGATTCCTTGTATTCCTCTGCCTGCTCGTCGGTCTCCGACACGGCAACAAGCTGCAGGAAGCCGGCGTGGTAGGGGTTGAACTCCTTGCCCTGCCGGTCCATTTCCTCCCAGAACCCATCCAGTACTGTCTTGCCCACCTTGTACCCGGAATATGACAGGTAGCAATAGACATAATCGTTGCGGATTGTCCAGTCCCAGGTTTCGAGGCTGCCGCTGCCTGGCACCCAGATGGGCGGGCGTGGCTGCTGCAGGGGCCGGGGCCAGATATTGACATACCGCTGCTGGTTATACTTCCCGTTGAAGGAGAAGGGCTCGCGCTCGGTCCAGGCTTTTACCACCAAGTCGTGGGCCTCCTGGTACTTTTCGCGCAGCGTGACCGGCACCTGTCCGTAGCCGAAAATGGTGTCCATTGCTGTGCCCAGGGGGAACCCGGCGATGAGACGCCCACCGCTCATCACGTCCAGCATGGCGAATTCCTCCGCCACCCGGATGGGCGGGTTGTAGAGGGCCAGGCTGTTGCCCAGCACCACAATGGCGGAGTGCGAGGTGCCACGGGCCATGGCCGAGGCCATGATATTGGGCGACGGCATCAAGCCGTACGCGTTGGCGTGATGCTCGTTGACGCAGATGCCGTCAAAACCCATGGTCTCTGCGAATTCCAGCTCGTCCAGGTAGTCGTTGTACAGGCGGTGGCCCTGGCGGGGGTCGAAGAGCGAATTGGGCACATCGACCCATACACTGTGGTAATCTTTCTCAAAGTTCTCGGGCAGGCCCTGGTAGGGCATCAGGTGGAAGAAGCACAACTTCATGGTCAAACAGTCCTGCAGCGCATTGTTTTGCTGATTCTACACTGATTCCGTCGCGCCCTGCCACCGCACCCCGTTTGGATCGCCGGGTCTTCTAATTCTCCCTCTGCCTTGAGGGAGAGGGCTGGGGTGAGGGGGGAAATCCGGGTCGTCGGCGACTTTGCCAAAATACGAGGGACGCCCCCACCCTAACCCTCCCCCAGAGGGAGAGGGAACTTTTAAAGGACCCTGGTTTGGATCGCCGCCGTGCTCCCCTCGCGGGTTAAGCAACAGGACCAGCCCATAATTGGCCCCTCGTGTCGAGAGTGGCCCTGTGTAGAGGTTATACGACATGACCAGCATTGAATCGCAAATTGACTTGGTGAAGAACCTGGCATCCAGCATCAGCGCCCGTGCCGGTTCGCTGACCCCCGAGCAGATGGCCCTGCCCAGCGCCTGCTCCGAGTGGCAGGTGCAGGACGTAGTCGCCCACCTGATCGGCGGTGCCAACCGGCAGATCGAAGGCATGACGCGGGGAAGGGACGGTGATTCCGGTCCTCCCCCGGAATCCACTCAGGCGGACATCTCGGCAGCTGCGGCTCTTGGCTCCCAACGCGATATGCACTGGCGGGAGAGCCTGGGCGATGGCCTGCTGGCGGCCTTCGACGACTACTACGCCCGGCTATACGAGGTGCTGGACACTTTCCACCCCGATGGCTGGGACACCCTCTGCTGGCACCAGCGCCGGGGAGCCATGCCCGCTTGGGAGTACATAGAACTGCGGATACAGGAGCTGGCCATCCACGACTGGGACATGCGCAAGGCCCTGGAGCCAAATCCCTCGCTCAACCCCGACTGCATTGACACCCTCCTAAGCTTTTCCCCCAAGTGGCTGGAAATGTGCTTCCGACTGGGGGAGAAACTCGACACTCCCGTCGTCTACGAATTCGATCTCGCACCACCCCACGAGACCAAATTGATCTTTCGCGTGTCGGGGGACTCCTTTGACATGCCCTCTGCCGACGAGGTCCCTGACCGGTGGACGGTGTGCGGCGAGGCACCGGCCTTCCTCCTGTTCATCTATGGGCGTATCACCGGCCAGGAGGCCATCGACGCCAATGAATTCGCCATCACCGGCGATGCTGGCCTGTTGCAGCAATTCGAGGCCTGGTTCAAAGGCGTGTAGGCCTGGGGTAGGAAGGAACCACGGCTCCTAATCTCACTTGCGGAGTGGTTTGCGTTGAGTACTGACGCGCGAGACGTTGTGGTCATTGGCGCTGGCATCGTGGGCAGCATGACCAGCTACCTGCTATGCCGCCGAGGGCTGAGCGTGACCCTGATGGAGGCCGACACCTTGGGAACCCACGCATCGGGGCTGGCCTTTGGGGGTCTCGATCCGTTGCACGGCATTGGAGTTCCTGAGCCATTGCTGGATTTCAGCCTCTTCTGCTTTGGCCGCCACTGGTCCATCGCACGGGAGTTCCAGGGCGCCACGGGGCTCGATCCGCAGTTCCGGGCCCGGGACCGCCTGTTCCTTGCGTTCGATGACGAGGATGTCGAAAGGGAACAGGTCGACGAGGCCTGGATCAGGGGACTCCCGGGGTTTAATGTCCGGTGGATGAGCCGCGACGATGTGAGGCGCGTGGAGCCCAAGGTCAACCCGGAATGCCTGGGCGGTCTGTTCGTTGGCGGATTGGCCTCGGTGGACGCCTACCACCTGTCCATGGCCGCGCTGCGTTCGGCTGAGCGTTTCGGCACCAAGCTGGTAATGCAGCGCGCGACCGGGCTGGAGCACAGCAGCGGCCACGCCGTCTCCGTTACCTACGATGGTGGAAAAATAGAGGCCGGGTCGGTTGTCATTGCAATGGGGCCCTGGTCAAGCATGTTGACCGAATGGTGCGGTGCCTTGGCTCCCGTCCAGCCTCTCAAGGGACAGATTCTGCGCATGCGGTATGACGGGCCGCCATTCAACGTGTCTCTCAATTACCAGGGGAACTACGTTGATTCCAAGGCCGACGGACTGGTCTGGGCCGGGTCGACCGAGGAGGAGACAGGATTCAACGACCACGCCAGCTCCAGGGGCAGGGACAGCATCCTCGGCGACCTCGCGCACATGGCTCCTTCCGTGGTGTCGGCCCCCATCGTGAACCACACTGCATGCCTGCGCCCGGTTACTCCCGACGGCATCCCGATCGTTGGCCGACTGCCTGGGTGGGACAACTTGTACCTGGCCTCCGGGGCCGGACGGAAGGGCATACTCTGGAGCGTCGGGATGAGCCAGGTGGCGGCCGACCTGATAACACAGGGTGAAACCGAAATCTCTGGAGCCGAATTCCTTTCGCCCAGCAGGTTTGTCGCCGACTAGATCCTATGGCGGGCGTCATTGAACTGCTCCCACGGGTGGCACGGCCGTCGAATCAGGCAACTGGTGATCTTCGCCCTGTGCTAACCCGGCGACACCTTTCTGGCGACTAGCAGACCGTCCTCGCGGGTGATGCGCATCGCGAATGGGTAGCGGTCCAGTTCCAGGGCCAGTTCAACGTCCTCTGGGTGGAACTGCGGCTGCTCCGGGTCAAAGAATTTCTGGGTAGCCCCGCCCGTCATTATCAGTGATCGCACAGCATCGAATTCCGGCCTGCGATCCTCCATGATGTTGCGCAGGTAGATTCCGCACTGCTCGTCCTCGTCTGATCGCACGCGTCCCTGGTCTCCCATGGCGATGATGGAAACCACTTCCGGTTGCTGGCCCTTGATGGCGTCGACTGTCGCCCGCGCCACGACGAACGATCCAAGGTAAATCGCGTTAGCGTTTTCGGCCGCCGCAACCCCTACAGTCCCGGCCCTCGTCGACTGCACCAGGCTCTTGCCGGCCACATCCGCCCGCGAGATCTCATATGGGGAGTTGCCGAAATCGAACCCCTCGGGACGTTTGCCGTCCACCTCACCCATCAGGAGGTCTCCAACGCCACTGCGGTGAAGCTCCAGCGCGTCCTCCGCCTCCGCCACCAGTGTGATCTGCGTCGCCCCGCGGTCGAAGGCTATGGCAGCCGTGGTGAAGGCCCGGAATACATCGATGACGATCGCGGTGCCTGTGGCCTCCCGGGCGTCCCGTGCCAGGCTGCCCATGCGAATTTCCATCTGACGCCTCGTTTCAAATTGCTCCCCACGGACTGGGAATACTTGCTAGGTGAGAGGTTCAAGTAGGTCCAGTAATTCGGCTACGGAATTCAGGTCCAGTGCGATGGCATCGGCACTGAGCAGGAACTCGCGCTTGTAATAGTTGCCATGCAACTCATTTGCGATGCTCCTGAGACCCCGTAGACGGTCGTCCCCAGTCACCAAGCGGGCGTTGTTCAACACCACGCTGAACTGGTCATGTCTGCTGTATTCCCAGCCTTGCGCCGTTGCAACTGCTTTGGCCATCCAGGCGGCCGCTCCCCATCATTTTTCCGAGGTCTGGTGCAGGTCTCCATCGGCAAGGTATTCGCGGCTCTTGGCCAAGAACTGGCGTGCCTGTTGCCGGTAGTCGGGGGTTGCGGCGGGGTCGAAAAGTTCTTCCATCATCGCCAGTTTTAGTTTCCTATTGGTTGGTTTATCCCATTTTGGTCAGCTTTTGGAGTGAGCGTACTTCTCGAGGCGGGTTCAGGTGGCTGCCCGTATGGGTCCAGGACACCTCGCCGACGAAGATGTCGCCCCTGGAATTGATGCACACGCCGTGGGGTGCTATGAATCGTCCTGGTTCTTCGCCTTCGGGCGCATCTCCCAATCGGGCCAGCACGTTGCCCTTGACGTCGTGGATGCCGACGCGTGGGCCAAGGCCGAAGGCCTGGGAGTTCGGGCCGATGGCCACGCCCAACTCGCCGACGTAGACTTTTTGATCGCCGCTCTGGTCGATGAAGAGCCCGCAGGGCCGGGCCATGTTTTTCCACTGCGTCTCGAACTTGCCGTTCTTGTCGAACACCTGGATGCGCTGGTTCTCGCGATCCGCCACGTAGACCCATCCGTCTTTGTCTGTGCAGACGTTGTGGGCGATGTTGAACTGTCCCTCTCCGGTGCCCGACTCCCCCCACGAGAACAGCAGCTTGCCCTCGGGCGAGTACTTGTGGACTCGGGCATTTCCATAGCCGTCAGATACGTAAAACTCGGCGGTCTGCGGATCGATTGCCACGTGTGTGCAACGGTTAAATGGGTCGCCGCTCATGAACGGTGTCGGCGTGCCGGGAATGCCCAGCGTGAACAGCACCGTCCCGTCCAGCCGGCACTTGCGGACAGTGTGATCTCCGTCGTCGGATAGGAAGATGGTGTCGTCGGGACTCATGGTGACGCCGTGGGCCCGGGGATACAGCCCCTCGCCCCACGAGCGCAGGAAATTCCCCTCGGCGTCGAACACAATTACGGGGTGTTCGCCCCGGTTGAACACATAGACGTTGTCATTGGAATCACACCCGACCGCGGCGCATTCCCTGAAGGACCAGCCGTCAGGCAGATTGCCCCATCCTTCGGCCACTTCGTACTTGTATTGCCCCTCGCCCAGAGTCACCATTTCGCGACCTCTCAAGAATCAGCATTTGGGATTGTGAGGTTCTATTGATTTTGCGCTTGCCCGGTTCGGATTCCGTGCCGATGGAGCCCCGATTTAGTATTCGCGGAAGTTCGTGAACCCAGCCGAACCCGCAGCGTCGGGCTTGTCGTCTTCCGGTCCGGTGGGGCCGCCCCGGCGGGCTTTGGCGTTCCACTCCTCGATCTGTACCTCCACCAGCGCCGTCACGCCTAGGTCGCTGGCTGGCGGAGGGTTGTAGTCTCGCTCCGGCAGCCTGTCCGGGAAATACCGCTGCACCATCTGATCGAACAAGGCAAACTTTTCATCGTGGTCGGTAACTTCCCGGACAGTGCCGAACAACACCACGCTGCGGTAGTTCATGGAGTGATTCATTGCCTTGCGGGAGTAGACCAGGCCGTCTGTCAAGGTAACTGTAACGCAAACAGGGACGCCGCTGGCCAGGACCTCCAGGGCGCGGCTGCGAACCGACCCGTGAAGATAGAGCCGGTCGGGATTCTGGCTGTCGTAGTGGTACGACAGCGGAATAACGTATGGCAGGCCGTCCTCTATGAAACCAACGTGGGCAACCAGCCCGCTGCCCAGAATTTCGGCCGCCTCCTCCGGCACTGCCCGCTCCGGGTGGTTCTTGATTCTGTTTCGTTCGCTGATCCGCAAGTTCTAATCCTGTCCAATGAACAACTCGTGAACAACTCGCCATTTGTGGCCCGGACTTGTGGCCCGGCTGGGATGATCATGTGCCTCTGATTTCATTTAGCGCAAAAATGATTTTAGCACGGGGGATTTTCGAACATATGGGGACAGTTTGCCAGCCCCGCCACCGCGTTGCTAACATATTGGAAAGCCAAGGAACGGTGGATTGATATGCCGCATCACGAGGAACAGCAGACACGGCGCGACTTCGTCAAGTATTCCCTTTTCAAGGTCGACCCCAAGTGGCGCGGAACACCCGATGAGGACAAGCGGGTCGGCAAGCAGGAATTTGCAGCCGTACTGGATGAATTCGCCGACCGGGTGAATGTCTCCAGCTACAGTATGGTCGGCACACGGGGCGACGCCGACATGATGCTTTGGATGGTCAGCCCCACGCTGGAGGCGATCAACGAGCTGTCATCCCAGATAAACCGTACTGCCCTGGCACCGTATCTGACGACGCCCTATTCCTACCTGGCAATGACCCGCCGATCTCCTTACGTCGTCAACCACCGGCACGAGGGCCAGGAAGGCACATCGTCTACCATGCGCATCGTTGGCCGTAAGTACCTGTTCGTTTACCCCTTCGTCAAGACCCACGACTGGTACCAGCTCCCCAAGGAAGAGCGGCAGGAACTGATGAACGAACATTTCGTGATCGGCCACAAATACCCTGACGTAAAGATCAGCACAGCCTACTCCTTCGGCCTGGATGACCAGGAATTCGTGCTGGGATTCGAGACTGATGATCCGTCCAATTTCCTGGACCTGGTGATGGATCTGCGGGAGTCCAAGGCTCGCCCGTACACCCTGTTGGACACACCGATATTCTCCTGCATCAGCAAGCCCGTTGAGGCCTGCCTCGACGATCTGGGATGAATATCTCGGATGGAGCGTAAATAAGACTTGCCGACCAAAGAAAAGGAGCCTGTAATTCACAGGCCCCTTGGTGTTTCACTCCCTGGTGCTAACGATATGCTTTACTTGCGCTTCAGTTCCGCCGGGTCTGTATTCTTGAAGTAGTCGTAATTCTTCGCGACGTATTCCTGCCACTCGGCAGGTACCGAGTCCTCGGCGAAAATGGCGGTCACAGGGCAAACTGGCTCGCAGGCGGCGCAGTCGATGCACTCGTCGGGGCTGATGTAATACTGGTCGTCTTCGTCGCGAGTGTAGATGCAGTCCACAGGACAGACATCGACACAGGCGGAGTCTTTCAGGCCAACGCAGGGCTCGGCGATGATGTAGGTCATTGCGCTCGGCTCTCTTACAAGAATTGAGGGTACGGCCCGGAATTAGGAGACAGGCCGTTCGCAAGCCATTTTAGCACAGAGCAAGGGGGTTTGCAATAATTTTCTGTGACAGAATTAAAAGGGGGGTTATCGGGAGGCAACATCAGGGCGCCTCACTCATCGCTGAGACAGACGCCCTCGTAATGGCGGGGTTCAGAGTACCAGCCCATAGGTGCGCTTCTTTATCGACAGGTTCACGAAGGTCTCTGTGCGCTGTACGCCGTCCACCACGCCCACCTTGGTCCGCAGGAAATTGCCCAGGTTTTCGGCGGATTCCAGCCCTGCCCAGATAAACACGTCGAATGCCCCTGTGGTGATGGCGACGTAGTGCGCCTCGTCCAGCGATGCAATCTGTTCCGCCACAGCGTCAGACTTGCCGGGGCCTGTTTGCAGGCCGATCAAGGCTGTGGTTGCATAACCCAGTTTTTCAAGGTTGGGCACCGCAACCACCTTGACAACGTCGTCCTTGATCAGGCGTCGCAGCCGCCTGCGCACCGTGCCCTCGCTCACTCCCACCTCGCGGGCGATCTTGGCATTGGATGCCCTCCCGTCCAGCTGCAACAGGGCAATTATCTTGCGGTCCAGTTCATCCATGGCGATACACTCCCTAAGTTTGCCAGTGGCAGTTTCTCACGGCGCGCCGACCCTATCGGGCCCGCGCTCCTCCTGCCGCAGCGACCAATCTTAAAATCCGACATTTGAGGGTGTCAATAGCGAATTTCAACAGTTGCATGCATATTTTAGCGCAAAATCGCCTATTTATGGGCAAATAGTTCATTAAATCTGACGATAAAGTGGAATGCCCAACACGTGGCCGATTCGCGATCAGAGGATAGTTTCGGCCTGCCTGTTTCGGCGTGCCTCATCAGAATGATGCCTCGATGTTCAGGTACCTAGCCCGGAACCAGTCCTCTGTTGAAATGTATCGCGCCGCCCCGATGCGCCGTTGACAGCTACGGACGTGACTGATAGATTTGATTAGTTCGCGATTAGCAATTGCCACCGGAGCAGTGCTAATCGTTTTTGGATGCCCCGGATGGTAAACACCAGGAGATGATGGATGCCTCGATACGATTACCGTTGCGTCGAGTGTGAACACTCTTTCGAGCTGAGGCAAAGCTTCAGCGAAGCAGGCAAAGGTACCTGCCCGCAGTGCTCTGGAGAGGGTCAGCGCGTCTACCACGCGGTTCCCGTGATTTACAAAGGGAGCGGTTTCTATACTACCGATTACGGCCGTCCCAAACCCCCGGTTGAAAACGGTGCCAGCAAGAACGGGAGCGATTCAGACAAGTCAAGCAGCGACAGCACCCCCTCTGAATCAACATCCAGCAGCGATAATAAGACCAGCAGTTCATCCGGTAGCGAGTCAAACTCGACCACCGCCAGCGCAGCGGCTTCCAGCTAGATTCGCCGTCCTCACCTTTCCAGTGTTTCGTGTAGCCGGTCGCGCTAGTAGCGCACCGGCTGCTTTAGTTTGAAACCTGAAGAAACAGAGCATTTCCTATGCGAGCGTTGGTGCAGCGGGTGGCCGAGGCCTCGGTCGAAATAGAGGGCGGAGAAGTTGGTCGCATTGGCCCAGGCCTGCTGGTTTTCCTGGGCGTTTCCGCTGACGACGAAGAGGCTGACGCCGACTACCTGGTTCCCAAGATCGTAAACCTGCGTATCTTTGCCGATGATGCCAATCGATTCAACCTGTCTGCGCTGGACAGAGGCGCCGAGATCCTCGTAGTCAGCCAGTTCACCCTCTACGCCGATACCCGCCGCGGCCGCCGCCCGGACTTCACCCGAGCCGCGCCTCCTGAGCTGGCAGAGCGGCTCTACGACTACACCGTGTCGCTGCTGGAGCTCACCGGCCTGACGGTGGCGACCGGCCGGTTCCAGGCCTATATGCAGGTCAGGTCGCAGAACGACGGCCCGGCAACCATCATGCTCGACAGCGCAGACCGCCACCGCTCAAGGCACTGAGAACGGCGACCGAACTCGAGCCGGGCGCCGGCCTTACCTGTGCCAGCCCATCCCCAGGTACAGCCCGCGCAGGTATGCGATCTGCCCGCCGTGGGCCAGGTTGTCCCACATCACCTGTCCGAAACATGCGGCGATTGTTCGCGGCTCGGCCAGAGGGGGCAAGACAATCTCCCGTGCCAGCTCCTCCTCCGTAACCCGGGCGAGGTACGCCCTGATCGCCTCATTCACTGCGTGGAAATACCCCACCTGCACGTCCCTCGAAGGCGGAGTCCACGCCGCCACCTGCTCCGACGTCCAGCCGACACCCCGGTCCTCAATGTCCGGCTGTATGCTGAACTTCTCCGCCCAGCCGTCCTTGTTCCAGAGCTGTTCAGCGTCTTGCAGCCTGAAGTGGACGAACAGGTCCATAACCCGGGACAGGTGCCAGAGAATCCAGGCCGCCGAGTTGCATTCGTTGGCCGGAGCGCGACAGAGCATGTCGTCATCCATTCCGGCCAGGGCAGAATCGATCATGTCCCAGTTGCGTTCGAGGCAATGGATGATGGGGTCGGTGGTGTTGGCCATGTTCTCTTTCCTTGTGTCGGATTCGGGCGGTGTCGGATTCGGGCGTGTCGGATTCGGGCAAAATTCAGGACGCCTCTTCCAAAGTCAAGGCGTCCTTGGGGAATCGATAGATCAGGAATTAAGCTACTCAAATTCCAGGTCCAGGCTGATATCCAGGGCTGGCGGCGAATGGGTCAACTCGCCAATGGATATCAGGTGCACCCCCGTGCTGGCAACGTCGCGCACGGTGTTGAAATTGATGCCGCCCGAGGCTTCCACAACGGCCTGATTGCCGATGAAGCCCATGGCTTCCCGCATCATTTCCGTCGGCATGTTGTCCAGCATGATAATGTGAGCCCCGGCGTCCAGCGCCGTTCGCGCGTCCTCCAGCGTCTCGACCTCGACCTCAACGCGGATAGTATGTGAGGCCCGCTCCAGGGCCAGCTCGATGACCTGCCGCAACCCCATCTCTCGGAACCGGTTGGCTTCGATGTGGTTGTCCTTGATAAGGATGCCGTCTGCCAAGTTGTAGCGGTGGTTGTACCCGCCCCCGGCCCGGACTGCGTACTTGTCGAGGTACCGGTGCCCCGGTGCGGTCTTTCGCGTGTCCACTATGCGGGAACGGGAGCCCTCGATGGCCCTGACGTAGCGGTTGGTCAGGCTGGCGATGCCGCTCATTCGCTGCATGAAATTGAGGGCGATGCGTTCCGCCCGGAGAATTCCCCCCGCTGGCCCTGCGACCCTCGCGATGTCATCCCCCGGCGCCAGTGTGGCCCCGTCGGCCATCAGTCCCTCAAGCTCCAGGTCCGGCTCCACGCGGCGGAAGACGGACATCCCCACTTCGACGCCTGCCAGCACGCCATGCGCCTTAGCCCGCAGCATGCCCACGCCGCGGATCTCCGGCGGCACCAGGGCCGCGGTCGTCGGGTCGTTGAATGTCTGGTCCTCGGCAATCGCCGCGTCTATCAGCCTGTGAACTTCCGGGGGGAATTCTGGCACAACTCTCTCCTGAATTAACAATCCGACGGGTGGTGATCTTTCAGTGTTGGCAAGAGCATTTGGGCCGCTCCATCCATCGTGAAACCCTTGATGCACTTTCCTTCCTCGTCGGTGGTAAAGGCTGTCAAGATCGCTCCAACATCCCAACCGAAACTGGCGCCCTCTTCATTCCACAAGTCCAAGGTGTCGGTTTCAGGGAAATACGCTACTTGGAGGCTATTTCTGCTATTTCGCCCCACTTCTTTTCGGGCATTATTGGAAGGAATGTCTGGAAAGGACACGGAGGGACGGTAGTGCAAACGGTCCCTCATGGACGTTTTCTCATACTTGAGCAACTTGGTCAGCAATAGACTCCGGGCATTTTCCAAGGTGAAGCCAGCCACTTCGTCATCCGAGTCGAGGTTGGCCGTCAGGCCACCGGCGACAGCGTAAGCGTAATCGTCACCTTCGCCGTTGTAGATTTCTAGCGTGTCGGTGTTACTACAATAAGAAACACTCAACTTTCGTCCACTGTAATACAGCGGGTCATCGGTCTTCATCAGGGATCTCCCATTCTCGGGTGTAATTCCTGCCGTCAACGTATGAGTTATGCACTCGCCCGCTTTCTACGACCACTTTAAGCCAGCGGCCCCTTTCTTTGATGTGCCTCCAATATACCGTGCTAGTTCCCTGAGTTTCGCTTCTGGTCGGTTTTGCCGACACTCGAGCGATCCATTCTTCCGGTATTTCCGGGTGCCTGCTCCCGCTGGCATAGTAATACCAAGAGAATCTTAACTCGCCGTCAAACTGCAAGCGAGGGTTCCAGACAATTGAATTAACAATTGTAGGTTAGCTACCGGAGCGCCAGCATCCGGTTCAGGGCCACCAGCGCGTCGCTGCGGATGTCCTCCGGTACCGTGATCTCGTTCGTCACCCGCCCCTCCAGCAATGACTCCATCACCCACAGCACATAGGCCGGGTGGATGCGATACATCGTCGAGCAGGGGCAAGTTACGGGGTCAAGGCAGAAGACAGTCTTGTCGGGATTGTTGATGGCAAGCCGGTTGACCAGGCTGATCTCGGTGCCGACGGCCCACACGCTTCCTGCGGGTGCATTGTTGATCTGGTTGCGGATGAATTCGGTTGAGCCCACAAGATCGGCTGCCTGCACCGTCTCCATCACGCACTCGGGATGCACCAGCACGTTAACGTCGGGGAATCGCTGCCGGGCCATCTCGATCTGCTTGACCGTGAAACGGGTATGCACCGAGCAGTGCCCCTGCCACAGTACCATCTTTGCCTTGCGGAGTTGCTCAGGCGTGTTGCCGCCCATTGACCGGAACGGGTTCCATACCACCATCTCGTCCAGCGGAACGCCCATCTTCAGTGCAGTGTTGCGGCCCAGGTGCTGGTCGGGCAGGAAGAGCACCCGCTTCCCCTGCTCGAACGCCCACCTCAGCACCGCCTCGGCGTTGGAGGACGTGCAGACTGCGCCGCCGTTGCGGCCGCACAACGCCTTGATGCCCGCGATGGAGTTCATGTAGGTTACCGGCACGATTTCGCCAGGCCCCAGTGCCTCCATCAGGTCTTCCCACGCGTCGTCCACATCGTCCATCGGCGCCATGTCTGCCATGGAGCAGCCCGCCGTGATGTTGGGCAGGATTACCCGTTGGTGCTCTCCGGCCAGCACGCAGGCCGTCTCCGCCATGAAGTGCACGCCACAGAAAATGATGTAGTCAGCATCGGGCCTGCTCGCGGCCTGTTGAGAGAGCAGAAACGAATCGCCCTGGAAGTCTGCGTACTTGATCACCTCTTCCCGCTGATAGTGATGGCCCAGCACCGTTACCGCACTCCCCAGCCTCTGCCGTACCGCGTGGATGCGTACGTCCAGTTCGTCGGCGGTAAAGTGCAGGTATTCCGAGGGTATCTGTTGCCAACGGACATTTACCGAAAGTTCTTCCGCCAGAGGCTTGGCTGGCAGTTCGTCCTCGGTCTTGCAGAAGGCCGAGTGCTCCAGTTCGGTGATGGGTACGATGGGACGACGGCGGGTTGTCATCTTCGATTCCCTCTCAAGGCTGTCTCGAAATGCGGAGACTTTATTCCTGTGCCCTCACAGCAGAACGCTCCGCAATTCGCTTTGCTATATCGGTTGTCCCTGCAATGACCACGGCCCGGCGTGCTCAACCCGCACGTTCACCAGCTCTCCCAGCCGGTTGCCGTCGTCTTCGGTTATCGGGAAAAATACCAGCTTGTTGGATCTGGTGCGCCCCTGCCACTTCCCCTTGTTCCGGGACTCCACCAGCACCTCGAATTCGCTGCCCACCAGTTGGGAGTTGATCTCCCTGAGGATGCTTTCCTGCAGCGCATCCACCCTCTCGCGGCGGTTGACCTTTACCTCATGGGGTATGTCATCCTCCATGGTGCGGTCAGCGATGGTCCCCGGCCGGGTGGAATAGGCGGCACAGTGCACCTTGTCCATTCGGAGCTGTTCAAGAAGGTCGAACGTGCGCTGAAACTGCTCCTCCGTCTCTCCCGGGAAACCGACGATTATATCGGTGCTGAGCGACGCATCGGGCACAGTCTCGCGAATTTCTTCAACCAGGGCGATGTAGTCGGCACGGGTGTAGTTCCGGCGCATCCTCGCCAGCACCTCGTCGTCGCCTGCCTGCACCGGCAGGTTGACGTGCTCGCATACCTTGGGCAGCTCCGCCACCGACTCGATGATCCGTCTGCTCATGTAGTTTGGGTGCGAGGTCAGGAAACGAATCCGGTCCAGCCCGTCCACATCGTTCAGTCGTGTCAGCAGCGTTGCCAGGTCGGGCCGTCCACCATCATGGTCGGGCAGATCGTGGCCGTAGGCGTCCACCGTCTGACCCAGCACCGTCACCTCTTTCACGCCGCGAGAGACCAGGAGTTCCACCTCGCGCGCCACTTCATCCACTGGCCGGCTGACCTGCCTGCCGCGCCGGTAGGGAATGATGCAGAACGTGCACATGAGGTCGCAGCCGTGAATTATGGGTACGTGGCAAGCGACGTCAGGACGACTTGGAGCCAGAGTTCCGACACAGCCTTCCCAGTCCATGTTCATCCGGTCGCCAAGCAGGTCCAGCAGCGGGTCGAACTGCTGGGGCCGCATGAACACGTCGACGTAAGGGAAACGCTTTGCCAGATGATCGCTCTTGGGGCCCACCATGCAACCCATAAGGGCGATGACCGTGTCCGGGTTCTGTTTCTTCAGGCGCGATACGGCTCCCAGATTGCCTACAACTTTGTCCTCGGCCGACTGGCGCACCACGCAGGAGTTCAGTACCACCAGGTCGGCGTCCCTGGCGTTCCCGGCCGACTCAAGCCCCATCTGCTCAAGCGCCGAGGCCAGGCGCTCGGAGTCCGCCGTGTTCATCTGACAGCCGATGGTCCAGATATGGAAGCTGTTCATGGCACCTTTAGAATGAGAATCCGGAAGCGTCAGGAGAATGGCATCTAAACAGCTGGAAATGGGATTGAGCGTGAGAGTAGGGGTTCCTGCCGTTTAGGGAAGGGATTTTGAAAGTGAACCCCACCGTCAGAGCTCTAAATCCCCCCGGCCAGATACAACTGCGGCCACTCTGGGCCCGTCTCCTTCAACCAACCTATATTCGTGTGATTGTATAGTCCACGCATGGCGATATCAAGGCCGCAACCATTGTCCCACGGTCTTTTAATTCTTCCTTCTGATCCCACACCTGACAATTGCCAGCTCTGTCATTCTGAGCGTAGCGAAGAATCCCACCTGCGTAAGACAGACCCTTCGCTGCGCTCAGGGTGACAATTGAAAGGCCCTGCCATTGTCCAAACTCAAAGCACCTTACGGGGGCCACCATATCGGGAACGGACGCGGGCCCCTGTCCGGGCAATGTCTTCCATTGCCATTTTCAGATGCTGCTTGATCCTTGAGTTACAGAAGGATCTCCTCATACCTATGCGATACCTATTCGCCTTTGCACGTGGTTGCAGGTACATGCACAACCCTCAACAGCAATGGGGGTATTCCACATCATTCGAGGCATGGGACATGTGCTTTTTCGACCCGAAGGTGAACCGCAAAAACCCTCCTTTTGTCCTTTCTGAAACCCGAATTCTCTTTGTTACGTAGTTGACAAATACCTTGATAGTCATAAGAATCCCGATTGTGGCCACTGTGTTGCGATGGTTAAACAGGGCCATTTCCTTTTTCTCGACCAACGAACGAAGGAGGTCCCACGAATGACGACCCCCAGCGATTCACCTCCCCCATCCGACCCTGAGAACTCAGCAGACCCCTCGAATGATGCCCCGGATGCACAGGATGCGGACTCCGCTGCAGCCTCCTCCACAACCCCCGCTGAAGAATCCACTACGGACGCTGAAGAATCCTCCACCGAAACGGCTGCTCCTCCCTCTCCAACGGAGTCCGCTGGTTCCGCCTCCGGGATCCCTGGCCCCGCTGCATTGCAGGGCGTAGTTGGTCTCCTGCAGCGAAACTTGCTGGTAGTCGGCATAGTTGCCGCTGTCGTAGTGGTGGTTGTCATTGTCGTTGTCCTGCTCGCGGCGGGTGTGTTTGGCGGGGGAGGCGGGCCCTCTGACCCCGAGGACTACGTCCTGGACGATACGGCGACGGTGGCAATTGCAAACGTAGCGGAGATCCTGGAGACCCCCGACATCCCGGCGCAACTCGCGGGCTTCGGTTCCCTCGGTTTTCCCAATGTTGATCCGGAGGACTCGGCCGCATGGATAGAAGCTTGGGATGCTGAATGGGCCGACGATTTCCCCTGGGTATGGGATGCTATCGGTCTGGAGGACATCAGCACCGCCGTACTGCAGGAGGACGCCGACGGCCGGGACCTGGTCTGGATGTTCTTCGGCTTGTTCGCTTTTGAGGACGTAAGAGAATCTCTGGAAGATGCCGGCCGGGAGTCGGATACCTATCGTGACTTTGAAACCTGGGGCGATGATGTGGCCTTGCTGGAGGACAAGGGAATCATAATGCTGGGCCCCTCCGTTGAGGATGTCTTGAAGGCTCTGGACACGGAACGAGGGTTCGTTGACGACGCCAGTGTGTTGAAGCAGATATTGCAGCAGTCTGACGGCGGCCTGGCCTCCAAATCCACCTCAACCTGCACGGGAACCTATTTCCAGCCCTCCCTCACTGGCTGCGACGCTGTCCTCGAGGTGGTTACGGGCGGCGACACCGAGAATACAACCATTACAGGGACCTATCTTTTCGGCAGTGAAAGCCGGGCAGAAACGGGAGTGGAGGACATCGAGGACGCGATTGATGGGCAGGACACCTATGACGCAGACTTGAACGAGATCAACACGGATGGAATGCTAGTTACTTACGATGTGTTGATTGTTGGCGAATTTGTCGGTGGCGCAGCCGGAAGCTTTGGCGGAGATCAAGGGCCGCTATCGTATGCTCTCGAAGACATTCGCTATATAGGAATGCTGAATGTCGCATCTCTGTTTGATACTGCGGAGATTCCTGCACTGTTGCCAAGCCTGGGAGGGATATCTCTACCGGAAGAGGATCTGGACGACTCGGAGGTGTGGGTAGAGAATTGGGAGGAGGAATGGGACGGTTGGTTCATGGGAATGGTGGGAGATGCCATCGCTCTACAGGAAATCAGTCACGTTGTGTCGCAAAGAACGGAAGACGGCGATTTGGGCGTAATGTTGTTTGGGTCTTTCGACTTTGATGACATTCGCGCTCACCTGGAAGACGAAGATTGGGAAGAGGACAGCTATCGCGATTTCGAGCTCTGGGATGACAGCATTGCCCTCCTGGAGGACCGGGGTCTCGTTGCTTTCAACAGCGAGGATTTCGTAAAAGACCTCCTCAAGTCCCTCGACACTGGTGAGGGATTCCTCGACGAGGACAGTGAAATGAGGGCGGCTTTGGCGGGGGCAGGCGAGGGTATTTCCATTGTAGCCGGCACCGGTTGTGGACAGACTTTCCAGGTTGATCTGCGCGGGTGTGAGGCTGCGGTTGAAGTCATCAGGGGCGGAGACGCCAACACTACCGAGCTGTATGCCTTATACGTGTTCAGTAGCGAGCGTCGGGCCGAGTCCGCCGTGGACGACCTTGAGGACTTCATAGAGGACCAGATCACCTATGACGCGGACATCGATAAGATTGAGGCCGAAGGAGAATTCGTCACCTACGAAATCACTATCCACGAGTGACGACCCACGAATTCCATCCGAACTCGCGATAGCAGTGGCCCCCAAATTGACGGGGGCTGCTGCTTTTCGGGGTGGGCCTGGATCTCTGAAAACGTACCCACTGAACGCGGACCTCGTTTGACCCCCGCTTGCCGTACCATCATCTCCAGTGATACAACCACGAAGGCTACAGGGTGAACTTTGTTGACACTGTCCTACACACTATCAGGCAGATCGGGTTGGCATGGATAAGCTGAATGGACAAGTGGCCCTCGTTACCGGCGCCGGACGTATGAGGGGCATCGGGCGTGCCGCCGCGCTGGCACTGGCGCGGGAGGGCGCCAGCGTCGTTGTGGCCGGCACCGGGCGGGACACGTCGACATTCCCGCAGGACGAGCAGGCTGCGGGCTGGCGAGACGTCGACAGCGTGGCGGAGGAAATCGCAGGTATGGGACGCGAGTCCCTTGCCTTGGTCGCCGACGTCACCAGCGGAGGCCAGGTCCAGGCCATGGTGGACCGGACGGTGGAGCGTTTCGGGCGGGTTGACATCCTCGTCAACAACGCCAGCGCCCCGAGGCTGGCGGCCTGGGCCCAGCTGGAAGACCTGACCGAGGACGCCTGGCGCGGAGTGCTGGACATCAAGGTAACTGGCGCTTTCCTCTGCACCCAGGCAGTGGTCCGGGAGTTGCTCAAGCAGGGCGGCGGAGGCAGCATCGTAAACGTCATCTCCGTCGAGGCCAAGATCGCCCGCGCCGCCGACCTGGCCTATGCCACGGCCAGCGGCGCCCTCTACACTTTCACCACGAAAGCAGGCCGCGCCCTGGCGCCCCACGGCATACGGGTGAATGCAGTCAGTCCCGGCACCACCGATACCGCGCGCAACGACGCACTCTACGGATTCCCCCGCAGTCAGGAGTGGCACGACCGGCTCCAGACCATCCCCCTGGGGCGGGCAGGCACCCCTGAGGAGATAGGCAACGTGATTGCCTGGCTATGCACTAGGGACGCCGAGTTCATCATCGGGCAGTGCATCGAGATGGACGGTGGCCAGGCCACCTGAGCCGTAGTAGTCAACGCAACCACATCGCGGAGGCAGGCCAGCCATGGGTCAGATGGACGGAATGGTCGCAATCGTCACCGGCGCCAGCCGCGGGTTGGGGCGGGCCATAGCGAGGGAGTACGCCAGGGAGGGCGCAAGTGTGGTCATTTGTGCCCGCAGCCAGTCTCCCACCGGTCTGGCCGGGACCCTCGAAGAGACGGCTACAGAGATCCGGAGCACTGGCGGAGACGTCCTGGCTGTCGACTGCGACGTGACCGATGAGTCCCAGGTCAACGAAATGGTCCGTCAGGCCGTGGAACACTACGGAAGAATCGATGCGCTTTTCAACAACGCCGGACAAATGGTGCTGGGCGAATCGATCATGGAAATCGATGCGACCCGCTGGGACCAGGTGCTGCGAATAAACGTCAGCGGCCCCTATCACTGCAGCCGGGCGGTGCTTCCGGTAATGATGGAGCAGCGTCGCGGCAGCATCATCAACCTCGGTTCCCGGATGGCCACCGACCCCGCGCAGGGCGGCGGCGTACTGTACAGCGCGAGCAAGGCCGCCGTGCACATGTTCAGCTACTGCCTCGCCGACGAGGTGCGCGACTACAACATCGCCGTAAACATCCTCAGTCCCGGCCCGCTGGCCAGCGAGGGCTCCGCGGCCATCCCGTGGACGCAGCGCGACTGGCACCTGAGGGTGGACCCCAGCGTAGTGGGCCCCTGCGCTGTGTATCTCGCGTTGCAGGACGCCAGTACCTTCACAGGGCAACTGGCAGCCCGCTTCGACTTCGGCACAACCTGGGGGCCCGGCATCCAGGAGGCCTCCCCCGCCTCCTGAAGGCGCTAGACCACCAGGCATGGTTCCGGCACAACGCAGCCGCGAGACAGGATTACTCGTTTCGAGGCAAAAAAAGGCCGTTCCGCACCCGGAACGGCTTTGTTCTATCTCCGCCATTGATGGCCGTGTTTCAAGTGGCGGAGGGAATGGGATTCGAACCCATGAACCCGTTTTTAGCAGGTTAAGCGCTTAGCAGGCGCCCGCACTAGGCCACTATGCGATCCCTCCGTCAGAATTAATGCTAGCAAAAGCTCCCTGCCTCGGCAAGGGCAGGGAGGCTCTCGGTATGTACCGCAAAGGCCCACGAGTCGAGGGCTGAATCGCCTCCGACACACTGCTCGCGACCTTGGGTCGCTGTCGGGCTCTAGCGGTTGCGGCGGTTCTGTCGGCGGCGCCTGCGGGCTGCGCGCTGGGCTGCCAGCCGCTCCTTCTGCGCCTTCGACCGGAAGAACCGGCGGTCCTTAAGCTCCCGCAGAATGCCGGAGTGCTGGACTGATGCCCGAAAGCGGTTGACCAGGCTTTCCGGGCCCTCGCCCTCGCGGGGGGTTACGTAAGCCATACAAATCTCCCTGTTGTTTCTCTGCTGCTTGAATTTAGCGGGTAATGTACCACAGGCCCTATCCACCGGCAACGGAATCGCAAACGCCATATCCGTGATCTGCGGTGGAGCGGCCGTGCGCCCCTGAGGTGATGGAGCGGGCGATGGGATTCGAACCCACGACGTCTTGCTTGGGAAGCAAGCACTCTACCACTGAGTTACGCCCGCCCGCAGCGTCAATCACGATACTGACTATATTACATTGGCCACGGGAAGGCAAAGTCATGCAACCCACCCGCTACCCCTCCGACTGCAAATCCGCCATCCGGCTCGAGTGCACATCCGCCCAGTAACCCGCCCACTGCTCCCTCGTCGCCAGCTCCGTCGTCCCCGGCGTGTACGCAGGCGAGATCAAGGGCAGCGCCCGTTCCACGCTCAGCAGCACGTAGGCTCGAGCCGGAATCTGCACCTGGTGGACCCCTCGGGTGCCCGTATCAAAGGCCTCGCGGATCTCGCTGAACAGGGCCTCGTCCTTTTCGACGATGCGCACCGTCCCCTTGAACCGGTACCCCTTTCGGGAGTACACGTCCACGACGTTCAGCTCCATGGCCGGGTTCTCCCGGAGATTCTTCATCGTAGTCGGCGAGGCCAGGTCCCCGAATACCAGGTGGTCATCGTCCCACACCGCCGTCGTCCCCTTCGGCGACAGGTTCGGCGTTCCGTCCGGACACACCGTGGCAATAAACCCGAACCGCTGCTGCCGCACCACCCGCTTCATATCATCGTTGAGAATGCTCATTGTTGTGCCCTCAAGGTTTGTATTGTTGTACTATCCACTGGCCTCTACTATAGCGGGACAGGTTCCCACTCAATTGGCCTGTCCAACACAGTACCAGTCAGGCGTTCGAGAATCGGCTGCCGTCTATCATTGGCTGCCAGCCTTGTCCGAAAATAGACGGGGGCGTTGCTTTCCAGAATCAGGTCGTACACCGTCTCTATAACCGACTGCACTACCTGTGCTATGTCCTCCGAGGAAAGAATGCTGTATCTGGGCCAGCGTAGCCACAATACTGAAATAGGGCTGGCATAAAGAGCTTCCACGTGTCTGGAAAACGCATGCCAATCTTGTGTGATCCAGAGTGCGTTGCTTCCTGCCCTTGACTCAAGGTGGCGTATAATTTCATCATCCATCGGGGGATCGGATTGCAGATCACGTCCAGGCCATTCCTCTTGAATCGTTCTTATTTGGCTCCCCGATACACGCACCCGACGCGCTAAGCGAGTACCCAGGCAATGGTCCGCCAAGAGTAGCAAATCAGACGGCGAGGTCGGCAAGCTGCCTTTCCCACTCAAGGGCCAGTTCTACTCTCTCGACAGTTGTGCAGTAATCGGCGGCGAGTTCTTGGATGCGGTCCCCTCCAGCGCGCATACCGGGGAATACCCAAGTGGGAATACGTGTTCTGGCAAGGCATGGGCTGCCGGATACAAAGCCAGGGTCAATACTGATTCCCTCAATGGGAGTCCACGAGCAGGCTATCCCATCCTTGTCAAATTCCAAGTCCGTCAAAGAGCGACCGTTGCCCACGAAGTACCTACTGATGGCATCAAGGATGGGATCCGTTAATGTGCCATCCAGCGTTAAGACATTTGGGGTTTCGCTTGAGGGAAGATTCCACAAGGACCGGCTGGCGAGGGGCCAAGTCAAGCCCAACGCTTCCCTTGAGAGCGAGGCGAACTCCGTTATTTTTTCAAAGGACACTCCATGGGAGTTCAGCAGGCAGACCATCCGCAAGGAAATAAGGGTGGGGAAATCAATGTACTTCTCTATTTCCCCGTCCTCTTCCCAGATATCGGCCCAAGCCAGCGTTCCCACACCCTCGTCGATCCACCGGATCAGCTCCTCCTCGCTGAGCGGAGCGATGCCCGCCTGCTTGTTAGACCACGAGATGAGGCGTGCTGCCTCTTTCGCATCGTATGACAAGACCCTCACCTCCCGGCGAAATTCCCCGGAACCCGGTGGCCTCTTGGGAACGCCCCGGTGTCTCACTCTCCGGTATAGCCCGTCACCCTCAGAACCACACTGCCGCACGCTCCGCGATCATGATGGCCGTCGCGTTGGTGTTCGCCCGCACCACGTTCGGCGCCACCGACAGGTCCACCACCCGCAGGCCCTCCACGCCGCGCACCCGGCAGTGCTGGTCCACCACCGCCATCGCGTCGCCGTCCGGCCCCATCCGCGCCGACCCGCAGGAATGGAACGTGGTGCTCACGTTCTGGTGAATCCAGGCGTCCAGCGTCTCGTCTGTTTCCAGGTCTGCTTCCGTGATTGTTGCCAGCCCGTGGACCAGCGGGCGGAACGACTCGTGCTCCGCCAGCCGGGCGCACAGCCGGATGGCCTCTCGCAGTCGCCGCACGTCGAACTCGTCCTCCAGGTACCGGTAGTCGATGTTCGGGCCCTGCGTCGGGTCCGTCGACGCCAGGGTCAGTTCCCCTGCGCTCTCCGCCAGCTCCAGGATCACGGTGAAGTGCAGCGTCTTCCCGTTCCGGGTCCGGCTCGCCCCCGCAATGGGGTCGCCGCCGCCCGAGCCGGCGTATGACGTCATGGTGATCTGCATGTCGTTGCGCAGGTCCGAGTCCTCGGCCGTGTAGCGCACCCCCGTCTGTATCCGCGGCACGTCCACAGACAGGGCCGCGTCATCGCGCGGCTCCAGCTCCACCAGCACCATGGGATGGTCGCGCAGGTTCCGGCCTACGCCCGGAGACTCCGCCACCACCGATATGCCCATCTCCCGCAGGTGTTCCGCCGGGCCCACGCCGGACAGCAGCAGCAGTTGAGGCGAGGCCAGCCCTCCGGCGCACAGCACGATCTCCTCGCCTTCGACGACGAACACTTCGCCGCCGCTCTCCACCTCCACGCCGACCGCCCGTGGCATACGCTGATCCGCTGGTGCTGAACCCGCCCCCGTTGGTGGTGAGCCGGTCGAACCACCCTCGAACACCACCCGCCGCGCCGACACGCCCCCGCGCACCGTCAGGTTCAGCCGGTGCCGCGCCGGGTTCAGGTACGAAAGCGCCGCGCTCATCCGGATGTTTCCCGGATTGTTCATGGGCACCGCGCCGGTACCGGTGGCCTCCGGGTTGTTCATGTCCGGGTCGTAGGGAAACCCCTCGTCCAGCGTCGACTGGTGGAACGCCTCGTACACCGGCAGCCACTCCTGGCGCGGCACCCGGCGCACCGGGATCGGCCCGTCCGTGCCGTGGAAGTCGTCCCGCACGTCCATGTCCGTCTCCAGCTTGCGGAAGAACGGCAGCACGTTGACGTAGCTCCACTCGGTGTTGCCCTGCTCGGCCCACGAGTCGTAGTCCTCAGGCAGCCCCCGCAGGAACACCTGCCCGTTCACCGACCCCGATCCGCCGATCACCTTGCCCCGCGCGATATTCATGGGCTGCGACTGCTGCGCGCTGCCCCGCGCCTGGTACGACCAGTTGAACGGCGAATCGATCTCCGACCCGCCGTTGTTGGAGCCGAATTTCAGCTCGTCGGGCAGTAGCTCGAAATCCGGGTAGTCCGGCCCGGCCTCCAGCAGCAGCACCGACCGGCCGGGGTCCTCCGACAGCCGCGCCGCCAGCGTGCACCCCGCCGACCCCCCGCCAACAATAACCACGTCGTACTTCATAACCCGCTCCTGCGGCCAGAATGACTGCCGTCATGTTATGAGCCGCAGGCGACGATGGCAAACCAGAAACTATCCGTTTGAGGGCGGTGGTGGATGCCGTTATGCCATAGTGGACTTGTTTCTGTGGGATAATCTGCATAGTAATGCGCTACAGCTGCAATGGAGCGATTGGCCATGCAACCGAAGGTACAGAGGACGGATGAACTGGAATCAACTTTCAACGTCCTTGCAGATAAATGGGAAAAAGAAACTGCCTTTTACTCATTTATGGGACAAATGGCTCAACATTACTCATATCAGCTAATCCTGAAAATGGGGGAGGAGGCAATTCCGCTCATCCTGCGCCGCATAGAGCGGCAGGGCGGTCTCTGGTATCACGCCCTGGAATCGATCTCGGGAATCCCCAGTCCGTCCGGCATTGCCAAGTTGAATACCGAGGGATGGCATACGGTCAATGTCAAAGCGGTGAACGCCGCCTGGCTGGAATGGGGTCGGGAGCAGGGGTACAAGTGGTAGAGGATGCCCTACGAATTTGAAAGGTGGTTCCCAAATCTGGCCGATTCCGGATATGAGATTACTGGCGAGCCTACCCGAGAATATAATTGCACCGCTTGGGCCCTTGGCATTACCTCTCAGCGGTGGGACTGCGATCACCCTGGAAGTTACTGGCCACCATCGCTCCCACGCGATCAGGAGGTCGAGACATTAATGAGGTTGTTCGCAGGTGAAGGCTTTTCGATCTGTGTGGACGAATTACTGGAACCCGGTTTCGAGAAGGTCGCAATTTACGCCTTCGTCGGCCAGTTCACTCACGTTGCCCGGCAACTCGAAGACGGGAAGTGGAGCAGTAAACTGGGAAGTCTTGAGACGATAACCCACCCGTCGCCCGCCAATCTGGCCGGAGGCATCTACGGCAACATACACAGCATCATGCGCCGGCCCACACGGACTGAGGAATAATTTTGCAGCCCCACGAGTTCGTAGCCAAATGGCAGAACATCAGCTTCGGCGAGAAGCAGGCCTCCCAGGAGATGTTCCTCGACATCTGCGCCCTGGTTGATCACCCCACGCCCGTAGCCATCGGCAATCCCGACGTGTTCACCTTTGAGAAGTGGGTGCCCGGCGGCTTCGCCGACGCCTATCTTGAGGGCCACTTCGGCTGGGAGTTCAAGGGAGACGATTCCGAGCTTGATAGCGCCCTGAACCAGCTCCTCAGGTACCAGGTCCACCTGAAGACTCCGCCCCTGCTGATAGTCTCGTCCTTCAGGACCATTCGCATCCAGACCAATTTCCCCGGTATGGCCACGGAGCAGCACATCATTCCGGTGACCGCTCTCGACCGTGACGAGCACCTGGCCAAGCTCAGGTGGGCCTTCCATGCCCCGGCCGAGTTTCGCCCTGACCGCACCCTGGAGGATGCCACCAAGGAGACGGCCGACGTCTTCCACGCCATAGTCCAGGACATGGAAAAGCACTACGTCGACCCGGAACGGCTCGCCCGCTACCTCAACCAGATTGTCTTTTGCCTCTACGCCGAGGACGCGGACCTTCTGCCCGAGGGCCTATTCTCCCGCATCGTCCGTCAGTACAACCATGACGCCAAGACCTTTGACCAGGCCGTCCGCGACCTGTTCGACCGGATGTCCAGCGGCGGACTTTACGGCTCAGACAAGATTTCCCATTTCAACGGCGACCTGTTCAACACCGTCGACACCGTCCTGCTGAGCGAGGTCGCCCTGTACCACCTTGACCAAGCGGCCCAAAAGGACTGGCGGAACATCGAGCCGTCCATTTTCGGCACCCTGTTCGAGCGCGCCCTCGACGCCTCCAAGCGCTCCCAGCTCGGCGCCCACTACACCGGCGCCGCCGACATCGACCTGGTTGTCCAGCCCGTGGTCCATGGACCCCCTCCGCCGTGAGTGGGATACCGCCCGCCAGGAAGTGGACAACCTGATCAGCGAGGAAAACTGGGACCAGGCCCGGGTCAGGCTGGAGGAATTTCAGCAACGCCTGTTCGAGGTCACTGTCCTGGACCCGGCCTGCGGCAGCGGCAACTTCCTCTACATTGCCCTGCGATCCCTGCTCGACCTGGAAAAGGAGATGATCACTTTCGCCGCCACCCGCGGATGGCATGATCTGAAGCCAAGGGTGAAGCCGGACCAGATGATGGGCCTGGAAATCAACCCCTACGCTGCCGAACTCGCCCGCACCGCCCTCTGGATCGGCTACATCCAATGGCACCATACCAACGGCTTTTCCTACGACGAAGAGCCCATTCTGACCCCCTCTGAATACCATCCAACAGACCGACGCCATCCTCGACCTGACCGACCCTGACAACCCCACGGAGCCGGAATGGCCCGCCGCCGAGTTCATCATCGGCAATCCCCCGTTCCTCGGTGGCAGTATTCAAATTCGTAGAGAGTCTAATGGACCTGAATACGCTGAGCTGATTGTATGGCATCTCTATGGCAGTCGCACTTCCGAAATGCCAGCGACTTTTGCTGTTATTGGTTTGAAAAGGCTCGCGCTCATGATTGAAACTGGCAAATCGTTTCGCGGGCCGGACTGTTGGGCAACGCAAGCCATTAGGTTTCAAGGACAATCAGGCAACCGTTTTAGCAGCGGATCAAGGGAAACAGGCGATATATTTGCATGGCAATACCCAGACCTAGGGATTGGGTCACTGGAGGGTGCAAATGTGCACATTTCCGATAGTTTGTTTCGACAAAGGAGCCGATAGCTCATTCGGACGCTTGAATGGCAAGCCAAGTTGGCAAAACATAAATGTCTGATCTAACCGCAGGACCCGATATGGTACTTTAGCCTAGACGCCTGGACAGGAATAACGCCAACATATGCTACTTGAGGCGACCCTCGCCCAACACGGTCCATTTGAAATTGACGAGTGATGTTGCCCGCTGAGATGTTACAGCGGTCTAACCAACAACGTTAATGGTAGAACCAATTCAGTGATGTGGTTAAGCCTCCGGCTAATTAGGGCGAGGGACATTGTACCACGACCATCCAGTGAATAGGTGGATACAGTAGACTTCGGTGCCGTCTATGCCCGTAGGAGGATGCAGCATTATATGAAGTGCCTTTTGAATACATACTCGTCCAAAGTCAAGCCCGGACGTGATACAACACCGAGAATGCGCCGCAGACTCAAAAAATATTGGTGGCTGCACGGACGCCCCAGAGTCGAACCATGAGACAGGCGTTGGCGGGCTTGACTCAGATATATCGCAACTAGTCAGAGTATCAAAGCACCGGATCTTTGCTTTGGATGCAGATGGTCGATGTAATCTCCCCGACGTACACCTTGGTGGTCATTGCCCGGGACGATGACTATAGCTTTCGGCGTTTTGCATTCTCATACTGCACGAACTTCTGGGCGCGTAGCCGTAGGAACACAAGTGCGGGAAAGTTGAATCGGGGTTCCGTTACACCCCGACCAGCTGCTTCGAGACTTTCCCTTTCCCTGAACCCACCGGAAGACCAGCGCAGAGGCCATCGCCGATGCCGCCGCGCGTCCTGAACGAGTTGCGCGAGGGCTGGCTCAACCCGGCCGGCGCTTCTGATGCCGATCTGAAAAAACGCACCCTGACCAAGCTCTACAACCAACGCCCCACTTGGCTCGCCAACTTCCACGCCACGCTCGACGCCGCCGTCGCCGACGCCTACGGCTGGCCCGCCGGTCTCGCCGACGCCGAAATCCTGGAACGCCTGCTGGCCCTCAACCTCCAGCGCGCCGCCCAGGAACAACAGTAGCGCCGCGGGCAGCCCGCAACAAAAAGGGGGCGCACCCTCGTGCGCCCCCCGGCACGAATCCAGCCAGCCGAATCCGTGCCCTACCCCTGCGCCTCCGCCGCCTGGCCGAGCAGCCGCAGCGTCCGGTCCACCGACGCCGCAGCGTCCGGCACCCGCGCTGATCGGCGACGCCAGCACCTCCGTGGCGCCCAGGTCGAACAGCCGCTGCACGCCTTCGGCGCAGCGCTCCTCGTCGCCCCAGATCACCGCGCCGTCGATCATCCCGTCGCTCCAGGTGCCCTCCGTCGCCTCCGGGTAGCCCGCGTCCACCAGCATCCGCTGGTAGAACGGCAGCCGGGGGTTCATCACCTGCGCCCGCACCGCGGCTCGCACCTCCTCGGCGTTGTCGTGTACGCACACTGGCGCGTGGGCGATCAGCGGCGGCGTCGCCCTCCCGGCCCGCTGCGCCCCGGCCTGCATGGCCGGCAGCGCCACGTTCCCGCAGGTAGTTGAACGGACAGATCCAGCTTATCGCGCCGTCCGACTCCGCGCCGCACAGCTCGAACGACCCCTTGCGCAGCGCCGAGCCCATGATCTCGATGTCCAGCGGCTCTGCGATGCCGTCATGCGCCGTGTAGTGTTCGCCGTCGAAGTCCACCCGCCCCTGCTGCATGATCGCCTTGAGGATCTGCAGGTACTCCCGCAGGTGGCCCAGCGGCGCGTTGAAATCGATGCCCATGGCCTCGATGGTCGGGCGGTGGCTCGGCCCAACGCCCAGCCGGAAGCGCCCCGGCGCCAGGGTCGCCACGATCTGCGCCTGCTGCACCATCACCAGCGGGTGCCTCGGGTACGTCGGCACGATGGACGTGCCCAGCTTGATCCGCTCCGTCAGCCCCGCCGTGGCGGCGAAGGCCGTGATGCTGTCCGGGCGCGCGCCGCCGGTGGTCATCCACGCCGCGTGTATCCCCAGCTCCTCCGCCCGCAGGATCATCGCCTGTATCTCCCGGATTGTCGGCCCGCTGACCGCAACTCCAACCAGCTTGTCAGCCATGGCTGCCCTCCTCAACGTTCGTCGTCTGTTGCCTGGATCGCAGCCAAAGAAAAACACGCCCCATCAAGACGTGTCAAGCAATGGACCGCAATTGCCAACCCCCCAGTTCTCCCTCTCCCTTGAGGGAGAGGGCTGGGGTGAGGGTGAGCCCTGGAACTCAGGGAATCAGGACACCTTGTGCAAGCGCGGCACTTTGTAATGACTGACCGGATATATAATTGCCAAGAACCCATATAATGGCCTTATAGACGGAGACCTAGAGAGAGTGCGAGAGGTCGGGAATTTATCAATCTGCTTCGCTCAATCGGAGCCTCAATCCGTGAAAATGTCAACTCACTGGGAGGAGCCTTCTGCAGCCTCTTTGTGGTTGCTCTGATAGTCTTCTCGGCGGTTGCATTCTGGTACGGGGATTATTGGGATTCACAGAAGCCGGTCGGGACGGTCTCCGACATCTCTGGCGCCTCATTCGCTTTTGCTAGTCGTCACACTCAGTATAGGGAGAGTAACGATGTTTGCGACCCGCATTTTCAGGGACAAACGGAAAGAGGAGGGGCGCCAACAAGGGCGCCAACAAGGGCGCCAGGAGGGGCGCCAGGAGGGGCGTCAAGAGGGGCGCGAGGAGATGAAGGCCCTCGTGCTACGGGCCATCAGCGAGAGGAGGGAGGGAGAGACTGCGGAACAGGCTATAGAGCGCGTGATCACAGAATCCTGGAAAAAAACAAGCTGATAGCCCGTTCCCGAATCTCCTCGGCGGTTGCATTTTGATACCGGAGACTGTTGGGACTCCCAGCAGCCGGTTGGGATGGCTTCCGACATCTCTGGCGCCTCATTTGCTTTTGCTATCGTCACACTCAGTGTCGGGAGAGTAACGATGTTTGCGACCCGTATATTCAGGGACAAACGGAAAGAGGAGGGGCGCCAACAAGGGCGCCAGGAGGAGCGAGAGGAGATGAAGGCCCTCGTGCTACGGGCCATCAGCGAGAGGCAGGAGGGAGAGACTGTAAAACAGGCCATTGAGCGGGTAATCGGTGAATCCCGGGAAGGCCCGAACTGATATCCGTCCCCAAGTCCTGCCTATTTGAACCTCCAGCACGCACGGTCGTGGCAGGGAGTTCTAATTCTCCCTCTCTCCCTTGGGCAGGGTCAGGATGGGGGTGAACAGCCAAGATTCAATCAATGAGCGTGGCAACCGAATCCTTAAATCCTGCCCATCAGTCACATCAAGAGAATCACAGTTCAGAATCGTCCTCCTCGTCATCACCAACCTCCCCCAAAAACACCCGCGTCAGGATATCGCTCTCCCGGATGCCGTCAGGTGTCCCCTCGTACACCACCCGGCCCTTATCCAGCACGTAACCCCGGTCGGCGATGCCCAGTACGCCCCGGATGTTGTGCTCCACCACCATGATCGTGGTGCTCAGCGTGTCGCTGATCTCCGACACCTTGGAGAAAACCTCCTTGACGATGATTGGCGCCAGCCCCAGCGTGGGCTCGTCCAGCAGCAGCACGTCGGGGTTGGCCATCAGCCCCCGGCCCAGTGCCAGCATCTGCTGCTGCCCGCCCGACATCTGGCTGCCCAGGTCCCGGCGCTTCTCGTACAGCACCGGGAACAGCTCCATCACCGACTCCAGGCGCCGCTGCTTCTCCACCCGGTCGTTCAGGTGCAGGCACCCCATTTCCAGGTTCTCCGCGATGGTCAGGTGCGTGAACACCCGCCGCCCCTGGGGCACGAACGCGATGCCCTCCCGCACGATCTCGTGCGTCGCCGCCGCCAGCGGGCTCTGCCGCCACCAGACCTGTCCCTCCACCACTGGCGCCAGGCCCATGATCGCCTTCAGCACCGTCGACTTGCCCGCGCCGTTCGGCCCCATCACCGCCACCGTCTCGCCCGTCGCCACGCCCAGCGACACCTCGCTCAGCGCCGCCACCACGCCGTAACGCACCGACACGCCGGTCAGCTCAAGCACGCTGTCCTCGGGGATGAAGTGAGCGCTTTCTGTCGTCTCCATATACCGTGTCCTGACGCGTTGGATGGGACAGGGCCCGTCTGTTCCCCCTGATGGAGAGTTCCCCTCACGTTCCCAGGTAGGCCTCGATCACCTCTTCGCGGTTCAGCACATCCTCCACCTCGCCTTCGATCAGCAGCTTGCCGCTGTCCAGCACGATCAGGTGGTCCGACATTTCCCGCACGATGTCCATGTTGTGCGACACGAAGATGATGGTGTACCCGTCGTCCCGCATCACCTTCATGATGCTCAGCACCCGCTCCAGCATCCGCGGGAACAGCCCCGCGAACGGCTCATCGAACAGGTACGTCTGCACGTTCAGCGCCATGGCCCGCCCGATTTCCAGCAGCTTGCGCTGGCCGTATGAAAGGTTCATCGCCATCTCTCGCCGCTTGTCCCACAGCCCCACGGTCTCCAGGATTTCCTGCGCCTTCTGCCGGTGCGCCGGCCGCACCCGCTCCAGCATCGCCGTCAGCATTCCCCGCGCCGTCAGCACCACCATGATGTTGTCCCACACCGTGATCTGCTCGAACAGCCGCACTTCCTGGAAGGTGCGGGTCAGGCTGTGCTCCGGGTTCTCGTATGCTTTCACCACTCGCAGGCCCACGCCGTCGATGATCACCATGCCGCCGTCCAGCGGCAGCACCCCGCTCAGCAGGTTCACCAGCGTCGACTTGCCAGACCCGTTCGGGCCGATGATGCTGGTCATCCCCTCCTTCGGGATTGACAGCGACAGCTCATCGACCGCCCGCACCCCGGCGAACAGCTTGGAGATGTCGACCGTCTGAATAGCGGGCACCCCGATTTCCCGCTCCCTCAGCTGGAGGGCTCTCCCGAGTCCCCTCTCCCTCAGGGGGAGGGTTAGGGTGGGGGAGTTCCCCGGAAACGCTCATAGCCTGAACCTCCCGACCAGTCCCTGCGGACGGAACAGCATCAGCAGCACCAGCATGACGCCCAGCACCACCAGCCGCGACTGTCCCACATACTCAGGTGGCAGGAAGGGAATGAACCGCATCCCCTCCTCCAGCAGCACGAAGGCCATCGCCCCCAGCAGCGACCCCCAGATCGTCGCCAGCCCGCCCAGGATCACGATGGCGACCAGCAGCATGGACTCAAGCAGGATGAACGAGTTGGGGTCAACGAACGTCGTCCAGCTCGAGAGCAGCCCTCCCGCCAGCCCGGCCATCATGGCCGATATGGTCCAGACCGCCAGCTTGTAGTGCGTCGCCTTGTAGCCGAACACCTCAATGGCCTGCTCGTCTTCACGGATCGCCGTCAGCACCCTGCCGAACGAGGACGTCACGAGGAACCACGAGATGCCCAGCACGATGACCAGGAACCCGATGACCAGCCCGAGGAACTCCAGCTCCCCTGTCAGCACGTTCGACCCCACCGTGGGCCTCGCGATTTCGTGGATGCCGAAGGCCCCTCGGGTCACGCTCCGCCAGTTCAGGAACACGTTGAACGAGATGATGGTGAAGCCGAACGACACCAGGACGAAGATGTCGTCTCTGAACCGGTTGAACACCACCCCGACGACCAGCGCTACCAGTCCCGCCAGCACGATCCCCACCGGCAGCGCGGCGAAGAACGGCCAGCCGAACGTCGGTATCGCCTCCGTCCTGAGCTGCTCATACGGAGCGTCCGAGGTCAGAATGGCCACGGTGTAGGCCCCGATGCCGAAGAAGCCGATGTGTCCGACAGACAGCAGGCCCGTGAATCCCACCACCAGGTTCAGGCTGATGGCCAGTATGGCCCAGATGCCGAACACCGTCGCGATGGTGATGGCGAACCCCGTGCCCTGCCAAAGCATGAACCCGATGGCCCAAGACAGGATCAGCAGGTTGGCCCACAGCTCGATGTTGCTGCGCACCAGCGTCATCATACCCCGCGGATCGCGGGCGGCCTGAAGCCCCTCGACTAGTCTATTGGCGTTCAATTGCATGCAGGTAATTCCCCGCCGCTATCTGCGCGGCAGTATGCCCCTGGGCCAGAAGGACAGGAACAGGATCAGCAGGACGAAGGAGATCACGTCCTTCCACTCGCCTGCCAGGTCCCAGATGCCGAACTGCTCGATCATCCCCAGCGCGAACCCGCCGACAATTGCGCCGTAAAGGTTGCCCAGGCCGCCCACCACTGACGCAATCCACCCCTTCAGCAGCAGCAGCAGCCCCATGCGCGGCTGGATCGCCGTGTCGTGGCCGCTGAGAATCCCAGCCATGGCAGCGAACATGGCTCCGATGAAGAACACAGCCGCTATGATCACCGTGGTGTTGATGCCCACCACTTTCGACACTTCCTCATCGTCACCGATGGCCCTGACCGCCTTGCCGAACGTAGTCATCCGAAGCAGCAGCAACAACCCCACGAACCCGGCCACCGCCACTCCGATGGTGAACACGTTGAATCCCTTGATGTTCGCCCCGGCCACTGTCCACGGCGAACTTCCGAACACGTCGGGCAGTGGCCGCGGTGCGCTCTGGAAGACTATGGTCGTCGCTGCGGTGATCGCCAGGAGTACGCCCAGCGACGCTACCAGCATTATCAGCGGCGATCGCGACCGCGACCGCATATACACGTACAGGCCACGATACAGCGCCAGCCCCACCACTCCCGCCAGCAGGCACGACACCGCCCAGCTCAGGTACAGCTTTGATCCCGGCTCTCCCGACACCAGGAGGCCGGACCACGCGCCCAGGACGGCCCCTGCAACGGCGGCCAGGGCAAGCAGCGGAGCCGGGCTGAATTTCCCCGTCCCTTTTTCGTAAACCGTTCGCAACGCCAAGAACGCCGCCACGGCCACCCCGGCCCCAACCGCCGGAGCGAACAGCACGTTCAGGTTGCCAGGGAACGTGAGCACAAAGCCCATGTACGTGCCCGTGCCTCCGCCTATCAGTCCGATCCCGGTGAGGGGCACCACTCGTCCGAACCGCGATCTCAGCCGCGAGTAGACGCTGGTATGCAACGCCCAGGAAACTACACCCGCGGTCACCACAGCGAAGCCCACGTTGACCGCGTGCTCGTTGACCTCGTACCGGCCGCCCAGTGTCTCTGACGACCGCAGGTAGAACACGCTGTATGCCCCGATGGCCGCCGCCGCGCCGTAATACAGGTCGAAGAACCATACCGTGCTATACACCAGCGTAAATCCCATCGCCAGCAGGGCATAAACGGCCCCGACCGACACCCCGTTGAAGGCGAACTGCAGCGACTGCGTCGGGGATTCGCTTACCTTCCAGCCCACGTAGGCCACGGCGGCAAGGGTCAGGACAATGGCAAGCAAGCGGGTGGTGGAGACGTTGGCAATTGAGGGAAGGCGGCTTTCGCCTGCGGATTGGCCCAGCAAAACGTTACTCTCGAGACAGTTTCAGGTCCGGGCGTTTACATAATGGTTATAGCACATTCGGGGCCGACTCCTGTCATAGGGGCCGGCCCCTTTAATTGGTGATTCGGGACGAATTAAGGAGTGGGCGCCGGGCCCAACCTCTTCTTGCCCAGGTTTTCCTCGGTGCGCTCCGCCTCGGGGAGCACCTCGACCACGACGTTGGAAAGCCCTGTCACGTCGCCGTTCTCGTCGAAGCTGTAGTTGTCGCCTATGGCTCCGCTGAAGGTCAGGTTGTTCAGGCAGTTCCGGAAGCCGTCGGAATCCTGGTCGTCTCCGGTTTGCCTGAGACACTCGGCAGCGATGTACACGTCGTCATACGCCGACCCCTGGAACCAGGGCAGCGGGGCAACAAAGCCGAACCGCTCCTTGAAGTTGGCCAGGAAGCTCTCGCCTGCTGTGGTGGATAGGTCCTCGTCGGGCACCACGGCCTTGAGTCCCGTTGCCGCGTCTCCTGCGATGCTCAGCGCATCGGGCTGCGTGGGTACGACCTCTGAGTACATCGGCCCGTCGTAACCCAGCTCGCGCGCCTGCTTTACGATCGTGCCACCCGACACCTCGCCCTGGGATGTGAGAAGGATGGCGTCGGGGTTCTCGTTGATCAGCTTGGTGATCTGGCTGCGAAAGTCGATGGTTTCCGTGGCATAGGCCTCTCCGGCCAGCACCGTGCCTCCCAGCTCCTCGAACCTGGCAACGGAGGTCCGGCGCGCGCCCTCGGCGTAGTCCGTGGACTCGGTTATCGTCGCCAGTGTGCGCACTCCGTCTACCCACATGGTGTTGCCGATGTCGATCCCCAGCTGCAGGTCGTTGATCGCCGTGCGGAAGATGTAATCGCCGGCATTGGCGATGTCCGGGCTGGTGGCCGAGGCCGACAGCAGTATCACTCCTTCGCTCTCGGCGATAGGAGAGGCGCCCAGCATGGCTCCGCTGCAGGTGGTACCGAGGATGATCTTCACCCCGTCCACATCGGTCAGCTTGTTGTATGCGGTGATGGAGTCTTGGGCGGCGCACTTGGAGTCCTCGAATACGATTTGAAGCTCCCTTCCGTTGATGCCGCCAGCCGCGTTGATTTCCTCCATCGCCAGCAGCTTCGCTTGCTGAATCGGATTGCCGTACGATTCACCTACTCCCGTAAGTGCGTCCATCGCGCCGATCACGAAAGGCTCGTCTGAGACTGGCGGGGCCGCTCCCATGGCCACTGCCTCGCTCGGCGCCGCGCCAAGCACGTGGTAGCCCTGGTTCTCATCGTTGCGCTCGCTTGTGGGCCGAACCTCAATCACTACGTTGGCAAGCCCGACGACCTCGCCGTTCTCGTCGAAGCTGTAGTTGTCCCCGATGGCCCCGCTCCAAGTGATGTCATACAGGCAGTCCCTGAACCCGTCGGCGTCCTGGTCGTCGTTGGTCTGCTTCAGGCACTCGGCGGTGATGTAAACGTCGTCGTATGCGGAGCCGAGATACCAAGCCAGCGTCACGTAGTCGTAACGGTCCCGGAAGCTGGCCAGCACTTCCTGTCCCTTTGCGTTGGCCGGGTCAATGTCGGCCAGGATTGCCTTCACACCGGTGGCCGCATCCCCGGCAATCTCCAGGGCCGTCGCTCCGACTGCCACAATTTCCGAGTAGATGGGTCCGTCGTAGCCCAGTTCGTCCAGCTGCTTGATGATGGTCCCGCCCGTGAATTCCGACTGCGCAGCGATATGAATCGCGTCTGGATTCGCACTCACCAGCTTGGTTAGCTGTGACCTGAAATCGACGATATCCGAGGCGTAGCGCTCCTCGGCCACCACGGTGCCGCCCAGCTTCTCGAACTGCGCAACCGATGTGCGACGCACCCCCTCGGCATAGTCCGTTGCCTCCGTTATTGTCGCCATTGTGCGGGCGCCGGCCGCCCACATCACGTTTCCTGTGTCTATCCCGACTTGTTGGTCGCTCATTGAGGTGCGGAAGATGTAGTCTCCGGCGTTGGCGATGTCAGGATTGGTGGCGAGCCCCGAGAACAGGACCACCCCGTCAGCCTCCGCCAGAGGGGCTGCCCCCAGCATCGCGCCACTGCACGACGTTCCCAGGATGATCTTCACCTCGTCCACATCGGTGAGCTTGTTGTAGGCCGTGATCGCGTCCTGGGCGGCGCACTTGGAGTCTTCGACTATCAGCTTCAGTTCCCGGCCGTTGATGCCGCCCGCTTCGTTGATCTCGTCCACTGCCATCTGCTTGGCTTGTACGGCGACGTTGCCGTAGGTCTCGCCCGGCCCGGTGATCGACTCCATTACACCGATGATGAACGGATTCTCCGGGTCTGCCGGAACCGGTGTATCCGCAGGTTCATCCGGTTCCTCGGTGGGAGCCTGACCAGTGGTGCCCGAGGCTGGTGTGGTGGCCTCGGGACCAGAAGGCTCAGTCGTTGCCTCCTCGTCGCCACCGCAGGCCATGGCCAGCAGCAGCACCGGGACCACGAGCAGGCAAGTCATTAGAATCAATCTCCATGATGTTGCTTGCACGGTTCACCCCCCAACTTCGGTCGTCATTTCCAACGAAGATGATAATGCAGTAGACACCGCCAGTTCAATTGAGAAAGTACCATTGCAGGGTCGTGTAATTCTCCCTCCCTTTTGGGGTGGAAAGGCGAGGTGGGGGGTGAAATTTCAGTTAGTGACACCCCTACACAAAGCTGGAGGACACCCCCACCCTACCCTCCCCCAGAGGGAGAGGGAACTTTTAAAAGACCCTGGTACCATTGTGCGCCCGTGTTGCCGATATAAATCAAGCATGAACTCGGTTGCTATGCGATTTCCTGCAATCGGCTATACTTCGCCCCAGCAAAACGGATACGGGAGCGCGCAGTAGATGCCGGAGCAGGAACTCAGGCCGGTCACCCCAGACGAGTTTCTCCAGTGGTTGCGAGCCGAATCGCGGGCCCACAGCAACCGGTTGGACCACGACCCTGAGGAACTGCGTCCCCATTTCGACCTCTCCCGTTCCCTCGCCGTGTTTGAGGGCAGCAACATTGTCGGCGGCTGCCAGTGCCACCAGCTCGAGATGTCCATACCCGGCGGCACATCAGCAGTCGGCGGTGTGTCCAACGTCGCGGTACAGCCAACTCACACCCGCCAGGGCATCATGTCCCGGATGATGCGCCGCCAGCTCGACGACATGCACGAGTGGGGCGAACCCCTGGCTGCCCTCTTCGCCTCCGAGAGCGCTATCTACGGCCGGTTCGGCTACGGCGTGGGCACCCAGTTCGAAAGCTGGCGCGTCGAGCGCCCCTACAACGCGTACGCCCGCAGATACGACAGCCCAGGCCGCATCGTCTTCATCGAGCCGGAGGATATCGGCAGGGACCTGCCCGACCTGTACCGCCGCACCACCGCAGGTCGACCGGGCGTCTTCCCCAAACCGCGGCACAAGTGGGACGAAGAGGCCCGCGCCCCGGACGCCCACGATCCGCAGCCGCGCGTAAGGGGCCGTGGCCGCGGTGGCCTGTTCTACGCGGGATACGAGGAGGAGGGCAGACTCGACGGCTACGTCGCCTACCGCTCCAACCGGCCCACCATCACCATCAATGAGCTGATGGCAACCACCCGCGAGGCTGCCTCCGCTCTCTGGCGATTCTGCTTCGACGTCGACCTCATGGGTGTCACCGAGGCCACAAGGCGTCCGCTCGACGACCCGCTGCCCTGGATGCTCGCAGACCCCCGCCGCCTGCAGCGACAGGTCCGTGACGGCGTGTGGATACGTGTCGTGGATGCCGCAGCCGCCCTCCGGCAGCGAACATACGCCGAGCCGGGGGCTATTACCATCGAGGTTCGCGACGCCCTCTGCCAATGGAACAACGGCTGCTTCCGGCTGGAGGGCGACCCCGAGGGCGCCGTATGCACCGTGGCCGTCGGCTCTCCGGACATTACGTTGGAAGTATCTGCCTTGGCCTCCGCTTACCTCGGCACTATCAGCCTGACAAGCCTGCATGGCGCAGGCTTGGCTGACGAGCATACCCCCGGGGCCCTCAACCGCGCTGACCGCATGTTCGCTGTGCCGCTCAGGCCCTGGACCCCTTTCAACTTCTGACCGCCACTTGGATCTGGCCTACCCCAATCAGTCACTCCCACAAAAGACCCTCGCCCTCGTTGAAGCAGGGACCAGAGTCGGGGGGCGGGGGGGCACTGCATATTGATGCCAAAACCACCCTGGAGACGTGGAGGACCCGTCCTTAGCCAAGCAACTCCAACAACCTGGCCCTTCGGTATTCGAAAGTCCCTCGCAGTTGGCCCGCCACGAACAGCCGGTTGACCAGCGTGCCCCCGGGCACCCTGTAAGCAACATCGTCGGCGGCTGCGGTACCAGCCGCCGACGACGATCGAAGGTATGCCGGTGCACCCACTAGCTGTACGGCCCGCGAATTTGGGTGTCCTCGAATCGGTCTGGGGGCTCCCATGCCGTGATCCGGCTCGTCCACCTCACCGGGACGCCCCGCAGCCGAATCCTGTATTCGATCACCGTACCCAACCCCATCTCGATCGGCAGCGGTGTCAGTATGGAGAAATGCAGCCAAGGCGGGGTCAGCAGGTCCAGGTTCTCAGCCCGGGGAAAAACTCGAAAACCCGCTCCCTCGGCTGTTGTAGTATTACCTCAGAATGGACGCGAAAGTTCCGCATAAGACCATGTTATTCGGTGCCGGAATTTCGGCCACCCGTTCCCTCCGTTGCATTTGACCCCCACGAGGGAGGCGTATGGACATCGAAGTAGAGCTCAGCCCCGTTGTCTCAATCGAAGAACTGCTCAGCCTGGCCCGTATCGTCGACGGCTCCGGCGTGAGCAGGCTCGGCATATCCGACGTGGCCCTGCTTCGCGACTCTTACCAGCTTCAGGCCCTGTGCGCCTCCGTAACTACCAACGTCAGCATTGGCAGCCTGGTCACCAACCCCTACGTCCGACACCCCGCCATCGTTGCCGCCGCTCTTGGTACGCTGAACGAAGTCTCCCATGGTCGTGCCTATATGGGCATCGGCGTGGGTTCCGGCCTGTCCCGCATCGGCATCGGGCAGCGCGATCCCGTTAGCCGTTTGGAGGAATTCATCCGTGCCGTAAAGGAACTCCTGGACGGCGGCCGGGTCACCCTTGACGGCCCGCACTACCGGATGGACGGCGCGAGGCTGCAATCAGAAATTGCCGGGCCCGTCCCGATCATAATCGGCACCCGCAGCAGGCAGATCTGCAGGCTGGCCGGCCGCGTGGCCGACGGCGTGGTGGTTGGTGCCCGCGAGCTGCCGGAGAGTGCGCTCAGGCGCTACCAGGACTGGGTGAGCGAGGGCGCTCTTGAGGCTGGACGCGACCCGGGCGAGGTGGATATCGCCCCCCGGATGACAGTCTGCATCTCCCACGATGGTGAGCAGGCCCGCCGCAGCGTGGTACTCTACGCGGCCCACTACCTTACCCTCGGTGGGCTGGAGGCATCCCGGCTCCCCGCCGCCGAGTTCGAGCGAATCAGCAGGCTTGTGGCGCAGGCCACGGCGTGGTATTTCGAGGCCGACGTTTCGTACCCCAGCGAACTCGACGACATAGTTGGTCCCGAGATTATCGACCGATTCGCCATCGCCGGCACCCCGGACGAGTGCCTGCTCAAGCTGCAGGGCCTCGGCGAGATGGGGTTCCGCACCGTCAGCATGGGTCTCGCAGCCGTGAGGCGTCCCGATGCCACGATGTACGAGGGCCTGAAGGAGTCGTTGCAAGGTCTGACTGGGATCGTCCCCCAGATCCGTGCTCTATAAGAGGGAGTGTGACAGTGATTTTTCACCCAGGTCTCAGTCCTGCCAGTCATCGTCAGAGTGTCTGGATTCCCGCTTTCACGGGAATGACGAGTTTGCGCCAGACATTTGACACACACCCTCTTAAGACATTGTTCCAGGACGGCCTCATCGGCGAACTCTCCTTCCCCCTCTGACAAAGGCCAGCGTCTCTGCCGCGGCAGCCCTACGGCCTCTCAGCTACCTGCCGCTCGGCTCCCACGCGACGATGCAGGGCCGGACCGGCTGCGAGCCCTTTATTCGCCACGTTCCGTCCACCTCCTCCAGCGAGTCATCCAGCACCTGCTCCAGCCGGACCATCTCCTCGGTGTCGGGTTTGACATAAAGCCGCCGCGTCAGCATCTCCCGCGCGTCCTCAAGGCTGTCGAATCCGTGCTGCGGACGCGCCTCCAGCTCGGTGACCTCTGCCCGGATACCCAGCTCCTCCAGGACCGGCAGAAACTCCGGCAGCGATGGCAGCGCAAAGCGCCTTTCGCCATGCACCTGCTCCCACAACCCTGACATCGCAGCCATTGGTGGCGACTGGAACACTACCGCCAGCACCTGGCGCCGGGCATGGTTTTCCTTCTTGCGGACGAACGGTTCGATTTCCTGTATCACATAGACCACGTGGCTGCTCAGCACCACATCGGCAGGCTCCACCGATGCGTCCTCCCAGCTCGCCTCGGTAATCGACAAGTTCTCAATGCCATACTCGGCGGCGGTCTCCCGCAGCACTGCGCACATGCTGGGCGACGGCTCGACGGCGTAGACCCATCGGCAGGCAAGTGCCAGAGGCAACGCCAGCCGCCCTCCACCCGCTCCCACGTCCATCAGCGTCTCGCCTGGCATCACCCGCGCCCGTAACTGCTCCACCATCTCATCGCCGGTACGGTGGGGGTCGTCCTTGAAGTTCTGTGCGTACTGCGTCCAGTGGTCGCTCGGTCGCGGCCCGCGAATCCGGTCCGTCTGCGCGTGTTCCTGCAGAATCATCTGGCGCCAGTGGTCAACTGCGCTCATAAAGCCCTCTTGTTCTTGGAATGTTGGACCGGGTCTTCTAGCGATAACGGTTGTCGGGAGTCCGCCATCGCATGCGCGCCCCGATATTCTCGAACCCCGATCGCTCGTAGAAGTCGATGGGTTGTGCCCCGTCTCGTGGTGTGCCAAGCTCAACCACTTGGCAGCCACTGTCAACAGCGTGCTGCAGCGCGAATTCGATGACGGCCGTGCCCACTCCGATACTCCGGGACTCCGGCTCCACGAACATCTCCTGCAGGATGCAGTAACGTCCCACCGTGCGCAGTGCTGTTGCGAAAGACGCGGTGCAGGCAGCCCTGGCCACACCCTCCACCTCCGCAATCACGATGAACCCCGCATCTCCCCCGGCGACCAGCCTGTTGAACGCTTCATAAAGGCTCTCCTTGGGCGCCGGGTTCCCGCCAAGTTCGGTCAGGAGCCCACGCACCAGGGTGAGCACCTCGTCGCGGTCATCCGGGGTAGCCAGCCTGACGTTCAACACGGCGACTCTCTCCCAACTAGCTCGATTTTGCCATACATAAGCGAATGCCAAGAGCCGATGGGTATTATATCCCCCGTCCCGACAGGACGATTGCAAAGTCTCTCTGTCATTCCCGCGCAGGCGGGAATCTAGCCCCTCGTGAGACCATTACACCCTGACTCCCGCTTTCTCGGGAGTGACGGTTAGTCCTTGCCTACGGTGAGTGAGGGGACTTTGCAATCGTCCTGCCCGTCCCGGTGTGACAGCGGAGGGCAGACTGAGGATTGTGCAATACTGTAAAGGTGGGCGGAATACTGACAATCCTCATCCTGTTACTGACCGCCGTCGGAACAGCCTGCAGCGATGAACTGCCCCCCTCGAGGGCCACATCCCAGCCCACCTCGCCTGCGCCCGGCTTCACACAGAGTGCGCCGCGTTTCGAGTCCCTTGGCCTGCAGTACATGTTGCCCTGGAAGGGTCAACTGGCAGTGCCCGGCCTGACTGCGCCCACCAACCTCGTTCAGGCAGATAATGGAGACGTATTGATCACGGACCAGTCGGGATTGGTGTTGTGGTTCGAAGGAGAGGGTGCTCTGGATGGAAGCGATGTGGTTTCCATAATCGAGCTGCTGGACATTCGCGACCAGGTCAGCAACCGGGGGTCCGAGGAGGGGCTGCTCGGTATAGCGCTCAATCCGGAAAACGATGGTCAATTCTACGTCTATTATTCTGCTGCCAGCCCTCGGCGATCCGTAGTTTCGCGGTTCGACTACGGTCCGGGAGGCCAACCAGCCAATCCCGAAAGCGAGTTGATCATCCTTGAGGTAGAGCAGCCCTACCCCAACCACAACGGCGGACAGATTGCCTTCGGCCCCGACGGCTACCTCTACATCGGCCTGGGCGACGGCGGTTCGGCCGGCGATCCGCTGGGCAGCGGCCAGGATACTGCAACCCTCCTTGGCTCCATTCTGCGCATCGATGTCTCCAATGCAACGCACGCGCAGCCCTACGCCATCCCGTCCGACAACCCCTTTGCCGACGGCGGCGGTCGCCCCGAAATCTGGGCCTACGGTCTGCGCAATCCCTGGCGATTCTCCTTCGACCGCGAGACCGGCGACCTCTGGACCGGCGACGTCGGCCAGAACCAGTGGGAGGAGATCGACATCATCCAGCGCGGCGGCAACTACGGCTGGAACATCCTCGAGGGGAACCACTGCTTCCGCCCCCGCGACAACTGTGACCGCGAGGGCACCATCCCGCCGGTCCTGGAGTACTCCCTCGACGGCACACCCTGCTCCGTCATTGGCGGCTACGTTTACCGCGGCGCCGCCATCCCCTGGCTGCGCGGGGCCTACGTCTACGGCGACTTCTGCTCCGGCAAGGTCTTCGGCCTACGCTACCACAACGGCCAAGTCACCGAACACAAGGAGTTGGCCGACACCCGCATGCGCATCATGTCCTTCGCCGAAGACAATGCCGGCGAGCTGTACGTGTTATCGCAGAGCGAGGGGGTTTACCGGCTGGTGGGGAGGTAAGAGCAAGGGAGCGCCTTTTCAAATCCCGACGGAAAGACCTCGGCTTACTTTTTTAGCACAAGGCTATTATCGCCGCAATGACGATCGCCTGACCGGAACGTCCAGTTCATATTTCTCTACAACTGACTGTATCAAATCAAATTTCCAATGATCGGTGCCTGGACCAACAACAATTTCGCGAATTAATATTTGCGGATCTACTTTGTAAGGTAAACCGATCTCGCATATTTCACTGGAGATATCGGGCGTTCTTGTGTGTTCGGTAATATCTGTATAAACGGTTTCATCCATAACTACTCGGAGTTCGCGGTCCGTGTCGAACTCTATTCTCTTGAACCAATAGGTCGTGTCAAAGTACGCTGCGGGCATCACATCGGTATCAAACGCAATGTACTGTACTTTTCCCACCGCGGTTGGGTATCTATTCAAGAAACTACTCACAAGAGATATTACATCCGTCTTAATAGCAATAGATCCATTACGATTAGAGTACCTACTCCACATAGCATCAGACTCATGTAATCCAATGTGCCAACAGTTTACTAATGTGAATTTCAACTGCTCATTCACAATATGCAGACTATTACGAAATGTTTCCAAAGATGACTGTGCATCGCACAATTGATGTACCACTTTGGCATTTGCAATTCCAAATCTGAACCCGGTAGGTTTGTGCACCAAGTAAGTTTGCTCGTAAGGAGTTTTGAAGGAGGCCCAATTTGTGGGAATGGTGTGCATGGTGCTCAAGATGTGCTGTACGTTTTCATCCACTGGCTTTTGTACTAGGGGCAAAAATAGAACTTGAACGGTGTCTGTATTTGTGATCTTTAATCTCCATCCTACATCTACAATGCTGCGTGGTACATTTCCTTCTATTAGCTGAATTGTCGCATCAGACCAGGTTCCTTCAAATTCGTCGAATTCCTCCTGCAGCTTGTCCACCCTTGTGAAGAATAAAGTACGGTCATTTACCAAAGACATAAACTTGAAAAAGTCCATATATCTCCAAATGGTAGTTTCGTGAGAAGGTACCCATTCCATAGGCATAAGTGAAGCACTTACCGATTGTCCCGCCCGAGGCTGAATTGCCTGCTGGAGTTCAGGTGATGAGAGATAGGCGCCCCAGGAATCCGGTTCAATAACTCCGAAATTGCTGCTCATCATTCGCTATCCATTAATTGACTTGCCCAGACCTTACAATGAAATCGAGGGCCCGCTAAAGCGTACAGAAACTCCTCGTAATTCAAGAGTGCGCACACCTGTAGCCACCGCTGTAAAACTCTGATCAGGCATGCCGCTCCATTTTTTCAGGAATCACCCATCCGGGTCGAACTGCCAGAACGCCACCGCCAAATCACCCTCCGGAGCCTCCTCGCTGACCCCTATAACCACCGGTATCGTGGTCACCCCGGTGGCCCTCTCAAGCAGCTCCGCCCTCCGTTGCGCCCTGACCCGGTCCCGCTCCTGCACCGTGATCGAGATTTCCGCCAGCACGTATCGCTGCGCCCCGTCCTGATCAGTGCCGCTGACTATTACATCGGCCAGGGCTAGCTCGTCAGACTCCTCCCAAGTGATGTTCCCGATTTCGGCGCCATGGTCTACCTCTGGCAGCGGAGGAGTAGGATTTGGCAGGTAGCTTTTCATGACCACCTTCGGATCGGCCAAGCCCAGGTTCCTCCTTGCCAGCCGGTCGGCCATTCGTGCCACCTTTCCCTCGTAGCCAGTACCCAACATGTTGCTGACATTACCTCCCAGTCGGCCCATTTCGATTCTGATTTCCCCTACATCCGTCCTGAGCTCCTCCTGCCCTATCCGAAGCCCCCCTACCTCTGCCCTGAGCTCCTCCTGCCCGGACCTGAGTTGCTCCTGACCTGCACGGAGCTCCTTTTGCCCCGCCCGCAGTCCTCGAGTCTCGCCGACGAGCGCTTCCACCGCCTCGGTCAGCGCCTTCACCTGCGCCGGCAGTGCGAGTATCTCCTCCGTGAGGATATGCCGCCTGAGCGCATCCCTGAGCGCCGGGTCCCGCTCCATGGCGTCCAGAATGTCCTGAAAGCTGTTTATTGGCGTAGTCATACGGATTCTCTGCGTTCCATTTTACATCGCCTCCTCCCCTTTCGTTCAAAATAGGCCTTTCTCGCTGTCACTTAGCTCGCGCAGCAAAAAGGGGCGCACAACCGCACGCCCCCTAAGATGCCTCGAGTCCGTTTGTGGCCCGACAGGCTCACCATGAACGGACTCTACTGTGGCTGCATCAACCCTACGACAGGTGCTTGCCGTAGAACTCCAGCACGCGGTGCCACATGTCCTGCGCTGGCGCCGCCCGGTAGCTCGGACGGTAGTCCGCGAAGAACGCATGTCCCGCGTTGTCGTACATCACCCATTCGTAGGTCTTGCCGTGCTTGTCCAGCTCCGCCCTCATGCGTTCCGCCTGCTCCGGCGTTGGGTTCTGGTCCTCGATGCCGAACAGCGCAAGCAGCGGGCACGACAGGTCCGCGATCATGTCGATGGGGTTCTTCGGACGCAGGTCCGTGATTTCCTGGTCCGCGATGTGCCCGCCCGCCGAGTCCACCGCCGCGTCGATGTTGCTGCTCTGGCACGCCATCATCAGGGTGTACCGCCCGCCCGAGCAGAACCCGATGATCCCCACCTTGCCGTTGCTGTGGGCCTGCGACTTCAGGAACACCGCTGCCCCATCCAGGTCGTCCATCGTCCGCGAGTCAGGGCTCGCGAACAGCGTGGCCAGCACGTTCTCCGGCTCCGGCGTCCCCTCCCGCGTGTACAGGTCCGGCGCTATGGCCAGGAACCCGCGGCCGGCAAACCGCACCGCGATGTCCTTGTGGTGATCCATCAGGCCCATCCCCTCCATCGTCACGATAACAGCGGGGTAGTTGCCCGGCTCCGCAGGACGGCTGTAGAGCGCATCGATCATCGTCCCGTCGCGGCTCGCATACTGGACCATCCCCGTCTCAAGCTGCTGACTTGCCAGTACCATCGTTCCACCTCCAACGATTGACTCCGGGTTCAGCCCGGATTTTAGCACCAACTGCGGGTTGTCAGGTGTGGGCGTCAATTCCACTCCCCAGCAACCTTGCTTCGGCAGGAACACCAACTCTCAGCGAGCGCCATCCAGGTTGTCCAGTTACAGGTTATCCAGTCAGCCGATGAGGCGCACAAAAACAGGGCTCCGAACTGTTCGGAGGCCTCGGTGCCTGCAAGGAGTATGGCTAGTCGGTGAGAGGTTGGAGGATATTCAGCATCAGCTCCACATCATCCAAGTCTGCTCTGATTTCCGCGGCATCCAGTAAAACCTTCCGCTGGTAATAGTTTTTGTGCAGGGCCTCTGCCGGCTCCCGGCCATGTTCATGAACAGCGTCAGCAGCACCGCCGTGATCGCCCCCGCCGTCATCCCGTTGCCCAGCAGCACCGCCCAGAACCCATCCCCCAACTGCTCCCCGAAGATCCATCCGTTCTGGAAGCCCACGCCCACCCAGACCGCCCAAACCTGCGCTAGCCGCCTCGCCCGCATCACCGACCCCAACGGCAACCACTGGTCCATCTCCACCCACATCGAGGACGTCACCCCCGACCAGGTAGCCGCCCGCCTCGCCGCACTCGGGGAGGGGTAGGCCCCTAAGTCAATAAACCCTAAAGGCCAAGGTACAAATATACTTTTCTAAGCCTTGCCGTAACGCCACCGTAATTCGCTGCATTGGCACTGCAACAACTCAGATTGAGTGTCCGGTAGTCGCCAAACAAAGCGATCACACTTAGTACACCTAAAATGCGAAAGGGCGTCTTCACAGGCGTCCAAAAGCTTTTCTGCCTCTGGCCTCACAATATCGAACGAGTGTGATGCTTTATTACCCCACGAAAGTAAGAGATGGTCTGCGTTCTCGAGCGCATTGATCGCATCGGTGTGAATTATGTATTCTTTTCCGCCTGACTTGGTTTGGAAGCACTTTTTGCCGTCCGCAATCAGGCGAAGCAGGAAATCATGGGCCATGCGCGAATCGTTTCTGTCTGAGCGAAGGTATGGCAACTTAATCTGAAGGCGCTCCGCAACCAAGGGAAGTTCCGCATCCATGATTTTGCGAGCATCGTTTCCTGACGAATCTGGACGCTCTTTCAACAAAGCTCTGGCATCATCAAAGGCTGTAGTCTTGTGCGACCAGCGAATCCCAATTTCAGGGCTTTCATAAGGCAAAAGTGCCTTGAAAACCCAATTGCTGTTGCCGTCCAGTTGGTGTTTAAGTTCCGTGAACCAGTCTCGTTCGTGAGTAAAAATTATCACTTGACGATCGCTGAATTCTTTGTCTAACAGTTCTTGAATCATCCCTCGATGATTTCTATCAAGACTGACAACTACGTCATCCAAGAAAAGTGGACGTTCTTTGTCTCCCACCTGTTTGGCCATTGCCAAGAAAATGCAAAGACCAAGACTGTTCCTGTATCCTTCTGAAAGCGTGAGGCGTGGCGAATCTTGGTCTTCTCCATAGAATTTCAGAGCAATGTCAATCGCCTTGTCCACATCTTGTGGTAAAGAGAGACGGACGTTGTCGATTTTCTCTTCAGGGTGCAGGGTCGCCCACATGGATTCCAAATCTTCGACTGGTAAAGAGAGACGGATTTGGTCGATTTTCTCTTCAGGGTGCAGGGTCGCCCACATGGATTCCAAATCTTCCGAAATACTGGCAATTACCTTTGCGGACTGCTGCCTGATTTCCTCGCGTATTTCCTGTTCCAGTCGTTCTAAGCTAGAAATGAGTGTTTCACTGTCCTCTATATCAATTCTTAATTCTTTGGAGGTAATTACTGCCTTGGCCGCAGATATCTTTCCTTGGTCAACAGTTAGATCGTGAACGTCAGGTGGTGCATTTTCCGAGTCGATATTGGCGGCAGCTATAATTGATAGTAGATTTTCCTCCAGACAATTGATGGAGTCTCCGTTACAATTCTCGCGAAAGTCGTTGACATCTAATTCGTCTATATACTTCAAGCCAGCGACGACAACATCCGTTTGGTGTCCTTGTCTCCAAGCGCTTAATTCAGGCCTTCTTAAGCTAGACTTAAGAGAGTCCAACGAACTACAAATTGAGCTAATGGCAGCCTTATACCCAATAAAGCTATCGTTCAGTTCTCCGAGTCGATCACTTTCGCTGTTCAGATGATTAATGAACTCATCCACGCTAATTGTTCGACCGCATGCAGGACAATCTACTGTTTGCATATTCTCTATCGAACCAACGAATCTTTTGGTAGATTGTAACACAGATAGCTTTTCAACAATACTAGGTTCTAAAGACCCTGCAAGGTCGACGCTAGATGTGCGGACGGAATTAACATGGTCCTCTAGTGTTGAATCGGCTACCTGCCTCAGATGGAAGTGCTTCTGGTTTTCAGTGGAATGTTCTTTAAGTTCCTTTTCTAAAGCAGCTTCCACTTCATTGCAACGCGACAAGGCATCACTTGTATCCGTCACATCCTCACAATATCGTGTGAAGAGATCGCAAATGATCTTATCGATATCCTGGTCGCTTACTGTGCCTAAAATACCTATTCGTTTCGTCTCTACCTGTGCAAGATTAGCTTTCTTCTCGGTAAGTTTCGCTTCAGAACGAACAGCTCTTGTGATTTGACGAATATTTTCTGCCGCGATTTCCATGTTCTCCAGCCCGAACAAAGGTAGCAGGGCTGAGTATTTTTCGCCTTTTGTGTTATGAATGAACGCTGACACTTCGTTTTGTCTGAGAATAGTTTGTCTATATTCCCATTCGTCCAATGAGGTTGATCTTGCACCAGACTTTTTTGAGGAGCCTTTAGCAGTGAAATCTACCTTGAGATCAGAGTCATCGCTAAATTTGACCTTTATTTCAGTGTTCCTATTGTCCGGTTTGCATGTATTGATAATTGCATTTGATTGAAAAGAAGTACTGTATTCATGCTTGAGGTGTTCAATACTCCCATCGTTTAACAGGTATTCCACGGCGTCTACAAAAGAGGATTTGCCGGCGCCATTCGCTCCATATACAACCATGGAATTACAGTTGATGTCGAGAGACACCGGATCGGCGGCCCCGCGGAACCAGGCTAATTCAATAGACTTGATTCTCATTGCTTCTCCTCCGGCTTAGGCTGGCAGGTCCCCTTCTCCTTCAATAGTTGCGTGGCAACCTTTTTAAGGACTGCTGGAGTTAGTTTCCGATCGCGAGCTTGACCTCGCAACAGTTTTTCGAAACTAGCTAACGTATGCTCGGGTACGACTGAGTCGCTACTTTGAACCCTTCCCATGACAGCCGAAGTCCAGTCTTCAGTGTCTTCGATTGGGCCAAGAGAGTCTGAATCCATGAGTTTGCCACCTTTCAGTGAAATTCCCAATATTTAGGTGCGTCCGCGAGCATTTGGGGTGATCATTTTGGCTTTCTAGTCCCACGCTAATGCATGTGTTGCAAGTGGGCCCGGCAGGGATCGAACCTGCCACCAGCCGGTTATGAGCCGGCTGCTCTACCACTGAGCTACGGGCCCTCTCAAATAGCTTATGCCTCGCCTCCCACCCCGTCAAGAAATCCCCGCCCGCCAATCCACTCCCCTCCCGCTGGACCCCCAACGCCGCAGACACCCCCCAATCACACCCATCCCCTAATCAAACTAATCCCAGTTCAGACAATCGCGGCAGAAATTTTGATGACAGTTGCCCGTGGCGAAAGCCCGTTCTAATCTGCTAGCCTGAACATGCCGGTTCCGAAGACGGTGCCCAGCACCAGGGTCAAACCGGCAGCCGAGCGGAAACCCACGGCAACAGGCGGACATAACGGAATGTTCACGGCCGACTCCGGCAATCTCCCGGCAGCGGTGGTGCCCGCGTAAGAGCGCGCCGCCGGACCCTCACCGGCAGCACAAAACGCTCGGGAACACTCGGAACTGCTCGGATATACAGAAATTTTCGCGGGAGACGAGCCCAGAATCATGCCAGGACAAGGCGCCCCAGAGGGTCCAGCGCCGGACACACATAGGCAGCAAGAAATGAGCGGAAATGATAGGAAATGAGCGGATATATGGATTTTTCACCGACAACGCAGGCTCAATCCCGTAGGCGCACCCGCCGCCCGGCTACTCCGCCAGCCCCAGCCGCTCGCGGCAGTCCGGGTCCCAGCCAACCGTCATTCCCGCGCAGGCGGGAATCCAGCCCCCGTCACTGAAGCGCAGGCCCGCCGCCCGGCTACTCCGCCAGCCCCAGCCGCTCGCGGTAGTCCGGGTCCCAGCCCGCGATGATCCCCCGCTCCAGCGCCTCCGGCTGCGGCGTGACCGGCGACGGCTCGCCGGTGGTCGGCACCGTGGTGATCACCACGTCCTCCACCAGTTGCCGGTAGGTCTCCTCGGAGACCCCCAGCAGCTCCCGGAGCGCTGGCCCGTTGTGCTGCCCGAAGGCCGGCGACGGCCCCTGGATGTGCACCGGGCTCTTGGAGAACTTGTACGGGCGGCTCAGGAACATCCGCTCGCCCATCTTGCGCTCGGCCGGGTACTGCACCCGCTCCAGGAAGTTGCGGCTCCTGAAGTGCGGGTCGTAGTGGACGTCCCGCCCCGTCAGCACCGGCCCCGACGGGATGCCCACCGCCTGCAGCGCGTGCATGCTGTCGTACCGGTCCCGGCCCGACGTCCACGCCGCGATGATCTCGTCCAGCGCGTCGTGGTGCTCCCGCCGCCCGCCGACGGTGTTGAACCGCGGTTCCGAGGCCAGTTCCTGCTGACCCATGAGGTCGCACAGCGACCGCCACTGCGAGTCGTCGCCCACCGACAGCGTGATCCACTGGTCGTCGCCCGCCGCCGGGTAGCAGCCCTGCGGCGCGCGCCAGGGGTGCCGGTTGCCTATCCGCCCGCCCTCGCGTCCGTTGGCGGTGGCGTCCAGGATGTATTCCGAAAGGAACATCACTCCGGCCTGGTACATGCCCATGTCGATCCACTGGCCCATCCCGGTGCGGCTACGGTAGCGCAGCGCCGCCCCGATGGCGAACAGCGCCGTCCACGTCGACAGGAAGTCCACGAACGATGCCCCGGCCTTGGCCGGCCCCTCGCCGGGGTAGCCGGTGACCCAGCAGTGCCCGTGCGTCGCCTCCTGCGTCGTCGCCTGCGCCGGGTACCCCGAGTACGGCCCGCCGCCGTGCCCGTACCCCGTGTTCGACACCAGGACCACGTCCGGCCGCAGCTTGCGCAGGTTGGGGTAGTCCAGCCCCCAGCTCCGCATCACCCGAGGCGTGAAGTTCTCCATCACCACGTCCGAGACCATCACCAGCTCTTTGAACAGCTCCCGGCCCCGCTCGTCGGTCATGTCCAGCGTGATCGACTGCTTGCCCCGGTGGATCAGGTTGTACGTCGAGGGACGGTTCCACCAGTCCTCGCCCACGTCGTTCTCCGCGAACACCCCCGAGTACCCGCCCGTCCGTGTGACGTCCGGGCGCCCCGGCCCTTCGACCTTGATTACCTCGGCGCCCATGTCCGCCAGCAGCCCGCCCGCGTAGGGCAGCGCGAACACGTACGTCGAGTCCAGCACCCGTATGCCCTCAAGCGGCAGCTTGCCGTTCATGCCCTTTGACGTCGCCATCAGATCGAGTTCGTCTGCCGCAGCACCGACAGCTCCTTCATCGTGTAGCCCAGCCCGTCTGCGTAGATTTCCCGGTTGTGCTGCCCCAGCGTAGGCGCCGGCATCAGGTACTGGTACGGCGTCAGCGACAGGTTGAACAGCACCGCCGGCACCCTGATCTTGCCGATCACCGGATGGTCCACCTCTCGGTAGAAGTCCCGCGACTCCAGCTGCGGGCACTCCGCCAGCTCCGACGGAGTCTGCACCAGCCCGAACAGCATCCGCGAGTTGGCCGCCTCGGTGAACAGGTCCCACTTGCCCCGCTCGCTGATCGACTCCAGCACGATGCGGTCCAGCTCCTCTCCGTTGCGATTGCGCTCCGCAGTATCCGTGAACCGCTCCTCGTGCAGCCTGGGGTCCCGGAAGAAGTTGGCGATGGTCTCCCACGTCGCGCCGCCGCCCGTCTGCACGATGATCCATCCGTCCTCGCACGCCATCGGGTGCCCGAAGTTGCTCCCCGACGGCCGTCGCCGGTGCTGCGTCGCCCCGATGAACGGGTACATCGACTGCGTCGCCATCATCGTCGAGGCCACGCACTCCGTCACCGAGACGTCGACGTGCTGCCCCTCGCCGGTGTTGCCCTGCATGAACAACGCCATCGCCGTGGCCGCCGCGCCGTTCAGCCCGCCCTCGTACTGCGCTTGGAACCCGCCGTGCTTCAGCGGCTCTCTACCCTGCTGCCCGCTGATGCTCATGATCAGCCCCATGGCATAGTTGACGATCTCCTCGCCCTCGTACTGGCTGTACGGCCCCGTCTGTCCGAAGGGCGTGATCGAGGTCATCACAAGCCCGGGATTGATCGCCTCCAGATCCTCGTACCCCAATCCGAGGCCGTCCAGGTATCCCGGCTTGTAACTCTCCACCACCACGTCCACATGCGGTATAAGCTCCCGGAACAGATGCCGGCCCGCCTCCGTCTTGAGGTTCATGGTCGCAGACTGCTTGTTCAGGTTCATCGCCAGGAAGAACAGGCTCTTCTCCGGGTGTGGGTCGTCCCCGAAGAACGGTGGCATGCGGCGTAGCGCCGCTCCAGCCGGCGGCTCCAGCTTCAGCACCTCGGCGCCGTAGTCGGCCAGCAGGCGCGCACAGAACGACCCGGCGATGTCCTCGCTCAGGTCCAGGACTTTCACGCCGTCCAGCGGCCCGTGCGGCATTGGCGTGGGAAATGTGGCATCACTGGTCAATGGAACGTCTCGCCCCTGGGAATGATCAGGCGGCCCGCGAACCGCCCCGCAGATTGTAGCGAAAGCCAAAGGGGGCGGCAATGTCGGCGCTGGGGTCGGTGGGGCGGTAGATCATGGTGAGGTGTGTCAGGGAGGAACTCACTCATTTACCCAAAGCACTCGCGCAACTTCCCTTCAAACTCCTCCAGGCTGTAACGGTAGGTCTGCGTACCCTCGACCTGCACAACGAAGTATCCGCAGACCGTCCCCATCTCCACAGCCCGCTTAATGGTCGCGCCCTCCGTTAGCCCCTTGATCAGGCCGCCGCGAAAGGCGTCGCCCGCCCCCGTGGGGTCGATGGCGTTTGTGGGAATCACCGGCACTCGTTCTGTAGTGCCGTTGGATACAACCTCCGCGCCCTCCGCGCCCAGCGTAACCACGAGGTGCTCCACCATGTCCGCCAGCTGCTGCTGCGACAGTCCGGTATTGTTGGAGATCATTCCCAGCTCGTATTCGTTGCATATCAGCACGTTCGACTGCTGGATGCACCGCGCCAGGGCGCCCGGCTCCCATATTGGCAACGACTGCCCTGGATCGAAGATGCTGAAAATCCCCAGTTCGCTGTTCGTCGACGTGAACTGCATCATATCGGCCAGGTTGCCGGGACCAACTATGGCGATCGTATTGGAGGGATCAACTCCCTCGTAGTCAAACTCTGCCTGGTGCTTCATCGCTCCGGGGTTAAAGCCGGTGAACTGGTTCGAGTCAGCGTCCGTGGTGATATAGGCTCCTGCGGTCAGTTCCTCCTCCACAACGCGTATGTCGGCCGTTCCTATGCCGCAGGTCATCAACCACGCAAAATACCGGTGATAGTCCCTGCCGATGCTTGCCAGGATTCTTGGCTTCTCACCCAGCAGCGACAGGGAGTAGGCGATGTTGCCCGCCGTGCCACCTATGTGCTCGGTCAGACTGTCTACGCCAAAGCTGATGTTGATGTTGTCCAATTGGTCGGCCAGGATGTGGTCCCTGAACCGTCCCCCAAATTTCATGATGCGGTCGTAGGCCATCGACCCGGATACCAGAATATCCATGTTGGTTCACTGTCCTTTACTGGTAATTGTTCGACTGCAATCAACAGCCGTGCTTGCCCGCTATGGCTCCCAGAAACTCGACTGGATCGCCCGGCTGTAAGCCATTGCGCGATGCCTCGCCGGCATTTATCTCAAGCACGTATCGTGCCGGAGACGGAGACTGGACCCTGGGGATCTCCTCGTTCCTGCCTCCCGGAGGTGGCGTAGGCACCTCCGCCGCAACCTCCAGCAGGTGGCACTGACCGTCTATCCAGATGATGTCCAGCGGAAAGTGCATGTCCTTCATCCAGAAATACAGTTGCTGCTCCTCTTCGAATACAAACAGCATCCCCGAGTCCATGGCCATGCGCTCCCGTCCCGACAGACCCTGCTGCCTCTCCTCCGGCTGGACCGCTAGGTCTACGGAGTAGGTGGCGTTCCCTATCCTTACCAAAGCATCGTCAGGCTCCACCGTCGGGACGAAGGTCGAGGTCCCCGTCTGCGTCCCTGCACAACCCAGCGCGGCCAACAGGCCCCACAGGAACAACAACGAAATCATGGGTGACAGCCGAACCATAACCCGATTGCTAACGCCACGCAGCCCCCGTCTCCCTGACCGGTTAGTTGCCAACGGCATAATCGACTGTCGACGATCTTTGTCCGTTGGTCAACTCCGGCAGCCCTCAATGCTATCCCAATGATCACGGCAAGCTCAACCCACCCAGCCGCGCACGGGAACGCTGCAGGTAGCCGGTATCGAATGGGACTGTGGGCTTCATTCTCGTCCGCCGCTCAAAGGTAAGTCAGTCGAACCTCAAGAGGACTGGTCTTACGGAAACTTGTCAAATGCTTTCCAAACGCCGTGGGGCCTGCAACTCAGGCACCATTTGAAAGACCTGCCCCTCGCTTCAGGGCAATCGCATTTGACTTTTCTAGCTCGTCATTCCCGCGCAGGCGGGAATCCAGGTCATTCGGAGTGCATTCTCCATCGAGTTGGAAGGGCCTATCAGGCGTGTGATTAACGCGATTTCTCCCGACTTCCGTCCACTGGATTCCCGCCTGCGCGGGAATGACGGTTCACTCAGCCAGTGAGCAAGGGTTGCTCCTCCAAATGCGATAGCCCTGCCCCTCGCTGCATTCCCCTTGCCAACCATTGGAGGTGCTGGCAAACTAGCGTAATGCGGATTGGAGATTTCGAATTCGACGAACCCCTGCCTGAGCTGAAGGACCCCCACGTCCTTGCTGTTTTGCGTCCGTGGATAGACGTTGGCCGGGTTGGCACCCTGAGCCTTCGCCGTATCGAGAGGTACCTAGGGTCAAAAGAAATCGGTCGGCTGGTACGCCCGGGCCGTTACTATGATTTCACCCGTTACCGGCCCAAGACAATGCTTCGGCGCGGCAAGCGTGAGTACACCATTCCCTCGACCACTGTAAAGGTTGCTGTCAGGGAAAATGGCCCCGACCTGATAACGCTCCATCTCCTGGAGCCTCACTCATATGGAGAGGACTTGACCGACTCGGTCATCGAGATGCTGGATAAGCTGGGCGTCAAGCGCTACTCGATGGTCGGTGCGATGTACGACATGGTTCCCCACACCAGGCCTCTGCTGGTGTCTGGCGGCAGCGTCGACCCCTCCAACGAGGCTGAATATCGCATGGTTGAGGTGCGGCCCAGCGACTACGAAGGACCGACCACCATCACCCACCTGATCTTTGAGCATGCCGAGTCCGCCAAGTTGGACACCAGGATCTTTGTTGTACACCTGCCCCAGTACTTTCAGGTGGAAGAAGACTTCACGGGCATCTCAAGACTCACTGGCATTCTCTGCCGCATCTATGGTCTCCCCAGCCGCTTGGAGGACAGGGAACGGGGCATCCAGCAGTATTCTTCGCTCCAGAACATCGTGACCGACACATCTGAGGTTTCAAAGTTGTTGGAGCGTCTCGAGGAGCGTTACGACCGGGAAAATGCTCCGTCATCCTCTGAATCGGGATCAGTAACACCCCTTTCTCCCCAGATAGAGGAGTTCCTCCAGGGCTTGGACTTTGGCGGGGAACTCAACCCGATCCCCGATCCGGAGGACGACCCCGACGACGAGTAGGAGTAAGTCCAGGACCCCGTCAATCGGGCACGTTGGATCGCATCGGTAGCCTTGAGACCTGGTAGGCCATAGTAGTTCTTTTATCGCTGGCGGCAGCAAAATCGGCAGGGCTATCGCATTTGGAGGAGCAACCCTTGCTCACTGGCTGAGTGAACCGTCATTCCCGCGCAGGCGGGAATCCAGTGGACGGAAGTCGGGAGAAATCGCGTTAATCACACGCCTGATAGGCCCTTCCAACTCGATGGAGAATGCACTCCGAATGACCTGGATTCCCGCCTGCGCGGGAATGACGAGCTAGAAAAGTCAAATGCGATTGCCCTGGCAAAATCGGCCAGTTTCGTTGACGGTTGTTCGTGGGTATGGTAGATTGCGATATGCCCATCGGATAGGTCGGGACATAATCCATTGGAGGTAAGTCAGCATAGCCAGGCAGTATAGGGTCAACGAACGTATTACCAGCTCTCAAGTTCGGGTAATCGGAGGCGACGGTTCGCAATTGGGGGTGATGGAAACCCGGCGTGCCCTCCAGATGGCCAGGGATGCAGAGGTTGATCTGGTGGAGGTTGCGCCCAATTCCGACCCGCCTGTGTGTCGGCTGCTGGACTACGGTAAACTCCTCTATCTCTCGTCCAAGAAAGAGAAGGAGTCCAAGAGAGGACAGAAGAGCACCGAGCAAAAGGAAGTGCGATTCCGTCCTAATATCGGGACTCACGATCTCGATGCCAAGCTCAGGAAGGTCCGGGAGTTCATCAACGACGGGTCCAAGGTTAAATTGACCGTCAGATTCCGCGGTCGTGAGGCTGCCCATCAGCAACTCGGACTGTCTGTGCTGCGTCGTGTGGCCGATGAGCTCAAGGACGAGGTGCGGCTTGAGCGGCCGCCTGCAATGGAGGGCCGTTCCCTTTCCATGGTGCTCATCCCATCCGTGCAGAAGGGAGAGGAGCGGGCGGCGCAACGGGCGGCGTCCGGCCGGAACCAAGGGAACAGACCGGGGAATAACGAATCCGGCGACAGTCAGCCGGAACAGGTAGAAGAACTGGCCGATGCCAAAACTTAAAACACACAAAGGCGCCAAGGCTCGTATACACGTAACCGGCTCGGGAAAGTTGCTCCGTCGCAAGCGCATGAGCAGCCACTTGCGGCGTAAGAAGCCTACAAAGGTTACCCGCAAGTATTCCGACAAAATGGAAGTCTCCGCTGCCGACGTCCCACGTCTCAAGCGGCTGATGCCCTACGGCTAGCTGCCAAGCGCCAACAACGGAGATCTTTCAGTGGCACGAATAAAGCGCGGCGTTACCAAACACCGTCGGCATAAGAAAATCCTCAAGGCGGCCAAGGGATTCCAGGGCTCCTCCCATCGCAATTACAAGTGGGCCAAAGAGTCCGTGATGCACGCTTGGTCTTACGCCTACCGGCATCGCCGGGAGCGAAAGGGCGAGTTCAGAAGCCTTTGGATAGTGCGCATTGGTGCGGCCTGCCGGGCCGCTGGCCTGTCTTACAGCCAGTTCATTCACGGCCTTAAGCTGGCTGACATCGAGTTGGACAGGAAGATATTGGCTGATATGGCCGTGCGGGATCCCGAAGGGTTCTCCCGGTTGGTGGAATCCGCACGGGAGAGGCTTGCAGCCGCAGCTGTGTAGCGGCCATTCTTCAGCCTCACCGCTGGGAAACCGAAAACGCCGGGCAAGTTACAAGCCCGGCGTTTCTTTGCGCTCTGGATGTGCGTGGCCGTTTACACTTCCGCAAAGCCGTAGTAGGTGTCTGCATCCAGCACCCGCCGCAACAGCGATTGGTCTAGTGAGATGGGCCGCAGTGCGTTGCTCCAAAGACCGGTCAGTTCATGGTGCAGATCAGGCAGCGACATCGGCTCGTTCCCTCGGGCGAGGAGTGTCCGGAAGACGATCTCCTTGATGGGCATGTCGTAACGGATAAATTCGTGTGAATCTGCGTGAAATTCCTTGATTTCGCCAATCAGATCGCTCACGGCCATTTCGTGGACCGGCTTGTCGAATGACGGGCAGGCTTCTGTAAGGCGAGTGGCAATGAGATGAACTGCGGATCGATTCAGTTGTTCCATCCGGGCCAGGCTCATGTGATAAAGTCCGCTCCCCCGCGTGTGATCTTCTTGTGGTCCCCCGGTTTCTAGCCCGGCGATGGTCATAGATCCACCTCTTCGTTCCAGTCCAACATGATAATGCGCACCTGCTCTCCCGCTTGCTTTGCGGGCAAGTCCTCGGGACATATGGCCAGGCCGTTGGCTCGCGACATCGAAGTCAGGATGTTGGATCCCTGCGGGCCAGTTGGCGTGGCGTAATATACTCCGTCCCGCTTCTCGACCTCGACCCGTGCGTAGACCCGGCGGCCGTCGTAATTGCGAATCGCGCCCGTCAGCACTCCGTCCACAGCCGGACGGGAACGCACCCGCCTGCCAAGCATCGCGTGTATGGCAGGGCGCGCAAACATCTCGAAGGCGACCATGGCGCTGACCGGATTGCCGGGCAGTCCTAGCAACGGCACGCTCTTGCTACCATCCACGCGGAGATGTCCAAACGCCAGGGGCTTGGCCGGACGCATGCGCACCGACCAGAAATTCATCGTACCGCGCTGCTCCAGTACGTCCTTAACGATGTCGTAGTCACCCTTGGACACTCCCGCCGACGTAATCACCAGGTCAGACCCGGCAGTGGCAGCCAGCTTGGCATGCAGGTCGTCCAGGGTGTCCCGCGCGATGCCCAGCAACCGCGGGACTCCGCCGCAGGCAACCACCGACGCCGCTACGCTGAAGCTGTTGCTGTCGTATATCTTGCCGCCCGATAGCCCTGAACCTGCGGATTCCAGCTCGTCCCCGGTAGCCAGTACCGACACCACGGGGCGGCGAACAACCTTGGCTCTGTCCAGTCCCAGCGAGGCCAGCACGCCTACCTCGGCTGCCCGTATTACGGTTCCCGCCTCGAGCACAAGTTCGCCCTTGCGGATATCTTCTCCGGCAGGTCTGACGTTCGCCCCCACGGGCATCTCGGAGAAAATCGCCACCTCATCCAGCGGTCTGCCTTCGCGCTTTCGCTGCACCTCGTCCGTCTCTTCGAAGGGAACCACCGTGTCGGCGCCGTCCGGCACCGGTGCCCCCGTCATTATTCGCACGGCCGTACCGGCGCCGACCGGCTTATCGGGCAGCTGCCCAGCCGCGACAATGCCGATGACCGGGAGTCGGCGCGGCGAGTCGGCAGACGCTCCCGCGATATCCGCTCCCTGCAGCGCGTAGCCATCCATCCCTGAGTTTGCCAGCGGCGGTAGAGCCAGGGGAGAGGCGATATCCTCCGCCAGCGTCTGCCCCAGGCACTCCAGCAGCGGGACGTCTACCCCTTCCAGTGCCGAAAAGCTGGCCATCACCCGCTCGTACGCCTCCTCCACGCTGAGCATGTCCTCTCCGGCGTGACTGTGGCCGTGGTGATGGGCTGGCTCCTCGTGGTGCTCGTGATGCCGACCGTGCCGTGTAGCCATGCTGCGCCTCCCATTTGAGGAGTGAGAAGTGAGGTGCGGGATCTGTCAACCTGCCCTTAGTCCAGCTTGAGCACGGTTGCCTCCCTTCGGACGCCTGATACTAGCTCCTGAGATTGGCCCCAACCTCCCGCTCCAAAGTACGGAGCAGTCCGTCCAGCGACCGGCTGACCTCTTCATTGGTGAGAGTGCGGTCGGCCGCTTGCAGGTAAACGTGGAATGCCAGGGACTTGGTGCCCGTCTCCAGGTTCTCGCCCGAATAGATGTCGAACAACTCGGCCCGCTGAACCAACCTGTGCCGCATGATCAGTTCGGTGACGCGCCCCGCCGGAACGTCGACAGGAAGGACCAATGCAAGATCTCTCGTTGCTGCCGGGAAACGCGGGAGAGTCTCAAACCGCCGTTCAGACTCGGGCAGGACATCCAGGAGTGATTGCAGGCGTAGCTCGAATCCAGCCACGATTCCCGCGTCCAGGTCGAACCTTTCCCTGATCGCAGGGTGAATTTCCCCCACGTACCCCAGCACACGATCGCCCGACTTCACAACGGCACACCGGCCCGACTGGTACACCGGATGCTCCCCCGGTTCCCACCCTGCCCCAATGTCGAGCCGGTCCAGCAGCCATTCCACGACGCCCTTCGCGTCGTAGAAGTCCATATCGCTATCGCCGCCGGAATCTTCGAGCCAGGAAGCGTCACCGCGCCTCCCGGCCAGCACTGCCGCTACCGTCTCTACCTCCTCCGGGAGGTCGTTGATGCGAGGCAAGAAGACGCGTCCCGCTTCGAAGAACCTGAATGGCCCCGGCCCGCTTGACTGGTTGACTGCCAAGGTAGCCAGTAGTCCCGCCTGCAGTGTCGGCCTCAGGAACTCGTGGATTGAGCTCATCGGGTTAGCGATCCGCATCTGACGACTTTCTTTTCCATCCATCCGGATCCGTCCCAGCAGTTCCTCCGACGCCAGTGGATAGTTGATGATTTCCTGCATCCCCCCTGCGGCCAACAAGTCTTTGATCTCATCACGAAGAGCGATGGAAGGCGTCGGCCTGTGGAATGGAATGGGGGTGGATAGCATCTCCGTTGGAACGGAGTCGTACCCGATGACCCGCACTACCTCCTCCACCAGGTCGTCTTCGATGTTAACGTCGTTGCGCCACCACGGGATGGTTACCACTAGCGCGTCCGAACTCGCCTCGCTGATGAAACCCAGCGAGTCCAGTGCAACTCGAGCCTGACCAAGACTGACGTCCATGCCCAGGGATTGCCGCAGCCTCTTCGTGGTCAGGGTTACCGTTGGGGGAGCCACCGGCGGGTTCGGATAAACGTCGATGATGCCTGGAGCAATGGTGCCCCCGGCCACCTCTTGTATCAGGGCAGTGGCGCGGCGTAGCGCCAGGGGGGCCAGTTCCGGCCGAAGCCCCTTCTCAAACCGCAGCGTCGCCTCGGTGCGGAGGCCCATCGATGTCGCGGTTTCCCGGTTGTTGGTTGCGTTGAAGTTGGCGGATTCCAGCAGCACGGTTTGCGTACCCGGGCCAATCTCGCTGTTGGCGCCGCCTATCACGCCCCCTAGGCCGATGGGATCGCTGGAGTCTGCGATCACCAGGTTCTCCGTGGTCAGCGTACGCTCCACTCCATCCAGTGTGGTCAGCTTCTCCCCAGTGTGGGCCCGCCTGACTATTACCGTCTTGTCCTTGACGGTATCCAGGTCAAAGGCGTGCAGGGGCTGGTTGTACTCCATCATCACGAAGTTGGTGACGTCCACCACGTTGCTGATCGGACGCAAACCCGCCCGCGCCAGGCGGTCCTGCAGCCACTGGGGGGACGTACCGATGTTTACCCCGTCAATGACCGTGGCGGTGTAGCGACCGCACAGGTCCGGGTCCGCTATGGATATGCTCACCCGCTGTTCTACCGGAGGGCCACTCTCCTCGTAGGTGACCTCCGGATCAGTTACTGTGCCTCCGGTCAGCGCCGCCACTTCATGGGCAACCCCCAGCATGGACAGGCAGTCCAGACGGTTGGGGGTCAGCTCGAGGTCCAGCACGGTGTCGCCCAGGTAGTCCGACAATGCCTCCCCAAGGGGTGCGTCATCGGGGAGCACGATGATGCCGGTGTGGTCCTCTCCGAGTCCCAACTCCAGCTCCGAGCAGATCATTCCCTGTGATTCGACTCCGCGAATGTGTGCTGCGGCCAGCGTTTCGTGGCGGCCGCTGTGAGCGTTGTAGAGGTGGGCCCCGACGCGCGCGAAACAGATCTTCTGTCCACCGGCCACATTGGGAGCGCCGCAGACCACCTCCATTTTGTCGGTTCCGGTGGTGACGGTGCATAGCCTGAGGCGGTCGGCGTTGGGATGAGGCTGCACCGCGGTGACCAAACCCACGTACACCTCGCTCCAGCCACCTCTCTCCTCGACCTCGCCAACCTCCACCCCGGCCATTGTAAGGCGGTGGGCCAGATCCGACGGGGGTATGTTGACATCCACGTACTGGCGTAGCCAGCTGAGGGGAACTTTCATTCAGACTCTGTCTCTGGGGTGGAAATGCCTGGCCCTAGAACTGCCGGAGGAACCGGAGATCATTGGCATAGAAGTGCCTGATGTCGTCTATGCCGTACTTCAGCATGGCTATCCTTTCCGGTCCCAGACCGAAGGCAAAGCCAGTGTACTTGTCAGGATCGTATCCTACGCCGGCCAGTACTTTGGGGTGGACCATACCGGCTCCCATGATTTCGATCCATCCGCTGTCGCGGCAAATGCGGCAGCCCTCGCCTTGGCCGTCGCAGGCAAAGCAGTCGATGGACATATCAACGCCCGGCTCCACGAATGGAAAATAGTCGCACCGGAACCGGATCTGCCGTTCCTCTCCGAACAGCCTGCGGGCGAACTCGTACAGCGTCCCCTTCAGATTGGCGAAGGTGATTCCCTCGTCTACCGCAAGACCCTCGACTTGGTAAAAGTGCCACTCGTGGGTAGCATCCGTGGCCTCGTAACGGTAACACTTGCCTGGGACTATCACTCGCACCGGCGGCTTCTGGGCCTCCATCACCCGCGCCTGCATGGGAGATGTGTGCGTCCGCAAAAGCATCGGGTACTCGCCCGCATCATTGGTGTAATCCACCCAAAGGGTGTTCCACATGTCGCGGGCCGGATGTCCCTTGGGGATGTTGAGCATTTCGAAGTTGTAGTGGTCCCACTCGACTTCGGGGCCCTCGACCACGCTGAACCCCATGCCGACGAAAGCGGCACAGATCTCTCGAACGATCTGCGTGGTGGGGTGGAGTCTGCCCTCGGTGGGGAGCCGCCCGGGAAGCGTGACGTCCAGGCGGTCCTCTTGCGCCGCCCGCAGCAACGCCGCCTCGTTGATCTCCCGGGTCCTGCCCTCAAGTCCGCTTTCCAGCGATTCCTTGGCTTGGTTCGCCAGTGCGCCAATACGACGGCGTTCATCAATGTCCAGTCCGGAAAGCCCTCGCAGCACCGTGGTCAAGCTGCCGCGCCGGCCCAGGTAGGAGATACGCCACTGTTCCAGGGACTCAAGGCTGTCCAATGCCGACAACTCGGCCATCGCCGCGCTGGTCAGATCTTCAATGTTCTGGGGTGTAGGCTGGACCAATCGGGTTTCGTTCCTGCGCCGGGCCGCTGAGGCCCTGCGGCGACCATTCGTATCTTTATACGAAATTATAGAAAGCACCCACTATCCGGTCAAGGAGCGCCGCCGCCACCAAAGGCGTTTTGATATATGTGGAATCGTCGTAGGCGCGGGTTTCAGTATTGCCCCAAACCGGCTTAACCAATCCACCCCCCCTTTAGAAACTATCTCAAAACGGCTCAGTTCGATTGCCGAGGGACGGCGAACGGCCTGGTTCTGTGGATTCCCGCCCCTGATCGGGTCGAGGACAAGCCTTCGCGGGAATGACGTTTACCTGGTGGTGTAATGTTTTGAGATAGTTACTAAACAGTCTCTCGGCCACCCGCCATTGCCCATAAAAAGGCCAATGTGGGGAAAGCCCGCCCGGCTACCTGATCAGGAAGGGTCCATGCCCGTCCAGGGCTATCGCATTTGGAGGAGCAACCCTTGCTCACTGGCTGAGTGAACCGTCATTCCCGCGCAGGCGGGAATCCAGTGGACGGAAGTCGGGAGAAATCGCGTTAATCACACGCCTGATAGGCCCTTCCAACTCGATGGAGAATGCACTCCGAATGACCTGGATTCCCGCCTGCGCGGGAATGACGAGCTAGAAAAGTCAAATGCGATTGCCCTGCATGCCCGTCCTGCTTTCTGGACAATGTGGAGGGCCAAGGCTAGACTTATGGCGGCTTTCAGGTTTGAATTTCCCTCTTGAGACTCCCCTGCCAGAGGTTACGCGATGCCCGTCTTTTCTCCTGAATACCTGCACAAGGCGGCCTACCACATCTATCGTGCCAAGGGTACGCCCGATGCGGAGGCCGAAGTGGTGGCCGCACATTTGGTGAAGGCCAACCTGTCGGGCCACGACTCCCACGGCGTCATACAGATACCCACCTACGCCGAACGCATCGACGTCGGCCATATCGTCCCCGGTGCGCCCTTCGTGGTGGAAAGGGAGGCGCCTTGCACCGCCGTCATTAATGGCAACTGGGGCTTCGGTTTCGTCGTCACCGAGCGCGCAATGCGCATGGCCATCGACAAGGCTCGCACCCATGGCGTCGCCGCTATCACCGTCCACAGCCAGAGTCACATCGGACGCCTGGGGGACTACCCCACCATGGCCGCCGCCGAGGGCATGATCGGCATGATTACCGCCGACTCGGGCGCCGCCCCGAAGCACGTCGCACCGTTCGGCGGTCGCGCCCGGAAGCTGGGCACCAACCCCATCTGTATCGGCATGCCCAGCGATCTCGACGGCCCGGTGCTGATGGACATGGCATCCAGTACCGTAGCTCTCGGAAAGATATCCCTGGCCCGCAACCGTCGTGAGTCCATCCCCCTCGGTTGGATTGTCGACAGCGACGGCAACCAGACCACCGACCCTAATGACTACTTCTCAGGCGGCGCCATCCTGCCCGTCGGTGTTGATCAGGGGCACAAGGGTTACGCCCTCTCGTTTATGGTCGAGGTCTTCTCGGGCCTTCTCACTGGCCTTGGCTTCGGCATTGACCCCGAGGGCAGGCATAACGACGGCTGCTTCATCGCCGCCTTCAATCTTGAGCACTTTCGGCCGTTGGATGAATTCAAGAAAGACATGGGAGAGTTTGTTGAGTTCGTCAAGGACTCTCCGCCAGCCGCCGGGTTCAGCGAGGTGCTGTACCCAGGCGAGATCGAGTACCGTACTGAACAGCGGCGTCGTAAGGAAGGTATCTTTGTCGAAGACGAGACTTGGGGCCAGATCAGTGGACTGATGAAGTCGCTGGAGGTGGAAAACCTCGTCGGCGAGCCGTAAACGTAGCAACCTGCTCAACCGCCACTGGCTTGGAGGATAACGTGAGTTCACGAACTCCCCTCGGTGACAATATACGAGAAGCCTACCTGGAGTCTGCCGAGTTCTTCGCCAGTCTGGTGGACGGAGTGGACATAGACGTGTGGGAGAATCACGCGCTGGGCCAGTGGACCCTTCGAGACCTGGCGGGCCACACCTACCGTTCCATCAATACCGTGGTCGGCTATTCGGAAAAGGCAGCTCCACAGGTGGACGTAGAGTCCTCGACTCAGTGGATTCTGAATGTTAGGCAGAACGCCAACCCCGATCGCGTGGCGGAGTTGGGCCGGTCAGCCGGACTGGAAATCATGGACAACCCGCAGATGATGGTCCGCGGGTTCCTGAATATGGTCAGAGAAAGGGTCAACGATCTGGATGACGACTTCATCCTTGCCACCCCTCAGGGCGGCATGAGGCTCGTAGACTATCTGCAACTCCGCACCATGGAGCTCGTGATCCATGGCAGCGACTTTGCCCGCGCTCTCGGCGTTCAGGCAACGCCACCGGCTAACGGAATGCAGGTCGCCCTGCATGTGCTCACAGGGGTGGCTGTTGCCGAGGGGAGAGGACCCGACCTCGCCAATGCCCTCACCGGCAGGAGTGCCCTGCCCATCGGCTACAACCTGCTTATCTGATCATGCCTCCACGCGTTTCCGGAATCTTGTGCCTGTTCTGATCCTCGATTTCCGCACCGCCGGGGTCTTTCTTCTCCTGACCGCATTGGCGACGGCTATTTCCGTTCCCGCTCGACTGATGGCAGGCGCTGACGATACGCCGTTCGCTGACGCTTTGGCCCAGGCTCAAAACCTGGACGCCGCGAGGATCGCCCAATTGGAGATGGCGGAGAAACTCGCCGCCATTGGTGATTCCAGGACTGCATACGCCATTGGAGGAGCAGCCCGGCTGGTGGGAGGGATCACCCTGCTGGTTGCTGGTCTCGCCCTGTGGCGTTCCATGAACGCGGTTTATCCCCTTGCCATGGGCCTGGCTGGACTTCTCCTCGTGGCATCGGGAATTGCCTCCGCGGTGTCCGGAGCGTCGGCGGTTGCGCTGTCTGTGCTGGGGTCGGAACCGCAGCGGACCGTTGTGCTGACGTCCGGGTATTCGATCGTTGGCGGCGCTGAGGACGTGTTGTTTACCATCCGCTGGGTCGCTGGGTCCCTTGGCTTTGCCCTAGTCGGACTGGCCCTCGTGGCCTTGGCCCCCGTTCAATGGAGGATGGCAGGCCCTCTCCGGGCAGCGGCGTTGGTTGAGTTCGTGTTGGGAGTGGCTATGCTCTTCATCTGGGTCGACGCCGCGACGGTCGTCCACCGCATCTCCGGCATAGCCTTCCTGATCTTGCTTGTTGTCGCTGGGCTGGCGTTGGCCACCGGACGGCTCAGGCCGGAAATCATTCGTTAGTCCAGGCACCGCTCGTGACGTTAGAGCGGTCTCTCTTGATACACTCCGCCGCCACGATCCCCTTGGCGTGTCCTCTTGGTGTCAGTTTGATTGTTCTCTCAGCTTCTTCAGCAAGGGAATCTGCCTGATCTTGGCCGGCGTCAAGTCGTCCCAGTAGATACCCGTCGGACGGGGCATGTCGCCACTGCACTCGATGACTTCGTCGACAGTAACCACGTAATCCAAAAACACATCGTGGCGGGTGTAGGGCAGATCCTCGTTCAGTACCTGCATGGGGTGGACCGTGCTGACCACCGGCGTACCGGGTGAGACGATGCCGGCGGCAATTGCCAGACCGTACTCCAGATCGGCGAAACCGCCCCCCTTTCCGACCCGTGTGCCCAGCCGGTTTACCGCCACCGACCCGGAGATCACCATATCCACAGGTTTCATCTCCTCCACGTACACCGGCCGTCCCCAACGAAATGCCCCCGCTATGGTGGATGCCTCTGCTGGTGACGCATTCATCGACGATGGGTCAAGCTCGACGAAGCACTGTTCCTGCCGGAGGCGCGGCACTGCCATGTACAGCGTCTTGCCCTCCTCCAGGGCCTTCTGCCTCAAGGGACGCTGCGCTTTGTCCGGGTTCCCCTTGATGACACGCGCCTCCTGCCACGCACGTAGTTCGCCAACGCGATCGGCAGCGGATTCGCAGCCTCGGAAGTGCGGAATCTTGTCGTGCAGTTTGCGGGTATGGGCGGCCCCGGCTTCCTCCATGGCCGACCATACGGCCTCGCGTACATCGTCCTTGTTGCGCATGACTTCCGCTACTCCCGCTCGATCGAGATCCAACGCCCGCATTGTATATCACGGGTGCGCCCCGGCAAGCCTGGCCCTTCGCAGCCTCCGATACGCCCGTTCCTGATAGAGACAGCATCACTCCATACAGTTGGTGTCAGGTGATCTGGCTCCTCTCGAAATAGGGTTATGCAGGCCTTGCAGCGACGAATTTCGATTGACTCTTATGCCCCTTTGTGATAAATTTCCCACGCTTTAATCCCCCTTTTATTCTTGCTCAAATCATCCTCCGAGAGATCTCATGGAATCGTTAATTGTCGCCCTTGCCGCAGGTGCGCTTGCCCTGATTTTTGCCGGCGTAACTGCCATTCGCGTCCTGAGAGCCGATCCTGGAAACGAGCTGATGCGAAGCATCGGCGACGCTATCAGGATAGGAGCCGGTGCTTTCCTGCGTCGCGAGTATATGGCTCTGCTGCCATTTGTAATCGTGGTAGCTGTTGTGCTGGGCGTACTTGATTACACCCTGTTCGACCATGAAATGGCAGTGCCAGCGACAGCGATTTCTTATCTTGTCGGTACCATCTGTTCCGGCGCCGCCGGATTTATCGGAATGAACGTCGCGGTCCGGGCCAACATTCGCACCGCCGCCGCCGCGATGCACGGTCTCAATCCTGCCCTCCGCGTTGCCTTTTCCAGCGGCACTGTCATGGGAGTAACCGTTGTCGGCATCGGCCTTTTGGGCGTCACCATCCTTTACCTGATTTTCCAGAACATCAGCGTCGTTGCAGGGTTCGGTTTCGGAGCCAGTTCGATAGCCCTGTTCGCCCGCGTCGGGGGCGGGATTTTCACCAAGGCGGCGGACGTGGGTTCCGATTTAGTAGGTAAGATCGAGGCCGGAATCCCCGAGGACGACCCCCGCAACCCCGGCGTCATTGCCGACAACGTGGGCGACAACGTGGGCGACGTTGCGGGGATGGGCGCCGACCTTTTTGAGTCCTACGTTAGTTCCATCATCTCTGCCGTCGCTCTGTCCGCCAGCGCGGTTGCTCTGGCAGGGGCCGCCGGCAGCGAGTTCACTGATTCGCAGTCTGTGTTTCCGATGTTGCTGGCCGGTGCAGGTATCGTCGCTGCCATTCTTGGTACATTCGTAGTTCGCAGCGGCGAGCAGGCCAACTTTGAGAAACTGCTGTGGTCCCTGCGATACGGGATATTTGCCGCAGGTGGCCTGCTGGTCATTTTTGCGGCAGTGCTTACGATCACTTTGACCGACAACTGGTGGTGGTTTGGCTGCGTCGTCGCCGGGTTGGTGGCAGGAACGATAATCGGGTTGGCGACCGAGTACTACACATCGTACAGCTACGGGCCGACCCAGCGCGTTTCCGAGTCGTCCCAGACCGGTGCGGCCACGGTGATCATCAGCGGGATTGCCACCGGTATGATGAGCACCCTGATTCCGGTAATCTGTATCTCTGTCGCTATTCTGCTGGCCTACTGGTTTGCCGGTTTCTACGGGGTTGCCCTGGCCGGTGTTGGACTGCTCTCAACATTGGGCATTACGCTGGCCACCGACGCCTATGGACCCGTGGCCGACAACGCTGGTGGAATCGCTGAGCAGGCCAACCTCGACCCTGAGGTCCGCGAGCGCACCGATGCGCTGGACGCCCTCGGCAACACCACCGCGGCGACAGGAAAAGGCTTTGCTATCGGCTCGGCGGCACTGACCGCTCTGGCTCTGCTGGCCGCATATTCGGTGAACGCCAATCTGATCCAGATCAACGAGGACGGTAAGCTGGCCAGCGATGTGGGAATCAACCTTCTTCAGCCGGAGATCCTGGTAGGCTTGGTCATTGGCGCCATGTTGCCGTTCATCTTCTCCGCCCTGACTATGCAGGCTGTTGGCAGGGCGGCACAGGGCATCGTGGACGAGGTAAGACGTCAGTTCCGGGAAATTCCCGGCCTTATGGAGGGTACCGCCAGTCCCGACTCGGCACGCTGCGTCGACATAAGCACCCAAAGCGCCCTGCGCGAGATGATCATACCTGGCGTCATGGCGGTTGTTGCTCCCATCGCCACTGGCTTCATTCTCGGCCAGGCAGCTTTGGGCGGACTGCTGATCGGCTCCGTTGCCTCCGGGTTTATGCTGGCCATCATGATGGCCTCCGCAGGCGGCACATGGGATAATGCCAAGAAATATGTGGAATTGGGCAACTACGGGGGCAAGGGCTCCGAGGCCCACAAGGCTGCGGTTGAGGGCGATGTGGTCGGTGACCCGTTCAAGGACACCTCGGGTCCATCCCTCAACATCCTGTTGAAGCTGATGGCGATCGTTTCCCTGGTCTTCGCCCCTGTGTTTCTGGAAGTCAACGCGCTAATCAACTTGGCATAAGCCAACGCCTTCAAGTGAAGGCTGGGAGGATTGAACGAAATGAGTGCGTCCGAAGGCGATACCCTGCGTGCAATCCTTGAGCGATGCCGCGACGGGGAAAACGGCGGAGCTTTCAACGAGGTGGTGGTGATGCTGGAAAGTACCGCTGCCTCCGCGGAAGTCTACATGGATTTCGATGACTTGCGATTCACCCCGGACGGTCGCGTTGTCACGCTGATGGTTCCGGATGGTACCCATATGCACTTGGACATGTCCAAGATTCGCGAAGCCGAATTTATCCACACCACCAACGATCGGGGACTGCCTTCATACCAACTCTGGATGCGGGATGGCGAAGGGAACCCTGCAATGCGGATCTACCTGCGCAGGTCGGACAATGACTCCACGAATCCGCCCCGACACGAATTCTTCATGTCATTGTTGGAGAAGTACCCCGGTCCGATTGCTCTACCCGAGGATGCTTACGGATCCAGGAGCGCCCACCCCTAGAGCGTGAGGGTCTCGCCTGTCTCCAGGTCGATAATCCGGGCGGTTGGCGTTCCGTTGTCGATTTCCAACCAACCCACGGTTCCCAGTGTTCCCCGTTTGTGGCGGCTGCCCGGATAGGTTGGGCTGCCCGGGTTGACCATTAATACCCCGTCCCACCAGCAGACCAGTTCTTCGTGGGTGTCTCCAAATAACACCGCGTCTACGGGTTGCCCGAACTTGGCAGCCAGAAGGTCTGCAGATTTGCCCTCAGGAAGGACGAGAGCGGTGCCGTCCCCGTTGGTGGCGACTTTGGGGCCCGGCCATTGTATGTCGTGGATAATACCGATGGATAATCCACCTGCCTCGACTACGCGAGTAGCGTTGGCCAGCCTCCCTCCTGGTTCGATCGGGTCCTCATAGCCCCGAACCGCCAGCACTGGCGCCACGGTCTCCAGGTAGTCGAGCACGCCGATGCATTCGAGGTCGCCGGAGTGCAGGATCAGATCCGCTCCCCTCAACGCCTCCAGCACGGCGTTCGGCAGATCTCGCCCGCTCCCCGCGCAGTGAGTGTCGGAGATCAGTCCAATTCGAACAGGGGTCTCCAAATCTGACCAAGCCATCAGTTGAGGTTATCCCAGAGAGTAAAGTAGTCCGGCGTTTCTCCCCGAATGGCCTCTACAAGTTCTTCCCGGCTCAGCCGCTGGGAGATCTCTGACTCTTGGCTGATCATCTCGGTCAGCTTGAATTCCCACTCCTGCAATGACTGAGGAGAGTCGCCGTTCCCCAGTACATCACGCAGGGCTCCAAGGACCACCTCCGAATGGGCTCCCGCTGCGTTGCCGGAAATTACGTAAACCACCACGCCTGGAAGATCGTCGGGATTAATCTCGGTTTCTGGTTCCGCATGCAGCCGCACCCCCAAATGGTCAAGGATGAATGACATCGCAACCTCGCGGACAGTCTCCTCGAAGTGCATTGTCAGGTTCATGAGGTGCGCAAAGGGAAACTCTCCGGTGTGCCTCAGGGCGTGAGAGAACTCCGCCTCCACCGCGCTGAAGAAGTCATTGCCAAGTACGTCATCGGCATTGAGTACTCGGACCTTAGGTTCTCCGGGGCGGGAGTCCAATACCATAAACTCCCAGAGGTGTGGAAATATACAGAGCTGTATGTCCGGGAATCCGGACTCGAAGGGGCCGAGGTTAAATAGCTGTTCCATACATCCAACTTTACGCCGCTCGTGCCAATAATTCCAGCCACCGTCGGAGAATGCGGGCCTCCCTGAACTCTCCAAGAGTGAACCAAATGTCGCGAGGCACATGTTGGGCAAATAGGGTGGGTTGCAGGTCGCCCAGTGAAAGTGGGTATTGCAGGGCCCGCCAGTACAGAAATCCATCGGACAGAAATCATTCAGTCCTGATTAGGTTGGCCCCATTCCCGCCGCTCATAGGTGTGTTAGTTGATTCCCGGGTCAAGGGAGTTGTCGGATGAATCGACCTCGAGAGAGATTGATTCTGAGCGGGAAATCTAGTAGCACCGCGTATTCTGATCGACTATTCAGACTCGGTCCGCTGGCTAGAACCCCCTCTCTGAATGAATAGCTGGCTCTTGTCAGCCATAACGAGACGCTATCGACACTGAATCACAAGCTCAAACCCGGAACTCCCACCAGCAGAGCCTGGGGCGGCGCAGACATCAGGATATCTGCGTACATTCTTCCGACAAGGGGAAAATCGAGAGCTTTCCCGCTGCTGTGGGACCCATTTTGAGCGCGGACGTGAGGGCTTATTCCTGAAGCAAGTCTGCGATATCCTGGAGTTGCCGGCAGAGCCAGTCTTCGTTGTCGTGGCGAGAAACCGAACTGTACAGCAGCGAGGCCCGCCGCCTTCGTTCCGCGGCAGGCATGGTGATGGCCTTATACAGGGCGTCGGCGGTCCCTACTATGTCGGTGGGCGCTACGCTAAGGGCCCCTTCGGAGAGTTGCGGGTGGGCACCGCTGCTCTGGGAGAGCACCAGGACCCCATCGCATTTATTGACCACCGGCCCCTCTTTGGCAACAAGGTTCATGCCTTCCACAAGGGTGTTGACCAAAAGGGCATCGTACAACTTCATTCCCGCGATGGCTTGGGCATAGTTGTTTTCTATATACGGAATGATGGGCTGCCAGCTTCGGGTGCCGTGCGTCCGGTTGACCTGCTGGATGACCTGCTGCACTTCCTCCATATATCGCTGGTATTGGCGCAAGTGGGTGCGAGACGGTACCAGGAAGGCCATGAATTTCACCCGCCCCTTTTGCTCCGGGTGGTCATTTAATAACTGCTCATAGGCTCGGAAGCCACGCACGATGTTCTTGTTTGGCTCCGCTCGATCTATGCGCACAATAGTCGCATCGCCAGCGTCACTTTTCAGACGCGCCTCGTAGTCCAGGGTGCGAGGCGCGTTGGCGATGTGCTGCACTTCGTCAACGTTTATGGAACCCGGATAGACTCTCGCATAGCATAGCTGAGCATCCAGTTCCACCACCTTTGAATGCCGGTCGACGCGAGACTCCGGTACGAATTCCTCCACGGTGTCAAGGAAATTCCGGCGGTCCTGTGCTGTCTGAAACCCGACAATGTCTGCCTTGCTTAGCGATTCGCAGATGCGCCGGACTATGTGACGCGGAATCAAACTCCAATAAAGCGGAGTCGGCCATGGAACATGAACGTAATGCTGGATGGTGGCTTCGGGCAGATCGCGCCGGACAAATTCGGGCAGCAGGTAAAGGTGGTAGTCGTGCCCCAGGACCACCGGCCGCTCATCGCAGGAACGAGCTTCCCCGACGACCGACTTGGCAAAAGCCTCGTTTACTGCAACGTATCCCGTCTCCCAGGCGTCATAAACATTGGCGTCGACTGTGGGATTGTGCGGAGGATTCCACATGTAGTGTTGCAGGAACCAGAGCAACGGGTTGCAGATTACGTTGTAGTACTTATGGTATGCCCGGCGGGGAGTGGTAACGTAGCGCAGCTTGACCTGGTGTCCGGGCAGGGGGGAACTCAGCGCGGGGCCCCTTCCATTGGCTGACACCTGGCGGTCACCCTCGCTCATCGCGCTGGAAACCCAAGTGAATTCGAAATTCTGGGCCAGTGGGCCGAATGAGGTGACGACGCCCCCGCTGCCGCGCCGAGCCTCAGGTCGCCCGTCGTTCATCTGGTGTTCCACCGGTCCACGGTTGCTGACCAGTATGACGCGACGTTGTGAGAAGATGTACTCGCACAGTTCGCTGAACTCTGCGGTATTTTCGTCCGATCGGTCGCCCAGCTTGTAGTTCTCCATCCTCATGGATGTCGCTTCCGCTTTGGCGAATCAGTTCCCTGGTCCACAGGAGACAGGGAAAATTAAAAGTTCAGGGTAGACGTTTTCTGTCTAAACCGCACCACTTGAGATACGCTGAATCGCTTTCACGACTTCAGCCAGACCATTCACTGTCTCGTCGGGTTCTGTCGCGTCATCGTCGGGATTCTCGCGTTCGCTGAACCCAGTGATCCAAATGGTTTTCAGGCCGCACAACTTGGCCCCGGTCACATCGTTTTTGACGCTGTCCCCAACGTGAACCGCCTGCTCCGGTGAGGTATTCATCGCCCGCATGGTCAGCAGGAATATCTCTCTGGCTGGCTTGGACACTTTTACTTCATCTGAAAAAGTCAGGGTGTCGAAGTACTGGAGCATCCCATTATTGGCCAGATAAGTTCGAAATGTCGTCCCGGGAGTCATGCCGGTGTTTGAGATCATCCCTATACGCAGACCCATCCGCCGAACACTCCTCAACACGTCCAGGGCGTCCGAGTGTGCTGGTGGCGGGTAGTCCAGAAATGAGTCCGCATAGACCCTCGTTATCTCCGAGAGCGTCTGCTCATTCAACCTTTGCCCCAGGCCGGGACTTATGCTCTCCACAAAAATTCTGATCTGTTCCGGAAAACTTACGTCCCTGAGTTCCTCGCGGATAGCGACGCATTGCCGGTAGCACTCCCAGTAAGCCTCGCTGATGTGCTCCGGTTCATACTCTTCACCGCATTCCGATAGGATACGACGCACTCCCTCCAGCCGGGCATCTGAGCGGCGAAGACCCAGTTCCCGGTTGTCGATGAGCAGCGTCTGCCAAAGATCGAAGGTTACTGTGGTGATTGCGGACAAGAGGGCGGCTCCATCTCCGATGGGACCGGAGAATGGTGAAAAGCTACTCTTCCATTCTACACGATGCCGCGAACGGGCGTGGGGATGACTGCATTCCGACAGGGTCTTTCGCTTGTCGCCCAGTGCTGCTTATATGGGATGGCAGTCGGATTGGCTTACTACCAGTGCGGCCGGAGTGTTGAATTCGGGGGAACCGGCTGGCCCGAAGAGATCACCAAGGGTGATGATGGAGCCGTTTTGCCTATCGGGCTTGAGGCCTCGCGGGCCGTCGGTCTCAGGTTGGATTCCCGGACGCGCGCACCGGGTTCATTTGATGCCACGAGGGAGCTTGGGGGGTTGGCAAGGGGCGAGCGTCTCCAGGTTTAAGGTGAGTAGCCGCGCCTCGCTACGGGGTGGCGATCGAAATGCCCCGGCATTCCAACCCGGCATTCCAACCCGATTGCATCGAGCTGACGATTCCCCCATCGCGCAATGCTGCAGAATCAGATCGGCGGTCGCCTCCCGTGCCATTCTGTCGCCTGTTCGTAGGCGTGGGCCGCCCGGAGTACCGTCTCTTCATCGAACGGTCGCCCTGCCAACTGCAGCCCGATGGGCATTCCCTCTGACGAAAAGCCACAAGGCACCGAAATAGCTGGGAACCCCGTGATGTTATAGGGCCGGGTGTACTGAGTGAGCGCCGCAACCGTGCCGATTTCATGCTCTCCCGCCAGCACCTGTTGTTGCAGCAAAGGTGGCGCTGTAACTGGCTCCGAGGGACCAACGAGCAGGTCCACGCCCTCCAATAATAGGCGCGCTGCGCGGTCGAACACGGCCCGAGCCTGCTGCGCCCGCAGATAATCCGCTGCGCTGATGAACAGGCCGGCCTCGAGGCGCAGACGCACAGGTTCGTACAAGCGGCTGCCGTCGCTTGCCAGCAGGTCCCTGAAACAGGCTGTCGCTTCCGCCATCAGCATGGTGGTCGAAATGGCGGCGGCGTCATTGAATTCAGGGAACTCGACTTCCTGCACCTCGGCGCCCAGCGACTCCAGCTGACGCAGCGCATCATTCACGCTCTGCCGCACTTCCGGATCCAGGGGAGCTTCGAGGTATTGGCGGGGCACTCCGATTCGAATGCCCCGAATATCGCCGGTCAGGGCTGTCGTGTAATCGGGAACAGGCACGTTGGCCGAAGCGACGTCCTGGGGGTCGTACCCGGCGATGACATTCATCGTGATGGCAGCGTCCTCCACGGTACGCACCATCGGGCCCGGATGGTCCATCGACCAGGCAAGGGGTGTGAGTCCGTGGCGGCTGACCCGCCCGTAAGTCGGCTTCAGGCCCACAATCCCGCAGAGAGCGGCAGGAATGCGGATGGAGCCACCCGTGTCGCTGCCAGTGGTGATAGTGCACTGGCCGGCGGCTGTAGCGGAGCCGGACCCGCCGCTTGACCCGCCGCTGACCATTTCCGGATTCCAGGGGTTGTGCATGTGGCCGTAATCAGGGTTCTCCCCGGTGGGGCCATAGGCGAACTGGTGCATGTTCAATTTGCCCAGCAAAATCGCACCGGCCTCCCGAAAACGGGCGGCGACCGTGCAGTCCTCTGCTGGTACATAGTTGTCGTATATGCGTGAGCCGGAGGTCGTGCGCACGCCTCCGGTGTTGAACAGGTCCTTTAACCCTACCGGGATACCGTGCAGGGGCCCCCGGTAACGCCCACCCCGGATATCCCGCTCGGCCTGCCTCGCGGTGGCCAGCGCCTCGTCGGGCAGGAGTGTGATGAAAGAGTTGAGCACCGGCTCAGTTGCCCGAATGCGCGAAAGGTGCGCCTCAACGACTTCGACGGGCGAGATCTCGCCATTCTTGATCATCGGCCCCAATTGACCGGCGCTCATGTAACAAATTTCCAGTTCGTCCACCTGAACGTCCTCCGAACTGCGGTTGGACCTGGTTCTCTTGAAAACTATCTCAAAACATTACACGGCCCGGAAAACGTCAATGCCGCGAAAGCTCGTCCTCGACCCGGCCGGGAGCGGGAATCCAGAGAACCAAGCTGTTGGCCGTCCCCCGGTAATCGAACTGAGCCGTTTGAGATAGTTTCTTAATCCTGGTTGGACCCCGAGTTGGACCCCGTAGGCCTGAATGCCATGTCTGGCTCGACACCCGAAACGTCAATAGCCAGCAAGGACCGAGTTCCATCCAGGACGCCCCGAACCTGACGATAGACATCGTCCATGTGGTTCTCCGATCCCTCTATGCCCAGGCGGGCGGCTGCCTCGTCGAATGCTTCTCGGGAAATCGGTTGGCCTTCGCTCATATCAGGAATGCTCCGCTGGGAATCAGGGTCAAGATTGTGTGTCCTATCCGGGGCAAAAGCGGGGTTTGGGCATTATGGCCCACACTCCGGAGCCTTGCAATCGCACCTGATTTTTCGGACAGTGGCCTTGGCCGGATAGTCCCCTTGCCAGTCAATACGATTGCTCGTATGTTGGTTCGGCTGCCAGCGACGTTTATGATTGACCACGAAATGCACTGCACCAATTGCGGACTTCCTGCGACGCGAGGCTCTGGCTCTTGCCTGGGCTGTGGAAACGAGCTACCCATTGCCTTTGTGGAACCGGGAGTACGCAACAGAGACCCTGTTTTCGGCGCAGTCCCGTGGGCTACGAGACATATAGCAATCGCCTTATTCCTTTTCATTGCGGTGCTCTTCCTTGTCGCCTTCACCGCTCGGGCCATCGGCCCGGTCTATCCTGAGCAGATGATCGCGGTGGAAACGTGGGTTGCGGTCCACCTCTTGGCCGTCGGCATATGCTTGGTCGTGTGGTTTGCCGGTGTTCGTCTCGCACCGCTGCCCTTGAGTGCGCTGGGCATCGTCCGGCCCCGTACTTCGTGGTCGGTTACCGCGTTGCTGGCCGCCGCGGCGTTGGGATTCAGCATCCTGACGACATTCGCCTACGGCTTTGTGATCGACAGGCTCGGGCTGGATGCACTGATTCCCCCGGAGATCAGGACCGAGGCCCTCTTCCGCGGCATAGCCGTCCTGCTCACTTTTCAAGCCCTGGCGCTCGTGACGCCCATCAGCGAGGAGATTCTCTTTCGGGGTTTCGTCCTTCGTGGCCTTCTGAACCAGATTGGTGCGGAACCGGCTGTGGTTTCGACTGCCCTGGTATTCAGCGCACTACACTTCGATGTGGGTACTGTCATTCCGATATTTTTTACCGGACTTGCCCTGGGGTGGTTGTACGTGAAGACGGGTTCGCTGTGGCCCTCCATCGTGGCACACGCGGGACAGAACACGCTGGCATTGCTTGTAGTTTGGGCAGGGCTATAACACCGAGGCGTTTTCCAGGGTAAAGAGGATGGATTTGTGCATTGAATTACGGAAAGGGGCTGGACAGTAACCTTGCCGTGGGTTACATTTGGCCCGTTGGTTTCCTGATTTCGATATCAATCTCGGCCAGGTATCTCTTCGGAAAATGGGCAAAAAGCGCATCGAGAGGATGTTTGGAAGGGTCCGGGAGCGAGAGCGCCCCGGACTTATTGTATTTCTGACGGCGGGTTTTCCCGACATGGACGCCACGCTGGAGCTTGTTCCGGCATTGGTTGCCGCGGGGGCTGATGCAGTTGAACTGGGTGTGCCATTCAGCGATCCCTTGGCGGAGGGACCGACGATCCAGCAGTCCAGTTTCCTCGCCCTCCAGAATGGAGTCACCACGGCCGACTGCCTGGATGCCGTCGGAACACTCCGCGCTGAGGTCGGAGATGCTCCATTAATCCTGATGGGTTACTACAACCCCATTCATTCATTCGGTGTAACTAGGTTTGCTGAAGAGTGCCAGAGTGTCGGCGTAGATGGTCTTATTACCGTAGACCTGCCGGGTACTGAATCCGGATCGTTGGCAACTGAATGCGACTCTCGCGGCATTTCTCTCATACCTCTGCTGGCTCCTACGAGTACCGAGGCAAGCCTCAGCGAGTCGTGCCGCAACGCTAGCGGTTTCGTCTACTGCGTCAGCGTGACAGGGGTCACCGGCGCGAGGAGTGAAGTTTCCAACCGAGGTATAGAACTTGTCCAGCGGGTGCGCCGCCATACCGATCTCCCGCTGGCCATCGGCTTTGGCATCTCAACTCCGGAGCACGTGGCACAGGTGGGGGAAACCGCCGAGGCCGCCGTGGTAGGCAGTGCCCTGGTGCGGGTAACGCTCGCATCTCCCCGGGATGAGGTGGTTGAGCGAGCGAGCACTTTCGTGGCGACCTTGGCCGGCCGGACGCAGGCGACTCAGATCGCCGATGGAGACACTCGATGACGGTGTGCCGTGGCATACGAGGAGCCACGGTCGCAGAGGCCAATACAGGTGAGGCAATCCACGGGGCAACCACAGAGTTGCTGGAGGACCTCATCAGCAAAAACAGCATCGAGGAGAGGGATGTAGCCTCGGTGATCTTCACCATGACTCCGGATCTGAATGCTGTTTTCCCCGCTGCCGCGGCTCGACGACTGGGCTGGAACACCACTGCCCTGCTCGGAGCGGTAGAAACCGATGTGCCTGGTAGCTTGAACCGCTGTATCAGGGTACTTATACTTATCAACACTGATAGGGAACCTGGGGAGCTGGTAAACGTTTATTTGCGAGGCACCGATACCCTCAGGTCGTAAAATGAGTTTCGAAACAGGTCAAACGCCCGCGAAGGTAAGCAGCCGGGACCGCACGGCGATCCGCATTGCCGGATACCGTCGTCCCGGCGCGTATTCTATCTGGCGCTCCGTGCGCAGCGCACCTGACAAATATATGACCCCATAGAAATAGACCGGATGGTGAAGCAAAGATGATCGTGGCAATGGCTGCCGGTAGTACCCAGGCAAATGTAGACGAGGTCCAGAGGCGCATCGAGGCTCGCGGCTTGACTGCGGCCGTATCCCACGGGGTGGACCGGGCGGTGGTCGGTGTGCTCGGCTCCATTCCCCCCGACTTCAAGGACGAACTGGAACTTCTACCCGGTGTAATGCAGGTGCTGGTGGTTTCCAAACCTTACAAGCTCGCGAGCCGCGAATTCCACCCGGACCCAACGACCATTACGATTGGGGACGCGGTGTTGGGCGGCGATGACCCGGTTATCATGGCCGGCCCCTGTTCCGTTGAGGATGAGGAGCAGATGGTCTCAACCGCCAAGGCCGTAAAGGCTTCCGGTGCCACCGTGCTCCGTGGCGGCGCTTTCAAACCCCGCACCTCACCGTACAGCTTCAGGGGCATGGGTATCGATGGACTGAAGCTGCTCCGCCTGGCCAAGCAGGAGACGGGACTTCCCGTCATCACCGAGGTGATGTCTCCCACCGATGTGGACACCGTGGCCCAGTATGCAGACATCCTGCAGGTCGGCGCTCGCAATATGCAGAACTACAACCTTCTCGACGAGGTCGGCCAGACCCGCATGCCCGTAATGGTCAAGCGGGGATTGGCGGCGTCCTACGAGGAATGGCTGCTGGCGGCCGAATACGTAATGTCCCACGGCAACGAACAGGTCATGCTCTGCGAGCGGGGGATCCGAGGGTTCGAGCAGTTCACCCGATTCACTATGGACGTGGCTGCGATACCGGTTATCCAGCGGCTCTCTCATTTGCCCATCGTAGCCGACCCAAGCCACAGCACCGGCAAGTGGTACCTGGTCACCCCCGTGGCGCTGGCTGCAGTGGCCGCCGGAGCCCACGGATTGCTGATTGAGGTTCATCCCAACCCGGACTTGGCCAAGTGCGATGGCCCCCAGTCTCTGACTTTCGAGAATTTCCGCCTGCTGATGGACCAGGTCAAGGCCATTAACGCCGTGCGTAGCGCCCCGGTACCGGCCTAAACCGAACCCAACTGGCGAGATCGCAGATCGGTGGCAGTATTCACCTGCCACCGATTTTCTTTTCCGGGCTACAGCCCTGCCTGTGCCGCCGACTCCCGTACGCTTTCGAGGTAGGCGACGCTGGACGTCTGCAGCAGGCTATTCACGTTCCCGTGAAAGTACTGTACGCCGAGGTCGAGGAACTTGGGGATCAGGTTGTCAGGGCAGCTCACGCCAGCGACCTTTCCGGCCTTGACGATAACGTCCACTCCCCTTTCCATTTGTGCCTGCACCTCGGGGTGTGTCTGCTGTCCAGGCACTCCCATCGACTGTGAAAGGTCGCCGGAACCGATGAAATAGACGTCCACGCCGTCAACCTGGACCATTGACTCCAGGTTTTCGATCGCCTCCACCTCCTCCAGCATCAAGCATACCAGCGTGTTCCGGTTGGCCTCCGCCACGTAGTCGCCCGTAGTCCCGCTGAACCCGTATCCCGCGGGGCGGCTACGGCTGAAGATACCGCGATGCCCCTCCGGATAGTACTTGACCGCGTCCACGGCGGCCCTTGCCTCGTCCGCCGTGTTTACGTGGGGCACCTGTACACCCCACGCGCCGCGGTCCAGGAACGGTGCGATAATTTCAGGCTTGTTTGCCACCGGACGGACGATGGGGGCGATGCCGGAAAGCTCGGCTGCGCGGACCAGGTCCTCGGAATTGTCCACCGTGATCGAACCATGCTCGTTGTCGATGAGTACCCAGTCGAAACCCAGGCACCCCAGCATCTCCACCACCGGGGCCGAGGGAAACGTGATCATCACGCCGAAAACGGCTTTACCTTGCTGCAGGGTGTCCTTGAGTGTATTTTCTCGCATACGTCCTCTCTCGCCTTTCGCATACTCCGGGAACCCAATGACCTCATCTGTCGCCCGCAGAGTATTTTACCCGACCCTCCAACCCCGGGGTGTGCCGAATTACATAATAATCAGTCTCGCAATGGCAAAAAGGCGGGATTCTGCTGTTCCGGGGCTTGCTATGGCATAAGACTTGATATAATGTATGCAAACTTTTGCTGGAAAAGCGATCAGCGGGAGCTTTTGTCCCGCCGGTGCTACTTATTGAGGGAGGGGGTGCATTATGTTCCCACAAGTGTCTCTGACTACGCCCACCCGAGAGGACGTGGGGAGGCTCCTGGAATGGCTGAAAGACGAGGAGGTCAACGCCTCCTGGTATGGAATGGGCGATGATGGTGAGCCGCTGCACGCAGGCTACATTCCCGCTCACGTCCTGGAAGGAGGCGACACCGATTGGAATCGAGTTTTCAACGACGACAACCGCAAGGTGTTCGCGGTTTACAGCAACGATGGCGAGCACATTGGTGAAGCGCAGTTGGTCATCGAATGGCCCTTGCTGGAGGCGCAGGCCTTTATCCTGGTCGGACGAAAGGATCTGTGGCACCACCATTACGGAACCATGGCCATGGTAGGCCTGCTTGACCACGCATTCGACTCCATGGGACTGCATCGAATCTGGGTCGACGTTCCGGAATACAACAGGCCGGCCCTGACTATGGTCGAGCATATAGGCTTCGTTATGGAGGGCCATTTCCGCAAAGCCCACCGGCGTGGCGATCAGTGGTTCGATTCCTATGCGCTGGGACTTCTCGCAGACGAATACGGCCGGCGCCGCTCGCGCCTGCTGGAGAGCGGCCTTTGACCTGCCAATTGTCTGGCCTGAGCGCGGACAGAGGACGGCTAAAGAATTACCCGGGGAGGTAGCAATCATGGCAGTCATTACAATTCATGGCCCCCTTGGAGCCGGTGCGGTGAGCATCGGACAGTTGGTGTCGCAGAGTCTTGAAATCAATTTCTACGACCGCTTGATCTTCACCCAGGCCGCCCGCCTTATCGGTTCTCCAGTCGGAGCACTTATCGCCAAAGAACAGCGGGTCGACCGGTTCCGCGACCGGTTGGGCCGGTTCCTGCAGACCATGCTGGAGCGGTCGGCGATGTCGGGCGTGAGCGGAGAGCCGTATTTCGGCAGGGGGATCGAGAATCTGCCCCCGGAAACATTCATGGAGATGATGGGGGAGGGTAACAACGCCAACAGGCCCATCGACGACAAGACCTTTCTCGAGGGCATCGAAAAGGTCGTACACGACATCTATCAGGGCGGCGACGCCGTTATTGTGGGCCGAGGAGCCAACGCCATCCTGGCCGACCTTCCGGGTGCCTGGCATGTGGGCTTGATCGCTCCCCTCGAAGTCCGAGTCCAAACGCTGATGCAGCGCGAGAACTACACCAGGGAGGAAGCGGAGAACTACGGTGCAGAGCTTGAGCGGGCTCATGAGAATTTCTTCCGGCGCTTCTTCAACTTCAACCCCTATGACCCAAGTCATTACCAGATGATGCTGAACATGGGTACGATGTCGAACGAAATGGCAGCAAGCATCATAGTTCAAGCCACCAGCGACATCTTTTCCAGCACCGCTGCCCCATCCGCCACGTGATGCCCTGAGTTCCGGTTCAACTGACTGGCGGGCCTGGTATCGAGGCAACTGAACCGTGTTCCCTTTTGCCGATGCCGGTGCCCGCCACCGCAACCTCGCCCCGGTAACCATCGCCCTCATTGGGCTCAACTGCCTGGTTTTTTTGTATGAACTACAGACGGGTGGTCTCGGAGTCCTTACCGGGGAAGGCAGCTTCCAGATCAATCTCTTCTTCTACAAGTGGGGATTCATCCCCTCAGAGTTGGCAGAAGGGCGAGACTACCAGTTCCATTTCACTGGCGCCGACATTGCATCGCCCGTTCCCATCTGGGCCACCGTTTTCTCCTCGATGTTCATCCACGGTGGTTTCCTGCACCTGGCGGGCAACATGCTGTTTCTCTGGGTGTTCGGCAACAGCATGGAACACCACCTCGGACCCGTGCGCTTTCTGCTCCTGTACTTGGTCACCGGAGTGGCCGCCGTCCTGTCGCACATGGCCATTGAGCCGCAGTCCCAGGTTCCACTGATCGGTGCCAGCGGCGCCGTTTCGGGAATACTGGGTGCCTACTTGCTGACTTTTCCCCGGAATCGCATTCGGGCCCTCATTGTGATGATTCTGATTACTGTGATCGAGGTTCCTGCGATGTGGCTGCTGGGCGGCTGGTTCCTGTGGCAATTGTTCCAGGGGCTGACTTCCCTGGGTCTGTCAAACACTGTAAGCGTGGCTTTCTTCGCCCACGTCGGCGGATTTGCGGCCGGACTGCTGGCTGTGGCCGCCGCCCGAGTCATCACTCGCCGTCCCGTTCTGCCTCAACGGCAGTACTCCTCGTATTACCGCTGGGACGATGATGACTAGGCCTGATTCCCTGTAGGCAACAGCGGCCGGTGCCGTCACCGGGAGGTTACTCGGAGGACCACAATCAGGAAAGGGGTGCCCACACTGGAGCACCCCTTCCATTTGTCCCCAAGACTCAGAGCCTATTGAGTTATGAGGTTGCGATAAGGCCGGGTCATCACTTGCCAGGAATCGGCGTTGCGGTCGTACCGTGAATTCACAAATACCCGCCAGTTCGCATCGTCAAGGTCGGGGAAATCTGACCGGTAGTAGTACCCAGGCCAGCGTGTCTCCTCGCGGTGTATCAGGTGCCGGAGGTGGGCCTCGCCGACCCAGGCGCGATGCACCACCTCCCAGCAACGCATCAGCTCGTGCGGGTTGCGTGCCGCCAGGTGGGACAGGTCCTCGCGCAACATCTCGATGAGCGTTATCCCGCGCTCCAGCGTATGCCGGTTGGTCGTGTACCAGGCCGATGCCCCTGCGGCGTATTCGTCCATGATCTTCTGCAGCCGCACCAGCCCCTGTTTTGGGGTCAAATAGTTGGGATTGATTTCCTCGGCGGTGGACGCGCCCTTGTGCCGGTCGAATGTGGCCATGGGGCCCAGTATCGTATCCCTCATTCCCTGCACCTGCCCGCCGGAAACCGTCGGGCGTGCTGGATTGTCCGTCAGGTAGTTAACAGCCGCTTTTGCGGCTATGCGTCCCTCGGTGAAGGAACCCGACGAGAACTTGTGCGGCGCCGCGCCGACGCCGTCGCCCGCAGCGAACAAACCCTTGACAGTGGTCATGCGGTTGTAGCCCCAGAAATAGTCGTCAACGGCGATGTCCTCAGGGCCGCTGACCCACGCACCAGCCTCGCCGGAGTGTGAGCCCATAATGTACGGCTCCGCCAGCACCACCTCCGAGGGTGTCTCCTCCGGGGCGATGTTCTGGGCCGCCCAAGTCAGCGCCTGGGATATAGTCATATCCAGGAAGTCTTCCCAGGCCTCGTTTCGCACCTGGTCCATCTTGGCGGGGTCGCCACCAGACAATGCCTGCATGGCCTGATCGGTCCGCATGTACATGGGCCCGTAGCCGTCGCGGATGTCGAGGTACATCTGGTGGTTCCGCAACGGAGTCGGTGTGGGTATGGCCGAGCCGTACGGTTCGTACTTGTCCAGCTCGGCGGCGCGGGTCACCGTGTAGTCCTCGCCCAGCGCGTTCAACACCTTGGCGTGGAAGTACTGGAACCACATCCCCACCGGGCCGTAGCCGTCCTTGAACCGGGTTGGCACGAACCGGTGCTCCATCTGTGTCATTTCCACTCCCGCCGGAATCATCAGCCCGTAGGCCGACCCGGTGGCGAACACGGAGTACCACGTGCGACCCAGGCCCTCGCTGACTGAGCGTGGCCGGAAAACATTGGACGCACCGCCGGTGGTTATGATGACCACGGGCGACCTGAATATGTAGAACTTGTTGTCGCGAACCGAGAACCCAGCCGCCCCTGCAATCCTGTCGGGGTCGTTGTCGTCCTTCAGAAGGTGGGTGATGGCGACGCGTTCGTAGATGTTCTCCTGACCCAGAGCGGCGCGGGCTGGCTCGGCTGCGATGGGCTTGATCGACTCGCCGTGGATGGGGATCTGCCAGCGTCCGATGCGCTCGTACTGCCCGTTCTCCTGTTTCCAGATGGGCAGACCCCACTCCTCCAGCAGGTGTACCGAGTTGTCCACGTGACGGGCAACGTCATAGACCAGGTCCTCCCGGGCCAAGCCCATCATGTCGTTGACCACATAATTTACGAAGTCTTCGGGTGTGTTCCACCCGTAGCGCTGTCCCATGTAACAGTTGATGGCCGACAGCCCCTCGCCGGTTGCACCACTCCTCTCGATCGCGGCCTTCTCGGCCAGCACCACTCGCTTGTCTCCAGCCCAGTACTTGGCCTCAAAGGCGGCTCCGCACCCTGACATTCCGCCGCCGATGATCAGTATGTCGCAATCCACCGTTTCTGTAGTCTCGAAAGCCACGGCTCGAACCTCCGTGTTTCAGGATGCAATCCCGTTAGCGGGAACCGAGTTCAGCTCCGGGAGAGCGTATCGAATCTAAAGGAAAGTTGGTGCTACCTGGACCCGGGGACCGGGAGGCTGTCCACGCCCAGCCAGTTTGAATCGCCGGCCAGGTTCTGGTTGCGAAGGTCGCTCGCGCGGTCTTCAGTGAACCCCTGGTAGGGCACCACAGTCCCGGCGGGGCGAGTGCGCGACTGGTAGGTGAACTCGAATCGGCGTCCGTCCCGGAAAACCACCTCCCACTGCAGGCCGTCTTCGGTGCGATGGGGCTGCACTATCGCGCCCATCGGCACGAAGTCAGCGTAGCCCCGGACGTGGATGGCCTCCTGTGGACAGAGCTTGACGCAGGCGTAGCACTCCGAGCACAAATCAGGTTCCTGGTTGAAACCCTTGTCGGCGGCGACATCCAGCACCATCAGGTCGTTGGGGCAGATGTATACACACAGAGGCCCCAGGTGTTCCTCGGCGCAGGCATTGCAGGCGTTGGGGTCTACGAATGTAGGCATGGTTTACCCCCGATTTCCAATTATTGACGGTCGGTTCCGGTGCCCTGACTGCAACAAAGTAAAACCCCCTCGCGTCTGGTAGAGGGGGTTGTTGAAGACAACAGATCTAAGCGGACTGGTGCTCCGGACAGGTGCATCCAGTCATCTCTGGCATGGTGATTACCGGTGTTCGATTATCCAGGTATTCCTGCGTCACGAAAGGAGATCCCATCCCGTATTTTTCAGCGCAATCCCGCACAGCCTCCAGAACCTGAGGCCTCAGTGTCGTAGCTGCGGGTCCTGCGCCGCCGCTGATTATGCTACGGATGAGGGTCCCTGCCAGATCCTGCTTGCTGTCGGAGTGGCCGCAAATCCCTTCATAGGCCACACTCTCGCAGACAGGGCAGTACCACCACTCGAGTGTGAGAATCGACTTTATACCAAGGTCGGGAAGTGTGTCAAAAATTTCGTGCGCTGCGTAGCGGCCATAGTGGCTGCCCACCCCGGCGTGGTCCCTGCCGAACATGTGGTGAGTGCATCCAAGATTTTTCCGCACGATGGCATGGAAGACAGCTTCACGCGGCCCCGCGTATCGCATGTCCCACATCAGCGTCGACGTATCGTGAATCCCTGGAAGGAAGAACCCCTCATCACGCAGCAGGGCATGAGTGAGGACGATGGCCTCGTCGATGTAGTCTCCCTGCTTTTTCTCCCCGATTACCGCGCTGACCAGGATCCCATCGGCTCCCGATGCGAGGTAGGCCCCCTTCATCATCATCTCGTGCCCGGCATGTGGCACATTCCGGGTCTGGTGCGCAACGGCAGAGTCCCACCCCAGCTCGCCGAACCGCGTTCGCAACTGTTCCGGCGTCTTCCAGAACCGGTCAAACGGAGGGTTCACCAGCGGCGGATTGACCAGCGTGACCTTTCCGGCGACCAAGATGTCATTAAGGGCCATTGTGCGGCTTACGCCGGGATGGTCATCGTCGGTGGTGCCGTAGACGTGCTGGGCCATCGCGGTCTTGTCGTAGCTGTAGACCTCGGCTACGTCCAGGATTGCCAGTGGCTGGTCCTGGTGCCTCAGCAGAACTCGTTTGCCAACCGGCGCCCCCGCGGCATTCCAGTCCGCTGGAGACACGTCCAGAACTATCGGAATGCTCCAGACCAGCCCGTTGGACAGACGCATCGAGCGCACCACCGAGTCCAGGTCGGCGCTGCCCATGAACCCGTCCAGCGGCGAGAACACGCCATAGGAAAGGTTTATGACCTCTCGCGCTATCTGGTCATTAACCGCCAGGCCAGGAAGCCCGGCAATCAGGTGCGGCGCCTCGCCCGGAGAGGCAACCGATACTTGGAGTTTGCCGCCGTGAGGTGAGAGGCTATTGTCGGCAGTCATAGCCCGGTCCGTTTTGGTTGGGGCACCTGGTCTGCCCCAACCGCCAAATTGACCCGAGTGCTGTTGCTAGTATCCAGCCTTGCTTACTCGGCCGTAACCACCGGTCCGCCAGCCGAAGGACTGCTCCCCTGGACTCTGCAGCCGTGGCTGGCTACGGTTGAAAGGAGAATCAGCCCCACCGCGGCCAGTGCCACGATCACCCGGCCGACGCGCCTGCCCGGTATACGCATCCTAGTCGTTCTCTCCCGATGAATGTTGCCCGCACACCCCGACCGAACGACGCCCGGGTTAGCGTGCCTCGACAAGTGTCGATTTCCGCAGGCAGTATATCGTAAGCCCCGAAGCGCTGCTAGTGCTCGTTGCCAAGGAACGAGGGACTTTCGCTTGTCGCCCACTGCTGCTTCTACGCGACGGCAGCCAGATTGGCTTAGCGACAATGCCGCCGGGGTGTTGCATTTGGGGGTTCGTACGGTCTCGTAGTTGGGCCCTCCAGCTACGGCGAATGGTTGCATAGAGGAGTTTGTTCCGCCGGGAAGCGTTGCGATTTGTTGCACGCCGAAGCTGCGGTATTTCAAGACCAGTTGCATTGTGTTGCATTCTGGGGAACCCGCTACTCGGAGAACCGGCCGCTGAGATAACCCGCCTAGGGAAACAGGTCAAGGAATGGAGAGAGAGTCCAGGACGTGCAGGGCAGGCTGATACGATGCAACTACTGGAATGCTGCCATCGCCTGGCAGTGGCACCACTTGACTGACGTAAGCTCCGGTGCCTCCTGGTAGTTGTAGACACGCGGGCTGGTGAGGTTGCTCCGGACGGAATCCTGCAGAAATTCAGCTGCCGTGAATGGAGCCATGGAGGGGACGCCATCCGCTGATACTAAAGGCGAAGCAGCGCGATATGTTGGACTGCCCATCTCTCCTATCGGGGCGAAACCCTCCTGCTTCCTGATTAAATTCCATGTATTGCTGTAGGCAGAATCCTGTTCGGAAGAATCGACAACGGTTGTAAGTTTCAAAGCGAGACGAAGGAAGCCCCCTGCATTGTTCTGTTCATCAGCGACGGGCTGAATTCTCCGTCGTATCTCCATGCCCAATTCAGCCGCTGGACCGCTGATAGCAGTGGACTGGCCAAACAAAACCTCACTGTCGGACACGACCAGTCTGCCCGGAATCGCCGTAATGGAAGTCAGTTCGATTGAGGGCTTTGGTACATCGGACACTTTCGAGAGCTCCCCTTGAGAACCCCGGCAGGCAATGCTCAGCGCCGCCACAGACATAACAATGACCGCCAGTAATGCAAATGGAGGAAATATTGCTGCCCAGATTTTAGTCATCCGCAATCCTCCATTTTATTGTGGTGCGATCACACCAGACGGCATCGTTTGGTTCTGGAGTAACCGGCCAGGGTGGGAGTGAAGGCAATCGAGGGAAACCGCAGCTTGTTGCCCTGGCGACCCTCAGAGCGTTTCTCTGGAAGTTCGGCATGGCATGGCTCGCGGTATATGTTCCCGTCAGGGATTCATAGGGCGAGCCTGGTTGAGGGATAGTGCCACCAGGCTATTCTGTAGATGTGGCCGGGGTCGTGGGATGAGGAGCTATGAGGCGGCGGTTTCGCAGGGCGCCTTTGCAACGCTTGGTATAGAGCCTGAAGGGAATCCTTGAATCTAACTCGCCTCATTTAATTGTGTGAGTTTGAGGGTGCAGAGGATGGTATGAATTCTTGACAATAATGCAAGAGATTTAGGGCAGGGTAGGCTAGCTGGTGGCACTGACCTCACATCGCAACGCGGCATTTCAACTAACAGGGCGCTGCTTGATGTCCTCTTTTGTACTACTGGACCGGAATTATTAAGTACCCCTGAAACCGCATCACCAATGCTAAGAGCGCGATACAGGGGGGTCAATTACAAACACTCTAATTGTGTGTGAACTTCGTGGAAATATTGTGGAGGTTTCCGCCAGAAAGATTTGATAGTGGCCTGTCCCGTTTCGATTTCCCTGCGTTGTGATACTATATTCACCGTAGTTTCGGGGCCTCTACACCAGTTACTGTCAGGAGACGCAAATGCTGGATTACAAGCCAAATATCGTCCTTTCGAATGAAGAATTTAACGTGGTCGGCACCCGCCCCATACGGCCGGACGGGGCCGAAAAAGTTACCGGACGGGCGCGCTACGGCGCCGACCAGAATCTCCCTGGCCTTCTCTATGGCAAGATACTTCGCAGCCCATACTCGCACGCCATCATCAAATCAATAGACACCAGTGCTGCCGAGGCCTATCCCGGAGTCCACGCCGTTGTGACCTCCGCCGACTGGCCGGAGACTTCAGGTCGCTTGGCCGATCTGGCCGAGGGCGCGATCCAGAACCTGGGTTTCCTCAGCATGAACGTGCTGGCCCGCGGGAAAGCGTTGTACAAAGGCCACGCCATCGCCGCCGTGGCCGCCAGCAGTTCCCACGTGGCCGAGAATGCTCTCGATCTCATCAAAGTGGAATACGAGGTCCTAACGCCCGTTCTCAGCGCCGATCAGGCCATGGAGCCTGGAGCACCAGCGGTTCACGAGAGGCTGGCCAGCCTGTCCAATCCGGCCCTTCGTCCGGGCGGCCTGCTGGATGAAAGCGACGACGCCAAGGGCAGCAACATCGCCAACCACTTCGAGTTCGGACTGGGCGACGTTGAAGAGGGATTCAAGCAGGCTGATATCATCGTCGAGAAAGAGACCGAGACAGTCCCGGTGCACCAGGGCTACATCGAGCCCCACGCCGGTACCGCCCAGTGGGGTGCCGACGGCAAGCTGACAATCTGGTCCAGCAGCCAGGGGCAGTTCACCGTTCGCGACCATACTGCGCGGTTCATGGGCATCCCCGTAGCCGACGTAAAGGCCGTCCCGCTGGAGATCGGCGGCGGCTTCGGCGCCAAGACGGTCCTGTATGTAGAGCCGGTGGCGGCCCTGCTGTCCCGCAAGAGCGGCCATCCCGTAAAGGTGCAGATGTCCCGCAAGGAAGTCTTCGAGGCCACCGGTCCCACTTCCGGGACGAAAGTCACGTTAAAGCTAGGCGCCACCAAGGATGGCAAAATGGTCGCCGCCGAGTCCACCTTGATCTATGAGGCAGGCGCGTTCCCCGGATCCCCCGTCTCTCCCGCCGCCCAGTGCATGATGGCCCAGTACGACATCCCCAACGCCCACCTGGCCGCCTATGACGTGGTCATCAACCGGCCCAAGTCGGCCGCCTACCGAGCGCCGGGAGCTCCGGCGTCGGCCTTCTGCATGGAAACTGCCATTGACGAGCTGTGCGAAAAGCTGGGGATGGACCCACTGGAGTTCCGCCTGCTCAACAGCTCGAAGGAGGGCGTCCGTCGGGTTACCGGCCCGACTACCCCCAAGGTCGGGTATATCGAGACTCTCCAGGCCGTGAAGGATCACCCCCACTACGGCGCGCCCATCGACGGCAATAGCGATGGGACTAACGGCCACATCAAGCGGGGACGCGGGGTCGCCAGCGGCTTCTGGGGCAATAACACCGGGCCCGCCAGCGCCCTTGCAGTGGTCAACTCCGACGGCTCGGTCAGCCTGACTGAGGGGTCGCCCGATATCGGCGGCAGCCGCGCTGCCGTCTCCCAGCACATCGCCGAGGTGTTGGGCATCCCGATGGACGATATCAAGCCGCAGGTCGGCGATACCGACAGCATTGGCTTCACCTCCAACACCGGCGGCAGCAGCGCCACCTTCAAGTCCGGCTGGGCTGCTTACGAGGCTGGCCAGGACGTGAAGCGCCAGATGCGTGAGCGCGCCGCCCGCATCTGGGATATCCCCGTAGATGACGTTGAATACGTCGACGGCGTCCTGCAGCACAAGTCCGACCAGGAGCTTCGTCTTACCTTCAAGCAGTTGGCCGCCCGCCAGGTTGGCACCGGCGGCCCAATCGTTGGCCGGGCCGGCGTGAACCCGCCCGGGGCCGGTCCCTCCATCGCGGTCCACCTGGTGGACGTTGAGGTCGATACGGAGACCGGCAAGGTCGACGTATTGCGCTACACCGCGGTCCAGGACGCGGGCAAGGCCATCCACCCAAGCTACGTCGAAGGCCAGATCCAGGGCGGCGTCGTGCAGGGCATCGGCTGGGCCCTCAACGAGGAATACCGCTTCGACGATCAGGGCGGAATGCTCAACAGCAGCTTCCTCGACTACCGGATGCCCATCAGCCTCGACCTGCCCATGATCGACACGGTCATTGTCGAAGTCGCCAACCCGGCCCACCCCTACGGGCTGCGCGGAGTAGGCGAGGTGCCGCTCGTGCCGCCTCTCGCCGCTCTCTCCAATGCCATTTACGACGCCATTGGGGTCCGAATGAACTCCTTGCCGATGTCGCCTGACAAGGTCCTCGAAGGCCTCTGGGGCAACAACGGCCAGGGTTAACGCCCACTGGCCCTGACAAGACAAAAGCGTTACGATTCGGGGACAGGTGCTGAACCTGTCCCCGATTGATTTTCGGAACTGAATTGCCGAAGCCGACAACCTCTGATGGAGGGTGGTGCAATGCCGGAAGTATGGCTCCCGCCGCGAATGCAAAACATGACAGGCGGCCGCCAACAGGTGGTGGTGGAGGGTGCGACGGTCCGTCAGGTAATCAACAACCTCGAGCGCGAGTATCCCGGCACCCGCGACCTGCTTATGGACATGGAGGAAGATGACCTGTTGCCCGGCCTCGCGGTGGTCGTGGATGGTGAGACAAGCCTCCTTGGCCTCCTCGAACGCGTCAAGGAATCCAGCGAGGTCCATTTCCTGCCAGCGATTGGGGGCGGTTAACTTGGTCAGGTTCCGTAGGGATAACGGCGCCGGATTTTAGCGGCAATGACCTCTTCAATGCTGCTGCCCGTCAAGCCTCTCAGCGCCCAGGCGGCTCGCGAGGTACGCCGCGACACTGCTCTGCGCCGTGCGCGCACCTGCTACGGCCACTTGGCGGGTGTCACTGGCGTTGCGCTGATGGACGGGCTGCTCGACCGCGGCTGGCTGGAAGTTGTTCCTGCTGGACCGGATGCTCGCCGCCTCCAGTACCTGCCAACTGCGCTGGGAATTGCGGCCCTCACCGCGAGAGGGATTGCTGTCCCTGTCGCAAGGTCCGGCAAGCCGGTGGCCTTCTCCTGCGTAGACTGGACCGAACGCCGTCCGCACTTGGGTGGGGCATTGGGCAGGGCCATCGTTGAGGCAATGGCCCAGTCTGGTTGCATTGAACGAACGCCGGAATCTCGCGAGGTGACGCTCGCCGGTGACCTGCAGTTGTGGCTTGGATAACGAACTTTCGCCCTCCTTGGGGTAGCTCTCACCCCTTTCCTCGCTGAACTCCGGCTCCGCAATCGTCGCCCAGCATCCTTCGCGAGTATTTCGGGCACGATTGGACGCTCACATGGGGTTGCGTTAAAATACCGCCTCAAGGTGACTGCCTACGAATTGCTCCCTGAATGCGCACATGGGAGGAGGCTTATGACTCAGGAACTCACCTCATCGCAACGCAAATGGTATGACTTGGCCGCCAAGCATGCCGATACTTTCGCCGAGAGGTCCGCGGAGTACGACCGGGAAGGGGTTTTTCCTTTCGAAAACTACGCGGAAATGAAGGAGTCCGGCTATTTCGCTATGCCGATCCCGGAGGACTGTAACGGCGGCGGCGCTGACCTGCTGGACATCTGCATCGCACAAAACCGTCTGGCCCAGGGCTGCGGAGCCACTGCGCTGGCCATAAACATGCACTTCGGCCTCCCCTTCATAATGACCGACCTGATCTCCCGCGGGGATGAGGGGCCCAAGGAGCTGCTCACCAAGGTCGCCGATGAAAAGCTGATAGTTTTCGGCGCCGTTACGGACCCGAACGTTGACAGCTACAAGGGCATTTCCGGCATTGGCTACACCACGGTAAAGGCGGAAAAGGTCGATGGCGGATTTCGCATAAACGGGCGAAAGGGTTTCGGCACCAACAGCCCAATCGGAGACCTGTTCGGTTGTACCGCTGTCTATAACGACCCTGATGACGGCGAAATCGGGCTGATATTCATCCTTCCGACGGACACTGAGGGGCTCGTCTGCCTGAACGATTGGGACACAATGGGGATGCGGGCCAGCCAGAGCCACAGCTGGCGTCTCGAGAACGTGTATGTCGAGGAAGACCACGTCTTCAAGCACAACGTCTGGGTGTGGGACGAGTATGCCCGTGGCTTGTATGCCTGGCATGGAGGCACTTTCGGATCGGTTTATCTGGGAATAGCCAAGGCCGCCAGAGATTTCGCCATCAACATGACCTCCGGGCGCACTAACTTGCCCTTCAAACACCCTGAGAGCTACTATCCGGGCCACCAGTTCCTTGCCGCGGAAATGGACATCGCCCTGAACGCGGCCTGGGCTTGGCAGAAGAGCGTCGCCGAGAAGCTTATCGACATAAACAATCGCGACGACAGTACTCTCGTAGAGGCCATAGGGATGCAGTATTTCTGCATGAAGTCGGCGGTGGACGTGGTCAACAAGGCGGTTGATATGGTAGGCGGCGCATCCTTGGCGCGGCGTCTGCCCCTGGAGCGCCATTATAGAGACGTGCGGGCCGGCCCCATCCACCCCATCGGCGGCTTCGACGCACTGGAATTGGTAGGCAAACACGCATTTGGTTTGCCTCGCGATGTCCAGCCACGATACGTCTGATCGCGAATCCGGCGGGGTATTGTGGGAGCGGATGGATTCCGCTCCCTTTTTTTCGCTTGGCAACCACTGTATCGAGCGTCCGCCAGTGACTCGTTTGATTGCTATGCCAGTCAGTGCTACGCTGATTGCTGAATGTCTGGCAACCGAATATTTCGGGAGTATATTCAATGGCTGGATACATGGTTGGAAACATAACTGTCACGGATCGGGAGACTTTCGCCGAATACGGCAAACTAGTGCCGGAAACAGTTGCCCAGTTTGGTGGGACATACGTGGTGCGTGGGGGTGCGGCGGAAAAGATTGAAGGCGAATACGATCCCGTGCGAATCGTTATTCTCCAGTTCGAGAGCGTCGAGAAAGCCAGGGAATGGTACAACTCGGACGTGTACGCTCCCCTCAAGGAAATGCGAATGAAAGCCTCCACGGGCGACCTCTATTTTGTCGAGGGTGTTTAGACAGGCAAGCGCGGCTGACACGTTCTCCGCACTGATCGCTCTATGGCAATAGAGGCAGAGGAAAGGCAGACAGTCTCCACATCCCTTAACATCGGAGGGATGACCTGTGCCGCCTGCGTCTACCACGTCGAGCGGGCGCTGAATGGCGTGCCGGGCGTTGCCAGTGCCAGCGTCAATCTTGGCGTTGAGAAGGCCACAGTCGAGTACGCGCCCACGATCGCCGGGCTCGATGCGTTGCGGCGCGCGGTGGAGGAGGCTGGCTATACCGTCGAATCCGCCGCAGGTCGTGAACGCGAACTGGAGAGACTGTCGAAGGTCCGGGAGACGGCTGCCCTGCGCAACAGGTTTGTGGTAGCCGCTGCCGGAGCCATCCTGCTGTTTCTGGGCGCTTTTGGAGGGTTTCCCTGGGTTCGGGGCTGGATGGAAATCGCCTTCTATCCGTTCCTCCTCTGGACTGTGGCCACGCCTGTGCTTTTCTGGGCCGGCGCTTCGTTCTATCGCTCGGGACTGGCCGCCGTGCGCCACGGCACCGCAAACATGCACACCCTCATAGCCCTGGGCACCGGGACCGCCTACGGCTACAGCGTCGCGGTCGTGCTGCTTGAGGCTTTCGCTCCGTCGGTACTGTCGAGTGCCGGTATTGACGGCAAGGTGTTCTTTGAGACGGCGGCGGTGATTATCGCCCTGGTATTGCTGGGCCGGTTTTTGGAAGCCAGGGCCCGAGGGCAGACCTCTGAGGCCATCCGTCGGCTCATAGAGTTGCGGCCCACCACTGCCGTGATCGTTCGCGAGGATGGAGAGTTGGAAGTCCCCGTGGAACAGGTTGCTGTGGCCGATCTCGTGCTGGTACGACCGGGAGAATACATCCCCGTTGATGGGGACGTTACCGACGGCTATTCTGCCGTCAACGAATCCATGCTCACCGGTGAGAGCATGCCCGTAGAGAAATCTCCCGGCAGTCAGGTCTTCGGCGCTACACTCAACCAGCAGGGAGCGCTTTTCTGCCGCGCAACCCGGGTCGGTGAGGATACAGCCCTTGCGCAGATAATCCGCTTGGTGCAGGATGCCCAGGCCTCCCGGGCCCCGATTCAGAAGCTCGCCGACCAGGTCTCCGCCTGGTTTGTCCCGGCTGTTGTCGCTGTGGCGGCTGCCACCTTCCTGCTCTGGCTAGTGGTTGGTCCGGCGCCCGCAGTGACCCTGGCGATATTGGTGTTCGTGGCCGTGCTCATCATCGCCTGCCCTTGCGCCCTGGGTCTTGCCACGCCCACAGCCCTGATCGTCGGCATAGGCAGGGGAGCCGAGCAGGGCGTGTTGGTCAAGCAGGCCGAGGCGCTGGAAACGGCCCACAGGGTGGACACCGTTGTTTTGGACAAGACTGGAACTCTCACCACTGGCAGACCGAGGGTCACTGGAGTCATCGTCTCGGGGATTGACGAGGACGAGATGCTGGCCGTCGCTGCTTCCGCCGAGCGAGGTTCTGAGCATCCCCTGGCCGACGCAATAGTCAGCGAAGCGCAGCTTCGGGGACTCGCTCTGCTGCCGTTGAGCGGCCTCCGTAACATACCGGGACAAGGTATCGAGGCCCAGGTAGATGGAGAAACGGTCCTCCTTGGTAATCGCCTGTTGTTGGAGGAGAACGGCATCCCTCTCGACGGCCTTTCGCTGGGGGCCGACTCTTTTGACCGTCAGGGCATGACCACTATGTTCCTCGCGTCTGGGGGCCAGGCAAGGGGTGTGATCGCCGTGGCGGACACCCTGAAACCCGGGGCGGGAAATGGTGTGGCCCACTTGCGTGAAATGGGGCTCTCGGTCGTGATGCTCACCGGCGACAACGCCTCCACGGCCTACACCATCGCGCGGCAGGTGGGCATCGAAAGAGTTGAGGCGGAAGTACTTCCGCATAACAAGGCCGAAATCGTCCGCAACCTTCAGCGCGAGGGCCGTGTCGTCGCTATGGTCGGAGATGGCATCAACGACTCCCCTGCCCTCGCCCAGGCGAACGTGGGGATGGCCATTGGCGGCGGCGCGGACATAGCCGCCGAATCGGCCGACATCACCCTGATGCGTGGGGACGTGGGCAGCGTGGCCACCGCCATCGCCCTCAGTCGCCAGACGCTCCGGACAATCAAGCAGAACCTGTTCTGGGCCTTCTTCTATAACATTCTGTTGATTCCCGTTGCCGCTGGGGTGTTGTATCCTGTCTTCCACGCTTTGGGTGGAGTTCCCTCTTCCCTGGAGTTCTTCTTTGGTACCCAGGGTTTCCTTAATCCGGTGCTGGCCGCTCTGGCGATGGCGTTCAGTTCGGTTACAGTTATATCCAATTCCCTCAGGTTGCGAGGGTCCGGGACACCCGCCTCATTGACCTGAACGAGGTGCAGTAAATGGCCACAGCGATCGATCCGGTGTGCCTGATGGAGGTAGACACGGACAACCCTCCTGGTGGACACAGCGAATACCAGGGCACGCACTATTACTTTTGTGGTCGTGGCTGCAAGGTGGCCTTCGACAGGGAACCAGATCATGTGCTCTCGGGAGAGGGAGTCGCTCCCATGGAGCACGGCCAAGTGGAGCACGGCCAAGGCCAACCGGAGGAACGCCGACAGGGAGGAATTCTGGCCTGGCTGAAGGGTCTCTTCGGCGGCAAGTCCCTTTCGGATTGATGAGTCAGCCCCGAGTGATGGGCAGGTCCTGCCCGTAACAACCCCCCTTATCTACCCGGCCATCTTGGCCGCAGTTACTTCCTCCTCCAGAAGGGCGGCCGGTACCTCTATGTCCACCTCGGCTACTACGACGTGCGAGGCCAGCACGTAAGGCTCCACCTTGTCTCCGCCGTGTTTGGACTCTGTGAAGAGCAATCCCTCGAGGGCGTCCTTTCCGTTTGCCAGCGCCTCTTCGACCGTGTCACCATCCGTGGTGCAGTTGGGGTAGTAGGGAAAGAATACCTGGTATCCGCCCTCATCCTGTGGCAGCAAAATCACCGTGAATTTACGAACACTCATCACAGGACCTCGTCAGCTATTCGATCGAACTCGGCTCTGGTCATTCCCATTTGACGCAGAATACTGGAGAAGGTAGAGGCTCGAACCTCACCCCTGTGTTCAGGCACTATAACCGCGGCGTGTCCGGGTCTCTGGTAATTGGCGTGACTACCGGTGTAGTGGTCCAGATCCCAACCGAGACTGATAAGAACCCGACCAACCTCCCTCGGACGATAACGCCTGGGCATCCCTGAGCTGGCTATGCCGCCTTGCCGCAGCACCTCTTGTACTTCCGGCCGCTGCCGCAGGGGCAGGCCGCGTTCCTGCCCACCTTGGCGCCACCAGCAGGCTGAGCGTTACGGTTCGGGCCGCCGACGGCACGCATCGGGCTACCCGATGACCTGTTCCGGCGAGGCGAACCGCTGCCGCCCATCTGTGCAACCACCTGCGCCGGGTCGACTGCGACGTGGAATAGAGTTCGCACCACGTCACGTTGTATGCGGTCCTGGAGGTCGCGGAACATTTTCTGGCCCTCGCTGCGGTACATGACCAGCGGATCGCGCTGCCCGTAGGCGTGCAGCCCGATGCCGGTCCGCAGGTTCTCCATGGCCGTCAGGTGCTGGATCCAGTGCGAATCAATGGCCCTCAGCAGCAGGAACCGCTCGGTCAGCCGCATGTGCTCGGCCCCTATCGCCTCCTCCCGCTCTGTATAGATGCCCTCGGCGTGGGCCGACAAAATTCCCATAATCTGGTCCAGGCCGTACTGGAATACCTTCTCCTCGTCATCCAGGTCCTCTGGCACCGGCCCGATTTGCCCCAGTTCGTCTATCAGCCCCTCGGGAACCCAGTCATCGGACAGGCGGCCGGGAAGATGCTGCGACGCAAGCCTGGCGTACTCCTGGCGGAGCATGTCCAGCGTTCTTTCCCGAAGGTTCCCGTCGCCCAGCGCTTCGTGACGGTCGTCGTAAATCACCTCGCGCTGCTTATTGAGCACATCGTCAAACTCAAGAAGGTGCTTGCGAATGTCGAAGTGGTAGCCTTCCACCTTGACCTGCGCACCGCTGATTGACTTGGTGACCAGCTTGTTCTCTACCGGCGTGTCATCCTCCAGACCGGTCCACCCCATGACCGTCTTGATGCGATCACCGCCGAATCGCTGCATTAGTTCGTCTTCCAGCGACACGTAGAACTGAGAGCATCCAGGGTCTCCCTGCCTTCCGGCGCGTCCACGGAGCTGGTTGTCTATTCGGCGCGCGTCGTGATGCTCCGTTCCGATGACATACAGCCCGCCCAGACCGACTACACTGTCGTGCTCCTGCTGCCAGTCTTCCCGAGAGGTGTCGGCTCCGCCCAGCACGATGTCCGTGCCGCGCCCGGCCATGTTGGTGGAAACCGTAACCGCCCCGAGGCGGCCGGCCTGCGCGATGATGCCTGCCTCCCCCTCATGATTCTTGGCGTTCAGCACCTGGTAGCGGACACCTCTTCGTCGCAGGCGCTCGCTCAGGAACTCGGAGTCCTCGATCGAAGTGGTTCCGATCAGCAGCGGCTGTTGAGTCTCGTGCAGCTCGACGATCTTGTCCGTGACTGCTTTCCATTTGCCCTCGGTCGACTGGTACACCAAGTCCGACAGGTCGTCCCGCTCCATCGGCTTGTTCGTGGGTACTTCCACGACTTCCAGCCCGTAGATACGGAAAAACTCGTCCGCCTCAGTGGCAGCGGTACCCGTCATTCCCGCCAGCTTTTCATACATCCGGAAGTAGTTCTGGAGCGTTATGGTCGCGTAGGTGATGCTCTCGCGTTGAATCCTCAGGCCCTCCTTGGCCTCCACGGCCTGGTGCAGGCCGTCGGACCAGCGGCGCCCCGGCTGCAACCTGCCGGTGAACTCGTCGACGATTACCACCTCGCTATCCCGCACCACGTAATCCTTGTCCCGCTGCTTCATGACGTGGGCGGTGAGGGCGTTTTCCATGTAGTGGACTAAGTGAAAATTCTCTGGATCGTAAAGGTTGGAGGTGTTGGTCCACTTCTCCATCTTTCCGATCCCCTCCTGGGTCAGCGAGATCGCCCGTGAACGATCATCAATCGTGTAGTCCTCGGCTGGATCCAGGCGGGGCACCAGCCGCGCGAAGTTCTGATAGAGTTGCACCGGCTCCTCTGCCGGACCGCTGATGATCAGTGGTGTTCGGGCCTCGTCTATGAGTATGTTGTCCACCTCGTCGACTATCGCGTAATGCAGCTCACGCTGCACTCGCCTGTCGGCGGAGAGGGCCATGTTGTCCCGAAGGTAGTCGAAGCCGAATTCGTTGTTCGTGCCGTATGTGATGTCGGTCCGGTAGGCGTCCTCACGGGTGACCTCCCGCAGACCTGGCAGCTTGCCATCCTCGTTGGGGTCGTAAACGAAGCCCGCGTCGTGCTGCAAACACCCAACGGTGAGTCCCAGCGCCTCATAGATCGGCCCCATCCACACAGGGTCGCGGCGGGCCAGGTAGTCGTTCACTGTCACCACGTGCACTCCGCGGCCCGTCAGCGCGTTGGCGTAGACCGCCAGCGTCGCCACCAGCGTCTTCCCCTCTCCCGTCCGCATCTCCGCGATCTTCCCCTCGTGGAGTGCGGCGCCGCCCATGATCTGGACGTCATAGTGCCTCTGGCCCAGGTTCCTGCGCGCGGCCTCTCTGACCGTCGCAAACGCCTCGGGCAGCAGGTCGTCGAGGCTCTCGCGTCCCTGCAACCGTTCTCGGAATTCTTCGGTCTTGGCACGAAGCTGTTTGTCCGAGAGACCCTGAAACTCCGGCTCCAGCGCATTTACCTTGTTCTTGTTGGAGCCCAACCTCTTCAGAGCTTTGTCGTTGGGGTCGCCTAGAATTTTCTGAAGAACTGAGACCATGGGTCATCATCCTGAAAAACAGACTTTCCGGGAGGGGACTTGCCCACCCGGAAATTGACGAGCGGAGCTACGCCCTTAATGTAACATCTTGGAGGTGGTGAGGAAAATTACGTGATACCGATCGGCGACGGATGCGCCGCTCCGCGCAGTTCGCTCAGGCTGGAAAAATCGTTCTCACTCAGGTATTCCCGCAACCCCTCCAGTATGCGCCACGGCGCACCGGGGTTGACCAGATTGGCGCTGCCTATCTGTACGGCGGTCGCCCCCGCATAGATATACTCCAGAGCGTGACCGGCGTCAAAAATGCCGCCAACCCCGATAATGGGAACGTCCACCGCCTGGGCCGTCTGGTAGACTAGCGCCAGCGACACCGGTCGCAACCCCATGCCCGACAAACCACCAGTGATGTTCCCCAGGATTGGCCGGCGTGTCTCAGGGTCGATTCGCATCGCTGGCAGTGTGTTGCAGATGGTCAGAGCGTCTGCTCCGCCGTCCACTGCGGCCCGCGCGATTTCCGTAATGTCCGGCACATTGGGTGATAGCTTGGCCAGCACCGGCAGGCCGCTATTGGCCTTGACTGCTGAAACCGCATCGTGGGTGAGAGCCGGACTGTAGCTGAACATTGCCCCGTTCTCTACGTTGGGGCAGCTGAGATTCAACTCCAGCGCGCTGATGCCCACGGCCTCTCGGGTCATCGCCGCCATCTCTCCGAATTCACCAACGCTGTGGGCCGAATAGCTTATGAAAACAGTTGCGTTCCAAGTCGCCCATTGCGCTGTCCATTCCCGCACTGCGGTCTCGATGCCTGGATTGGTCAGCCCGATGGCATTCAGAAACAGGTGATCGCCTGATTCCCAAGCTTGCCGATACGACTCGGGATACCAGCGGGGTTCCGGGTTTCCCTCTCGAGGCCAGCGCGTAATCGTCTTGGGAATCACCGCCCCGAGTTCATTGATCGGGTATTCGCCAACGATGCCACGACCATAGCCGTCATATCCAAGGGTCCCTGAGGCTATGATCACTGGATTGGACAAATGGAGTCCGTCGGGGTGAAGAGGCGCCAGGTTAACCGAGAGTTCCGTATTCCCGGGTCCGCGTGATTCAGTCATCGTAACACCTCACCTCCCTCGCATCGGTCCCTGCATGTAAGATGTCGGGAGAGCGGCCATTCAACAGCTCCCCCTTCATTTCGATGCTTGCGCCCAAGATGCAGTGCGGTTACTCCTCTGGCTGCTTGACGACTTCTTCCGCCAGCCCGGTAGTAGATCCCTCGCTTTGGGCGGGCTTTTCCTCCCCGTCGTCCTCCTCTTCGAAGGGGTCTTCTAGGTCATCGTCATCTTCGCCCTCTTTGGCGTATCTTCGGGCCGCCTGTGCCAGTTTATCGAAATCGTCGTCCAGACCGAGGATCCCCAACTCCTCCGAGCCTTTCTCGTCCGACGCAGCCGGACCACGCAGCCAGGTGCCGGGCGCCATGGCACCCATGTCCAAGGCGGGCTGCGGCCTCAGGAGTTCCTCCATCCCGGGTATCTCTACCTGGGCAGGTATCAGACGTCCGATTATGACGTTCTCCTTAAGACCCAGCAGGTGGTCCTGCTGTCCCTTCACAGCCGCTTCCGTCAGCACCCGAGTGGTTTCCTGGAAGGATGCCGCAGAGAGGAAGCTATCGGTGCGCAGCGAGGCTCGGGTAACGCCCAGCAGCACCTGCTCGGCCGTGGCGGGCTCGCCTCCCTCGGCCAGAACCTTGGCAACCTGTTCCTGGAAGACAAACTTGTCGACCACCTCGCCCGGGATGAGTTCCGTGTCTCCCGGTTCGGTCACCTGCACCCTGCGCAACATCTGGCGCAGGATAATCTCGATATGCTTGTCATGGATGGTCACGCCCTGCGATTGGTACACAGCCTGGACCTGGTCCACGATGTAGGACTGCAGGGCTTCCTTGCCCCGGATCCTCAGGATGTCGTGGGGGTTCAGCGGGCCCGAGGTCAGCGGGTCGCCGGCGTTGATCTTGTCGCTGTCCCGCACCATCAGGTACGCCGATGTTGGGATTATGTGCTCCCTGATTTCCACATCTTCCCAGATTACGGTGATGTCCTCGTCCGATAGCTCGACCCGGCCGTTGACCGTGGCCTCTACTGCGCCGCCTTCCGAGATGACCGAAAGCCCGTTCTCGGACAATTCGACGCGCCCATTGGCGGTCGCCGTGGGTACTTGTACGGACTCATTGGAATCGCCTGCATCCGGCAGGGAGGCCAACACCATGCCCTCCGTTACCGCTTCACCGTCATCCACCAAGATCTCGGCGCCTTCGGGCAGCACGTACTGTTCTACGACCGGTACGTCGGCAAGGATGTCTCCCGCCTCCACCATATCGCTGTCGCTGACCAGAATTCGGGCGCCCTCAGGCATCGGGAATTCCTCCCGGACCTCTTCCCGGAAGACTACCCGCAGGACGTTGGTTTCCTCATCCGTCTCCAGCTCCACCTCGCCGTCGATGTCAGAGAGGATGGCGGCGCTCTTGGGCACCCGGGCTTCGAATATTTCCTCCACCTGCGGCAGCCCGCCGGTGATGTCCAGGTTCTGGGCCTCCACGTCCTGCCGGATTACGTCCGCCTCCCGCTGTAGGTCATAGCTGTGCCGGTTGGAACTGCCCAGAATCCTGTTCAGCTCGTACGCCACCCGGAAAAGGTTTTCGTCTGTGCTGTCTGCCACCACCACCCGGCTGACCGCCTCCTGCAGCTCAGCGGCATCGCTGGACCGGCGCAGATCATCGAGGATCCTCTCGATTACCAGCAGCAGCCTTCCCTGCAGGCGGGCGTCCGCGCCCGGGAGCTCTTCGATCATACGTTTGATTTCATCGATCACCTTTTGCAGCTCCGGGACAACTGCCGTTGCGTCCGCTCGCACCCGGGTCAGGGCCTCCTGCAAATCGGCGGGAGGAACCTGGCGGACCTCCTCGAGGATCCGGTCGGTCTGGTGCGGCAGTTCTGCGGCCATTTCCCGCAGCCGGTTCATGGTGTCCCGGCGCTGGTCCCGCCGCTGTCCCGCGCTTCCCAACTGTGAGTCGATACCGGAGTTGAGAATGTCCACGTCCCGCCGGATCTGCGTGACCAGATCCCTGGCCTGGGTGAGCGAATTGATTTCACCAAGGCGGCTAAGGTCGTCGCGAATCCAGTTAATCTGGCCTCGCTGGTTCCGGGCCTCGTTCGTCTGTTCCAGGTAACCCAGGGCCTCGGTCATCCTGGTGGCGATCGTTTGCCGGTCGCTGGACACGTTGAGGCTGAGCTCTTCCTTATCCTCCCAGATCTTTCCAATCGCGGGCATGTCCCGGCGGAACTGCGCCAACTGCTCGCGGATTTCTACCGGCACTGCCTGCAGCTCCCGGGCTCTGGCCAGCACGGCCTCGTCCAGCTCGCTGTTGCGTCGGCGAACCCCTCCGGTGTGGAATACCCGCATGGTGAGCTGCGTGCCCGGCTCGCCGATGCTCTGGGCTGCAATGATGCCAACGGCCTGACCCTCCAGCACCGGTTGGTCGGTGGCTGCCAGATCGCCGTAGCACATCCGGCACACTCCGCGAGACGCCTCGCAGGTGAGGGGCGAACGGATCGGAATTTCGGTGATGCCTGCCGCCACCAGCTGGTCGGCCTTGCCCAGCGTGATGGTTTCGTTGCGGTTGATGAGGATTTCCCCTGTCTCGGGGTGAGCCAGCGTTGTTGCCGCCAGCCTTCCGGTGACCCGGTATTGCAGGGTGATGTTGCTGTGTGGGGCCGGCCGCTGTGGCGCCCAGCCGTCCAGCGTCCCGCAGTCCTCGCCTTGTACTATCACTTCCTGGGCCACGTCGATCAGCCTGCGGGTCAGGTAGCCGCTGCTCGCCGTATTCAATGCCGTGTCGGTCAGACCCTTGCGGGCGCCGTGGGTGCTGAGGAAGTACTCAAGTGCCGTCAGGCCTTCACGGAAGTTGGACTTGACCGGCAGCTCGATGACGTCCGTACTGCCCGCGCGGCGAACCAGGCCGCGCATCCCGGCCATCTGGTTGATCTGCGAGATATTACCCTTCGTACCCGAGAGGGCCATGATGCCGATGCCGCCGTAGTTGGTCAGGTCGCTGCCCACCAGGTCGGCGGTCTCGAAAGAGGCCTGGTTCCACGCGTCCACGATTTTGGCGTGGCGCTCCTCCTCAGATATCAGGCCTACTTCGTATTCGGTCTTGTATTGGTCGACCCTTTCCTCCGTCTGGATCATCACCTGCGACTTTTCTGGGGACACCTGGATATCATTAATCGCAATGGTGATGCCGGATGCCGTGGCATACCGGAAGCCCAGGTCTTTGATCTTGTCCAGAACCTCGGCAGTTTCATCGTTGGTCAAAAGCCGGTACAGATTCGAGGTCAAGGCGTTCAGTGCGCTTCGATCGATCAGCTTGTTTTGGATACGCGCGGCTTCCGGCAGGTTTTCATCGAAGACGAACTTGTCGGGCAGGATGGAGTTGAACTCCAGCCGCCCCAGGGTGGTGGAGTAGTACCCCCCGCGGTTTTCGCCGCCCCGGATCCGCCTGACATATATGGGGGCCCGGAGGTCGATCTCGCCCGCCTCGAAGGCGTCCCGCGCCTCAGAAATGTCAAAGAACTTCCGGTTGGCTCCGTTTACGTCGGGCCGCTTTTCCAGCGTATCTACATCAGTCAGGTAGTAGCACCCCATGACCATGTCGAGCGTGGGCGCCACCAGCGGATCGCCCGATGCCGGCGACAGCATGTTGTGCGTGCTGAGCATGGCCTCCTGGGCCTCCAGCACGGCCATCCGCGAAAGCGGCACGTGCACCGCCATCTGGTCGCCGTCGAAGTCCGCGTTGAATGCGGAGCAGACCAGCGGATGAATCTGGATGGCGTGACCGTCAATCAGTACCGGCATGAACGCCTGGATGCCCAGGCGGTGCAGCGTAGGTGCACGGTTGAGCAACACGGGGCGGTTCTTTATCACGTCTTCAAGAATGTCCCAGACCTCGCCCCGGGCGCGCTCCACCATCCGTTTGGCATTCTTGATATTGGGTGCTATTCCCAGCATCACCAGACGATGCATGACGAACGGCTTGAACAGCTCCAGCGCCATCCGCCGGGGCAGCCCGCACTCGTTCATCTTGAGCTCGGGCCCCACCACGATCACGGAGCGCCCGCTGTAGTCCACCCGCTTGCCCAGCAAGTTCTGCCGGAACCGGCCCTGCTTGCCGCGCAGCAGGTCTGACAGGCTCTTCAGCTTGTGATTGTGGCTTCCCTGTATGGGACGGCCGCGCCGTCCGTTGTCAATCAGGGCGTCCACGGCCTCTTGCAGCATCCGCTTCTCGTTGCGGATGATGATTTCCGGCGCCCCCAGCGTCATGAGCCTCTTGAGCCGGTTGTTGCGGTTAATGACGCGGCGGTACAGGTCGTTCAGGTCGCTGGTGGCGAACCGGCCGCCGTCCAACTGCACCATCGGACGCAGTTCGGGAGGCAGGACCGGCATTACGGTCAGGATCATGTCCTCGACCCGCGTTCCGTCGCCTGAGCTGCCGTCCGAACGGCTCCCGCTGTGGCGGAACGCCTCCACCACCCGCAGCCGCTTGATCGCCTTCTGGCGTCGCTGGCCGGAGGTGGACTGCATGTCGTTAATCAACTGGTCCCGGAGGACCTCCAGGTTCACGGCACGAAGTATGGCCAGGATCGCCTCGGCTCCCATGCCGGCCTCGAACACGCTGGGGTATCTGTCCTTGAGCTCCCGGTAGCGCGACTCGGCCAACAGCTTCATCTTCTGCAGGTCGTTCAGCTCGTCCAGGGTGACCTTCAATTGGGCCGACAGCTCTGTCTGCTCGGTTGAGAGCTGGTTGTTGATGGCATCGATCTGCCGCTGTATCTCGAGCAGCTCTGGCACTGGGTCGCCGCCCTCGGGAGCAAACTCCACGGCGGGATTGGCCGTTTCCGGCTCGATGCCGCCGGTGTAGCTCAGCAGGAGCCGGTTCAGCTCCTCCAGCTCGTCTTTGGCGTTGCTGCGCCTCCGTTCGACTTCCAGCTCGTGCTTCAGCTGCTCCGCCTCGACCATTTCCCGGCGGGCGTCGTCGTCCACCGAAATAACGATGTGCTGGGCGAAGTAAAGTACTCGCTCCAGATTGCGTGGCGATAGATCCAGCAGCAGGCCCAACCGGCTGGGGTTGGTCTTGCTGAACCAGATGTGGGCCACTGGCGCTGCCAGGCGGATGTGCCCCATGCGCTCCCGGCGCACCTTGGCCCGGGTTACCTCGACGCCGCAACGGTCGCACACCACGCCCCTGTAGCGGATGCGCTTGTACTTTCCGCAGAAGCATTCCCAGTCCTTGGTCGGGCCGAACAGCCGCTCACAGAACAAGCCGTCCTTTTCCGGCCTCAGGGTGCGGTAGTTGATGGTCTCCGGCTTGGTGACCTCGCCGTGTGACCAACTGAGAATCTGCTCTGGCGATGCAATGGAGATTCGTATGGCGTTGAAATCAGTCGCCGTTGTCTCCGCTCTGTCTGCCATTCTGACCATTATTAAATCGTCTCCAGAGGGAATAGCTCCGTGCCACCATCTATGGCTCTGCCGAATCCCCGCCCCAGCTCGGGCGCGAATTCCTGCCCGAGATCCTGCGTGGTAGCCGTCCGGGTGTCCTCGCTCAGAAGCTGCACCCTCAGGCCAAGGCTCTGCAACTCCTTCATCAGGACGTTGAACGATTCGGGCACTCCGGGCTGCCCGATGGGCTCGCCCTTGACGACCGCCTCGTAGGTCTTGACCCGGCCCGCCACGTCGTCGGACTTGACCGTGAGCACCTCCTGCAGGTTGTACGCTGCGCTGTACGCCTCCAGTGCCCAGACCTCCATTTCCCCGAAGCGCTGGCCGCCAAACTGTGCCTTACCGCCCAGCGGCTGCTGGGTAATCATGGAGTACGGGCCCGTGGACCGGGCGTGAATCTTGTCCTCAACCAAGTGGATGAGCTTCAGGATGTAGATGCTGCCAACGGTTACCAGCTGGTCGAACTCCTCGCCGGTTCGTCCGTCGATTAGCTTGAACTTGCCAAACGTCGGAGGGGCGATCAGTCGCTCACGGTGGACCTTCAGCGCCTCCTGGTGCATCTGGTCGATGTCCATGCCGGTGGTATCCCGTCCGGCTTCGTTCTCCAGCCACAGTCGCAGGCAGGCCTCGCGGGCCCGGCCCAGCTTTGACTCGTCGAAAATCTCGTAAGGGTCGCAGCCTCTATCCTCCAGCCAGCGGTACACCACCTGCGGATCGTTCGGATGGTGGCCATTGCCGTGGCCATTCTCGTGGCCATTGCCGCTGTAGGAAGCCGTTGCCTGCTGCCTGAACCAGATACGGGCCAGCGAGTCCTCGATGGCCTCGTCGGTCGCGCCGTCGAACACCGGTGTCTTGGCCTGGAAGCCCAACCGGTCAGCGGCCATCCCGAGGTGCGTCTCCAAAACCTGCCCCAGGTTCATCCGCGAAGGCACGCCGATGGGGTTCAGGATGATATCGACGGGCGTGCCGTCCTCCAGGTAGGGCATGTCTTCCTCGGGGAGTATGCGGGCCACGACTCCCTTGTTGCCGTGGCGCCCTGCCATCTTGTCCCCGACGGAAATCTTCCGGGTCTGGGCGATCCAGACGCGGACCGCCTCCTTGACTCCGGGGTTGAGGTCGTCCTTGTTTTCCCGGCTCAGCACCTTGACGTCGATGACCTTACCTCGCTCGCCGTGAGGCACGCGAAGGGAGGTGTCCTTAACGTCGCGCGACTTCTCGCCGAAGATCGCGCGGAGCAGCTTTTCCTCCGCGGTCAGTTCAGTTTCGCCCTTGGGTGTGACCTTGCCCACCAGGATGTCGCCCGGCGTAACGTCGGCGCCCACTCGAATGATGCCCCGCTCGTCCAGGTCCCGCAGGCTGGCCTCGCCCACGTTGGGGATGTCCCGAGTGATTTCCTCCGGTCCCAGCTTGGTCTCCCGCGCCTCCATCTCGTGCCGCTCGATGTGAATCGAAGTAAAGAAGTCGTCGCGGTACAGACGCTCGCTCACTATGATGGCGTCCTCGTAGTTGTAGCCCTCCCACGACATGAACGCCACCAGTACGTTCTGACCCAGGGCAAGCTCGCCGTTCTCTGTGGACGAGCTGTCTGCCAGGACGCTGCCCACTTGCACCACGTCGCCACGGGTGGCGATGGGACGCTGGTCGAAACAGGTGCCCTGGTTGGTGCGAGAGAACTTGATCAGCGGGTGGTTGTGATCCACCCCATCCACGTCGGTTATCACGATGGCCCGGCCGTTCACCGACGTGACCACGCCGTTCACTCTTGAGGTAACCAGCTGTCCGCTGTCGCGGGCCACGCGTTCCTCGATGCCTGTGCCAACAGTCGGCGACTGTGGTCGCAGCAACGGTACCGCCTGGCGCTGCATGTTCGAACCCATCAGGGCCCGGTTCGCGTCGTCATGCTCCAGGAATGGGATTAGCGCCGCCGACACGCTCATGATCTGCATCGGCGAAACGTCCATCAAGTGAGCCTCGCTTGGCGAGCCCTGTGTGTACTGGTCGCCCACGCGTACTTCGATCCGGTCCTCAACAAACTGGTTCAAATTGTCCAGTTTGGCGTTGGCCTGGGCTATCCTGTAGTCCTCCTCCCGGTCTGCTGATAGCCAGACGATGTATTCCTCCAGCCTGCCGCTGTCCGTGGCCTCAACGACGAAGGGGCGTACCTTGATCATCGTCCCTTCCGGCAGGCGCCTGATGGCCCCGATCCGGTTGGCGCCGATGGCAACGCCCTCGTTCACGATGATGTGGCCGTTTTCGGGATTGATGACGGACTGCGTTACTGTGCGTCCCCGCAGGTCCGGAGAGTCCTTTGACAGTTCGTGGCGGACCACGCGGTACGGTGACTCGATGAAACCGAACTCGTTTACGCGGGCATATGATGCCAGCGAGCTCAGCAGTCCGATGTTGGGACCCTCCGGGGTCTCGATGGGGCATATGCGGCCGTAGTGAGAGAAGTGAACGTCCCGCACGTCAAAGCCGGCGCGCTCCCTGGAGAGGCCGCCGGGGCCCAGCGCGGACAGGCGGCGCTTGTGTGTCAGCTCGGCCAGCGGGTTTGTCTGGTCCATGAACTGCGACAGTTGCGACCCGCCGAAGAACTCCCGGACGGCTGCCACCACGGGCCGTATGTTTACCAGGCCCTGAGGGGCGGCGGTCTCCGGATCGACCAGGGTCATCTTTTCCTTGACCATTCGCTCCATGCGGAGGAGGCCGACGCGAACCTGGTTCTGCACCAGTTCGCCAACGGCCCGGACCCTGCGGTTGCCCAGGTGATCAATGTCGTCCACCTGGCCCTCGCCCTGGTTGATGACGATCATATTGCGGATCACTCCGATGATGTCATTGCGGGTCAATGTCATTGGGCCGACGCCCTCCTCCATTGCCAGGCGCCGGTTGAACTTGTACCGCCCAACGCGTCCCAGGTCGTAGCGGCGCGGCTCGAAGAACAGGTTATTGATCAGGTTCCGCGAGTTTTCCAGGCTGGGAGGCTCACCCGGACGGAGACGGCGGTAGAACTCGATCTGCGCTCCGGCTATCCGTTGCGCTGCGTCCGCGTCATATTCCTCACCCTCGTGGAGCCAGCCCCACAGCGATTGCAGGTCCTCCGACCGGAAGGTAACTCCGGCCGGGTCAGTGGCAGGGTCGCTGCGCAGGGTGGCCTGCATGTACCGGTGAGTTTCGTCGTTGTCGACATCGTCGAACAGGGCGGTTATCTGGTCGTCGTAGGCCACGCCCAGTGCGCGCAGGAATGTGCTCGCCGAGACCTTCCGCTTCCGGTCCACCTTGACCGACAGCACGTCCTTATTGCTGGTCTCGAACTCCAGCCAAGCCCCCCGCGACGGGATTAGCTTGGCCATGCACAGCCCTCGGTTGCTGCTGGGGCTGCGCTCCGTTACGAAATAGATGCCAGGCGAGCGCACCAGCTGGCTGACCACCACGCGCTCCGCTCCGTTGATGATGAAGGTCCCGTTGTCTGTCATCATGGGGAAATCCCCCATGAATATTTCCTGCTCCTTTATCTCGCCGGTCTCCTTCATAACCAAGCGGGTGCGCACGTACAGCGGCTGGGAGAAAGTTATCTCCCGCTCCTTGCACTCTTGCGGCAGGTATTTCGGAGGCCGGAATTCATGCTCTTGGAAGTGGAGCTCATACTTCTTGCTCGTGTAATCAAGAATCGGCGAAACTTCGCGGAACACGTCCTCCAGTCCCTGCTCATTGAACCAGTCATAAGACTGAATCTGGCTCTGGATGAGGTTGGGGACGTCCAAAACCTGGGGTATGCGGGCATAAGACCGGACATCCTGCGTTTGAAGCGAATGCCCATTACGAACAGCGGGCAATGCCATTCCGAATCTCCTTACCGAGATTAGCTGCGACGGACAAGCGAGCGCTCAGGGCGCAGTGGGGCAAAAGCCGAAAACAAGCGGATATAGGGGCGAGGTGAGAGGTTGTTTGAGTGAAGACCTTATCCGAGGCATAAGCCAGTAACCTATCAGTATACTCCGATTGTACCCTTTGTCAATCGCCATTCAAAGCGCGTTCAGGGCAATCGCATTTGACTTTTCTAGCTCGTCATTCCCGCGCAGGCGGGAATCCAGGTCATTCGGAGTGCATTCTCCATCGAGTTGGAAGGGCCTATCAGGCGTGTGATTAACGCGATTTCTCCCGACTTCCGTCCACTGGATTCCCGCCTGCGCGGGAATGACGGTTCACTCAGCCAGTGAGCAAGGGTTGCTCCTCCAAATGCGATAGCCCTGAAAGCGCGTTTCATTATGTTCACCTTTCCCCTACCCTCTGCAAATTGTCCCCCCGCCCCATCTCTCATCCCCGCACCCCCCATTACCCTCGCCGTCTCGTCTGTCCCAACTCACTGCCTTCCGTTGTCCCGTTTTACCCACCCGACCATCCGCGATGCCTCCTGTCATCCCGGCGAAAGGAGGCCTCCCCGCAAGCGCCGCCTTCGCGAAAGCAAGTCTCTGATTCGATCGGGGGTCTTGCCATAGACCTGGTCGGGGCTTGCCCTCGAAGCAGCCAGGGCTGGGATCCGGAGTTCCTTTCCGAATTCACGCCGGTGTCATCGGGACACGTTCGTCCGGAGATAGTTTCTTACTCTGGAAGCAAGACCTTTGGACTCAATGGCGATACCGAATGACGGAAAGCGGGAATCATCGCGTTGGGCTATAATGGCGCTTTCCTCGGCCCCGGCGCCTGTGACGACTCTTGGCCGTCGGGGTCTGAATCCTTTGACTGCGTTGGATAATGAGCGCCTCCCCCAAGTACTCCTTGCGACCTGAAAACCTGGTCATCGCTGGCCATCACGTCCACTACGCATGGGTCATGGTCGCCGTCGCCGCGGTGATGCGCCTGTTCAGTTCCTCCTTCCGTTCCTCGTCCAGCATACTCATTCCTCGGCTGGTTGACTCCTTCGGCTGGAGCTATGGGGCAGTGGGATTTGGCTTCGCACTGCAATGGGTGGTCTCCGGCATGCTTGGCCCATCGGCCGGATGGATGGGCGACCGGTACGGAGCCCGCTGGACCATGACCATTGGGGCATTGCTCTTCATTGTCGGCATGGTCCTTACAGGATTCATGACCAACCTCTGGCAGTTCTACCTGTTCTTTGGCGTGATTCTGAGCGTTTCCATGGGCATATTCCAGGTCCCCTTGACCGCCTCGGTGACAATGTGGTTCCGGCGGCATCTAGGAACCGGCATGGGGCTGCTGCAGTCTGCCCAGGGCATTGGCCCCCTTGTGGCCGTACCCATAATGCTGCTGGTCATCGTCGCCTTTGGCGGCGGGCTCCCGGGCCTTCGCGCTGCATTCTGGGTGCCGGGCATTGTCGGCGGAGTCGCCATTCTTGGGCTGGTCCGGCTCTTCTACGACGAGCCCGCCCAGATTGGTATGCGTCCGCTGGGCGCCTCGGAGAACGAGCCGGTCAGGCAGGTCCAGAGGGGCGAGATCGCCAAGATCCGCACCCGCGTATTCTTCAAACAGGCGCAACGCACGCTCGCCTTCTGGAATCTCATCGGCATCCACTTTTGGGGTTGCGCCGGGCACGCCATCGTCCTCGTCTACCTTGTGGCCATCGCCGAGGCTGAGGGTGTATCCGCCGGTCTGGCTGCCGGAGCCTTCGTCACCCTGTCGGTGACCAGCACCGTAACCAGGTTCGCGGTGCCGGTCCTTGCCGACCACTTGGGCAGCAAGGGAGTGATGGCAGTCTGCTTCGCCCTGCAGACCCTCCCCATTGTGCTCTTGTTCTTTGCCGTCGAGCCTTGGCAGTTCTACCTGTTCGCTGTGCTGTTCGGCGTCGGATTCGGCGGCGAAATGAGCGCTTTCCCCATCATCAACCGCCAGTATTACGGCAGTGCCCCCATCGGCACCACCTTTGGCTGGCAGATGATGGGCGCCGGCGTGGGCATGGCTGCGGGCGCACTGATAGGTGGATGGCTCCGCGACTTGACGGGAAACTTCGATGCCACCATGGGCCTGTCCCTGGCCCTGAGCCTGGTGGGAGTGTTCTCAATAGTTGTCCTCCCCTCCACCCGCAGGCACCAGCTCCCCGAATGGGAGGAGCAACTCCCCCCTGAGGCACAGACGCCGCCCGATCCATCTACACAGGCCGCAGCTCCCGCCAAGCCGGAGGCGCAGACACAGCCCGCCCCCGGCAACTGAGTCCCCTGGAGCCCGGTTCCCTGCCCGATTATGGTCGAATCTCCGGACTGATCGGCACTTCTGTCCACGTTCGTAGGGTGTGCTAAACTGCCGCTCATGGCCTACCGGCAGGGAGGCTGTATCCAAATCTGGACGGCGGCAGGCGCCGCGCACACTAGGACAGGGGGCTTTCTCATGCTGGACTTGATCATCCGCGGCGGACAGGTAGTCACCCCCATGGGTGTTGGTGATTGGGACGTGGCGGTGCAGGGCGAAAGAATTGCGGCTGTCGCCGCTGCCGGTGCCCTAGGCGATGAAGCCGGCCGCATAATCGACGCGACTGGAAAGGTCGTTGTCCCTGGCGGCATTGAACCCCACGCCCACATCTCCGCACCCATCATGGGCCACGGCAACCTCACGACCGCTCCTCCTCCGGAGGTCAGCCGCTCCGCCCTCTTTGGAGGGACAACCACCCTGATGGACTTCGCCATTCAGTACCCCGGCATCGACATTCCCCAGGCCGTCGCCGAACGCACCGGCGTCTGGCAGGGCCAGTCCTATGCCGACTACTCTCACCACCTCATGCTCTTGGGTCAGATTCCCCAGGAAATCATCGGCTCCGTGCACGAGGCGGTCGAAGACGGCTTCGCCTCAATCAAGATATTCACCACCAACATCCGTCCACCCGCCACTACCGGAGAGCCCAGGATGGTGGGTACCGGTCACCTCCACGACCTGATGGAGGAGATCCAGCGGCTCAGCGCCATGCTGCTGGTCCACGCCGAGGACGACGACATGGTCCAGCACATGTACCAGAAGCTCACTCGCGAGGAACGCACCGAGTGGCACAATATGTCGTTGGTGCATAGCGCCGAGTCGGAAGACGTCTCTTTCCGGCGGGTGCTCCGGGTGGCCGAATGGACCGGCGCACCCGTCTACTTCGTCCACGTAAGCGCCCAGCAGGGCGTCCAGAACATCATGGAAGCCCGCGCCAACGGCCGCCCGATCTACGGCGAGACGCTGCACAACTACTGCTGCTTCAACGAAGAGAACTACAAGGAAGATAACGGGATGCGGTACCACACCTACCCTTCGTTGAAGTCGGAGGAAGACCGCAAAATGCTGTGGGGCGGCATCATCAACGGTGGACTCCAGACCATGGCCACCGACGAGTATTGCACATCGTGGGAGACCAAGATTTCGGGGCGCACCATCTCCGACGTTACCGGCGGCCATAACGGCGCCGAGGCCCGCATGGGCATCACCTACAGTGAGGGCGTGTCCAAGCAGGGGATGACTCTGCAGCGGTTCGTGGACGTTACATCGGCCAATGCAGCCAGGATCATGGGTCTGTGGCCCCGCAAAGGTGTGCTTGCACCGGGCAGCGACGCGGACATATGCCTGATTGACCCCAGCATCAAGAAAACGCTGACCATGGACGACTTCCACATCTCTGACTACAGCATCTGGGAAGGCCGGGAAATCGAAGGCTGGCCGGTCACGACCATCCTGCGCGGCAAGGTTGTGGTGGAGGACGGCAACTTCTCCGGCACCCTCGGCGACGGGCAGTTCCTCCGCCGCAAGGTCGACCCGGCCGTAGCTGACCGTCCGGTCGTCTGACCCCCAAATTTCAGTACCAAGTATGACGGGGACACAGGGATATACCCTGTGTCCCTGTTCATAGCGAGGAAGGCGACATGGCGCGAATCAAGCTGGTGCCCACCGAGCAACTGACGCCCGGAATGCAGAGAATTGCCAGGGCGGCGGCCGAGCACAAGCTGAACCCCCGTATCTTTCAAGCCGCTGGCAACCTTCCGGAGGCCTACGAGGCGTTTTGGGCCTTCTATGGGCCGCTCAAGCTCGAGGGTCTGCTGGATGCCCGTTTGAAAGAGCTTGTGCGCCTGAAGATCGCTGATCTGAACGAGTGCGCCACTTGAAAGCTTGGTCGCGCTGTGCCGGCGGTGCAGCAGGGAATGACCGAGGAGATGGTGGCCTCGCTGGCTCACTTCGAGGACACCGATCTCCCGTACCGGGATAAACTGGCGGTCCGGTTTGCCGGGAAAATGGCCATCGATCACCAGAACGTGGACGACGAGTTTTTCGGCGAACTGCGCCGCGAGTTCACCGACCCGGAGATTTTCGAGCTCGGCATGATCACCGGCATGTTCCTGGGCTACGGCCGCCTGCTGGCCATGCTGGACCTGGAGAACCCGGAGGAGCCTGAGGACTAGCCTACGCCAATTCGCCCGCCGTCGCTAAATTTGCTTTGATCGTACCCAGGGAGAAGATGGTACATAATACGTCCAATGGTCTTGTTGACCCGGACCCGTTTGCAATTGGATTTGCGCTATTGGGACTCCTGTTCAGTGGCGGGTCTTTTTTGGAGGTCCGCCGTCAGCGACGTTTGGCGGCGCAACGGCGGGGAGAGGATTACCGGCACTCTTAGTTCGCCGCAAGAAGGACATTGCTCCATGCCCGAAGGGTGACAGACGAATTTGCTACCTATGTCGCCGAGTTCAACTTCGGTGGTACCGAGTTTCGCTTTGGTGAGGCGAGAATTGATGTTCCGGAGGGAATCGCCGACCAGATGCGGCGTCTCCACGGACACTGTATGACTACGGCTGGTCAGATGGGAGACAGATTGGATGCCCTGAGCGCATTTCTCGATAGTTCTTATGAACCCATTGTCCGCAAAATTATGGATAGACTCTCCGAGATACAGATGCCGCATTCTTACGATGCCGTCCTGATCTTGGTGAACGACGGAATCTCTCTTTTTGACGAATTGATCAAATCCATCGGTGAAAATGAGGGATTTGTTTCCTGATTGAGTTGCAGGTCGATTCACGGTAATGGTAAGGTTAGTGCAGGTTGTTTGGTTGGTTTAACGGTTGGGGCCTCATTTGAGGCCCCATTCGTTTTGTTCTTCAGAATGGAGTGCACACATGACCCAGGGACGATGCTACGTAATCACCCCGTGGCGCTCCATTATGCGGGCCAGTTCGGCCACTCCCTCGTAGTTCTCCTCGGCTGTGGGGTAGCCGAAGCAGAGGCGAGCGGAGTTCTTGCCCACTCCCTCCGGAGAGAACGGAACCCCGGAGTAGTAGCCCACTCCCTCCTGGAATGACTGTTCCTGTACTGCCTCTAGGTCAGTCCCCTCCGGCAATGTCAGCCAGACATACAGCCCGCCCTCAGGCTTGGTCCAGGTGGCGGCGTCGCCAAAGTTCTCTCCCAGCGACGCCAGCATCGCGTCCCGCTTGGTCCTGAGCGACTCATTCTGCTCGCGGACGTGGCCTTCCAGGTCGCCGTGGTTGATGTACTCGGCGATGGTCAAGGCAGCGAAATGGTTGACGGCACCGCCCATCTTGAAGGCCCAGGCCCGGCTGAGCACCTCCGGCGGCGCGACTAGGTAGCCCATCCTCATGCCGGGGGCGATGGTCTTTGAGAAAGAACCCACGTAGATCACCTGCCCGGTGTCGTCCAATGAATGGAAGGACGCGACATCCTCTCCCTCGAACCGCAGGTCAATGTAGCAGTCGTCCTCGAAGACAGGCACCCCGTGCTGACGGGTGACCTCCAGTACCTTCTTGCGCCTCTCCAGCGTCATGGTCCAGCCCAGTGGGTTCTGGAAGGTAGGGATTGTATAGAGGTACTTGATCCTCCGGCCCTCGCTCTTGAGTCGCTCGATGGTGGCGTCGAGGTCCTCGGGGATGATGCCGTCCTCGTCGCACTTCACCCCCACCACGTTCGCCTTGTAGCGGCGCAGGGACCGCAGGGTTCCCAAGGTACAGGAACTCCTCGGTCAGCACCGTGTCGCCGGGGTCGGTCAGGGCCTGGATGACCATGGAGATGGCCTCGCCGGATCCGCCGGTGAGGACAAGCCCGTCCGGGTCGACCTGCATGCTGCGGCTGCGGGCCAGTCGTTCCGACACCAGCCGTCTAAGCTCGGGGTAACCGGCGGGATCGGTGTAGTAGGCCAGGTCTCGGCCCTCGCGGGACAGCACGCTCCGCACGGCGTCGGCCAGCCCGTCGAGGGGCAGTGTGTCAGGGTCAGGGTAGGCGACGGCGAAATCATACTTGGCGTGGCGGGTCTTGCCTGGAGCAACCTCCGGGACTCCTGCGGCGAACAGGCCCTCGTAGCTGAACTTTTCTGGCATTGCAGCGGCTCCTCTGTGGGTTAGAGTGGCGGTGGGTAAAGTACAGAGACTTCGTTCACATCGACGAAAACATCCAGCGAGTATGCGCCAACCCATGGATCCAGAGCATAGCTGACCTGCGAAGCCTGGCGAACGCCCAAGAATACCTCCTGCAGGCGTATGGCGGCTTGCCATTCAGCCACGGATGCAGGGCCATTCATATCGCGGTCGTTGATGAAGAACAGGTTGACGAGGTAGGCGTCGTGGCCGTTGATCTCACGCATCCAGTAGAGGTGGGCCAAGCGGTTGGCATACTGGTAGAAACTGGTTGACCAGTCAACAGGAGCCCTCGAATTGACGAAGGTCTTGACCCGCCCAAGGCTCTGCTGGATTTTTTGAATGGCGGATTCTCCGCGGGCCTGCGAAGGCGCGGTGACGATCTCGGGGATGTGGGCCTTGGCCTCCACCAAGAGCACCTGTCCCCTGTCGGTCACAGCCAGACCATCCCACTGCGGGCCGAATCGTGGCCAGAAGTCGGTGAGTTCCTGTTGCGGCCGCGCCGGAGCGCGGAAGTACATAGAACCCGAAAGCCGGTCCAGGAAAGTCTGGTCCCGGTACTCGGCGTAGTGGTCTTCCCACAAGGGAGAACGCCAATCGATGTCGTCCGGAAGCTCGTGGAGACACTGAGCAACAGCGTCGTTCAGCAACTCCGGCCGACAGTTGACAAGGACCTGCAGCCACTTGCGGCTGCCCCGGCTGGCATTGGGCGGGTCTGTGATGGTCCGGGTCATTGTATTTCATCCAAAGGGTCGGGCCAGCGGACAAAGACCACCGAGCGGGACAGTTGTTGGTAGTCCATTTCTGTCAAATCGCTCCGATATGACAGAGCGCGTTGGATAGCTTCCGGGTTCCCGGCATATCGGTTGACCACCTCTTCAGCATTGGTCTGGTCGCTACCGTATTGCAGTACGATAACGTAGCTGCAGTCGTGGCCGTGCTTCTTGGCGTACCACGAACCGACATCGATGAGCCGAATCACCTGGTCACGTGCTTTGTCCTTGGTAGTTTTCTTGCTGACACCAGAACGGAATTTTGCTTCCAATAACACAACCGTGCGTTCAGACAGCTCGATTAGCAAGTCGGGCTCAGATGCTCCTTCCCTGATATACCTAAGGCGGCTCGGCGGCGGCTCAATTTTTTGCCAGAACTTCAGGTCAGAGCACGAGACGTTTTCCAACCCTGAGTCTGGAACCATTTGAGGAAATGCTTGGCTCAACAGGTGAGTCAAGATCGTGTTCTTTCTCTCCGCGTCAAAGAGCAATGGGCTGAAGTAGTGCCAAGTTCGTGCATCTTCCGAGTTAACACTACAGATTCTCGGCAATCCCTTTACTTTTCCTCTTGAGTAGGTCTCGGCCAATTTGTCGAGAAACGCCGGATGTGTCGTGTCAGTGTGTTGGAGCAATGGATGATTTTCCGGGGTAGTCCAATCCTTAACCCCAGAGTCGCTGATGACAAAGTCGCTCACGTCGCGTTCCGTCATAGTCCAGCCTAATAGTACCGGGAGAACACCGGTTCCTCGCGGGTCATGATCTCCAGCACGACCGGCTGGCCGCCTGAGGCGATGTCCTGGGCGCGGGTCAGCGCTGGGGCGATCTCGCCGGGCTGCGTGATGGTCTCAGCGTGGCAGCCCAGGCTGTCGGCCATCTTGGTGTAGTCCCCGGTGAGGAACTTGGAACCGTATTTTTCCACGGCAATAGGGATGTTTTTCTCGTAGCCGCCCATGGCCCCGTTGTTGATAATCACAGTGATTGTGCCGATCTTGTTGCGGCTGGCCGTCTCGAAGTCCGTGCCGCACATTCCAACTGCAGTATCTCCCATCAGGTTCAACACAGTCTTTTCCGGCGCGGCCAGTTTGGCGCCCATGGCAAAGCCCAGGCCAGCCCCCAACTGCGTCGAGTTGCCCCAGCCCAGGTAGCCGCGCGGTGTCGTCGCCTCGTAGAACGGCACGATCTGGTCCCTTGGGTTGCCCGAGTCGTGGGTAACGATGCTCTTGGCTTTGTCCAGCCCGTTGTTCAGCTCCCACACCACTCGGTATGGACTGATCGGTATGTCGTCGGACGTGAGTCTGGGCATCCACTCGGCCAGCCACTCCGCTTTGATGGCGGCAATCTCCCCGGCCACCGATCCGTCTTCACGCCTGCCGCTTTCGCCGAGGACGCTCTTCACCTCATCGATCAGCTGCTGCAACACCAACTTGGAGTCGCCTAACAGCATATCCTCCAGCCCGTACTCGCCGTTCAGGTCACGGTCGTCCACCGTGGACTGGATGACCGCCTTGCCCACCGGCACGGGCGCGGATGCCAGGGTCTTGTTGAAACTGGTGCCAATCCCGAATACCAAGTCGGCCTTGCGCAAAAACTCCCCTACCGCTCGAGTGCCCGAATTGCCTCCGGTGCCCAACGACAGCGGGTGATTCTCCGGAAAGCCGCTCTTTCCCAGCGTCGTTGTCATTACCGGTGCATTGAGCAGCTCGGCCAATTCCACCAGTTCGGGTGTGGCCTCTGCGTACAGGACGCCCTGCCCAGCGTAAATGACCGGATGGGTCGCGCTCACCAGGCGGCGGGCCACACGGGCTGCGTCTGCGGGGTCGGCGGCAGTACGACGCTTGGCAATTGGGCTGTAGAAGAACAACGATTCGTCGATCTCGCCGTTCATCACGTCTGAAGGCGTCTCCAACACCACGGGGCCTGGCGCCCCCGCCCTCAGCTGCGTATACGCCCGGCGTAGCATCTGCGGCACCCTCTCTGGCGCATTGATCATTCCCGCCCATTTGGTGACGCCGTCGTAGTTTCTGGTTGCCGAGAAGTCAGAGGTCATGGACGTTCGGCTGGATCCCTCGTGGCCCGGTAGCATCAGGATGGGTGTATTGTCGGCGAAGGCTTGGGCTACACCCGGGAATGCGTTCTCGATGCCAGGGCCAGCCTGCACTATGCACACACCCGTCTTGTTCCCGTTGTTGACCCGGCTGTAAGCGTCGGCCATGTTAACGGCCCCGCGCTCCATGCGTGCGATGATGGGGCGGATTCCGGCCGCAGCGATTGCGTCGATCAAGGGGTTGTTCGGGAAGCAGAAGGCAAACTCTACGCCCTCCTGCTTTAGTATGTTCGCGATGGCGGTTTTACCCTGCATGATTCCTCCGGGAATGGCGGTGTCGCTAGATTGTACTATGCTTGGGAACCGGACAACGGAGGCCATTTGGGGGACGGAGTCAACTCGAACGGTCGCCCCGCTTGGCGCCGAAAATCAGTAGAGTTCCTCGTCGGAAAAGAAGGGCTTGTCGGCATCCGGGCTGGCCCGTCCCATCAACCTTGCGGTGTTGAGCAGGCAGGCACGGCGATACAGCACCAATATCGCCTGGTTCACCAGGATCTGCGGCTTGTTGATTCTGCGTCCGTGCTTGTGGGCCAGCCACGCGGAATGCCCTGCAGCAAAATACTGCTCCAGAAAATCCGTAGGCTCCACCTCAACGCCGCACGCCTCCAGAATCTCATCAGGAGCATCGGCACAGAGGATAGCCGGCTGTTCCACTGCCGTGAGAAGGAAATGCTGCTCGCGATCTGGTTCCATGAGCTGTTGCCTGCCTTGAGACATCAAGATAAACATTGATAGTCTACACCGCCGTCGTATAGACTATGTTCACATCACCTTAGCCTACAATGTACCCAAGAGGGCAGATATGGCAACTCTAAAGCGAGAAAAATTCTCGAGCCAGGTTGATCCCGCTCTGCTGGCGCAAATGCGAGCAATCGCCAACGAGGATGGGCGCCAGTTCCAGGCAGTACTCGAGGATGCCTTACATGCTTATATCGAAGGCCGGTCCCAAAGGAAGGTTCGCCCTGAGGTCATGGCTCATTTTTGGGCCAGCGTCGAGAAGAATCGCCGATTGGGTGAATTGCTCGCTCAGTGATGCACCAATTTCCATCTTTGGACGAAGTTCTTGAGATGCACGAGGCTTTGATAGACACCTTTGGCGGCGCACATGGAGTTCGGGACTTGGGGGCGTTGGATTCGGCTATCCTGCGCCCTCAGATGGGCTACTACGATAGCCTGATACAAGAGGCTGCCGCGTTGATGGAGAGTTTGTCCAACAACCATCCGTTCATAGATGGCAACAAACGAGTGGCATTCTTTGCCACTGATGATTTTTTGCGAATGAACGGTCAACACATCGACTGTGACAGCGAGAGCGCCTACTCTTTCTTTATGGAATTGTACGAATCGCATTCGTTTCGATTCGCCAACTTGATACCTTGGCTTGAGGAATGTGTGAAGCCTTTGCCTTAACTCAAAAGTTTCGCAAACCAGAATTGCGTCGTTTGCAAAAAAGTCCGCCGGGTTCTCCCGGCGGACTTCCTTGTTCCTGCGCTGGTGTAGCTAGGAATCAGAGGTTGAGCTGCGGGATCAGGTAGCGGCTCAGCTTGTTGTATATCTGGATTCTGCTGCGTTGGGTGTCCGCCACCACAATCCGGTTGTTCTCAGCGTCGTACTCGACGGCCGTTGGCTGCGCAAACGTCCATTCCGGCTCGGTGGAGCGGACCTCGCGGCGGCGCTTGGCGTAGTCGGCATTGGCATCCACCGTCATCTGAGCCCAGTGAGAGAGCTGCTGAGCGTCTCCCACGAGACTGGTCAGGAATCTGCCGTCGGCTTCATAGATGTGTACGCGGCCACGGCCCCAGCGATTGTCGCTCCAGTCGCAGACGTAAACGTCTCCCTCAGGGTCGACGGCAACGTCAGACGGATAATGGAGCTCGCCCCGCTTGCTGCCTTCTCGACCGAACTGAGCGACGAACGCGCCGTCCTGTGTCAGTTTCTGCACCCGGTGATTGCCGGAGTCAGCTACATAGACATAACCATCACTGTCAGTGGTGATGCCCCAGGGCGAGCTGAACTCACCCTCACCGGAGCCCTCGCTTCCGAATGATCCGAGGTAGGTCCCGCCGGTGGTGAACTTTCGAACCCGGTGGCTTCGCCCGTCGGTAATGAACAGTTCCTGGTCGGCGGAGATGGCGATACCGCAGCTGCCGTTCTCCTCGGGATCGCCCGACTGCACGATGGCGAAATGGCGCTGGTAGTTCCCCTCGGTATCAAATACCGTTACGCGATTGAGCCACTCGTCAGCGACATACAGATTGCCGTCATTGTCGGCCACGATCCCCGCCGGCCAGATTAGCTGGCCGTCGTTGCTGCCGTAGCGACTGAACTCGCCAACGTATTCTTCCTCGCCCCAGGTGCCGCCAAGGTTGACCTTTGATATGCGTTGCCCCACACCCGTGCGGTTCCATCCCACGTTGCTGATGGACTCGCTGCCACGGTTGGCAACGTACACCATTCCGTTTGGTCCGATGGTCATGGCCACCGGAGTGTTGAAGCCCATGCCCGTTTGGGCTCCGCGGCCCACGTTATGACTGTAGTCAAAGGTGCGGCCGGACACTGTTTCCGTAAGCATTTGGTTATCCTCCCTTCAGGGGTGGTGCATTCGTTAGCGCAGGGGCGGGTTGAAACACCCGCCCCTGTTTTCACTCTGCTGGTCGTGAAATTCGGTTTAGGCCACGGGTTTAGGCCAGGATAGGCAGCTTCTCGTAGAGACCGCCCACCAGCGGCTTGGCGTCCAGGCCCATCCAGTCCTCGAGAACGGTGGAATACAGGCCGCGGTAGTCGTTGTTCGGGACTACGTCGCCCTGCTCCAGGTCCTTCTCCTCCAGGGAGGGGAACTCGCTGTACTGTCCGCCGTTGATGCCTGAGCCGAACATGAAGGCTGCTCCGCCAGCGCCGTGGTCGGTCCCGGAGCCGTTGTCGTGGGTGCGGCGGCCGAACTCGGTGAACATGAGCACCACGACGTTGTCGTCAACGTTGTGCTCCTTCAGGTCGTCCAAGAAAGCGTCCATCGCGTGGGATACGTCGTACCACAGCTTGTCGTGCATTCCGATCTGGTTGGAATGGCTGTCAAAGCTGCCGTGATCCACGTAGAAAATTCGGGTGCCGAAGTTCGCCATGTGCACCTGGGCAATGCCCTTCAGCTTCTTGGCGATGGAAGTGTCCGGGTATTCGACTTCCGACGAGTAAATCCTGGGGGCTTCCTTCAGGATGTCGGCGCCCTCCAGGGTGTCGAGGCCCGTCTGGCCCAAGTATTCCATGACCGCGCCGGTGCCGATCGCCGGGGAGTACATCCGGGCGAAGCGGTCCAGGACCTTGTTGCGCTGCTCACCGGCGATGTTGGGCAGCAGGCCATAGTTGTCGAGATCGTCAACGACTGCTACCGGAACGCCAGGCAGGGCCAGCGCGCGGAACAGCGAGGGGCCGAAGCTGACGGTCGTCAGAACGTTTTCCTTGTTCGGGTCGATGTCGCGGGTGGCGCGGCCCAGCCAGCCTTCGGTTCCCAGCTTGTCCGGCTCACAGGTATGCCAAATGTCCATCGAGCGGAAGTGCGAGCGTGGGGAGTTGGCATAGCCGATCCCGTGGACGATCGCCATGTCACCGCGGTCGTATACGTGCTTCAGAGGGGCCATTTCCGGGTGGAAGCCCATCTGTTCGTCAACCTTGATAATCCGATCTTCGGGGACGCCCACCGTCGGCCGGTTGTCCCGGTACAGCGGGTCGCTGTAGGGGATGATGGTGTTGAGGTAGTCGTTGGCCCCGGTTAGCTGGAACACTACCAGGACCGGATCTTTCTTGGTGCTGGTCATTTCAGGTTTTCCTCCTGCCGGTCGCTTCGGCTTACTGATTGTTTCACCGGTTCAGTGGAGTGCGGGTGCTGAATCCCGCACTCTCGCATTCCAACTCGATTACGCGTACTGGTACTCGCGCAGGGAGACTATGAGCTGGAGCAGTTCCGACACGCGACGCGTCGACTCTGCCACTGAGGACTCATTGCCCCAGGAGAAGTCGCCACCCTCGCCAACGAAGCCGATGAGCTCGTCGCGGCTCTCGTTGGTTACTTCCAGCGGGCCCATCAGGTCCAGGCAGCCGTCAACGGCTCCGGCCGCGCTGCTGACGCCACTGGCCTGCAGGCGGTCGACCATGTACCGGATGCCGGGGCGGGAGACATCGCCCACCAGTTCGGCGGTGAAGTTAACGCGGCGCATGAGCGAGCCGCTGTTAATCCACTCGGCGCCGGTGTGCCAGCCCTCCACGCTGGGCGGGTTGAGCAGGTCCTGGCCCATGTAGCTGGGCTGCCGGGACAGGTCGCCAATGCCGGGAGCCGGGAATTCGGCTCCTCCGACCATCCGCAGCGTGCCAACAACTACCTCGGTGGGGTTCTTCAGACGGGCGAAGCGGGCATTCTTGAAGAAGTCGGAGTTGAACAGCACCCGCAGGGTGGCCCGCATGTTGAAATCGTTGTCGCGCAGGGTGTTGGCCAGGGTCTCGACGGCTTCCGGATCCGCGGGCGGAGTCACCGACCAGGCCGGGACCTGTGCTTCGTCAGCCACGAAGAAGTTGTAAAGGTGGCGTGCGATGAAACGGGCGGAGGCGGGATGCTCGCTGATGATGCGAACAATGTCCTCTCCGTTCAGGTTGCCGGTGTTGCCGAGGAAGGTCTTCTCGGTGTCGTCGTGGTCCTCGGAGCGGTACTCGAAGAACCAGTCGTGGCGGCCGAGGGGTCCGCGCGGCAGCTTCGGCTCAATCGTCCAGCCGGTGAAGGCGCGGGAGCACTCCCGGACGTCAACCTCAGTGTAGTTGCCCACGCCCATGCTGAACAGTTCCAGCAGCTCACGGCCCCAGTTCTCGTTGACCGCGTCGGCGTGGTTCTCGCAGTTGTCCAGCCAGTAAATCATGGCCGGGTCCTTCGCCATTTCCACCAGCAGTTCGCGGTAGTCTCCCATGCCCTTTTCGCGGAACTTGACGATCATGTCCATCACGTCGTCATAGTGGTCGACCTTGGAGACGCCGGTGGCGAAAATGCCGTGCCAGAAGAGGGCCATCTTTTCTTCCAGCGGGCGCTTCGTGTTTATCATGTCGTGGAGCCACTCTGCGGCGCCCATGCCGGGCAGAGTGCCGGGTCGCCATGTCCAGGGGTGATACCGCATCATCTCGTTGCGGTCCAGCGTGGGTTGCTCGTCGGCGTTCAGCAGTTCTTCGACAGTGGCCTCGTAGCCCTTCGCCACTCTGGCCTCCAGCTCCTCCCGGGTCGCGCCAAACCCGGCGCGGCGCATCAGGTGAGCCATCAATGCGATGTCCTGGTCGCCCATGGGTTCCCTCCTGTCTAGTTAAGCTAGGCTTTTATGTCTATCGGCCCTGCGAAATGGCAAGTCAAACGTAACGCCAGCCCGCAGGCAGGGTTGCCGGTATATTATTCTTGTCAGCCACGGGTTGTCAACGATTTGAAGCTGACCACGCACCCCTCCGGAAAGGGCATTGACAACCATTTTAAGTTCACATGATCGTGCCCTCTCCAGGCCGTTAGCGTTGTGGGAAAACGGCGTTTGATCCGAGTCAAAATGAGCCGTTTTGGGCTTTGCCGGCGGCTACATGCGCTGATTGACCCGTTGCTGTGCCCAGGGCTACACTTTCCTCCAATGCGCATTTATTTGCATACTCTAATGGGACTGATGAGGTAAACGATGCGACTGGAAGGAAGGGTAGCCCTGATCACCGGTGGAGCCAGAGGCCAGGGCGCCGCGGAGGCACGGTTGTTCGCCCGCGAAGGCGCCAAAGTGGTCATCGCCGATGTACTGGACCCCGACGGAATGGCTGTGGCCGCAGAAATAAACGAGTTGGGCGGCGACGCGACCTACATCCACCTTGACGTAACCAGCCAGGAAGACTGGCAGCAGGCCATCGGGGCAACCGTGTCCGCCTACGGCAAGCTCGACGTTCTCGTGAACAACGCCGCCATCTGGCGTGGCGGCCATGTGGCCGATACCACCAGCGAGCAGTGGGACATCGTGCTCGACATCAACGCCAAGGGTGTCTTCCTGGGCACCAAGCTGGCCATCCCCGAGATGCGAAAGGCAGGCGGCGGTTCTATCATAAACATCTCTTCCACCGCCGGGCTCGTTGGCAGCCGCACCAGCAGCGCTTATAGTGCCTCAAAAGGCGCGGTCCGCCTCTTCACCAAGTCCACTGCCGTGCAGTACGGTTCGGAGAACATCCGGGCCAACTCCATCCATCCCGGACCTATCGACACCGCCATGGGCGACCAGGTCTGGCCCGACGCCGAACGTCGCGAGGAGGTGATCGAACGTACTGTCCTCAAACGGATCGGCAGGCCCGAAGATATCGCCAACGGCGCTCTGTTCCTCGCCTCCGACGAGTCATCGTTCATGACCGGTTCCGAGCTGGTCATTGACGGCGGGTCCACGGCACAGTAGCCGTAATTTTTCTGGGAACAACAAGGGCTGGCTCATCACATTGAGCCAGCCCTTACGCTGCACAGGTTTCCCGCGACCGTCTCGTCCAGCGAAAGGGCGGCCGCGCGTGACGGCTCAACCCACTACTTGGAGCACCCTCCTTACCGCATCATCCACTGGGTAAGAAAGGGCCGCCATGCACTTCCCGGTATAGCTCCTGCAGCCGTTCCAGCCTCTCCACCGGCGTATGTTCCAGCAGGATGAGGTACAGTTCCTCCTCGCGCACACGCTCCCTGTCTATCCGGTCTGGAAAGAATCTGCTGTCGGGCAGTATCAACCTTTCTGGCATATCCCTGATGGCGGCCGCAAGCCGCTTTGTGCCAATTGCGTCATGCACTTCCAGCAGGAAGTGTTCACCCATGTTGTATGGGCATGATGAACTTAGCAGTTCGAGAGACGGAACGGAATGTAATCCCCAGAGATTCTCGAACTTGCTGACGAAACCCGAATACGCATTCCCTTGCTGTGGTATTTCGGCCTTCCGCTCCTCCAGCGACTGTATGCCCATTTGGTCCCAGAGAAGGGCTCTGATGAGCTCGGCTCCTCCTTCAGTCAACCAGACGGGTCCCTGAATTAACGTGTTTCCGAAGTAGCAGTGTGCTGTTTCGTGATGGACCGATCGGGGTGGGGCACGGCCGAGAATCATGGACGACCCCAGGTGGGCGCCGCGGGCAATAGAGTCTTCTATTAGCAGGATGATGTCGGCCCTCGGCTGCCGGACTGCAGGCCAGGGCGATAAGGTGGGCCTCCGGCCGATCGTCCAGCTTCCGGTACCGGTTGACTTGGTTACGGCGATGCAGCACCTCGTCCAACCCCTCCTCGGCGTATCGCCGCTTGGCGCGGAACACCGTGCGCTCTGAGATGTCCAGAGCGGCGGCCACCTGGGTGGCGGTCCAGCCCTCGTCTATCTTGAGCAGAATGCGCGCACGGGTGATTGCCTGGGCCGAACTCCTGCCCGACCGGATCATTTTCCGCAGTTGTCCCTTTTCCTGCGATGAGAGTAGAACCTCTTACTTTTCCTGAACCATGAACGCTACACCTCACCCAACAAAATTGCCCCCAAAGGTAGCATCACCCCTAATCTGAAAACACGACTGACACTACCAGTTTGACTCAGTACTAGGGACCCACCATATCCTCCGCTAGCGGATACTGGTCGGCAAGATTCATTCTCGTATCCCTTGGCCACCTCCGACGGTGACTCGCCTCGGGCGCTGCGGGCAGAAAAGAGACTCTAGGGACCATCGCCTGTAGGCGGTTGCCCCCAGAGTTTCGCCAGCATGTGCCGCTCTTTCAGGCTGCCCTCCCTCATAGACTCCGGCTATCGGCAATCTCGCAACCGCCGTAGATATTCATCCGGCCTCCGGTCGCGTTTGTCTCGCCCAGGGTGTCCGCCGGGTCGCCTGAGGGATTAGGCGTCGCTTAGCGTGGTTCCCAGTAGGTTTCAGGCAGCAACTCGCCTTTTTCGTAAGGAAGTATGTCGTGGGGCTGGTTGAGGTCGAAAAAGCTTGCTCGCAATATCTCCTGTCCGTTGTTGTCAGCTCGGATAATCCCCTCCAGCACGTGCGCTTGGTCGTAGGTGGCCGTGATCGACCCCCAGGATGGGTCCTCGATCGTCCTTACGTAACCGTCCTGGACCGGCTCCAATTCCCCGGCTGGCGCTACCCCAAATGCGAGAGCCATGAAGGGCAGCGTCATGATGTCCTCCAGCGGTCCCGTGTCCGTGTCGGAGTTTTCGGGAATGAAGTACCACTTGCCCTCATCCAGGTCCTTCAGGTATATGTCGAAGCTGTTGAGGGTCACCACTTCGATGGACCTCTCCACCGGCTCGGTCATTTCTATTCGCGCGAACATTTGGCTGGTGCCGTCGGCCGTGATCCAACCGCTGGCATTGGCCGTAAGCGGACCGTCGCTCTCGGAGAACCGGTCGGGCAATGCCAGTGAAGCCTCGTAAGAGATGCTCCTGAAGTTCTCCATGAAAGACTGCTGTCTCTCGATGTCCTCCGGCGAAACAGGAACGAAGGTTGGCGGAGGCTTGGGAGCGCCAGTGGCCGTAGGCGTCGGCCGGAAATCGGGCGCAGCGGTGGCTGCCGTGGGTGTGGGTGCGATGGTTGCAGGCAGCGGCGTGGGAGTGGATGCGACAGTAGTCGGCGGCAGCGTGGGGGTGGGTCCGATCGCCGCTGGCAATGTCGTAGTCGTGGCGGGCCGGGCCTGCAACGTGCGCGTTGCGCGGTGTGCCCGTTGGTGTGATGGAAGCCGGCGGTATGGTGCGTGTAGGGGCGATCGTCTCAGGCCGAGGTGTGGGAGCGACCGCGACCGAGGTCGCAGCTTGGAATAGATCCTCAGTCGCCGATGGAGGCTCCTCCCCGCAGGCGACCAGCAGAGCGGCGACGGCGGCGACAATCAACAACGCCAGCCTCATTCCGCCGCCCCCAACCCTGCAAAATGCCCGGAAGAGCCTAACCCCTCACGCCTCCCAGCAGCTCCGCCAGCCGTCCCGCAGGCCCAACGTCCTCCAGGCTGTCCAGCATCGCAAGCGCCTGCCCGGCTGCCTCGTCGTCCAGTGCAATCCCGGCGCAGTCCAGGAACTTGACCCGGACGTCGTCGCGGGTCACGCCCCGTAGCGCCCCGGTGGTGGCCCGGTCGGCCCGCTCCGCAAGAACTCGCCCGTCCTTCAGGTGTATCTCCACGCGATTGTGGGCCTCCGTCCAACTTGTCTGTCCCTCGAATCCGGGGTGCCTGCGCATCTCGATCCTCGGGATCAGGTCCTGGGCCTCGCTGCGCATCACCTGTTCGTCGGTGAACGTCCCCAGCCCGATCTGCCCGTCCATGATCTCAGCGGCCAGGCAGTACTGCATGCTGAACTTGCCCTCCAGACCCCCAGTGGGGCGCGAGTGTATCAGCGAGCGGGGCGGGTCAAAGTCGACCAGCACGTCGATGTAGTCCACATCCCCCGCCGAAAACGTCTCTCGGCGAAGCAGCTGCGAGGTGGCGTCCAGGGCCAGGTGCGCGCTGCCGCAGCAGGGATACTTCTTGATCTCGATCCCCGACTCGACCATGAAGCACCGGCTCCCCAGCGACGCTGCGGCCCGGTCCGGATCGTAACCTTCTCCTCCCGAAAAAGCCCGCATGAAGCCGAAGCGGCCCTCCAGCGCGTCGTCCGAGGCGGTGAAACCGGCCTGCACCAGCTTGGCCGCGTTCACTCCAGCGCGGCAGGCGGCGCCCGCGTGGTAAGGCTTGGTCATGGTGCCGAAGTTCTGTCGCAGCCCTGAAGCCTGCGAGGCCGCCAGCGAGATGGCCATCGCCGTCTGCCCCGGGTCCAGCCGCAGCAGCCGGGCCGCGGCCGCCGCGGCGCCCAGGGTGCCCAGCGGGCCGGTTGGGTGCCAGCCCAGGTCGTCGAAGTACGCCGGTGAAATGGCATCTCCCACGGCACACGACACCTCGAAACCCACCAGGTATGACAGGAGCAGCTCTCCCCCGGTGGCACCCACTTCCTCGGCAAGGGGTAGCGCCCCCGGAATCAGCGCGGCGCTGGGATGGGTCTTGGTGATGAAGGTGACGTCGTCATAATCCAGCGCGTGCGACATCGCTCCGTTGACCAGAGCCGCCTCCAGCGAGCTGGTCTTGAATCCTCGCCCTATGACCGTGGCCTTGGGGTTGCTGCCCAAGCCGGTCACGTAGTCGCACAGCACGTCCGTCAGTGGCTCCCGGGAACCCGCCAGCGCGCAGCCCAGGCAGTCAGTGATGGCGGCCTTTGCCGCGTCGATGGCGTCGGGCGGAAAGTCCTCCAGCCCCGTGGCGCCAATGTACTCAGCAATTCTGTTTGTAAGGCTCATGGCATCTCCAGTTCCCCCGCGCTTGAGCGGAGGCGATACATTTGACGGTCAGTAAACCACGCACTGCTTTTGAGCGCAATCAAGTGGTCGAGTTCTCCGACGAAGCCGTGGATAGCTGGTGGATAGAGCCTGAAGTCGACGTGGATAACCTGTCCTGCCCGTGGATAACTTGTGGTTGGCCGGGTCACTTAACATATTGCTTTTGCTGCTATGGAATTCGGATATTGGCTACGAAATACGTGCGTACTCGAAATAATGCATTAAATACCCGCTTGGCGTACTGGTTTGTTTGCAACCCTCGTGATTAACATCGTAATGGTAAAACGCGCCAGTCTTGCTATTTCTTTTGAACGTCCGGGTTGACGAAGACGCTCCCAGGAAGACGCAGTGGCTGGCCCAGCGAAAATCCGCGGGAATCGTAGATTGATGATATCCCCAGCCTTCAGAACTCTCGGTATCGCGCTGCTCTTCGCCTTCGCAGTGCTGGCAGTCCTGCTCGCCCCTGCAGGGTCCTCCAAGCCATCCGCACACGCCCATCCGTGCGAAGAGGGCGAACCAGGGCATAAGGACTTTCATGAGACATCCTGCGACCAGTCCGGTCACGACTCCCCACACGAAAACGTCATCGAGGTAGACGGCGGTCGAGATAACGTGATGGTGTTCAGGGTGTATCCTCCTCCGTCTGACGGACAACCCAACCCGTTTCTAGGCGATCGCGACAAGATTCGCATAACGCTTCCGGGCTTTCGTCTGTCAGGAGCTGACTTTGACTCTGACGACGTTTCAGACCCGCCAGCGGCCCGAATAAGAATAACTAGCAGCAGTATGCCCACCCCGACCACGGTACATCCAACTGCGGTTGGGATAGCCTCCGAGGAACCAGACACGTTGGTTTTAACGATCCCCGACTTGGCTGCCTTTACTGACGAGGTGGGAGAGCATTTGATCATCACTATCGAGGAGGGGACCGGCATCCTGGCGCCAGAAACCCCTATGGGATTCCATGATCCCACTAGGCGTGAACAAGAATCTGGCTATCCCGTCCGAATCGCTTTTGAAAATACTGGCGGAGAAATTCAGGAGGCAGTGGATGAGAATTACGTAGTTGTCAAGAATCCGGTCAGCTCTACTGAACCCGGCGCCACCGTGCGCATTGACCTTGCCACCCACGCCAACGTCCCCATAGGGAGTAACGAGGAGATCGAGGTGGACTTCTCCGGTCCCTCCGAGGACACCAACTTCATCCTTCCCTCTACCATCTCAACCTCCAGGATAAAGATCCGCTCAACCAAGACTTTTGACCCTGAGGACGTTCTGGTTCAAGGGGAGAAGGTGATCTTAACTGTCCCGGACGACAAGCAAGTTGATCGAGGCGACTTCATCATCAGTTTCAGTCAATTGGCACGCATCAAGAACCCCTATGTAGCCGGCAACAGGATTATCGCGATCTCATCCTTCGAGCCGGGCTTTCTGGATGATCAAATCACCGCGGTCATCAGGAGGACGACGACCATCGACCCCGAGGAAGGCCCGCGCGGAACGGAATTCACGCTAAAGGGAAAGGGCTACCAGAAGGGTACCGTGACCGTTTTTGAGGGTGACGACGATAATATTGGCCCAGGTGAAACCTTGGCCTCGGTCAAGACCAGTGGGGGTGCCTTCTCGGTCAAGCTAACCTCGGCAGGACGGTACGGTGAGGGAAGATACCCCGTAAATACCAAGGATAGCTATGGTGTCAGCGATCGTGTGGTTTTCGTAATTACTAGCTCAATCTCATTTGAGCCAACCACAGCAAGCGTCGGCTCTTTGCTCAGAATGACCATCGTCGACTGGGAAGATCGCAATAAGCGCATAGCGGCTGTCCGCATTGCCGGCGTGGAGGCGTTTGTAGCCGAGGCGGTGAAAGTCGGAGATTGTTTTGAACACCCCGGAGAAATCGGGGCTGACAGGGTGGGCACAATCACACTGAAAGTCTTGGTGCCTGCCGGTGTGCCTCCGGGAGAGCAGACCGTTTCAGTCTATGACCGCAAACAACTGAAATACCTGAGAATCGGCGGTGATGAACCGAGGGAAGTCGCCGTGTCTGAAGGTTGTTTGGTTGGCACGGCAAACGGAAATGCGGTAAGTGGTAGTGACAGGTATAAAGCAAGGGTAGCGGACTCACCAAATCCCGAGGTCACTGCTACCATCGCAATATCATCGGCGCCTCTTACTCTGTCCCCGGCCACTGCAGCACGAGGCCAGCGAGTCACAATTTCCGGTTCCGGGTTTTCCCGCGCATCGGCTGATCAGGACGATTTCACCAGCGTTACGGTCGATGGCCATGAGGTTCAGGAAGACCTCTCGCCATTTGAGGTCGGGACCGACGGTGACTTCGCCGTGACTGTTACCGTGCCGCCCGAGGTCAGGAACGGTGGCATAGAAGTTCGCATCGTGGGATGGGACAACTCCGTTGGCCAGGCGGCCCTCACCATCCCGGAAGCCAGTATTGACCTTGACCCGACGGAGGGCGGAAGAGGAACTGAGGTAAACGTCACTGGCTCCGGGTTCATTGTAGGCAGGGCAGTAACCATCAACTACGGCGACGGCGCGAACCTCGAATTCGGTGGCAATATCGTTGGCGTGGCGGTGGCCGACGCCGATGGCCGTATTTCGGGAACTTTCGAGGTGCCCTACTCAGCCGCTGTTGGCCAGTCGCACGTGGTCACCGTTTCCTCTGATCCGGACGACGAAAGCATTCCTTTCGTCATTGAAGCTGATGCCCGGCATATGGCAGTGGATGCTGACGTCACCACGATGCCCGTGGAAGTGTCGCACGGCGATTTGTTGAAAGTGCGCGGCGAAAACTTGCCTGCATTTACCCTGGTTGGCCACGTGGAACTCGGAGGTATAGGACTTGCCACCAGGGCGGAGACCAACACCGATGAGCTCGGGTCCTTTGAGGCCGAAGTCCTGGTCCCCCAATTGGAACTCGGCGATCAGGTGCTGAAAGTGCGGGTGGGCAGCGAGGTCGTTATCCACGTGGTCAGGATAGTTCCCCCGCGTCTGACTGGACACCCATCAGACGTGTTCAAGGAATTGATCCGTGAGGGGATTCTCGCCCGGGTCTGGCATTTGGAGAGCTCCACTCAGAATTGGACCTTTTTCGATCCAAGTCCGGAATTCCTAGAATTCAGCACCCTCATGTCGGTTCACAGCGGCGACATCCTGTGGGTGCACCTGTACGCTCCGCGCGTATTCCAGGAAGACCAATTGGTTGGCGCCTGGAACTATATCGCCCTCAAATAACCCCAAATCGCTCGGCTATTCCGTTGTTCCTTTGGGTCTACGAACGTGTCGCCGCGGCTACGGAAGCGCCCGAACCCTGCCCAGTAGGCCCGTGCAGGCCACGGTCATCGCCAGCCCCAGTCCCCCCAGGGTCAGAATGGCCATTGACGCCGAGGTTGCATCGGCCAGCATTCCCACCAGTATGCTTGACGCGGTCAGGAACCCCCTCTCGTAGGCCAGAACGCTGAAAGTGCGCGCCCGGAACTCGTCGGGCACGATGGTCAGCACCACGATCCCTTGCGCCGTGCGGTAGTGCGACTGCCACAGTGACATCAGCGCAAGAAAGATGAAAGCCGCCGGTAGCCATGACGAAAAGGCGAACGCCATTGTGGTCAAGGAACTGAACGCCGCCGTTACAAGCAGCAGGTAGCCCCGCCGCGACGGCAATCCAAACGATGCGATGATCAGCGTCGAAAGAAACCCGCCCACTCCGGTTATCGCCAGCAGATAACCGCCCATGTCGGCGTCAGCGTGCAGCACCTGGGCCGTGAACAGCGGTAATAGGAACCAGACCGGGTGCAGGATGGTGTTCGGCACCATGGAAATCACCATCAGCTGCAGGACCTCGCGCTGTCTCCGCCACAGGTGAACCAGCACCTCCACGAAGTCCCCCACCGGGGAGAACCGCCTTGCCAACCCTGCCGACGCAGTCTCTGTGTACCGCAGCCGGACGAACACCAGGAGGATTACAACGCCCGTGTAGAGCCCACCCTCCAGGGCGAAGTTCCAGAAGTAGCCCAGGAAGATTATGAGCAAGCCGCCAATGAAGGGGCCGAAAATCCGGGTCCCCGTGATCGTCAATACGTTCAGGGCGTAGGCATTGCTGACCAGTTCCCTTGGAACGCTGTTGGCCACCATCACCTGCTGCAGCGGCTGGTTTATGGCGAGGAAAGCTCCGGAGATCAGGACATAGGCGAAAGCGTGCCAGAAGCGCACTAGCTCGCTGTCAGACAGGAATGCGAATCCGAAGGCCAGGGCAGCGCCCAGCGCATGCATCACGATAACCAGCTTGCGGCGGTCAAGCCGGTCCCCCAGCACACCGCTTACCGGATTCATAATCAGCGAGGGCAGTGTATTGACCGCCCCAACGGAGGCAACCAGCAGGCCCCCGATTTGCGTTCCCTCAGAGAGATCTTTGACCAGCCAGCCTACGGTAAGCAGCTGCACCCACATCGCAGTGTTGGCGCAGAAGTTGGCGAACCATAGCAGGCGGTAGTCCCGGTACAGGAACCAGGCGTCCAGGGTGCGAGGCCGGGGTATGCTGCGGTGTGATTGGATGGCGGTGGCCTTTGGGAGATCAGTGTGTGAGGGCCGGCCCTGTCGCCCTGAAGCGTTCACGCTGTATTGCCGGACAACAAGCGGGCGTTTGCCAAGGCGCCCAATGATAACTGTTCCGGCGGTGATTTGCCATTGAATCGCGTGGGCGAGCAGGGCTATCGCATTTGGAGGAGCAACCCTTGCTCACTGGCTGAGTGAACCGTCATTCCCGCGCAGGCGGGAATCCAGTGGACGGAAGTCGGGAGAAATCGCGTTAATCACACGCCTGATAGGCCCTTCCAACTCGATGGAGAATGCACTCCGAATGACCTGGATTCCCGCCTGCGCGGGAATGACGAGCTAGAAAAGTCAAATGCGATTGCCCTGGTAGGCGAGCCATCAAGGGGGCAGCTCAGCCTGCTGCAAACCAAGCCTTGTCCAACTTGGTCCTTCTGCAAAAGAAAGGCGCGCCCAATTTCATGGTGCGCCTTTGTTGGGGTCCGGCGAACGGCTGTGATGGGCCGTTCTGCGGCAGGCAGTGTCCTACGGCTTTGCCATGCGATAGCCGATGCCGTGCTCTGTGAAGATGAACGTCGGGTTTCTGGCGTTGTCTCCAAGTTTCTGACGCAGTGACTTTACGTACGAACGAAGCAACTGCGGTTCTCCGGTGTATTCCTGGCCCCACACCCGTTGAAGCAGTTCGTCCTGCGTCAAGATTTGTCCTGAATTGCTCGACAGTTCGTACAGGAGCTTGTACTCCGTTGCTGTAAGTTGGACTAGTACGCCGGAGATCCTCAAAGTGCGGGCGCTGTAGTCCAGCAGGACGTTTCTGAACTCATAGCGGGGTGAGGAGACACTATCTCTTGGGGTTGCTCTCTTCCTGAGGGAAGACTTGATTCTCACCATCAGCTCGGTGGGCGAAAACGGCTTTACAACGTAGTCGTCGGCCCCCGAGTCAAACGCACGGGCAACATTCTCGTCGTCGCCTTTGTCCGATATAACAATCACCGGTACGTTGTATTCTTGCGAGAGGTGGCGAACCAGGCGAAAACCATTTCCCATCCCAATGGACAGGTCCAGTAAGACCATGTGGGGCCGTTCATCTGACGTCAATGAGTCAAGCTCGTTTGAATCATAAGTCTCGACGACAGAATAGTCCGACGTTGACAGTATTCTGCGCACCACTCCCAGTGTTCGGGCGTCAGGAACCGCCACCAGTATCTTTGCTTTGCTTGTGCCTGTGTAGGTGTCAAACTCCTTGACCACCTCTCCCTCGTATTGCGCTGTTCTCACTGCCTCGTCCGCCGACGGCAGGGTAAAAGTGAACATCGATCCTTGGCCATGGTTACCATGTACTGCCGTCATCCTTCCGCCGTGAGCTTCTACAATCCCCCGGCAGAAAGCGATAGCCAGACCTTCTGCCTGAGGAAATTCCTCTGCGGTCTCTTGGTGTTCCTCCCGATCGATTGCCGTAAGCAGGTCGGGTTCCTCCCATGGAGCCGAGGCATTGTATGAGGAAACTGAGACTGCCACATAGATGTCGACCAAGGTGACCGAGATCCTGATTTCTACCCTCCTCTGGGAGTGGTTGGATATCTCCGAAAAGAGATTCTTGAGTACCTGGTTCATTCGCTCTCGATCAGCCGCAACCATGGGAACATCGAAGGGGATATCAGTTTCGATGGTGATACTGGCGTGAGTTCGCTGGAACTCTTGGCGGGCCCTTTCGACCAGTTCCCAGACACTTGTGATTTCGGTCGAAACTGACACACTGCCGGATTCGATTTGTGTCAAATCGATGAGGCTATTGATTTGGGAGCGCATGAGGTCTGTCTGCTGGTCGATGATTTTCAGCAAGTGAGAAGTCTCTGTACCGCTCGACGAATCGAGGATTTCCTGGAGGGCTCCGGCGGAACCCTTGATGGTTGTCAATGGAGACCGCAATTCCTGACTGACCATGCCCAGAAACTCTGCCCGCAGCTTCTCCAGGTCTTCCAATGGGGTTATGTCTTGAACGGTTATCACCACCGTTGTGATTTCCCCGTTGTCGGAGTAAATGGGAGCCGCGTTGACCAGAGTATTCACTGACCTTCCGTCAGGAAACTCGATCACCATTTCCTCGGCCCTGACGACCTCGCCGCTTTGAAGTACTCGCGATGTCGGCAACTCAGACAGGGACATCGACCGACCGTCCGCTCGTCGGAAAGACAGCATTTCCACCAGAGCCTGCCGTGATCTGTCAGGCCAGTCCAGGTTTCCGGAAATGCGGCGGGCTTCCCGATTGGTAGAGACCATCTTTGCGGTTTTCGCATCAAAGACCGCTACCCCAATTGGAGAAATATTGATCAGCGTTTCCAGGTCTGCTTTGGCCAGCTTCATTTCTTGGTATTGACGCGCGTTTGAGATGGCATGAGCCGCCAGCGAGGAGAACATTAACAGTACATCCTCGTCCTCTTGGGTAAACTCTTGCCCGCCTTCTTTCTCTGTAAGGAAGATATTTCCTAAGTGTTCTCCATTGTGCCTAATTTGCATGCCCAGGAAGGAATTCATAGGAGGGTGATTTGCCGGGAATCCCACCGACTCGGGATGCGCCGATATATCCCCGACTCTTAGAGGACTGGCTATCTCGTTAAGATAACCCAGTAGACCCCGGCCCTTCGGTGGTGCCTCGATTTGCTCTTGCTGCTCCTGGGTGAGGCCAGACGTTACTGTCCTTTCGACCATTCCAGATTCGTCATAGGTCAACAGGACCGCATATCTTGCGCCGATCAACGATGACGCGCTGTTGACCACTTCTCCCAGCAGGGTTTCGATATCGAGCACTTGGGTGATGCGATTACTTGCCTCGGTGAGGTTGGTAAGACGATCCTTTAGCGATTTGTTTTCATGACGCAATCCCTCTATTTCGGACTGATATTCGTTGACGTAGCGCTCTCCGTCAGAATCAATGCTTACTGTGGTTTTTTCTCTGGCTGCTTGAAAAGACTGCATTGGTACTCCAGGACTGTTATGCCAAAGTAAAACTTAGTATTATCATCAAGAAATCTGTCAGCAATACCGGCTACTCGCGCGCTTCCATTGATGTAAGCCTGAGCTACTCCGGCCACTTAGCCCAAAAGGAAACGGCAGCGAATAGTACCATAGTACCAGCATCTACCACAAGGATTTTTCCAAAGCGTTTCTGTAATGTTGAATATTTGTTGCTATGTGGGATGACTCCTCCGGAGGCCGGCTAGTCGTCAGGGTTAAACCCTAGCGGTGCAGGGCTCCTGGCAGGAGGCCCGGTATCCTTTAACCAAGTGCGTATTGCCGCGACTGTTCGCAGTATCGCTCCTTCATGAGACCGCTTGCACATCTCTCGCCCGGGCGCCGCGATTCCTGTTCGGCGGTGGGTATATCTTCCTTGCTTGCTTCATAGCCGGGTCTTCCTTGACTGACAGTCCCTGTAATCGGGCGGCGCCACTACCGGCAAGTCCGGGAGTGCCGAAGGGACCTGCGTTGTAGTTACCGGTCCTGCGCCAGTGTGGCCTGACGGTCTTTGCCGCCAAGCGGCACCCCTACGGGTTGCCGCTCTCATGTGTCCGCAGTATGATTGCCTTCGAGTTCCGAAGCTAGCCGTGATTCACGGTCAACTCGAAAGGTAAGGTCTGGAGGATTTATGAGCACCTCGACGAGGGGCAGAGAGTTGAAGGTTATGCACGGAGTTGCGTCTCCTGATTCCACTGCTCAAACTCCCGGAATGATTCGCAAACCCGGTATCGACGGCAACACTGCCGGCGCCGAGAAGATCTGGCTGGGACATGTGGAGTGCACGCCTAACACGATGGGTCCACCCCATAACCACGGAGAGGCGGAAACAGCGGCTTATGTGTTGAAAGGCCATATCCGCGTCTATTACGGCGAAGACTACAAGGAATACATTGAAGCTGGCCCCGGAGACTTCATTTTCGTTCCCGCCCACTTCGACCACATCGAGGGTAATCCCTACGACGAACCCGCTGAGGCGGTGCTGTCGCGGGGGCCGGACAATATTGTGATTAACCTGGACAGTTAAGGTTCAGCTCCCTTGAACCTGTTCCGGCCCGGCGAATGGCAGCCGGGCCGGAATGCTTTTGGGGCCCTTCGGGACGGCACTGGCAACTCCATTCGACCCTCCCAGAAAACAGGCGAAGCGCCTGGAGGTATTCAAGGATTTTGATCGGCTCCCAGACCAAGAGGCTGTTCCAACTGCCGCAGAGGGTGTTCTACGGCTGGTGGATCGTGGCTATCTCCGCCACTGCAGACGCGTTGAAGCACGGCACTTTCAACCGTGGATTCACGTTCTATGTCAATCCCCTCAGCAAGCAGCTGGGGGTGGGTGTGGGAATTATTTCCTTGGCGGAAATGCTGGGGCGAATGGAGGGTGGACTGCAGGGGCCACTGTTCGGCTGGATGAATGACAAGTTCGGCCCGCGTTTCATTATGGTGCTGGGGGGTCTGGCGTCCGGGTTGGGGTTCATCATGTTCTCCTTCACGGAGAACTATATTTATTTCCTCATCGTCTTTGTCGGACTGCTCTCCATGGGCTTCCGCGCCGGATACAACAACGCGCTGATGCCGGCTATAAACCAGTGGTTCAGTCGTCATCGCGCCTTGGCCATGGCCGTGGCAGGAATGGGAAGTCCTCTTGGCGGCATCTTGATTGCACCAATGATGGGACTTTTGGTCTATGAAATTGGCTGGGTAATTACGGCCCGAATCTCCGGCGTGGCAATTCTCGCGGTGGTCTTGCCGTTGGCTTTTTTCGTTTGCCGCTCCCCGGAGGACAAAGGAATGATGCCGGACGGGGATAGGCCTGCCCTCGGTTCGGGTCCGCGACCTGTGATGCCAAGGCCTGTCGCTGGAGTCGCCTTCCAAGCTCGGCCCGGCGAGCCGGACTTCACCGCTCGTGAGGCTATGACGACGGCCGCATACTGGGTGTTGGTTCTGGCGGTGGGACTTCGGAACACTGTGCATTCAGGCATGCAATTCCTCCTGTCCCCAGTCATTGTATGGTTCCTGATGGGCTCGGGCAGGGCGGAAGATGACAGCGTTCGACTCTCTGCCTTGTTGGTAGGGCTCCTGTCCCTGAGTTCGTTGTTGATGAATCCCATAGTTGGCTGGCTCGGGGATCATTGGTCCAAGCAAAGGCTGAGCTCGGTGGCAATGATTGGCGGAGTGTTCTCCGTTGCCGCCTTGCTCAACCACAGTGGCGCGCTTTGGCAGGCCTGCCTGTTTGTAGTGCTCCTGGCGGTGTCCGAAACTGCCAATCCCCTCGCGTGGGCGATAATGGGAGATTTCTTCGGGAGGCGCAGCTATGCCACCTTGCGCGGGTGGCAGCACCTGCCGGACCAGCTGATGTCAATGAGCACCCCGGTATGGATGGGGCTCATCTACGACTTCACGGGTAGCTACTTCTGGTCTCTGGTACCCCTGGCGGTCATCTACGCGCTGGCATCGGTAGGCTATTGGATAATTCCCAGGCCCCGGCCGCCGCAAAGAGTGCTGGCGGCCCAGGGTGCGTGACCGGCTCATCGAATTGTTGGTGAAGAATTAAGGGCGCATCACCGTGCGCCCTCTCCTTTTATCCGGTCAGCGCCGGATTCATGCCGCCACTGCCTTGGCAAAGCCCTTCGCTGCGCCCTCCAGTACCCAGTCTTCTACGCAGTATGAAATGCGGAAGTAGCCAGGTGTGCCGAAACCGGTTCCCGGTACCACCAGCACGTTCGACTGGAGCAGTTCGCGGGTAAACGCCACGTCGTCCTCGATGGGGGACTTGGGATAGAGATAGAAGGCGCCCTCAGGCTTGACCGTGTCGTAGCCCAGCTCCATTAGCGCGGTGTAAAGGTAGTCGCGTTTGCGCTGGTAGTAATCGGGATCGACGCTGACGCCCTGGAGATTCCGGACCACGTGCTGCATCAGGGCTGGGGCGTTCACGAAACCAAGGGTGCGATTGCAAAAGCTGAATCCTCCCGATAATTCTTCCTTTTCGGGATACTGCGGATTGATGGCGATGAACCCAATCCGCTCCCCGGGCAGGGCGAGATCCTTGGCGTGGGAGGTCACTATGATGGAATTGGTGTATCCCGGCAGAATTTGGGGGAATTTCATCCCGTCGAAGATGATGCGCTTGTATGGCTCATCGCTGATCAGGAATATTTCGTTCCCGTTCTCTGCCTGCTTGCGGTTCAACAGGTCCGATAGCCCGGCTATTTCCTCAGCGGAATAGACCACGCCGGATGGGTTGTTGGGAGAGTTGACGATTATGGCCCGAGTGCGGGGGGTTATTGCCTGCTCAATGGCCGACAAGTCTAGGCGAAACCCGTTATCTGTATTAACCGCCACGGCCACCCCGCCGTGGTTGTCGATATAGTAAAGGTACTCGAAGAAATACGGTGCGAGAATGATGACCTCTTCCCCAGGATTGAGAATGGTCTTGAGCACGACGTTAGCTGCGGCAGCGGCGCCGCACGTCATCACAATGTCGCCACCCCCGAACTCCAGCCCAGTCTCCTCTGAAAGTGAATCCGCCACTGCCTGCCTGGTTTCCATGTAGCCGGGATTGGGCATGTAGCGGTGCATCCCCAACGTCGGCTCGTTGGCCAGTCGCCGCAGTTCGTCCTTGAACTCGGCGGGGGGCTCCGTGACAGGGTTACCAAGGGAGAGGTCGAAGACGTTTTCGGCTCCGATCTGGGCTTTCAGGGCCAGTCCTTCTTCAAAGACCCGGCGTATCCATCCGCCCTCCGCCATGAACTGCCGAATCTTCTGCGACACCGCCATGGGTTGACCTCCAGCATTCCAAATCCGTGGCGAGTGTAGCAACGCCCAAATAGGGGTGTCAAAGCAGGACCGGTACTATATCCCGACCCTCTGGCCTAGCAATGATTGCATCTCTTGCGAGGCCTCTGACATCTGAAAGCCCATGGCCCGCCCGAATCGGTAGACGAGGCTGTAACACACGGCCTCCAGGTCTGCTTCATCTTTCAGTTCCACGGCCATCGAGGTAACAGGGCGGTCTGCAATCCCGCAGGGGACGATGTGGCGATAGTATGAGAGTTCAGGGTTCACGTTGATGGCGAATCCGTGGAAGGCCACCCCGCGGCTTATCTTCACGCCGATTGCCGCGACTTTGCCATTCCTGGTCCAAACCCCGGTCAGTCCCTCTTCGGTATGGGCCTCGATACCGAAGTCTCCCAGGGTCTCGACAATAGTCTGCTCCAGCGTCCTGACGTATTTCAGCGGACCGCCCCAATCGCGAAGGTTGACTATCGGATACCCGACGACCTGACCCGGGCCGTGGTAGGTAATCTGGCCTCCCCGATCAGTCTCGTACACAGGAATGCCGGATTCGGCCAATTCAGACTCAGAGGCACGCAGGTGCTCGTCGCGGCTGAGTCGTCCCCGGGTGTAGACGTGGGGATGTTCCAGGAGAAGGAGAGTATTGCTGGACGTGCCGTCGTGAACCTCGTTTACCAGCACATCCTGAAAATCGCGGGCTCGGAGATACTCGACTGTGCCCAGCCAAGCGAAGCGGCAATTCTCCCGACCAGGCATTGGGAACAGTCCGGCTACGTCAGTAGACTGGCGAGTCTGATGCCAGAGACTCCAGGCGCGTCTTGACCGTCTCCAGGAACGTGCTGGCTTCCGCCCCGTCGTTGATGCGGTGATCGAATGACAGGCAGACATTCATCATGGACCGGATGGCTATGGCATCGTTCCTGACCATGGCCCGCTTCTCGATAGACTCAGTGGTCATAATCCCAGCCTGCGGGTAGTTGATGATCGGGCCGGAGACCAATGATCCTCCCAGGGCGCCTGTGTTATTCAACGTGAACGTCCCGCCCTGCACATCTTCAATGGCCAGACGGTTGGCCCTGGCTCGCTCGGTCAGGTCGTTGACGGCGTGGGCTATTCCGGCGATGTTGAGGCGGTCGGCATTGTGAATTACCGGAACGATCAGCCCGTTGGGGGCTGCCACCGCCAAGCCCAGGTTTATGCGGCGTTTCAGGATGATGGAGTCCCCACCCCAGGTCGCGTTCATCGTCGGCACCTTTCGAAGAGCCTCAACCACAGCTTGCACAACGAAAGGCATGTAGGTCAGAGGAACGCCCTCCTGCCGCTCAAAATCGCCGCGCACGTTGCGACGCAACTCCACCAGGCCAGTAACGTCGACCTCTTTGGTGCTCCAGGCGTGAGGGATTTCCGTTACGCTGCGAACCATCGCCTCTGCAATCATTCTGCGGACAGGTGTCAGGGACACTCGTTCCTCGTCAGGGCCAACGGCGATGGCAGGCGCTATAGGAGTGGCCGCTTGAGCAATCGGCGTCGGCGAGGCGGCCATAGCGAAGGATGGTACCGCCTGTGGCTTCGCCAGATGTCGCAGTACGTCGTCGCGGGTTATGCGTCCTCCCAACCCTGTGCCCTGGATCTGGCTCAGGTCGACCGAATGCTCACTGGCCAGTCTTCGTACGGCAGGGGACAACCTGGGCCGGCTGCCATCGACAGCACTGGAGGTGGGCGATGGAGATGCTGAAGGTGCCGTTACAGGTGATTGGGCCGGAGCGGGAATTGGTTGCGGCGGTAGTGCTCCCCCGGATGTCGTGGGCTCCATTGCCTCGACGGCAGCCCCTCCCGTTGGCCCTACCGGAGTAACGTCCCGAAGCAGGTAGCCTGTGGTGCCGACTGGAGGGGCGACCGCGGGTGACGCGACCTCTGCTTGGCTGGTAGTTGCTGACGGCGCCTCCTGGGATGGCGTTTCCCCCGGCTCACCCACCTCTGCGATGGGGGCGCCCATCGGCACGGTTTCGCCTTCGGCGGCCAGCAGCCGCAGCAACTCCCCTTCCACCGGTGAGGGCACTTCCATCGTTACCTTGTCGGTTACGACTTCCACCAGTGGCTCATAACGCCGTACCGAGTCTCCCGGCTGTTTGAGCCATTTGCCGATGGTCCCTTCGACCACCGATTCGCCTACGTGGGGGAGTTCTACCGTTACGGCCAATTGCTCACCACTCGAAAATACAGAGTCTCCTCACGCCGAGGAGGAGAGGAATCCAGTCTGGTTTAGTATGCTGCCAGTCGACGCAACGCGGCGGCGATCTTGGCGGTGTCGGGGATGTATGCGTCTTCCAGCGTTTGGGCAAAAGGCATGGTCGGGACGTCTGGTCCGCACACCCGCACTATCGGGCCGTCCAGATACTCGAAAGCCTCGTCGGCAACCAACGCAGCTATTTCTGCTCCGATCCCCCCGGTGATGTTGTCCTCATGGGCTATCAGGAGCTTTCCGGTCTTGCGGACCGAGGCCAGGATGGTCTCCTTGTCCAGTGGCGACAATGTACGCAGGTCAACTACCTCGGCATCTATGCCTTCGGTCGCCACCTCGTGCGCTGCCTCCAGGCTGTAGTGCAGAGTGAGGCCGTAGCTGACAACTGTCACATTGGTGCCTGGCCGCTTGATGTCGGCTTTCCCGATCGGGAGAGTGAATTCTCCCTCAGGTACCTCTCCCCGCACCAGGCGATAGGTCTTCTTGTGCTCAAGGAACACCACTGGATTGTTGTCCCGTATGGCGCTCTTGAGCAGCCCCTTGGCGTCGTAGGGGGTACTGGGGGTAATCACCTTCAGTCCGGGTGTGTGAAAGAAATGAGTCTCAACGTTCTGCGAGTGAAAGAGACCCCCTCGAATGCCGCCGCCGTAGGGTATGCGGACGGTCATTGGTACCTGCACCGCACCGTTCGTGCCGTAGCACGTGCGCGCGGCCTCGCCGATGAGCTGGTTCACGGAGGGCCACACGAAGTCGGAAAACTGGATTTCGGGGATTGCCCTCTGTCCACGGAAGGCAGCACCAAGCGCGATCCCCATGATTGAGGCTTCAGCCAGGGGGGTGTCTATTATTCGGTCCTCGCCAAACTCCTCCACCAATCCCTGCGTCGCCAGGAACACCCCGCCTCGAGCACCCACATCCTCGCCCATAATGAACACATTTGGATCCCGTTGCATTTCCTCGCGCAGGGCTTCTCGTACGGCTTCAATTACGCTCTTTACAGCCACTGGTCAGGGCTCCTCGGTTTCGTATCAGCTCTGTTCGGACTTATTCGCCAAGTGTTCCGGGAAATGGGTTCGCTATCCCGAATATACCAAGTGGTGCAGGGTGGAAACATCGGGCGGGGTGGCGTTGTCGGCAGCGTCCGTGGCAGCATCCACGGTTGCCAATGCGTTAGTTGCCGTCTCATCCAACTCACTTTGAGTCATGACCCCTTGCTCCAGCAGCAGGTTGCCGAAGGTAGTCAGCGGGTCTCGCAACTTGGCCTGCTCCACCTCATCTGCCGGGCGGTAACGGCGGTCATCGTCGTCAGTCGTATGAGACATAAACCGCTCCACCCTCATCTCCAACAACACCGGACCCTGGGGTCGGGCGTTGTTGATGGCTTCGCGGGTGGCTTCGTAGCAACCTATGAAGTCCATGCCATCGATGGTAAAGCCTGGGAAACCGTATCCGGCGGCTCGGCTGGCCACCTCCTCGATGCTCATCTGCTTGCGTTGGGGCACGGAAATGGCGTAGCGGTTATTTTCGCAGATGAAGACAACGGGCAGTTTGTGCACTCCGGCAAAGTTCATCGCCTCGTGGGTTTCCCCTTGGCTGGAGGCACCGTCGCCAAAGTAGACCAGCGTTACGGTCTTCTCTCCCCTCATTTTGCAGGCCATCGCATAGCCAACAGCCTGGGTGAGACCGGCGGCAACAACATTGGAAATCTGGATAATGTTGTGCGGCAGGTCGGCGCCCTGCAGAGGAAACTGTCGGCCGTTGCTGTAGGGATCGCCTGCCTTGCCCATAAAAGACCGCATCACCTGTTCGGCGGTCAGCCCGGCAGCGAATTTCAGAGCCAGATCTCGGTAGTACGGAAAGATAAAACAGTCCCCGTCTTTCTCGGCGGCCAGCAGGCTGCCCAGCTGCGCCCCCTCGTGGCCCTGGCTGGAGGCGGCTATGGGAACTTTGCCCTGTCGGTTTAGTGCCCAGATACGCTCATCTATGGTGCGGCAAAGCACCATTCTTCGGTAAAAGTCGATGAGATCGTCGGCTGACAGGCCTCCGGGCAAACTGGGGGCGGCCTCCGCGACGGTTGCGCCTCCGTTGTTGCTGGCATTTACTCTGGCGCGAGGCTTGCGAGGTGGCATTGTTTCTCCCGTGTACCGGCAGGAGGCTGCGTGCGGCCGTCCGGCAGGAATTTTGAGGCAGGAACGCTGTGGAACAAATGTAATCGGAGCCCGTTGCCGACCCCATACACAACGTCGCCAATTATAGCCAACGGCTTTCGGGGCCGCAAATTTAGACTAGCAATTCCTGGGATTCCGGGAAGGCTTGTTGTCATAAACACGAAATGGGAACTTATCGTCATTCTTCGCGGCCATCCCCTGTGAGTGCTCCGATCAGCCTTGAAACGGGGATAAATACGAGCTTTGTTGAAGTTTAAAATTAGGTCGGAGAATACCAGTGAAATTATGCGAAATTCGGGGGATATCCCCGTTGACAGCCTGCATCTTATGTTGCTACGTTGGCCTTATTGAAATGGTGTAGCGGCGTGTTGATGATCAATATGTAGACTAGACACAGGCGACCGGTTCCGACGGTGAAACCTCAGTAATTCCTGGTTGAGGCTGGCTTCCGGCAACGAACTTGGTGGCCGCATCCAGGCGCTGAACTACCAAGGTTGGCCCCCTTTTTTCCTGAGCGGTCTTTCTACCTAGGGGTTATTTTGTCTTTTTTTGGAGCCTAATGGCCCAAATTTGAAGTGGTGGGGTATAGAAGTGTTGTCAGGTTCTAGAGGCGCATCGGCCAAAGAGGTCTGGCGGGCAGTTCTTGGAGACCTCCAGATGCAGTTACCACGTCCTACGTTCGAGACGTGGCTGAAACCTACCGAAGGAGTGGCTGAAAACGGTCAGGTGTTCATAGTTGAGGCCCCTACGTCTTTCGCTGTCGAATGGTTGGAAAAGCGGATGTTCCACGCTCTGCAAAGGACGTTGGACAAGGTGGCCGGTCAGCCCTTGCAGCTGCAATTGCAGGTCCGATCCGAGGGTATTTCCTACGCCGTGGAGCGGGCCCAGGTGCCAGCGGGCATTCCTCAGGAGGCAAATCAGCCTCTATTCGAGTTCCGCTCGCTTAACCCAAGGTATACCTTTGAATCTTTCGTTGTGGGGCCGTCCAACAGGTTGGCCTTCAGCGCGGCGCAGGTCGTTACAGAAACTCCGGGTGTAACCTACAACCCCCTGTTTCTGTACTCTGGTGCCGGGTTGGGCAAAACTCATCTCCTGCAGGCCATCGGGCGTACCTGTGCAATGCGGGGAATGTCGGTCCTGTACGTGACCTCGGAACAGTTCACAAACGAGTTCATCTCGGCAATCCGCAGCAGGACAACCGAGGATTTTCGCAAGCGTTACCGCTCGGTGCAGATGCTGCTTGTGGACGACGTCCAATTTCTGAGCGGCAAAGAGCAGACCCACGAAGGCTTTTTCCACACCTTTAACGACATTCACAATTCCGGGCACCAGGTGGTTGTCTCCTCCGATCGGCCACCCCGGGAATTGCCTCTAATGGAGGAGCGATTGCGCTCCAGGTTCGAATGGGGCCTTATCGCCGACATCCAGCCTCCCGACCTCGAGACTCGCATGGCTATCCTGGCCAGCAAGGCCGATGAGATGCACGTTGGACTGGAAGAGGCGGTCATCGAACTCATTGCGAAACGGGTTCAGCGAAACGTGCGGGAGTTGGAGGGAAGCCTCAATCGAATGGTCGCGTACTCCCAGATGATGAACGTAAATCTGACTCTGGATACAACCGAGCGTATTCTCAACGACTTCAAACCTGACCAGGCTCGGGATTCCATAGACCCACAGCGGATACTGTCCGAGGTGGCCACCTACTTTGGAATTAAGATTGATGATCTTCTGGCCCGTAGCCGGAAACGCTCGGTGTCAGTACCGCGGCAGGTGGCGATGTATCTGCTGATTCACGAGATAGGCCTTCCTCCTACACAGGTTGGTCGCCTGCTGGGTGGTCGGGATCACTCCACCGTCATCCACGGAGCGGGAAAGATTAATGGTGAGATGAGCGAGGACACCGAATTGCGCCACGACGTACAGGCCATCAAGGAATCTATCTTCGCCTGAGCGGGACCGGTTCCCAGACACAGGTGTCAGGCGCCAACCCCTCCTTACCGGGAGGGGTTGCTCTATCTGGATCATCAACCTCACGCCGGATCAATTCCCTGCGCACGGCCCCCCTGTTGTGTAAAATGACGATGTGAAGATCCACGTCATAGTCAAGACCCACGAGCTGGCGCTGAAGGGCAAAAACCGCCCTTGGTTCATGCGCAGGTTGACTGAGAATCTTCGGCTCGCCGCCGAGGGGACCGGAGTCGAAAGAGTCTGGCAGGCTCAGCTCATGGTCGGCTTGTCCCTTGAAGACGAAAGTAGCTGGCCTGAGGTGCAAAAGCGCGTACGCGAATGTTTCGGGGTGGCCAAGTTCTTTCTGGCTTACGAATTTCCGCAAGACCTTGGGCTAATCAAGAGGGCCCTGCCAGCGATGCTGGAAGGTTACGAGTTCAACTCATTCCGCATTGAAACGAACCGCGCTGACAAGCGCTTTTCGATGACATCCCCCGAGGTAAACAGTGAGCTTGGCCGTTTCGTGGAGGAGCTCACCTCGGCCAGGGTAGACCTGTCCAAACCGGACCTGACCATCTTCCTCGATATCCAGACTCGTGGCATCCTGCTCTACTTCAACGAGACCCCTGCCCATGGCGGCCTGCCGGTCGGGACCAGCGGACGGGTGGCGGTCATGCTCTCCGGCGGAATCGACTCGCCCGTTGCTGCCTGGCATATGATGAAGCGTGGCTGTCCTGCTACCTACATCCACTTTCACAGCTATCCGTTGGTTGACCGGTCCTCCATCGAGAAGGCTGGAGAGTTGGTACAGCATCTGGCCCGCCACCAGCGACGGTCCGACCTGCTTCTCGCACCGCTTGCAGAAATTCAAAAGCGAATAATCGTCGAAACACCACCCTCCTACCGCGTTCTGTTGTACCGGCGGTTTATGATCAGAATTGCACAGAGGCTGGCCCAACAGGCCGGAGCCAAAGCCATCATCACGGGCGAGAGCTGCGGTCAGGTGAGTTCCCAGACCCTGGAGAACATCGCCGTCGTTGATGACGTTGCCACAATGCCTGTCCTCCGTCCCCTCATTGGCATGAACAAGGAGGAGATTGTCGGCATGGCCAGGAACATTGGTACATTCCCCATTTCCATCCAGCCGGACCAGGACTGTTGCTCGCTGTTCGTCCCCAAGCACCCTGAGACCCGCGGCCGCTTGGCCACAGTGGAAAAGCTGGAAAAGGGTCTGCCGGTGACTGAAATGGTCGACGAGGCGTTGGCGGGTGCCGTCAGGGAACAGATTCCCTCTCCCTATCTGACGTCGGGTTAGGAATGCCGTGGCCGTTCTACGGACATTACGCGAGTGCGGAGCCGCGGTATCTCGAATGCTTCTCCCTTGTACGTGACCGGATGCACCGTTCCTTTCCCTCTAACCAACCGTTGGCCTGCCTCCTTTTCTTACGTCCGCGCTGTCTCGATCCCTTCGCCCCACTCCAGCGCTGTGGTGATTAATGGACGACCGGGAGCTCCTTGATGATGTCCTGAAGGGTGTCTCCCGTTCCTTTTATCTGAGCATCCGGGTGTTGCCCACTGCAATGCGGGACCCGGTCGCCATCGCCTATCTGCTGGCGCGGGCCGCCGACACCATCGCGGACACACGCGCTCTTCCCCCGAAGCAGAGGTTGCAAAATCTGCTTGCGTTCCGGGAGCAGGTAGAAGGTTCAGTGTCTCCCGGGACCATTGAACGTATCGCGAGGACAGCGAAGGAGCACCCCGAGGGAGCGACATCTGCTGAGTTGGTCCTGCTGGAAAACATCGGGCAGGTCTTTGACTTGATGGCGGCCCTGCCTTGTGCCGGGAGAGAGGAGGTTAGACGGGTAGTGGTGACCCTCACTCGCGGCATGGAATTGGACCTCACCATCTTCCCCCCCGAGGACTCAGGTGAGCTGGGCCATCTGGATGATCCGCAACAACTTGATTGTTACACGTATCTCGTCGCCGGGTGCGTAGGCGAATTCTGGACCTCTTTGGCGATGGCTCGCGAGCCCCTCTTGTCCCGCTGGAAATTTGACGAAATGAACGCACTTGGCGTCCGGTTGGGCAAAGCCCTCCAGCTCACCAACGTACTGCGGGACGTTCCCCGCGATATCCGGATGGGCCGTTGCTACTTGCCGCGGTGCGACCTCGCCGGTGTTGGCCTTTTGCCCTCCGACCTGCTGGAACCCGGTAATTCCACGAAGGCCCGCGCCGCCCTGTTCCCGTGGATACGCACGGCGCTGGAGCACTTCGATGCTGCAGAATCTTATCTGCTGGCCACGCCACGGCGGTGTGTAAGGCTGCGATTGGCCGCTCTTTGGCCCATCTTGCTCGGCTTGGCAACGCTGGGAAAGCTGGCCTTGAATGATTCTTGGTTGGATCCTGCGCGTCCATCCCGCGTGAGGCGCCGCTGGGTGTACTGGATGATGGCGCGATCGTTCTGCTGCGTTCCCTCCGACGCGCTCCTGCGTTTCTGGATTCGACGCTTGCACCATAAGGTGGAGGAAGCTCTGGGTGGATCCTGAGTCTCCCTCCCACACGGGCAGCACCTCCAGGCCAAAAGCGGTCTTGGAGGTGTTTCTGGTTTTCCTGCGCTTGGGGATGACGTCTTTCGGTGGCCCTGTAGCGCATCTGGGTTACTTCCGTGAGGAGATCGTCGTGCGGCGGCGATGGTTGGAGGAGACGGCGTACGCCGATTTGGTGGCGCTGTGTCAGTTCCTGCCCGGTCCTGCCAGTAGCCAGGTCGGCATCGCGTTGGGGATCCGGCGGGCCGGTCTGGCCGGGGGCCTGGCAGCATGGGTTGGATTCACCGCCCCGTCCGCTGCGGCGCTCATCGTGTTCGCCTACGGTGTGGCGTTCTATGGAGACTTGGACAGCGCGGGCTGGCTCACGGGCCTGAAGACTGCTGCGGTTGCGGTGGTGGCCCTGGCAGTTTGGGGTATGGCCGGGAACCTGTGCCCCGACCGGCCCAGGGCCGCTATCGCCGTGGTCGCGACCATCGCCGTCCTGGCTTGGCCTACCGGATGGGGCCAACTGGTGGTTATAGCGGCCGCCGGAATTGTGGGCTGGGCATTCCTTCAGCCTGACCGGGAGGGCACGACGGCAGAGCTGCAATTCCGGGTAAACCGGACCGTTGCGGTTTCTTGTCTCGCAGTGTTCTTGGTTTTGCTGGTCGGATTGCCAGTCCTTCAGCGAATGGCCAGTGATGATGCCAGTGTCCTTATTCACGTTTTCGACAGCTTCTACCGCGCTGGTTCCCTGGTTTTCGGGGGAGGCCACGTCGTCCTGCCCCTGCTCCAGGAGCTTGTGGTCCCGCCCGGCTGGATCACCAACGCCGAGTTTGTAGCCGGTTACGGGGCCGCCCAGGCGGTACCCGGCCCCCTGTTTACATTCTCGGCCTACCTGGGCGCCAGCCTTGAGGTCAAAGGCGGTCTTGCCGGTTGGATGGGAGGATTGTTCGCTCTCTCCGCGATGTTCCTGCCGTCCTTTTTCCTCGTTATAGGCGCCGTCCCTTTTTGGGATCGGCTGCGGAACTGGCCCGGATTTGGCGGAGCGCTGAGAGGCATTAATTCAGCGGTCGTCGGCCTGCTGCTGGCTGCGTTGTATGACCCCGTCTGGACCAGCGCCGTTAATGGTACGGATGATTTCGCACTCGCCCTGGCGGCTTTGGCGCTCCTGGCTATATGGAAATGGCCTCCTTGGCTGGTTGTGGTGCTCTCGGCGCTGGCCGGACAGGGTCTGTCTTACATCAGTCTGCCCTTGTAACCGGGAATTGAGGGACGGTGTCCTACCGTGAGTGAAGCTTTACCCTTGCGGCGCACTACAGCAACCTCCTACCATATTGCTGGAGATTGTCTCTGCCTTCAGCATCTGCCTCGGTGTAGAGGAACAGACCTCCACGGTTGTGGAATGATTTTCGTTTGTTATTCGAGAATGAGAAATTACCGTTTGGCCGGACGTTTCAAATAGTTACTGAGGGCCCCTTCGTGTCAGAAGTCACCGCGGTTCACCGCACATGCGACAGAATGAAACACAATGCAACGCTGGGAGACTGGAATCGGATGAAGTCCATTTCTTTAGAGGGTGTGTCGGCTCCGCCGATTTCGGCGTTGCAAGGAGTTCAGGGGAGCCGGAAGTGGTGGCTATTGGGGCAGCCGGATGCGCGTCAGACAGGTAATCAGGGGCAAGGTTGTATTTGTTGACGCCGTATCCAATTCCTGTACCATAGCCCACGAATGGGAACCCAGGAAACTGCGGGAGGAACAATGGCCACATTCGTCCACGTATACACGGGACCCGACGGTCAGTCGGTAGTTGAGGAACGCGAATTCGAGATGCAGAGCTTTGTCGACACTGAGGGAGCCCACGGTCTGTCGACCGGCTTGATAAACACCCCCGGCATCACCTTCAGGGTTTACGAGCCAGGATACTTCCTGGACTTCCACACCGCACCCCGTCGCCAGTACAGCATCACCCTGACAGGCGAGATAGAGGTAGGGACCCCTGACGGCACCGTCAAGCATTACGGCGCCGGCACAGTGCTGCTGGCTGAAGACCTGACCGGCACCGGGCACTCCACCCGCGTTGTAGGCACCGAGCCAAGGTTCGCAATCATCATCCCGCTGTCCGACTGATAAAACACCCAATGGAAGGGACCGCATTCCGGGCCAGCCTGGATAAGTAAGGAAGAATGCCTTTTCTCCAATCTGATTTGAGGCCATTGTCATGACCGCATATTCCCATCTGAGCGGCGAATTCAATCCGGCGGTTCCTACCCGGGTCATCTTCGGTCAAGGAAAGGCAGCGACCCTCGGCTCTGAGGTAGCGGGTCTGGGCGGCAGGCGTGCCTTGGTCCTTTCAGGAAGGGCCGTGGCGGAGCAGACGGACGCGGTGCGGCAGGTCCAGGCCGCGCTGGGCGACTCAGCGGTGGGAGTCTACTCCAGCCTGACCCAGCGAGCGCCGCTTGCCACGGCCGTCGAGGCGGCAAATCTTGCCGTGTCGCTCGAGGCCGACACTCTGGTCGGTGTCGGCGGTAGCACCATCTCCGATGCCGCCCGGATGATCGCCGTCCTGATGGCCGAGGGTATCACCACTGTCGATCAACTGCGGGATGAGGGCCACGGGCATGACATGATGATGCGCCCGGATCTGCAAGGCAAAGCCCTGCCGTTCCAGGTCTCCATCCCCACTACGTTGTCGGCGGGCGAGTTCAATATGGGTGGCGGCAATGTCCTGGACGACGTCGCAGGCCACAAGATACGGGTGGGCCATCCCAGGCTCTACGCTGACCTGATCGTGCTGGACCCCGACATGACCACGGGTACTCCAGACTGGCTATGGCTGTCTACCGGCGTAAAGGCCCTAGACCACTGCATCGAACGCCTGTATTGCCGGGGAAACCAGCCAGCCATCGACGCCCCCGTCTTATCTGCAGCGGAGATGCTGTTTCACGCCCTGCCACGCTCCCGGCAAGCCGACGGAGATAGCGAAGCACGCCTCCATTGCCTGGTGGCGGCGTGGATGTCCATGATGGGAGCGCCAAATTTCGCCGTGGGGTTGTCTCACGCCATCGGACACATCGTGGGGGTCAAGTACCAGGTCGGCCACGGATACACGTCGTGTGTCAGCCAGCCGTACGTTATGGAATACAACCGGCCCGCCTCGGCGGCCAAGCAGGCCCTGCTGGCGCGTGCCGCGGGGCACGATATCGCCGGGATGAGCGACGAGGGCGCTGCGGAGTTGGCCGCTCGCGCCGTCGATGAGTTCATCCTGGGACTGGGGATGCCTCACCGCCTGCGGGAGCTGGAGATACCTGAGGAGGATCTGCCGGAAATCGCTGAGCTGGTCTTGACCGACCGGGGCTGCCAAACCAACGCCATCCAAATCACCGACAAAGAGCAGGTGATGGAGGTGCTGCGACGCGCCTTTTAGCCTGGCAATGACATCCCGGAAGCCCTCGCGGGCAGCGATGCGGGCTGCACCGATAGGCTTGATACAGGAGTTATGAAATGAGGTACGGATTCACCTTGCCCGGCCGGGGGCCGCTGGCCACGCCGGAAACCCTGGGGCGCATTGCACGCACGGCGGAAGAACTGGGCTACGATGCCCTGTTCACCGGGGACCATATCCTGGTGCCCCGCAACATCGCCTCGCCATACCCATACACCGAGGGGGGAGAATTCCCAGGCAGCCCCTCGGGAGAGTCCATGGAGCAGCTTACGCTGCTGGCGTTCCTGGCGGGTCAGACGTCATCGATCCGGCTGGTTACCAGCGTGATCATCGTCCCTCACCGTAATCCGTTGGTGGCGGCGAAGGCCCTGGCAACGCTGGACGTGCTGTCCCGCGGCCGGCTGGTGGTCGGCGTCGGGGTGGGCTGGATGCGAGAGGAGTTCGAGGCCCTGGGCCTTCCGCCCTTCGAGGAGAGGGGCGCCGTTACTGACGAATACATCCGGGCCTTCAAGGAACTCTGGACCAGCGATGACCCTCACTTTGAGGGTAAGTATGTCAGTTTCGATAACATAAGCTTTCTGCCCAAGCCGGTGCAGAAGCCCCACCCACCAATATGGGTCGGTGGGGAGAGCCGACCGGCGCTGCGCCGTACAGCCGAGTTGGCCGATGGCTGGTACCCCCTCGGATCCAATCCGACCTTCCCCATGGGAACGCCTGACCAACTCGCAGCAGGTCTGGAGCGACTGGCGATGTACGCCCGCCGGTTCGGGCGTGATCCGTCGGAGATCGAGACCATCTACCGCACACACCAGTTCGAACTGACGGACTCTCCCGCCGGCAGCGACCGTCTGCCATTTGTGGGTAACCCGGAACAGATGGCCTTGGATATCCGGCAATACCAGGACATGGGAGTGGGCTCGCTGGTACTGGACTTCCTGCGGCAGACGGAGGACCTTGAGGTCATGTTGGGCCGGATGGAGCGGTTCGCTACCGAGGTCTGGCCGCTGGTGTAGGGTTCATTTTCATTACTCCAAACGCTGGTGCGACGTTGTTGTGTCCCTGAAGCAGAATGGGGCAGTGTTCGAACTGCCCCAATGTTCTTTGGCTCACAGCCTGTTACCGTTACATAAAGTCCCGTTCGTACAGTGCCTGAAGCCGGTGCAGGTGATCGTCGGGGATTCGAGGCAAGTCGACGCAGCCAGCGGTCTCCTCAGCCTCCGCGGCGTTCTTGACGCCGGGTACGGTGGAATGGATGTCGCGATTCATCAGGCTGAATACCATCGCCGCCTGCGATAGTGTTTGGATCGGACCGTCCAATAGGAAATCCAGCTCGGCGGCCTTGCGCAGGTCGGCGGCCATCAGTGCGTCGCCGGCATTGGGTGGCCGGTCCAGGGCCGGGGTAAGAGCGCCCGCGGCGTGGGAGCGGATGCCGATGATCCCCATTGCCTTGGTCTTGGCCATTGGAATTATCTGACCGTTATCGAATATATCCGCCCCAGGTGGCTTGGGATCCTGGGCGGTCCGGTTCAGCAGGTTGTAGTAGGCGAGGACCGTGTCGTATTCCCCGCTGTTGATCAGCCGGTGCATTGTGGGAACGTGATGGTCCATGGCCGACAGGCCTATGAAACGGGTCTTGCCCTCGTGCTGCATCTCTTTGTAGGCATCCAGCACCGGCCCCAGTACGTCGTCGCCTGTGATTGAGTCCAGGGCCTCGCCACGCTCTTCGGTGAAGCGATTGTGGACGTGCAGGACATCCACGCCGTCCCGGCGCAAGCGGTTCAGACTGCGTTCTACGGAGCGTTGCACCGCGCCAGCCACGTCATCCATTTCGTCAGCCCGCAACCTCACCTTGGTGGCCACGACCACTGACTCACGTCGGCCAACCAGGGCCTTGCCTAGGGCCTCCTCTGCCTTGCCATCTCCATAGGAGGGTGCGACATCAAAGAACGTGATGCCCAGGTCCAGCGCCCGGTGCACCGAACGTATGGCCTCTGCCTCGGTGGTCGCGCCCCAGACCTGCCCGATGCCGCCACCGCCGAATCCGGCACGGGACACGCGAAGGCCGGTGCGGCCCAGTATGTTGTAATCCATGATCCGAACCTCCCCGAGAGTATCGGGTCTAGTGCGATACTTCGCCCTCTGCCAATTGGAACAGGATGCCATGCGAGCTGTTGGTGTCGATATTGAGGTTGCGGTATCCAAACGGGCTGGGTGCCGGGGCATCGCTTCGCATCTGGTTCCCCTTGGCCACCAGATCAGAAAAGACCTGATCGATTCCGTCCACTCCAAAGGCCACATGCATCACTCCTGGCCCGGTGGCCTTGAGTTGCTGGGCCAAGGGAGTGTCGTCGCGCAGTGGCTCGAAGAAGTCAACGTAGGTCTCGCCTATGCGGTACAGGATGGACTTGAACCCGCGGTCTTCAAACTCATCTCGCGACATCGGGGCGATGGAAAAGTTGCGCTCGATGTAGGCAGCCATGTCATCGATGCTTTCGACGACGAAGGTAACGTGGTGCACTTTGTTCAACATAGCGCTCGCTCCTTAAGATTGGGTGGCTGAGTATCTGGGAACCTGAATGCTACAGGACCGGTAACTGCCGGGACTGTTAGACTGGGGCGGGATCCGGGTGCAGGCCGCGGGCCACAATTGGTGCCGACTATTGCTGAGCCCATTTTCCTTCAAAGGAGCGACTATGCCAACCTTTGCTACCGATGACAACGTAAATATCCACTACCAGGACGTGGGGAGCGGTTATCCGCTGTTGTTTGCCCACGAGTTCGCTGGAGACATTACGAGTTGGGAACCGCAGGTCAGTTTTTTCGCCCGCAGGTACCGGGTGATCACCTACTGCCACCGCGGCTATCCGCCATCCGGGGTGCCGGAGGATCCTGAGGCGTATTCGCAGGAACGCCTGGTGGCGGATATGCGGCAACTGCTGGAGCACCTAGGTATCGGGCAGGCGTATATCGCCGGACTGTCCATGGGGGCCGCCACCGCGCTCAGCTTCGCTATTGCCCACCCGGAGATGTGCCGTGGAGCGATCGTTGCGGCCACCGGCACCGGATCGACGGACCGTGAAATGCATCTGGAAGCCTGGCGGCACAACGTCGAGCGGCTGAAGATCGAGGGCATTGCCGGGTTTGCCGATGAATATGCCAACGGGCCGACGCGAGTGCAGTTCAAGCGCAAGGACCCGGTGGGCTGGGAGAAATTCTATGCTGGGTTGGCATCCCATTCAGCCCTGGGTTCGGCTTTGATCACCCAAGGCATCCAACTGAAGCGGCCAACGGTGTTCCAACTGGAACAGCAAATGCGCCTGATGACAGTACCGACGCTTCTGCTAGCAGGCGACGAGGACGATCCCTGCATTGAACCGATGCTTTTTATCAAGCGGTGCGTAGCCACCAGCGGCCTGGTTTTCTTCCCACAGAGTGGCCACACCATTAACCTTGAGGAGCCAGCCCTGTTCAACCGGACAGTTCTTGACTTTCTGACAGCAGTGGAAGCCGGGGCCTGGGCGACGCGAGAGGGCTGAAAATCACTACTCCTGAAGCTGGGCGACGATCTTTCGTAGTTGTTGCTCGTCGTCGGAGTTGGCAACGTCCATGCCGAACACGACCTCGTCCAGGAGGCCGTCGAACCGGTCTTTGACCGCTGCGGCCACCTGATCGTACTCGACGGCCACGGCGAATTTGTCAAGTATGTCGTCAGTGATCAGGTTGGTCATTTCCTCCCACTGACCCTTGAGGGACATTTCGTGCAGGCGGACGCCCACGTCCTCTATTCCGTGGGTCTCAAGTACCGTATTGTAAGTGCGAGTGGATGCGTAGAAGGCAATTTGGCGCCGGACAGGGTATTTTCTTTCCTCGATGACTGATTTGTTGGGTCCGGTGATTATGAACCCGGAGCCGCTGAGATTCACCGCCTGTGGCTCTCTTGCCGCTCGATTGGCGCCGTCGGCTATGGGTGGCAGAACTTTGCGGTTGATGAAGTCTGGAGATGTTAATGGATGCAGCGATATGCCGTCGCACACCTCGCCTGCGACGCGGCAGTTGTAGGCGTTGACCGCGCTAACGAACACCGGGGGCCGCGGCTGGTCAGACGGACCCGGGCTGAAGAAAGGCGTCATCAGGGAGAAGTTGTAATGCTCGCCGTGGTAGGACAACCTCGTACCATTCTGCCAAGCGTCCCAGATGGCGTGAAGTGACTGTACGTATTCCCGTAATCGCGGACCGGGAGAGGACCACTGGGCAGAAAAGCGCCGTTCAATGTGTCCTTTCACCTGCGTGCCGAGCCCCAATCGAAAACGGCCGTCCGAGAAATTCTGCAGGTCCATGGCTGCGTAGGCGACGACCATGGGCGACCGGGGGAATGCGATGGCAACTCGGGGCTCCAGCGTAACCCGGGAGGTCGTGGTAGCCGCAAGCAGCAGCGGAAATAGTGGGTCGTGCCCCGTTTCCTCGGTGCACAAACCGTCGTAGCCAACATCCTCAGCCCACCGGGCCTCCTCGGGAATGCCCTTTATATTGCTCGTGTTCAAGTGATGCAGGACCCGAAATCCCATCGCTTCCTCCGTGATTCAATCACCGCCTTCCTTTGGGAGCAGGCGGCAAACTACTTGGCGGTGAATCCGCCGTCCACCACTAACTCGGCCCCAGTGATGTAGGAAGCCTCGTCAGAGGCAAGGAATAGCACCGCGTTGGCGACCTCGATTGTGCGACCTTCCCTTTGCATGGGGACGTCGTTGATCAGCCTTTCCCGGCGAGTATCGCCGCGCTGGAACGAGGTAAGCATTGGCGGCATCATACCGGGATGAACCGAATTGATACGAATGCCGTCCTTGGCGTGCTGCACCGCCAGGGCCTTGGTGAGCAGTCGCACGGCTCCTTTGGAGGCGTTGTATCCGGGATGCACGGATTCCTGGCCCACTATTCCGGAGATTGATGAGATGTTGACTATGGACCCGCCGCCGGTCTTCTGCATTTCAGCAACAGCGTGCTTGGTGCCGAGGAATACACCGCGGGCGTTGATGTCGAGCAGCCGGTCCCAGGCTTCAGTGCTGCGGAAGTCGGTCTCGCCGCTGCCGCTGATGCCCGCGTTGTTAACCAGCACATCCAGCTGGCCGAAGCGGTCAACAACCTGTCCCACGGCAGCAATCCAGGAGTCCTCATCCGAGACGTTGAGGTTTATGAACATGGCCTCGCCGCCCGCCTCTGCGATCTCGGCCTCCACACGCCGGCCGTCTTCCTCCCGGATGTCGGCGATGGCCACTCTTGCGCCCTCGCGCGCGAATAGCCTGCATTCCTCCGCACCCATGCCGTTGGCACCTCCGGTTACCATTGCCGCCTTTCCTTCAAGCCTCATAACCGTTTGCTGACCTCCCGGTGGGGATTTGCCGCGTGCTAAATACCTTCAGCATTGGCATGTCATCGTCGGAGCTAGGATACCCCAAACGGACGCTTCCCGCAGTATGCCGGATGTCGTCAAGAGTATAATTCCGCCAGGCCCGGGTATATATGTCTTGGGGAACCGAAGCCGGAATATCCTTCCCTTGAACCGGCACTTTTCGGCAGTTGGCCACCAAGTTGGAAACGCTGAATTACGCGCTGGCCGTCGCACTGCTACTGGGAGGATTGAGGCACGTATCGTGTTGGAATTGTCAGCCCTTGGACGTAGGCCAGGCGCACCATTGAATTGAGAATTGACTGGGAGGATGGATATGCGTTTGGAGGGTAAGGTAGCAATCATTAGCGGCGGCGCCAGGGGACAGGGCGCTGCCGAGGCCCGGCTGTTCGCGCGAGAGGGTGCAGCGGTGGTTGTAGGGGACATACTCGATGAGGAGGGCCTGAAGCTGGAGGCAGAGATACGGGAGCTGGGCGGGCGGGTGACCTTCGTTCACCTGGACGTAACCGAACCTGAGCAGTGGGAAAGTGCTGTTGCGCGGGCCGTCTCGGAATACGGCAAGCTGGACATTCTTGTCAACAATGCGGGTATTACCGGCATGGAGGGGGAAGGACCAAGCAATGCAAAAATTGACGCCACAGATACCGCCCTATGGGACAGGATCCAGGACGTGAATGGCAAGGGAGTGTTCCTGGGCATCCGCGCCGCAATACCGGCCATGCGAGCCGCGGGCGGCGGGTCAATCGTCAACATTTCATCCATTGCCGGTATAGTGGCTCTGGCCCCGGGTAACGGCCGGTCAGCTTCATATTCCGCATCCAAGGGGGCGGTCCGGTTGCTCACAAAGTCCGCGGCGGTACAGTATGGAGCCGAGGGGATCAGGTGCAACTCGGTGCATCCGGGATTTATCGAAACCGCGATGACCCAGCCTTTCCTGGATCAGCCTGGGGGCCGGGAGTGGGGTATGGCGCAGGCCCCTTTGAATCGCATCGGAACGGTGGATGACATCGCCAACGGCGTGCTCTTTCTGGCATCCGATGAGTCATCCTTTATGACTGGCAGCGAAATGGTCATTGATGGAGGCTGGACTGCCTACTAGATCCAAAGATTCTTATAGCAATGATACGGGAGGACTGGAATGCGATTGGAAGGAAAGGTAGCTCTGATTAGTGGTGGCTCCAGGGGACAGGGCGCTGCCGAAGCGCGGCTGTTTGCCCGGGAGGGCGCGGCGGTAGTCATAGGCGACATTCTTGACGAGGATGGCCTGAAGCTGGAGGCCGAGATTCGAGAACTGGGCGGCCGGGCTACCTTTGTGCACCTGGATGTAACCGAACCGGAGCAATGGGAGAGCGCGGTGTCGCGAGCGGTCTCCGAGTACGGAAAGCTGGATGTCCTGGTCAACAACGCCGGAATTGGAAGCGCACAGACCGGTGGTCTGGATGCACCGAAAATTGATGGCACCTCGGCTGAACTGTGGGACAGGATACTGGACGTGAACAGCAAAGGGGTGTTTCTGGGCACCAAGGCCGCCATCCCGGCCATGCGGTCGACTGGTGGAGGCTCCATCATAAACATCTCCTCCATTGCCGGCATGGTCGGCCTTTCCCCTGCCAATGGCGCGGCAGCGGCGTACGGCGCGTCCAAGGGCGCGGTGCGGCTGCTCACCAAGTCAACCGCCGTGCAATACGGCGCCGAAGGCATAAGGTGCAACTCGGTCCATCCTGGGTTCATCGAGACAGCCATGACCGAACTCAGGCTTTCGCAGCCCGGAGCTCGTGAGCAGGCAGCCGCCGAAACGCCGATTCGCCGGATTGGAACCGTCGACGACATCGCCAACGGAGTGCTGTTCCTGGCGTCCGAGGAGTCGTCATTTATGACGGGCAGCGAGATGGTCATTGATGGAGGGTGGACCGCGCAATAAATTCACAGAA
>CBDCNN010000001.1:960000-1504308 GCA_965219395.1 Dehalococcoidia bacterium
GCTTGTCCAGTTTGGCCTGATTTGGCCCGCTGCCCTGCGGTAGCAGGCATTCGAAATGGACCACACACCTTTGGGCTATACTTGCAGGCAGAATGGCTGCTGCATATGCGTGGAGGCTGCGCCAAAGCTGCGGCACCCCCGTTGACAAGGTAAACGGAAACATAATTCGGAGGAAGGTAGTAGTGAGTGTTGTCAAGATAAACGCCATCACGGTGCCTGAAGGACGGGGTGAGGAGCTGGAGGAGCGATTCGCCCATCGCGCCGCCGCCGTCGAGAATGCGCCGGGCTTCGAGGGATTCGAGCTATTGCGACCAGTTGAGGGAGAAACGCGTTACTTCGTCTACACGCGCTGGGAGTCAGAGGAAGCATTCCAGAACTGGTTCAACAGCCAGGACTTCCAGCGGGGCCACGCCCAAGCCAACCAGGAGGCAAGAGCCCCTGCGCCCGTCGGCACCGCTGCGGACCTGCTGGCCTTTGAGGTAGTTATGAGTGCCGGCCCCAAAGCGGCCGATTAACCTAGGCGGCCAGTCTCGTCCTTCAGCTTGACCTCAATCCTGAGAACCGTAGCTGTCTGGGCCATCTAATCGAGAGAATAACGAGCAGCGCCGGGACTTTCCTGTTTGAATTCGTAGAGCGGCAGGAAACCGGCGCCATCCACCACCGGCGGGCCCCAGGCACCGGGGCTCATGTCGCGCAGAGCCAGAACGGCGGACAATTCGCGGCCTCCGAGCGCATCGACCCGGGCTTTGATCTGCCACTCCATCTTGACCGGGCGGGATTCAAAGACCGTGGCCTCTGGCAAATGCAGAGCCAGGAATCGTGTGAGATTGTGGCCCGGCTTGGCCTCGACATTCGCCCAAATCGCTACTGTTTGCCGCAACTCCCGCGATGTGTGTTCGTGATAGCCGTCGAGAACTGTCCGGGAAAAGCGGGTGGTCAAAAGAGATAGCTCGACACGCCCTCGCCGCACCACAAACGGCTCCAGAGGAAGAAGGGATACCGTCAAATTTATATCGCCGCCGGACTTCAAATCCGGCGGCGTTTGCTCGTGCAGATATATTTGCACCTCTGCCCGGTAACGGCGGAGGCGACGAGGCAATCCAAACATGGTTCAGCCAAACATCTTGGACGGCAGGAAGGTGCTGATTGGTGGTACGGCGATCAGGATAATCAGGGCCACTATGGACAGGAAGAAGAAGGGCAGGATCCCTTTGAATATGTTTTCCAGCGTCAGATTCTGTCCCTCCGGCATCTGTACCGCAACTGACCGCACGGTGTACACGTTCAGGCCCACCGGGGGGGTGATGAGTCCGATTTCAATGGACATGATCACCAGCATGGCGAAATAGACCGGGTCGATGCCCAACCCCACGATGATGGGATGCACAATGGGCAGCGTGATGGACATCATTGATATGGAGTCCTGGAACATTCCCAGGAACACGTACATGATCAGGAACAGGATCATGATAAGCAAAGTGGGGATTTGGGCCTCGTGCACGATCTCAACGAATTCGCCGGGCAGACCTGTCAGAACCAGGAAGCGGGCGAAAATCATCGCTCCGATCAGGATGAAGAACACCAGCGCCGAGGTCTGCGCTGCCTCCTTCATGGCCTGGCTGAACCGTTCCCAGTTCAGCCCCGGTTTGTCCATTAGCACGGAGGTAGGGGGCGGTATCGGACCCTGCGGCGTAACGGATGATTCCGAAGGAGTAGATCCTGCGGATTCGGAGGCCGCAACCGCCGTTTCCGTTCGGAAGATCCAGCGTTCAAACAAGGGAGCAAGCAGGGCCAACACCAACGCCCCCGCCGCGCCGGCGGCACCCGCCTCCGTGGGTGTGAATATCCCGGTGTACATACCGGCGATGATCCCCACCACGAGGATCACAATACCCACCACGCCCGCCGTGGCCCTCAGCCGCTCGAGGAAGGGAGCCGCGTATTCGGCTCTAGGGGCCCGGTCTGGATACCGGGCGGCCACTATCACGATTCCGGCGGTGAATATGAGTGTGAGCAATATTCCTGGCCCGACTCCCGCGATGAGCAGCTTGCCGATAGATTGCTCGGTCAGGATCCCGTAAACGATCATCAGTGCGCTGGGAGGAATAAGCATGCCCAGCATCCCGGCGGCGGCGATGGTGCCGCAGGCAAAGGCCTGGTCGTAGCCCCGCCGGTCCATCTCGGGGAGGCTGATGCGGGTGAACACGGCGCAGGCCACCACGCTGGAGCCGGTGCAGGCGGCGAACATGGCGTTCGCCCACGTAGTGGCGATGGCCATCCCTCCCGGCAACCGTCCTACCCACTTGTAAGCGGCATCAAATGCCCGGGCCGAGAGCCCCGCATGCATGGCGAACAGCCCCATGATTATGAACAGCGGCAGTATGGCAAAGGCGTAGACGTTGGTGGTGGAGTAAGGCGTGGTGGTGAACAGGGCCAAGGCCAGCTTGACCTTGCCAGTCATCACCACCATTCCGACAAATCCGGTCGTGGCAAGGGCGAGACCAACATGGATACCCAGCGCCATGAGGGAGAGGACCGCTACAAAGCCGATGATGCCCCAGTACAGATCATCCATTCTGCACCCTGTTTGCCGGTGTTCGAAATTTCTGAGCCTCGCTCAGAGGGTCAGCTGGCCAGCTTATCGCCGCAAAATCTGGAAACTCTCCAGCTTGGTGCGTACGAGTGACGTGTTGCCAATGGCTCTAGTCGGGTGTTGCCGGTTCCCCGACGGGCTCGCGTACCGGTTGCACCTCTGCTGCAAGTCTCTCCTCACGGAGAATGGCGTACACCTCGGCCGCGCGGTTGACCCAGTCCGAGAGAAACTGTAGTGCAAGCAGAAGCGCGCCGAAGACCACCGCGAATTGAGAGGGCCATTTGGGAATATTGATCAGCCCGGCCACGTACTCCCCGATTTCAAAGGAATGATAGGACCATTTGAAGGTCTCGTAGAATATTGCCCCATAAATCAGGATGCCCAGGGTGAATGCGACCAGGTCCATGATTGCCCGACGTTTCGGAGACATACGCAGAGTCAGGATTTCTACCCGGATGTGCGCCTTCTGGCGCTGGCTGTAGGCCAGGCCCATGAAGACGATAAACACCAGCATGAAGGCGCCGACCTCGTAAGACATCGGCACCGGTTTGTTCAGCACCTTTCGTCCAAAGATATCTGCCACCACCATCGCCATCAGGATAACGACGATACTGGCTGCACCAAAGGCGCTGGTGTTCACCGCCCAGCCGAGCACCCGCTCGAGACGCCGGCCCACCGTTCGCATGTCCATTTCAACCCTCACATCGGAGGTTCAGGGGCGCGCTGGATTTTCCGTTCTTCCGGCGCGCTCCCTTGAGAGAGGTATCTAGTTACCGCTCCTGTATTCGGCGGCCCATTCCCTGGGGAAGACGTGGCCCATTTCCTCCAGCAGTTCGATGTAGCCGACCATCACCTCACGGCCTGGCAGTCCCTTATCTTCCATGTCCTTTATCCAGTCGCCAGGCATATCCGTCAACGCGTTGGCCCACTTTGCCCTTTCTTCGTCGGGCATTTCGTGGCGGGTAATTCCCAGTTCCTCCCAGCCCTTGAGTGCTTCATTCCGTCGCTCCAGGATAAGGGTGGCATTGAGAATCACCGCCTCGTCTGCCACGTCCATCATCAGCTGCTGCAGGTCGGCGGGCAGGCTGTCCCAAACTTCCCGGTTGATCCCCAGCCCTACCGGCATGGCCGAGCCCATGTTCACCCAGGTTATATGCTTGTTGAAGTCGTGGTACTTGTAGGCATAGGAAACGTCCCACGGCAGGAATTCTGCCTCGATGACGCCGGTCTGCAATGCCTGGTACCGCTCGCCCACCGGCATCGCGATGGCCGTAGCTCCCGCGGACTCAAGAATCCTGGGGTGATACGAACCTATGGAGGCAATCTTGATGCCGTCGAAGTCTTCAAAGTTGACAATGGGCTTCTTGGAGGTGAGGTTGTAGGTGTCGATGACCGAGGGCATCAGAAATACCAGGTTGTACTCCTCGACCTCTTTCCTCAGCCCTGGAACTTCATCGAATATCGCGACTGAAGCTTCCAGGATGGTAGCCGGGTCTCCCGGGCCAAACGGCACGGCGTAGGTAAAGTTGCCCAGTGGCAGCTTGCCGGGATAGTACGGGTAGATAACCGCTCCGGCGTCCGCCAGTCCGACCTGAATGGCTTCCAGGGTTTCACCGGGTTTGGTAAGAGCTCCGGACCAGTAGAAGTCCGTCCAAACGATGCGGCCATTACTCCGCCGCTCCACCTCGTCCGCCCACCATTTCTGAATTTCGCTGAGCAGGAATGGAGGAGGGGATACCGGTGAGCTGAACTTGAGCTCGAACACTTCGTCTGATATGGCTTCAAGCGTTGGGGCCGGGGTGGGCGTGGGGATACGGGTAGGTTCCTCCGTGGGTTCGTCATCCCCTGAGGTTGATGCCATTGCCTTCGTGGGTTCGGGGGCCTCTGTTGCCTCCGACTCCGGCATTGCCGTCGGGGCCTCTGTAGCCTCGGACATTGCGGCAGGTTCCGCGGTGGCGGCTGCCTCCGGTTCATCGGCCGCGCCGCAGGCAACGGCAAACACGAGGATCAGCATCAAAACCGACGTCAGGGCAAAAATCTGAAGGAGCCTGAGGTTAATCATTGGAAACTTCCTAATAGTGAAAATCGTTCCACGGAAATGATCCAATAGGGATCGCAGTTAGACGAAATTCGACAATGTTCAACATATAAAGAACCAGATGGCATGCTAATTTGCGCACCCAAACGTTGTCAACCGTTATTTGAACGGTTACGTAATTGAACGGTAACGAGGTTGTGTGCAGTCGAATCAGTGCGCCCGATTAGGCGACGATCGGCTATAATCGAGGGACGATGCAGGTTAAGGATATTGGCGAATTCGGATTGATTGCTCGCCTCAATCGTCTGATTTCCGAGAGGGGAGCCGGTAACGAGGCCGTCTCTGCTTTTCCGCTCTTGGTGGATACGGGAGACGACACCGCGTCCTGGCGGACGAGCGAAGGGCAGGAACTGTTTACCACCGACACGATGGTGGAAGGTGTGCATTTTACCCGCGAGACCACGCCCTGGCGTCAATTGGGATGGAAAGCGATCGCGTCCAACATCAGCGACATCGCTTCCATGGGCGGATTGCCTACCTACGCCCTGGTGACCCTCGGGCTTCCTCCTGATACATCGGTTGCCGATATCGAAGAGATGTATCAGGGGATGATGGATATTAGCGCCGAATTCGGGATGGCAGTGGTCGGGGGCGACATCGTAGGCTCTCCTGTGCTTTTCATCACCACGGCCTTGGTTGGCGTGAGCCCATGTTCACCAATGCTACGGTCGACCGCTCGTCCGGGGGATGTTGTCGCAGTCACCGACTATGTCGGCAGTTCTGGGGGCGGGCTGCGACTAATGCTGGAGTGCCCTGAGGCCGGTGGAGAGGCGGCGGAGTTTTTGAAGGTAGCGCATCGTCGCCCTTGGCCGGCGGTCAGGGAAGGACGGGAACTGGCACAGGCCGGTATTGCAACGGCGATGGACGTAAGCGACGGACTGGCGGACGATCTGAGCAAACTCTGCGCTTCGTCAGGAGTGGCGGCCCGCGTTCGAGCGGAGGATGTTCCAGTCCATACGATGTTGCGACGCCAGTTTCCTCTCGATTACCTCGACTTGGCATTGGGAGGGGGAGAGGATTACGTGCTCCTCTTCACAGGTCCGGAACGAATTGTCGAGCCACTAATTCCGCTGCTAGGCACAGGGGCAAGCGTTATCGGTTCGATACTGGAAGCTGAGAGTCCGACAGCTTCGGGGCAAGTCTGGTTAATGGACGGAGACGGGAACGAAATCGTGCTTTCCGGTCGGGGCTGGGACCATCTCCACCGAGCTTAGATTTGACCGGTTGCGATTTCGGGCCCGACGGAATGGTGCAATAGATTAAGTTGGTGGAAGAACTTAAGCCGCGTCGTCTCAGCCTACTTACCGGCAGCCCGGAGCAGACCCAGCTTCTGGGGTGCGCCGTGGGTGAGCGCGCGCGCCCCGGCGACGTATTCCTGCTGAGCGGCCCTCTAGGGGCGGGCAAGACCTGTTTTACGCAAGGTCTCGCCAGTGGTCTAGGGGTGGAGGGTTATGTACGCAGCCCTACCTTTGTAATCATGACGCGGCACAAGGGCCGTCTAACCCTTCATCACATCGACCTCTATCGCGTAGGCAGCCCGGAGGAGGCCTGGGACCTTGGTCTCGACGAGCAGCTTTTCGATAGCGGGGTCTGTGTAATCGAATGGGCAGAACGGGCAGAGGAACTGCTGCCTGAGGAATCCCTCTGGCTGGAGTTCAGATATGGGGAGGGCGAAAACGCCCGCCAGATTGTGCTAGATAGCGAGTCCTCCAGATTTGATGGGTTGCTTGAAGAATTGAGGTCCGTTGCCGGTTCATTCCAGCCTTGGGTGGCATAGCCAACAGATGCTCCTAGCCATAGATACGTCCACAAGAAGCGCCTCTGTTGCTCTGCACAACGGGTCGCAGGTAATTGCAGGCCGTTCGTGGCGGTCGACAGTAAACCATTCCTCGGAGCTGATGCCCGCGGTGATTGAGACAATGCAGGCTAAAGACGTGGAACCAGGTTCATTGTCCGCGGTGGCTGTTGCCCTCGGTCCGGGCGGGTTCAGTGCTCTTCGCACGGGTCTGAGTGTCGCCAAAGGCTTGGCCATGACGGCGCGCATTCCCATAGTGGGCGTCAGCAGCCTGGACCTGGAGGCATATCCCTTCCTCGATGCGGGCCTGACAGTCTGCGCTCTGCTGGAGGCGGGACGAGGCGAAGCTGCCTCGGCGCTGATATCGGCAGGCGCCTGGCCTACCAGGTTGCGGGAGGACCGCATCTCCGGCCCCGGCGCACTGGTAGAGGAAATTCTGGCGAGCGACACGATGACAACCTTAATTTGCGGAGAGGGCCTGGCGGCATGGTCAAATTCGTTGAGGGAAGGCCTGAAAGGCAGAGCCGTTCTCTGCAGGGTTCCATCCTCTGCACGGGCGGAGGCGCTGGCAGAAATTGCCTCCCAGAGATTGTCAGATGGGGAATTTGACGATTTGGACTCGTTGCAACCCGAGTATCTTCGCATGCCCACCATCGGCTCTCCGAAGCGCCGGGACCGAAAGCCACAGGTCTCATCGAAAAGCTCCCCCTCTGGCCTGCGGGACGCATGAATCTTCAATGGATGTGTAGCGGCTGCCCGGAACGGGTGAACGCCTCAAGCTGGTTAACAGGCAAAATGTCGCTATATCTCGCGGGGATCGATGGCTGAGGGCACTGCACTGCTCCTGGGGTGCGGCTCCATTGGAATTTCGGCCGCTCGCCGCATGGGACAAGACCGCGTATTCCGGCGCGTCATAGCTGCCGACCTGGATTCGGAGCGCGCAGCGGCCGCGGCGGAAATATGTGGAATTAAGGCAGACTCGGCCAAACTTAACTGCTTTGATGATGGTTCGTTAAACAAAGTGCTGGATGACGTTTCCATTGTGGTCAATACTATCCGGATGCCGCTGTCCGGCGTGCTTCCTTTAATGAGAGAGGTGTTGGAGGCCGGCGTATCCTACGTGGATGCCACAACAGACACCGAGGCCATTCAAGCCATATTTGACTCTGAATATCTGGATTCCCTGGCCGGATACCGGGCAGTCAGCGCCGTAACCGGGCTGGGAGCGTCCCCAGGGCTGACGAACGCATTGACCAGCTATCTTGGCCAGAGGCTTGCGCGAGTCGACGAGGCCAGCTTCTTTTTGGTAGACGATTTGCGCCGACGCACCCGCAGGCAGTGGGTAGACAGGCTGTCCGCATTCGCAACCACTGCCCTGGTGTGGCGGGAGGGAGACTGGCGACAGATAACGCCAATGACGGAAATTACTGAGATTTCGCTACCCCCTCCTTTGGGTGGAGTTTCATGCTGTACCGTGGAGTTGGGCCCAGTTTCTCTACCTACCAGCATCGTGTCGCTCAGCAACGTGTCCAGCCACTGGGGCTTTGTGGATCCTGCGATGCTGAAAGTGGTCCGAAACCTGGTCGAATATGGTTTCGCAAGTGAAGAGGAGATAGAAACAGAGTCGGGCTTTGTCTCTCCCGTCGAATTCACTGCTTCGTTGCTGTCTACTCGTCGGGATGGGTGGCCGGGAGTAGCCGAGCCAGGATTTCTATTTGGAAACCAGGGAACTCCGGTTGGCGTATTCAGGCAGGCGCAGGTTGCCGGAATGCTGGCGGGCCGCAAGACCCGATTCACCATGACATACTGTTTTCCAGGCGAAGGGGATGCCGACAACGTTGCAGCCACCCTGGTCCTGGGGGCCAGGACGTTGATGACGAGAGAAGTGTCGTCTCCGGGCGTACACACTCCGGAGTCCCTGGATCCCGCAGTATTTCTTTGGGATATGGAACGCCGTGGAGCGGAAATCCAGTTGACGAAGACTGTTGAGGACTGATGTGCCGGCAACGATGAACTGTTCCCTGCACAGGCCGGGGAGGGGGATTGGGACCCAAACCGGAGCTGCCCCATGATCAGGGTTGCGCTGGCCGTCGTGGCCTTGGCATTGTATTGCGTGCCGTCATTCATCGCCGTTAACAGAAACAAGCGCAACAAGAACGCCATCGTTGCGCTGAACTTGTTGCTGGGATGGACATTTGTCGGGTGGGTGGTAGCCCTCGTCTGGAGCCTGATGCAAGAGGAGCCTGACCGAGGACAAACCTGACCCGGCGCTTCACTAATTTTCACGAGGGCAAAAAGGATGGAACAAACACTGGTGCTGATTAAACCTGACGGCGTGCAGCGTGGGCTGATCGGGCAAGTTGTTGACCGATTGGAGCGTCGGGGACTAAAGCTGGTGGGAATGAAGCTAATGCAGGTCGATCAAGAACTTGCCCATCGTCATTATGGGGAACACGTTGACCGGCCTTTCTTTCCAGGCCTGGTAAATTTCATCACCTCGGGTCCTGTGGTGGCCATGGCCTGGGAGGCCAACAATGCGGTAGAAATAGTCCGGAACACCATGGGCCCCACCAACCCTGCAAATGCGGCGCCGGGGACGATTCGCGGAGATTTGGGAGTAGACATTGGGCGTAACCTTATCCACGGTTCGGACAGTCCCGAGTCTGCGACGCGTGAGCTTTCGCTATTCTTCAACGGCGACGAGATACTTTCCTACAGTCGCAGCAATGACAACTGGATCGTCGAATAGGGAAAGCTGAAAAACAGCTGAACCCTCACCACATCGTGTGTGAGGGTCCAGCTACTCGGACTGCGCACTCTTGCCGTCCGGACCTTGCAGATCAAAGCACGCGCACCACCTGCGGTGCCTGTCGCCACAGACGTTCCAGATCGTAATATTCCCGTTCTTCCGGCGAGAAAATGTGGATGATAACGTCGCTAAAGTCCAACAAGACCCATCCGGAGACAGGAGTTCCCTCCCTTCGGTGACGGGGCACACCGGTTTCCTTCAGGGACTGGGTCAAGTCCTGTTCCAATGCCTCTATCTGCCTCGACGACTCAGCAGACATAATCACGAAAAAGTCGGCGAATGGCGCCAAACCACGCAGATCCAGGAGCACGATATCCTCGGCCAGCTTATCCGCCGCGACATCAACAATAAACTGAGCCACTTCCAAGGGTTCCAGAGCGGGTTCCTCCAGGCTAAACAAAGCCGCTTTGAGTTGAACGTGGGCCTGTACTCTTGAATTGCACGCGAGTATAGGGGCGCCCTCTGGCAACGGTCAATCTCACCCTGAAACAGGGCCGGCAATGCTGCTGCCGCCGGGATACCGGTTGCGGAATCACTGCGAAAACTGACAGCGCCGTGTTGGCCGTATATCATTATTGATGCAACAAATTCCGGTAACGGAGCCCCCGATGGCCCTAGTCCGCTGCATGCAGTCAGTCCTCCTTGTTAGTATAGTTTTTCTAGTCGCTCTTGCGGCCGTTGCCTGCGGCTCCGATCCGACCCCCACACCTACCCCTACGCCAGAGCCGACGCAGACGCCCACGCCCACGCCACGGCCCACTCCCACACATACGCCAGAACCCACCGCGACGCCCGTACCTGCTCCTGCTCCCGGTTCGTCCCGGGATTCGCTGGTTCCGGATGGGGCGACGCTTGTGGTCGATGCCAACCTCTCTGAGATACTCGACTCACCCGTGATGCAGCCAATGATCAAGCTCCTGTTCGGAGGAGCAGAATCCGAAGGTGGGGTACTCGAAGACTTCCAGAACAAGACCGGTATATCGCTGGCCTCCGTTGACCGCGCCGAAGTGTTTCTGGACCTGGGGTCGCTGTCCGCGCTTGGTCAGGACCCGGATTCTGTTGAGGGTGCAGGTCTCCCTACTCTCGGTGTGGCGCTTCGTGGAGGCGTGGATGAGGAGGAATTTCTAGCCAAATTGCGGATGGCAACGTCAGACGATTCCAACCTGCAATATGATGCTGTCGACTATCGCGGTTACACAATGTATGCGGATGCCAACAGAAAACCGGAGAATTTCTCCTATGCCTTCGCAGATGAAGACATGCTTGTGTTCGGTAGCATTGACGGCGTGGAGGCAATGCTTGATGTGGCCGCCGGGGCGGCGGCTCCAATGTCTGGAAGTGGCGTTGCCGCTCTCGAGGCCCTGGGTGACCGGGACATAGGAGTAATCATGGTCACCTCTGCGGATGCCATGGAGGCATTTACCTCTGAGGGCGCAGACAACCTGGGTCTGATGGGCTTAATTAGTGCAAGTGGAGTCAATGCGCCCCTCAGCGTAACGAAGATACTGCTGGACGGCGATTCAATGCGAATACGGTCAGTGCAGTTCTTCGACAACGAGACCGATGCCGCGGCGTACAAGGAATACAACGAAGGTACGATGGCGCTTCTGGGGGCAATGTCGGGATCTGCCGAGATTCAGAGCCTCGTCGCTGATGCTGAAATCAAGCAAGATGGCGCTGAGGTCTCTTTGGATGTGACTGTGGATGCCGACTCGTTGACCGCTATCCTGGATTTCTTGTCCCTGATGACGCAGGCTGGAGCACCATAATCCCGTAGCATGCGCTTTCCTGAACCTGACCGAGGCGTTTGAGTCCGCGGCTCCCCTTTTCCTACCAAGAAATGGGGAGCTATTTGATGCTCGTTCCCTTATTATCTGCGCGGGTCCTTCGATTATCGCCCAGTGCTGCCTCTACGGGGCAGCAGCGAGATTGGCTTACTGCCATTGCGGCCTGAGTGTTGCATTGGGGGGTGCGGGGGGTCGTGGTTGGGTCTTCCAGCTAAGACGCAGGGACCTTAAGAGGGGTTCGCGCCGCCGGGAGGCGTTTTATTGCGCTGTATGCCAAAGCTGGGGTATTCATGACGTGTTGCATTCCGGGGAGCCGGCTGGCCCGACAGGTCACCGTGAGGGGTGGTGATGATGCCGCTGCGTGTTTCGGGCACGAGGCCTTGCGGGCCGTCTGTCGCAGGTTGGATTTCCGGACGCGTGTACCGGCTACACTTGATGCTACGAGGGAGGTTTGGGGGCTGGCAACGGGCGAGCGTCACCAGGTGCAGGACGAGCAGCCTCGCTTAGTTCCTGAGTGAAAGTCGAAAGACCCTGCTATTATCTGCTCGGGACTTGTATCGGAACATTATTGTGATATATTACACAAACGAAGCGGCTGCACGGCTGGGAAGGCAGTGTCCCCCAGCCCGTATCATTTTGTAATAGCCGTCAAGAACTCCGAGCATACCGCCCCACTGCTCAAGTTATCCTGGCACAGGAATCGGAAATATGGACCCGCTGAAAGAGCTAGCCAGCAAGGGCCTTTATTCCCCTGAACAAGAACACGACGCCTGCGGTGTTGGCGTAGTAGCCGACATAAAGGGGCGTAAGTCGCATAGCATCGTTGAGGAGGGGCTCCAGGTATTGATGAACCTGGGCCATCGTGGGGCGGCGGGCAGCGACCCCGAGACGGGGGACGGAGCGGGCATCTTGATTCAGATGCCGCATCAGTTCTTCCGTAGTGAAAGCGAGAGAATTGGATTCGACCTGCCAGCCGATGGCGAGTACGGCGTAGGCATGGTCTTTCTGCCACCCGAACCGGAGGCGTACGAGAGGGCGCGGAGCCTGATCTCACGCACCATTGAAAGCGAAGGACTGGAACTCTTGGCCTGGCGGGATGTCCCCGTAGACCACAGCAAACTGGGGCGTGACTCGCGCCGCCGATGTCCCAGTATCCGGCAGGTGTTTGTTGGTCCCGGACGCAGCGGCGCGGATCCCGCACAGCTCGAACGCAAGCTCTACGTCGTTCGAAAGGTAATTGAGCATTCCATAAAGGACAGCGGCCTTTCCGAGGAAGAGGCCGACCATTTTTACGTTTGCAGTTTTTCCTGCAACACCGTTGTCTACAAGGGCCTGCTCATGGCCCACCAGATCTCGGGCTTCTACCTGGACCTTCAGCAGGAAGAGCTTGTCAGTGCCTTCGCGTTGGTTCATTCGCGATTCAGTACCAACACTTTGGGGCACTGGCGCCTTGCTCATCCTTACCGCTACTTGGCCCATAACGGCGAGATAAATACGCTTCGCGGCAATCTGAACTGGATGCACGCTCGCGAGGCTATGTTTGAGTCGCCTTTGTTCGGCGATGACATGGCCAAAATCCCGCCGGTCATGAATCCGGGAGACAGTGATACGGCCAGCTTCGACAACGCCTTGGAACTGTTGCTGATGACGGGCCGGGAATTAGACCACGCCATGCTCATGATGATTCCGGAGGCCTGGGACCAGCATGAGACGATGCCGCAGGGGAAAAAGGACTTTTACGAGTTTCACTCGGCATTGATGGAACCTTGGGATGGGCCCGCCATGATCGTGTCGTCCGACGGCCGAAACATATGCGCGCTGCTCGACCGAAATGGCCTGCGTCCGTTCCGCTATCTGGTTACAACCGGTGACAAGCTGGTGATGGCTTCCGAGACGGGAGTGCTTGACGTCGCGCCCGCCGAGGTCAAGTTCAAAGGGCGTCTACAGCCCGGGCGAATGTTCCTTGTGAGCCTGGAGCAGGGGCGAATCATCGGCGACGAGGAATTAAAGCGCGACCTGTCTGGTCAGCAGCCCTACGGACAGTGGCTCCTTGAGAACAAGGTCAGCCTTGAGGACCTCCCGCCCGCGGAACCCGAAGCGCCAATCGAGGCTTCCGAACTGGTACGGATGCAGCGGGCTTTCGGTTATAGCGTCGAAGAGCTGCGAATGCTTACTGCCCCCATGGCCGAGGCCGGCTATGAGGCCGTAGGTTCGATGGGCAACGACGCTCCATTGGCGGTGCTTTCAGACCAGAATCAATTGCTCTTCAACTATTTCAAACAGTTATTCGCTCAAGTAACCAATCCCCCTTTGGACGCCATTCGGGAAGGGTTAGTTACTTCACTGGGGGCATTCATTGGCAGTGAGAGGAACCTTTTTGAAGAAACGCCGCCTCACTGCCGACAGTTGAAGCTCCGTTCTCCCATCATCGACAACGAGGATCTTGCCCGTATCAAGAAACTCGATCAGCCGGGTTTGAGGGCCGTAGTATTGTCGACAGTCTTCGACCCTGACACGGGAATCAAGGCTGCCTTGGATGAGTTGCGGCAGCAAGCATCTCGAGCGATAGCTGACGGTTATTCAATTATTGTGCTGTCTGATCGCGGTATTGGACATGGCGGGGCCCCTATCCCAAGCCTGCTGGCTACCGGGGCCGTGCATCATCACCTAATCCGCGAGGGAACACGCATGCGGGCGGGGCTGGTGGTGGAGACTGGCGAAGCCCGCGAGGTTCATCACTTCTGCCTGCTGATTGGATATGGCGCTGGCGCGATCAATCCTTACCTGGCCCTTGAAACTGTCAGGGAAATGAGCGAGTCGGGAATCCTGAACGGCCACGGTCCGGACTACGCCTGCAAGAACTTTATAAAGGCCAATGAAAAAGGCGTGCTGAAAGTGATGTCCAAGATGGGCATCTCTACAGTGCAGAGTTATCGCGGGGCACAGATTTTCGAGGCAATAGGCCTTGAAGAGGGACTTGTTGACGAATATTTCTCTTGGACTTCGTCCCGTGTTGGTGGTATTGGGCTCGAGGCTATTGAGCAAGAGGCGGTTCAGCGGTACGCCTCTGCATATGCCGATATCCAGGTGCCAGCCAATTCGGAGCTTCCGTTGGGTGGATTTTACCAGTGGCGTCGTGGAGGAGAGCACCACCAGTGGAATCCCGACACGATCGCCATGCTGCAGCACGCCGCAAGGACCGACAACGGGGACGTGTACAAGAGATTTGCCCGCTTGGTCAATGACCAGAGCCGACGAATTGCCACTCTCCGCGGCCTCTTGGATTTCAAGAGGGACCGGCCCTCCATATCAATTGATGAGGTGGAATCCGCTTCGGAGATTGTCAGGAGATTTGCTACTGGCGCGGCCTCGTTAGGTTCCATTAGTAAGGAAGCGCACGAGACCATGGCCATTGCAATGAACCGCATACATGCGCGCAGCAACACCGGTGAAGGGGGCGAAGACTATCGCCGGTACACAATCGACGATAACGGTGACAACCGCAGCAGTGCCATCAAGCAGGTAGCATCCGGCCGGTTTGGAGTAACTGCCAACTACCTAATCAACTCCACCGATCTGCAGATCAAGATGGCCCAGGGGTCCAAGCCCGGCGAGGGAGGACAACTTCCCGGACACAAAGTAGACGAATACATAGGATGGGTACGCCGGACAACTCCCGGCGTGGAATTGATTTCCCCTCCACCCCATCATGACATTTATTCGATTGAGGACTTGGCGCAACTGATTCACGACCTGAAGAACATCAACCCCGATGCACGAATCCATGTCAAGCTGGTTGCAGAGGTCGGGGTTGGCACGGTGGCTGCAGGTGTGGCAAAGGGGCACGGGGATGTGGTGCTGATAAGTGGTCACGACGGCGGAACAGGAGCCTCCCCTGAATCGTCCATCAAACACGCCGGCCTGCCTTGGGAATTGGGTATTGCCGAGACGCAGCAGGTTCTCGTGGCAAACGGGCTGCGCAGTCGCATAGTTGTGCAGACAGACGGGCAACTGAAGACCGGACGCGACGCCGTGATTGCGGCGCTATTGGGAGCAGAGGAGTTTGGCTTTGCAACCGCAGCGCTAGTCGTGAGCGGCTGCATTATGCTTCGCAAATGCCATCTCAACACGTGCTCCGTTGGCATTGCGACCCAAGACCCGGAATTGCGTTCCCGGTTTGCGGGAAGGCCTGAACACCTGGTCAACTACTTCATGTTCATAGCAGAGGAAATGCGGGAAATCATGGCGGAGCTCGGATTCCGCACTGTCGCCGAGATGGTGGGCCGCGCCGACGCCCTCGACTCCCGCGAGGCCATTGAACACTGGAAGGTCCAAGGTGTTGACCTCTCCAGAATGCTGCATTTCCAGCCGGCCATCACGCCTGGAGAGACTCTTTATTGCTCAGAGGAGCAGGATCATGGACTCGATCGGGCCCTTGACCATCAGTTAATCGGACTGTCGGAACCTGCGCTGAAACACAATACACCCGTTGAGATCAATCTTCCCATAAGCAACTCAAACCGAACCGTAGGCGCCATGCTGAGCGGGCGCATCGCCAAGGCCTACGGTGAGGATGGGTTGCCGCCCGAGACGATTCGCATTAATTTCAGAGGTTCGGCGGGGCAGAGTTTTGGGGCCTTCCTGGCCCCTGGCGTTGCACTGAAACTGGAGGGCGACACCAACGATTACATGGGCAAGGGAATGTCCGGCGGACTGGTAGTGGTAAAGCCCCACCCGGATTCCACATTCGTTCCCGAGGAGAACATCATCATCGGGAACGTGGCAATGTACGGCGCCACCGGAGGGCGGGCGTTCATCAACGGCGTGGCCGGGGAACGATTCTGCGTTCGGAACAGTGGAGTGCAGGCGGTGGTCGAGGCGGTGGGCGACCATGGATGCGAATATATGACTGGCGGGGTCGTTGTGGTGCTGGGTTCGACCGGCCGTAACTTTGCCGCCGGGATGAGCGGCGGAATAGCCTTTGTGTATGACCCTCAGGGTGATTTTCACATTCGGTTCAATGGCGGTCTAGCGGATTTGGAGCAGGTGGTCGCCCGCGATGACATCATCACGCTGAAGGGGCTTATCGAAGAGCATTACAGTCATACGAACAGCGCTCCCGCTGCACAAATATTGGCCGACTGGGATGCGGCCCTTCCCAAATTCAAGAAAATAATGCCCCGGGACTACCGGCGCGTCTTGGAAGAGCGCAAGAGGCGAAGCATGGAGGACCGGGAGCTGGAAGCAGTAGCCCATGGGTAAACCATCCGGATTTATGGAGTCTGGACGCAGGCCGCCGGAGCGACGGCCTGTTAGCGACCGCCTCCGCGATTATCAAGAATTGTACACACGGTGGCCCGAGACAATGGCCAGGCAGCAGGGCGGAAGATGCATGGATTGCGCTGTGCCCTTCTGCCACACAGGGTGCCCCTTGGGCAACGTGATCCCGGAGTTCAACCATTACGTGTATACGGGCGACTGGGAAAATGCTCTTCGTACGCTCCTTTCCACCAACAATTTTCCTGAGTTCACTGGACGAATCTGTCCGGCCCCCTGCGAAGCCAGTTGCGTGCTTAGCATCAACTCAGATCCTGTCACTATCGAGTACGTGGAGAAGGAGATAGCGGACCGGGGATACGAAAACGGCTGGATACAGCCGCAGCCTCCGGAAGTTCGCACTGGGAAAAAGGTCGCTGTCGTCGGATCTGGGCCTGCGGGCCTGGCTGCAGCGCAACAGCTCAACCGGGCCGGGCACTGGGTGACGGTTTTAGAACGGGCAGACTATATCGGCGGTTTGCTTGCCTTGGGAATTCCGGATTTCAAGCTGGATAAAGAAGTTCTGGGCCGCCGACTCGATGTCATGGAGCGAGAGGGCATCCAATTTGAGACAGGGGTTGATGTGGGGGTGGACATTCCGGCAGATCAGCTAATGAGAGACTTTGACGCAGTCTGTCTGGCTTGCGGCTCCACCATGCCCCGCGACTTGGACGTCCCTGGCCGGGAGTTGGATGGCGTTCATTTTGCTATGGAATATCTCACCCAGCAAAACCGTCTCAATGCAGGAGAGAATCTGGACTCGGAGCCCAGAATCACCGCTGAAGGAAAACGGGTGGTGATATTGGGTGGCGGAGATACGGGGGCAGACTGCCTGGGGACGGCCCACCGCCAAGGTGCCGAGCTGGTGAACCAGTTCGAGCTGTTGGCTGAGCCACCGATCCATCGACCTGGTTCCAATCCCTGGCCGCAGTGGCCGATGATACTCAGGTCTTCGGCTGCTCACGAGGAGGGTGGGGTTCGGGACTACGGAATCCTCACCAAGTCGTTCTCGGGTAGCAACGGCAAGCTGGAACGCCTTCACGCCGTTAGGGTGGAGTGGAACCAACCCGAAAACGGCGAACGTCCGGCAATGACAGAGGTACCGGGCAGCGAGTTCGAGGTGGACACCGAGCTCGTCCTTCTTGCGATGGGGTTCCTCCATCCGCAGCACGAGGGTCTACTGGAACGGCTGGGTGTTGAACTGGACGGTCGAGGTAACGTCAGCCTCGGCCCGGACAGAATGTCCAGTGTTCCCGGTGTGTTTGCCGCCGGTGATACAGCACGGGGGCAGTCGCTGGTTGTTTGGGCCATCGCCGAAGGGAGGGAAACGGCCAGGGCGATTGATCTTTACCTGATGGGGGAGACGGATCTTCCCCATTCATTGCCCGACACCCTTTAGAGCACAGTCTCTTCTCCTTCTGTATGCGATCCTTCTCCCCGAACGGGGAGAGGGATCTTTTCTTGAAGCGGCACTAGAGGCGCATTCCCACTACTTGCTCAGCGCGAAGTCTTCCAACGTTCTCCATATATTCTCGCATGCTCAGCACCTGGACCGCGTTGGTGGTGCCTGAGACACCGGTCAGGAACCCGTGGACTATGGTTACGACGTCGTGTTCGTTTACTGCACCCAAGTCCAAGGCGGACTGGATCACCTGATAGACCAATTCGGCCACATCGGGTTGCACCGGAATGACGCCAGTTGGCTGTATGCCCCATCCGAGGCACAGCTTGCGCAGAACAGCAGGGTCGTGGGAAAAGGCGAGGATATCTTTGCCCGGACGGAAGCGCGCCAACTCGAGGGCTGCTCGACCAGTGCTGGTAAGGACAATTGGCTTTGAGTCGAGGGTCTTCACCAGCCCCGCTGCTGCCGAAGTGATGGCCTGTGTGCGGTCGCGCGTTCCCATTTCCTTGAAGTAGGGATATTGATCCTCCGACTCGGCCTCATTGATGGTCGACACGGCCACGCGCAGTGCCTCCACAGGATATTGTCCCATGGCAGTCTCGTCAGACAGGAGGATGGCGTCCGTGCCTTCAAGCACGGCGTTGCTGACGTCCGAAACCTCTGCCCTGGTTGGCGTGGGCGAGATGACCATACTCAGCAACATCTGGGTGGCTATGACCACACCTTTCCCGGCTGCGTTCGCTTTGTCGACGATCAGCCGTTGCACCCGGGGTACTCTTTCCATCGGAATCTCGACTCCCAGATCCCCCCGGGCGACCATCACCGAGTCGACTTCGGGGAGTATGGAGTCGAGATTGTCGATACCCTCACCCCGCTCCAGCTTGGCCATCACCATCGCCTTGCTGCCCGCCGCGTTGAGGTGTCGCCGTGCGTAGAGGATATCGTTGGCGGTCCGCACAAACGAGACTGCTACCCAGTCCACCTGTTGTTCCACGCCAAAGATGAGGTCATTCTTGTCCTTTTCAGTAAAAACCGGCTGATCGATCGGAACTCCTGGGAGATTGACGCCCTTGAAGGATGACACAACACCCGAACTGAGTACTCGGCAGAACGCCCGGTCATCCGTTGCCTCGGTTACCTCCAGCTGCACCGAGCCGTCGGCAATGAACACGAAATTCCCGACCTGCAAATGGCGAATCACGCCAGGCTGAGGAAAGGGCAAGACGCCTGCTGTAGATGACTCGGCGTCCGGGGTGATGACAACCTCGTCTCCGAGATTAAGTTGCCGGGCTTCTGGAAGATGGCCAAGACGCAGTTTTATGCCACCCAGGTCCTGCAGGATGCCCACCGTTCTATTGTGTTCCTTGGCGAGTCTGCGAATGCGTTCAATGACCACCGCGTGCTGTTCGTGAGTACCGTGCGAGAAATTCAATCGGGCGCAGTCCATCCCGTCGGTGATCAGCCTGCTAAGTGTTTCCTCGTCGTTTGAGGAGGGACCTATGGTGACGATGATCTTGGTCTTGCGCATCGTTGTCGTCTCTCGCCTCTGGGATGGTGTAACGGAACAAGGCCCGTATCACGCAGTGTAATACATAATGTCGACGAAAATACAGGTACCAGGGTCAGGTTGTGTACGATTACGGCAAAGCGTTGTCGTTAAGTATCTGCCGGTGAATACGGCAGTGAAACGTCAAAACCGGCTTTTGCTTCACCTGATGGATAGCATTCGTCGCCTTATTCCCTCGGAGAAGCAGTTTCCTGCAGGAAAAAGCAGAGTACATGCTACGTAAAGACACTAAAATTGAGTGGATTAGAGACTAATGCAATATTGTTTGGCTGATTGACAACGAAAAATACATAAAATAGAGTAAAACACACTCTCAATTAATGTATGAGGAGGTGATTAGGCATACTAAACGGCTCACTGGACCCGTAGGGCATTCTTGGACCGGCGCTGAACGGCGTCTACCCAGTATCCACCCAAATTCGATCGGGAATACAGGGAGGTCACGATGCTAAGACTAGTTTTGATGAGCCTGATGGGCCTGATAATTTTCGCTTTATTAGCCTGTGGAGCCACCTCTCCCTCGGATGAGCAGGAGGCTCCGGCGGGTGAGCAAGCGACAGAGGCACCGACAGCTACCCAAATGCCGACAGTGCCGCCGACGGTACCACCTCCCGTGGAGGGTGAGACTCTGCAGCAGGCCGCGGCGCGGCTGGCTGGAGGGCCTGGCGCCATCTACGCCGGAGACGTTTCGTTGATGGCCGGACCCGCTCCCGTACCGGATCTGGGTGGTTTCGATGGCGGCGTCCCGGTGGAAGCATTGGAAAGACACATGTATCTCTATGAGCACCCCTTCTACGAAGACCTGTTGGAAAAGGCGAACTACACCAACCCCACGGAACTTGTCTCATCGGGCGAGGAACACGTCATCCAGCACGCGTGTGTAAACAGGGCCCTCCTGCCCTGCGTCCTCGTGGAAAACTTCCTGGCTCCAAACCTGTATGATCGCACCAACGGGCAGGTGGAGATACAGATTACCTCGTTCCCGGAATTGGGAATTGCCGGCCCGGATGTCCTGACGCTGGTAGCTGACGGTACTTTGGCCATGGCCCAGGTATACAGTGGATATATTGCAGGGGAACTTCCCGCTATCGAGATTGTGACCCTTTGGGGTGTCTACCCTGACAACGAAATCACGTACAGGTCCCAAGTTTCGCTGCTGGAGGATCTGGAGACACTGGTGCTGGATGAGACCGGCGGCGTGGTGATCAACCACAACTGGTTCTCCGGGGTCGAACAGTACTTCTTTTGCAAGGAAAGAATCGACACACTTCAGGACTTCAAGGGGAAAAAGACTAGGAGCCACAGCGCGGCCCTGTCCGACTGGATCAACGGGATGGGAGCTGCAGCCCAGTTCGTGGCATTCGCCGAGGTGTACACAGCCCTCGAACGCGGCATCCTGGACTGCGGGGTTACCGGCGCTGACCCTGCGTACGGTCAGAGGTGGTACGAGGTCACGCAATATATGAACGGGCCCCTGCCCAGCTTTACCGCCACCAACAACATAGTGAACTCTCAGGTCTGGGGCAAGATGCCCGAGGACTTGCAAAAGATATTCCTGGAGGAGGGAGCCCGTTCAGAGCTCGAACAGCTCCGGCTGACCGCCATCCAGAATGAGGTGGGGACGGAAAAGAACCTAAGGGCGGGCCTTGAACTGGTCCAGTTCTCAACCGAGATCCACGATCAAATCCGGGTGGCGACCAAGACTCACGTTCTCCCCGGATGGCTAAGGCGCCTGGGTGGTCCGGACAGCGAGAATGCCAAAGAATGGGTGCCGCTCTTTAACGAGAGAGTCGGAGCCTGGGTTGGCCTGCAGATAGACCTGGACGGTGGCATTTCCGAGGTGCCAATCACCAAGCAGTAGTTGATTGGAACGCCAAGCCTTGCACAAAGAAAGACACCGCTCCCGACTTGAGCGGTGTCTTTGTGTTTGCCCCTGTTTCAGGAAGAGGCTAGCTATTGCCGCGAACGGCGTCGTAGCGATCGGTAGCCGCCTTAAGGCCGGCGTAGCGGTTGGCCTGCAGCACCTCGATGCGCTCCGCAGCCCACTGGTTTGAGGTCTGAATGCCGACCAGCGATCCCTGGAACCTGGGCATGACATACCGCGCCAGCAACTCATAGCTACGATGCAGCTTGTCGCGAGGGGCCCAGTCCTCCACGCGGATCATGAACTTGCCGAAGCCGCCGCTGATTTCCTGCAGACGCTCGATTCCGGCGATGGCGTCGTCGGGGGTGCCCACGATCCACTGGTTGTGATCAACCATGAAGTCGACGATCTGGTCGCGGGGAACGTCCGGAACAGGGTTGCCGAGAGTGCGCCCAAAGTACTCGGTAACGACACGGGCGCTGCCCTCGCGGATGTCTTCAAAAGCCTGCTTCTTGGTGTCGGCCAGGTGCATACCCATCACGATGCCCCAGTCCTCGCGGTGCATGGTCTTGCCGTGCTCCGCGGCGGTCTCCTCGGCAATATCCCACAGCTCCATCAGGGAGGTACGGCGTATTGTGTCCCGGGGTACGCTTAGGGAGAGCACGGACGCGCCGTGCTTGCCTGCCGTGGTCACGCCCGCGGGAGACTCGACAGAGGCCACGGCCACGGGCACGTGAGGGTCCTGGTAGGGTCGCAACTGGATAACGGCTTCGTTGAGCTCAAACCAGTCGCTCTTGTAGGTGATAGGGTCGGTCTCGGTCATCAGCCGCATAATGACCCCGAGGGATTCTTCCATCATCTCCCGCTGTTTCTCGGGCTTGATGCCGAGCATAAGAGCGTCGGAGGCAAGAGCCCCAGGTCCCACGCCGAGGATGACGCGCCCACGGGTCAAGTGGTCGAGTTGGACGAAACGGTTGGCCACCATATAGGGATGGTGGTAGGGAAGGCTTACCACGCCGGACCCGAGCTTGATGCTGCGAGTCCGCTCCGCTGCGGTGGCCATGAAGACCTCAGGAGAGGCGATGGTCTCCCAGCCCGCGCTGTGGTGTTCGCCAATGTATGCCTCGTCAAATCCAAGGGTGTCCAGCCATTGAATCAGCTCAAGGTCCCGCTCCAAAGCCAGCGTGGGATTTTCGCCCACCCGGTGGAACGGAGCCATAAACACTCCAAACTTCATCCTGTACGGCACTGTCATCGTTTCTCCTCCCTGATTTCAGCCAGCTATCGCATCGTCAAATTTGCTGCATTTTAACACGGCAATCATATGGCGGGTTGGGTCTGCCGTAGATGCAGCAGGGTGAACGCCGGTGGTCAATTAGGTGCCGTATCCCATGGGCATATGGCGATGACTGCCAGGTGGTGGCGGACGTGCAGTCGCGGCGGAGTAGAGATTTGAGCCAGGTGCGGCCCACCCCTCAGAATCCATTGCACTTTGTAACATTCTGCCTCGTTTTTCCTCCTCCCGATCTACCGAGGTGGGCGAACTGAGGGTACGAGTCTTGTTATTGCAGACAGAGGTTGACAAGGGTGGACATCTCTTGGCCTCGGCGGGCCAGTGGACTTGGCTTGCTCATATAATTTAGTTGTTCCAAGAAGAAACGTAAGGAATGACTGGAGAGCTGGCAGTGGAGGGATGCCAGGGAGGGCGTTGCTAGACAGGTGGTGCAGCGCGATTAGATGGGCTGACGCAGGGGCAGTTCCTATATCAGCGGGACACGAGCGGCCCGATTTGGAACGCCGCCGCAAGAGTGGTTCTTATGGCGGCGGGTGTTCAAACGTGGTATCTTTACCGCACCAAAATTTGCCCCCGCAAACTCAATTCCATTCGGAGAGGTAGCGAGATGCCCCAGATCAAGCACATCGCCATCGCCACCAATGACGCAGAAAAGACCGCGAAATTCTACTCCGAGGTGTTCGGGCTTCGCCAGGTAGCCGCGCTGGACGGCGAGAACGCCAAGGGTTTCATGCTCAGCGATGGAAACGTCAACATGGCGATCCTGAACTTCCAGAACGACGCCGTAGCCGGTGAGCGTGGCAAAGACTGGGAAGGCATTCACCACATCGGTTTCGAGGTAGAGAGCCTTGAGGATATCGAGTCCCGCCTGGCAGCCAGCGGCTCCAGCGAGATGGCCTCGGTCAACCAGGCCCTGCACGCAGGCCAGAGCGGTCCCCGTCACCAGAATGTGGAGACGAAATACCAAGGCCCCAACGGCGAAATGATCGACGTCTCCCAGGTGGGCTGGGTCGGAACGCGCGGTTTCGACTAGGATTCGGCCGACACTTTCCAGGCAAAAAAGCGACGCCCGGCTCTTGTGGCCGGGCGTCGCTTTTGTAACTGATCCCGGGTTTCCCGGTTCACAAAAACATGGCGTAATGGCCGACGATTATTTCCTGCTGCATCTGGTCCCATGCGACGCGTTTCTCGGTAATCATCCGTTCCATTATGCCGGTATCGCCCAGGAAGTGGTCGTTCCACAGCGTGTCCCCGAACTGCATTGCTTCGAGGTGGAGGGCGAATCCGTTCAGGATAATTCCGTTGCGATTACCCGTGTCAATGATGGACAGACACACTCCTTCGTCATCGCCCTCGGTGCCGTCCATCGGTTCAGCGTATTCGTAAACCCTCATCTCAATTCCCTGAGGAGCGGGAGCGTGGTTTACGAAATAGACTCCCTCGTCGATGACCTCGGTATTCTCCCTTGCCATCCTCTCCCACTGGCAATCTTCGCCTTGAAGGTAACGGTTCAGGTCCGCTGCTTCCTTCTGGCTCATGAGGCGGGTAAGCCAAAATACGGCTGCCGCGATTACCAGGATTGCTGCGATTACCGCAAGTACGATTCCCAAGATCAGCATTGCTTTCTCCCCACCCTACCGACAGCCCGGCCAGACCGGACCGTCCAGTTCAGACTCATTACACTAGGCAGGTCTGAAGGCCAGCGATGGACGCTCTGGATCCAGGTCTTCCAGGTCCAGGGAAAGGGTCATTCCCGTCCTGATGGCCTGTGGATTTGAACCGTCCACACCCGTGATGCGAGCGCTTATACGAGGGCCCTCCTCCAAAGTCACTATTCCCGTGCAGTAAGGATTGTTGCGGCCATAGCCCTTCTTTCCCCAGTAATCAGGGACCACCGAAATGCAGGTAAAGGTGCTGAGTGTCGCCCGGCCGCTGAAGGGATGCCACACCACGTCGAAGCTGCGGCATTCGGAGCACATCGGACGGGCTTCAGGCGACAGGTGGCCACACGAATTACAGCGGATGCCTGTCAGCTGACCGTCTTCCACAAGTCGCTTGTAGAAATTAGCGGCGTTGAATTCGTTGGGCATGGGGGTCACTCCATCCGCAGTACGTTGACGACGCAGGTGCCGCCTGTGCCGCCGACGTTGTGTGTCAAGCCCACGTCCAGCTTCGACTTCTTGGCTTGGCGCTCGCCAGCCTCGCCGCGCAGCTGGTGGTAAATCTCGACTACCTGGCCGACACCAGAGGCGCCAACCGGGTGGCCCTTGGACTTCAGCCCGCCAGAGGTATTAATGGGGCGGTCGCCGTCCAGGGCTGTGCGGCCTTCGTCAACGGCGCGAGGGCCCTCGCCCGGCGCGAAGAACCCGAGGTCCTCGCTGGCCACTATCTCGGCGATGGTGAAGCAATCGTGGACCTCCGCCAAATCGACGTCGTCAGGGGTAATGCCGGCCATCTCGTAGGCCTGCCGGGAAGCTTCCCTGGCGGCCGACAGCGAAGTCAGTTCGTCTGCATCGTGCAATGGCTTGCCCGAGGCCTGCCCGAAGCCGGCCAGCGCGACCGGACGATCGGTGAAGTTGTGGGCTATCTCAGCAGAAACGAGGAGGATGCAGGATGCGCCGTCGGTGATAGGGGCGCAGTCGTACAGGCGCAGCGGCCAAGCGATCCAGGGGTTGGCCTGGTCATCGTGGAGGAAGTCAAGCTCAGTCTGCCAGTCGGGGACTTCCTGTCCGCGCTGTTCGGCCCTGGCCTTACGACGCTCCATCATATCCCTGATGGTGACGTTGAACTGGGCTTTGGGGTTGAGGGCGCCGTTGTTGTGGTTCTTAATGCCAACCTTGAGCAGGTGGTCGAGGTTGGTCTCGTATCGGTCCATATGGGCCTTGGCTATGGCGCCGAAGATGCCTGGGAAGGTGAGGCCCGCAGGTACCTCGTACAGCCCGTCGGCGGCCGAGGCGAGCACGTCGGTTACTCCTTCGGTCGGCAGGTTGGTCATCTTCTCCATTCCACCGACCAGCACGATGTCGTACATGCCGCTGGCGATGGCCATTACGCCCTCGCGCAGAGCGCTGCCGCTGCTGGCGCAGGCGTTTTCAATGCGGGTGATCGGGATGGGGGTCATGCCCAGCCAGTCTGCGACGATGGGCGCGGTGTGGCCCTGAGTCTCGAACAGGTCCGACGAGTAGTTGCCTATATAGGCACACTCGATGTCGTCGATGTCGAAGGCCTTGTCCATTGTTCCCATCATGTCCTGGAACGCCTCGACGAACAGGTCGCGGCTGTCCTTCTCGGGAAAGGCGCCAAACTGCGAGAGCCCGGCCCCTACGATGGCGACCTGTCGGGCCAACTGACGCTTGCGTGTAACCGTTGCCATGGTGCTGCTCCTTTGGGGTTCTAGGTTGAGTGTTACTGGGTGGTTCTTATGCGAACATTAACCGGCGGCCCTTGGGTTCCGGGATGGGCCAACCATCTTCTCTAGCGGTTTCAATCCAAATCTGTATGACTTCCTGTGCCATTGTCAGGGCCGCCTCAGGTGTATCGCCGTCAGCTATACAGCCAGGCAATTCCGGCACCTCAGCTATGTAATGACCGTATCTGTCGCTCCAGTAGATTATTATTTCGTACTTATGCATCAAGCCACTCCCAAACAGGATAGTCCTCAAAGATATCCCGAATCTGTCCCACTTGATAACCCTTGGCTTTGCCGCCGGTAGGCTGGATGTTGACTCGTTCTGAGAATCCGTGTCTGGTAAAGACGTGGTGGCTGCCCACGATTCTTTCACTGAATCCCATTCGTCGCAACAGGCCGCAGAGAGAACTGAATCTTATGTTGTTGTCGGACTGTCCAGAGAGTACGCGCCTCAGCAGTCTTTCGTAATCGGGCATGTCCTGGCAATTATCGTTGCCTCGTCAATGTACCGTCAACCGGACTGCAAGCCGCCGGAGCCGTGGTCTACGTATACCGTTTCGTCGACGCTGGAAAGTGCTATGTGCTGGAGGTAGCTGCCGCCGGGTGTCTCCCGGGACGCCTCGTGGGTTTCGGAGACCCAGTTGACTGAGTCCGGGCCGCCGGAAAGGACTTCCTCGAGGACGCGCCCGTCCATCGACTCACCTCCGGGCAGGCCAAGGAGGTGGAGGATCGTGGGTGCCAGATCCACGTTGCCGGTGGGGGAGGAAACGGTCGTTGATTGCTTGAATGCCGGGCCGCGGGCGAATAAGACGTTGTGGGTCTCGTGGGGGCTCATCGAGCCGTGCTGTCCCCGGCCGGGGCCCAGGCTGGCAGAGAAAGCGTGACCGGCGAAGCCGGCGGAGTTGGCAGCCGAGTCCCAGCGGAAAGACATGGTGAGGGAGGGTGCGCGCGGGCCCTCCAGCCCGACGAGCCTGGCTGGCAACGTGCCTGCGATCTCTCCCGCCGCATCCGACGCCAGGATCGGACCGCACCATGGCTGGCTCATCAGCCACTCAGCAATTCTTTCGGTAGTGGCCGGATCTCCGCTCGTGGCGTAAAAGAGGGCTGATCCTCCGTTGGCAGCCACAGCGACGCCTCCGGGCTCACCTGCGGATGGAAAGCCGGCACACCGCAGGTGGGCCTCGATTTCCACGACCTCTGATATGGTGGAGTATCCGTGATCAGAGGTGACAATCAGGTTGGTATCGGCGGCCGTGCCATTTCGCTCCATCCAGTCTAGGAGCCGTCCGAACTGACGGTCAGCTTCCCCTATGGAGGCGACGGCTTCCGCCGAGCCTACACCGTGGGCGTGCTGTGAGGAATCCGGCTCGGAAAACCAGAGCATCGATACCACCGGTCGTCGTTCCGCCAGGACGTATTGGGTGAATATGTCCACTATGCGCGCCATCTTGGGAGCGGCCGGGCCCCTCTGGTCGGGCCATGGGCCGAATCGACTAGTCAACTCCTGGTGCAGCATTCGGGGCAGCGTGAAGTCTGGGTGGATGGTGGCGCCACCAAAGTTTTCGGCATTGGGATTCTGGAGGTAGGCGTTGCCAGTGGTGCCGGCGCCGACCGCGATGTATTCCAGCTGGTGCTGGTGGAGGATGTCGCCGAGGGTTGGCTTCAGCAGGACGGGAGTACTGGCTGCCACCTCGGTCAGAACTGGCTCGAGGGCGCCGATTGCCCTGTGCGGATCAAATTCCGGTATGACGAGCGTGTTGGCCGTCAGGCCGTGGGCACCTGGGTGGTGGCCGGTGACGATGCTGGCGACGTTGGCACGGGTGACGGTTGGAAAGACGGCGTGGTGGTTGTGGCAGGTAACGCCGTCGGCGGCCAGGCGAGCAAGGTTGGGCATTAGGTCAGGGGTAACCTGGGCAGGCTGCAGCCCGTCGAACACCACTATGACGAAAGACATTGTCACTTTCCGTTCACCGCCATTATTGCGGCATGGCACATCCCGGCGCCCTGCAGCACTTCAGGAATCAGCGCGGTCTCCCAGGTGGTGTGGAACGATCGCACGCCGATGCCGACGGGCAAGGCAGTGATTCCGCGCTCTATGAACACGTTGGCGTCGGAGCCGCCGCCCGATGCTTCCAGAACCGGGGAAAGGCCCTGCGGCTCAAGGGCGCTGGCAATCGTGGCGACGGTCTCGTGCTGCGGTCCGATGTGGTAGGCCTGGTAGGTGTTCCTGATCTCGAGCGAGATTCGGGCGTCGGGGTAGCGAGTGGCGGTGTCGTCGAAGACCTTGCGGAACTGTCCCTCGAGCCAGGCCAGCTTGTCGTTGCTACGACTGCGGAACTCGCCGTCAAGCCGAGCGCGCTCAGGGACGATGTTTCGCTTAAGGCCGCCCTCCATCCATCCGATGTTGGCAGTGGTCTCGGAGTCGATGCGGCCCGAGGGCAGACGTGTGAGGATGTCGGCGGTCACTAGCAGGGCCGACAGGCCGTTCTCCGGCTCGAGACCGGCGTGAGCGGCGCGCCCCACTATCTCGGCCGTGACGACGTTCTGGGACGGAGCGGAGACGGTGATGCGGTTGGGTGGTCCTTCGCCGTCAAATACGATGCCGTTGCGGGCAGTCAATAGGCTGAAGTCCATGTGATGCACGCCGACCAAGCCACCCTCCTCGTGGCGGGAGAAGGCCACCTCGACGGCGCGGTGTGGCCCGTTGGACTCGGCTACACAGGCCAGCGCTTCCAATACGATGGCCACTCCCGCCTTGCAGTCGCCACCCAGGATGGTGGTGCCGTCCGAGCGGAGGGTGTCGCCATCGAGCTCGGGCTTGATGCCCCTTCCCGGCTCGACCGTGTCAAGGTGGGCCGACAGGAGCAGCGGTTCTCCTGCACCCTCCAGGCGAGCAATGATGTTGTTGTAGGAATCGTGCTCGACGGTAAGACCCAAGGCGGAAAGACGTGCACTGACCTCCTGGTCGATGGCGTCCTCCTCTCCGCTGGGGCTGTCAATCCTGATCAGGTCAACAAGGGTATCGATAAGCCTCTGCCTGTCTGCCATGGCCAATACTCCTTTGTGCGGCCCTCATTCGTAAAGCTGTGGCGCATCCGCTGGGTCGGGGAAGCTGTTATCGAGGCCCAGGGCCCAATAGACTGCCTTTACGAGGGAGCGGCTGTTGTTTGCGCCGCTGAAGCGGTGATCGCAGTCAGGGACGGGGCGGCCGACCATGGACCGGGCGGACAGTGGCCCGACGCTCACAACGTAGGCCAGCATGCCGGCGGGAGGATCCAGGGCGCCGTACCCCATGAATATGTCACCGGTAAAGAGAGATATTCCCTCGTAGAAAGGGTCGCCGACGCTGTCGTAAGTCGATAGCAACAGCAACTGTTTCACCTGGGGGTACAGGTGAGCAACGGCGCCCACGGCTGAACCACCGGATGAGAACCCAGCCATACAGATTTCCGGCGAGTCCGTGATGCACACTTCGTTAGCGTGTTCCAATGCCCATTCGGTGGCGTGGCACACACTTTCGATCAGGATGCGGTTCCAGCTGGCGCCCTGGTAGGAATAGGCCTCCCACTCCAGTTGCACCTCGAAGTCAGGACGGGGCACGTTGTAGGTAACAGTTGTGCAGAGCCTGAGTTCCTGGAGATGGAATGCCAGCTTGCGCCAACGGTCATGGCGGCCATCCTTGAGCTCGCCGGAGCCTGGAGAGATGATTAGCATCCGCTCCGAATGGCAAGGGTAGGCCGAAATGGGTATCTCGTAATCCACGGGCTGCCCCTCCGGGGTAAGTGTCCGGCGGGGCAAGGTGGCATCAATGACCGCAGAGGGAGTTCTCGATGTCATGCCTACGGCAGGGCTGCCACGGCCTTGATTTCCACCAGAAACTCCTCCCTGACCAGTCCATCTACCACCAGCAGTGTGTTGGGAGGAAAGTCGCCGTTCGGGAAAATCTCTGGGAAAACCTGGTTCCTGCCGTCAATGAAGCCCTGAACCGAGCTACGGCCAACAACGTAGGTAGTGAACTCCACTACATTGCTGAACCCGGCCCCCGCAGCCTCCAGCACGTGCCCGATGTTCTCCAGGACCTGGCGGGTCTGGGCTGCCGCATCCCCGGGGCCGACGAGGTTGCCACCGGTGTTCACTCCCACTTGCCCAGCGACGTAGACAAGCCGACCGGAGTTGACCGACATGCCTACGGAATAGGCGCCCAGCGGTTGGGGGGCGCGGTCACTGGTAATCGCGGTGCGCTGCAACTCAGGCATATACTCTTACCTCGTGTCTGGCTAATGAGGCCATTATATGCGAGTACGCCCCGATTTGCCGTCCTGCGGGCCTCATAAAAGCGGAAGGCCAGACGAAAGGGAAACACACGGCAGTGCTATACTTTCCGACATGACGGAGGCTGGTTCGCGTCCCCGTGTGGGAGTGGGTGTTGTATTCATTCGGGACGGGTTTGTGTTTCTCGCCAGGAGGCGTGGCTCCCTCGGTGGCGGTACATGGGGTTCGGCCGGAGGACATCTGGAGTACGGCGAATCGCTGGAGGACTGCGCCCGCAGGGAAGCCCTGGAGGAGTTTGGACTCAGGGTTGGCGACCTGAGATTCCTGTGTGTCAGCAACATCATTGCCTACGGCCGGCACTATGTTGACGTGGAATTCCTGGGAGACATCGGTAACCAGGAGCCTCGCCTCCTGGAACCTCAGGCATTCGACGGGTCGGGGTGGTTTCCCCCGGAATCTTTGCCGGAGCCCTTGTTCCAAGCCATGGAATACGCGATTGACAGTGTACTGACGGGGCGGCGGTACTACAGTGGGGATGACGGGCCACCCTTAACCTAGAAAATCTTCATTTCAATAAGCTACCCCAAGAAATTAGAAGCCAGGAGTTGGAGATGGCGGCGAAAAAAGGAGACGGACTGCTGCTGGTCTACAGCGACGTTGCTCCCGAGAACGACGAGGAATACAACCGCTGGTACAACGAGGAACATATCCCGGAACGCCTTTCCATACCCGGAGTTCTGAACGCGGCCCGATACGAGGCGGTACAAGGCGGACCGAAATACCTGGCCGTCTATGAGCTGGACAGTCACGAGGCATGGTACTCAGAGGGATGGCAGAAATGGCTGCGTGACCCCACGGAGTGGTCGAAGCGAATGTCCCCCAGCGTGGTCGGCACGGAATACATTCGCAACCTCTACCGGCGCGTCCACCCCGACGGCGTGCCGTCAGAGACTGCCGAGGCGGGCATGTCGCCGGTCTTGCTGGTGGGCCGGATGTCGGTCCCCGACCATCTGGACGAGAAATTCAATGATGCCTACAACAACGAGCGGTTGCCCCTTTGTCTCAGCATTCCCGGATACATTCGCGCCCGCCGGTGGGAGGCGGTAATGGGGTCGCCCCGTTATGCGACTGTCCATGAGATGGAGTCGCTGGAAGTTTCGGAGAGCGAGGGGTGGAATAACTGGCGCACGGCGGTTACCCCCATCTGGACCCACGAAGTTCGTCCGCACATGGTCCACGAAAGCGGTTCTCCGGGGGTCTATCGCAGGGTATTCCCCGAATAGACAATAAAGGAATGTGGCGAGAGACAATGTTTGAAAAGGGCGGGGCAATTGCCCGCCCTTTTTCATCCCTCACAGCTCCAATTGGCCTGTGTATTCAGCTAAAAGCATCCCTGAATTTTAGGCAAGTTAAATACGGATGTGCTATACTATATAGTGTATTTATATACCTGCGGGAGTGCGTTTCAAGCCTGTTCTCGGGCTCCTCTTGTATAGCCTCCCGATTTTGAAGTTGGTGGTCCCAGATGCAACAGGCCCTGCCCATCGCTGCTGCCTCCGATTCTACCGGAGACTACACAGCCCAAGATATCCAAGTACTGGAAGGCCTAGAGGCCGTTCGAGTCCGCCCTGGAATGTACATTGGCAGCACGGGGATCAGCGGGCTGCAGCATTTGATGATCGAGATCCTGGACAATGCAGTAGACGAGGCCATGGCCGGGTACTGCACCAGGGTGGACCTCAGCATATCAGAGGACGGCCTGATAACCATATCAGACGATGGCCGCGGAATTCCGGTGGACGTTCACCCTACGACGGGCAAGAGTGCCCTGGAGACGGTGATGACCACCCTGCATGCAGGTGGCAAGTTCGGAGGTGGGGCCTACAAAGTTACCGGAGGATTGCACGGTGTAGGCGCCTCGGTGGTGAACGGTCTATCAGAGTTCCTGAGGGCGGAGGTGTGTCGGGACGGGCTCATGTTTTCTCAGGAGTACGTTCGGGGCATCCCAACTACGGGCATCGTCAAGGAAAAGGGGAGTAGTGATCACGGGACAACCATCAGTTTCCGTCCCGACCCCGAGATTTTTGGCGAGATTGACTATGAATTCGAGGAGCTGACACGGCACTTCAAGGATATTGCTTATCTGAACAAAGGGCTGGAGATCTGTTTTATCAGTCCCTGGCATTACGAGCGCCGAAACGGCGATATTGAACGCACCTATTTCTTCGATGGTGGTATTCCTAACTTGGTGCGGAACGACAACCGGAATCGCCGTGTGTTGCAGGCCATACCCTTCTACTACGAGAAGACCGTAGACGACACAGCCGTCGAGGTTGCGGTCCAGTACAACGATGGCTATGCAGACTCGGTGCATTCCTATGCCAACTGCATTAAGACGCCGGATGGCGGAACGCATCTGACCGGGTTCCGGTCGGCGCTTACCAGGGTGATCAATGACTTTGCCCGCAAACAGGGGCAGTTGAAGGATGATCAGGCCAATCTCCTCGGCGACGATGTGCGGGAGGGGTTGGCGGCCGCCATAAGCGTCAAATTAACCGCGCCGCAATTCGAGGGCCAGACCAAGCACAAGCTGGGTAATCCTGAAGTCCGCGGCATTGTGGAATCGGTGGTTGGCGAAGGCCTAGCCCGTTACCTCGAAGAAAACCCAACTGAGGGCAGGCGGGTAGTCGATAAGTGTCTCACCTCGCAGAAGGCTCGTGAGGCCGCCAAGAGGGCCCGAGACCTTGTTATTCGCAAGAACGCCCTGGACGGATCGTCGCTCCCCGGCAAACTGGCCGACTGCGCCGAGCGCGACCCGGGCAAGTCTGAGATATACATTGTCGAGGGAGAATCGGCGGGAGGATCCGCCAAGATGGGGCGGGACCGCCACTTCCAGGCTATCCTGCCGCTGAAGGGGAAGATCCTGAACGTGGAACGCGTTCTTCAGCAGCCCGAAAAGATACTGGGCCACGAGGAAATCCGGGCCATGGTAGCGGCGGTGGGCGCCGGAGAGGGCGAGGACTTCGATCCTGCGAAGGTTCGTTACCACAAGGTCATCATAATGACCGACGCAGATGTGGACGGTTCGCACATCCGCACACTGATCCTCACTTTCATTTACCGCCGGATGCGTGGCCTGATCGACAGCGGTTATCTGTACATTGCGCAGCCGCCTCTGTATCGCATCCAGACCGGCAGGCGTGTGGAATACGCTTACAGCGAAGAGCAGAAGGACGAGATGCTGGCCAAGCATACCGGCCAGCGCAGCCCGACACTGCAAAGATACAAGGGTTTGGGTGAGATGAACCCGGAGCAACTCTGGGAGACCACAATGAACCCGGACACCCGCCACATGCTGCTGGTGAGCGTCGAGGACGACAACGATGCCGAGGATGCCTTTACCACGCTGATGGGCGAAGTGGTTGCACCGCGGAAGAGCTTTATCCAGACCTACGCCCGGAGCGTAAAGAATCTGGACGTTTAGAAACTATCTCAAGACATTACCCGCCCCGGATATCGTCATTCCCGCGAGAGCTTGTCCTCGACCCGATCGGGGGCGAGAATCCAGAGGACCAGGCTGTTCGCCGTCCCTAGGTAAGCGAACTGAGTAGTTTCGAGATAGTTACTTATTAGTCGGAAGGGCTCAGGCTGAACTCAGATGCTCCATGGTGGAAGGGGTCTGAGAGGCACGTCCCTACAGGGCAATCGCATTTGACTTTTCTAGCTCGTCATTCCCGCGCAGGCGGGAATCCAGGTCATTCGGAGTGCATTCTCCATCGAGTTGGAAGGGCCTATCAGGCGTGTGATTAACGCGATTTCTCCCGACTTCCGTCCACTGGATTCCCGCCTGCGCGGGAATGACGGTTCACTCAGCCAGTGAGCAAGGGTTGCTCCTCCAAATGCGATAGCCCTGCACGTCCCTAATTCCTCGTTTTTGCAAACCCTGACGATTGGTCTATAATGTTCAGGTTTGGCAATCAGTGCCAGTTATTCATTGCCGAGATTCTCAAGAATATATAGGAGAGATCCCATTGCCCGCCAAGAAAGCAGGTCGTCAGCAAATCAAGCGCGCAAGGCGCAACCGCAGCGCAAAGACCGAGACCCGTACCATTCTAGGCCGGGCCAGCCGTTCATTGGAGTCGGGAGATGCTGAGGCAGCGGAGCCTTCGGTTATGCTCGCTGTGCGCACCCTTGATCGTGCTGTGAAAAAGGGGATTCTCCATAAGAACAACGCCGCCAGGAGAAAATCACGCATGATGGCAAAACTGTCTAAAATGCAGGAGACCCCCGAAGTCTGACAGACGGGATTCGCTCTCTTAGTGAAGCCGCCCAAAGATTAGGGCGGCTTCCGTCGTTTTTGGGGAATTCGGAAATTGATGACAATGGTTCGTTGACACCAATGGCAGCCTCTGATAGCCTGCTTATAGAACATTGGTTTTATGTAATATAAAGTCAGGCAAGAGGGGATTATGGCACCGAGAAAAAAGATGCCGGAACGCCGGCGCCGCATACTTGAATTTATCCAGGAATTTTATTCTGAGAACGGAATTCCTCCCACTGTGCGAGACATTCAGCAGGCTTGCGAAATCAGTTCCACCTCGGTTGTGGACTACAATCTGAGGCAGCTGGAGGAGGCGGGCTATCTCAACCGTCGGCGCGAGGTTGCACGAGGCATTGAGTTGCTGGACCGGGAAGGCGAGCCGGTATCCAGTGCCCCGAGGGTGCAGATCGTGGGTTCGATTGCTGCCGGGCAGCCGTTGCCGGTCTTTTCGGCTGAGGGTTCTGCGTTCAGCGAGGAATTCGACTCCGTGGAGATATCACCGGATCTTCCCAGGCGCCATGGCAAGCTATTTGCCCTGACGGTTCACGGCACTTCCATGATCGATGCCCTTATTGACGACGGAGACGTGGTCGTAATCAAGCCAGTACAGGAAGCAGTCAACGGAGAAATGGTCGTTGCCTGGCTTAAGGACGAGGAGGAGGCCACGCTGAAGAAGTTTTACCAAGAGGGTGACCGGGTAAGATTGCAGCCAGCCAACAGCACCATGTCGCCAATATACTGTGCCACGGAAAATGTGGAAGTGAAGGGCAAGGTGGTCACGGTCCTGCGTAAGTTCAGCTGATCGATGTCCTGCGTTTTACCCGGTTTGCGTCGAGACCGTCAGCGGCGCGCCGCGGCGAGAGCGCCATAGGTAGCGACCAGAAATGGAACGCAGTAGGTCAGCGGAATTTTCCAGTACAGGGCGTTGCTCCACTGGCCCGAGAACAGGCTGTCTCCTTGATTGAGGACGGTCAGGATCGTACCCACCACCAAGGCCACCATGACGGACCGACGGAGCATGGGACCGTGTCTGGGTGCGCACCAGATGCACTTGGTGACCCCGGCACCTTCCGCTGCTCCTCCAGGTCTAAATGCAAATGTCCTGCCTGACTGCAACGCCTTTCTGCAGGTACTACAGGCAACGTCGTTGGTGGTTCCGAAGGGGTACGAGTCTGAAGATTGCATGAAATGATCACGAGCAGGCAGGAAATTGCAGGATTCGGTGGCTTAAAGGCCGAAACACTCGGCCTTTAATTGTGAGCAACGGGCCATATTCTAGGGTCAGTCTTTTGGCCAGTCAACGGAAGCCCTACCCGCAGGGCGATGTTGAAATTGTTGTTTCATCCCCAAAAGGGCTCTTATACTTACGGTGCTATTTCCCTGGTTTGGTGCAGTGCTTGGTTCAGCGTCCGGAGGAACGATGTACGATTTCCACACCCACACATTTTTGAGCGACGGGGTTCTTTCGCCGATAGAGCTGATCCGCCGGGCGTTTGTGCGCGGCTACAAGGCGATGGCGGTCACGGATCATGTAGGATTGGGCAATGTGGAATACGTTCTCAAGACCCTCGTTGTAGATTGTGAGCTGGCAAGCAAGCGGTGGGACATCCTGGCTTTGCCCGGCGTGGAGATAACCCACGTTCCGAAGGACGACATTGATTTGGTTGCCCGAACGGCCAAGGAAATGGGAGCCAAACTGGTCGCGGTACACGGGGAGACGCCTGTAGAACCCGTAGAGCCGGGGACTAATGAGGCCGCGATACGGTCGGCTTGGGTGGACGTGCTGGCGCACCCGGGGTTGATAACTGTCGACGAGGCGCGATTGGCGGCGGAGAATGGGGTGCGCCTTGAAGTGTCGGCGCGGCGAGGGCACAGCCTGGCCAACGGGCATGTCGTGAAAGTAGCGCGAGAGGCCGGGGCAACACTGGTGCTGGATTCTGATGCTCATGCCCCGGAGGACTTGCTGACGACGGAATTGTGCGAAAAAGTGGCTAAAGGCGCGGGCCTCGATGATGATGAGGTCCACGCCCTCTTGCAGGAAAATCCCAGGGAGCTATTGGCCAAGCTGGGCCTTGATTCGCTCGTTCCCGCCTAGTTGCGTGCCTGCCGACTCAATTGGCAGTGGACTATGGGTCAGGACTTGCCAATCCGGAACACCTTGGTGCCGCAGGTCGGACAGTCACCTTTGGTGGCGGGCCGCCCGTTCTTCAGCGTTACCTGTTCTGGGTTGTTAATTTCCCTTTTTTCCCGGCATTTCAGGCAATATGCCTCCATGGGGTACCCCCTTTGTCAATTGGCCTTTGTGGCACTAGTAAAGTATTCAGCCCAGATAGTTGCCGACTGGGTTTCTTTGGGCCAGGGATTCGAATGTTCTAAAAGGCCAGTGTTGGATCTGTGCGGTGAAATTCCTTATTCTTTAGTTAACGTAAAGTCGGCAACAAACTACACATATGGCGGGATATTGTCAAGGCGCAACGCCGACTTTTTGTAGAGTTGGATGAAGGGCAGCTCGGTGACCACGGCAATCGGCGCCCTGCAGTGCCGGGAGTGCGCGGACCTGAACTACGAAGAGACCGGAGCCAGGGGAGAGGGAACCTCTGTGTGGAATACTTTAAGGGGCCGCCACGAATTACTGGCTCGGTCGAAGCGCACCAGGGCGAGGAACTGACCAGCTGAGTTGTAGGCCCTGAACTGTTCCAAATAGCCAGCGTCTATGCCGGAATTGCCCAAGCTCACTGGCTGGCCATTCCGAAGGAAACGCTCAGCGGCTGGGCCCACGGTCAGAGTCTTGTAGTCTCGAACTATCCAGTCGACTGGGTGCAAATGGTGCCTCCAGCCGTCGGGTCCCGTGGCGTCCGCTTCCAACTCCTCCAGGGTTATCCCGTTTTCGGTGGAAAAACCGCCGCAATATTGGCGCTCTAGGTCGGTTACGTGCGCCCCACACCCCAAGGTTTCGCCTAGATCATGGGCGAGGGTTCGCATATACACGCCGCGGCCGCATTCCACGTCCAGGGTCAGATCCGGAAAGTCAACCCGGGTTAGTTGGATGCTATGAATTTCCACGCTGCGGGGCTGTCTTTCAACGTCTATTCCGGCACGGGCCAGCTTATACAGCCGTTGACCGCCGACCTTAACTGCGCTGTACATCGGAGGAACTTGGTCTACGACGCCGATGAAATTCTCGAGACAAGTTTCGATGTCGGATCGCGAGACGTTATCAGTGCTTCGGGTTGATGTTACCTCGCCTTCCGAGTCATAAGTTGAGGTTGACTGGCCGAGCCTTACGTCCATCACGTAACGCTTGGTGCTACCAACGACGTAGTCCATCAACCTGGTTGCCTGTCCGAAACAAACGGGCAGCACCCCCCTGGCTAGCGGATCCATCGTGCCGCCGTGCCCAACTTTCTGACGTTGGCCAGTGATGCGTTTGACCCGACGCAGGGCCTCCATGGAAGTGATGCCAGCTGGCTTGTAAAGGTTGAGAAAACCGTTAACGGCGGGCGGACCGTCGGATTTTGATTTGGACAAAATTACTGACCCTTGGACCTGTGTGGAGCCTTGGTTCGGTGTCTGGGTTCGGTCGCCTCCAGGTATTCCGCAGCAATCTCTTCGGGCGTGAAGCCGTCCATCAGCCGCAGGATGCGGTCTCCTTGTTCTATGGAATCGTCAAGGAGGAAGGTGAGATGCGGAGTATGTCGCAGGTTTACCCTTTCGCGCAGTTCTCGCCGCAGAAATGATGCGGCGGAACGGATGCCGTCGAGAGCCGACTCCCGGTCCGTCCGGCGGCCCATTACGCTGACGTATACCCTGGCACTTCGGAGATCGTTGGAGGCGACAACCTCAGTAATGCTGATGACGCCAGCTACTCGGGGATCCTTGATTTCCCTGGATATCAAGTGGCTAATTTCGTTGCGTAACTGCTCGTTTACGCGGTCGATGCGGCGAGGCATCCCGCACCTCCGATGGGGGTATTGGCCAAGGCCGTTGGTCTGACTGGCCAACGGAAACCTCGTGCGGAACCGGGATGTCGGGATGATCTAACGACGCGCCCTCTCTTGGCGAACCACTTCCAAAACATCCCCTTCCCGGATGTCATTAAACCCCTGCAGGATGATTCCGCATTCGGTACCAGCATTCATTTCGTTGACCTCGTCGCGGAAATGACGGAGGCTTGAGATGGTAGTCTCCGAGATGTTCTCTCCCTCGCGAGTTACCCTGACCGTTCCATTGCGGATTACCCTGCCTTCGGTGACGCGACAACCGGCGATCTGAGTGCCGCGGCGCCCACCGAATAGTTCGCGTATCTCGGCCCGCCCCACGATCACCTCTGCAAAGACAGGTTCCAGCATTCCATGCAGGGCCAACTCGATGTCGTCGATCAGCTGGTATATGATCTGGTAGTGGCGGATGTCAACGCCCATCCTGTCTGCGAGGCGTTCCGCGCTGGGTTCGGAGCCTACCGAGAAGCTGATGATGGCAGCCTCAGAGGCGCTGGCGAGTAGTACGTCGGACTCCGTGACCGCGCCAACACCGGTGTGGAGAACCCTTACCTTCGCGTCTTCGTCAACCAGACGCTCCAGCGACTGACGAATGGCCTCCAGGCTTCCCTGAACATCGGCCTTCAGTACCAAGTTCAGTTCTTTGACGTCGTTGATATCGACCTGTTTGACCACCTCTTCGAGGCTCAGAGCGCGCGACTGGAGCGGGCGAGATCCGACAGCGCGTTCCCTTCCGCCGGTGAGAGATCGCGCTTCCCTGTCGTTGGCGACGACCCGCAACTGATCTCCTGCCTCAGGCAGCGCTCCAAATCCAAGAATTTCGGCAGGCGTCCCAGGGGCCACGCTTTCCAAGTTTCTTCCTTTATCGTCCATCATGGCCCGGACCCGTCCGGAGGCAGTCCCCGCCACTATGTGGTCACCGACCGAAAGGGAACCATCGGTTACCAGGACGGTGGCGCTGGGCCCACGTTTCCGGTCCAGTTTAGCCTCGATGATAACCCCATTCGCCGCCTTGTCGGGATTGGCCTTCAACTCGGAAATCTCTGCAACCAACTCAAGGTTTTCCAACAAGTCGTTTATGCCCTCTCCGGTGCGGGCAGAAACGTTTACCGAGACAATGTCACCACCCCAGTCTTCGACGAGAAGTTCGTTTTCGCTAAGTTGCCGTTTCACCCGCTCAGGATCGGCGCCGGGGAGGTCCATCTTGTTGATGGCCACCACAATAGGAACATCAGCCGCCTTGGCGTGGTTTATAGCTTCTACAGTCTGCGGCATTATTCCGTCGTCTGCGGCAACTACCAGCACGGCAATGTCGGTAACGCGCGCGCCACGGGCCCTGATGGCTGTGAATGCCGCGTGTCCTGGCGTGTCGAGGAAGGTGATTGGGTTTCCATCAACCTCCACTTGGTAAGCGCCAATGTGCTGGGTGATACCTCCAACCTCCCGGTCGGCGACGCGGGAATTCTTGATGTAGTCGAGAAGAGAGGTTTTTCCGTGGTCTACGTGTCCCAATACAACCACTACAGGTGGCCGGGTCACCATACTCTCCTCGGCCCCTTGATCGGACCCGGTTGTTGTACGTGCTGTTCCGGCGGCAGGTTCAGGGGCCATGGAGGTCCGAATGCCGAATGCCGTAGTGACCAGGGTGGCGACCTGGTAGTCAATGACCTGGTTCATGTTGGCCATTATGCCGTTTCGCATCAGTTGCTTGATCACGTCGATCGGCGACTGGTTCAGCACCTCGGCCAAATACTGGACTGTCATGGTCGAAGGCAACACCAGCGCACGATTCTGTCCACTGCGTCTTTCCCCACGCTCCCGACGAGGCCTCTGACTCCTGCCTGAATCGTCTACTGCTGCTTGTGTAGTCATAAGTCTGCTCACCTGCCATACCGGGTTGAAGTAGCCAATAAAGACTTCAGTGTTTTATGGGAGTATCGCTTGGCCTGCTTCCACTCGGAGAGAATCAATTTCACTGGCGGAGAGATTGTGGCCCAGGCTTCGGGACAACCTTCCGCGGCCCAAGGCAGTGGACCAACATTCGGGACCGCATACATAGGCACCGCGCCCTGGCGCCTTTCCCGTGGAGTCAACGGAAACCCTACCCGCTGGGGATAGGGCTATCCGAATTAGTTCAGTCTTGGGCTTCTTGTCGCTACAGGCGACGCAGGTCCTTTCCGGGATGTGCCGCTTCCTGGGCAATTACATTCCCTCCGAGTGGCCCTGCGGCCCGGTAGATATAGACGAGGGATATCAGCGCCGACGGGAGCCCCCGCCGCCGCCCCGGCGAGCCCTGCCACCACCGCGGCGTCCGCCACCGCGAACTTCCTCGACGATGTCCTCGGCAAATCGAATCTTCCCGGCATCGGGCGTGAGCACAGGGAGCTCTGCGAAATCGATAGGCTCCTCTTCAATTTCCTCTTCGTCTTCCTCATCCAGGATGGGTATGTCGTCGAGGGTGAATGAATCGAGGTCGTCCACGCTAATACCCACCTGGACCTCGTCCTCAGCAGCAGACTCATCCTCTATCTGTTTGAGAAGTTCCTCTTCGCGGATGAGTGCTTCCAGGACACCGTCGTCGTTCACGTCGCCTTCCGATGCCTCGATCACGGCTTCCTGTTCCGTGGTGTCGACGGTCTCGGGAATCTCCAGTGCCAAGGAGACTTCCTCCACGATGGCCTCAGCTTCGGCAACGACAGCGGGTTCTACTGCCTTTTCAACCTCCACGTCCCCTGCTGCTACGGCAATGGCCTCAGCCTGTGCGATTGCCAGCGCAGCGGCTTCCTCAGCCGCTTTCGCAGCAGCTTCTGCGGCGGCGTGGAGCCGCGCCTCCCGGATGGCCTCCCACTCGGTCATTCCCTTGATGTCCAGCCGCCAGCCGGTAAGCCGTGCGGCCAACCGGGTATTTTGACCTTCTTTGCCGATAGCCAAAGACAACTGCCGGTCGGGAACTACGACCACCGCTGTCTGGTCGGTCTCAAGCAACTCCACCTGGACCGGTTCCGAGGGACTTAGGGAATTAGCAATAAAGGCCCTGGGGTCCGAGTCCCAGGAAACGATGTCTATTTTCTCTCCCTGCAATTCGTTTACGATGCTCTGAATTCGGTTCCCGCGAATTCCGATGCATGAGCCCACTGGGTCAATCCCAGACTGCGTGGCGCTCACGGCGACCTTGCTACGGAAACCGGCCTCACGGGCGATGGCCTTGATCTCGACCACGCCGTTATGGACCTCAGGAACCTCTATCTCGAACAGCCGCCGCAATACGTTCCGATGGCTCCGGGATACCAGAATCTCGGGGCCCTTGGGGGCGCTGCGGACACTGAGGATGAAGACCTTGACCCGCTGCCCCTTTCGATAACGTTCGGAAGAAACCTGTTCCTCATGGGGAAGAATTGCTTGGGCGCGGCCCAGATCGAGCGTGATGGCCCGGCCCGGATCTGATGTCTCCACGATTCCGGACATGATGTCGCCCTCGTGCTGGGCGAACTCCTGGAACAGCAGCTCCCGCTCCGCTTCGCGGAGACGCTGCAAAACGACCTGCTTGGCGGTCTGAGCCGCTATGCGGCTGGCGTTGTGTGGCAAAGGCTCGGCGGCAGCAACTTCGTCGCCGACGGCAACATCGCGGCGGATCCTCTTGGCGTCAACCAAGGTGATTTCCCGCTCGTCGTCTTCGACGTCCTCCACCACCGTCTTCAGCGCATAAACGCTGACCTCACCACTGTTGGGATTCAGAGTGACGGATATGTTCTGGCCTGAGGCAGGGTTATCCTTTTTGAACGCCGAAGCCAAGGCGACTTCGATGGCCCCAAGTACCTGCTCCATAGGAAGGTGGCGCTCCGCTGCCAACTGCTTCAGAGCTACCATAAAATCGCTTTTCATAGTTCAGCCCCCCACACCGAATCTGGCCGCAGATGGGTTGTCTCCATCAAGAAGAAAGCGGGGCGAACCCGCTTACATAAAGGAGGAACCATGTGCTCCGAATTATAGCATCGCCTCCGCTGCTGGGCAACCGCAAACAAGCAAGGTTGGGAGTCGCCGGAGTCCACTTGCCTTGCCTGAACAGATGCTCTTGATATTGGTCGGGTCATATTGATCCGACTGAGATATTGCGATTGCAGGCACGAGGCCCAACGAAACACGCCTGTTTATTTGGCCCCTTTAATTGATTTCTGGCTGGACAAGGCCAGAAATTCGGTAAAGCAGTTCCATGTCCAAGTTGCCTCTGACGGTCTGCGCCAGCTTGTCATACTCACTGTCCCGAGACATTTGCCCCCCGGTGTCCGATGGTCCAGGCAATACAACACCTTTCCATTCGGCCAACTGCTCCAGCAATGACCGACGGAGTTCGTAGCTGTTAAAGAGCCCATGAACATAGGTGCCAAGGGCGCGCCCGTCGCCGGAAATGGAGCCGTCCTCCGTCGCAGGTTGTCCGTGGCGACTGATGCTGAACGGGCTGGCGGAGGCGCCTACGGGGTTGGAGGAACCCATGTGGATCTCGTAACCCTCCACGATGGCATTGCCTGTTCGAGTCAGCAATCCGCCATTTGAGGTAACGCGCCCGCTCACGCGGTGGGTCTCCTTTACAGGAGCGAACACGGTATCCACCGGCAACAATTGAAGCCCGTCTGCCTCCGGCTCTGAAGACTCTACGCCGTGGGGGTCAAAGATGTGGTGCCCCATCATCTGGTAGCCGCCGCATATGCCGATCACCGGGGTGCCGGATTGGGACTGGCGTTGTATGTCTCTGGCTAATCCATGCTCGCGCAGCCACCGGAGATCGGCCATCGTGGTTTTTGTGCCGGGCAGGATTATCAGATCCGGTTCACCCAGGCCGTCGAGGTTGTCCACGTAGCGGAGGCGAACCCCCGGCTCCCGGCTCAGGGGGTCAAAATCATCGAAGTTGGAGATGTGGGGCAACGAAATAACTGCGAGATCGAGCACGGAATCGCCCGGGGGCCCAGACTGCTCGCGCCGTTCCAGCGAAACGGCGTCCTCTTCGGCTATCTCAATATCCCGGTAGTAAGGCACCACGCCGAGCACCGGCTTGCCGGTTCTTTCCTCCAGCCAGTCCAGGCCCGGCCTGAGGAGAGAAACGTCGCCGCGAAACTTGTTGATGATGAAAGCGTGCACGGCGTCGCGTTCCCTTGGCTCTAGGATTTCCATAGTACCCAAAAGCGACGCAAACACGCCGCCGCGGTCGATGTCGCCGGTCAGGAGGACGGGAGCCCCGGAGTGCAGGGCCACTCGCATGTTGACGATTTCGTTCTGCTTCAGGTTGATTTCCGCTGGGCTGCCGGCCCCTTCGATTACCACCACATCGTACTGGGACCTTAGTGTGTCGAGGGATTGTGCCACGTTCTGCCAGAGCATGGGCTTGGCCGAGGCGAAGTATTGGGCGGTGGCTTTGGCAACGGGCTTGCCTAGGAGCACCACCTGCGACTGGTGATTTGCCTCGGGCTTGAGCAGGATGGGGTTCATTTCCACCTGCGGCTCGACGCCACATGCCTCGGCCTGAACTGCCTGGGCGCGGCCCAGTTCGCCGCCGTCTGGCGTGACGAAGGAGTTGTTGGACATGTTCTGGGCCTTGAATGGAGCGACGTGGTACCCGTCCTGCCGGAAAATCCGGCACAACGCGGTCACGAGGACACTCTTGCCCACGTGAGATGCGGTGCCCTGCACCATGACGACTTTCCCCTGCGGCGCGTAGCGCGAATGGGTGGCCAAACTTGCCTCCGATCAACAGCAAAAATGGAACCAGCCGCCCCGGTGAAGGCGACTGGTCAATAGGCGATCCGTTTCACTCTGTCCGGAATAGAATTCTGTCAGCAACGCAATCCGGTGGTAATTCGTCCTACCACCAGATCTTGCCCCGGGATTCCTCGATAAGCTGATCATAGTCCCTTGTCCACAGAGCGGTGCTGAGGTACTTCCAGCCGCCGTCGGCCAAGAGGCAAACGATGGAGCCGCGCTCCATTCTTTCGGCTTGCCGGATTGCGCCGTAGACCACCGAGCCGGATGACACTCCCGCGAAGATGCCTTCCTCGGTGAGCAACCGTTTGGTGGTCTGGAATGCTTCCAGGCTGCCCACAAGCATGCGGGAGTCCAGCAGGTTGATGTCCAGGATAGGCGGGATGAAGCCGTCCTCGAGGCTCCGAAGTCCAGAAATGAAGTCCTCAGGTTCGGGGGCAACGGCCACGATCTTAACCGATGGGTTGTATTCCTTCAGGCGCCGGGCCACGCCCATCAGGGTGCCGCCGGTGCCAAGGCCGCCAACGAACATGTCCACATCGGGCACAGCTTCGATGATTTCAGGCCCCGTGGTCTCGTAATGCGCGCCCGGATTCCCGCTGTTCCCGTACTGGTACATCATGATGTAATCGTGCGGGCGCTTTTCGATGAGGTCCTGGGCTACCTCAATGGAGCCGTTTGTACCCCTGGTGCCATCGGAGGAGATGATCTCCGCGCCGTAGGCCTCGAGCAACTGGACGCGCTCGACGCTGACGTTCTCCGGCATCACGACGGAAACCTTGTAGCCCTTCATTTTTCCGATCATCGCCAGGGAGATGCCGGTGTTGCCGCTGGTCGGCTCCAGGATGGTGCGCGCGCCCCCGAGTTCGCCGTCCGCCTCGGCCATCTCAATCATCTTGAGGGCGATTCGGTCCTTTACGCTGCCGGTGGGGTTGGACCCCTCCAGCTTGGCAAAGATGCGCACTTCCGGCTTGGGGCTCATATTCTGCAGTTCCACCGTCGGTGTGTTGCCGATGGTGTCCAGAATGCCCTTGTATGTCAGTTTCGCAACCATCTATGACCTGACCAAGTGAGGGCCGGGATACAGCCCTCTCCCTCCTCGCAGGCAGATCCGGAGAGACCTGAAATTCTGGCTAGTCGTCCGATGCTCCGACAGTGGCGGGCTCTTGGTGGGGCTCGGCGACGCCGCAAAAGATCTCGTAGTCGATCAACTCGGTCACCGTCGGATTGTCACCACAGAGGGGACACTTGGGGTTGCGCTTGAGGCGGACCTCACGGAAGCTCATGTCCAGCGCGTCCACGATCAGCAGGCGGGACGAGAGCGACTGGCCAATGCCCAAAAAGTGCTTGAGCGCCTCTGTGGCCTGGATGCTGCCCACCAGACCGGTCATCGAGCCCAATACACCGGCCTCTGCGCAGTTGGGAACCATTCCTGGCGGCGGCGGCGACGGGAACAGGCAGCGGTAACATCCCTCGCCAGGGATGAACACCGTGGCTTGGCCGTCGAAGGTCAGGATGCTGCCATCTACCAGCGGCTTGCCCAGCAGGTAGCAGGCGTCGTTGACCAGGTAGCGAGTGGCGAAGTTGTCTGCGCCATTGACCACGAGGTCGTACTGGCTGATGATCTCCATCGCGTTTTCGGAACTCAGCCAAGTCTCGTGGAGGACGACGTTGACGTCGGGGTTGTATGACTTGATATTGTCAAAGGCCGACTGGACCTTGGGACGTCCCACATCGGCGGTGTGGTGGAGGACCTGGCGCTGTAGGTTGGACAGGTCCACAACATCCAGATCGACGATTCCGATAGTACCTACACCGGCGAGGGAGAGGTAAATGGCACTGGGAGAACCCAGGCCACCGGCGCCGATGATCAGTGCGCTGGACTGCATCAGGGCACGCTGGCCCTTGGATCCCACGTCACCCATGATGATGTGGCGGCTATAGCGTTTTACCTGCTCGGGACTCAGGGCAAGGGGCTGAGTAGCCATGCGTGCGGTTCCTCCTGTCTGATCGGCGCTTATGTGGCACAGTCCGGTGCGGTGGATTGGGGGATGTAAATTTACCAAAGAAAAAACCTGCTCCTGCCCATTTCGGGCAGCCCCAACCGGGGCGGGCGCAGGCTACTAAGTGACTTGCAATTCCCGCCTGCCCCTATGTGCGAAGACAGGTGCAGGTGCAAATGCTAAGGCTGTTCGGCAGATTCATGGACGATTTTCAGTCTAGCGTTGGGCCGTAACGATTGTCAAGACGGTAGCCTGCCACCGGCAGGGCCTTTTCATTTTCCCAACAACGCGGATATTACCGCTCACCCTGAGCTTGTCGAAGGGCCGCCCACTAGTGGTTCGACAAGCTCACCACGAACGGGGTTTCCTGAAATTTCCAAGAATGAAAAGGCCCTGCCGCCACCGGAATTGTATTTAAGGGTAATCAAAATTCGGCATTGTGTCCCACAACTGGCTTACGGGGAATGCGCTGACACTGGCAGGCGCACCCTGGCGGGGTCCATGCTGCCATCGGAAACATGGGAGGTTTCCGCGTGATCCCCCAAAGTGCAGTAAGTGAACGATCCACCTAGGCCCTCCCGAATGACTGGATCGCGGGCTTCTGGCACTCCCTTGATGATGCGCCGGACGCGTTCCGCAGTTATGGTATCGGCGTAGTCCTCGCATTCAACCAGCACGAAGTGGCGATTACCGTCGTCTTCTCTGTTTAGTGCCAGAACGGCGTGGGCGGTCGTACCGGAACCAGCAAACGAGTCGAGGATGATGTCGTCTGTTCCCGGAGCGCCAATTCTGATGAGGTCCTTGATCAGGCCGACTGCTTTGGGGTAAGGGAAGTCTCGACCCACTTCCGGGAGAATCTGCGCCATTGTCAATCCGCCAGCCCGGCTGCTGTATTCGGACTTGTAGAACACGGACTTGGGTTTCTCGGTGGGTATGTCTCCGAGCAGTGGGCGCTGCTTGGAATAGATGGCGAAATCGCCGTCTTTCCTACGCTCAGCAAAGACGTCTGAGGGGTTCTGGCGTATGCGCCGCTTGCTCCAACGCCAGATACCGTTGCCGCTGCTCATTGTTGGGTAAACAGCAGTATATGGCCCTCCTGAGGCCGGTTCCCGGTCATCATCCGTAACTTCGATGCCGCCGTTCCCATCGACAAAAATCGGGTAGTCCAGGGACTCGGAATATGTCAGGGCCCCCCGCCGCAGCAATTCGGGCCTGAAGTATCCCTGCTCATCCTGCTGCCAATCGAGAAGGGCCTCCTCGCTGACAGGGAAACGCCCCAATACAACGGAGGACCTGTTCTTGGCGTACACCAGGCAATATTCGTGAGCACCGGCCACGCCAAATTGGTCACTGCTGCCCGAAAGGTTGGAGACCACCGCGATATCGGCGATGAAATTACCCTCGCCGAATATCTCGTCCATGAGCATCCGGAGATGGTGGTGCTCGATGGCGTCGATGGAGACAAAAATCACACCGTCGCTGGACAGCAACTCTCGCAGCAAGTGCAGCCGGGGCCACATCATGCACAACCACTTGTCGTGGCGCTCCATATCCTTGCTGTCGATGCCGTTATGACTCTGGAGCCAGTCTTGAAGCAGGGGGCTGTTGACGTTGTCGTTGTAGACCCACCCGTGATTGCCGGTGTTATACGGAGGGTCGATATAGACGCACTTAACGCGACCCGAGTAGGCGGGATGCAAGGCTTTCAACGCGTGCAGATTGTCCCCGTGGATGATGAGATTGTCATCGTCGCCACCCGGTTCCAGCGACCTCGAGCTGTCACGGACGAGGGTGCGGCTGGGGACTGCAAGGTGATGGGCGAAGACGAACTGCTTCCCCCTGAAATCCAGCGTGGGCATACCTCCCCTCCCTGCACAGCAACACTCACACCTTCAATCCTACAAACTGGGCAGCCTACAAACCACGGTTTGGGCTTCGAGGTTCCACCAAAAAGTCCCCCGGCTGGCGCCAGGGGCCTTATCTCAGCAGAACTTTATAGGGATCAACCGCGATGGAGATGGCCGAAATGTTCAGCGGGACGGCGTCATTCTGCGGTTGGTGATTTGTGCATGGGAAACGCTTGCAGCGGGCGCTCAGCACCGCAACCCCTTACATGCCAGCTAAATGCCGTGGCTTCCGATGAATGCTGGTCGAAGTATCTGCGTAGGTATGGTGTAGAAGCTCGCGCTGCCGTGGTCCTTGTTCTGACGAAGGGTTCCAATGTTTTCCAACCCACCCTTCCTCTCTACCAGCGCCTTGTACTTGACTACGTCAAGGATCAGCCAGGCAACAAGCCCATTTTCTTCCTGGTTAGCCCAGCCGTAGAAGTAAATTTGCGAGGCCAAGTGAAACCATTCGCCCCTTGATTCGTACGTGCTGCCAACAGCGTTCATGTACTCCTGAGTAAAGTCCCGGTACTGCAGGAAGTATCTGATATCTCCGGCACTTTTGCTGGGCGGTAACGATCCCGCCGTTGCGTAGCTCCAATACGGTGTCTATTGCGAAGTGATCATCGAAGGGGCGCAACTCATCGTGTTCCCTCGTGTACTTGACCTGACAGCCGGGAAAGTATGTCTGGTAAACCCTTTCTACGGGGCCTCTCATCCGCCGCTCAAATCCAATGTCTCCCTCGAACGCCATTCAGGTCCGCCTGCATAGTGGGGTTGTCGATGCTGATGGTGTCGTGATACCACACCGGTCCGAATTCTACCCTCTCGTCGATAGACTTTGTACCAAGAGTTAAGAGCATCCCTGTAAAGACGTGGTTGATGACAGTCAGAATGAGCATCCGGCTCCGCAAGCACCTAAAAGGCGAGGCCCCCGGCATTCACCGGGGGCCTTCTTGTTGCCTTGTTGCCGCCTCGGCGGCAGTGGTCTAGCCGCGGCCGTTGCGGAGCAGGCGGCCGGGGAAGGCGCCAGTGGGTTCGCCGTCCTCGAACGTCACTTCGCCGTTGACCATGGTGTAGCGGTAGCCCTTGGCCTTCTGGATGCGGCGCCATTCGCCGCCAGGCAGGTCTTCCGCCACCTCGCTGGGTAGCACTTCCAGCTTCTCCATGTCGTAGATGACCACGTCGGCCGGGGAGCCCTCGCGCAGCGCTCCGCGGTCCTGGAAGCCGCCGAAGTGGGCGGGCAGGAAGGACAGCTTGTAGTGGGCGTCCTCCAGCGTGATGACCTTCTCGTCGCGCACCAGCCAGGTGAGCATATCAGTCGGGTAGATGCCCGCGGTCAGGAACTTGACGTGGGCGCCGCCGTCGGACACGCCAGCCACGATGTGGTTGGAGTCCAGCACCTCGGCGGTGTACTGGGCCTGGTCGCGGCCCTGGGTGTCGGCGTAGAACTCCGTGGCCAGGTCGTCCTCGACGACCATGTCCAGCAGCGCGTCAATGACGTGCTTGCCCTGCTCGTCGGCTATCTGCTGTACCGTCAGACCGGCCTGCGGGCTGGAGGCCTCGGTTTCGTTGGGGGCCAGCGCAATCATGCGCCCGTCAACGGCGTTGACCACGAAGGACTTCATTCGCAGTTCAGGGTTGGTGATGCAGCGTCCGCCGTCGTGCTCGTACTCGTAGGCGTGGGTGTCGCAGACGAAGGCGTCGCCCTCGTCGCCGATGGTGCCGCCCTGGTGCGGGCAGACGACTGACAGTAGCTTGAAGCCATCGCGGGTGTTGACCAGGAAGTAGTCGGCTCCGGCGACGTTGACCTTGGCCGGCATCCGGGTGAAGTCAGACTCCGCGCCGATGTCGATCTTGACCTTGCGGGTCATCACTTGCAGGCTGCCTACCGAGCCCTGAACCACCAAAGTGGGGCGGGTGCCCGAGTCCCACTCCTCCTTCAGGCGCCGACGCATCTCCGGGTCCTGCATCTTGGCCTTGCGGGTGGCCTTGTCGCCCAGTGTGGCGTCGCGCCAGGCAGGGGTGTCGTCGAACAGGTTCCAGTCCTCGAAGGTCAGCTCGAAGCCGCCGCGGCGGGTGGCGCCCTGACCGTAGACGCGCAGGCCACGCTCGGCGCAGCTCTCAAGCCAGCGGATGCGCTCGCGGTGCTGCTCGGGGTGGATGGCGTTGGGGGCGACGGCCTGGTAGAGCACCGGGCGGCCTGACACCTCAGCCACACGCTCGAAGAAATTGCGCGTCTCTTCACCCAAGGGGCGGCCATCTTCGCCCGTTTCCTGGTAGGCTAGCTCAATGAAGCCCTCGTCGCGGTCCCTGAGGATCTGCGCGAAGGAAAGCACCTCATGCTCCGACAGGAGGTCGGTAATCATCGGAGTGCCGTCGTAGTCGCGCTGCACCGAGGTCTCACCGAGGACCTGGGCCGACCAGCCGCAGGCGCCATGATCCATGGCCTCGTGAATCAGCCGAACCATCTCCTGCAGCTCAGCCTCGGTGGGGCGGCGGGACTTGGCCTCGTCCCATCCCATAACCCAGGCGTAAAGCGGGGTCAACGGCACGTAGGTCAAGCAGTTGATGCCCTTGGGAGTGTTTTCAAGGCTGTTGATGAAATCAGGGAAGGTGACCCAGTTCCAGGGCATGCCCTCTTTCATAGCGTCGTAGGGGATGGCCTCGTTGCGGGTCATGCTGAGCATGGCGCGGTCCTGGTCCTCGACGCGGGAGGGCGCGAAGCCGAAGCCGCAGTTACCGAGGGCGATGGAGGTGACGCCGTGCCAGCCCGACAGGGTGCAGTAGGGGTCCCAGAAGATCTGGGCGTCGTAGTGGGTGTGCAGGTCGACGAAGCCGGGAGCCACGATGAGGCCCTTGGCCTCGATTTCCCGGTCAGCGTCGCCGCCATTGAGACCGCCGATCTTGGCGATGTGCCCGTCCTTGATGGCGATATCGCTGATATAACGGGGGGCGCGAGTCCCGTCGACGATGGTGCCGCCTCGGATGATGATGTCATAGGTTGCCATTGACCCTTCTCCTCCGGGTTGATTAGGGGAATACAAGTAAATAGACACAGCCTGCGGGTTGCTATCGGCAAAGTCTAATGTTTGGATATCGTACTGTCAATCGCCCGGCAATGATGCCTAAACATAACCATACAGCTTCGAGCTATTACGAAATCCGTACAGGATGTATTACAGGGCAAGGAAAAGCATCAAAATAGGCGAACATACCTGTATGGCTAGGAAACGTCGGGGCCCCAAGGGTCAGGACACGTGGGGGATCAGTGGGTGGCAGCCATACTGAGTTGACGGTCCGCCAGGTTGGCCAGCGTGATATTGCTAAGGAGGTCGAGAATTGCCTCCTCGACGGATATCCAGACCTCCTGCTGGGCGCAGTTGTCTGAGAGGACGCAATCGAGGGGATTGACCAGGCAGTCGAGAGGTGAGCTGTTGGCGTCGAGTTTGGACATAACCATGCTGAGGTTGATGTCGCTGGGGGACATGGCCAGCATGTGCCCACCACGGGGACCGCGTCGGCTTACCACGAAACCGAACTTGTTGAGGGAGGCCATAAGCTGGTCGAGATAGGCTTCCGGGATGCCCTGCTTGGCCGCAATCTCTGCGGTCTGCACGGGGCCCTCGCCATAGTGGAGGGCCAGTTCAACGAGGGCCCGCACCCCATAGTCGACGCGCATGGGGATCTTCATCTCGCCGCTCCTCCGGGGCCTATTGGTTGCTCAGTATACACCAGCCGGGTATTGATTCCAAACGACGTGAGTACCGAGGCAACCTCCGTTCCGAGTGTATGGACCCTCGGGCTGTTGCCGACACTGCGGCTTCAGGAACGGGGGAGAGAGGGCCCATGCCAGGCTGACTCCCCTCTGATGTGCCTGAGTGCCGAAGAAACTGTTATATCCGAGCATATCCGAGCGTTTTGCACGGGGTTGGCGAGATGGTCCGGGACTTGGCCTTATAATATTTTCATGTGTTCTAAGTCCATTTCGCTAGATTAAGGATCGAGAGTGGCGGTGTTAAGGAGAAACTGTCAGCGGGTGGAGGTTGCGGGTCAGGAGGTCCAAGCACTTTTTCAGTTCGCTTGGACAAGGCACCGACCCCTGCTCTCGCGAGGATGACAAGGAGGGAGCAGTCCTTACGGATGGCTCGAGCTTGCGGTGCGGGGCCGAAAGTCCCTTAAGACGATCTCCCATTCAGCTTCCGCCGATGACCAGGAAGGTGCCGAGTCCCTGAGCGATCAGGCGGCCATCGCCGTCTTTGACCTCGATGTCGCCCACCATCAACCGGCCGTCGTTGCTGGCAATGCGGGCGCTGGCAGTGAGGCGGCCCGAGTTGGTATTTTCGAGAAAATTGACCTTGAGTTCGATAGTGGTAGTGCGCTGACCTGGACCCAGCAGGGACCGAACTGCCCGGAACATGGCGGTGTCGGCAAGGACGGCGATGAGACCTCCGTGCACCTGCCCTGCCCCCTGCAGGTGGTGGGGCTGTACAGAGAGTGACACACGCCCCTCCCCTCCCTCCGACAAACCTATCTCCACACCCACGAAGTTGAGAAAGGGCGAATCATCGTCGTCGGGCAAATCGGTGCCCTCTCTATTCAGCAATCCAGCCTCCGATAGCACAGGGGTGCGACGTTTTTCGGATATAATAACCCGGCAATTTTATAGTCAGGGCTGTTGTTTTGACGAATGGTTAAAGGACTGTTCGTGGGGCTGGCCGTCGTACTGGTGCTGGCCGCTATACCCATCGTCCACTTTGTCGGAATTCCTGCCGGGCCGTTCATTGCCGGTTATTTCGGCATCAACGCTGCCAGGGATTATCCGGGCACCCCGGACGGAAGGCGCTGACCTACGGGATCTGGATGGGAGCTTTAGTCGGGACGATTACCATAGTTGCGGCATTCATTGTGACCGTGGTTGGAGACTTCGCCTATCCGATTCTGCTCTGGGGTGGCGTTGTAGTCGTCACCTTTTACTACAGCAGCATGTCGGCCTTGGGCGCTTGGTATTCGGGACTCAGGGCTCTGGAGCGGGAGAAAGCATCCACGGGTCCTGGGGCTACGGTGTCCGGCCCCCGCCGTTAGGCCGCATAATGGCTGATGCAATTCGCCTGCTGCGTCCGCTGCAGTGGGTCAAGAACGGGCTGGTATTTCTCCCCTTCCTCTTTTCCATCGACATAGCCTGGTCGGTCGAGTCGCTTGGGGAGATTCCGGAACTGCTGGGCCGGTTGGCCGTGGTATTCCTGGGGTTCTGCGCCCTGTCCAGCGGCGTATACGTGTTCAATGACCTGATGGACCGCAACGCGGACCGGGTGCATCTGCGCAAGCGAAACCGGCCCATCGCCTCCGGCAGGGTGGGAATACCAGCCGCTGCAGCCATGATTGCCGTGCTGGTTGCGGCTGGCGGCGCTGCCATGTGGTTCGCCGGACTGGAATTGGTACTTGTCTCCGCGATTTACCTGGCGATCAACGTGACTTACTGCCTGGGCGGCAAGAACGTGGTACTGCTGGACGTGTTTGCCGTGGCCAGCGGCTATGTCATACGTGCCGCCTCGGGTGCGCTGGCAATCGATGTTGATCCGTCCCCGTGGCTCTACGCCACGACCGGGGCGGGGGCGCTATTCATCGTCCTTGGGCGCCGGTACGCGGAAGTACGCCTGGCGGGTGAGGACGCCGACCGGCAGCGTCCGGTGCTGTCCAGATACTCCGAACCGTTCATTTCCCAGCTCCTCACCATCTCGGCAACGGCAGCACTGCTCAGCTATACTCTATATACGATTGAGGCAGATAACCTGCCAGACAATAATTCAATGCTTTTCACGCTGCCGCTGGTGGCCCTGGGCTTGTTCCGTTACCTGTATCTGCTGAACCACAGCAGCGATGCCGAGGCCCCGGAGCAGCTGATAGTGCGGGACATCCCGCTGCTGATTACCGTAGTGGCCTGGTTGGCGGTGTCGGCGGCAGTCCTGTTGTTGAACGGGTAAAGCAAGATGTGCCAACCCTTGATTCACTTCGCCTAGCGATTGATGGATCGCAATAGCCAGCCGGACCGGAGAGCGGATGCAGACGCAGCAATCGCCAGTTTTCCCAAAGGAACGTACGGGGCCCTCGGTTGTCGCGGTGGTGGCCACCACGCCGGAAACCGTGCAGGACGACATCGCCCGCGCCATGTTGCTCGCCGGGGCTGAAGAGGCACTGCCCGTTGGCAACCGGACACAGCTGAAGGTGAACATTTCGTGGCAGCACTGGTACCCGGGTTGTTCATCGACACCGTGGCAAATCGAGGGGGTGGCGAATGCGCTGAAGGCCATGGGGCACTCGGACCTCGTAGCCGCCCACAACGGCACGGTGGTGGTGGACTCGTACGAGGGCGAAGAGAACAACAAGCACAAGGCCGCGCAGGAGCGAGTTGGTCTCCCGACGATTCACCTGGACAGCCCGCCCAACCGCTGGATCGACTACAAACCGCGCGCTGAGATGCTGGCTCTCGATGGCATATTTCCGGAGGGGATACAGATACCGGAGACCTTCCCTGGGACCAACATCGTTCATCTGCCCACGATGAAGACCCACGTGTTCACCACGATGACCGGGGCGATGAAGAACGCATTTGGCGGCCTGCTGCACAGAAAGCGACACTGGACTCACTCCGTGATCCACGAAACATTGGTTGATCTTCTGGCGATCCAGCAGGAAATCCACCCAGGGTTGTTTGCTGTTATGGATGGCACTTTCGCCGGGGACGGTCCCGGACCCCGGGCCATGCGATGGCACATCAAGGACCGCATCCTTGCCAGTGCTGACCAGGTAGCCATCGACGCGGTGGCGGCCAAGATGATGGGCTTCGACCCCATGAGCATCCCTTTCATCCGCATAGCCCACGAGCGCGGCCTGGGCTGCGGAAAGGTGGCCGACGTTGACGTCCGGGGAGAGGACATCAGCGAGGTCAATTGGCGCTTCGCAGGAGCGGAAAACACTTTTGCCAGCCGGGGGCAGAAGCTGATTTACTGGGGTCCTTTGAAGCCCCTGGAGAACATGCTGCTGCGCAGCCCCATCGTGGGTTGGGCCTTTCTGGCCTCCAATTTGTACCACAACGGCTACTGGCTCAAGACCAAGGGACGCCGCCGGATCGAGGCCGCTCTCAAGACCGAGTGGGGCCAGCTTTTCCAGACTTACTGAATACGTCTATTTGAATCCAGAAACAGGAGCATTTTCCAGGTATGGACATAGCTATCATTGGGTTGCCCCAGAGCGGAAAGACCACCACATTCAATGCACTCACGGCAGGGCATGGGGCAGCCACAGGGGGAGGAAGTGCGGGACCCGTACAGGTGGGCGTAGTGAAGGTGGTCGACCGGCGGCTCACGGTACTTGGAGACATGTACAGCCCTCGAAAGGTCGTATACGCGGAGATCAAATTCTGGGACCTCCCTCCGGCTGACAGGGCGAATCGCAACCTGACCTTGGCAGGCCGGCACCGGAACATCCTTCAAGGCGCGGGTTCGCTGCTGCTGGTGGTGCGGGCTATTGACGATGAACTGCAGGGCTTAGCCAATCCCGGAGGCGACATCGCTGCAATTCTGAATGACCTGACGCTGGCGGACCTGGAAACGCTGGAGCGGGTGGAGTCCCGGCTGTCCGACTCGCTCAAGAAGTCCAAGCCCGCGGAGCGTCCTGCCCTGGTCCCACAGGTCGAGGCTGTCCGCAAGTGCCGCGAGATGCTGGAATCGGGAGTGCGGGTTCGGAATCAAGAGCTTTCGACCTCGGAACGGTCGGCCGTACTCGATTACCAGCTTCTTACCGACAAGCCGATTATCGTGGCGTTCAATACCGACGAGTCAGGAGACGTCCCGGATATCCAGGCGCTGGGGCTGGCCGCTGAAATGGCCGATGGTCTTGGTGCCGTCCAGCTGTGCGCGCGGTTGGAGGAGGACCTGGCCCTGATGCCAGAGGACGAGGCAGAGGAGTTCCGGGATGCCTTTGGCCTGAGCGAGTCGGCCATTGAGCGGGTCAAGCAGGTCTGTTACCACACGGTCGGGCTGGTCTCGTTCCTCACCATCGGTGATGACGAGGTGCGGGCGTGGCCGGTGCAGGACGGTATCCCAGCCCTGGATGCTGCGGGGACGATACACACGGACTTCATCCGTGGCTTTATTCGCGCGGAGGTCATCCACTATGACGACCTCGTGCGTTGCGGCAGCGTGGCGCAGGGCCGCAAGGAGGGAGTGCTGCGGTCGGAAGGGAAGACCTACCCGGTGAAGGACGGGGACGTCATAAACTTCCTGATTAACGTCTAGTTGGCAGCGGACGGGCGAAGCTGAGCTCGTGTCCGTCAGGGTCGTCGATGTGGAAGTATCGCTCCCCCCAAGGGGCATCGGCGGGTTCGGTGGAGGGCTGAAGGCCCTGGCTGGTCAGCCGCTGGTAGTGGGAATCAACATCGTCGACATGAAAAATCAATCGCCCCCACCACGCGGGCCTCTCGTCGCAAAGCATCACATTGAGATAACCGTCGCCGATTCGGAAACTGGTGAACGAGGCGGCTTCGCCCCCGTAGAGCAACTCCAGTCCCACATGGTCGCGGTAGAACACCACCGACCGGGCCATATCGGTTACCGCCAGTGTCACGGCGCTGATCGTTTCCACACCCATTGCCGCTCTCCCTTCTAACGCCGATTCTAGCCGCCGCGCCTGCGCCGGGGCCGGTTCAGACCTGGATAGGTTCTTTCCGTCAAGACCCACTCGAGGCGGCTCTTCAGACCCTCCACCTCCGACGGCGCAAGCAGGTCAAGAAGTTCAAGCAGTCGTTTTGGCATGCTTCTTTCCGGGCCGTTCAGCCTTGCCTGGAATTCGGTCAACGAGGCCAGCAGGGGCTCTGGAATGGGGTCGCCGCCAAAATCCCAGATGACAGTTCGAATCTTTATGTCGGAATGGAACGTCAGGCCGTGGTCGATGCTCCAAAGCTTGCCACCAGAGTCTGTGATCAGGTGGTTTGGTTTACGGTCGGTGCTGTTTGCCACCAGGTCGAAACAGCAGACGAGCCGGAGCTGGTCCGCGTAGTCCCCACCCAACGTGTAGTAGTTCTCCCGCGGGTCGTGCTCAATGAATTCCTGAACAGACCCGACGCCATAAGGCCCATCGCGAATGATGGTAAAAGGGACCAGGTTCCAGCCGAGGATATCGCTGAGCACATAGGCGGCGTATTCCCTCTTGTAAAGGGTGCCGTTGGGGAAGTCCCAAAGTGGCGCTTCGCCGTCGCGGGGCTTGTAGATTCCGTAGGCTTCCACGCCATCAAAGGCAATATTGACGACGAAAGTGTAGTTGGAACCCAACCGGGCCAACTGGCAGGAAAGTATTTCGCCGTGCCGAAGCACTTCTTGGACGTTGGTGTCGTAGGTCAAGGGGAGATTTCCGGTGGAGGGTATTGACCCTTATCCGGCTTCGAGGACTGTATGTCCGTTGGCCCTGGGACAGACATGACCCTCCGGATTTACGGGCTGCCCACATAGGAAGCAGGTTGGGCGCCCTGCGGCGCAGATCCGCAGAGACTCCTCGGACAGTGAAGCCGCTTGGTTCAGCGTAATCCAGAAGCTGATTGATTCCGCTTCCGCTTCGGGCCGCTCCTCCTCGGTCTCCCTCTCATGGGCCTGAAGGTAGAAGGAGTTCGATTCTCGATCATGGCTCAGGAACATCTGGCCGGCCTTGAAGTCTAAAGAGGCTTCACCTCCCTGCCACGAGGGCTCCTGTGGTTCGCTGGTACGCTCCTTTTCCTCGGTCGAGAGCCCGGCTACATAATCCCGGAGATAGACGCCCAGCTGGAGGAGCTGTTCCTTTTCCATCCACAGTGAGCAGAAAGCCGAACCCGAGTGAAGGTCCAGTTTAAAGGTGCGTCGCCCTGGTTCACCGAAAGTAACCGGCTCGACCCGTGTGAGGGCACCGAGCTGGTATTTGACCTGCTTTTCTTCCATGGAGCTATTAGTGTCCCTTAGCCTGCGGTGGCAATAAGTGTTCCCTTGGCAGGGGTTTCGTTCTTGCAGGCGCCAGGTGGAACAAGGAGGCCAGGATGCTCTTGGTCTCGCTGCCCCGCTTACCGCCGCTGATCTTCCGGCTCACCACTGGCGGGCGCAGACTACGCTCCGCCGCGTTGTTGTCCGCGCTGGCCCGGGGCTCGGCGACATCCGGCAGGAAGCGTTCCACCCGCTGGCACAGTGCATCGCTGCCCGCTTACAGATGGACCATAGCCACTGCTGGTAGCGTTGTTGCTGCACCCGCCGGGCCCGCCGCACCGTTTCGGGCAGGTTAGGATCAGGTTCGGGGCAGGCCTGAGCATGGTCGTACACCTCACGCACCGCGTGGGCCCACCTGGCTAGGACAGGTCTTGAGGGTGTTGCTCCTTCAGTTGGTGGATGTCACGCAACAGGTGGGTCCAGCATCTCTGGTGCGGCCCCTGGTACACGTTGTAGGCCCCGTAGAAGTCGCTGACCAACACCCCCTCGAACTCATCCCCCAACACCTCCTCCACCACCCTCTGGCTCCGGCCCGGCCGAAAGTAGCGACCTCGGGAGTGCTGGCTCCAGAGGTAGCCATTACGGCCATCTTGACGCCAGCCCGTTTCGTCCCCGTACACCACCGGGCTGCCCCGAATCTCTTGGCGTGGTATTCCTCTTGGCCGCGCTCACCAAAGCCACCAGTTCCCCCACGCTGAGGCGCAGGCCAAAGCGCCACTTCAGGTAGCGCTGACCCGGAAGGGGAGCCGGCACTCCTCCCTCAGCATGCTTACCTCACTCTGCACCGAAACGCCGAACCGTTGGCGGCCCACGCTCAAGGCGCCCCAATCCGGTTCGGGCGCCCACCGCTTCCAGCACTTGGGGCAGGCGCGTTCGAGCACCACGTGTTCGGTTACCCGCGCCCGTACCCGGGGCAGGCTAATCACCTGGCGGCTGCCCCGCACCCTCCCGCCATCAGAGGGACCTGGCAGTCGGGGCAACTGGCCGTGGCGTGTTCCACCCGGTGGGTGGGCTCCTCCCTAAGCCGGGCAAAGCCGTGGGGCCGCTTGCGCCGTTCTCCCTTGGAGCGGGCGGGCCGGTTGGCCTTGACCCAAGACGGCGGCTTCCGCTCCTTCACACCCGATGGCGGCTTTTGTTGGCCTTCCAACTCGGCGATCCGGGCTTCCAGAACTTGGATATGACCAAAGAGCCGACCAACCAGCTCAATCAACTCCTCCCGGGAGAACCCGGCCAAATCCTCAGGCAAACTCATGCCTTCAGTCTACCCGCATAGTATCCTCCTCCATTCGTGGGCTCAGCGGATTAAGCCCATTCTGAACAGTTACGGTCTTGTGCATCGCCATCAACGATGGACGGTGAGGCCGTAGGGCCCGTTGGCACGTCCGCCGCCTGCAGCCCGACACAGGGCAGCCAGCGCTATCCAAGAGCGGCGCGGGCGCGGTACTGGAGCGCCTCCGCCAGATGGGAGACGCCGATGGTTGCGGCCTCATCCAGGTCGGCGATGGTCCTGGAAACTTTGAGCACCCGGTGGAAGGCTCGCGCCGATAGCGTCAGTCGCTGAGCCGCGGTCTGGAGAAGGCTCCTCGCTGCGTCTTCCATCTCGCAGTGCCGCCAGACCTCCGAAGGACCCATTTCGGAATTGCACAGGAATCCGTTTTCCTTGAATCGTTCGCGCTGTAGCTCTCGGGCCTGTTCAACGCGTTGACGCGGCCCGCTGGATCCCTCCCCGTCGCTGCTCTCCACCAACTTGTCGTATTCGACGGGAGGTACCTCCACAAAAACGTCGACCCTGTCCATCAGTGGGCCGCTGATCTTTTTCTGATAGCGGGCAACAGTGGAAGGGCTGCAGGTGCACTCCTTGACCGGATGGTTGTGGAACCCGCAAGGGCAGGGGTTCATAGCGGCGACCATCATGAAGCTGGCGGGATACGTCACCGACCCGGCAACCCGGCTGATGGTCACAACCTTGTCCTCGAGGGGCTGACGCAAAGACTCCAGGGCTGCATGGTTGAACTCTGGGAGCTCATCGAGGAACAGGACGCCGCGGTGGCTCAGTGTAATTTCGCCCGGACGGAGGGTACGTCCTCCACCCACCAGCCCCGCGTTTGAGATGGTGTAATGAGGCGACCGGAAGGGGCGTTTCAGCATCAGGGGATTCTCGCTATGCAGCGCACCGTTGACGCTGTAGATCTTTGTTACCTCCAGTGCTTCCTGTGGGGCCATGCGAGGGAGGATCGATGGCAGGCAACGGGCCAGCAGTGTCTTTCCGCTGCCTGGCGGGCCGCTGAACAGGAGGTTGTGAAATCCGGCGGCCGCAACCTCCAGGGCGCGCTTTGCGTGTTCCTGTCCCTTGATGTGAGCCAGGTCCATCGGGTCCTGCGAGCAGGAAAGGGCGGTGCACTGGGCCCAGCCATCGCCCGCCATTGGCTCAATCGGGGAGACGCCTCGCAGGTGCTGTAACACGGCGTCCAGGGTAGGCGTGGGGTATACCGTGATGTCCTCTACTAGCGACGCCTCCTCGGCGTCCGCTGCCGGCACAAATACTGACTCAAAGCCCTGATCGCGGGCGACCGAGACCATGGTCAGAATCCCGTTGGTGTGGCGGAGGCTGCCGTCCAGGGACAGCTCACCGAGAAACACGGCATCTGCAGGGGCCGACTCCAGCTGTCCCGAGCTCAACAGGATTCCTATGGCGATGGGCAGGTCGTAAGCGGGGCCCTCCTTTTTCAGGTCCGCAGGCGCCAGGTTGACAGTAATCCGCCTCATGGGAAACTCGCAGCCGCTGTTGCGCAGGGCGGCCCGCACGCGTTCCTTGGCTTCCTGCACCGCTGTGTCGGGCAGCCCCACCATGTTGAATCTCGGCACTCCCGGAGAGAGGTCGACCTCGACGCGAATAATGAACCCTTCCAGTCCGGCCATTGCGCAGGAATTGGTGCAAGCTAACACGGTTCTCTCCTATAGTCCCAGCCCGCCCTGCTGTTGCTCTTGGATGGCCCAACCCTGGGCCTGTTGCGGAGGGCAGTCCAGGTGCAGGTTTGTCCGGTATTTGTCTTGCTGAAACTTTAGTTCTAAAAGCTATGGCGGCGCAAGAGGTAACTGTCATCAATTTTTGGACGGCACTTTTGGACGGCACTCTGGAAACACCTTGGCGGGCGCAGCAATGCACGCTCTCACTGCGAGAGGACGTCGGGGGATAGAAAGCAGGGAGCTTAAGGGCCGGAGATTTCGACCTGCATCATGTCGTAGGCGGCGCTGATTGGGCCGGTGTAATGGCGGGAGGCGTCTTCAAGCAGGGGATCCTGGTCTTCGTGGAAGGCGTTGTCCAGGTGGGTAAGAATCAGCTGACGAACGGACGCTTGCTCCCCAACCCTCCCTGCGTCTCCTGACGTGGAATGCAGGCGGCTGACGGCCATATCGTGCCTGTCGTCCGTCGCAAGGGCCTCGTGAATCAACAGGTCAGCGCCCTGGGCGGCTTGGACCAGCCCCGGGCTGTAGGTGGTGTCGCCAGAGAAGACTACCGACAGGCCGCAGGACTCGATGCGCCAGCCGACGGAGCCCGGAATGTGGTCGACCTCGAAATTCCAGGCCACCGTTTCCGGCCCCAGTTCCAGCTTGTGTCCCCGGGGGATCTCCTGCCAGCGCATCACCTGTCGGCCAGCGTGGTTGTACGCAGCACCATCTCGAACGTCAGGAACTCGGCCAGCGATGGCGGCCTTCCGCAGGCCCTCGAGACCAAGGGAGCTGCCATAGATCGACAGGGGCGTCTCCTGCCCCGGCGCCTCGTGGGTGCGGCGGCCCTGGATGAACATCAAACCAGACAGGTGGTCCTGGTGGTCGTGGGATAGCAGTACGTGATCGTAGTCCAGCGCCTGGAAACCGGCGATCTGTCCGTTGCGGAGCGCCGAGTTGCCGGAACTGCCGTCCAGCAGCAGCATGGTGCCGTCGGAACAGCGGATGGCGATGGCGGTGTGCGCCCGAGTAGTGGACATCCCGGCGCCGGTTCCGAGGAAGGTGATCTCCAGGGTGCTCATCCCAATGTGACCTGCGCGCAGTCGTGCGCTATTGTGATGGGCCCTGCGTAAAACTGAGCGGCCTCCACGCCGAGGGGTTCTGGATTGACGTGGTATGCGTCTGTGAGGTGGGTCAGAACAAGGCTGGCGACCCTGGCCTCCGCGGCGACCTGCCCCGCCTCCCCTCCGGTGCAGTGACCAGCACTGCTGGCAAGGGCGGAATCGGCGACGCAGAACGCCTCGTGGATCAGCAGGTCAGCCCCTCGGCGGCCTTGGCCACCTCCGGGCTGTAGCGGGTGTCGCCGGAGAACACCACCGCTTTGCCGTCGCATTCCACCCGCCAGCCCGAGGCGCCGGTGATGTGGTCGGCCTCGAAATGCCAGGCCGTGGTCCTCGGCCCCAGCTCAATCACCCGCCCGTGGTCGACGGGCTGCCAGTGCAGCAGTTCGCGGCCCTCGTAGTTGCGGCCAAAGTCCCCCGAGATGTCCCTGATGTTCAAACGGGTCGTGATGGAGTGCCGTTTCAGGCCTTCCAGGGCCTCATACGACGCGTGTACCCGCAGCGGGCCATACTGCTCGCCTGACAGGGCTCGGTTGAACTCGATGAAATCGATGCCTCCCATGTGGTCGGGATGGTCGTGGGAGAGCAGGACATCCTCGAATTCCTTCAGCTCGAGACCCACGGCGGCCGCGCTGCGCAGCGCAGAATTGCCGGAGCTGGTATCCAGCAGCAGCTTGGTGCCGTCGGGGCACTCCAGGGCCATTCCGGTGTGCGCCCGCAGGGTGGAATTGCCGGCCCCTGTGCCGAGAAAGGTGATCTTCATCTCTACGGACCCTTCAAACGAGGCAGGTTATCTCGAGACTGTTTCGATAAACTCGTCGAGTTCGTCCAGGTGGCGAGGCATATCGTCGAAGTCAACGATGCCTCCGTAGTAGCCGTCAACGTGGAAAGTCAGACGCATATCGTTGAACTCTTTTTTCATGCTTTGTTCCATATGCCTGCCGACGAAGAACCTCCAGCCGCGGTCGGTTCCGGGCAACTCAGCCTCCGGTATGCCGAGGGACAGAAAATAGGCATGGGCCGCTTCCAGGGCTGCCAACCAGCCCTTGCCACAAGCGTTCTGTAGTCCTATGACTGCCTCGCGGCCCCGGGCGTCCTCGGCGCGGGCGAATTCCTCGCGGGCCGCTCGGGCCAATTCGCGGGCGCGATTCAGCCGGTCGTCTGCCGTTGTTGTCATTAGTTCCTCTTGGGCCTAAGAAACCGTGAGGGCGACCCCAATTAGGAATGAACCCGGCCACCCTCTCAGAAACCGTCGATTGGTGCCCGGCCGGGTGTGCCTGCTCGCGCGAGAGGCTCAGGGCCTGCAGGACCGGGGCCTCGGTAAAGCTGAACAGGACTGCCGGCTCGGTGTCGGACGCGTTGGCGTGTTCGTGGTAGTTCCAGCCAGGGACGCAGAATACGTCCTTTTCCTCCCACTCGATGGCCTGGCCGTTGACCACGGAGCGCCCTCGGCCCTGAACCACGTGGTAGATGGCGCCAGCGGTGTGGCGGTGCGCCCTGGTGGCCTCGCCGGGGCGCAGCATCTGGATGTGGCAGGCAATGGTGGGCATCACCGGTCCGCCGGTGTTGGGGTTGGTGTACTCCATTATCACGCCGTCGATAGGGGCTGCCGTCCACCTCCGGAGCCAGACGCTGTAGCGTCTCCCACGTTTGCTTCCACGGGTAGTGCATTAGCGGCGAGTGGGACGCCCCGCTGGTCTCCCACGAGGGACGCAGGGTGCCGGCCCCGTAGCGGGTCAGCGACGAGTCGGTCGGCTCGGTGACCGGTTGGACGTCCTCGGGATATGGCTCGTAGTAGACCGCCTCCAGCATGTGCACCAGTGGAATGTCCAGACCGTCCAGCCAGATGATGGGGTCGTCTGTGTCGTTGGCGTGATCGTGCCAGGTCCAGTTGGGAGTGAGCACCAGGTCGCCGGGATACATGGGGATGCGGTCGCCGTTGACCGTGGTTGAGCCGCCCTGGCTGTCGATGATGAAGCGCAGCGCCGCCGGGGTGTGCCGGTGGGCCCGGGCCGCCTCGCCGGGCATGACGATCTGCAGGCCGGCGAACATGGAGTTGGTGGTGGCCATGCGGTTCAGGCCAGGGTTGAGGAGCATCAGCACCCGGCGTTCGGCATCGGCAGTGCCGATGAGGTCCCCGGCCCGGAGGGCCTGCGGCCGCAGGTCGCGCCAGCGCCAGAGGAAGGGCAAGGCCCTGCTCTTCGGCTCGGCTACCAGAGCCTCCTCCTGTACCAGCCAGAGCGGCGACGTGCTGAACCCGCGCAGTTCGTCGTAGAAGCGCTCCAGCGTTTCTGGGGTTGCGCCGGAACTCGATAGCATGGCTGCCTCCGGTTTAGGTGGAATGGCTTGCTATGTGGTCCCTTGCCAAGCGGCCAGCTGGGCCTCGAGTGCGCGCTGGCGCAGTGCAACTGTGAGATCGCCGCGGGTGCGCTCCAGCACCGCGCGCATTGCGTCGGTGGTGTGGCGCAAACCACCCGTAACCGCTTCCGGAAAGTCGATGGTGACGAGAACGCCGTAGATCTCGTCCATCACCTCCATCATTTCCTCGCAGCGCCCCACGCTGTCCCTGCGCAGGGCGTCAAGGATGTAGCGGCGCAGCTCGCCGATGACCTCGGCCATGCCGTTTAGGTAGGCGGAGGGATCGATACCGAGTTCCGCGGCGGTGGGAATGTCTTTGCCGGAGATTACCGCCAAGGTTACGTTGGCCTCGGTGAACTCCTTGCGGGCGTCATTAAGGAAACCCGCATTATAGATCAGGGGGTTATCTTGCCGGATGTGTTCCGCTTCGCCGAGCCTTGCCTTGGCGGAATCGATCAGTCTCCCGGCCTCCTCGAAGTCCGAGCGATGCACGGCGCGTATTGCGTTGGCCGAGGAGCGAATGACCTCGCGGGAGACGGACAAGCCCTCCTCGCGGTCGCGGTTGCGGCTGGTAAGCTGCTCGATGGCGTGGTTGCCGATGTCGGCCAGGTCGTCGCTGTAGCGGGAAGGCATCAGGTGCGGCCTCCGGCGTTCTCAATGGTTGCGGTCATCTGGGCCGCGGCGGCCTCCGGCTCCTCAGCGGACCCGACGGCTGCGGTAACGCAGATAGCGTCGGCCCCGGCTTCCACCACCGGTGCAACGTTGCTGAGGTTGATGCCGCCGATGGCCACCAGGGGCGTGTCCCCGGCGAGGCTCTTGGCCTCCCGCACTCGTTCCGGCCCCTGCGGGTTGCGGGCCACACCCTTGCTGGTGGTGGCGTAGATGGCCCCGAAGGCGACGTGGTCTGCGCCCATGTCTATGGACTCAACGAGCTGCTCGAACTCCCGGTTGGAGCGCCCAAGCACCTGGTCTGGGGCGAGGACCTGGCGGGCCTGGGCCACGGGCAGGTCGGTCTGGCCAACGTGCAGGCCACCCGACCCAACGGCGGCGGCGACATCGGCGTGGTCGTTGATGATAAGCAGGGCTCCGTTGCGCTGGCACAGGTCCTGGAGGGCTGCCGCCAAGGGCAACGATTCTCCCTTGTCCCGGAGCTTGTCACGCAGCTGGAGCATGCGCGCGCCGCCATTGACAGCAGCCACGGCGATGTCGAATGGGTCTCGTCCGCCGGTTACCTGGGGGTCGATGATCACGTAGAGACCACGCACCTGGTCGGCTTTTCCCTTGCGGATGGCGCCACCCACCTGTGTTGACAGCTCGTTTAGGGAGTGACGGACGCGGCCTGCGATCTCCCAAGGGACAGGGCTTGAAGATTCGCTGGCTTCGATCTGTGTCAGCAGGAGTTGGGCCGTTGCTATGGCTGCCAGCGCCTGCTCGGCGGTCTGGGGAGGCGGGCCCTCGCTGTCCGCGAGAGCCAGCGGGGAGGGAAGCGACGGGAGCACCTCCCTCAGCCCCCCGAGGGCTGCAGTGGCCGCGGCCGGGGCCGAGGCAGACACGCCGGAAAGCAGGTGATGAAGCATGGAGTAGTTGGTGTGTCCGGTGTCGCTCACAGGTCCAGCCCCTTGGGAGTCTCGCCCGAGCGGGCGGCATCGATGTTGTCCCGCACTGACTGAGGCACGTCCACTCCGTGTGTCTGGAAGGCTGCCTCCACATTTCGGCCAATGTTTCGGGGGTCCGAATAGTACTCCGGCGAGCGGTGCTCGCTGCCCGGCGCGAACTGCTCGTGCACCGATGAAACGGTCTTGCCCATGGCGAACGAGGACATGCGGCGCTCCATGTCCCCGCTGCCGCAGTGGGAACAGACCGCCGTAACCTCGCTACCGATGGAGCGAACGAAAAACGACGACACTCGGGCGCAGTCCTGACACCTGTATTCGTAGATTGGCATTCAGTCCAGGCTCCTTTTTGGCCTGCAGGTACCCGGCGAATTCGTGGGGTTCTATGAGTCCTTGATTTCGCGCCGCATCCGGTCAAAATCCGGGGTGGTCTGGCCGCCCATTTCTTGCTTGATGCGTCCCATGTGCTGGTCGATGCTGGCAGGGCTGTTCTCGTCGACGTCCCGGGTCGTCTCGCCGCTGGGCACCCAGTTCAGGCTGTCGCCCCAAGAAGCGCGGAAGGAGAATGCCGACATCAGCCGCTCCATATCCGCTCCGCCGCACTGGGGGCATTCAATGGCGCGATCCGCAGACCAGCTGTACACCAGTTTTGAGCTTACGGCGCTGCAGCCGCCGCAACGGTATTCGTAGATCGGCATAGCATCCGCATTTTAGCACGGGCAGCGATGGGCCGCAGACATCAAACTTTGGCTACGTTTGCGCTGCCGCGTACAGGCCTGGCTGCTGGGATCAGGAACGCGGCGGCCAGAATCCCTGATGTATAATGCGGCCACCTTAGCTTGCCGCTGCCGAGGTGCCGCAATGACTATGTCCATGCCTCTTTTTGCCCCCGAACGCCAGCCCCTCCTGATGATCATGGACGGGCATGCGATGGTGCACCGGTCTTTCCGGGCCATCTCGCAGCAGCGCAACCTGACCAGCAGCGCCACCGGTGAGGACACCACTGGCGTGTTCGGGTTCACCAACGTGTTCCTGAGGGCTTTGCAGGAGTGGAACCCGGCCTACTGCGCCATAGCTTTCGACACCTCGGCCCCTACCTTCCGGCACCTGCAATTCGAGGAATACAAGGCGCAGAGGCAACCCACACCGCCCGAGTTGCGCCCCCAGTTCGATCGCGTTAAACAGCTTATGGCCGCCTTTGGCGTTCCTGTATTCGAACTTGAAGGATGGGAGGCGGACGACGTAATCGGCACCCTGACCCGCCAAGCAGAGGAATCGGGTGTTGACTCCGTCATTCTCACTGGCGACCGCGATACCTTCCAGCTCATCTCTCCCCGCGTCCGTGTTGACCTTGCGTCCAGCATCCAGGACCGCCGTGTCTATAACGAGACGGAGCTGGCCGAGCGTTACTCTGGACTTACCGCCTTACAGCAGCCTGACTTCAAGGCGCTGGTGGGCGACACATCCGATAACATCCCCGGTGTCCCCAAGGTTGGCGAAAAGCGGGCCGCCACCCTCTTGGGCGAGTACGGCAGCCTCGAGGGCATTTACGAAAACCTCGAAGCAGTAAAGCCGCCCAGCGTCAAGGCGGCCTTGGGAGAGAACCACGACCGGGCCTTTGAGAACCGGCGCCTCATGACCATCGACCGCGAGGCCCCGGTTTCCCTTGACCTTGAGCGGTGCCGGTTCTGGCAGTATGACCGCCGCGATGTGGTCGCACTACTGACAGAGCTCGAATTTTTCACCGTAGTGTCGCGGATTCCCCATCCTGACGGCTCCGATGCGGCCGATGCCGGGGTCGACTCGAAGCCTGACGTTGAGACTGACTACACGGTCGTCCGTTCCGTGTGAGCAGTTGGCCTCGATGATCGCCGTCATCGAGGAGACGGGCTCATTTACCTTCGACACGGAGACCACCGACCTGGATGCCATGCGCGCCCAGCTGGTCGGACTCAGTTTCGCCACAGCGCCCGGGCGAGCATGGTACGTTCCGGTCGGCCACCGCGAGGGGGCGCAGTTGCCTCTCGAATCCGTGTTGGCCGCGGTACGGCCGCTGTTCGAGTCGCCGGACATTGCCAAGTGCGCGCACAACGCCAACTACGACATGACCGTTCTGGCAAATCACGGAATCCGGTTCGAAAATGTTGACTTCGACAGCATGATTGCCGCCCACCTGCTGGGCAAGAGCTATAACCAGCTGGGGCTGAAGGACCTGTCGCTCAACGAACTGGGTCACGAGATGACCCCCATCACCGATCTCATCGGCCGGGGGCGCAAGCAGATTACCTTCGACCAAGTGGAGATTGCAGCCGCCTCGGATTATGCCGCCGCTGACGCCGACATTACGTGGAGGCTTCGCGAGGTCTTTGAGCCGCAGCTGGACCGGCAGGAACTGCGTGGGTTGATGGACGAGACCGAAATGGCGCTCCTGCCCGTGCTGGTGCGGATGCAGCGGCACGGAATCAAGATGGATTCCGGAGTGCTGCACGAAATGTCGGCTGACATGTTCCGCCAGTTGGGCGAGATCGAGTCCGGGATTTACGGTTCAGTGGGCCACCAGGTCAACCTGAACTCGCCGGCGCAACTCAGCGACCTGCTGTTCAAGGAGCTCGGCCTGCCCCGTACCAAGCGCACCAAGACCGGGCACTACTCCACCGACGCCAACTCGCTGGAGTCGCTGAAGGGCATCCACCCGGTCGTGGATCAGATCCTCGAATACCGGCAGGTTTCCAAGCTCAAGTCGACCTACGTCGACGCGTTACCCGAAATGGTGAATCCCACCACCGGACGGGTGCATACCAGCTACAACCAGACCGGATCGGCCACCGGCCGCATCTCCAGCAGCGACCCCAACCTGCAGAACATTCCAATCCGCACTGAGACGGGTCGCCAAGTCCGCCGGGCCTTTGTAGCCGAGGGCGCTCCCGGCTGGCAGCTTTTCTCAGTCGACTACTCGCAGATCGAGCTCCGGGTACTCGCCCACATGTCCCAGGATGAGGGACTTCTCGACGCCTTCCGCCGTGGTGAGGACATTCATTCCTCAACGGCGTCTCTGATGTTCGAGGTTCCCCTGAACGAGGTCGACTCGGACATGCGCCGCATCGCCAAGGTGCTCAACTTCGGCGTGATTTACGGCCTCTCCCCCCACGGGATTTCCCAGCAGACGGAGTTCAGCCGCGAGCAGGGGAAAGATTTTATCGACACCTATTTCACCAAGTACCCGGGTATCAGCGAGTACCTGGAGCGGGTCAAGGCGCAGGCTCGCGCCGACCAGTACGTCGAGACGCTGATGGGTCGCCGCCGGTACCTGCCGGAAATCAACAGCACCAACTTCAACACCCGGGGCGCGGCCGAGCGGATGGCTATCAATATGCCGATCCAGGGCACGGCAGCCGACATTATGAAGCTGGCCATGGTGCGGGTGCAGCACCGCCTCGACGCTGAGGAAATGCAGACCAAGATGCTCCTGCAGGTACACGACGAGCTGGTTTTCGAGACCCCCCGGGAGGAGATGGACGGCCTCAAGGACCTCGTCTTTGACGAAATGCCCGCCGCAATGGACATGGACGTCACGCTCAAGGTCGATGCCAAGTGGGCTGGCAATTGGGGGGACATGGAGTAGAGGTCCAAGAGGAGCAGTGAGGGATAACATAGTGGGACTGACCGAAGTTCAAGCGACGATCATAGGTAGCAATGAAACGAGGGACTACAATTTTGTGGTCGACACCGGAGCAACTTACCTTGGATTGCCATTAGAGGAAATCGAGTTACTTGGGTTGCAGCCGAGTACTGGAATTATCAGGGTTATCACTGTTACAGGGGTCGTTGAGCTCGATTCCTACTTCGCCACGGGACAGCTGAATGGTGAGCGCTTTGGTGCCATGCTAATCCCCACCGCTGAACCTCTTCTAGGATATGAGCTTCTCCAGAACCTGCGATACAAAGTCAATCCCGTAACCCATGAAATCGAAAAAGTCCCTGATGATGAAAGGCACCCGCCTTACATCTAGACTATTCCGCAGGAGATCAATCAGGGAGTCTCAAATGGGCATAACCAAGGTACAAGCAAGGGTTTTCGGCGAGCTTGAGACCCGTGAATATACCTTTATGGTTGACACCGGCTCGACATTTCTTGCATTACCGCAGGTGGAAATCGATGCCTTGGGTCTACGCAGGGGACGTGGCACCTTCAGTCTGATGAGTGCGAACGGACGCGTCGATGTAGAAGCTTACCACGCAGATGGTGAGCTAATGGGACAGGAGTTCAGTGCGATTCTTGTTCCGGCGGCCACACCTCTGCTCGGGTATGAGTTGCTCCAGAACATGAGATTCAGGGTCGATCCGGTGAACCATCAAATCGAAAAGGTGCCGGACGATGAAATCCATCCGCCATTCATTTTGTAGGTGAATCTATTCCATGGAACTAATTCGCAGCCTCGTCTTTGTCCCCGGCAACCGCGCCAACATGCTGGAACGGGCCCGCTCCTTCGACGCCGACATTATCATGGTCGACTTGGAGGACTCGGTGCCCCCTGGCGAAAAGGCTACCGCCGGCGACATGGCCCGCGAGTGGGTGCCAGCGTTGCACGGCGAAGGGAAGCGGGTCATGGTCCGGGTGAATTCCCTGGACACCGGACTGACCCGCAGGGAACTGGAGACTGTCGTTTGTCCCGAGCTGCGGGGCGTGAGTCTTGGCAAGGTGGAGTCGGTGCGCGACATACGCACCCTGGATGGCCTGCTGAGGCCCCTGGAGGCAGCTGCCGGACTTGAGGTGGGGTCGCTGTGGGTCATCCCGTGGATTGAAACGGCCAAGGCCATGTGGGATGCCCGCGCCATTGCCGAGTCATCCCCTCGAGTTGTCGCCATCGCCTTTGGAGCGGAGGATTTCACCAACGACATGGGGATCGAGCGGACCGATACCGGCGAGGAGGTCAGCGTGCCCCGGGCGATGGTGCCAATCGCGGCGCGGGCGGGCGACGTCGGTGCCCTTGACTCGCCCTTCGTGCGATTCCGGGACCCGGACGCCCTGCGGGAGGACGCAGGGCGAGCGCGACGCATGGGCTACACCGGCAAGTTCGCAATCCACCCGGCACAGCTAGAGATAATCAACGAGACGTTCAGCCCGTCCGCCGATGAAATTGACTACGCCCGGCGGGTTGTCGAAGCCTGGGATGCTGCGGAGGCTGCGGGACGAGGATCCCTGGCGCTGGATGGCAGGATGGTTGACGTGCCAGTGGTCAAACGGGCGCAGAACCTGCTGGCCTTGGCTGAGTCCATCTCAAGATCCGGCTGAAGTCGGCTCGGTGTCACAGTGAATGATCGGATCCTCCTTGAGGGCATGCAGTTTTACGGCTATCACGGCGTCAATCCCGAGGAGCGTGTGCTGGGGCAGCGGTACGTCGTTGATCTCACCGCTGACCTCGACCTCCGGGTGGCTGGCAAAACGGACCGGCTGGAGGACACTGTCAGCTACTCCCACATCTACAGGACGGTCAGAACAGTGATGGAAGGAGAGCCGCGCAACCTGTTGGAGTCCGCCGCCCAGGCCATCGCTGACCGCGTGCTCGCCGAATTCCCCGTCTTGGCCGTGTCCGTCACCGTCAAGAAGCCCAACCCGCCGGTTCGCGGCTCGTCCATTGAGCTGGCAGCGGTGCAGATACACAGGACCAGGAAGCAGTAGGAAACCCAATAGGGCCGCAGAGGTGGAAACCATGAAAGTCCACGACTACCACGACGGCAACCTCGAACTCCAGGAACGCTTCGACACACGCAGGCTTGCAGACCGGCTGAAGGAACGGGTTACCGAAACCGTCGGAGACGAGGCCAGGGCAATTATCGAGGAGGCGCGGATGTTCTTCCTCGCCACCTGCGACGATCGGGGCCTTCCCACCTGCTCCTACAAGGGCGGCGACCCTGGGTTCGTGCGGGTCGTGGACGAACAGACGCTGGCCTTTCCAAACTACGACGGCAACGGCAAATACCAGTCCATGGGCAACCTGCTGCGTAACCCGAACGTGGGCATGCTCTTCGTGGACTTCGAGGGCAGCCAACGCCTCCGTGTTCAGGGTGTTGCCCGAATCGATGACGATGACGCACTGCTGGCAGATTACGCCGAGGCGCAGTTCATCGTGCGGGTTGAGATAACTGAGGTCTACAAAAACTGCCCTCGATACGTCCACAAGTACCGATTCGTGGAACCCTCAGAGTACGTACCTCACAATGGTCGCGAAACGCCTCAGCCGGCTTGGAAGACCAGCGACGAATTGAAGGACGCGCTTCCCCGCAGGGCGTGAGCCGCTAGTCGTCCCCTCTGGCTGCGCTGAACGGCTCGCGAGCGAAGATGCGTCGCACCATCGGCTCGAAGAACTCCAGCGGGAGTGTTTGGTAGGCCGGATCAAAGGACGACTGGTCCCAGCGTTGGCAGAATTCCACCGTGTCCTGGTACCACGGATGGTCGCGATAGGCCTCCCGTGCATTCCGGTCGCCGCCGGAGTGGTGGGCGTAGTAGTAGCTCTGAAACAGCCCGTGGTGCCGGACTATCCAGTAGGTCTTTTCAGATACGTACGGCCTGAGCACGGCAGCGGCCATCTCGCTGTGGTTGTATGGAGAGAGCAGGCCGCCGATATCGTGCAGGAGGGCAGCCACCACCATCTCCTCGTCGGCACCGTCTCTATGGGCACGGGTGGCGCTCTGCAACGAGTGCTCCAGTCGGTCAATCTTGTAGCCGGACAAGGAACCCGCCAGCTCCCGTAATTGGGTGAGCACGCGGTCGGCCGTTCCCTCGGCGAAGTTTGCCTCAAGCCTTTCCAGCAGTTCGTAGTCCTCTTGAGTCCCATCGGCCATGCTTGTAAAGGCTACTGTTTCAATCGAGTCCGCCACGACGATGCTCCGTTTCCTTGCCTGCGAGGATTCCCAAGTGGTGTACTATTTTCCTGATTTTATCACTCCGCGACCAAGGGCGGAGTGGCGCGGGAGGCCGCCGGATGGCTGAGGGGAAAAGGCTGGATGGTAGAGTTGCCCTGATAACTGGAGGGGGACGGGGCATCGGGAGGGCTATCGCGCTGGCCTATGCCGCCGAGGGGGCGCGCTTGGCGCTGTCGGCGCGCACTGCATCCGAATTGGAGGAGACCGCCCGACTGGTATCGGAGCGTTTCGGAGCTGAGGTCATTACCGCAATCGCCGATGTGTCGGACTTTGTGCAGGTTGAACAGGCCGTCGCCAAAACGTTGGAGCGATTCGGGGCCATCGACGTTATGGTCAACAATGCCGGCGGCATTGGGCCGGTGGGCCGCGTGTGGGCCAACGTTCCCGGAGAATGGGCTCTAGCCATTACTGTTCACCTGATGGGAGTGTTCTATGGCTGTAACGCTGTGTTGCCCTCAATGCTGGAGCGTGGGAACGGCCGAATCGTGAACATGTCAGGCGTGGGCGGACCCAATATGACGGCCTATGACGCCGCCAAGGTTGCCATTGTCAATTTCACCGAGAACCTGGCGGCCGAGCTGGCTGACACCCCCATTACGGTTAATGCCATAAGCCCCGGCTCCATTCACACCCGCATGTGGGAGGAGACGCGGGACCTGGCATTGGCCATCGGCGACATGGCAACCTACGAACGCGGCGTGCAGGTAACATCAGGGGAGGGTGCCTCCATTGAGCGCGCTGCCGAGCTGGCTGTGTTTCTGGGCAGCGATGACTGTGGAAGGATGTCGGGGCGCCTCATTCGAGCCTTCTCCGACAAGTTTGAGGATTTCCCGGCACACGTGGATGAAATCATGGATTCGGAGGCTTATCTGCTCCGTCGGGTGGATCCTGATCGGCCGTTTCCCACCTCCCAGGCCTACCCGGACCTGCCAATCACCGGAACGTAAGCGCATCGTCGATCAATCGCGGGCCTAACATTCGCCGCCTTAACCTTGTGAGAGGCGCTGGCGTGTTGTAGTATCTGGCCCGTCGGTCTCCGACCCAATACTTGCTTTCTACTTGGGGGTTTGCCGTGGCAACGAACGGTTCAGCATCTAGGGATATTGCCATTGTCGGGGTTGCAGAATCGGACGTTATGGGCAACGTGCCCAGCAAGTCCTCTTTGCAGCACCACGCCGAGGCAGCCTACAACGCTCTGGACGATGCCGGTCTGAAAATGAGCGACATCGATGGTGTGCTTACCGCCGGTTTTTCCACCATGGCGACGGCGGAATACTTTGGCATTGAGCCCGTATTCACTGACAGCACCTACGTTGGAGGTTCCTCCTTCGTCATCCACGTGGCCCACGCAATCGCGGCCATTCGCGCCGGTTATTGCGAGACCGCGCTCATCACCCACGGGCAGGCAGGCCGGTCGACCCGGGTGCGGGTTCCCGCCGACGGAAATCTTCCGGCGGCGCAATATGAATCTCCCTACGGCATCATCGGGGCGCCTGTCAACTACTCCCTGGCCTGCACCCGGTATATGCACGAGTATGGTGAAGATAAGACTCGCCAGGGAATGGCCGAGGTCGCAGTAGCGACCCGAAAGTGGGCAAACCTGAACCCGGTGGCCCAGATGCACGACACCCCCATGAGCTTCGATGACTACCACAACTCCCGCTGGGTGTCGTGGCCCTTCCACCTCCTGGACTGCTGTCTTGTAACCGACAGTGGCGCCGCTGTGATCGTGACCACCGCCGAACGCGCCGCCAGTTGCCGCAAGCAGCCTGTCTGGGTGCTGGGCGGCGGCGAGTCCCACGACCACAACATCATCAGCCAGATGCCGTCGTACACCATCACGCCCGCTCGGGAATCCGGCCCCCGGGCCATGGCCCGCGCCGGCCTCAGCCACGACGATCTGGACTTGGCGATGATCTACGACTCCTTCACCTACACCGTTATGGTTACGCTGGAATCCCTGGGCTTCTGCGGGCGCGGCGAGGCGGCCGACTTTGTGGCCAACCAGCGCACCGCTCCTGGGGGCGACTTCGCGTTGAACACCAGTGGGGGCGGACTCTCCTACACCCACCCGGGTATGTACGGTATCTTCCTGCTCGTCGAGGCTGTGCGTCAGTTGCGGGGAGAATGCGGCGAGCGGCAGGTCATGAGCAAGCGGTCACCGGGCGAGGCTGCAAAGACGTCCATTGTCAACGGGACCGGCGGGTCACTCTCATCGACGGGAACGGTGCTGCTGGCCACCTAGACATCTCGGGAAATAGGCTTTCTTGGCGATTCGCCCCGGCAAGTGCCGGGGCGTTCGTGTTACCCGGGTTTGGGTTGACAGACCTCAATTTTGGTCAAATTCCGGTTCATATCCAATAGCAGGAATTGCCTATAGGTATGCTAGTATCACCCCAAGTACTGAACAAGCATCGTCCCACTGATGACTTGTTCATCTGTTTTACGCTACGGCGAAAGGATACGCACTATGGACCGCACTGTGTCCTCTTTTCTTCAACATCTCCTCGTGGAGAAGGGATTTTCCCAGAACACCTGCTCTGCCTATCGCAATGACCTCTCCCAGTTCGTCGAGTTTCTGCAGTTGAATGGGGTTGGCAAGGTGGGCGAAAACGGTTCCAGCACCTTTAACTGGTCCTCAGTGGATATAGACATTCTCAACCACTACATCACCGACCTCAAGGATCGCAAGGGCTACCGTAACGCCACCGCCGCCCGCAAGGTTGCCTCAGTCAAATCCTTCTTCGGCTTTATGTCGGAGAACGGCATTATCACCGAGGACCCCACTGAGTCCCTGGGAACTCCGAAAGTCGGCAGGTCCCTGCCCAAGTACCTTACTGAGGAGGAGATTGGCAGGTTGTTGGATGAGGGTTACAAGCCCGGCACCAACGAGGGGCAGCGCGACGCTGTGATGATGGAACTCCTCTATGCCACTGGTCTACGGGTAGGTGAGTTGGTTTCCCTGAATACGGGGGACGTCAACACCGAGGAGTCCTATGTACGCTGCCTGGGAAAGGGTTCCAAGGAACGCATAGTGCACCTGTACCCCAAGGCGCTGCAGGAACTCAAGAATTATATGCGGAACTCGCGTATCGTCCTGCTGGGCAAGCGAAAGGATGAACAGGCACTCTTCGTAAACCACCGGGGCGAGCGACTGACCCGGCAGTGGGTGTGGTCTGTATTGAAGACCTACGCACAGGCCGCCGGTATCAAATCCAGCATTACTCCCCACACCCTTCGCCACAGCTTCGCCACTCATCTGCTCCAGAACGGAGCATCCCTCCGCCACGTTCAGGAACTGCTCGGGCACTCCAGCATCTCGACCACTCAGGTCTATACCCACCTGACCAGTCCCTACGTTCGTGAGGAATACGAAAAGAGCCACCCCCGGGCCTAGCACTTGCCGACGTACATCCGGCCAGAAACTGGAAACCCCGCCTCAATGACGGGGTTTTTCATTGCGACCTTGAGTAACCGCTCGAAAACACGCCACAGCTTCCGTACCGTCCTTGCCACGAAAATCGACTATTTTCGTGGCAAGGACGGTCTGCTGCGATTACGATTCAGTCAGGGCGCGAATGCTTGTCACATCGCTGGTTTCGCACTGCCTTTTTCCCACATTTGCTGATATAGTTTGATGTGCTATACAGAAAATTGAACCAGACACTTCTATTTCATCGAAAGTGTCCGGCGTCCGCAGCCTCACGGGAGGTTAATCATTATGGCAGGAAAGGCCCGCAGGGCAGCTGCCCGCCAAGGCGAACTCAGCCGTCGAAGAAAGAGAGGACAACGAGGTCCCAGCGGAGCTCCCGTGAACGCGCCGGAACCGTCTCGGCAGCCAACGAACGGCGGCTCTCCGGCCCTTGCAATGGAGGCAGCTGGGGCAATAGGCACCCGGGCCGCAGTGCCTGATCCGGAGCCGGCACCCGTCCCCGTTACCGCCGTTGCGCCGGCCCAGCAGGCCGCTGCCCAGCCGCGGGGCATGGGACGCCAGCGGGGCGAGCGGCCCGCCGCCTACAATTACGTGGGGGCGGAGTTGCGTCGCATCGGCGTGCTGGCCACCGTTGTGGTGGCAGCCCTGGTGGCGATCTCCTTCGTCCTCTGAGCACCCGAACCGGCGCAGGCTGAATATGCCTCTACCCCTGGTTGAACAAAGGCTCCAGGCTACCCCGGAGCGGAGCGGCGTTTACCTGATGAAGGACGCCCGGGGTACTGTGCTGTACGTGGGAAAGGCCAGTGTCCTGCGGAATCGCCTCCGCACCTACTTCGGGTCCCCCTCCAGCCAGGCCAACAAGACCAGGCGAATGATGGGGCATGTCCACGACTTCGAGTACATCGTAACTGATACCGAGGCCGAGGCGCTGATCCTGGAAAACACCCTGATCAAGCGATACAAGCCCCGGTATAACGCCCGCCTGAAGGACGATAAGACCTATCCATATCTTAAGATCGACCTGAACGAGGAATTCCCCCGGGTCTACATAACTCGCCGCGTTGCCAAGGACGGCGCGAAGTATTTTGGGCCCTTCGCTACCGCCAATACCGTTCGCAAGTCAATGGACCTTGTCAAACGACTTTTCCCTTATCGGTCATGCACCAAGAAGATCACCGGGACGGACCCTCGCCCTTGTCTGGAGTACTACATCAACCGGTGCGTCGCTCCCTGCACCGGGTATGCCAGCAAAGAAGACTATGCCAGGGTCATTGACCAGGTCATTATGTTCATGGAGGGTGATACTGACTCCGTGACCGAGGACCTTGAGGAGAACATGGCGCTTGCCGCCGAGCGGCTGGAGTTCGAACGGGCCGCCGTGTTGCGCGATCGCATTAAGGCAGTGGAGCGGGTGGTCGAGGAGCGACGCATCAAGGTCGACTCCAATCCCGCAGCCGGGGGCAATCGGACCTGGCAGGCCGGGATGGACGTGATCGCAGTTGCCCAGGGTTCGGCAGAGGCTTGGGTCGAGGTGTTTTTCGTCCGGAAAGGGAAGCTCATTGGTCGTGAGCACTTCTTCATGGAGGGGGCACAGGACGAGAGCCCGGGGTTGATTATCGGGCAGTTCATCAAGCAGTACTATGGGTCGGCCCAGACCATCCCGCCTCGAATCGTTACCCAGCACCCGCTGGATGACCAGGAAGTCATCACCGAGTGGCTGCGAGGATTGCGAGGCGGAGCTGTCCACCTGGTGTGGCCCCAAAAGGGAGTCCACAAGCAGCTGATGGAGACCGTGGCGGACAACGCCAGGCAGGGACTGGCCCAGCATCGAATCAAGTGGCTGGACAACCTGGACGTCATCCAGCAGGCTATGTCGGAGCTCGAGGAGGAACTGTCGCTACCTTTGCCGTTGCGCAGGATGGAGTGTTACGACATTTCCCACATCCAGGGCAGCAATTCCGTCGGCAGCATGGTGGTGTTCGAGGACGGCCAGCCCAAGCGGTCCCAGTATCGCCGGTTCAAGGTCAAGACCGTCGAGGGCGTGGACGACTTCGAAAGCATGCGCGAGGTTTTGCGCCGGAGGTTCAAGCGACTGGCCTCTGCCAGAAATACAAACGAGAGTGGCGACCCGGAGGCGGCGCCCGATACCGGCTGGGCCGCCGTTCCCGACCTGGTTCTCATCGATGGCGGGAAAGGCCAGCTCTCGGCAGCTCTCGAGGTCATGCTGGAGCTGGGACTTGACGACATTCCCTTGGCGTCCCTAGCCAAGGAAAACGAGTGGCTCTTCGTGCCCCACACCCCGGAGCCCATCATCCTGCCCCGCGATTCGCAGGCGTTATACCTGGTGCAGAGGATACGGGACGAGGCCCACCGCTTCGCCATCACTTACCACCGCAACCTGCGCAGCAAGGGAAGCCTGGGATCGCCCATAGACTTGGTCAGCGGCATTGGGCCCAAGCGGAAACGCATGTTGATGCGGCGCTTCGGTTCCCTGAAGGGCATCAAGGAGGCTGCCGTTGATGAGATCGCCGCGGTACCTGGCATGACTCGCTCGCTGGCCATCCGCCTGAAGCAGACAATCTGATCTACCGTCCCACAGTTGCATTTTTGTAAGAGCCAACCGGAGCCAAACGGTTGGCTCTTTTTCTATACCCCCGCGTCTTACCCGTGTATGACATAACGCGGAAATGAGTAATGTGGTAAATTATGGAGTGACTGGGTCGGGCAAGGAACAATACTCGGGATATCAGGCTTACGGCTCTCCGGGGGATTGCCTGGAACTCGTGAAACTGTCCATAACGCTGCCCAATGGTTCCTTGATTACCCTGGAATCGGATGAGACCAGGCTGATTTTTGATGTGATCCGAACGGTAATGGACGGCGGGTGGTCCGGTATTCCCGTTGATATTTCGGCGCCTCCCCAACCCGACGATACGGACGTTGGTGCGGAAAAAGGTACCGATGCAACACCGCACCAGGAAGTGCAAAACCCGTCCGGCGCCAAGAACAGGACAAATGGAGCAGCAATAAATATTGGCGGCCAACCCTCTGCCAACGGCGCGCAGTCCAACGGAGGCTCCACGGCTTCTTCGAGCGTCGCTGGCGACTCCGGCGAAGACAGACTGGACCTGGCCCGGTACCCCCAGCAGGCGCGGGAGGATTTCACGGCGTTTTGCCAGGCCATCAACCCGACCGGCGACATGCGACGCGTGGTAGTCGCAGCGGAAGCCGCGAACCGGTTTTTCGGCCTTGATGGAATCAACGCTGACGAGGTTGGCGAGCTTTTTGACCTCGTCGGGTGGCGGAGGGCCAACCAGTTCACGCAGACCATCCGCAATGCTGCTCGAACCAAGTTCGGATGGATGGAGCGAATTCCGGGCCGCTCCGGCCGATACGCGCCTACCGACTTCGGCCGTGGCAAGACCCTTTCGGGATAAATGAAAAGGAAACAAGGAACTGGCGAATGCTTCAGAACACGCAATTCGGGATGTCCGGTCCTTCTGCCCCTGCCACCGCCACTGGCTCAGAATTCGAAATCCTAACCACTGCTCCGCGAATGGTCTTGGCCGTCACTCCTCACCCTGACGACTGCGAGGGCGGTTGTGGCGGGGCCCTTGCCAAATGGGTCCAGGAATTCGGCACCGAGGCCGTGGTGGTCATGTGCACCAACGGCAACAAGGGCACCCAGGAACGCGATCTGACTCCCGAGCGGCTGGCGGCCATACGCGAAGAGGAACAGCTGGCGGCGTCGGAAATTGTCGGCGCCAAGGAAGTGGTATTCCTGCGCTATCCCGACGGTGGTCTGGAGGATACGCTGCAGTTCCGTTCCCAGGTGGTCCGGGAGATTCGCAGGCACCGCCCCGACGTGATCATGTGCATCGACCCGTACCGCAGCACCAGTCACACCCACCGGGACCATCGCATGAGCGGGCGGGTGGCCATCGATTCGGCCTTCACCTACGCCTGGAGCTACCAGCACTTCCCGGAGCAGATCACCGAGGAGGGCCTCCAGCCACACATGGTGGAGGAGGCTTACATGTGGGGCAGCGAGTCCCCGGATGTTTTTGTCGAAATCGGGGGCTACCTCGAGGCCAAGACGCTGTCGCTTGAGGCCCACTCAAGCCAGATGTCGCCCGTCACCACTGAGGAACGGCTCTCCCGCATCAGCAACAACGCCACCCGATACAGCGAGCAGGTCGGCGTTGAATTCACCGAGGCGTTCCGGCGTATCCGGTTGGGCCTTGGCAGTGTCGAGTGGCAGTTCCTCTATTCCTGACTCAGCCGTTCCGGTTCAGGAGTTCTGCCGCCCTGCGGTGGCTTTCCAGCAGGCCAGGTACCCTCGTCGGGTCAGTGCGTCCCCATCCGCACTCGCTGGCCACCCCGAACATCGGCAGAAATTCCCGCGCCGCTTCGATACGGGCGGCATCGCCGTCGGAATCGTTGTAATGGATCAGGCCCAGGATGACCGACGCACTATCCGGGAGATGCAGTCCCTGCAAGGGGCGGAAGTAGTCGCGGTCGGTCCGGTCCTTGGGTATCGGAAGATGGAGAAAATCCAACCGTCTCTCCAGTTGTGATGCCAGGCCATTGCCAATCTCGGCAAGGATGGCGGCGTCCTTGGGCATTACAAGGTGTTCGTCAGCCGGCGAGCCGTAGCATAAATGGTAGCCTAGGTCTACCGACTCCGGGACTCGCGAGCCAAGGCGGGCCAGTTCGGCGAATACTTGGCCCTTGTAGTCGTCCGGGCGGTAGGAGAAGTAGTCCTCGAAGAGCAGGACCTCCTGGCAGACATCCCACTGGATGGAAAGGTTTTCGTGCGGTATGGCTCTCAGGATACCGTCCAGCGCCTCGGTTAGAGACCGTTCGTACGCCGGAAGGTAGGCTTCGCGCGCCGCGTCGCTGACGTACATGTACCCTGTGGCCATGGGCGTGGGAAGGGAGACTTGGAACAGTACGTCCGGGCCGATGACCCCCTCGTCCCGCAGTCTGGAAAAGGTAGCAAATGACTCCGTTGCCGCCTCCGCATAGCCCGTAGGGAAATGAACGTCGACCGGGTTCACGGATTGCCTGAACCGGACGTAAGGCGACTCGCGCAGTAGAACACCGTCCCACTGGTAGACTGCGAAAAGGCCGGCATCGGGGTCGATTTCCATATCGGCGTGGTTCAGCAGCATTTCCCGCTGAAACCATATCCACCGGATGCGCTCCCCTGTCTCGCCGTCCGGGATCCGCCGCAGGTGTTGGCCCAGGGCGCCACTGACCGTGCGGAACACGGCCTCCGAATCAGACAATGGCACTGAACCCACAAGGTGGGCGTAGCTGGCGTTCTGAGCCATGGCTATCACAACTCCCGAAAGTCGCGAACTATCCTGCGCAATTCCGGCTCCCCCAGTGGTTTCTCGGAGTAAAGGGTAAAGCTGGCCTCGTCGACCAGCCCCCCGTAGCGGCGGGCGAATTCTCCGGCTATCTCGTCATATTCGCCCGATACGGCAAATGAGTGCAGCATCTCGTCGCTGACCAACTCGCCCATTTCGGCCCACTCTCCGCGCAGGGACATCTCGTGAAGTCTCTGCCCGATCTCCTCAAATCCATGAGGGGCCAGGACGGAATGGTAAGTGCGGGTGGATGCATAGAAGGCGATACGCCTGCGAACCTCCGCCTGGGCCGCCCGAAGCGATTGCTTATTGGGCCCCGTAATCAGGAATCCGCCGCCGCTGACCGTTATCTTGTCCGCATCGCGGCCCGAACGCTCCGCCCCGTCAGCCAGAGCCGGGCGGACCACGTCGCGAATGTATTCTGGAGACGTCAGGCTGTGCAGCATCAGGCCGTCGGCCGCCTCGCCGGCCACCCGGCAGTTGTAGGCGTTGACCGCTGCAGCGAAGACCGGGGGCGGAGTATATTCGCCGGGTCCGGGACTGAAGAACGGAGTCATCAGGCTGAACTGGTAGTACTTGCCCTGGAAGTTCAGCCGCTCACCCGTTTCCCAGGCCTGCCAGATGGCCTTGAGAGCCTGTACATACTCACGGAGACGCGGACCAGGCGATTCCCAGTGCGTAGAGAAACGCCTTTCAATGTGTCCTTTCACTTGTGTGCCCAGACCCAGCCGGAATCGGCCCCTGGACAGGTCCTGCAGGTCCCGGGCGGTATAGGCCGTGATCATGGGAGACCGGGGAAACGCTATGGCCACGCTGGTCTGCAGCATGGCCTTCGTGGTCGATGTTGCGGCAAGCGTCAGCGGGAGGAACGAGTCGTGGGCGGTCTCGTTCTTGGAAATGGCGTCGAAACCTATGGATTCGGCCCACGAGGCCTCCGCCGGGATGGCGGACAGCGATTTTGATGCCAGCCGGTGTGTAACTCTCATTTCATTAGTCCCGGTCTTGTTTGTCCCGGTCTTGTCAGTCCCGGATGTATTGGAGCATCAGGCGCGTTCTGGTCTTGGAACGGCCGCTAGTCCAGTTCAGAGGACAAGGCGGCATAGATTTCATTGGTCTTGGCGGCCATTACAAAGTCGTTCCTGTGCAGATTCCGGATCTTATGAGTCCACCAAGTTACCCGCACTTTCCCCCACTCAGTGGTGAGCCGGGGATGATGGCCTTCCTCTTCCGCCAGTTCGCCAACCCGGTTGGTGAAATCCAGCGACTGCGCGAAATTTCGGAACCGGTATTCCCGATCCAGTTTCGGGATGTCCTCCCTGTCAATCAGCGCCCATTCCGGCATTTGCGGGAGCAGTTCCTCGATCTCATCCTGGCTGACACTTGGGGAGTCTCGACGGCATGCAGTGCACCGTTCACGAGCTAGCTCGACCATTAGTGAAGCTCCAATTTCGCAGGCAAGGGTTCCGCCCGGTTTGCGTTAAGGCCGGAAAATATCGGCCAATGCAACACTAAATCCGGTTAGCACGGCCGAGGTGACCGTATCGCCCTCCCCATAAACTCCGGCGACTTTCAGTTCTCCCTCTTCCAGTTGCAGAAGGGCAACGGTAGCCGCCTCCGGGTCCACTAGCCAGTATTCCTCTACGCCGTGCCGTGCATACAATTCCCGTTTAGTGGTCCAGTCCCTGCGGGCAGTAGATGGTGAGCGAATTTCGACGATCAAATCCGGGGCACCCTGGATATTGTCCTCGGTAATAATATCTAGGCGCCCATTCGACACAAAGATGACATCCGGCCGAACCGTATCGGTAGAAGACAGCAAGACATCGAACTCTGTATACACTCTTCCCAAATCAGCTTGCTCAGAAAATGTGAGCATCCTGGAACCTATTCTAAGCTGGCTCCTCTGATGAGCCTCTTTCGGCGACGGTGCCATAAACAACTCCCCGTCGATCAGTTCCCACCGCTCGCCTTCGGGTGTCTTTGCGTAGTCCTCGTATGTCAGCTTGGCCTTGGGCTCTCTCGTAACCATAGTGGCCTCCGCTAATCTCCTCTCTGCGGGACGATCGTTATGCCCTTCCAAACCGGCATTTGGCATAATCTTGAGTCAAAGAGGATTGGGAGATATCCATCATCCCGGGCACCTGTTCATTGCTGCCAGCATATCATAGCCGCCCTTGAGCCTAGAATCAGCCCGCGCTATAGTTGATTGCCGTATGACTGACTTTTCCGCCTACACCGTTTCCATCCACTACGACCGCCGACTGTATCGTCAGGACGTCGCGGGGTCCGTGGCTCACGTACGTATGCTGGCGAAACAGGGCATCATTGGCCACAACGATGCCGAAGCCATCGAGGAAGGGTTGGGCCGCATTCGCCAGGAAATTGAAGTTGGGGATTTCCCATGGGATACGTCCTTGGAAGACCTGCACATGAACATCGAGCGGCGCCTGCACCAACTAATCGGTGAGGCCGCCGGACGGCTCCATACCGGCAGGTCCCGCAACGATCAGATCGCGCTGGATATGCGGCTCTATACCCGTGAAGTCGCTGTCGATGCAATTTCAGGGCTGAGAAACGTTCAGAGGGCGTTGCTCGGGTTGGCCAGGCGGTATCAACAGGTTGTAATGCCGGGCTACACCCACCTGCAGCGAGCTCAGCCGGTGCTTTTCGCCCACCATATGCTGGCCTACTTTGAAATGTTCCAGCGGGACAAGGGGCGCCTCGACGACTGTCGCCTCCGTGCCGACGTGCTGCCATTGGGCAGTGGTGCGCTGGCCGGAGTGCCCTATCCTACGGACCGGGAGTTCCTCGCCCGCGAATTGGGATTTGCGTCTGTCAGTGCAAACAGCATGGATGCGGTCTCCGACAGGGACTTTGTGGTGGAGTACATGGCCGCTGCCGCCCTGTGCATGATGCACTTCTCCCGAATGTCGGAGGAGCTGATCCTTTGGTCGAGCGGAGAATTCGGTTTTGTTCGTTTGGCTGATGAGTTCACCACCGGTAGCAGCATTATGCCGCAGAAACGCAATCCGGATTTCGCAGAATTGGCCCGCGGCAAGACGGGGCGTGTCTATGGTGATCTTATGGGCCTGCTGACCACGTTGAAGGGGCTGCCCTTGACGTACAACCGGGACCTGCAAGAGGACAAAGAGGGTTTCTTCGACACCGTGGACACGCTGCAAACAACCATCGAGGTATTCGCGGCTATGCTCCCGGGGCTCCAGCTCCAGGCTGGCCGCGTGGCATCGCTGGCTGGAGAAAGCGGCATGCTCGCAACGGACCTGGCGGATTACCTGGTGGCCAAGGGAGTCCCGTTCAGGCAGGCTCACGGTATTATGCGGGAGCTGTGCCGGTCTTGCGATGAGCAGGGCATGGGCCTGCAGGACTTGCCTCTGGAAGGCTATCGCCGGTATTCCCCTCTTTTCGATGCCGACGTGTTTGATATAACGGCAGAGGCTTCGGCAGCCGCACGAGACGTTCCGGGCGGTACCGCTCCTAATCGGGTGGCAGAGGCCCTGGATTGCGCGGAACAGATTCTGGAGGAATCAAGCGTTGGTGCAGAGCAATAACGAGGCAAGGGTGCTGATTGCCCCATCGGTGCTGTCAGCGGACTTCGGGCGCTTGGCCGAACAGGTGCAGGCAGTAACGGAAGCTGGGGCTGACCTGATTCACGTTGATGTGATGGATGGGCTATTCGTCCCCAACATCTCCTTCGGAGAGGTGGTGGTCGACGCCATTCGAAAGGCGACTCACCTGCCGCTGAATATCCACCTGATGATCCGGGAACCTGACGCCCTTCTACCTACGTTCATCAAGAGGGACACTGACCAGATTCTGGTCCATGCCGAGGCCTGCCAGCACCTCCATCGGACCGTTTCCCGTATTAAGGAACAGGGCAACGAGGCAGGTGTCGCCATCAACCCCGGGACCCCGGTGGGTGCTGTTGAGGAAGTGCTGCATCTGCTGGACATTGTGATGGTGATGTCGGTGAACCCGGGTTTCGCCGGACAGTCTTTCATTCCCGACAGCGTGGGAAAGATCCAACGCCTTCGCAGTCTCATCGTCGACCTCGGCCTTTCGGCGCAGGTTGAGGTTGACGGCGGCATCAAGGCCGACTGGACAGCCCAGGATTCGGTGAATGCCGGGGCCACGATTCTGGTGGCCGGCAGCGCCATCTTTAACGACCAGGAAAGCGTGGCGGAGGCAATGCAGGGAATGCGGGGGTGCCTTGCCGGCCTGATTTAAAGCTCGGTGGCAAAAGAATTGGGCCGACTGAATGCCGGCCCTTTTGCTTCCGGGGACTTGTAGATTCGAACTGGAGAGAAATCTCGCGTCGGTCCAGTTGGATGGAATGAGATCCAGGGTTCGTCGAACTGACAGCGATTTACTTGAGCGCAGCGAACGCCTTTCTCACCTTCGGGGACTTGTGAAGCGAGCGCAGGCAACGGCTGCAGATCTTGACCGTGACGGGCGTACCGTCTCGGTCCAGTGTCTGTTTGTGGACGTTGGCCTTGAAGCGCGTCTTGGTGTGCCGGTTGGAATGGCTGACGTTGTTGCCGCTCATCCCGGACTTCAGGCATAACTGGCAGCGCATAACTATATTCTCTCTTTGCCGCGGCCAGATCACCTTCTCGGCCAACGGTTCAACTTGCTGGTTCGGTTTCAGGTTAGCATAGGGCAATCCAGAATTACAAGAAAGCTGAGCGTCGCCGTTCTCGTGCATTGCTGCGTTTCAGGAACACAATGGCCCATCGCTGCGGGGGGTCAATGGCAACATGTTAAAATGCAACTTTATTCCCAGTTATAAGGTTCCGTTTGCTTATGCATGATGGCCCCTGCTAGGATGCCCTTTCCTGACATGGAGGCGGAAGGGAACCTAATGTTGCTAACCGGATCGCTAATCCTCTTGGGCATGTGGGTGGTTGTCGCACTATCCCTGATACCCCTGCTGTATCATATGCTCCATGACGGAACCACCGGGGAAGAGAACACCCAGCGAATCTCGCGCATCTGGGGGCATCTGGCCTTGTCCATCACCTTACTACTTGTTACCGTCGTGGCCTGCGGAATCGTCTGATGGGCAAGTCTAGGGCGGCATAAAAGTCGCCACTCGGTAGTCCACAAACCCGGCGCATCCTGCGAAAGCAAACGGAACCAGTTATAGAGTCCGATTTCAGGGTCCCAGAGGGGCTATGCCAAGCAACTTCTGGATGATAGTTAACAACGAGAGGAACTTTCGAATCACCCAGGATATGGGTTTCTCTCTCGTGGGCCTCAAATCCCAACACCGGCGGAAGGTCCAGCGTATCTCAGACGGCGACCGCATTCTGATGTATGTGACCCACATACGCCGCTTCGTCGCCACGGCTACGGCCACCTCCGACTATTTCGAGTCGGATGAAGTGACTTGGGAAAAAGAGGGAAGGGCGGGGTTCCCGTATCGGGTCGAGGTGCGTCCTGAAATAGTGCTGCGGGACGAGCAGTTCATGGATGCAAACCAGATCGCGCCCAGGCTGGAGTATGTAAAGCGCTGGGCCCCCGAGGACTGGTACATGGCGTTCCAGGGCAATCTCCATCTGCTTCCGAAGAGCGACTTTCTCCTGATCGAAGAGGAGATGAAAAAGCTGCACTTCGGCAAGGACTATCAGCCCACGCCGGTCACTCCCTCCCGCGCCCAGCAGCGCCGCCGCCGGCCGGGGCCACGCCCGGCGAACCAGGCACCGCGTCCCCCCGCTGCGGCACCAGGCCAGAGGTCAGGAGCCCGCTAGCTCGGTCATAGCCGCCTCGATTTCCGCCAGCGCCTCGGGGTCCGTCTCACTGGAGGCCGCATGCACTAGTGCAGACACTGTTTCCGGGACTCCCAAGCGTCCCAGAGCCCACGCCGCGTGGCCGCGCACCAGTGGCTCTTCGTGTTCCAGCGCCTGTACCAGTGCCGGAACTGCGACCGTATCCCCCAGATTCCCCAGGGCCACGCAGGCATTTCGCTGCATGCCAACCCGCTTGGCCCGCATGACGGAAGTCCCGGCGAATCGCGCCCGGAAGCCGTCCTCGGACATCTCCAGCAGGTCCACGAGATCTAACAGCGCTGCGGACTGCCCGGCCTCGCCCACGGCGGCCGGGGCGATGGGCTGGCCCGCCTCCCGCGCCTTGCGATTGACCGGGCAGACGTCCTGGCAGATGTCGCAGCCAAATACCCAGTCGTGAATCAACGGCCTGAGGTCTCGAGGAATCGGTCCGCGGTTCTCGATGGTCAAATGGGAGATGCAACGGGAGTTGTCGATCACGTAAGGGGCGACGATGGCGCCCGTGGGGCAGACATCGATGCAACGGACGCAGGTACCGCAGGACTTGCTCAGCGGCGCGTCCGGCTCCAGGTCCAGGTCTGTGATGATTTGTCCCAGGAACACCCATGACCCGAAGCTCGGAGTGAGGATGTTGGTGTTCTTGCCGAACCAGCCGATTCCGGCGCGATTGGCGGCGGCCCGGTCCAGCATGGGCCCATCGTCCACGTACCAGCGGGCGCCCACACCCTTTCCCAGTTCCCGTTCCAATCCGCGAACGAACCCCCGCATCCGCCGCTTCATCGCCCGGTGATAGTCCCGTACCCAGGCATACCGCGCCACTCGACCTCGGCTGGGCCGATCCATCGTCTCCGTTGACGTGTCGGCGCCTCTGCTTGGCTCACTATCGGCAACCTCAGGCCCGTCCTGGCTCCAGTAGCTCAGGCCAAGGCAAATTACCGATCGTGCGCCGGGCAGCAACTCGGACGGACTGGTGCCTCGCATTACCCGCGATTCGGTGTACCACGGCAACCCGTCCATCTGTCCGTCCTGAATGCGCTTGAGAGCCGCGTTCCGGTCGGTGACGAAGTCGTCAGCGCTGGTAATGCCCACGAGATCGAACCCGCTGGCATGGGCGAGTGCGGTTACTGTGGCCTTGAGGTCTGTCATTTGAATTGACATCACGATTGTTTGGCTGGGTTTGGCTGATTGATGGTTCGGACAGTTCGAGTGGATTTCGCCGATCCTATATCCCCTCGCCCATATATCGGCCCCGATAGCCCTCCTCTGGCGGGATGGCCAGGCGGAAGAACACCAGTTGCACCATACGAGCATTCCGTTGCAGGCGAAATCCTGCGGGATGATGTACCGTCAACAACGATTGCGATCGCCCCCGATAACCTGCATCCCAGACCGCCGTGTGCAGGGAGACCCCGCTTCGCAGGAGGCTGGAACGGGGGCGCCCCAGCGCCATCAGGTCCTGCGGCAGGTTAACGACCTCGTTGAATGTCACCAGGTATGCTCCCCGCTGCAGCTCCACCCAACCCTGATGGTCGAATTCCAGTTGCACTCTGCATGGCAACTCACGATCAGCATCCAATGCTCCCAGTTGCCCCCGGCCCTCGAACTTGGCCACCTCCAGCAGCGAGAGGTCGAAACCGTTGGGCTGCAGTTGAGACTCGAGGCTCAGGAAATCCTGGATCAGCGGATTGCCGCTGCCGATAAGGCGGGCGATTTCCTCGCGACTTAGAGGGCCACTGTTCATCTGCGAAATGGTCAGGGGCGCACGACTGTGCGCCCCTGCTCCTGTCTGGCTGAAGACCAACCCCGAATGGTAACTAGTCGTGCATGAAGTCCTGCATGTCGGCAGGCAGGGGCTTCTCCTCCGGGATTTCGGTGATAAGGGTCTCCGTGGTCAGCATCATGCCGGCGATGCTTCCGGCGTTCTCCAGGGCGGAACGGGTCACCTTGACCGGATCGATTATGCCTGCCTGGATCAGGTGGGTGTACTCGCCTATCTCGGCGTCGAAACCCCAGTCCCCCTCGCCTGACCTGACTTCCTCGACCACCACCGGGGCCTCATAGCCAGCGTTCTCGGCAATCAGGGTCAGGGGTGCGTGCAGCGCCTGCCGGACCAGCCGGGCGCCCAGGGCCTCGTCACCCTCCAGCGACTGGATGACCTCTTCCAGCACGTGGCCGGCGCGAATTAGCGCCACGCCGCCGCCGGGCACGATACCTTCCTCGATGGCGGCACGGGTTGCGGAGAGCGCGTCCTCGGTGCGGGACTTGCGCTCGCTGACCTCGGGCTCGGTGGCTCCGCCTACCTTGACCACGGCCACCCCGCCTACCAGGGCCGCCATCCGCTCCTGCAGCTTCTCGCGGTCATAGTCCGAGGTGGTCTCCTCGATCTGCACGCGCAACTGCTCGAGCCTGTCTTTGACACCCGCATCCGTGCCGTGCCCCTCTATGATCGTAGTCTCGTCCTTGTTGGCAACCAGCCGCCGGGCCGTACCCAGGTGTTCGATTTCCGCAGCATCCAGCCTGAGACCGCGGTCGGAGCTGATTACGGTGCCGCCGGTGACTATGGCCATGTCTTCCAGCAGGGCCTTGCGGCGTTCACCGAACCCCGGGGCCTTGATGGCGACGCAGTCGAGAATACCCCTGACCTTGTTGACCACCAGCGTCGAGAGCGCCTCACCATCCACGTCTTCGGCAATGAGCACCAAGGTGCGCTGTCCTGCGCCTACCATCTTTTCGAGAATCCCGATGAGGTCGTTGGGAGTGCTGACCTTCTGGTCGGTCAGCAGGAAGTGGGGATTGTCGATGGCCACTTCCATGCGCTGCGTGTCGGTTACGAAATGGGGCGAAAGGTATCCGCGGTCGATGCGGACGCCCTCTACGAAGTCCAGTTCATCCGAGAGAGACTTGGACTCCTCGATGGTTACCACGCCGTCCCGGCCGACCTTTTCCAGCGCGTTCGCCAGTTGCTCGGCGATGGCCTCCTCGTGGGCGGAAAGAGCGGCGATGCGGGAGACCTGTTCGCGGCCTTCTACCGGGATGGCCATGGTCCGCAACTCTGCGATGACAGTGTCTACCGCCTTCTCGATTCCCTCCCGGAGCTGCATTCCGTTGGCGCCGGCGGCCACGTTCTTGAAGCCCTCGCGGACCATTGCCTCCGCAAGCACCACCGATGTGGTTGTTCCATCCCCCACGGCGTCATTGGTCTTGGAGGCTGCCTCTTTGACCAGCTGGGCGCCGAGGTTTTCGTAAGGGTCGGGGAGCTCGACCTCCTTGGCAATCGTCACTCCGTCGCTGCAGACAACGGGGTTGCCGAACATGCGGCTCAACATCACGTTGCGGCCGCTGGGGCCAAGGGTGAGTCCGACCACCCGGCGCAACTGCTCCACGCCACTGAGCAGGCTTACACGTGCTTCATCCTCAAAAGATAGCTGCTTGTCCGCCATCGTTGGCTCCTTGTTAATCTACTTGTAATCTGTCGAAGTAAGCCAAAGGCCGACCAGATAAGACTCGACGAAAGCCAGCCGTTGGATTGCACACAAACATCTAAAATATGCTCTAACCGGATACGCTTGTCAACAGCGGTTTAGCACTCCGGGATGCCGACTGCTAACCCGGCATCACCAAAATGCAGCACTCCCTCTCGACCCCCCGCCTCCTTGCATAGCTGCGCGATGCTCAAGTTCAGGACCGGGTGAGCTTTCTCCGGGCACAATTCTGCCAATGGTACCAGCGCAAAGGCCCGCAAGTGCAGACGTGGATGGGGGATCTCCAGGTCGGGGAGATCAACCACTTGCGAACCATAGAGCAGAATGTCGACATCGATCAGCCGCGGCCCCCATCGTTGGCCTGGCACCCGTCCCATCGTTTCCTCCACATCCTTGCACAGCCCTAGTAGCGCCTCGGGTTGCATGGACGCGGCAGCCTCCGCCACACAGTTCAGAAACGAAGGCTGCTCGATGCCTCCCCATGGTTCCGTCTCGTATACCTGCGAGCATCGCAATAGCCGCAGACCGGCGTCTTTGGAAAGCAATCGAAGTGCGCCTCGCAGGTTCTCCAGGCGGTCCCCCATGTTAGTCCCCAACCCCAGGTAGGCCAGCGCTTCCGTCACTGGGTAACCTCCCAGTCATCCGGTCGCCAACCACGCACAACCGCATCCGCCACGCGGCTGACTCGCGTCATTGCCTTGACGTCATGCACCCGCACCACGTCAGCGCCTTCGGCTATTGCGAGGGCGACTGTGGCCGCAGTTCCCTCCTCCCTTTGGTCGGGTGGGAGCCCCAATAGCCGGCCGATGGTGGACTTGCGCGAGGTCCCCACCAGCACGGGCAGGTCAAGTTCCTTCAGGCGCCGCAGGTTTTTCAGCACCTCGATATTCTGGTCGGCGGTTTTTCCGAACCCTATTCCCGGGTCGACAATTATCTTGTCGAGAGATACACCGGCTTTGACAGCCAGGTCGGCGCTGGCCTTCAGGCTCACGATGATGTCGCTTAACAGGTTGCTGTAGTGATGCCCCTGCTGATTGTGCATGATCACCAGTCCGGCCCCATGCCCTGCGACTACCCCCGCCATATGCGGGTCTGCCCGCAGGCCCCAGACATCATTGACAATCCTCGCTCCGGCATTCAGGGCTGCCATGGCAACGCCGGATTTCCAAGTGTCGACACTGATGGGAATGGAAGCCCTGGACGCAATGGCCTCCAGTACCGGCAGCAGTCGAGCCAACTCCTCGGCTTCAGTGATATGCTGGTGTCCCGGGCGCGTGGACTCTGCGCCTATATCCAGGAAATCTGCGCCCTCTCCCTCGAACCGCAAGGCCTGTTCCACTGCGCCCCGGATGTCACCGGCGAGTCCATCGCCGGAGAAAGAGTCAGGCGTGACGTTGATCACTCCCATGACATAAGTTCGCGAGCCCCAGCACAAGGGCTCGCCATTTGCCACGGGAATCGCGGTCAATGTCGGCATTCCGGAAGCCATTTCTCCCTTGAGTCAGGTGCAGAGTCCAGGCGGGTCCCCTGTTTCAATTCTAGCACCGTGCATGGCGCGAGGCTGGGATGCACGATAGAATGCTGACTGCAAATCCAGCGACATCCGGGGATGTGCGCTACGAGCCACAGGCGCCGTTCTCGGGTACCGGAGAGGAATCGTGACCGCGGAGCAGAGGCAGATAGACCGTCAGCTGGAAAACCTCGAGGCAATGCGCCGTGAGTCGCGGCTGGGCGGCGGACAGAACCGGATTGACCAGCAGCACAGCCGGGGCAAATACACCGCTCGTGAGCGCCTGGAACGACTGATGGACGAGGGAACGTTCCACGAGCTTGACCCATTCGTAACCCATCGCACTACGGATTTTGGCCTTGGCGATCGCCGTCCTCTGGGAGACGCGGTTGTAACCGGTTATGGCAAGGTTGAGGGGCGCCAGATTTTCGCCTTCGCACAGGACTTTACTGTGATGGGCGGGTCCCTCTCTGAGGCGGTATCTCAGAAGATATGCAAGGTGATGGATCTGGCGGCCAAGGCTGGGTGTCCGGTCGTGGGCCTCAACGATTCTGGCGGAGCTCGGATCCAGGAAGGCGCGCTGAGCCTGGCTGCCTACGGCGACATCTTCCTGCGCAACACTCTGTATTCGGGTGTTGTGCCACAGATCACGGTCATCGTCGGGCCGGCGGCCGGCGGGGCGGTCTACTCTCCGGCCATAACCGACTTTATATTCATGGTCAAGGAAATTGGCCAGATGTACATTACCGGCCCGGACGTGATCAGGGCCGTAACTGGTGAGGATGTGGGGCACGAGGAACTGGGAGGAGCGGCCACCCACGCCACTCGCAGTGGCGTCGCCCACTTCGTATGCGAAACTGAGGAAGAGTGCATTACCGAGGTTCGCCACCTCCTCAGCTATCTCCCCGGCAACAATGTGGACGACCCGCCCCAGGATCCCGCGGATGATCCCGCCGACCGGCTGGTACCAGACCTGCGTTACCTGGTCCCCGAGGACCCCGGGCGTCCGTACGATATGCGCGATGTGGTGTACAAGGTTGTCGACCATGAGGAATTCATGGAGGTGCACCAGAACTTTGCGCCCAACATAGTCGTCGGTTTCGCCCGTATGAACGGCAAACCCGTCGGCATTGTCGGCAACCAGCCTTCTTACCTCGCCGGTGTGCTGGACATCGATGCCTCCGTCAAGGCGGCCCGGTTCGTGCGATTCTGCGACTGCTTCAACATACCATTGGTGACGTTCGTGGACGTTCCGGGATTCCTGCCCGGATTGAACCAGGAGTACGGAGGAATCATCCGGCACGGCGCCAAGCTGATCTTCGCCTACGCAGAGGCCACGGTGCCGAAGGTGTCGGTGATCACCCGCAAAGCCTACGGCGGTGCCTACATCGTCATGAGCAGCAAGCATTTGCGGTCAGACGTGAACCTGGCTTGGCCGGGAGCGGAAATCGCGGTAATGGGCGCAGATGGCGCCGTGAACATTATCTACCGCGACGAGATCTCCAAATCGGAGCACCCCGATCAGACCCGCCAGGAACTGATCGATGATTACAAGGACCGGTTTACCACCCCCTTCATCGCGGCGGGTCGAGGGTTCCTGGACGACGTGATTGATCCGGCGGAAACCCGTTCCCAGATAATCCGCGCCCTGGATATGCTGCAAACCAAGAGCGACAATATGCCACCCAAGAAGCACGGCAACATCCCACTGTAGGTTTCCTACGGGTTGGCCACGCATTCAGGGGGCGGGTTGAGACACCTGCCCCTGTTGCGTAGTGTAGAATTGGCCCATTCACCGTATTGGGGGACCATCGATGAAGTTCGGCGTTTTCTACCAGTTACCTTGTTCAGAAGACCAGTCTCCGGCTCAGCGTTATCAAGACACCATCGCCCAGGTTCAGTTGGCCGATCAGCTGGGATTCGACGCGGCCTGGCTTGCCGAGCTCCACTTCAACCATCGCTTTTCCGTCATGCCGGCCCCCACGGTTATCGGGGCCGCCATGGCCCAGACCACCAGCCGCATTCGCATTGGCACCGCAGTGCACCTGGTACCCCTGCACCAGCCCATACGGCTGGCCGAGGAGGCTGCGGCTCTCGACGTTCTATCCGGCGGGCGTTCGATATTTGGCATCGGACGCGGTGCAATTCCCTCCCACTTCCAGGGCTATGCTATAGACCAGGAAACGGCCCGCGACAGGTTCACCGAGGGGCTGGATATGGTGCTGGGGATGTGGGCCAACGACAACTTCAGCTACCAGGGTAAGTATCACCAGGTGGAGGGCATCAATTTGGCCCCCAAGCCCATCCAGAAGCCTCACCCGCCGGTCTACATCGCCTGCAACAGCCCGGACACCTTCAACCTCGTGGGGCAGATGGGGCACAACGTGCTTGTGGCGCCAACCATCGTAACCTCGCAGGGCGCCCTGGCCGGTCTCGAAACCTACCGGGCGGAGATGGAAAGCAACGGTCACGACGTTGCGGATCGTGATGTGAATGTGACCGTTCACGTTAACGTTGCCGAGGACGAGACGAAGGCTCGGAACGGCTTCGAAAAGACCATCAACAACTACCTGGGTACCTTGCGCAGCGGCTCCGGGCGAGGCTCGGCCCGCGCCCAGAGCCTGGATTACGAGACCGTCGTCGATGAGTATGCCGCCGTGGGCACACCGGAACAGGTGGCGGAGAAGCTGGACAAGTTCAGGGGAATGTACGGCCCCGACGGTTTCATCTGCTGGTTCAATACCGGTGGTATGATCCCCCACGAGGACGTGGCATCATCGATGCAACTCTTCGGCGAAGAGGTCATGCCCCATTTCGGTTAGAGGCCCATCATTGTACCCGGCAAACTGCTTCGCCTGGGGTTTTCATGACTAGCAGAAGAAAAGACCCCGGCGAGTCGCTATTCGATCGCCAGAGCCGCCTGGACGCCGAGCGCAACGCTCCCCTCGCCGACCGCATGCGTCCGCGGACGTTCGACGAATATGTCGGCCAGGAGCAGGTGGTCGGGCGAGACAGGGTGCTGTTCCGGGCCATCGCCGCAGGGCGTCTGCCGTCATTCATCCTCTGGGGACCGCCCGGCACAGGCAAGACCACCCTCGGGCGCTTGGTCGCCAACGCCACCCAGGCGGCCTTCGAGCCTGTCAGCGCCGTCACGTCCGGTGTGGCCGACCTGCGCCGGATCGTTGCTGACGCCCGCGAAAGGCGGGGTATGCACAGCCAGTCGACGATCCTGTTCGTCGACGAGATCCACCGTTTCAACAAGGCGCAGCAGGACGTTATCCTGCCCCACGTCGAGGACGGCACGGTCACGCTGATCGGCGCCACGACTGAAAACCCCTCTTTCGAAGTCATAGCCCCGCTGTTGTCCCGCAGCAGGGTCTTCGCCCTGCAGAGCCTCGCCCCCGAGGAGGTGGAGGCCATCGTGGGCCGCGCCGCCGCAGACGCTGAGCGTGGCCTCGGAAATATGGGTGTCCACCTCGCCGAAGACGCCACGGCCCATCTGGTCAACATAGCCAACGGCGACGCCCGCGTGGCCCTTAATGCGCTGGAGACCGCTGCCTACGCTACTCTTCCCGACGGCGACGGTGCTCGCCACATCGACCTCGACACCATTTCAGATGCTCTGCAGCAGCGCTCCCCTCTGTACGACAAGGCGGGGGACAACCACTTCGATACCATCTCAGCCTTCATCAAGTCGGTGCGTGGCTCGTCCCCTGATGGGGCGCTCTACTGGCTCGCGCGCATGATAGAGTCGGGCGAGGACCCGATGTTCATCGCGCGCCGCCTCGTGATATCGGCAGCGGAGGACATCGGCCTCGCGGACCCCCAGGCGCTGCCGGTAGCCGTCGCAGCCCAGCAGGCTGTCCACTTCATTGGCATGCCGGAGGGCCGCATCCCCCTGGCTGAGGCCACGGTCTACCTTGCCACCGCACCCAAGAGCAACACCGCCTATGCCGCCCTTGACGAGGCAATAGCCGACGTTCGTCGCCTTCCCAACGACCCGGTGCCAATCCATCTTCGAAACGCCGTTACGGGCATGATGCACCAGATGGGCTACGGGCGGGACTACAAGTACTCCCACAACTACGACGGGCACTTTGAGCCTCAGGAATACCTGCCACCCCAACTGCAGGGCCGTCGCTATTACCACCCGGGATCGGAGGGCGCCGAGCAGGCCATCGCCGAGCGCCTCCGCCGCTGGTGGGGAGATGGTGACAAGACTGTCGGCCAGGATGAGTGAGAAGCTGACCGTGCCGACGGATCGGGGTTAATTCCCGCTCAGGTCGAACACCTCGCCGTTGCAGGCGGCCACAAGGCTGGTGGGAGTGATCATGATCTCCTGCCCCCATACCCCGGCCCCGACTCCCAGTTCCTCCTCGGTCATGAGGCAGGCATCGATGATCGAACGGAATCCGGGCGGCTGCCAGTGGAATGGCGGGATCGAGCCAATCTCGTAGCCTGTGATGTCTTTGACCGTTTCCGGATTGGCCAGCCTGATGTTGCGGGAACCCAGAGCACGCTTCAGTCGGCCCGAGATGGCATTTTTGTCGCCGCCCAGCATTACCAGGGCGCGTTCGCCCGCGGCCGTCTCGAAGATGAGGGTCTTTACCGCCTGCGCCTCTGAGAATCCCAGGGCATGGGCAACGTTTGCCGCTCCCTTTTCTGTCTGCGGTGAGAATTCCAGCCGACGGTGTGGAATGTCCCTTTCTTCAAGGAATTTATGAGCGGGAAGGTCCATGCTGTTGCCTTGGCTGCGAGTCGTCGTGGTCACCCGAGGATCGGCGATGCGTGAAACACGTGGTCCCTCAGGATGGCGTATATCACGTGGCCAATGGCGATTGCGAGTGCCAGATAGGCGATGTATCTCGTGCGTATCCTTCGCCTGGCTCCCTGCCCTTTCGATTCGGCAGGCAGGCCCTCCATCACCCGGTTAGCGCGGTGATGATGTCCGCCGACCCCACCACCTCGGCCTGTCGGGGAAAGATGCGACCGGTCAGAAAGTCATGAACTTCCGGGTCCGAGTCGGAGCAGCAGTCCTCGACTACGTACAGGTTGTAGTCCAGGTCTGAGGCATACCGCACGGTTGACAGCACTACTCCGCTGGTGGCGTACCCGAGGATGACCAGCGTGTTGATGTCGTTGGCCCGCAGAGCCACGTCAAGGCCTGTGCCATAAAGCGCGTTGACCCGGTGCTTGCCCACCACCACTTCGCCCTCGGCTGGCGCGACCGCGGGGTGGATTACCTCCAGCGGGTCGAACACGGCCGCCTGGCCCGATGCCCTCCGCTGTCCGAAGGTCTTGTTGCGGGAACCAATTTCGGGGTATCCCGGCCTGAAGACGGTGGCGCAGTAGCACACCATCACGCCCGCATCTCTTGCCGCCTTCTGCAGCGCGACAGTCCTCTCCACCACGCCGCGGTCCACGGCGTGGGGAATCGTCGTCATCATCGCCTCGTAGAAATCGGCGATGAGCAGTGCCGTGTGGTCCCTTTCCAAAACGATGTCTGCCATAACCTGCCCGACCTACTGCGCAGCCTGCAGTTCCCGGACCGCCGTGGAGGTGCGGGATAGCGCCTCCTCTATGTCCTCGGGGGTGATGTGCCGGTGGGTGACCATGCGGATGGACTGCTTGCCGGGGTACGACACCAGGACGCCGTTGCGGTTGAGGGCAGCGATCAGGTCGGCAGCAGTGCCCAGTTCCTCGTCCACCTCGAAGAACACTATGTTGGTCTGGATGCTCTCCGGGTCAACGTTCAGGCCGTCGATGTTGGCCAGCCCGTGGGCCAGCCGCCGGGCGTGCTGGTGGTCCTCCGCGAGCCGGTCGATCATGGTGTCCAGCGCCACCAGCCCGGCTGCCGCCAGGATACCCGCCTGGCGCATGCCGCCGCCAAGCATCTTGCGCCAGCGTTTGGCATTGTCGATGAAGTCCTGCGACCCCACCAGCACTGATCCCACCGGGCAGCTCAGCGATTTGGACAGGCAGAAGCTCAGGTCGTCCACTTCCCGAACCAGTTCCGCGGGCGGCACCTCCAGGGCGACCGAGGCATTGAAGATGCGGGCGCCGTCGAGGTGTACGGGTACTCCGGCGGCGTGAGCCACGTCGCTGACCGACTTGGTGTCCTCCGGCGTCAGCACTCCCCCGCTGCAACGGTTGTGGGTGTTTTCCAGGCAGATCATCGCGGTACGGGGAAAGTGTAGATTGCCCGGAGGCCTGATTGCGGCGGCCACGTCGTCGGGGTTGATGCGTCCCTGGCTGTCGTTGGGCACCAGCCGGGTCTGCACCCCGCCCAGGGCGGCCTGCCCCGCACTCTCGTTCCAGAACATGTGGGCCTGATCGCCCATGATGATCTCGTCGCCGTGACTGCCCCAGGCGAGAGTGGCGATCAGGTTGCTCATGGTTCCGCTGGAGGTCAGCAACCCGGCCTCTTTGCCCAGCAGGGCTGCCGAGCGCTCTTGCAGCTCATTGATCGACGGGTCTTCCCCAAAGACGTCGTCCCCCACCTCGGCCGAGGCCATGGCGCTTCGCATCTCGTCGGTGGGCTTGGTTACGGTGTCGCTGCGCAGGTCGATCGCTGTCATGCGGCCCTCTACACTTTCAAGAGAAATAATGGCTGGCCAGGCTCCAGCCTTGGCTGCGCCCATTCTAGCAGTATCGGACTTCTCCCGCATTTCCAGCCCCGCCTGTCGCCCACGCGTCCCAGCCTGTACGGAACAACATCGCTCGTTGTAACCGCCGGAAATTGCCGAGAAATCAGAATCCCTCCGCTCCGTATATTGGGGAGAGCACCTGATTATTTGGGCGGAGTTCGATTCCTCCAGGTTGCGTTGTCTCACATATTCCCCGGCGCCGCGCCCGCGACAAGCCGGATGGGAGTAAATGGGACAAATTGGTACGGGACTCCGAAATTTTTGCCCTCCTTGCCCTTTCTGCCCCTGGTTTCAAAGCTGAATTTCCCCTTTTCACGGTGCTCCGTGGGACGGAATGGGAAAATATGGGGCTCATGTGGGAAAATCCATTCCCACCGGTCCCGTCCTCGGACTCGCGAGGTATACCCGAAGGCTCCGATGGACGGAACGCCCGTTAGAGTCTGAAAATTCTCCGACACGCTCGGCTATAGCAAATGTTGTGCCACCGGGCGTTCGTCGGGTAGATGTCCACGTCCTGCCTGCGGCGCGGGAACCAGTGCCCGGCTATTGAGGCCGGAATTTTTGACGCTGATTTTGTGGCTCGTCCAATGTGGCTCGTCCAAGAGGAAGAAACGCTGCCCTGCCATCGTCGCGCCTTGCCAACGTGCCTTGCCACCCCTAACATGAATCATTAAAGAATTGCCGGATGGGGGTGTCTTCAGTGCGTCAGAGCGCAGTATCCTTCCAGACCGCCGGACTCAGCTTCGAAGGCGTGGTCGCGCAGCCTGACGCGCAGGGCGGCCCGTGGCCAGGCATCGTGATCTGCCATCCGCACCCGTTGCACGGTGGCTCGATGCACAACAACGTGGTGCTGGCCCTGGCCCTCGGTCTCGCGGAGGAAGGCTTCGTAACCTTGCGGTTCAACTTCCGTGGCGTCGGCGAAAGCGAAGGCGAGCACGCCGAGGGAGAAAAGGAGTTCGAGGAAGTGCTCGGCGCTCTCGACCTCATCAAGGCCTGGCCCGACACCCGTAGGGGAAAGGTCGGCTTGATTGGCTACTCCTTTGGTACCGGGGTCATCCTGCGGCACGACTCGGTGCAGAAGGAGGCGGACGCGGTGGCGTTGGTGTCGCCGGGGCTGCGCTACATCACCGGCAGTCCTCTCAAGGAACAGAAGATTCCTTCTTTAATCGTCGCCGGCGACCGCGATCGACTCGTCGACTCTGAAAAGCTCTCCGAGGAAATCGATTCCTTCGCCGTAACGCCCGAGAGCCGTATATTCGATGGAGTCGACCACTTCTGGTACGGGCAGGAGGGGCGTCTGGTTCCCGAAGTTGCCAGGTTCTTCATAGAGCAACTGAAATAAAATCGAGACCTTTTTATCGGCATTAATGGGGAACATCCAGAAACGGCAGGGCGGTTGCTTTTCAGCATGACATTGCCTCGCATTCAATGAACATCCGCGTCGCCAAGGACTGGCTGGTTGGGCCGGAAAGGACCGCGAATAGCACTTTTCCCAAGCGCGCACCGATTTACCGGGACTTCCTGCTCATCCAGCTCGCGATTTTTGTCTTTCTTGCTGACCAGTTTTCCAAGTACCTGGTAAGGGAATCCCTCTTACTCCATGAATCCTTCCCACGAGAGGGGTTCTTTCGGATCACCCACACCTTCAACACCGGCAGCATATTCGGGCTGTTTCAGGGGTATAACACGCCCTTGATCCTGGTCTCTTTCATTGGTGTGGCGGTCTTGATACTGCTGTACCGTACCCAGCGGTACCCCACGGGCCTGCTGCGTCTCAGTCTTGGGCTGCAGCTTGGAGGCGCCTTTGGCAACCTGGTGGATCGTGTGCGCCAAGGACACGTGACCGACTGGGTGGACGTTGGTCCCTGGCCCGTGTTCAACGTGGCCGACGCGTCCATCGTTACTGGCCTCGTCATCCTCGCCTTCCTGTTCGTAATGGCCGAACGATACACGTCAGCGCTTCCGGCAAACGCGGACGCGGTTGACCTCTGTCCTGTCTGTGATGGAATGATGCGGACCCTGCCTAAGGGAGGCTGGCGCTGCTCGACATGTGGCGTGCGGGAAAGGGTGTTGGCCTCAGTAGCACCCCCACGGGACGAGCACGCGACATGACCTTCGCCCGGTTGGAAACCACCGGAGCGCGCGTCCACGAAATCGAGGTGGACGGCGGCGACGCCCGGCTGGACCAGTACCTGGCCTGGGTGAACCTGGGCCTCTCCCGCAGCCGTCTTCGTCAGTTGATTGCCGAGGGGCAGGTGATGGTAAACGGGGCCCCGGCCAAGCCCGCCCACCGGGTGCGGCCGGGCGACCGGATCCTCGTTACGGTGCCAGCGCCGCGGCCCTCCGGTGTAGTGGCGCAGGACATAAACATCACGGTGGTGTATCAGGATGCGGACCTTGTGGTGGTCGACAAGCCCGCCGGACTGTCGGTGCATCCTGGCCCAGGCCATCCAGACCAGACTCTGGTCAATGGACTGCTGGCGCTGTGTCCCGACATCAGGGGAATCGGGGGAGAGATCCGTCCGGGCATTGTCCATCGACTGGACAAGGACACCTCGGGGCTCCTGATGGTGGCGAAGACCCAGGAGGCCCACACCGGCCTGTCGAATCAGATCAGGGACCGGACCGTCCAGAAGGGCTACTTGGCTCTCGTGGAGGGTGTGCCCTCGCCGGGCTCCGGCACGGTGGACGTTCCCATAGGCCGCGACCCGCGCCGCCGCACCCGGATGGCCGTGACTCCGGGAGGCAGGGAGAGCCGCACCGGCTACCGTCTGCTGGAACAGGTGGGTGAGTACTCTCTGCTTGAACTCCAGTTGCTCACGGGCCGCACCCACCAGGCGAGGGTGCACATGGCTTGGTTGGGCCATCCCCTGCTGGGGGATGCTCTGTACGGCAAGCGCAGCCCGTTGCTGGACCGCCATTTCCTGCACGCGTTTCGGCTGGCTTTCTCGCACCCTGAGACAGGGGAGCCACTGGAGTTTCGCTCCCCGTTGCCCCGCGAGCTTGAAGACGCGCTGGAGGCCGTAAGGTCGGGTTAGCCCGAACGGCAGTCCTGGCCCAAAGGGAAGGGCCGGGAAAACGCCCGGCCCTCGCAGAAGTTCTGTGGGAAGTTTGACGCAACCCGCCGGTTACTTGCCCTCCGCGATCCAGTCGGACACCTTCTCGGCGATCATGATGGTCGTACCGTTGGTATTGGCTCTGATGACGTCGGGCATCACCGATGCGTCCACTACCCGCAGTCCTTCCAGGCCATGGACCTTGCAATACTGGTCTACCACGGTCATGGGGTCTGAGGCTGGTCCCATCTTGCAGGTGCCTGCGATATGGTGCTGCGTGTAGGCGTTGCTGAGAATCCAGTTGTCCAGGGTCTCATCAGACGCGAAGTCGGCCTCGGTGGGATTGAGCATCTCGGCGATGTGTGCTGACATTGCCGAGTGCTCCGCGATTCGAACGGCGGCCCGGAGGGCATCACGCATACGCTCCCGGTCATAGGGGGCCGAGAACAGCTGGTAGTCCAGCCTGGGCTGAACGTGCGGGTCCGCGGTTGTGAGCGTGATCTCGCCGGCTGATGTCGCGTTCTGCAGCCCGACGCTCAGGCCCCAGTGGAACTCGTCTCCCTCGTAGCTGACGCTGGCGGGACGATGCTCGCTGGTCATGAGGGTGGGGGTGATTTGGAAGTCGGCGCGGGTGCGCGATCCCGGCGTGCTGAACCGCAGCCCCACCTGTATCGTGGGCGTCTCCACATCGGCCGGGTCACCATAACCGCGGAAAACCATGTAAGCAGCCGGGTGGTCGCAGAAGTTCTTGCCCACCCCGGGCAGATCGTGGACCGACTGGATGCCAAGAGCCTCCAGCTCGTCCTTGGGGCCTACGCCGGACAGCAGAAGGGCCTGGCAGGAGCCGATGGTGCCGCCACTGAGGATGATCTGCTCCCCCTCGACGGTGAACACCTCGCCTCCGCTCTCCGCCTGGACGCCAACGGCCTTGTTGCCTTTGAACAGCACGCGGTGGACGGTGACGTTGCCCCGCACGGTGATGTTCAGACGATGGCGGGCTTGAGACAGATAGGTCAGGGCGGTGCTCATGCGCACGCCGTCAATGTTGTTCAGGGGGCGTACTCCAATGCCGTTGGAGTCGGGAGAGTTTTGGTCGGGGTCCTCGGGGAAGCCGACCCCCACGCAGGCGTCATAAAAGGCGGTGGACACAGGGATCCACTCCTCCTTCTTGAATCGCCTTATGGGCAGTGGGCCCTCGTTTCCGTGAAAGTCGTCACCTGGGTGGTCCCAGTCATTTTCCATCTTGCGAAAGTAAGGCAGACAGTTGGTGTAACCCCACTCGTCGTTGCCCCGCGAGGCCCAGTTGTCGTAGTCCTCGGGGACCCCGCGGAAGATGACCTGGCCGTTAATGGCGCTGGACCCCCCGGTTGCCTTGCCGCGCGGGATGATCATCGGTTCGGTCTGTGTCGAGTTGGCGATTCCGCGCAGGTCCCAACTGTGGGGACCGTAGGCGGACCGCCACACGTTGTAACCGCGCTTCAGGTCGTCGGGAAGATGTTCGAATTCGGGGTAGTCGGGCCCTGCCTCAAGTAGCAGGACCGATTTCTCCGGGTCTTCAGAGAGACGGGTCGCGACCACGCAGCCCGCTGACCCGCCGCCAACCACGATGTAGTCATACTTCATCGCCAGGAACCTCCGTTGTGTTTGGATCGATTCAACGCCTCGCATACGTTGGGAGGCAAGCGAGCCCCATTATATATGCACGTGCATTCAGTTCCTGGGAGTGGCATGCGGCCGACGGAATTTGGCCGTCGGCGACTTGCGGTTAACTCTTGGCTTCGACGGCCGGTCCTGCTGGACATATTACGATTACGTAATGGAGCTCCCGTGTGGCGGGTGTAGTTCCATACGAGCGTGCTTCAAAGCTCTTTTGTTGACAAACCTGTACAGGATGCCTAACTTAGGGCAACCGGTCGCATTTCGCTGGGACTGCACGATTTCCTGCTGTGCGCCGAAGCGGTGCAGAAGGACGATCATCATGGCGACGACCACCGAACAAGCCAGTCTTGAAACTGCGGATCTGTGGCAGCCGGAGACTGGGGACGGCGCGGGACAAGGCCCCATCATCCGGGTTGAATCCGTATGGAAAGTCTTTGGGCGGAACCCCGAGAGGGTCATGACTCCTGAGAACTTGGAGAAGGGCAAGGCCAATCTCCAGTCGGAGCTGGGGGTTGTCATAGGCCTGAGCGACGTCTCCTTCGAGGTACTCAAGGGGGAAACCTTCGTCATCATGGGGCTGTCGGGCAGCGGCAAGTCCACCATGGTGCGATGCCTGATTCGCCTCATAGAGCCAACGTCGGGTAGCATCGTCATCGACGGGAACGACATTACGTCGATGGACGAAAAGCAATTGATGGAGTTTCGGCGAGACAAGATCGCCATGGTATTTCAGCATTATGGGCTGATGCCACATCGCAATGTGCTGGAGAACGCGTCGTGGGGACTGGAGGTGCAGGGTGTTTCCGAGGTCGAGCGCCATGATCGCACCCGTCAGGTGCTGGAAATGGTTGGCTTGACTGGATGGGAGTACGCCTTCCCTCGCCAGCTTTCTGGAGGCATGCAACAGCGTGTCGGTCTGGCACGCGCCCTGGTAGTTAACACAGACATTCTATTAATGGACGAGCCGTTCAGCGGCCTCGACCCACTGATTCGCAGGCAGATGCAGGACGAACTGCTCCGCTTGCAGGAAGAGTTGCAAAAGACCATCGTGTTCATCACCCACGATCTGAATGAGGCGCTGAAACTTGGCAGCCGCATAGCCATAATGCAGGACGGCCGTGTTGTACAGATCGGGTCTCCAGAGGACATCGTGCTCCGCCCGGAGGATCAGTACGTGGGCGACTTCACCCAGGACGTGCGCCTTGAAAGCGTCCTGACCGCCAGCCGCGTGATGGTGGCGCCAAAAGCCACCGTGCTGGGGCACCAGGGTCCGCGGGCTGCGTTGCACACCATCGCCGACAGTGATGGCGACGCTGCCTGGATCGTTGACCGGGGCCAGAGATATATCGGCATCCTCACCATCTCCAGGGCCCAGGAGGCCCTAAAGGCTGGAATCACCAGGCTGGATCTCGGGATGGGATACGTCAATCAGGGCTACGAGACCGTTCATCCTGATATGTCATTCGATGAGCTCATACCGATGGCCATGGGCAGTGATTATCCGATTCCGGTCACTGACGAAGACAACAGGCTGGTTGGTGAAGTTCACCGAAGCGCCTTGGCGGAGGCGTTGGCCGAAACCTCAACTGCAGAACAGGATTACGAAGCGAATGCAGTGGCGAACGCGGTACTCGCTGCTGAGGTAACCAACGAATAGCCCAGGGCCACTCGACTTTTCGGTTTCTCCCTTTCTCTTTCCACACAGCGACCTTTGATTCACTTGCAGTTTGTAAGCATTCCCCTTTTCCGTGGAGGCGAGGTATGGCAGAAATTACAGGCCCCAGTACGAACACCCAGGACTGGGAGGGTGAAAAAGAAGGGAAACTTCGTCTTCGCTTGACCAATCCTCGCCATCGCAAGGCGATTGTGGGAGTGGCGATTCTTGCCCTGCTCGTTATTTGTCTGGCAGTGTGGGGGGCAAGGATGGAGTATCCGACCACAATATCGACTGAAGACATACCGACGTCGGCGGGCGGTGCCGTTACGGTCACCAAAACGGTCCGTGACGCCTCCGGCTCCGCCATAGATGACGCCGTGAGGTGGGTTACAAGGGAGGGAAGCTGGCTCTTCGACGGCCTGAGCGTGGCGGTAACCTACGCACTCATCAACATCGAAAGGGGCTTAAAGTGGGTTCCCTGGCCTGTGATTGTTGTTGGCTTGTCCATCGTCGCTTACGCTGTGGGCCGTTGGCCTCTTCTGATTTTCACCCCGGCCGCTTTGCTGTTCATCGGGTTCATGGGGCTGTGGGAAAACACGATTGACACCATAGCCCTGATGGTGGTGGCTGTGGCGGTATCAGTGGGTGTCGGGTTTCCACTGGGGGTTCTGGGCGCCCGGAATCAGCTTGCGAACAGCATAATGAGGCCGATCCTCGACGGTATGCAGACCATGCCCAGTTTCGTGTACTTGATACCGGGCATACTCTTTTTCGGACTGGGAAAGCCGGCTGGAATATTCGCCACAATTATCTACGCGGTGCCGCCGGTTATACGCCTCACCAACCTGGGCATACGGCAGGTTTCTCCGGAGACGGTCGAGGCAGCCCGCTCCTTCGGCGCCTCACCCCTGCAGTTACTTGCGAAGGTGCAGGTGCCCATGGCATTGCCGACGATCATGGCCGGGATCAATCAGACGACCATGATGGCCCTGGCCATGGTGACCATCGCCAGCATGGTGGCCGCTGGTGGTCTGGGCGATAACGTACTGCGTGCGTTGCAGAAAAACGAACCTGGCAATGGCGCAATTGCCGGCGTCTCCATTGTTTTCTTGGCGATAATCATTGACCGGCTCACTCAAGCCGCTGCCCGCAGCAGGCAGGAGTCCTTGGAGGGTGGGCACTGATGAGGGCTTTCAACAATGGAAACCTCCGGCTGGCTGTCCCGTTCTCAGCATTATGAAAAGTGGCAACCGGCAGCGGGAGGGAATGCTCTGCGCAAGTTTGACACGAGGCAATTGACACTGGTAACTTTACGGCTCTCGCATGCATGCGAGGAAATTGTTTGCGCCAATTTTCAGGCATGGGAATAATTTCAATTCCCGTATGGGATCGGAGGTAAGAAGTTGCTAAAACGGACCAAGCTCATTTTTCTCGCGCTGGTAGTGGCAATGTTGACGGTCGTTTCTACCGTTGCGTGTGCCTCCGAAGAGGCCGAGGAAAAACAAACGATTATCTTTGGAGACCTGAACTGGGCCAGCGCCCTTCTTCAAAACAGGATCGCCCAGTACCTGGTTGAGTTCGGATACGGCTATCCGACCGACGTGAAGTTCGGTGCAACCTTACCGCTGTTCGAGGGCCTTAAGAATGGCGACACCCATGTAACGATGGAGATCTGGCTGCCCAACCAGGACGAAGCCTGGGACAAGGCACGAGTTGACGGAGCCGTCCTGTCCGTGGGGAAGAGCTTGGGCTCCGACTGGCAATCCTCCTTCGTCATTCCGAAGTACCTGCAAGAACAGTACCCGGATCTTGACAGCGTTGAAGACCTGAAGGATCCGCAGTACAAGGACCTTTTCAAAACCGAAGAGACTGGTGGCAAGGCACGGCTGGTGTCCTGCGTGATTGGTTGGGCCTGCGAAGAGGTGAACGCCGCCCAGATCACCGGTTACGGCCTCGACGAACATGTGCATGTTATCAATCCAGGCGACGGCGCTGCTCTTAACAGCGATATCTACGGTGCATACGAGCGCCAGGAGCCTTGGCTTGGGTACCAGTGGGGAACCAACGATCCGGCCCTCAAACTTGACTTGGTCCGTCTCGAAGAGCCCGCATATAGCGACGAATGCTGGTTCACTACCAAGGCCTGCGCCTACCAGGATGCCACCATTCTGATCGCGGTCAACCCTGACCTTCCTGCCGCTGCGCCTGACATCATTTCAATGTTGCGCAAGTGGGATTTCAACATCGACATTTACAAGTCCGTGGTGCAGTGGCAGGACCAGAATCCTGACGCCGACAATGACTCTACTGCTCTCTGGTGGTTGAACGAGAATGAAGCCATTTGGAGAGGTTGGGTGACCGCGGATGCCTCCGAAAGCATCAAAGAGGCACTGGCCGACGGCGAGGAGCCTGAAGGCTGGCCTGAAGAATAAACATCCGTAGCTAAACGATTGACCTTTGGGGTTTTGAAAGCGGCTCGGTGAAAATTGGGCCGCTTTTCCTTTCCTGATATTCTGACTACCATCCACCTCTCGGTTACAACTTAAACGGGCACAGATATGAATAATCTTTCTCGAAATCAGCAGAGGCAACTGGCGCGTTACAATGATCAGAGTGTCCGGCTGGTGCGGGATGCGATGAGCGAGGCCCGGCAATCTCGGTGGCTGAGGTGCGAGGAACTGCTGTGGGGTAGCGTTACATTGGCGGTGAAGGGCGTGGCGCTTACCCGCGGACATGAACTTGAGGGCCGCCAGGATGTGGAGGAGTATGCCAAGGGTCTCGGACGTGAGAACAACGACCGCCGCGTACGGGACGCGTTCAGCCGTCTCAATGGGTTCGGTGATGCCGCAGACCGGGTGCGGGAATCCCGGGGCGGCGCCCAGCACCTCATTTCCATAATGGAAGATGTAACGGCAGCCATAGAGCGATTGTGGGACATGGTCCCGTTTGAGGACGAGTTGCACGAATGGGAAGTGGATGACGATGGAGACTGAAGCCATGGCGGGTTCCCATGCCAAATCGGGTTCCGAAACAGAAGATGTGCAACGGACCGTCGCCATCCACACCCACGGCTGCAAACTGAACCAGGCCGACAGCCAATCCCTGGCTCGTCAGTTCCGCGAGGCTGGATACCTGGTAGTGGATCCATCTGCAAAGGCCGACATCGTCGTCCTGAACACCTGCACTGTAACTGCCACCGCCGACTCCAAAGCGAGACAGTATCTCCGCACCGCACGTCGGCGCAACCCTAATGCCGTGGTGGTGGCGACAGGTTGTTACGCGCAGCGCGCACCGGCGGAGCTTGAAGCGATGGGAGCGGTTTCCCAAGTAGTCGGCAATACGGCCAAGGCAAATCTGGTGGAACTGGTCCGGGCAGCGTCGATGGAAGCCGCCCCGGCACCTGTTCGCATCTCAAAAAGCTCGGACGGGCCGTCAGGCCGAACACGGGCAATGGTCAAAATCCAGGAGGGATGTGACCAAGTCTGTGCCTACTGTATCGTACCCAAGGTGCGAGGACGGGAACGCAGTATTCCCCCCATGGATATCGTGGACGAAGTAAACCGTCGAGTTCGGGATGGATACAAGGAGGTCGCACTCACAGGCACTCAATTGGGAACTTACGGGTTTGACCTTAGCGACTGGAACCTCGTGGGCCTTCTGGGGCTTGTACTGGTGGAGTCCCGTATCGAGCGCCTCCGAGTTTCATCGTTACAGGCCCATGAGATTACCGACGGCCTGCTGGAACTCTGGTCAGATTCACGGCTGATGAGGCATTTCCACATACCACTGCAGAGCGGAAGCGATGCTGTCCTGACGAGGATGCGGCGAAGATACAGCACCAGCCAGTTCCGTTCTGTCGTAGACATGGTGAGGAGGAGGTACCCGGATGCGGGTATCACCACGGACATAATCGTGGGGTTCCCAGGTGAAAGAGGCGAGGACTTTGCAGAAAGCGTTGATTTCGCAAGCGAAATGGAATTTGCGGATATTCATGTCTTTCCGTATTCGCCGCGGCCAGGTACCTCCGCCTTTCATTTTAGGGACCAGGTATCTGAGCTGGAAAAGAGGAGGCGCATGAGCAAGATGCTTGGCCTCGCCTCAGACTCTCACAGGCGGTTCCGGGAGTTGCAACTGGGAGAGGTGCGGCCGGTGCTCTGGGAGCGGTCTTCCAGAGATAGTCGCTGGTCTGGGCTTACCGACAACTACATCAGGGTCAAAACAGAATGCGGTTCCAACTTGGGAAACCAGATCACGAACGCCAAGCTGACCAGTATCGATGGCGAGTTGGTGCTGGCGGAGGCAATAGTCTGAAATCGGGCTCCTCTTGGAGAATCGGGACCAATAGGTAAGAAAAAAGGCGCCCCGTGCTTTTGACTCGGGGTGCCTTTTTGTGATCCGAGGAAATTGGTCGGGACGAAACTTCAGAGTCCCCCGTCTCGTAGGTACCCCATTCCGCCACGGCGCTCGAGATAACCGGACCGTATCTCGTGACCATGAGAGAAGACCAGCAGCCATCCCTCGCGCTCCGCCCTGAACAGAAGGTCCCTCTTCTGCTCCAGCGTCACCTCAGGGGAATTGTCGAAGGCGGAGATGGCGACGAGGTTCAAATGATGCGGAGTCGGCACGATGTCCCCGAGGAAGACGACCCGCTCGCCTCCGTGATTGAACATCACCATCTGATGGCCTTTGGCGTGACCGTCGGTAACGATGACGTTGAGGCCGGGAAGAATTTCCTTGTCGCCATCCAACATTTCAAGCTGGCCTCGGTCGTCGATGGGCAGGAAATTGTCGGTACGGTGCGAAGTGTTGGCCCGCTCGTTCGGGTGGCATGCTTCGTGCCAGCATCGCTCCTGCACGTAATACTTGGCCTTGGAAAAAGTCGGCACCACGTTTCCCGCCCGGTCCAACCGGGTGCAACCGCCTGAATGATCGAAATGAAGATGAGTGAGAATTACTGCATTGATATCCTTTGGTGCCAGCCCGACCGCCTTGAGGCCCCGGAGCAGCCTGCTTGGAACGAGACCGAGAGATTCTTTATCGGCGTGCATGTCCTTGGAACCGACACCGGTGTCTATGAGCACGTTCTGGCCGGAAGAATGGAGCAACAGACAATTCAGACCCAAAGTCATCCGGTTCTTGCGATCGGTTACGACGCTGTTTTCCCAAGCCACCTTGGGCACTGGGCCGAACATTGAACCGCCGTCGACTTTCATCACTCCATCACTGATTATTCTTACGTTCGTTGACATAAAAACCACCCCAAACCCTTATCTACCTTGGTTTGTTAAAGGTTGTCGTTGCTAACCCGCCAAGGCCATAAGAACAGTGTTGTGGGAATGCCAACGATGTGGTGTTGTCCAGCCGGGGAGCCAGACGTAGGAATTTTACGAATATTGCGTCACCTGAGATGAGAGCCTGCATTCCCTAATACTGCGAAGCCTCGCGGAAATTGTTTGATTGCCAGGGTTTACCTGGTTTCGGGTTTTTACATAATCCTCCTGTTGAGGTGACCTTCTTGGTTCCGGAATGCATCGCTTTCGTCGATGCCTGCTGGGAGGGATATCAGTGGTTTGTTCCGACCACCCCATCCCAGGATTATTGATCCTGCGTATTCTGGCCCTAGTACAACCTACTGCATTTTGAAAGGCTCTTTATCTAATGGATAATTGATTTCTAAAAATTAAATGAAAAATATGCAACTGTCAACTTACTATGTCTAGAAGGCTGAAATGCCAGGGCTGGCCGGTTCGCGGCAGTTCACCGAGTGCTATACTTACCGCTGTCTACAGCCTATTGGTGAATAACCTCCCCAGGCTTCGATCGCGCAGGGATATCCCAGCGAAGCGATCACTGCTGTTCGGGGAGCCTAGGAGCAGTTGATGGCGCAGAATATTGTGTCTCGCAGGGTTCAGGCTGACGAGGAAATGGCGTTGATGGCCCACCTGATGCGAAGGGCTGGTTTCGGGGCCACCTACGATGAGTTGGAAGACTGCGTTGAAGACGGCTACGAGGGAACTGTCGAGCGACTGCTGCACCCAGAGGAGGCGACCGCTTGGGATGACTCACTCATTCGTAGATATCACGTCGATCAGAACAGCCTTATGCTCATTGAGAGTTCCCAATCTTACTGGCTGTACCGGATGATAAATTCCAAAAGGCCTCTCGAAGAGAAGATGGCTCTTTTCTGGCACGGTCTGTTTGCCACCGCTTACGGCAAGCTCAACCATGCCAAGGCTGTTGTGAATCAAACTGACACTTTCCGGCGCCACGGACTTGGTACTTTCCGGAACCTGTTGTCCGAGTTGTCCCGAGATCCGGCGATGATCTTCTGGCTGGATAACAAGGACAACCACAAGGACGCGCCCAACGAGAATTACGGGCGGGAGCTGCTGGAACTTTTCTCAATGGGTATAGGGACCTATTCAGAAGCGGATGTGAAGGCGGCTGCACGAGCCTTTACCGGATGGACCATCGCGAATCAGGACTATATGAGCGTGCGCGCATCCCGGGACTCTATCTGGCCTCACGGACGATTGGACTGGCAGTTCGTATACCGGCCCGAGGATCATGACGACAGTCCCAAGACATTCCTCAACCAGACCGGACGCTTCAATGGAGAGGATGTCTTGGACATCATCTGTGGTCATCCTGCCAGCAGCTGGTTTCTGGCGGGCAAGCTGCATGGATTCTTCGTGTCTGATCAACCCGACGAGACTGCGACGCAGATCATTGCCGAAGATCTTCGCAGGACGGGAGGGGACGCGCGGTCTGCCTTGCGGACGATATTCATGTCGGAATTTTTCCGTTCCGAAAAGGTGCGATACAGCAAGGTGAAGAGTCCTGCAGAGGTAGTAGCCGGAGTCGCACATATGGCTGGCGCCTTCAGAACCCCGCAGTGGAACATAGTTAACTTGGCCCTGGATGCCAGTTTCATGGGGCAGGAGATACTGAATCCGCCGACGGTGGAGGGCTGGCACACCGGTACGGAATGGGTGGACACGGGCACGCTGATGGAGCGGGTGAACTCCGTAGCCCAAATGATGGGAGACCCGGACCAACGCGGCGTGCGCGCCATAATCGACCGATTGCGCGAGGGAGGGCCAGAGTATTCACCAGAGGAATTGGTCGATGCGTGCCTCTCTCTTACAGGCGCCTTGGAAGTCTCGGGATCAACGCTTCGGGAGTTGGTCGCCTTCGTTGGTGAACAGGGCGGAATTGATTTCAATTCACGTTTCTCCGGGGATTGCTCCGAGCAGCGAGTTGCAGACCTGTTGCAACTGATCGTGTCAACTCGGGAATACCAGATGTCCTAGTGCTGTAGCGGGACAGCGAACCATTCATCGGTAATGAGGGTCGATCCTGAAATGACAATCACAGCTGCCATTCGCTACAGCCATACTGTCGGTTCGTTGTCCAACCAGGGGCGTGGCTTTCAGAACCCGGTGGACGTAGCCCTGGACTCCAGAGGCGTGATGTATGTCCTCAACCGGGCCGGACCGGAATTGCCAATCCGACTCCCATACAAGCGAATTTCCATGTGCATGGTTGATGAGGAATTCCTCGGAGAGTTCGGGACGGGTGGCACAGCCCACGGTGAATTCTGGTGGCCCAGTTCACTGGCCTTCGACAGCAAGGACAGGCTGTACGTTACTGACGAGGCGCTGAACCGCATAACTGTTTTCACGACCACCGGTGAGGTAGTGGATGTTTGGGGAGAACCCGGGATAGGCCCAGGCCGGTTGGACCACCCATCTTACATCCTCTGCGACAGGGACGATTGTCTGCTTATTTCCGACAGTGGTAATCACAGGATCCAGAGGTTTACCGCCGGGGGAGAATTCCTGGAGTCTTGGGGAGAGTTTGGCACAGGTCAAGGTCAATTCAACACTCCGTGGGGCATCGCGTTGGACAAAGACGGAAACGTATACGTTTCCGACTGGGGGAACGATCGAATTGAAAAGTTCAAGTCCGGTGGCGAGTTTCTGGGCGAATTGCCCGCTCCTGGAAACGTTGCCCGGGACAGCGACCGGTTCGCACGGCCGGCCGGCCTTACTGTTGATGACGTTGGCAACATCTATGTGGCGGACTGGGGCAATGAACGTGTCCGTGTTCTAGCGCCCGACGGTGAGTTGCTGGCCACGCTCAGGGGCGAGTCCCAGACGCCTTCGTGGGCGAACGAGTACTTCGAGGCAAACCCTGAGGAAGGGTCTCTTCGTCTTGAGGCAGATCTGTCGCCAATTGTCGACCCTCCAGAACGCAGGGACCGAGAGGAATCTGCCAACATCGAGAAACTGTTCTGGGGTCCGACTGCAGTAAAGCTGGACGGCCAGGGGAACATCCTGGTGGTAGACAGCTGTCGCCACAGGATCCAAGTCTATCGCTGGGAAGGACACTAAGAATCGGAATGGCACAGGACTCGCAGATAGCTTCTCCGCCAGGTACAGGTTCACCTCCCCGAAACAGCGCTTATTATGGCTGGTACGTCATGTTTACCGCCATGTTTATCGCCGGGGTGACCACCGGGGCGCGCAATGGATTTGGTGTTTTCGTCATCCCAATGAGCGAGGAGCTTGGCTTCTCCCGCACCGGGATATCCGTCGCCGCCGGCCTGGGCTGGTTGATGAACGGGATCACGCAGCCACTGATAGGACAGCTCTTCGACAAGTTCAATTCCCGCTGGGTCATTCTCATCAGCCTCCTGGTGGCCGGGGTTTCCACCGCCGCGCTCAGCTTGACCTTCAATCTCTATTTCCTGATATTCCTGTTCAGCTTCGTGTTGTCCACTGCCATGAGCGGGGCGTCCATAGGGACCCTGATGCCGCTGCTCGCGAGGTGGTTTGTCAGGCGGCGGACCCTCGCGCTGGGGCTGGTGGCCTCTGGCTCGTCCATTGGCGGCATGGTGCTGATAACTTTCAGCGGTTACTTGGTGCAGTTGTCCAGCTGGCAGGTTTCCTGGATTGCACTGGGAGGTATTGTTACCCTTCTGGCCCTGCCGATAGGATATATGTTCCTGCGCAACGACCCGGGAGATATGGGCCTGCAGCCGGATGGAGATCCTGAGCCGCCGGGCGGCGCGGCATCCGGGTATCCGGCGCGGCGTCGAGGGCACTTCGAGGTGGACCAGTGGTACAAGTCCTTCCGTTCGCCGCCGATCTGGAACCTGTCGGCAGCCTACATGGTCTGCGGCATAACCGTAGGCCTCCTGTCAGTGCACTTCGTGCCCTACGCCGATGGAGAGTTGGGAATTGACCCAAAGCTGGCGTCTCTGATTTTCGCCATCCTTACGGGCCTGAATGTGATTGGTGCCATCGGCGGAGGCTGGCTGGCCGATCGATTCGGCCGCAAGAACGTGCTGGGGACGGTTTACTCGGTGCGATGCGTCGCTTACCTAGCATTGATCGGCGGACTCTTGGCGGTGCAGAACGGAATAACCCTGCCCATTATTGGGTCGCCGGGTCTGGCCAGCCTGTGGGTCTTTGCCATCCTGGCAGGCTTCTCATGGATCGCCAGCGTGCCCATCACCGCGTCATTGACCGCTGATGTGTACGGACTGCGGGCCTTGGCCACCATTTCGGGTATATCTTTCCTCTGCCACCAGGTAGGCGCTTTCGTAAGCATCATTCTGGGCGGCATATTGTATGACCTGACGGGTTCCTACCTGATGCCATTCTCGATTGCAGCAGTCTGCCTGATCCCCGCAGCAATTGCAGCGTACACCATCAATGAGAAGAAGTACTCGGTGCGCTACCAATCGGCCCAGGCAGGAGCGGCTGCCGATTAGGTTAAGGCTGCCAGAGGCGAGACAAGAGTGAGGGCGGGTCAACACCCGCCCTCACTCTTGTCTGACTTTCGGAACTAACTGCTGGCTACCCTTTTCGCCTCGACCAGGAATTCTTTAGGGCCACAGTGCGGTTAAAGATCGGGGCGCCTGGAGATGAATCCAGGTCTGCGCAGAAGTAGCCTTGGCGCAGGAACTGGAAGCGATCACCGGGATTTGCATCGGCCAGAGAGGGCTCCACCTTGGCGGTTAATGTGTGTAGCGAGTCGGGGTTCAGGTTGTCCGTGAACTCACCGCCCTCGGGCAGGTCTCCAGGGTCCTCCTGAAGGAACAGGTGGTCGTAGATGCGGACCTCGGCATCCAGGGCGTGCTCGGCTGACACCCAGTGGGAGGTGCCTCGAACGCGCCGCCCATCGGACGATGTGCCGCCCCGTGTCTCGGGGTCGTAGGTGCACCGGATCTCCACTACCTCACCGGTTTTCTCGTCCTTTATTACGCCGGTGCATGTGACGTAATAGGCGTCCTTCAGCCTAACCTCTCGCCCCGGTGACAAACGGAAAAAGCCACGGGGAGGGTCCTCGGCGAAATCCTCCCGCTCAATGTACAAAGTGCGGGAGAAGGGAAGGGACCGGTGGCCGGCGTCGGCATCCTCCGGGTTGTTTTCCGAGTCGACGTATTCCACCTTGCCTTCGGGGTAGTTCTCGATGACCAGCTTTACCGGGTCCAGCACGGCCATTACCCGCGGGGCGAGGCGGTTCAGGTCCTCCCGGACGCAGTTTTCCAGCAGAGCGATGTCGGTCCAGGTATCGCGCTTGGCGACGCCGATGCGCTCGCAAAAGTCGCGGATGGCCTCGGGGGTGTAGCCCCGTCGCCGGAGACCGGACAACGTGGGCATTCGCGGGTCGTCCCATCCGTTTACGTGTCTCCCTTCGACCAGCTGGATGAGTCGCCGTTTGCTGAGGACGGTATAGGTCAAGTTGAGGCGAGCGAACTCGATCTGCTGCGGGTGGTATATCTCCAGCTCGTCCAGGCACCAGTCGTAGAGGGCGCGGTGGCCTTCAAACTCCAGGGTGCAGATCGAATGGGTAACGCCTTCGATGGAGTCCGACTGTCCGTGGGCAAAGTCGTACATCGGGTAGATGACCCAATCGTCGCCAGTGCGGTGGTGCGATGCCTTCAGGATGCGATAGAGCACAGGATCGCGCAGGTTGAGGTTGGGCGAGGCCATATTGATTTTGGCCCGCAAGACCCGGCTACCCTCTTCGAATTCACTGGCCCGCATTCGCCGGAAGAGGTCCAGGTTCTCACCCATGGCACGGTCGCGGTAGGGGCTCTCACGACCCGGTTCGGTCAGAGTGCCGCGATACTCTCTGATTTCGTCGAAGGTCAGATCATCCACGTAGGCCTTGCCCTTGCGGATGAGGTCGACGGCCATCTCGTAGAGCCGCTCAAAGTAGTCGGAGGCGTAGAACAGGTTTTCGCCCCAGTCCCAACCCAGCCAGCGCACATCTTCGAGGATGGAGTTGACGTACTCCACCTCCTCTCGGGTGGGGTTGGTATCGTCAAAACGCATGTTGCAATGCCCGCCATTATCGGCTGCGAGGCCGAAGTTCAGGCAGGCGGACTTGGCGTGGCCAATGTGCAGGTAGCCATTGGGTTCCGGGGGAAAGCGGGTTATCACATTGCCGCCGAATTTACCTGTCTGGTTGTCGTCGGCGACTATGGTGCGTATGAAGTCATGCCCGGTGGTGGTTTCGGTATCAGCCGTTTGCGTCATTCTTGGTAGTCCCATGGAAGTATCTGTTCAACTGGTGGGGAATGGCGGTGGGGAAAGGGCGAGGAGACCGGAGCCTAGGACAGTTTCTGGGCCGCCTGTCCCAGGCGAGCCAGGACGCGGGTGCGTCCCATGACTTCCATCGTCTCGAACAGCGGTGGCGATACGTTCCGGCCGGTGGCTGCAGTGCGCAGCAAGCCAAAGAACTGCCGACGGGAAAGGGACAGTGAATTGCCCACCTCGCCCAGCAACGATTCGAGCCTTTCGTGGCCGAAGTCGGCGTGCGAAGTGTTGTCCTCGAGGGCGGTGACAGCCGCGTGGAGTGCCGCCAGGGTACCGCCGCTGTCCATGCCCTTCTGCACCAGAGTCGCTCCATCATAGTCCGGCGCCAGTTCGCCGAAGAAGTAGCCCGTCATATCGTTGGACTCATCCAACCGCTTCAGGCGTTCCTGCACCAGCGGCGCGATGCCGGTGAGATAGTCCTGTTCGTCGGCGTCCAACTCGCGAGGGATGTAGTCCGTCATCCGCTCCGCCAGGAGGTCGGCACGGAGGTCGCGGATGTAGATGCCGTTCATCCACTGGAGCTTTTCCTGGTCGAAAATGGCCGCGGACTTGGTGATGCGATCCAGGGTGAAGTTGTCGATGATGTCCTGCAGAGGCACCACCTCGGTACTGCCATCGAGGGACCAACCCAGCAGGACCATGAAGTTGAGCAATGCTTCCGGCAGATAGCCCTCATCCCGGTATTCGCCAATGGCGGTGGCACCGTGTCGCTTGGACAGCTTGGCCCTATCGGGGCCGGTGATCATGGGCAGGTGAGCGAACTCCGGCGGCTCAAAGCCGAAGGCCTTGTACAACTGCAGGTGGCGCGGAGTGCTCGGCAACCACTCCTCAGCCCGCATGACATGGCTGATTTCCATCAGGTGGTCGTCGGTGACTACGGCGAGATGGTAGGTGGGGAAGCCGTCGGACTTCAGAATGACGAAGTCCTCCTGGAGCTCGTTGCGCCACTCCACATCCCCGCGAATCAGGTCGTGGACCTGGGTGAGGCCGGACTCGGGCATGGCGAAGCGGATGACCCGCTGGTCGTCGTTCACCGGATCGCCGACGGCACCGCTTTTGCCCAGGCCGCGACACCGGCAGCCCTCACCGGAATATGACCCGGACTCGCGGTTGGAACGACGCAGCTGTTCCAGCCCCTCGCGGCTGCAGTAGCAGTGGTAAGCGTTGCCCTGATCCAGGAGCTGTTCCGACAGGCGCTGGTATATTTCGAGACGATTTGATTGTTCGTAGGGAGCGTGGGGGCCCTGAACTTCGGGGCCTTCGTCCCAGTCGATATTCAGCCAGCGAAGGCCGTCCAGGATCGCTTCGATGGCTCCCTCGACCAAGCGATTCTGGTCGGTATCCTCAATGCGAACGATGAACTTGCCGCCATGGTGGCGGGCGAAAAGCCAATTGAAGAGGGCGGTGCGGATGTTGCCGATGTGGGGCTGCCCCGTAGGGCTGGGGGCGTAACGAACGCGAACCTCGGCGGCCAACTGTGCGACTCCCTGTCGATGAAACTCTAGACATTGTATCACGCCTCTGGATAGAGCTTGAACGACATTGCCATGAAAATAGCCCATTTTCATACTCAAACGTGGCCCAAGGGCCATCGGCGATTCCCGCGAAAGCTAGTCCGCGACCCGTTCGGGGGCGGGAATCCAGAGAACCATGCCGTTCGCCGTCCCTCGGCAATCGAACTGAGCCGTTTTGAGATAGCTTCCAAGTGTGGGAGGAAGTTGAGGTGTCAAGATGGAAGCTGTCAGCGGGTCAGGGGCTCTGGACCCACTTCACCGCCTTCGTGGGGGTGACGGATATCCACGCGGGCAGCTACCTGCATCTGAACGATTTGCCCCGGATGGTTGGACTTGGATCCGGTCCGGTCCAGGTGGTTCCGTGTAATGAAGAGGACTGCCACGAGGGTTGCCCTACAATTTGCCCCAACCAATTCACTTGGAACAATGCGATGTCTTAACAGTGGTCTCGGGAGCCTCAATTGTCCACTGCCCGGTGGGGTACGGGAAATTGAGAGACTCCGGGAGGGTTTTTCCAACGACCTTCCTCTGGGCCGTTTGCGTGGTATCCTATGCCAAAATTTGCTTGGAGGATGCCCCAAAATGACCGCCAGCCCCAACGTAAGAATCGAACGCGATTCCATGGGCGAGATGGAGGTGCCGGCCGATGCCCTGTACGGTGCCTCCACCATGCGAGCCGTGCTGAACTTCCCCATAAGCGGACTGCGATTTTCGCGAACGTTCATCCGTGCGCTGGGCCTGATCAAGCAATCGGCGGCCCGGAGCAACATGTCTCTCGGGTTGCTGGATGAGCGAATCGGCAACGCCATTGTGGCGGCGGCGCAGGAAGTTATCGACGGTCAGCTTGACCGTCACTTCGTCCTGGACATATTTCAGACCGGCTCAGGAACATCGACCAACACGAACGCCAATGAGGTCATCGCCAACCGCGCCAGCCAACTGCTGGGCGGCGACCTGGGATCCAGGCTGGTTCATCCCAACGACCACGTCAACATGGGACAGTCGTCCAACGATGTAATCCCGACGTCGATTCACTTGGCGGCCCTGCTGGCCATCCGGGAGGACCTGATCCCCGGGCTGGAAAAGCTGGCGACTGAACTGGAAAAGAAGTCGGAGGAATTCTGGCCCATCGTGAAGACCGGACGCACCCACCTGCAGGACGCGACGCCTGTACGCCTGGGGCAGGAGTTCCGGGGGTATGCAGGCCAAGCCCGCTACAGCATCCAACGGATGCGGCGGACTCAGGATGCGCTGGCCGAGGTGGCCCTGGGTGGGACTGCGGTCGGCACCGGAGTCAACACCCACCCCGAGTTCTCATCCCGCACCTGCGCTTTCGTTTCCGAGGCTGGAGGCGTCGAGATCCGCGAGACCGGAAATCACTTCCAAGCACAGTCGTCGCTGGACGCGTTGGTGGAGGCCAGCGGTGAGCTCAAGACCGTGGCGATCAGCCTGCACAAGATCGCCAATGACATACGCTTCATCGCTTCCGGACCCCGCGCCGGGCTGGGCGAGATCTCGCTGCCGGAGGTGCAACCGGGCAGTTCGATAATGCCGGGCAAGATAAATCCGGTGATCGCGGAGTCGGTAGTGCAGGTGGTGGCCCAGGTGGTGGGCAACGACGCCGCGGTGACCCTGGCGGGCCAAGGCGGATATTTCGAACTGAACACCATGATGCCGGTGGCGGCACACAACATACTGGAATCGATTTCGTTACTGGCGGCCTCGGCCAACAACTTCGCCGAACAGTGCGTGGAGGGCATCGAGGCTACAACCGTTGGACCCAATATGGTGGAGAAGGGCCTGATGCTGGGAACGGCGCTGGCGCCTGCTATCGGCTACGACGCAGCAGCGTCGATCGCCAAGGAGGCAGCAGCCCAAGGCTCCACTATCCGGGAGATGGCCAAGGAGAAGACCGAGCTGTCAGACGAGGAGTTGGACACCCTGCTGAACCCGGAGGGCATGACCGAACCGGGCGTTACGATGGCCGGAGGCGGGGGTTAGCCCAACCAGGGCCGCGGTGGCTTGGGTCAATATGGAGAGGGGCAGCCCTTATGGCTGCTCCTCTCTTGTTTGGCGCATTGCAAGCGGGGGTTGGGTCCTTAACGCAGGGACGCTAGTCGTCCCACAGGGGCAAGTTCTGGGCAATGGCGGCGCCCAGGCAGTTGGGGCAGCGCTGGTCCTCGGTGTGTCCTGCTGCCGGGAAGAGATTTTCTCCCCTGAGGCCACAGAGAAAGTCAGGCATGATCTCTTCGATACCCACTTGAAGCAGGTAGTGGACCTTTCCGGTCTTGTTCTCGAACGCCCACCACCAAGGGGTCTGGTTGGCCGCCATATTGTTAAGGAAGGACTTGAAGTCGTCCTCCCATCCGTCGCCAGGCAGTTCAACGAGCCACCGTCCGGATGAGGATTCGGGGTCGCGTTCAGCTTTGAGGTTTCCTATTCGTATGTACTCGCGAATATCCCGCTGCGAGACGTTCAGGCGACGGGACGCTTCCTGGATCGTAACCTTCTCCATAGCTATCTCCGAAGAAATTCAGACGCAAGGCTCGAGTTGTCGGGTCAGGCGGCCACCGCCGGGTCCTCAATGGTATCAGCCAGCGATCCACCGGGAGGGACCATTGGATACACGTTCGTTGCCTGGTCGACCACGAACTCAATCAGGAAGGGACCGTCATAGGCTCTGGCCTGCTGCAGGGCGGCCAGCACCTCCTCCTGCTCAGTCACCCTGACGGCTCCCACGCCATAGGCCTCGGCCAGCTTGATATAGTCAGGTCCCGGCACCGGAACCGCCTTCAGGTGGTTGTCGAAGTACATCTCCTGCCATTGCCGGACCATTCCCAGATGACCGTTGTTGATGAGAGCGAACTTGACCGGCAGGCGCTCCTCGACTGCCGTTACCAGTTCCTGCAATGTCATCTGGAAACCGCCGTCCCCAGCGATGCTCCAGACGGTTGTGCCGGGCCTGCCAGCCTGGATACCGAGGGCAGCGGGGACTTCGAAGCCCATGGCGCCCTGTCCGCCCGAGGAGACGAAGGTGTTCTCCTGGTTGAATCCGAGGAACTGAGCGGCCCACATCTGATGCTGTCCGACACCAGTAACCACGGTGGCGCCAGGGTCGTTTTGCAAGACATCGTTCAGCGTGGTCATTACGTGTTGGGTCTGCAGCTTGTCCGATGCAGGAATGGCCAGGGACGGGTGGTCCCGGCGCATATTGTTGATGTGCTCCATCCAGTCCGACCTTGGTGTGTTCTTGACCAGTGGAGTCAGTGCGTGTAGCACCGCCTTGGCGTCGCCGGATAGCGCGACCTCGACCGGCACGTTGCGGCCGATCTGGGTAGGCTCGATGTCGACGTGGATTACGCGGGCATGGGGCGCAAAGGTGGATACACGCCCGGTGACCCGGTCGTCGAAACGCATTCCGACGCCGACGATAAGATCGGCCTCGTCAACGGCGATATTCGCCCAGTACATGCCGTGCATCCCAAGCATGCCAAGGCTCAAGGGATGCGCGCTGGGGAAGCTGCTGAGACCGAGCAGCGTGGTGATAACTGGGATGCCGGTGGCCTCGGCGAGGGCCTGCAGCTGGGCGGAGCCGCCCGAGGCGAGAACGCCGTGCCCAGCAATGATCAGAGGGCGCTCGGCTTCGTTTATCAGCCGGGCTGCAGCGTGGAGCTGCTCCTTCGTTTCCTCGCCCAGGTCAGGCATCCGCAGCGCGGTTACCTCGGGGAAGTCAGGCTCGACCATCTCCATCTGGACGTCGCGGGGAATGTCGATCAGCACCGGGCCGGGCCGTCCCTCCTGGGCGATAACGAAGGCCTCGCGAATGGTGGGAGCGAGGTCGGCGCCCGACATAACCATGAAACTCTTTTTGGTGCAGGTGGCGGTGATGGAGCAGATGTCGCACTCCTGGAATGCCTCGGAGCCCAGCGCGGTACGGGCCACCTGTCCGGTGATGGCGATCAGCGGAACAGAGTCCGCCTTGGCGCCCATGATGCCGGTGACCAGGTTGGTGGCGCCGGGCCCGGAGGTGGCCACGCAGACGCCTACCTTGCCGCTGACGCGCGAATAGCCGTCGGCGGCGTGGGCCGCGGCCTGCTCGTGGCGTACCAAGATGTGCCGGAGCTGGGGGTAGCCCCAGAGGGCGTCGTAAAAGGGAAGAATCGCCCCGCCCGGGTGACCGAAGAGTACCTCGACGCCCTCCCGGATAAGGCTCTGGCAGATGACTTCCGCACCCTTGATTTTTTCTCTGACTACCAAAGCAGCGCCTCCGTAAATTCTGACATACCCTGCCAGAGAAGGGTGCTTCCGGGTCTGCCTGGCGCCACGTTGCTACGGTTCGCCGCCCGGAAACAAAAAAGGCCCGCCCCACATAGGGACGGGACTTCGTAATTCCCGCGGTACCACCCTATTTGCCCCGATGGAATCAGGGCCTCTCTTGCAGGCACTATCATGCCCCGTCGTTTCTAACGGGCGACGAACCCCGGCCTCGCCTACTTGCTCCTGACGAATCAGGACCTTTCAACGGGCGGCTCCGGAGGGATCTTCAATCAGGTCCGATGCGCCTGCTTCCACCGTACCAGGCTCGCTAAGCACGAAATCCTGACCTACTCGTCTCCATCACAGCCTTTGCAAGAAACTAGCATACCTGTTTTGCACTGTCAACAGCAGTTCAGAAAATCCACAGGGCTATCGCATTTGGAGGAGCAACCCTTGCTCACTGGCTGAGTGAACCGTCATTCCCGCGCAGGCGGGAATCCAGTGGACGGAAGTCGGGAGAAATCGCGTTAATCACACGCCTGATAGGCCCTTCCAACTCGATGGAGAATGCACTCCGAATGACCTGGATTCCCGCCTGCGCGGGAATGACGAGCTAGAAAAGTCAAATGCGATTGCCCTGAGAAAACCCACAGGGTCGTTTCAATGTTGCATGGTGTTTTCTCTGTGGGCGGTGGTTACTTGGGCTCACGGCCTGCGTGGAAAGAGTGTTGAATTGGGCACTTCTGGACGGGACACCGACCAGGTTCCTCAGCTTTGGAGAGAGGGCGTCCGTAGGCCACGGAGCCGTCAGGAGGTGTTGCATTCTGTTGCTTTCCGGGGTTTGAGGTGGTCCAACGGTCGTACCATATTCGGAAGCGGTGTTGCGATAGGGTAGTTCGAGCATGAGGTAACGTGGGCCGTTGGTCGCAGATTGGATTTCCTGACAATTGGTCCAGTTGCATTCGATGCCACGGGGGATAACTTGGGGTTGATAAGGGTCAAGCGTCACCAAGTTAAGACCGAGAGACCTCGCGACGCTCCAAGTGGCGATGAAGGCCCCTGGGATAACCTGTCGAGAGCGGTCAAGGCGCTCCGTCAAGACGGTATGCTAGTATGGGATGGGAATAGCGATTCGATGGACCCACATGTCAGCCGACAAAGAGACAACCTATCAGACCGAAGACGGGTGGGAGGAGAATCCAACCCGGCCCGTTGCAATTCAAGCAGCCCGATCGTCGGCTTCAGTTACCATAACACCTCCTCCACCTTCCGCTCCCTCCGAATTCCTGGGTTCCCAGTGGCTAGTTGAGCCGCGCTCCCTCGTTGCGGACGGGCGAGCAAGAGAACCTCTTACGCCGCCGCCACCTTCCGCTCCTTCCGAGTTCCTTGACGCCCAGTGGAGCGAGCGTGAGGCCGGGATAGCTGGCCCGGCGGAAACTGGCCTTCCGGATTTTGCAGCGGCCAGCCCCGCGAGCATTGAAAGATTCGAACAGCTAGCGTACCTGGCGGAAGAAACAGACGTCGCTATAGCCAAGTCCTCAGAGAGCGAGGAGGATAGCCAAGGCGCTGCCCAGCGCTCCCGTATACGGGGTGTCCTGCTTGCGCGGGGAGAGGAAATCTCCAGGGTCTTTCTGCCCAACGAGGGGTTGGTGGACAGCGTGCCGCGGGCAGGGCAGGCACTGATACTGACGAACCAGCGGCTCATCGCGTTCAGGGGAATCGAGGGCTTTCGGGACACCCACATCGCCAATTCGTCCGAGATAGCACAGTGCTCGGTGCGAACCGGGCAGCGTAACTGGAGCGCGATTCTCCAGGGTGCGATGATCATGGTAGGCGGGGCGTTCCTCTACCTGATCGTGGGCTACTGGCTAGCCGGGCAGATCAGCGGGCCGAACGTGCCTGTGATCAACATCGATGTCGCGCCCCTGATTGCGCTGTTGATAATCCTGGCCGGTGTGTTCATTCTTGCATCGAATTACTTCACCCGTCCGGCAGGCGCAGTGATATTCCATGGAGAGGGGATGGAAATCGCATTTCCCTTCAGGAGTTCGCTGGATGTCCAGCAGGTCTACGACCTCGTAGACCTGGCGCAGACGTCCTGGAAGCAGGCCAAGTCGGAAATGCCTGCCGACGGCCCTTCCAATTAGACCCTCCCCAACGAACCGGACTGGCCGACGTCCGGTTTTGCCGCCTGGGAGGACTTAGCCCAGCGGCAACCCCGGGTCGACATCCAGGTCCATGGGCCATTGTTCACCGCGTTGGTACTGGTAGTAGGCTGTGGCCGCCACCATTGCTCCGTTGTCAGTGCAGAGGACTGGCGGAGGAACGATCACCGGCAGTGGCGAACGCCGCAGAATCTCCTCTCTCAGCCGCGCGTTGGCCGTTACTCCACCACCGAGGACGAGTCCCTTGACGCGGTACTTTTTTGCCATATCCACCAGCTTGGTGGACACCACGTCAACCACCGACTCCTGGAACGCCGACGCCAGTTCCCGGATGACCTCTGCGGTGGCGTCGTCGCTGGGAGGGTCTTCGCTGTCGGCAAGATAGACTCCCCGGTGCTGCGCCATGTGCAGGAGGGCCGTTTTCAATCCGCTGAAGCTGAAGTCGTGGGTGTCGCGCATCCACGCGCGTGGTAGTGTCACCTCACCGGCGGCGCCCTGCGATACGCGCTGGATTTCCGGTCCCCCTGGGAATCCCAGACCCAGGATGCGCGCCGCCTTGTCGAAGGCCTCGCCTGCGGCGTCGTCGCGGGTGCGTCCGATAAGCCGGTAGTCGCCGTGTCCCTCCATCAGGATCAGGTCGGTGTGTCCGCCGGATGCCACGAGACAGGCCAATGGAAACCCTGGGTCCTCGGCCGGATTCGATAGTGTCAGCCAGGCGGCGTATATGTGGGCTTCCAAATGATTTACACCGACCAGGGGTTTTCCCAAGGTGAAGGCAATGGCTTTCGCGGCGTTGAGGCCGGTAATCAGGGAACCGGCAAGCCCAGGACCATAGGTGACAGCGACGACGTCAATGTCCTCAAGCCCGAGACCACACGACGAGACTGATTGATTGAGCACGGGGGTCAGGTCGCGCACGTGCTGGCGAGATGCCAGCTCCGGGACAACACCGCCGTATTGGGAATGCACATTGGCCTGGGACGAGATGATGTTGGATCGCAACACCCGTCCGTCTTCCACCACTCCCGCCGCGGTTTCGTCGCACGAGGTCTCGATTCCAAGAACTTTCAATGGCATGTAATCAGCAGCCCGCGTTTGTAGTTTTTCTCATTAAATTCGATTGGTACTCAAGATTCAACTTTTCGATAAAAGATGGCTAATGGCAGCCATATATCAGACATAATGTCCCAATAACGGTCCAACTTTACACCCCTGCATGCCAATGCTATCATCCTATGGTAATAACTATTGCGTTTTGCAATTATTCACCAACAATTCACCGTGCACCAGGAGGGAACGCCAAAATATGGACGCCGGAGACTCATGGAGATGGGGCATACTGGCAATTTTTCTGATTCTTTCAGCCTTCTTCTCGGCATCTGAAACGGCGTTCATTGCCCTGCCCAGGGCGCGTCTGCTTCACCTGGTCAAGACCGGCAAGGCAGGGGCAGGGAGAGTATCCCGGCTAATCCAGCATCCCGAGCGGTTCCTCGCCACGGTACTTCTCAGCAACAATCTCGTAAACACCGCCGCCGCCGCATTGACCACCGTCCTCATTGTGGAAATCATTGGTGATCCCATGATTTCCGCCCTGGTGTCCACCATCGGAATAACCTTGATCTTGCTCATCTTCTGCGAGACTCTGCCCAAGACCATCGCTTGGAGACGCTCGGAAGGCGTCGCATTCTTCGCCTCCAGGCCGCTTACAGTAGTCGGTTCGGCCTTGTCGCCCGTGGTGTCGGTACTGCAGGGCATAACCACCGCGAGCAGCAGGGTCCTGGGAGTTACGGACACCTCCCACCTGGGCGGTGAGGAGGAGATACGCATGCTCATCGCAGCAGGAGCCCAGACGGGCGCCGTTGAGGCGGATGAGGCGGAACTGCTGGAGAAGGTGTTCAGGTTCGGAGACCGTCAGATGCGGGAAGTGACGACTCCTCGCCCTGAAATTGTATGGTTGGAAAAGGGCGCCACACTTACTGAATTTCTAGAGATTTACCGGCAATTCAGCCATACAAGGTTTCCAGTCTATGAGGGTTCCACCGAGAACGTCTTGGGAATTCTGTCAGTAAAGGATGTTCTGACGGCGCTGTGTTCCGACCAGCTGAAGCCTGCTGACGACGTTACGACACTCCTGCGGGATGCGTACATCGTGCCGGAAACAAAGAGCGTCAGCGATACATTTGCGGAGATGCGGCAGAACCGGCACACAGTTGTTCTGACTTTCGACGAGTTCGGCGGCATTGCCGGATTGGCCACGACGAAGCAACTCCTGGAAGTTATTGTGGGCCAAGTCGGAGATGAGGGCACAGAGCCTGAAGAGATGATTGTTTCTCTGGGCGAGGAAACATACCGGGTGGACGCTGCTGCCAGCATTTCCGAGATCAATGATGAGCTGGGCCTGGAGATTCCAGAGGGGGATTACCAGACAATTGCCGGCTTCGTGCTGGACCAACTGGGACGAATTCCCGATATTGAGGACAGTCTCGAATTCGGCGAACTGACCATAACGGTCAAGGGCATGGACGGTGTCCGTATCGACGAGCTGAGACTGGTGCGGACCCCCGTGGGGGCTGCCGGGGAAAGAGAGTGAGGTTTTACCTGATAAGGCACGGGGAGACCGAGTGGAACAAGCTGGGCAAGTTCCAAGGATTGACCGACGTTTCTCTGAATGAGCGCGGGTTGTCGCAGGCCCGCGATTCTGCCCGCGCGGCGTTGCAGTGGGACCACGCCGTAATCTATGCCAGCACACTGACCCGCACCGTACAGGTGGCGGAGGAGGTGCGCAAGGTTTCCGGCGCCCCTGTCGTAACGGACCCAGGATTGCGGGAGCTAAGCCTAGGGGACCTGGAGGGAGTCACCGGCGCCGAGATGCGGGCTAGGTGGCCCGATGTTTACAGCACGTGGCGCAGCAATCCCGCCGACGTGGAGATGCCCAATGGGGAGACTCTCTCTCAGCTCCAGGAGCGGGCATGGCAGGTGGTCCTGGACATCGAGGGCGCCCACGCCGGGGTTCCCGGTGTCGTGGTCGTATCCCATAACTTCACCATCCGCACGATTATCTGCGCGATTCTAGACATTCCCCTATTCAACTTTCATCGCATGTCGCTGGGACTCGGTTCCCTCTGCACCTTCGACAGTGATGAAAATGGGCGAAGGCTCATTACCTATAATAGCAATAGCCACCTTTCCCTCGAAAACCGGTAGCCCACGGGGATGACCTCGTTTCCGAACCTCGAACGGCGGGTTGCTGACAGTTTGCAACGCGCCGGTCTCTCCCACGACAGGGCGATACTGGTCGTCGCATGTTCCGGGGGGCCAGACTCGACGGCCCTGCTGCGCTGCCTGCACCGCCTGCGTACAGACCTGGGCCTGACGCTACACGTTGCGCATCTAAACCACGATTTTCGCGGCGCCGAGGCTGACCACGACGCGGCCTTTGTGCAGAAACTCGCAGATGACCTGGGCCTGCCCTGCAGCATTGACAAGCAGGACCCCATCGCCTACCAGCAGGCGCTGGGCATTTCCTCTTTCGAACAGGCCGCGAGAGAGATGCGGTACCGGTTCCTGGCAAAGGTTGCTGCGACCGTGGGTGCTTCGTCCGTGGCCCTTGGTCATACGTCGGACGACCAAGCCGAGACCGTGCTCATGCATATACTGCGCGGTTCGGGGCTCCAAGGCCTTCGAGGCATGGCCGAGCTGACCGAATGGCCGTGGGCGGATCCGCCGGAAGGCCCCCAGCTGTTTCGTCCGCTCCTCCGCACCGGAAAGGCCGAGACCGTCTCCTATTGCCGCCAACTATGCCAGACTTACCGGGAGGACTCCGGCAATTACATGTGGCGGTTCACGCGCAACAAGGTGCGGCTCGATCTGATGCCCAGGCTGTCCCGTGATTACAACCCCAGGGTCCGAGAGGCCCTGCTCAGGCTTTCCCGCGCCGCAACTGACGAGGATGATTTCGTGGACGAGGAGTTGGAACGGTACTGGCCTAGTGTTGCCGCCGAACAGGATGGAGTGGTCGAGATTGATGCCGAGGCTCTTGGCCGCCTGCATCCTGCTCTCAGGCGCCAGGCATTGCGTCGCGCTTACTCCGCAGTGGCCGGCGACTGGCGGGCGTTCGGGGAGGCTCACACGGATAGCCTGCTGGCCCTCGTCGGCCGGGGAGCCGAGGGCCGCTCCATTGATCTGCCGCGGGGCGTTCGCGCCTGGCTCGAGGGTGGCATCCTGCACTTCGGTCAGCCCGGAATCTCCCAATCAAGCAACTGTCCGCGAGGCGCACACACAGTGCGGCTGCCTTGGGTGAAGGGTGAACTCAAGGAGGTTGATCTTGGCTCCTGGCGGTTTTCGGCAAAGGTGGTTGAGAGCATTGAAGGAACGAAATTCACGCGAACGACCGATCAAGGTTGCAGCGCGACCCTGAATCGCGACGCGCTGGGTGAAAACGTTACCATAAGGACGCGGCGTGACGGAGACCGCTTTCAACCTTCGGGGATGAGCGGCACCAAGAAGCTGCAAGACCTCTTCGTTGATGCCAAGGTGCCCCGCGAGCGTCGTGATGAGGTACCGCTGCTGGTCTGCCAACGCGGCATCGCGTGGGTCGTGGGGCACCGAGTGGCGGAGTGGGCTACTGCCAGAAATGACGTCCCGCCCGTGCTGGTCACCTTCAGGACGGTTGGGTAGTCCCCGGGCAGGCGTCAACCGTCTTGACAGGAATTCGAGCTGGCCGGGAGAGGTCACACTTGGTAGTAAACGAATGGCATTACCCGGATATCCAGGTTGCTAGGCATGCGGCGCGTTGGTAGCATAGCCTCAGTCTCTCGCAGGAGGGCGCGAAATGGACTTGGGAGTGAGCGGCAGGGTGGCCGTCATCGGGGGCGGCAGCAAGGGATTGGGCAGGGCTTGCGCGGACTCGTTGGCCCAGGAGGGAGCGAACCTGGTTATCTGCAGCCGCAATGCCGAGGAGCTGGAAGCGGCAGCGGGGGAGATTCGCTCGGCAACGGGGGTGGACGTGCTGGCCGTGCCTGGAGATCTGTCCAAGCTGGAGGACATCCAGCGCCTCATCCAGTCTACGGTCGACCATTACGGACGGCTGGACATCGTCGTGGGCAACTCTGGCGGGCCGCCATCGGGAAGGGCGACCGACACCAGCGAGGAGACTTGGAGCCAGTCGATTGACATGGCGCTGTTATTCTTCATTCGCATGGGTCGCGAAGCCACTCCCCACATGAGGGAGAGAAAATGGGGGCGCATCTGCAATATTTTCGCCTCCACTGTGTACCAGCCCATTGACAACCTGGTGACGTCTGGCGTAACCCGAATGGGCGCTGTGGCTTTCGCCAAGAGCCTGGCGGACGAGGTGGGCCGGGACAACGTGCTGGTCAACAACGTAGCGCCGGGTTTCCTGATGACGGAACGGATGCGTCACATCTTCGAGATGCGCTCCGAGGAGACCGGGCAGGACCTGGAAACGGTGCTGGAGGCGGGGGCGTCGCGCATACCGGTGGGACGGTTCGGCCGGCCCGAGGAACTGGGGGACTTTGTCGCCTATCTCTGCTCGGACAAGAACACCTACGTAACTGGGACGACCATTCTGGTGGACGGGGGAGTTGTCCGTTCGGTGATGTAGGGGGTTATTTCCACCTGAAGAGCAACAGGGGCAGGAACCAATCCTGCCCCTGTCTGGCGTCTAGGAGTTTCCCCGTCGCCTGGGGGGAGGCCTGCTACTTGAGATTCTGGTCGAACCAGGCCATTGCCTTGGCCCAGGCGTCCTGCGCGGCCTCCGGCCGGTAGCTGCCACGGGCCTCGCAGTGGAAGCCATGGCCCGCGCCGCCGTACTGGTGGAATTCGTGGGCTTTGCCGAGCCGGGTCATCTCCGCGTCTATCTCGTTCACAAAATCGGGTGTCGGGTTGGCGTCTTCTTCACCAAAAAGTCCAAGGACCGGGCAGTTGATGTTGCCGGTCTGCTCCAGGGGAGTGGGGCCGTCCCCCAGCGCCGCGCCGATGTTTCCGCCGTAGAAGACCACTGACGCCGAGAGGCCGGAATTTGTGCAGGCCGCCAGGTAGGCCACACGGCCGCCAAAGCAGACGCCGAACCGACGATGCCGATCTTGCCATTCACTGCGGAGTTGCTCTTCAGGTAGTCCACCGCAGCGTTGACGTCGGCGACGATCCCGGCGTCGTTGCATTGCTGCATCCGTCCGACTGCGGTTTGCAGCTCCTCGTGCAGTCCAGCGATCATGCTTCCTTGCCGGTGGAACATAGCCGGTGCCAGTCCCACATATCCCTGAGACGGAAGGCGGTCGGCAACGGCCTGGATGTGAGAGTTGACGCCCCAGATTTCCTGAATCACGATGACGGACGGATGGCTGCCGTCCCCCTCGGGTTGGGTCAAATACCCTTCCATGCTGCTGCCATCGCCAACGTTGATATCAACCCAGCTTGCCGGCATAGCTGCTCTCCTGAATGTAGTTTCTAAAGTGAATTCCCTTGGGCCGATCTGGGCCCGGCTGAAATTTTAGCACGGTGCGGGCCTTTTTCTGCCTCCTTAGGTGCTGGCAGGATCCATCACCCCAACATGGGTGGGCGGCGTCCCTGAGAGGGAGAGACTCCCTCATACGCGGCAGCGACCTGGAACAGGATATCCTCGCGGAATCCGGCAGCAATGAACTGCAGCCCAATGGGCAGACCATCATGGTTCAGTCCGCAGGGCACAGTGATTGCCGGGTGCCCGGTGGAGTTGAACGGGCTGGTGTTGCGGGAGACTAAGCCCGATCCAGCCCCCCGAACGCGGTGCGTTTCGCCCAGGTGATCGATGTAGGGCGCGTCGATTCTTGGGGCGCAAAGCGGGGTCGTGGGGGTAACGATGATATCCACGTCCTGCAGCACCCGGGCGTAGTCTTCCTGAATCAGCCGCTGGGCCTTCATTGCTTTCGAGTAATGATGTCCCAGGACGAACTGGCCGCCCAGGGTTCGGTAGAGCACGTCAGGCCCGTAGTCCTCGCGGTTTGAGCGCAGGAACGGCTCGTGGGTGACGATGGAGTCGGACATCGCCGCCATGCGAACGGCGCCGATGTACTTCATCATCGGCAAGTCGATGGGGACGGAGACGGCGCCAAGCTCCTCCAAAGCGGCGATGGCCCTAAGGGTGGCGTCTTCCACGTCCGGATCCAGGTCTTCGAAATAGTGATTGGAAGGCACGCCAATACGCAACCCGCGGACACCTCGGTTCAGGCCGGCTGAATAGTCGGAAACCGGCACCGGAACGGAGCTGGGGTCCAGCGGGTCGTGCCCAGCGATGGCCTGCAATACGATGGCGCTGTCGGCCACGGACCGGGTCATCGGGCCGATGTGGTCTCCGTTGTAGCTGGTGACCAGCAACCCACGCTGGCTGACGCGCCCGAAGGTCTGCTTCAGGCCCACAACGCCACAGAATGAGCCAGGCAGCCTTACCGAGCCGCCCAGGTCGGTTCCGAGAGATGCGAAAGTAACTTCGGCGGCCACGTTGGCGCCGCCGCCGCCGCTGGAACCGCCCGGTATGTGCTCCGTGCCCCAAGGGTTGCGCACCGGGCCGAAGTGGGGGTTGTTTGAGGTCGCCCCTGCGGCGAACTCCTCCAAGTTCTCCTTACCAAGGATCACGGCTCCGGCGGCCCGGCACCGCACTGCCACCTCTGCGTCCTCGTCCGGAACGTAGTCCGCCAATACCTTGGTTCCCAAAGTGGTCCTGATGCCAGCGGTGGCAAGGTTGTCCTTAAGGCCAATGGGGATGCCCTGCAGCGGTCCCTTGTACTCACCACGGGCGATGGCAGCGGCCTCCTCCCGGGCTTGAGCGAGGGCCTGGTCAGGCAAGAGGGTGATGAAAGTGTTGAGTTCTCCCTGCATTGCCTCAGCGTGGGCCAATGCGGCCTCGGTCAGATCAACGGGAGACACCTCCCCTGAGCGGATACGCGGCGCAAGCTCCGAAATGGTGGAAGACAGCAGTTCGTTGACGGGCATATTATTCACCCCCTGCCTGCCGCGCATTCGTCTCGTCTGCGGTGGGCATTCGCAGCAGACGTCCCGAAAGCGTGGCGGAAAGATCCAGATCGTCCAGGGTCGCCAACTGTTCCATGTAGTAGTCGATTTCCGGGCGGACCAGTTCCAACTCGGCTGCGGAGAGTTCAAAGCCGTTGTACTCCCTGATGATCGCCTGCAGGGTTTCGTCGGAAACACTCATGCAACGTCTCCCGCCAGTGTGATTTCTTGTCCTGTCCAATGTATCGGGATTCTGCTGTTCTAGCAGACCAAGTATCGCGGCGAGTGTAGGCCAAGGCTGAAGCAAACGCAATCGTTGGTTCACGTGTTCCGTATCAATCCGGAAGAGAGGTACGAATACTGCCAAACCAACTAATAAAAAATACGTAAAAAGACAGTCTTGTAACCGCTATTCAAAGCTGTATTATTAAGTAAAGTAGTGGTTTCAGGCGGCCACTATTTCGGGGGGTTCTCAGAGCCACTGAACCGTAGCACCCACCGGAGGGGAATTTGCGTAACCTGGCCGATTTCCTGGTGCATCTTTTTGGCCGGACCGAGGATACGGAGAGCCCGAGGCTGTCCGTGGTCCATGACCGGTGCCTGTATTGCGAGGAGCCGATCAGCGACTCGCACTCATACATATCCGCCAGGGTCTGCCCCTATTGCCGTTTCCACTACACCATCACTGCGCGGGAGCGGATCGAACTCCTGTCAGACCGCGGCACCTTCAAGGAGACACACAAGTACCTGAGTTCCGTGGCGCCTCTGTCTTTTGCTCATCGAGGCCGCTATGGGCAACTGCTGTCGCAGGACCAAAACCGCACCGGCCTCACCGAGGCCGCAGTTACCGGCCGCTGCAAGATTGACGATGCAGAGGTCATGCTCATCGTCCTGGACTTCACCTTTATGGGTGGGACAATGGGCAGTGTTGTGGGGGAGAAGGTCGCATCGGCCCTGGAAGCGGCCGCCAAGGGTGAAATCCCGGTCGTAGCGGTGGTATCGGGGGGTGGGGTAAGGGTGCAGGAGGGAGTCCTCTCCCTGATGCAGATGGCCAAGACAGTCGCGACTGCCAACCGGCTCAGGGACGAGGGACAGCCATTCATCGTGATTCTGGCAAATCCGTCAACCGGGCAGGCCTACGCAAGTTTCGCCAACCTCGCCGACGTGATTCTGGCAGAACCCAAGTCGCTGATTGGGCTTTCCCCGCTGCGTACCCTTAGAGAAACTTCCACCATTCCGCTGCCCTTGGACGCTCACACGGCGGAAGCCCACGTTGGCCATGGGCTGCTGGACAATGTGATTGACCGGGAGGCCATGCGCACCCGGGTCTCGGCCCTGTTGCGCATTCTGCAGGGGCAAAAGCAGGACAAGAGCAAAGAGGACAAGGCACTCCGCTTGGATCTGCTGAAGGCGGGTGAGGGTGTCTGCACACAGGTCGACCCTTGGGACGCACTGTCGGCGGTTCGCCACTCGGAGCGGCCGTCGGCCTCGACTTATTTCCGGCAGATGCTGGACCCGTTTATTGAGCTCAGGGGTGATCGCCTTAACAGCGATGACCGCTCGGTAATGGCAGGGGTTGGTTACTTTGCCGGTTGGCCTGTAGCAGTGATCGGGCAACAGCGGCGTCCCCTGGCGGAGGGCGAACGATACCACGTGTATCCAGATGGCCTTCGCAAAGCCCAGCGGGTGATCGGGTTGGCCTCGCGGTTCAAACTGCCGCTCATTACGCTGGTTGACACGCAGGGGGCTGACCCTGGCCTGGAGGCTGAGGAACAGGGAATAGGAAACGCCATCGCCCGCACCCTGTCGACTATGCTTGACGTACCGACACCCATAGTTTCCGTGGTCATAGGGGAGGGAGGCAGCGAAGGCGCTTTGGCGCTTGGACTCGCCGACTGCATCCTGATGCAGCAGTATGCCGTTTATTCACCCATATCAATGAACCACAATCTGGCCGGCACCTTCCACGAACCCCTGCTGGACCGGGAGGCGGCTGACGCCCTGATGCTCACAGCCCACGATTGCGTGGAACTTGGCATTGCCGACGAGGTGATTCCGGAGCCCGAGGGAGGCTCGCATCTGGACCCCCGGGGGGCCGGGGCTGCCCTGCAGGGAAGCATAATGCGGGCGATGACGAGGCTGAACAAGATGTCGCAGGGCAAGCTCATAAAGCGGCGGTACAGCAAGTTTCGACGGATGGGGGAGGTCAGCCAGTATTCGCAGGAGGCCATGACGCGGGAGGTAGAACTGCTGATGAGCATTACCGCAGGGGAGCGAATCCCTGCGCGAAGCGGACGGCGCAGGACCGCTGAACCGGAACCGCACGAGGCTTACGGCCTGTCCACGGACTGACCATCAAAGAGAATTCCCTATCCGCAACGGAAAGGGATTGGTAATCCAACCTCAGGGCCCGGACATTCCGTACCGGGCTTCTTTTACGTGGCCTCTCGCCCGAACTCCTTCAGGCTGCGTCGCAGCTCTGAGGCAATCTGGGAGTATTCCTCCCGGACCTCTTCGTCAGCCAGCACCGTGGGCATGGTGTTATTGCGGTAGGAAGACCGCAACTCCATACTGCCCAGATAAGGGGCCTCCACCTCCTCGGCCAAGGCGCGCCCACCACCCTCGCCGAAGATGGCACCGGTGTAGTTTTCCACCACCCCGACCACGTTCAGGTTCAGCTTCCGGATCATGTTTATGCAGCGCTTGGCGTCCAGGATTGCCAGATCCTGCGGAGTGCTGACCACCACGAAGCCGTCCATGGGCAAGCTCTGCATTACAGTCAACGGGGAGTCTGAGGTGCCGGGAGGGAGGTCGACGACGAGGTAGTCCAGCTCGTCCCACTCAGTGTTCTGCAGGAACTGGTTAATGGCGTTGTGAATCATCGGGCCGCGCCAGATGATGGCCTCCTCCTGATTTTCCTGGAAGAAAGCCATTGAGACCACTTTCACGCCCCACTGTTCGGCGGGGATGATCTGCCCCTCAACATAGTCCGGCGTTGCGGACGCAGCCAGCACTTTGGTAACGTTGGGGCAGTCTATGTCGACGTCCAGGATTCCCACCCGGGCGCCTTCCTTGGCTAGAGTAACGGCGAGGTTGACTGCCACGGTGGTCTTGCCGACGCCTCCCTTGCCGCTGTAAACGCCGATCTTGGTCTTGATTTTGTCCAGACGCTCACCGATCTGGCGCTTCTGTTGCCAGCTGCGTTTGATCTGCTCCAAGCGCGCATTCTGGGCGTTTTGCTGAGGAGTGGTCATAAGCTTCCTTGCCGGGTTGCGTCCCTGTAGTTGGGCCGTTGATTGCACAAAAGAAGAGGATGGGTAAGGCACGACCCGTCCTCTCCGGGACTACCTGAAGGCGCGGGGACCGGTACCGGCCCCGTGCTGCTAGATACCCAGCTGGTTCCGGGCTTCCTCGCTTATCAGGTCGGGAGACCAGGGAGGATCGAAAACCAACTCAATTTGCACTTCATCCACGCCGTCCAACTCTTGGATGGCCCACTCGGCCTGCTGCCCGATGTAGGGACCCATACCGCAGCCGGGGAAGGTCAGCGTCATCTGCACGTAGACGTCGGACTCATTGACCTGTACGTCGTAGATCAGTCCGAGGTCAACGACGTTAACCGGGATTTCAGGATCGTAGACGGTGCGGAGCGCTCCCAGCACCTCGTCCCTGGACACAACTGCTTCGGCCATTTTAGCCTCCTATCAGCCACCTGACTCAGGGGAATTATAACAAGATTGGGAGGAAGAGTGGGCTATCCTGTTACTGGTCATCCTGGGTAATACAAGGGTGTCTTACCTCGAATGATATAGCATTGCCGAAGTAATACCCGTTAGGGGTCCTTGCTGGAGTGTGTATGGGCGCCAAGATAAGGGTGGCCACAGAGGACGGCGCCGAGAAAATGGTGGGGATATACACACCGGTTGTGCTGGAGACTGCCAACTCGTTTGAAGAGCAGCAGCCCGGCCACTAGGAGTTCACGGGCCTTATCCGAGTTGTGTTTGGAACGGATGCCCTGGCTGGTCTGCGAGGTCGGCAACGATGTTGCCGGATACGCCTATGCCAGCCCGTTCAGGACGCGCGCAGGCTATCGCTGGACTGCTGAACTGACGGTTTACGTGCATCCGGCATTCCACCGCCGACGTGTGGGGCGAGCCCTCTACTCCGCTTTGCCCAGGTGCCTGTCGGCACGGGGAGACTTCATGGCAGTGGCCATCATCAGTCTGCCCAACGCCGCCAGCGTCTCGCTGCACGAGTCAATGGGATTTCGCCGCACCGGGGTCCTGGAAGGCATTGGCCACAAGTTCGGGAGGTGGATGGACGATGATGTCCGGCAGATGGAGATTCAGCCCATGCCTGCCGATCCGCCCGGTCCAATACCATCGATACACTTGCTCGGCACGCTCGAGGGGGACAGCTCAATGGAAAGCGGCGCCGCACCCCTGAAAGCCTGAGGCGGCACCGCTTTCGTTGATCCGGCGGTAGCTATGGGGGCGGACTATGGAATCAGTAACAGCTTCCCTGTCGTGGCGCGGCTTTCGAGCAGACGGTGAGCTTCCGGCGCTTCTGACAGGGGAATTTCGTGCCCTATGTGCAACTTGAGCTGGCCCGAGGATACCCATCCCAGCACGTCTCCGGCCCGTTGCTCCAACTCCGCCCGGTCGACGGTGTAATCGCCGAGCCCCGGTCGGGTCAGGTAAAGCGACCCGGCAGAAAACAGCCGCGGGTCCACCGGGTCCGGGTTGCCGCTGGCGGCACCATAGAGGGCCATCACTCCGCGACGTCCCAGGCAGCTTACGCTCTGGTTGAAGGTGGTCTTCCCTACGCCGTCGTAAACCACTCGTACGCCCTGGCCGCCCGTGGCTTGCTTGACGACTTCTGCGAAGTCCTCCTCGGTGTAGTTGATGGCATGGTCGGCCCCCGCTTGGCGCGACGTTTCAGCCTTTTCTTCGGTGGACACCGTGGTGAAAACGTAACCCCCCAGCATCTTGATCATCTGCGTGAGAATCAGGCCCATTCCGCCCGCTCCGGCGTGAACAATTACGCGGTCGCCCGGTTGGACGGCATAGGTGGCGTGGCACAGGTAGTGGGCGGTCATGCCCTGCAGCATCGCGGCCGCGCCCGCCTTGGCGTCCACCCCGTTCGGACGCTTTATGAGCCGCCAGGACGGAACGAGGGCCTGCTCCGCATAGGAGCCGTTGACGCTGCAATAGACCACATCGTCGCCCACGGCCACATCGGTGACGCCGCCGCCGACTGCTGACACCACGCCGGCACCCTCGACGCCGATGGTGCGAGGCAGTGGTGGTCCGGGGTTGATGCCCGCACGACTGTAGACATCGGTGTAGTTGACGCCCGCCGCCTGTATGCGGACAACGGCCTCTCCCTCGCCGGGTGTAGGGTCGGCGACGTCCTGGTACTTCATTGCCTCCGGACCGCCGAAATCGTTGATCTGCACCGCCTTCATTTCCTTCACTCCTGCTGTGCAATTGCGTCCCCGGTCGCTCGCCGTCAGGACTTGCCAAAGTATACACCTGCAAGCCGAAAACCCCCGACGCCAGCTTTGGGGGAGACCCAAAAGAGGGCAGTTTAAATTGCCAAGCATTGAGGGAACTGATACTATGACGACGGACTTTCTTAAAACGTGAAGATGGGCCTCATCACTCAGGCCTCGGCGTCTTTTCTCGTGGTCTGTGGCCATGGAGGTAGGCGCCGTATCGTTTGTAATTCTTGCGAGGAACCTGATGGCAGAGAGTTTCCTGGATTTTGTAAAGAGCCTCCCTGAGCATGGAAATGTCCGTACGGTAAGTGTTGACGAATTGGACGCCGAGGCGTTTCAGTACGGGCGCGTGACCAGCACGGGAGGCCGTAGCTTTTACTCAAACGTTCGCAATCGCAGTGCTGGAGTGGCGGTGGTTTTCGGGAGTGACAGGGTCGCCACCAGGAAATACAATCCCGCCCAGCAGCGTATCCACGGCAGCAAGGACAAGACGCTGGAAGAGGTCAAAAAGTACCTGCTAAAGACGCCGTTGATCCGGATCCAGCGTACGATCGGCGACAACTCCGAGTTCAACCCCAAGTGCAACCTTTTCCTCTCAGTCCAGCGCTCCGACAACGCCCGCCAAGCCTGCCTCTGGAGCCACACCCTTCGCGATTATGACCCCTCCTCCCCTGGTCCTGAACTCTATGAGGTTTGTATCCCTGAATGGCCCGAGGAGGAACGGCAGGTTCTGGTGTTCCCCGAGGAAAACCTCACCGTAATACTTGGTATCGACTATGTCGGCGAAGTGAAGATGGGTTTCCTCCGGATGGCCATGTGGGACGCGAAGCAAGAGGGGATGCTCAGCCTTCACGCCGGTTCGAAGGTGGTGACCGCCCAGCAGCCCGGCGGCGATTCCAAGCGATACGGCATGCTGTTCTTCGGCCTCTCAGGAACCGGAAAGACCACCCACGCCTGCCACGGCCACGGCATGGACGCATCCGGCGAAGTAATGGACATCCTTCAGGACGACATCGTTTCGCTCAGGAAGGACGGCGGGGCGCTGGGCACCGAACGCGGCTTCTACCTGAAGACTGAGGGCATGAATGCCGAAACCCAAGAACTGATCTACAGTGCCCTGCGTTCTCCAGAGGCACTCTTTGAAAATGTGATGCTCACCCACGACGGCGATATTGACTACTCCGACCTGTCGTTGGGCGGCAACGGCCGGGCCGTCATCCCCCGCACCACTTTCGGGGACTATGTGGGGAGCGACATCAACATGCCGTCTCTCGACCAGCTTGACGGGATGGTGGTGGCCTTTATCACCCGCCGAATGACCGTCCTGCCGTTGGTCTCCCGGCTCAGCCCGGAGCAGGCCGCAGCTGCGTTCATGCTGGGAGAGAGCGTTGAGACTTCGGCGGGCGACCCGCGCCGCGCTGGAGAATCGGTGCGCGTGGTGGGTACGAATCCGTTCCTCATCGGCTCCGAGGCGGACGAGGGCAACTGGTTCTACGACTTCGTAAAAAACAACGACGACAAAGTCCAGTGCTACCTGCTGAACACCGGCGGCGTGGGAGAGATCCTGGAGCGCGACGAACAAGGCCGGGCGAGCGTCAAGCAACCGGTCACCCGGGTTCCGATTCCTGAGATGTCGGCAATGATTCGGGGAATACTGCGTAACAATGTCCAATGGGGCGATGACTCGCTCTTCGGGACGGAGGTCCCCATGTCGGTGGAAGGGGTGGACATCAGCAAGTATGAACTGTCCAACTTTTATTCGCCGGACCAGATTGAGGAATACGCCGGCAGGTTGAAAGAGGAGCGCCGATCGCACTTGGCCAGCTTCTCCGGCTTGAACCCAAAGATCCTGGAAGCCGCCAACTAGACAAACGGCCACCAAATCATTCCGGCGGAGGTAATCCCGTGCCAACCCAAACCACTCCAAAGGTGTCCCAGGCGCTAAGCCAGTTTGAATCCGACCCCAACAAGAAGAACAAGAAGGGCGCCAGGGATGGAAGTCAGGAATTGCGAAAATTCCTTCGGTGGAGTGGTGACAGGGAGGTTGGGAGGTTCACCCCGCACGACATGGAACAGTACGCCAAAGAGGTGGGTCAAAGCGGCGCCGACTCAGCCCAGCAGCGACTTCTGCCGGTCAAGGCCTTCGTGGAATACTGGAAGGAACAGGGCTGGACCGACAAGAAGCTCGCCACTCATCTCCGCCCACCGCGAAGCAAGACCAGGACTGCCAGCCGTGCCGCTGCCAGGCCAGCCGCCAGGCCAGTTGAGGACGAGCCGACCTTCCTGTCTCAAGAGGGGTATGACCGTCTTGTCCAACAGCTGGAGGAGCTGAAAGAGGACCGGGTCTCGGTAACCCAGGAAATCAGACGAGCGATGGCCGACAAGGACTTTCGCGAGAACGCCCCCCTGGACGCGGCCAAGGAGCGGCAGGGGCGGATCGAAACGCAGATCAGCCAGCTCGAATCGGCCATTGCCAGGGCGCAAATTCTTTCGGACTCCAGCAACGGTACCGAGATCACCCGATCTGCGGTCGGGACGCGGATCACTGTTAAGGACAGGGACTCCGGCGAGGTACTGGACTACACATTGGTGGATGCGCGAGAGGCCGATATAGCCATACGGCGCATTTCCATCCAGTCTCCGGTTGGGCAGGCTCTGCTGGACTTGGTCGTGGGCGAAGAGGTGTCCGTTCCGACTCCCAAGGGCACTCTCACTTACATCGTTCAGAACGTGACCGCAGCCTAGTCTCTCCTCTCTCTGGATGCAATGCAAAAGGGCGCATCGGCGTGCGCCCTTTTCTTTGTTTTCCAGTGTTTAGCGAGTAATCGCCAGCGGACAGTCAGGCGCTAAGCTTGGCTACCTCGGCGATAATGTCATTGGGGTCAGGCAATTGCCCCGGAACGTAGGTCTCCCGGAAGCGAATGATTCCATCTTTGTCCACTATGACGATGGCCCTGTTACCTGCGCCTCGCTCCTCGTTCCACAGGTCATAGGCCTTGGTGGCCTGGCCCTTGGGATGAAAGTCGGAGAGCTCGGGGTAGGGTAGCCCGCCCATCGCGGTGCTCCACGCCTTATGGGCATGAACCGTATCGCAGCTGATGCCCAGTACCTGGGCATTGTTCTCCTCGAACCGGCCGTGAGCCTGCCGGAAGAGGGTGGCCTGGCTGGTTCAACCAGAGGTGAAATCGAAGACGTGGAAGGACAATACCACTGTCTTGTCGCCGTGATACTGGCTGAGAGTGATCTCTCCGTGGTCCGGAGAAGGCAGCTTGAAATCTGGGGCTACGTCGCCAACTTCTGCAGGCATATCCACACTCCTTTGGATTACGGCATACGGGGATGTCCCGCAGTCGCCGGGTGGATTATAACCCAGAACAGGCCCCGTCGTTATCAGGGCCTAACCTATAGCAATCGCCTCGCCGGTATGGAGCAAGAAACCGCCCCGGCCTCACGGGTAAGGCCGGGGCGAAGCGAGGACACAGCCTGGAGGCCTGTTATGCTCCCGGCAAACGGTATGTCACTGTTTTGGCGCAGGCTTCGTCTATTTCCTCGGGAGAAATCAGCTGGACGGTGGTGATAGTGAGAGCTCCCCCGGCGCCGATGGACAGCGAGATTGCTGCTGCGGTCGCCGTATCCCGAAGATCAAAGGTCAAATACAGGTCGGTTCCTCCGAATGCATAGTAGAACGACTCAAGAGCACCGCCTTGCTCTCTTGCCATCTCCTCAAAGACCCGGCGACGGGAAGTTCCACCCGGCGACGGGAAGTTCCTCCCTCCTTCAGCAGTCCCTGGAGTCCCTGGGCGGTGTAATTGGCCTGGAAGAGATACTTGGGCATATGGAGCTCCTCCTGTTGTGGATGGAATTCAGATTTTCCTGTGAACCGGCCCAGTGTCCGCTCGGAGTTAAACGCGGGCATGGCTGGGAGGGCGAATGCGTCCAGGTTTCACCCCGCCAGTAAATTGGTACAGTTTAACCATTAAAATTTTTGATCGGCAAGGTATCACGGTGCCCTCCAGGGCCTTTTCAAAGTCCGGCCGTCATTCCCGCGCAGGCGGGAATCCAGCGCCCCCGCTACCAATACCTCTGGACTCCCGCTTTCGCGGGAGTGACGATTTCTCCTCACCAACAACGCTCGATGACACTTTGAAAAGGCCCTGGGTGCCCCCGCAGATGAATGCGAAACTGGTCCAGATGGCGCTCACGGCGGCATAATCCCTGGGGTGGCAATGCTATACTGCGCACCGATGGGCGAGGCAGAGCAAACCGGTACCGGAAAGGCGGGTTAGGAGTGGAGGTAGTCTTTGACCGGGGCATTTATCTGCCTGAATTGGACTTGTGGCTCGACTCAACCCGCAAACGGGAAACCAGCATAATTTCGCACGCTCACTCCGATCACACTGCAAGACACAACAGGCCCCTCGTAACCCCCAACACCCTCCTGCTCCTCCGCGATTACCTGAAGAAATCCGACCCTGTCGTCCTTCCGTTCGGCGAGTCTCTGGAAACTCCGACGCATACCATAACCCTGCATCCTGCCGGCCACTGCCTGGGCTCGGCACAGACCCTGGTCGTTTCCAGGGGCACCGGCCACCGGTTGCTGTACACGGGAGACATCAAGATTCGCCCGAGTCCTACCAATGAACCCGCCGAAACGGTTCAGGCCGATACCCTGGTGATAGAGTCCACTTATGGTCGTCCCGAGTACGTGTTCCCGTCGCAGGAACAGACCCTCGAGACGGCATCCCGAACCCTCAAGGCATGGTTGGACCGTGGCGATCGTCCGGTTGCCCTGGGCTGGCGCTTGGGGAAGGCACAGGAAATGCTGCACTACCTGCTGTTCGATGGATTTGAGGTGGTGGCCGAAGAGGGAATTTACCGGGCTGTCGAGGCGTATCGGGAGGCGGGCATCGATTTCCCTGGCCGCGTAATTCCTTTTGACGGCCATTGGCCGGATGGAACGATCGCGCTGTTCCCTCCTGGAAAGAGCGTACGGGCCTTGAGGGAGTACAGGAAAATCAAGACAATGGAATTGACGGGCTGGGCCGCTTCAAACGCTCGACACCACTGGCGCAGACCGGCTGACGCCAGCCTTCCCTTCAGCGACCACGCTGATTACAACGACCTGCTGGCCTATGTGGAGGCGGTTAACCCGAGCCGTGTCTATACTGTGTACGGGTTTCCTGAGCTTGCCGCCAAGCTGCGCTCGATGGGCTATCCGGCGGTACACCTTGATGGCAAGGGCGCAGGCAACCAGGGCTACCAGATGCGCATGGTGTAGAGACTGGACGAGGAGTTAACGCGGTTCGATTCGCACCTCGCCGCCATCCCACACCTCGATGGTAAGGGTGCTGTCCTCGAGGAGTGCCATGCCTATAACTGATTCGTGATCGGTTTGCAGGGCCTCTGCTTCAACGAGTTGGTCGTGCCAATTGATTAAGGTACTGTAACGCGTCATCAACACACGATCACCATTCGCGAGGACTACAACGAGAACGTCATCAGGAGCTAGTCCCAACCTCTCAATGACCCGCAGCGGCAACGCCAGTTCTCCATTGAACCCGGTGTCCAATGCGCATTGAATTATGTGAGTTTGGCCCACTTTGTCCTGAATCTCAATGTTGACGGTTGCCTCAAGCTGCCAGTTAACTCGTCCGGTCATCATTTTCGGGGTTCAAGTTCCTCCCTCCCATACGATATGCTGCCAAAAACCCGACCCTTAGACCAAAGGTAACAGCGTTGGGTCTACGTTCACGCAGCTTCTTGGAGGCAATCAACATACGACTGCCTATTTCGTAGTCACCTGTATCAACGTCGACCACTAGGAATTTCCCATAGTGAAGCGGCTCAACCAAGGGTTTGATTTGCTCCTCGTAGATAGTTTCCCCTTTGCTGGCCACTTTCTCTATCCAGTCTGGGTCGCTGTACACGGTTGCATCCTCTCTCAGATCCATTTCAAGGTATGATACCTCGATCGACACCCTTACAGTACTGTCTGCAAAAAGCAGGGGGGCGCACGATCGTGCGCCCCTGAGTAGTCGTTACTGGTGTAACCCGGGGTTAGTCCGGGGTTGAGCCGAGGGCGGGTACGTTGGCGGACTCGTCGGAGGCGAGCTGGCGGTTGACGGCGCTCAGGTAGGCCTTGGCGCTGGCCACCACGATGTCCGTGTCGGCGCCGCGGCCTGTGTAGATCTTGCCGTCCTTCTCGATGCGGATGGTGACTGTCCCCAGCGAGTCACGGCCCTCGGTGGCGGCCTGCACGTTGAAGTCCACCAGCTTGTTGACCACCCCGATGGCCCGGTCAACGGCGTTGCAGATGGCGTTGACCGGGCCGTTGCCGGTGGCGGCGTCCGTGGTGGGGATGCCCTCTGGGTCAATCAGACGAACGGTGGCGGTGGCGATGCCGTGGTCTCCACCGCTGAACTGCACCTGGTCCAGCGTGTAGCTGATCGGCTCGTTGGCCTCGCGCGACTCCTCGTCCATCAGGATTTCCAGGTCTCGGTCAGTGACTTCGCGCTTACGGTCGGCCAGCACCTTGAACGACTCAAATACCTTTGAAACCTCATCGCGGGTCAGGCTGTAGCCGAGGGCCTCGAGACGCGCCTGCAGACCGGCCCGGCCGCTGAGCTTGCCCAGCACCAGGCTGTTGCCGGGCACGCCGACGCGCTCCGGCTGCATCACTTCGTAGGTGGAGCGGTCCTTCAGCACGCCATCCTGGTGAATTCCCGAGGCATGGCGGAAGGCGTTCTCCCCCACCACCGCCTTGTTGGCCTGCACCGCCATGCCGGAGATGCGGCTGACCATGCGGCTGGACGGATAGATCTGGGTGGTGTCGATCCCGATGTCCACGCCGAAGTGGTCCTTTCGGGTGTCCAGGGCCATGATGATTTCTTCCAGCGAGGCGTTGCCAGCGCGTTCGCCGATGCCGTTTACGCAACCCTCGACCTGCCTGGCCCCGGTCTCGATGGCGGTGAGGCTGTTGGCCACGGCAAGACCCAGGTCGTTGTGGCAGTGGACGCTCAGAACCACGTTCTCGATGCCGGGCACGTTGGTCTGAATGTCCTTAAGGAGCTGGGCAAATCCCGATGCCGACGGGATGGCGTAGCCCACGGTGTCGGCGATGTTGATGGTGGTGGCCCCGGCCCGGATTACCTCGGCCAGCATCTGGTACAGGTACTCAGGGTTGGTGCGGGTGGCGTCCATGGGCGAGAATTCTACGTCGGGGCAGTAACCCTTGGCCCGCTCCACCATGGTCACGGCCATTTCCATGACCTCTTCACGGTTCTTGCGGAGCTGGTGCATCTGGTGAATCTCCGACGACGACAGGAAGACGTGGACGCGGGGACGCTCGGAGTGCTGCACGGCGCGCCAGGCCTGGTCCACGTCATTGGGATGTGCCCGGGCCAGCGAGGCGATGATCGGCCCCTTGACCTCGCGGGCGATGTTTGACACTGCCTCGAAGTCGCCGGGGGAACTGGCGGCGAAGCCGGCCTCGATGATGTCGACGTTCATCCGCTGCAACTGCCGGGCGATTTCCATCTTCTCCGCCCCGGTCATGCCGATGCCCGCCGATTGCTCACCGTCGCGGAGGGTGGTGTCCAGGAGAAGCACTTTATCGTTAGCCATATCGTCCTTTACCTCAAGTTTCCTTTCTGAATTTGTTGCAGGTTGCCTGTGCCGCTAACTGCGGCATTCAGAAAGGGTCCGCAGGGTCACGTAGTCCACCACACCCAGCCCGGCCAGGACCAGCGTGCGATGGTGAACTACACTCAACGTCTCCTGCTGCATAAATTTCACTCCATTGCTGAATTGGGACCAGCGCTAGCTATCGAGCTCCCTACGAGAGCCCTCTCCAGTCGAATTCTCCGGTGAGGGTCCCTGGATTTGGTCCGAGTGCGCGGCGTCCACCAGGGTCTTGAGGCGCTTGGCGAACTCTTCGACCTGTCCCTTTTCGCGGGAATGGTGGGCGTTCATGTCGTCCATATCGTCGATTACATACCCCACGTTTCCCGCCGTGGCGGTGATGTTTATCTGTACTCTCCCGCCATCCACCCTGGCTATGTCTCCGTAGTGCATTTGGGACACGAACTGGTCAAGCCAACCGTTGGACACGAACAGCAGCCGTTGCCGTGTGGCGGCGATTATGCCGCTATGCAGGTCTTTTTCCGCCTGTTGCGGGTGGTAGTCCCCCCAGACCATGGCCTCTATCTGTTCGTCGTCGGCCAGAACCTCGACCAGCTTCCTGCGCTCGCCGCCGTGGTTGTCCCGGTCGCTCCAAAGCGGGTGTTGCAGCTTCCATTGCGCGGAAATCCTTCGATCCCTCGACACCTGCTGCCCTGCAGCTGCGGTGTGCTCCTGCATAATGTTCACGAAAGGTGTGGCGTCGTCCTCTCGCTGGAAGTGGGCTGCGTATACCTGGCTTCCCTGGTCAACGAACCTGACCTTTTGACCGCCCGCGTGTTCCACTGCCAAGATGGTCTCGTTGGGGTAGCTGGCGATTACTTCCTTCTTCCGCGCTTCAATGAACAGTATCCGGCGCTCGGTGGTGACACCGAGTGCCGACAAGCCAACCCAACTCGTAGACCAATATTCCGGAGTGCGTCCCCCTCCCATGCCCCCGCCACCCCCAGGATCATGAAAGACGGTCTCCTCTCCCGCCCGGCAGCGCGCCCAATGCCGGATCCGCTCACCGGGCTCCAGAACATGGGAAAATGCCGCCGCGACCGAATCCTCGTCGCCCAGCAGGCGCTCCCGGAGGAAACCGGCCATCTCGGCGGCGCCCAATCCCAAGGCAAGGTCGTAGTCAGATGAGGTCTCGTCGTAGTTAGATGGGATCAGACTGATTGTGACCTTTGCCGACTCTCGCTCCTGCACTGCGGTTATGCCCAAGTAGGGAATCTCCGCCGCATTCTTGCTGAGCCTGCCCCGGTTAAGCAAAAGCACCCGGCGTCCGGTTGCCACGACGACGCCGTCATCATGGGTGCCCATGATGCCCAGCGTCCGTTCGCGGCCCGACCAGCCGCCACACCACAGGCGCTCGATATTCTCGCCGTCCTCCAGCACATCGTAGAGCATCCGGCGCTCGCCCTGGTAGTCGCCCTTGCCCCAACCGGGCTGCAACGCCTGCCACTGTGCGTCTATGTTGCCCTTCTTCTCTTTTTTCGCCATACTTCTACCCTCGGAGCACTGTCATCACCCTCTTGCCCCACCACGCCCGATGCTACGCCTCGGCCTCTTCATGGGCGGCCGTCGCGTGCCTGCGGATAGCGTTGTACAAGGGTCGGGACCGGGCCCTGAGTTTGGCCTTTGCGTTGTGGTCCCAATAAAAGGCGTAGTCCTCGTCGGTGCTCCCGGACAGCTTAACGCCCGCGGTTATGATCCCCTCGTTGTAGGCCACCTGGAGGCCCTGGTAGGGAATATCCACCACTTGATTGCTGACCACCCCGGAGTTCAGCATGAGCACCCGCCGGTCGGTGGCCACCACGACACCGTTGTGCACGTCGGGCTGGAACCGCTGCGTCCCCACTACGGGGCCTTCGAGGGCCGCGCGCAGGGCCACGCCCACGGCGGCCCTTCCTGCGGCTTGAGCCATGGTGTCGAAGTTGCTGGCGTCGCCCCACCGGCCTCCCATCCAGTACTCTATGTTCTCGTCTTCCTCCAGGATTTCGTGGAGCATCCGGCGCTCGCCTGGGTAGACGTCTGTCCTCTCGCCGGTAAAGTTGCCGATTAGCGAGCCGATGATGCGCTCAAGCGGGCCGGGTTCGTTGCGGCCCCACATGGTCGACCGCTCCCGCCACTGGGCGTCGATCCGCTGCACCTTGCTCATTCCGCCGAAGCTCGGGGTCGCAGCCGCTGCGGACGCGTCGGCGAAGTTGGGCTCCACCGGAGCGGGCGCGGCGCCGAAAGCCGCCGCAGGCGGGTTGGCCTTGATTTCCCCGACCCTGGCGGCGAAGGACTGCGCCCGGCCATCCCGAACGGCCACTATCTTGTTGACACCCCCGCCGTCGTTGTGGCCCATCCAATTGCTCAGGCTTAAGCCGGTGACGGTGATCTCGTCCGTCCCGGCATCGTACTCCACGGAAGTGATAGCTTCCAGGAACATTTCGGTACACGGAGCCGGCCCGAAGGCGGCGCCCTTCAACATTATCAAGCGCTCTCCGGTTACCAGGGCCACTCCCTTGTTCTGCCTCATCCGGTCCATGCGGTTGGCCCCTTCGCGGAAGAAGGAGCCGGGGCCCCAAGTGCAGGAGACCAGCGCCTCTATCTCCTCGCCGTCCTGCAGTATCTCGTACAGGGCCCGGCGCTCTGAAGAGTGGTCGCTACCCCAGCCTGGCTGCAACTGCTGCCAAAGGGCATCGACCATGGTTCGCTTATTCTCCATAGACATCGCTCTGCCTCCTGGAAGCCTTCTCCTTAGCGCCGGCATTCCCTCCTAGCGAGCCTGCCCGTCGGCCGTTACTTCGGGTCCATCCAGGGCATCATGGCGCGCAATTCCTTGCCAATGTTCTCGATGGGAGCCGTCTGGGCCGCCTCGCGCATGGGAACGAAGCGGGGGCGGCCCTCGTCGTTCTCGGCGATCCACTCACGGGCGAAGGTGCCGTCCTGGATTTCCTTCAGCACCTCGCGCATATTCTCGCGGACGTGCTCGTCGATGATGCGGTTGCGGCGGCTGAGGGAGCCGTACTCGGCGGTGTCGCTGACCGAGAAGTGCATGTAGTTGTGGCCGCCCTGGTACATCAGATCGACGATCATCTTCAGCTCGTGCAGGCACTCGAAATAGGCGATCTCCTGCGGGTAACCGGCCTCGACCAGCGTCTCGAACGCGGCGTTGACCAAGGCCGTGACGCCGCCGCAGAGAATGCTCTGCTCGCCGAACAGGTCGCTCTCGGTCTCGTCCTTGATCGTTGTCTCCAGCACTCCGGCGCCGGTGCAGCCGATGCCCTTGGCGTAGGCGAGGCCGATCTTCTTGGCGTTGCCGGTGGCGTCCTGGTGAACGGCCAGCAGGCTGGGAACGCCGACGCCCTCGACGAACAGCTCGCGCATGCGGTGGCCGGGGGCTTTGGGAGCAACCATCATGACGTCCATGTTGTCCGGCAACACGATCTCGCCGTAATGGATGCTGAAGCCGTGAGCGACCATGAAGGCGCTGCCCGGCTTGAGGTTGGGCTCGATTTGCTCCCGGTATATGCGGCCCTGAACATGGTCGGGTATGACCATCATGATCACGTCGGACTCGGCTGCCACTTCGGGCACGTTGGCAACTCGCAGGCCGGCCGCCTCTGCCGTTGCGATGCTGGAACTGCCGGGATAGAGACCCACCACCACGTTCTGGCCGTTGTCCTTCAGATTCAGCGCGTGGGCGTGGCCCTGGCTGCCGTAACCGATAATGCCGATGGTCTTACCTTGCAGGGTCCCCAGGTCGGCGTCCTGGTCGTAGTAGACGTTTACCATCGCTTACTTTTCCGTCCTTAAATTAAGTTGAGACTGTTCGATATGGATGAAAACTAAATTCCGCTATCCATTCTTATTGAACTCACGGGAACACCCAGGTTTTCTGCCTCCATTCCGCTTTCCTGTCCGCGCACCATTGCGACCAGCCCCGTACGGACCATCTCGGTGATGCCAAAGGGGCTGAGCAGGTTTTCCAGAGCGTCCACTTTCTGCTCGCCGCCCGTGATTTCTATGACCACGTAGGTGGAGCCGACGTCCACTATGTTGGCGCTGAAAAGCTCGGCGAACTGCATAATTTCGCCACGGGTGGAGGGGGAGGTGGTCACCTTCATCAAGGCGAGTTCCCGAGCCACCACCTGGTGAGTCGAAATGTATGAGACCTGGATGACGTCGATGAGCTTGTCGAGCTGCCGGGTGACCTGCTGAACAGTGGTGAGATCGCCGTTCACCACAAAAGTCATACGGGAAAGCCCCTGTTTTTCGCTGCGGCCCACGGCCAGGCTGGCGATGTTGAATCCGCGGCGACGGAACATGCTGGCCACGCGCGTCAGCACTCCCGGCTTGTCCTCCACCAGGGCTATGATGGTGTGCTGCTCCGGTTGAGAGGACTGCACCATCCTAGTATGGGCCTCCCTGGGTCGGCTGAACCTCGATCATTTCATGGACCGATTCACCGGCAGGAATCCATGGGTAGACCTGCTCATCGGCCTTCACCACGAAATCGATGATGACCGGACCGGAGACTTCCATCGCGTGCCGTACAGCGTCGTCCACTTCCTCCTTGCGGGTCACTCGCATTGCGTCGATCCCGTAGGCTGCGGCCAGCTTGACGAAGTCAGGGTTGCCAGAGTATTCGACGGCATAGTACTCGTGGTCGTAAAACACGTCCTGCATTTGCTTGACCATACCCAGGCTCTGGTTGTTGAGTATGGCGAACTTGACGTCGACGTTGTTCTCAACGGCAGTGGCCAGATCGCACATCGTCATCTGGAAGCCGCCGTCTCCGGCCACTGACCAGACGGTCTTGTCGGGTCGTCCCATCCGGGCGCCAATCGCGGCGGGCACTTCATATCCCATTGACCCCAGACCACCCGATGTGATCAGCGTGTTCGGCTCCTGGAACTTGCAGTGCTGGGCCGCCCACATCTGGTGCTGGCCAACGCCAGTTACAACGATGCAGTCGCCGCCGGCCACCTCGGAAAGGCGGTTCAGCACGTACTGGGGCAATAGCTCCTCAGACTCCCTGATGAACAGGGAAGGATGTTCGGCCTTGAGTTCTTCCAGGCGCCGGTGCCAGTCAATGTGAACGTTGGGCTCAACCAGGGGTATCAGCTGGTTGAGGACCATCCTGAGATCTCCAACCACCGGCACCGTTGCCTTGACGTTTTTATCCAACTCCGATGCGTCGACGTCAACGTGGATCACCTTGGCGTTGGGGGCGAAGTCCCGGAGCCTGCCAGTGACACGGTCGTCGAAGCGCATCCCCAAACCTATCAGCAGGTCGGCCTGATCGATGGCCAGGTTGTTGTATGCCATCCCGTGCATGCCCGGCATGCCCAGGTTGAGGACGTGATCCGTGGGGATGGAGCTAATACCCAGCAGCGTCGTGATCACTGGTATCTGGGCCTTTTCGGCCAGTTCAAGCAGTTCGTGGTAGGCCTGGGAGATGAGCACACCGTGGCCGGCCATTATTACTGGCCGCTCCGCCTGATTGATGAGCCGGGCGGCGTGGGCCACCTGCTGCACGGGGGCCTCGCCGGGAGGGTGATAGCCGGGCAGATTGGGCTTGTCGGGCCAGACGAACTCTGTCCTCAGGTCCTGCAACACGTCCTTGGGTATATCAACCAGTACCGGCCCGGGCCGGCCCGTTCGCGCTATATGAAAGGCCTCCTTGATGGCCGGCGCCACATCCTCAACCTCCATCACCAGGAAGTTGTGCTTGGTGATGGGTAGTGTGATTCCGGTGACGTCGGTTTCCTGGAAGGCGTCGCGGCCGATTGCGCCGCGAGGAACCTGGCCGGTGATGGCCACCATTGGCACGGAATCCATCTGAGCCGTTGCGATTCCTGTAACCAGGTTGGTCGCCCCCGGGCCGCTGGTGGCAGAGCACACGCCGACGCGGCCCGTGGCCCGCGCGTAGCCGTCGGCCGCCATCGCCGCGGCTTGTTCGTGGCGCACCAGCACGTGACGCAATTCCGGGTACTTCGCCATCGCCCCGTAAAGGGGCAGGACGGCGCCGCCGGGCAACCCGAACACAACGTCGACACCCTCCTTCAGGAGGCTCTCGCAGACAATCTCAGCGCCGCTAAGTTTCATTCTTCCTGCTCGGAGGCCGGTGTATGCGACCGGTCTCATTGGCGATACTTGGAACCGGGCAATAAAAAACACCCATCCCACAATGAAGGGACGGGTGTGGCCCGCGGTACCACCCTTCTTCCCCGACACCAGACGGCATTCAGCCCATTCTGGCTGAAGCCGCCCTGCTCGGGACTCTTTAAGACTTTGTAACGGTGTCACCCGCCACACCCTGCCTCCCCGTCATTGATGGGGCTATCAGGCGGGCCGCTCCCGGGCGAGTTCACGACGCTTCTGCCACCGGCTCACACCAACCGCCGGCTCTCTGGGACAGGCCATCGATAATACTCCCGCTCATCGCGGAATTCGTAGGGGGAATCTTATCAGTCCCCTATTTCAGTGTCAACGATATTCGAGCTCGGTTTCAGGGCCTTTTCAAAGTCCGGCCGTCATTCCCGCGCAGGCGGGAATCCAGTGGACGGAAGTCGGGAGAAATCGCGTTAATCACACGCCTGATAGGCCCTTCCAACTCGATGGAGAATGCACTCCGAATGACCTGGATTCCCGCCTGCGCGGGAATGACGAGCTAGAAAAGTCAAATGCGATTGCCCTGAGCTCGGTTTCACCGCAGTTGCTTTGCAAACTTGAAACACCTGGTCCTATTAAACACCTGGTCCTATTCGGATGCACGTTTGAGCATAGTGCAACCCGTTACACCCAGCGTCAACGGCAACATGGTGTCCACCACAGCCCATATGACCCAGGCTTGATGGTTTCCGTCCAGGCTGTCGGCCCCGTTGTAGATGAAAGATAACCAGTTGTGCAGGAACAGAATCGTGATTCCCGCCGTCAGGTAGAAGGCTGTGTTGACCTCCAGGTACCCGCGGCTGATGGGATCACCGGGCGACCGATTATCCTCCCTCCGCTTCCTGTCGAAATTGAAAATGAGAGCAACGGCCAGGCCGATGACCATGAGGATGTTCAGCACGAACCACACATCGCTAACGTCCAGTGAGTCCACAAAGAACGTGTTGATAATGAACCAGACCGCCACTGCTGTGGCCACGACAACCAGATACATCCCAAGGAGTTTCTTGACCGTGTCCATTTGACCTCCCTGAAGGAACGATTTTGCCCTGGCTGGATTCCGGTTACGTCCCACTGAGCGCAATACGTACCTCAGCACGTATATTCTGACATTTCCTTATGCTAAAATTGATGCCTGCAGGCCCCCGGTTTTTTGCGATTCTCCATACTCTTCACCTTTGCGCAAGCAAGATGGATTTGCCCAGTGTCTGACAGTATTCTCGTCGCCGTAGCCTGGCCCTATGCCAATGGCCCTCTGCACCTTGGCCATGTGGCTGGGTGTTACCTGTCCGCCGACATTTTCGCCCGCTATCACCGCCTCAAGGGCAACCGGGTGCTGATGGTGTCTGGCAGCGACACACACGGTACTCCCATCACTATCCGCGCCGACCAGGAGGGAGTCACCCCTGCCGAGGTCGTTGACCGTTACCACGCCCTGTTCCTCGAGGCATGGGAAAAGCTGGGCATCTCCTTCGACCTGTTTACCCATACCAACACGGAGAATCACGAGGCTGTCACCCACGACATATTCAAGACACTGCTTGAAAAGGACTATATCTACACCGACAGCATGCTGCTCGCTTACTGCGGTCAGTGCATCCGGTTTCTTCCTGATCGCTATGTGGAGGGGGTTTGCCCACATTGCGCCAACACGCGGGCCCGGGGTGATCAGTGTGACGCATGCGGACGCACCCTTGATCCAAAGGACCTGTTGGAGCCTCGCTGCGCCCTGAGTGGTGATACGCCGGAGTTCCGGGAATCCGAGCATTTCTTTTTGCGGCTTTCCGCCTTCCAGGAGCCGCTCCTGGAATGGGTGAACAAGCAATCGCACTGGCGTGCCAACGTCCTCAACTTCACCCGCCGCTTCCTCGAGGATGGACTGCACGACCGCGCCATCTCCAGGGACCTGGACTGGGGCATTTCCATTCCCCTGGAGGGTTATGACTCCAAGAAAATCTACGTCTGGTTCGAGGCGGTGATCGGCTACCTGTCGGCAGCAGTTGAATGGGCCAAGAACCAAGGTGAGCCAGAAAGCTGGCAGGATTTCTGGAAAGATCCGAAGAGCCGCTCCTACTACTTCATCGGCAAGGACAACATACCGTTCCACAGCATCATTTGGCCGGCAATGATAATGGCCTACGGAAACGACCTGAACCTGCCCTATGATGTACCGGCCAACGAGTTCCTGAGCTTGGAAAACCAGAAATTCTCCACCAGCCAGAACTGGGCCGTCTGGGTGCCGGACTACCTGGAGCGATACGATCCAGACCCGCTGCGCTACCTGCTATCGGTGAACATGCCGGAGTCGGGCGACTCCGACTTTTCCTGGGGCGAATTCGTCCGTCGCAACAATGAGGAACTGGTGGCGACCTATGGCAATCTGGTCAACAGGGTGCTGACATTCGCCTACCGGAATTTCGATGGCTGCATACCAACCCCCGGGACGCTGGACGAGTCGGACCGGGCCCTGCTTGAAAACGCCCGGGTCGCAATGGACGAGGTGGATGCCAGCCTGAACGGATGCCGATTCAAAGCCGCCATCACGCGCGTTTTTGCCCTTGCCCAGGATGCCAATCGCTATCTGGACGCCAAGGCCCCATGGCGCACTATCAAGGACGACCGGGAAAAGGCCGCAACCAGCCTGTGGGTCACTATCGCGGTCATCAGTTGTCTGAAGATGCTGCTTCATCCCTTCATGCCTTTCAGTTCGCAGCGCCTCCATGAATTCCTTGGCCAGGAAGGCCGTGTGGAGGACAGCAGCTGGGATTATGACGCGCTCGTAGCGGCCGTGGCTGGCGGACGCGAGATGCGTCGGCCTGCCCCCCTTTACACCAAGCTTGAGCCAGAATTGGTAGAACAGGAAGTCGCCCGCCTGGGCATTTCGGCCGATTAAGGATACCTGCGGCTCAATGCTTGCCGGACTCGACGAACGGACCTCGGCCATCTATGCTCCGATTCAATCGGAGCTTGCCTTGGTGGACGAGAAGCTCCGCAGCCTCGCCCCAGCTGAAGTGGGACATCTGCGTCCGTTGCTGGACTACGTTGCCGAGACAGGAGGCAAGCGCGTTCGCCCGGCCATTACGTTGTTGGCCGCCCACTCCCACCCGCACGATGAGGAAAAGCTGGTTCTGATGGCCGGGGCCGTGGAATTGCTTCACCTTGCCACGCTTATTCATGACGATACCGTCGACGACTCTCCGACCCGGCGCGGACGCGCCACGGTGGGCAACGTTTGGGGCAACCAGGTGGCAGTTCTGTTCGGCGACTATGTTTTCGCAACATCGGCCACCTTTGTTTGCGATACGGACAATATAAAGATCATGCGCCGTTTCTCAGAGACGATCATGGACCTAGCCAGCGGCGAGCTGATTGAATACTTCGGCGCATTCGATGCTTCCCAGGCTCGAGATATCTATAACGACCGCATCTACCGAAAGACCGCTTCTCTCTTCTGCACTGCTGGGGAATCCGGATCCATTTTGGCCGGGGCGCCGGAGGACGAGGTTCAGGCCATGCGTCGCTACGGCTATAACATCGGCATGGCATACCAGGTTGGCGATGACCTGCTGGACTTTGAGGGAGATGCCACCGACCTGGGCAAGCCGGTGGGGTCCGACCTGCTGCACGGTGTGCTTACCCTCCCAACCATCATGCTCGAGGAACGCTATCCTGCGGACAGTCCGGTTTCCGAGTTTTTCAGGGACTGGGAGGACCCCGCGAAGCTGGAGCGCGTCGTGGATATGATCCACAACTCCGGCATCATAAGGGACTGCGAAGAAGTGGTACGCGACTATTGCAACCGCGCCTGCGACCAACTGGCGGCACTTCCCCGGGGCGATGCTCGCCGCTCCCTGCATGAACTGGCCGAGTACATCCTCAACCGCAGACGGTAGCCTCCCGGAGCCCGATAGCGGCGGCAATTCCTGCCCTTGACGTTTTCCGTGGGGCTTGGCTACACTCTCGCCATCCCAATGCGCCGTTCTGCAATTGCGTTAACGGCAGCACCAATCCCATTTCGGGAAAGAATTATGTGCGGCGTCAGCGGCATTCTGCATAAGGAAATGGACCCAGCAAAGGGTCTGGCGCCGGTGGGCGAGCAGCTGATCAGGATGCTCGAGCCAATGACCCACCGGGGAATGGACTCCAGCGGCGTTACTATTGTCGGCGAGCAGCCGGAGGGTGACCTCCTGGTGCGGATATGGACTAAAAGCGCCCGGGAAGCGCCGGATGTGTTGGCGCGCGCCGAGGAAACTGTTCGGTACGCAGGCGGAGTCGTTTGTTCCAGCCGCTGCACTGGCCAGTTTCTGCGGCTGGCGGTCAACTACGAGGGGGAAACTCCGGAGTTGGCTGCAGCCTTGCTGGGAACTCCCGGTGTTGCCCTGCACAGCATTGGCCGCTCGTCCGAGGTCATCAAGGATGTCGGAACCCCAGTGGCTATGGATGAACGCCATGACATCGCCGCCATTCGGGGCACCCACGGAATCGGGCACGTTCGAATGGCCACCGAGAGCATCGTCGATGTGAACCATGCTCATCCATTCTGGGCCTATCCATTCCCTGATGTTTCCGTGGTACACAACGGACAGCTCACCAACTACCACAAGCTGCGCCGGATGTATGAGGACCAGGGACACCATTTCCAGACAGGCAACGACTCGGAGCTTATCGCCGTATATCTCGCTGACAAGCTGGCTCAGGGAGAGGGAATGGAGGACGCCCTCCGGGCATCTCTGGTGGACCTGGACGGCACCTTTACGTACCTGGTCGCAACCCAGCAGGGTTTGGGGTACGCCAAGGACGAGTGGTCGGCGAAGCCGCTTGTGACCATGGAAACCAACGACATTATTGCCATAGCGTCTGAGGAGATTGCCCTGCGCGGCATTCTGCCCCCTGAGATGGCTGGCAAGGAGATAGACCGGGTGGAACCTCAGAAGAGCGAGGTTATGACCTGGTTACTTTAGACGCTGCCGAACTGGGCACCAGGGCTTTTAATGTCCAGCTCAAGGAACTGGCGACGCCGGGGAACGAGATTACCGTTCTCAATCCCAACGCTCGGCACAACTTGGGCGTTGGTATTTTCGAAAACTGCAGCATCCGCTTTGCCGGTAGCGTCGGCTACTATGCGGCAAGCCTGATGGACGGCCCTGAGGTGGTGATAGACGGTAACGCCGGCTGGGCCGTCGGCGACAACATGATGAACGGCAAAATCACGGTGACTCGCGACGCCGGGGCTTCGGCAGGTTCGACCATGCGCGGCGGAGAGCTGTTCATCGGAGGAGACGCCGGTGCCAGGGCTGGCATTTCCATGAAGGGAGGATCCCTGGTCATAGGCGGCAACGCCGGTTTCCTTACTGGCTTCATGATGCAGAAGGGCCGGATCATCATTTGCGGCAACGCCGGTGAAGCGCTGGGCGACTCGATGTATGAGGGCACAATCTACGTCGCCGGCAACATTGCATCGCTGGGGGCGGACGCCAAGGTCGAGGAAATGAGCGAGGATGAACTCCTCGACGTATTAACAGTCCTTGAAGCCCGGGGAATCTCCGACAAGCGCAGATTCACCAAGGTGGTTTCGGCCAAGCGTTTCTACCAATATGATTCCCTGGAGAGACTGGAAAAATCTGCGCTTTAGGGAGCAGTCATTTCTCCTTATAGCATAGGGCACAGCGGGCGAACGATCACCAAGGGGGACGGGATTCTTCTATGGTAATGGGCAGCAGCCAGATCTGGTCTCCCTGGATCATGGATGACATCCACGCCAAGGCCCAGTTGGGTCGCTACCGCATCCGCGGCTTTTCGTCTTTCCAGAAAGTCACTCATTTCGACGACCTGACCTTCCTTTCCACGGGCCTGACCCGCTTTCCCTTGGAGGGTTACAAGGAGCGGTGCAACACCCGCACGGTCATCGGGGCCCGACAGGCAGAGAATCCGCTGATACTCGAAACGCCCATTTACATCAGCGGCATGAGTTATGGCGCGTTGTCGGCCAATGCCAAGGTTGCGCTGGGCAAAGCCGCCGCCATGGTAGGCTCGGCCAGTTGCACCGGCGACGGCGGGATGCTGCCTGGCGAGCGGGCCGCCTCCGAGAAGCTCATTTACCAGGTGTTGCCCAGCCGCTACGGTTTCAACCCTCACCACCTGGTGGATGCCCAGGCCATAGAAATCGTCGTTGGACAGGGCGCCAAGCCCGGCACCGGCGGCATGCTGATGGGCGTCAAGGTTCAGGATGACGTGGCCGAGATGCGAGACTTGCCGCTTGGTATAGACCAGCGCAGTCCTGCCCGCCATCCCGACTGGCTTGGCCCCGATGACCTCGCCATCAAGATCGAGCAGCTACGGGAGGCCACCGACTGGCGCGTGCCGGTTCACGTCAAGCTGGGCGCCTGCCGCGTGGACGACGACGTTAAGTTGGCGGCCAAAGCCGGGGCTGATGCTATCGTCATAGACAGCATGCTCGCCGGTACCGGGGCGTCGGCAGAGGTGCTGCTCGAACACAGCGGCATTCCCACGGTTCCAGCGATCGTCATGGCGCGGGAAGCCTTGCGGGAGTTGGGCCTCTATGGCAAGGTGAGTCTCATCGCTTCCGGTGGCATTCGCAGTGGCGCTGATGCCGCCAAGGCGTTGGCACTCGGGGCCGACGCTGTAGCCATCGGTCTCGGAGCCCTGATAGCCCTGAACTGCAACAAGGAAATTCCTGAGAGTAATTTCGAGGAGGAAATCGGCGTCCCCGCCGGGTATTGCCGCTTCTGCCACACCGGCAAGTGCCCCGTGGGTATCGCGACGCAGGACCCGCTGCTGATGGCAAGGCTCGACCCGGATGAGGGTGCAGAGCGCGTTGCTAACTTTATCAACTCCATGACCATGGAGATGACACTGCTTACCCGGTCGCTGGGCAAGGGAGACGTCCACAGCCTCGAGCCCGAGGACTTGGCGGCGCTGACGCTGGAGGCATCCGCCATGGCCCGGGTGCCCTTGGTTGGAACCAAAAAGGTATTCGGCGAATAGGCGGTTGTCGAACTCATGGTGATGCAGTTCTTCAACCCGAATCCCGAGCTGGACCGCTACCGGGGGTCGTTGCTCGGGTTGGCTGTGGGAGACGCTCTCGGAGTGCCCGTGGAATTCATGCGGCCCGGAACCTTCGAACCAGTGACCGAAATGATGGGTGGAGGGCCCCACGGTCTCATGCCGGGAGAGTGGACCGACGATACCTCGATGGCTCTCTGTCTTGCAGAAAGCTTGATCGAGTGTGAGGGCTTTGATGCGATCGACCAGCTGCAGAGGTACGTGCGCTGGTGGCAGAACGGGCACCTCAGCAGCACCGGCTTGTGTTTTGACATCGGCATGACGACCAGGGCTGCCTTGGAAAAGTTTCAGGCTACGGGAGAACCTTCGGGCCTGAGCTCCCCCGACAGTGCCGGAAACGGCTCGATAATGCGCTTGGCGCCCGTCCCGATGTTTTATTCTCAAAACATGCACGATGCCATGGACTTTGCGGCGCAGAGTTCAAGCACCACTCACGCAGCTGAGGAGGCGGTCAGCGCCTGCCGTTACATGGCTTCGGTAATCGTTCGGGCGCTATGGGGTTCCAGCAAGGAGGACGTGCTTGCACCCCCTGTCGCCGACTATTTGTCGGACGAAATCAGGAGAGTCGCCTTCGGCACCTTCAGAATATTCAGCCCGCCACAGATCAGGGGCAGTGGCTACGTGGTCGAATCGCTGGAGGCGGCGTTGTGGGCTTTTCATAACACGGACAACTTCGCCGACGGCGCCACAATGGCGATTGGGCTGGGCGAGGACACGGACACTACAGCCGCAGTGTATGGCCAGATTGCCGGTGCCTTCTACGGCGCCAGCCGCATACCCCGCTCGTGGGTGAACGCGTTGGCGCACAGGGACCTGATTATTGACTTCGCCGACCGCATATATGATCTGAGGCCACTGTCGAAGTCCGACATACTGGGAACGCCGGAACCCGGCCCGTAGGGTCGGCTCTGGTGCTTCTGGCGACACCCCAGATAAGGAGCGCACGTCATGACCGGCAGGGAAGAAATCGCCCAGCGCATGAGCGACGACGGCATCCGTTTTCTGCTGACCCAGTTCGTTGACCTGAACGGTTCTCCCAAGGTCAAAATGGTGCCGGTGGAGCATTTCGAGGATGTGCTGGACGACGGAGCCGGGTTCGGTGGGGCCGCTGTTATCGGAATGGGACAGGGGCCGCACTCCCACGACATGATGGCCCGCATCGATCTGGACTCGTATACCCCAGTGCCCTGGGATGAGGGACTTGCACGCTTCGCCAGCGACCTTTTCGTAGACGGGGAACCGCATCCCTACTGCCCACGCCAGCACCTGAAGACATTGTTGGGAAACGCCAAGGCCGAGGGCTACGTCTTTAACGTCGGCATCGAGCCGGAGCATTTCCTGGTCACCAAGAACGGCGATGGCTCCATAAAGGTCTATGACCCCAACGACATCGACAGTCTTCGCAAGCCCTGCTACGACTTCAAAGGTATTGCCAACGTGATGGGTTACCTTCGCGACATGATGCAGGGGATGCGCGATATCGGCTGGGACGCATATCAGTCCGATCACGAGGACGCAAACGGGCAGTACGAGATAAACTTTCACTATTCCGATGCACTGACCACCGCCGACCGTTACACCTTTTTCAAGATGATGACCAGCCAGTACGCGCAGAGGCACGGGGCTATCGCCACCCATATGGCCAAGCCGTTCACCGACCGGACCGGCAGTGGCGGACATATTCATTACCACATAGCAGACTCAGAAACCGGCGAGAACCTTTTCCTCGACAACGACGACCGTCGAGGTCTGGGTTTGTCAGAGATGGCCTACCACTTCATAGGCGGCGTATTTGCCCACGCTCCGGCCCTTTGCAGCGTGATGTCGCCAACCGTCAACTGCTACAAGCGCCTGCAGGTCGGGTCAGCGCTGTTCGGTTCCTCGTCGGGATTCCTGTGGACGCCCGCCTTCGTCTCTTACGGCGACAACAATCGTACCCAAATGATACGGACCGCCGGGCCCGGCCACCTGGAAGACCGCACCATGTCTGCCGCCTGCAACCCCTACCTTGCCTTTGGCGCATACCTGGTCGCCGGGCTGGACGGAGTGCGGCGCAGGCTGGACCCCGGCGAGCCCAACCTGGGCAATCTCTACGACTTGGGGTTGGACGAAATCCGGCGCCGTGGTGTGCGGATGCTCCCCCAGTCACTGGCGGAGTCCTTGGCCGAATTGAAGGCCGACTCCGTGGTGCAGGAGTCGCTGGGCGTCATATACGACGAGTTTGTCGACCAGAAGGAAGCCGAATGGCGCGAATACCACCGCCAGGTAACGCCCTGGGAGATCGAGCGTTACCTGACGATGTTCTAAACCGCGTCTCTTAGTACGTAGCTGTGAGGGGGATCCTTGAGAGTTCCCAGAGAGTATGAACTGTGCGCTCCTACGTTGAAGGCTCTTCAATCGTTAGGGGGAACCAGTTCTATACAGGACATCGCGCGACAGGTAATTTATCTATCGCAGTTGCCAGATGACCTGGTCTGTCAATTGCATGGTAATGGTCCGCAAACTGAGTTGGAATATCGTCTCGCGTGGGCACGTACAGTCCTGAGAACTATCGGTTTCATTTACAATCCGAAACGTGGAGTTTGGGCTTTATCCGAGAGGGGATCCCACCAATCGTTGATTGATTCGCAGAAAATAAGACGGACGTACCTAGACCTGCGCTCAGAGAAGGTTGGATTTTCCCCGCCCTCCGTTATGGAATCGAACCAGCCGGATTTGAGTGAGGACGAATTCTGGCGTCGCCTGACAACTGAGCAGTTTTTCATGGGGTATGATGAGGCCGACTTGGTCTATGACCCAGCCTAATGCTGCGCTAAGTTACCACATCGGCGATGTAGTAACCCTTATGGACTCAACAACAGGCAAGAATCTTCTGCGTCCTGCCTTGGTATTGGCCGACACAGGAGATGACGATATTGTTATTGCCCGCATCACCACCCACCAAACCGGGGATTCTTTTGAAGTCAATATTCGCAACTGGTCCATCAGGACCTTTTCAAATCATCGAGCGTTGTTGGTGAGGAAAAATCGTCACTGAGTCCATTGGTAGCGGGGGCGCTGGATTCCCGCCTGCGCGGGAATGACGGCCGGACTTTGAAAAGGCCCTGCTGGTCCATCGCAGGTCTTGATCGTAGCAAGGCCGCACAAATTGGCCACAATTGCAAAGCGGCTTGTAGGACAGAAAGTGGGATCCCTGTCTCTTGTGGACCTTCAAGAGGTCCGGACCTCTTTTGGACTCCTTGGTATATGATTCAGTTACAGCAATGTCATTCCTACTGAACTGCCCCAATTGCGGCGATCGCAGCGTTAACGAGTTCCGCTTCGGAGGCGAGGTTGTCACGCGGCCGCCGCCGGGAGCGGGGGAAACGGAGTGGAGCAGTTACTTCTATTTCCGCCCCAATGTCGCGGGCGTGCAACGGGAATGGTGGAACCATCGTTTTGGGTGCCGACGCTGGTTTTACGCCTTGCGTGACACTACTATCAATCAGGTTCAAGCGACTTTCTGGCCGGGCGAGCAACCTCCCACAGCGGTTTCCTGAGTTTATTTCTCTCCAACTCCTCCCAAGGCGGGGATATGCCCTCAAGTGAAAACCACCGAAGCTCCCGCATCGAAGCTCGCGCGGGAGAGGTCATCGACCGTTCAGTTCCCGTTGAGTTCGAATTCGACGGGAAACGCATTCGGGGATTCGAGGGCGACACCGTAGCCTCGGCCTTGTTCGCGGAAGGCACTCGAGTATTCAGCCGCAGCTTCAAATACCACCGTCCCCGTGGCCTGCTCTGCTGCTCTGGCAACTGCCCCAACTGTATGGTAACTGTCGGTGCCGAGCCGAATGTTCGCGCCTGTACTCGACCGATAGAGCCGGGGCTGCAGGTGCTGAGCCAGAACGCATGGCCCTCCCTGAACCTGGACCTTGTCTCTGTCCTGGACAAGTTGCATTGGCTGATGCCCGTCGGCTTTTACTACAAGGCCTTTCATAGGCCCAAACTCCTCTGGCTGCTGGCGCGGCAGCTTATCCGTCGCGTCGGCGGGTTGGGCAGCATCGACATCAACGCTGACCACCACGACGACTTCAGCAGCCGCAATATGCACGCAGACGTGGCGGTTGTGGGCGGCGGCCCCGCCGGAATCTCGGCTGCCCTGGCAGCGGCAGGGGAAGGCGCCCGCGTCGTGCTGATCGACGACCAACCCTCCGTCGGCGGCCATCTCCGTTACCGTGGTCAATTGCCCCCTGACAATGGCGATGGCCAGTCGAAGTCGTCAACTGAATTCTTCAAGGAACAGGCCGAGACTGTTGCCCATTCTCCCAACATCGAGGTCCTGAACAGCGCCACAGCTTTCGGTCTGTATCAGGACAGACTCTTGGCCGTATTGACTCAGGAGGGTGTGGTCCGGGTGAGGGCGAACCAGGTGGTCCTGGCGACCGGAGCCCAGGAGACGCCGCTGCTATTTGAGAACAACGACCTTCCCGGAGTAATCCTCGCGTCTGGGGCTCTGCGCTTGCTGACACTGTACGGCGTTCGGCCTGGCCGCCAGGCGGTGGTGGCCACTGAAACCGAAGAGGGATACCTGGCTGCCCTCCAACTGCTGGATGTCGGCATTCAGGTATCAGCCATCGTGGATTCCGCCTTTGACCGGTCAGGAGAGGCCGTGGCGGCTGTACGGGAACGGGGAATAACAGTATTGGCAGGCCATCGCGTGGTCCGCGCAGTTGGTCGCGGTAGGGTAAGGGGAGCGGCTGTTGCCCCGGTCGGCGACTATACGTCCTCCCGCAGAATTCGTTGCGACCTTCTGTGCATGTCGGGCAGCCTCCAGCCGGTCGATGCCCTGCTGCACCAGATGGGAGCCTCTCAAACCGGAGTTACCCTGGCCGGACAGGTCAGTGGCGTCACTGGATTGGCGGAAATTCTCTCCCAGGGCCGAGAGGCGGGCCTCCTCGCTACGGGCGCACCCGACGCAAAGACCGGGAACGAGCTGCCACCGGGCCTGGGTCCCGCAGAGGCAACCGTTTCGTCCCGCGTTTCGTCGCATGGGAAGAGCCAGCGCACTTACGTCTGCTTCTGCGAGGACGTTTCGGCGCACGATATCGATCAGGCAATCGACGAGGGGTTCGCGGATGTTCAGACCCTCAAGCGCTACACCACCGTGACCATGGGGCCCTGCCAAGGCAAGATGTGCGGACGGGCTTTGGCCAACATTTGCGCCTCCCGCGATGGACAGGCACAAGCGAATGCAGGCGGAGATACTTACACCACTTTTCGGCCCCCATACCAACCGGTCACCTTGGGCGCACTGTCCGGCCGGGAGCGTATGCCCTTCAAGCGGACGCCTCTGGACCGCATTCACCGTAGCCTCGGCGCGAGGATGGTCGAGTCAGGCCCATGGCTGCGTCCTCACAGCTATGGCACTTCCGCTGACGAGTGCACCGCCGTGCGTGAGCGCGTTGGCATCATCGACGTCGGCACCCTGGGTAAGCTGGAGGTCGTGGGCAGAGATGCTGGTCTGCTGCTGGACCGCCTCTACACTCACCGGTTTTCTGATCTTCCGGTGGGACGTATACGCTATGGGCTGATGACCTCTGACAACGGCGTCATTCTCGACGACGGCACCGTTACTCGCTTGGCTGATGACCGGTATTTTGTGACAACCACCTCCGGCAATGCCGATGTCATCGAGGAATGGTTCAATTGGTGGAACGCGGGTGCGGACAACTGCGCTCACGTCGTCAACGTCACTGCCGGCTTCGGTGCGGTGAACGTGGCTGGGCCAAGGGCGCGAGAAACCCTGGCCAAGCTCACGGACATTGACCTCTCTGCCCGCGTGTTTCGCTACATGCGGTCTGCCCAGGGCCAGGTCGCAGGTATCCCCTGTTTGTTGTTGCGAATCGGGTTCGTTGGCGAGTCCGGTTGGGAGGTTCATTTCCCTGCCGAGTACAGCGAGCATATGTGGCACGCAATCACGGACGCCGGTCAGGAGTTCGGCATCTCACCCTTTGGCCTCGAGGCACAGCGAGTCTGCGACTGGAAAAAGGCCACGTCATCGTCGGTCAGGATACCGATGCGGTCTCCACACCAATGGATGTGGGATCCGACTGGGCAGTCCGTTTCGACAAACCTGATTTCATCGGTCGCGGCGGCTTGGCCGTGGCTGCGGAACGTGGCCTGCAACAGCGGCTGGTCGGATTCGTTATGCCCGGCGCCTCCGCGCCAGATGACGGGACTCCGGTGCTGAGCGGCGCGAGGCCGGTCGGCCGCGTGACCAGCGCCCGGATCAGCCCCACGATGGACCGCGGTTTCGGCCTGGCGTGGGTGCCTCCCTATCTGGCTGTCGAAGGTGAAACCATCGAGGTGCTGGTGGCCGACCGCCCGGTGACCGCCCACGTAACCCTGGAGCCAGTCTACGATCCCGAGGGCCTCCGGCTGCGGAGTTGATGCTTTGACCGCCACCGTACCTGAACGCCGCACCGCGATGTATTACGCCCAACTGGGCATGGGAGCCTCTATGGCCGATACCGACGGCTGGAAGCTCCCTTTGCATTATCGCGACCCGGAGCAAGAGTCAACGTGGCTGAGAGAAACCGTGGGGGCATCGGACGTCAGCCCGTTGGGGAAAGTCAGGGTTGTAGGTGAGGACGCCGCGCGAGCCGTGGCGGAACTCTTCCCAGGAGCGATGGACCAAAGCATTGGCGCAGTATTGGAAACTGACTCGACGTTGGAAAGGGGAGGCAAACTGCTGTCAGCCCGGCTTGCGCGGGACGAATTCCTGGTCCTGACTCCTGCGGGGGTTGGGGCTTTGGCGGCGGATTCCATGCCACCAACCGGATCCGGGTGCTCCCACGCTGTTGATGTTACATCAGGGCTCTCCGCCGTAGCCATTGTCGGCCCAGCCACGCTAGCGCTGATGAGCCGGATAACCGAGATGGACACATCCCCGCGTGCTCTCACGAATCTCACATGCGTCCAGTCCCGTTTCGCTGACGTCCAGGGCCTGCTCCTGCGTCGCGACGTCAGAGGAATTCCGATGTACCAGCTCTACGTTGGCCGCGAGTTCGGCGAATACATCTGGGAAACCCTTATCGAAACCGCAAATGAGGTCGGCGGCGGCCCCGTCGGCACCCAGGCCCTCGTCGGCCTAAGGGACCCGGATTAAACGCCGAGTACGCCGAGGGCGCAGAGAACGCAGAGTTGGAATTGAACCGAATCACTGACAGAGTCATTGGTGCTGCCATAGACGTTCATCGGGCGCTGGGGCCAGGTTTACTTGAGTCCGCCTACGAAACTTGCTTGGCATACGAACTTGCTCAAAGAGGGCTGCAAGTAGAGCAACAAAAGCCGCTGCCAATTGTCTACAAGAATATAACACTGGACGCTGCATATCGTTTGGATCTTCTGGTGGAGCAAAGCGTCATTGTCGAACTAAAGGCGGTCGAATCGCTGACTCCGCTTCACAAAGCTCAACTTATGTCATATTTGAAGCTGTCTGGATTGAAGCTCGGACTGCTCATGAACTTCAACGTTCAACTTCTGAAGAACGGGATCCACCGGGTGATAATGAATTAGATTCTCTGTGATCTCTGTGTGCTCCGCGGTGAATTAAACTGAAGGTGTTTGGGCGTGTTTCAGTTGTTCCAGAAAAACAGAATGTGGCAGACCCGGCCCCTCAAGGACCATTACCGCGTGGTCATTATTGGCGGCGGGGTGCATGGGCTGTCCACCGCCTACTACCTCACCAAGCTGGGCGTGAAAGACATCGCTGTCCTAGACAAGGGCTACCTCGGCGGCGGGGCGAGTGCGCGGACCACCGCCATCATCCGCTCCAACTACCTGACCGTCGAGGGTATTCCGTTCTTTGACGAAAGCGTCAAGCTGTACGAGGGTCTGGCCAAGGAACTGAACTTCAACATGCTGTTCAACCAGATGGGCCGGCTGGATCTGGGTCACACCGACGCCGCCCTCTACTCCCTCAGGATGCGCACCGAGTTCAACCGCATTCTCGGAGTGGACAGCAGGATGGTCGGTCCCCAGGAGATTAAGCAGCTCGTCCCGTCTATGAGTCTCCGCGAGGGACTGCCCTATCCCATCCTCGGAGCCTTGTATCACCCGCCCTGTGGCGTCATCCGGCACGACGCCGTGGTCTGGGCATTCGGCCGTGCCGCCGACCGCGGCGGCGCCGAGCTGCACCCGTTCACCGAAGTTACTGCCATCGACCGCGACAACGGACGGGTGACCGGTGTGGAGACCAGCCGCGGGTTCGTCGGAGCGGAGGTGGTGCTTAACGCTACTGCCGGCTGGAGCAGCGAGGTGGCCCGCCTCGCCGGCGTCGACCTCCCCATCACCACCCACCCGCTGCAGGCCATGGTCACCGAGCCGCTCAAGCCCTTCCTTGACAAGACCATTTCATCGGCCAACCTGCACGCCTACGTTTACCAGACCGACCGTGGTGAGGTGGTAATCGGCGGCGGCGTCGACCCGTATCCGTCCTACAGCATGCGTTCGGCGCTCCTGCCAATGGAGCAGCTCGCCGGCCACACCCTCGAGATGTTCCCCTGCCTGTCCAAAGTGAAGGTCCTCCGCCAGTGGGCCGGTCTGTGCGATATGACCCCTGACTACGCCCCCATAATGGGCCCGGTAGATGGTCTGGAGGGCTTCATCGTCTCCTGCGGCTGGGGGAGCTGGGGCTTCAAGGCGGCGCCCGCCGCGGGAAAGAATATTGCCAGCCTGATCGCGACCGGCGAGACGCCAGACCTGATCAAGCCCTTCAGATTGTCGCGGTTCCATGAGGGCAAGCTGGTCAACGAACGCGCCGCTGCCCCCGCTGCCGCCATCCACTGATTTCTGATGTAAAGAACACGGAGAACAAAGGCAGAGAGCGCAGAAAATACAGAAATCCTGTAGGTCTCTGCGTACTCAGCGATTTCTCCGCGTCCTCTGCGTTTAAAAACACTAAAAGCGATGGAGTCGTATCGTGACCGAAGAAATCATCTATGCTGACGCCACCACCCTGGCGCGCCGCATCCGGGAGCGAGAACTGTCTCCCGTGGAAGTGGTGCAGGCCCACCTCGACCGCATCGAATCGGTCAACCCGAAACTGAACGCCCTCATCGCATTCCCCGACGGCGTTATGGAGCGCGCAGGCGAGGCCGAGGCAGCCGCGGCGCGCGGCGAGTTCTGGGGCCCGCTCCACGGCGTTCCCTTCACCGTCAAGGACTGCGTCGATACCGAGGGCGTGGTCACCACCAGGGGATCAAAGCTGTTCGAAGACCACGTCCCCTCAGCCGACGCAACGGTGGTCAAGCGGCTCAAGGACGCTGGCGGGATTTTCATCGCCAAGTCCAACATGCCCGAGTTCGCCCTTTGGTGGGAGACTGATAACCTCGTCTACGGTCGCACCGAAAACCCGTGGATGGCCGGACGGACCCCCGGCGGGTCCAGTGGCGGGGAGGCCGCTGCGGTCGCCTCTGGCATGTCTCCCCTGGGCATCGGCAGCGACGTGGGAGGCTCCATCCGCGAACCCGCGAACTACTGTGGCATCGTCGGCCTCAAGGCCACCCACGGACGCATCCCCCTCACCGGACACTGGCCCGAGGCCCTGTTGCGCTTCATGCACGTCGGCCCCATCGTACGCAGCGTGGGCGATGCAGCCTTGGCGCTTGGTCTTATGGCCGGTCCAGACGGCGTCGACCACTACGCCATTCCGGTTCCTGTCCCGGTTGCCACCGAATTCGCATCCCCCGCCGGCCTGCGAGTGGCCTGGTGCCCCGAGGGCCCTTTCGCCCCAGTGGAACGGCAGGTGCAGGACACAGTGGCCTCTGCTGCCACCGCGCTGGGCGAGTTGGGCTGCTCCGTCGAGGAGGTCAGGCTGGATGGTTGGGAGAACTGGCCAGGGCAGCAGATTTCCGCCCGCATCTTCGCCGCCGAGGGCAACGTCTATCTCGCCCCAATCATCGAGGGTCGCAAGGAAATGCTTGCGCTGTCCATGCAGCGCCGCCTCAACATTCCAGGCCCCACCTACGACGAATATCTCGAGGCGATGGAGCAGGTGGAACAGTTGCGTGCAGCTTGCATCAGGCTCTTCCAAGAGTACGATGTGCTGCTGCTGCCGACCGGGCCCGTTGCTGCCCACCCCCACGACACGCGCCGCCACGAGATAGGCGAGGATACCGCTCCGGCCCGCCACGCCCTGACCTGCACCGTGCCCTTCGATCTGACCGGCTCTCCCGCGCTGTCGGTGCCTTTCGGCACGAGCAGCGAGGGTTTGCCCATTGGGGTGCAGATCGTGGGCCGTCATTATGAGGAAGCGACCATTCTACGTGCCGGAGCCGCTCTGGAGGACCTCCACCGGCCCCGGAGAGGCCGCCCTCCCCTGTAAACGTGCCCTTATCGTGAAGCATCCTGTAGCGTCTGTGGTAAACTTCGGCGCAGATTAAAGCCTAGACTAAGAAAGTCAGTGGAGGAGAAGGAATGCCTGAATACGACCTCGTAATCCGCGGCGGCACCGTTATCGACGGCACCGGCATCCCTCGCGTTCGAGCCGATCTAGCCATCAAGGACGGCCGAGTGGCGAAGATCAGCGGGCGCATCCACGGCAATGGAGCAAAGGAGCTGGACGCCAGCGGCTGCATCGTGGCCCCGGGCGCCATTGACCTGCACACCCACTATGATGCCCAGCTCAACTGGGACCCTTACGCCTCCCTCTCCGGCCAGTTCGGCGTCACCTCTCTCACCGTGGGCCAGTGCGGCTTTGGTTTTGCGCCGACTCGCCCCGATGACCGGGACCTCAACATGCGGATGATGAACCGCATCGAAGCTATCCCTTTGGAGTCGATGCGACAGGGCATGCGCTGGGACTGGGAGACCTTCCCTGAATACATGGACAGCCTTGAACGGCAGGGACTGGGCGTGAACGTTGGCTGCGTGGTCCCCTTCTCGCCCCTGCGCGGCTACGTGCTGGGCATGATCCCCGCCCGGGAGCGCACTTCGGTAACCGAGGGTGAGCTCAACCAGATGAAACAGATTCTCCACGAAGCCATGGTGGCTGGAGCGTTCGGACTGTCCGCTGACAAGAACCTGGAAGACCGGCCCGAGGACGGCAGCTGGCTCCCCAGCCATGTGGCGTCAAAGGAGGAGTTCCTGGCGCTGTCCCAGGTGCTGGGTCAGTTCGGTGTCGGACACATTGGCTGGACCATCGGCATCTCGGACGACCGCGCCGCCCAGCGGGACATGCTGGCCGAGATGGTGCGGATGAGCGGCCGCCCCCTCCACGTTATTCTCGGCGATACTGAGGGCTACGAGTGGCTGAAGGAGGTCCGGGAGGAGGGCCTGCCTGTCATCGCCCAGGAGACCGCTGTCCCCGTGGTCGCTGAATTCAAGCTGTCCGAGTACAACCTATTCGACTACATGCCTAACTGGGTGCAGCCGCTGGTTGGCACCCGGGATGAACGCGTGGCCAAGCTGTCCGAGGATGGCGTGCGCGTTGGCATGAAACAGGACATTATCGAGCGACCCCACGTGCGTACCGACTGGAAGCAGGTGCAGGTCGTCGAGGTCGCCCACGAACGCAACCTGAAGTACGAGGGCCTGAGCATAGCCGACATTGCCGAGGCTGAGGGCAAGGAGCCGCTGGACGCATTCCTCGACATCGCTCTGGATGAAGACTTGGAGACTGAATTCGCCCATCCTGCCGGCGGACGCGGCGAGGATGATGCCCACTACATCACCAGCCCCTATTCACACATCTCGGTGTCGGACGGCGGCGCCCACACCCGTTTCCTCATCAACAGCATCTGGCCGGTGTACTTCCTGGGCCACTGGATCCGGGAAAAGAACATCATGAGCCTGGAGCAGGCTCACCAGAAGATGAGTGCCGTGCCCGCCTGGGTCGCCGACATGAAGAACCGTGGCACCATTCGCGTTGGTGACCATGCCGACGTAATGGTCTACAACATGGAAGAGCTGGGATTCCTGTACGACAAGCCCCAGTTCGCTACGGACTTCCCCGGTGGCGAGAAGCGGCTGGTCCAGATGCCCACTGGCATCCGTTACATCCTGGTCAACGGAACTGTCACCTTCCAGGAGAACGAGTGCACCAACGCTCTGCCCGGCACGCTGCTCCGCAGTTACGATCAGGTCGGCTGACCGTCGGCAGACCCCGGAAACGAGAAGGCCCTGCCTCCAAGGCGGGGCCTTAAATATTTCTTAAAGGACGCCGAGTCCTCCATCTGTCATTCCTTAGAATGCTGGAGCCAAGGGAACGAACAAGAGGAGTGCAACGTAGCAATAGCACTTCTCTCCCCTCCCTCCCTTCGATTACTGACGGTTGTACCTTGCCAGGACCCACAGATCCCCTGCACTATGGTATGGTACCCATGTTCTACAACAGACACACAGACAGAGCCGCAGACCCTGGAAAAACGACCCCCGAGTCTCCAAATGGGAAAAATGGAACACAATTTGGAAATTTGTGGTTCTGGGAGCCAAATCCGTAGCTGACAGCCACGTAAAACGGGAAGAATCGGGATTTTACGGGAATGAATGGAACATTTCTAGTCCCACAAACCCACCCTTATAATGAGCCCTCGCAGTAATATCCCCAAAAGGGGACCATAGCCTGACCATTATTCCTGCCCCCATCCGTCATCCCCGCGAAAATGGAGATCCACGGCCCAGGCAATACAGGCTGCATACGTAGGTCCACCGTCGGAAGGAAACATTACCCTGGCGAAAGCCAGCCAATGTCACTCGGTTTCTGGCTCGTTTTTCCTTGGTGAAATGAAATGGGGAACACTCAGACAGGGTCGGCCCCTGCATCCCAGGGGCCCGCCCACGTGGCAGCCGAGGTACCGGAAATTCCCGGAGGATGTGATTTTTCTGATGACCCGGCGCATGGGCGAATGAGTTCAAGAATCTGGGAGTTCCGGTAGGCGCGAGGGAATCGCCCGGAACAGTTCCTTTCGGTGCGGGCTCACCGTGGCAAGGATTGGGACTCAACGGTACGGGAGCCAAGAGTTTCCCAGTACGCATGGTGGATTCCGGCCGCTATTGGTCCCATCCAAATCCACGGAAACAATCAGTCGCTTTTCTCCCGGTACTGGTACACCATTGAGCGCAAACTCCTTGGTTTAGTCGGGCAAAGGGCAGCGAAGTTCAATTGCTCTCAACTGAATGCTGGGAGGTATTCGTCACGGTTTGACACTGGTTGATGCCAAGCCTAAACTGCCTTGAACAATTAAGACGAACACTAACCCGAATTTGCTCACGGAGGATTTAGGCATGGCAGAGTTTGATCTCGTAATCAGGGGCGGTACCGTCATAGACGGCACGGGCATGCCCCGTATCCGTGCTGACCTTGCCGTAAAGGACGGCCGGGTGGCCATGATCAGCGGTCGAATTCACGCTGCCGGGGCTAAGGAAATTGATGCCAGCGGCTGCATCGTCGCTCCTGGCGCCATTGACCTGCACACCCACTACGATGCCCAGCTGAACTGGGACCCCTATGCCTCCCTTTCTGGCTGGTTCGGCGTAACTTCCCTTACTGTCGGCCAGTGTGGCTTCGGTTTCGCGCCGACCCGCCCCGATGACCGCGACCTCAATATGCGGATGATGAACCGCATCGAGGCCATTCCTTTGGAGTCCATGCGACAGGGCATGCGCTGGGACTGGGAGACCTTCCCTCAATACATGGACAGCCTGGACCGCCAGGGCCTCGGCGTCAACGTGGGCTGCTTGGTCCCCTTCTCTCCCCTCCGCGGCTACGTGCTGGGAATGATCCCGGCTCGCGAGCGCACCTCGGTTACAGATGCTGAGCTCAACCAGATGAAACAGATCCTCCACGATGCAATGGCGGCCGGCGCCTTCGGCATCTCGGCTGACAAGAATCTCGAGGACCGCCCCGAGGACGGCAGCTGGCTCCCCAGCCACGTTGCGTCCAAAGAGGAATTTCTGGCGCTGTCTCAGGTACTGTCCCAGTTCGGTGTCGGCCACTTGGGCTGGACCATCGGCATCTCCGACGACCGCGCGGGGCAACGCGACATGCTGGCCGAAATGGTGAGGATGAGCGGCCGCCCGCTCCACGTGGTTCTGGGCGACGACGAGGGCTACGACTGGCTGAACCAGGTTCAGGAGGAGGGCCTCCCGGTGCTGGCGCAGTTGGGTCCGGTGCCGACCATTTCCGAGTTCAAGCTCTCCGAGTACAACCTGTTCGACTACATGTCCCACTGGGTGCAGCCGCTGGTTGGCACCAAGGAAGAGCGCATTGCAAAGCTGTCTGAGGATGGCGTGCGCGTTGGCATGAAGCAGGACGTGATCGACCGCCCGCATCCGCGGACCGACTGGACCAGGCTGCAGGTCGTCGAGGTTGCCGAGGAGCGCAACCTCAAGTACGAGGGCCTCAGCATCGCTGAGATCGCCGAAGCCGAGGGCAAGCATCCGCTGGACGCTTTCCTGGACATCGCCCTTGATGAGGATCTCGAGACCGAATTCGCCCACCCGTCCAACAACCGCGGCGACGACGTAACCGCAGAGCGGCTGAAGAACCCCTACGTCCACATCTCCGTGTCGGACGGCGGCGCCCACACCCGGTTCCTGGTAAACAGCGTCTGGCCAGTCTACTTCCTGGGCTCCTGGGTTCGGGACCGGGGGCTGATGTCCCTGGAGCAGGCGCACTACAAGATGAGCGCCCTGCCCGCCTGGTTCTCGGACATGAAGAACCGCGGCACGCTGCGTGTCGGGGACTTCGCCGACATCATGGTCTACGACTACGACGAACTGGGCCTGCTGTACGACAAGCCCCAGTTCGCCACCGATTTCCCTGGCGGCGAGCGGCGCCTGATCCAGAAGCCCACCGGCATGCGCCACATCCTGGTCAACGGCCAGGTCACTTTCCAGGACAACGAGTGCACCGGGGCCCTGCCTGGCAAGCTCCTACGCAGCTACGACCAGATCGGCTGAACGCAAGCCGAACGTAGACACAAAAGTCAGGGGCGGCCATTCGGCCGCCCCTTATTCTTGCGTGAAACTCTGACCAAGGAGGATGTGCTTTAAGGTGTAACCCTCGCATTCATGGCCTCGTACAAGTAGGGACTAAGGACCTTGGAGGCATTGGAAAGGACGAAGAAAACCACCTCCCCGTCTTCGGCCGTGTGGGCGGTGAGATTTTCGGCCACATCGTCGCCGTAACAAGCCACGCGCCCATTCCCGATCTCGAGGGTGTCGGTTTCGGGGTCATAGAATATGTCCAGCTTTTCCAACTCTAACCGTGTTTTCCCATTGTCCTTCATGGAATCCCCCAGAGGTTCAGCTTGTTGCGGTCAGGGAATGCGTTGAACAGCCTCCCGTTATCCACCACAACCCTGAGCCACCGTCCCTCATTTCCCCATTCGGGAATATAGCCCCAGTACCTGATCCTTCCGTTTGGTTCTACCTCCACTCGGTGAGGACTGACCAGAACTCGCTCAACCCATTCCTGATCAATTCCTTCATGTTTATGTCTGGCCCTTTCCGTGTAGTACCGGTGCGCATTGTCTATTATAAGGCGCGCCGCAGTCCGTCGGTCTTCTGGCAACGATTCTCCTCATTACCTACTCGTCGGGAACGAGCGCTACCAGCCGTCCCTCCTGCTGGGTGACCAGGAACACCTTCATTCGAAGTTCCGGATTGTTGACACAGTGGCCGTCGCCCTTTTCGTATTCGTAGCCGTGAGTGTCGCAGACGAACACTTCATCGCCCACGTCCTCCACCTCGCCTCCCTGGTGGGGACACAAGGTCGACAGCATCCGGTATCCCTCGCTGCCCTTGACCAGGAAGTAATTCGCCGAGCCCACCCTCACCAGCTTGGGTAGGTCAGCAAAGTCAGATTCGGCGCCCAGGTCCACCCGTACCTTTTTTGACCGGGCAGATCCGCTGATCTGCCGCATCGTGATCCTGTTGATTTGCCTTTCAGTTGCCATCGGCATCACCCTTGAAGCGAATTGCCGCCCAGTATAGCAGACTCCATTACGCGGGCGACCGATGATTGTGGTCTTTGACATAAGGTCAGTAATTGATTCGCAGCGCGGGCCGTGGCACAATCAGTTCACAGGAGGCTGATATGACTACTGAAGCCAACTATACAGATCGATACGGACTGCCCCTTACCACTAACTCCCAGACCGCTCTTGCCCATTACGCAGAAGGACTGGAGCTGGCGCTGTCTCAGAACTTTGGGGCCGAGGAGGCCTTCGCCAAGGCCGTCGAAGCTGACGAAGGGTTTGCCTTGGCGCATGCCGCAAGGGCCTTTCTGGAGTTCCTGCGTATAAATGTACCCGAGGCGCGGGCCAGTGCCGCGGCGGCGGTCAAGTTGTCCTCAGGCTTAAGCCGCCGCGAGCGTGGATTCATCGAGGTGGTGTCCAAATTCGTGCATGGCGAAAACTACGCCGCCACCGCTGCGGCTCACGAGCATATTTCCGAATTCCCCCGCGACGCAATGCTCCTTCGCTTGACCCAGCGGCTTTACACTCAAGGCTGTGTTGGCATCGGTGCCCCGGATTATCCACCCCGATTCTATCGGCTGATGACTGAGGCTGCTCCCCACTACGGCGAGGACTGGGCTTTCATGGGCCAGTACGCCTGGGCCAACCATGAAGTCGGCAAGATGGCCGAAGGGATGGCCTTGGCCGAACGCTCGCTGGACCTTAACCCTGCCAATGGGGTGGCCGCTCACTCCGTCGCCCACGTGTTCTACGAGATGAGCCAGGACGATGAGGGAGCCGCCTTCCTGGGCAGTTGGCTGGAAGACTATGACCGCCGTTCCACCTATAGGGTGCATCTGTCCTGGCACCAGGCACTTTTTGAACTGGCCCTCGGGCGTTATAACCAGGCCCTGGGTTGGTACGAGCAGGACATCCGCCCGGCAGTGCAGGAGCTGAAGTATGCCGCCTTGGCCGACAGCGCCTCGTTGGTCTGGCGGATGAAAATCTACGGAGACGTTTCCCCCCAGGCGCCTTGGGCTGAGCTGGTGGAGCTGGCGTCCCCTGCCGCGGCTCGGCCCGGCCCGTCCTTCCGGGACGCCCATGCCGCCCTGGCTTTCACTGCCGCCGGTGACGACGAGTCCTTCGGCAAGCTGGTGGACGGCCTGCAGGCTATGGCAGACAGCGGCGACGCTACCGCTCGCGAGGCAACGTTGCCCCTGATCAAGGGCATCGGCGCCTTTGGACGCGGCGACTATGCCGAGGCCGTGCAGCTGATGGAGCCTGTCTACCCGCAGCTCACGCGAGTCGGCGGCAGCCACGCCCAGCGCCTGGTTTTCGAGGACACGCTGCTGGAGGCCTATCTCAGGGCTGAGGAGTTCGATAAGGCCACCGATATGCTCCGAGAACGGTTGTCGCGCCGCGAATCTCCCCGGGAACTGTTCTGGCTGGCACGGGCTCAGACGGGTCAGGGTCAAAAAGGCGATGCCCAGGATAACTTGGCTCACGTCAAGGAAATCTGGGCGGAAGCTGACACCAACACTCCAGAATACGACCGTATGAGCCGGTTGGCCGCTGACTGAAGATCCTGCGACGGAAGATTGACCTAGGGGCGAGTTCCAAACTCGCCCCTATTTTCTCTCCCACACTACGGACCCGCCGACTATGGTCATCATGGTCCTCATCTTCGGCAGAAGGTCGTGGTCGACACTGAGAGGGTCGGAATCTACTAGGGCCATATCAGCCAACCTCCCCGGTGCTATCGAGCCTTTGCTAGTCGATGCTATCTCAGCTTCAGCGGAGCCCAGGGTGTAGGCCCGCAATGCCTCCAGCACGCTCATTGCCTGTTGTTCGTTTCCTCCGGGGGCCAGGGGCATGCCGTCTGACGCGCAACGGGTTACGGCGCTGTATATCGCCGACCAAGGGTTGGGGTCTATAACTGGTGCGTCGGACCCGAAAGCAGTAGGCATCCCGGAGCGCAACAAGGCTCCTGCGGGGTACAGGTGTGGCAACAATCGTTCGTCGACATTCCGGCGGAAAGACGCGCCATTGAAGTACAGGAATCCTGGCTGCGTCACCACCATGGCACCGGAGCGTCGAATTTGATCGATCAGTTGCGTTGTTCCCTCGGCACAGTGCTCGATGCGGTCCAAAAGGACGGGGTGTCTGTTGGAGGAGAGGGTTGTCGCCGCCGATGCGATGGCCTCCTCCTCGATGCAGTGGATTGCCACCGGAAAGCCCTGCTGGTGGGCCTGGGAGACCAAGCCCACCAATTTCGTGGGCGACGGGTGGAGAACTCCCGACGTCAAGGTGAGCATGATCTTCGAGTGCCCCAGCTTCAGCCGGTCGGTGCCTGAACCATAGCGGAGTCTTGCGGCAGCAAACTCATCCAGGCGTTCGACCCCGGCGAACACGGTGATGCGGGACGAAACCAGGCCGTCGTCCTGCAGCTGCTGAAAGGTGGACCAACGTTCGATGCCATTGTCGTGTCCGGCGTCCTGCACTGAGGTGATACCGTAACTTCGTAGAAGTTCGTCAGCATCCTTAATACCTTCGCAGAACTCCAACGGAGTCCTGGTGCTGCCCAGACGCTGGCGCAGGAAGGCCCGCATCTCGTACAGAATTCCCGTCGGATCGCCAGTGGCGGGATCCCTTTCGATGATGCCGCCCGGGGGATCGGGAGTCTCCTGAAAGATACCTGCCCTCTCCAACGCCGGGCTGTTGAGAACTGCAGCGTGTCCGCTTCGATGTTCCAGCCAAACCGGATGGTCGGGGGCTGCGGCGTCCAGTTCGTGGCGTGTGGGATGGCGCCGCTCGGCAAATTGAAGGTCGTCGTACCCGAAACCACGGACCCAGGATCCAAGAGGCCGATTTGCCTGTTTCGCCCTCAACAGCGCCTGTAGCCGGGCGACGGAAGGTGCGTACTGCGGCGAGCAATCGAGGTCCTGCATGGTCCGCGCCAATCCAAACAGGTGGCAATGGGCGTCGTTGAACCCAGGAAGCAGGGTCAACCCCTGGCAGTCTATGACCTTGGTTTCGGAAGAGACCAGTCGCCGAATCGACTTGTTGCTGCCCACGGCCACGATGCGCTCACCTGAAATCGCGGTTGCCTCGGCCCGTGGGAGCGCGGGATCCATTGTAATGATGCTGGCGTTAACCAGGATCAGGCTGGCGCTACTGGCGGACATGAGGGCCGTATCGCTGTTGGAGCGGTTGTGGAAAGGAGGTGGATCCGTCTAGGTCTTCGACCCAATGGTAAATGGTACCAAAGCAGCGTCATGCTGTTCGTCAGCATGGTACGAGCTACGTACCAATGGACCGGAGGCCACATGCTTGAACCCCATCTCCAACCCAGCGTCTCGAAGCTCCTCAAACTCCTTGGGGTGGTAAAAGCGGTCGATTGCAATGTGCTTGGCCGACGGGCGCAAATATTGGCCGATGGTCAGCAGATCGCAGTCCACACCCCGCAAGTTGCGCATGGTCTCAAGTACCTCATCTACGGTCTCCCCCATGCCGACGATGATGCCCGACTTGGTGACGGTCGATGGATCGATTTCCTTGGCCTTGGCCAACAGCTCCAGCGAGAGGTTGTAATTACCCTTGGGGCGGACGCGGGGAAAGACCCGGGCCGAGGACTCAATATTATGGTTCAGCACCGCCGGCCCCGCATCGACTACCTGTCGCAGCGCGTCCCAGTTGCCGGCAAAGTCGGGGATGAGCACTTCGACGCGGCATTCCGGCAACGCCTCGCGAATCCGCTTGATGCAGGCCGCGAAAATGTAGGCGCCACCGTCCGGCAGATCGTCGCGGTTCACTGAAGTGATTACGCAGTAGCGAAGGCCCATCGCCTTCACCGTTTCGGCCAGCCGTTTAGGTTCCTGCAGGTCGATGCCTATGGGACGACCGGTGGTAACCGCGCAGTAGTGGCACCGCCGGGTGCAGATGTCACCGAGGATCATGAATGTTGCCGTGCCACGACTCCAGCACTCTCCGATGTTGGGGCAATGGGCTTCCTCGCAGACTGTGTGCAACTCCTGGCTGCGCATCAGCTCTTTGAGCTGCATGTACCCTGGGCTCCCCGGCATCTGTACTTTCAGCCACTCGGGCAGACGGGGGCGCAGCTCTTTGGTGTTATTCGGCTGGGTCATAGATTTCCCTCGGGAGGCTGTTGGAGGCGTCTCAGGTTCATTATAACAACTGGACCATTCGCGGGGTTACGCGGCATTTTTCGGCCGCGATGATTGCGTCTATGTCCAACGCGGCTTGTGTCAGTTGCCCGTCCCGGTTAACGACGCGGTAATCAAAATGCCGGACCTGGCTCAGTTCTTCCTCTGCTGTCTTAAGCCGGCGCTCCAGTTCCGCATCCGACTCGGTCATTCTGCCCCTCAGACGATTCTGAAGCTCTTCCAGAGAGGGTGGAATCAGGAAAATCAGCAGGGCCTCTGGTGCTATTGCCCTGATGGTAGCCGCCCCCTGGACGTCGATCTTGAGGAATACATCCCGTCCTGACCTCAGGGCGTCACGCGCCTGGCTCCGGGGTACCCCATACCAGCGACCGTAGACCTCGGCACACTCCAGGAACTCATCGCGTTCCCGCATTTTGGCAAAGGTGTCGCCGTCGAGAAAGATGTAGTCCTGGCCATCCCGTTCGCCGGGCCGCGTGGGCCGGGTGGTGGCCGTAACGGCGAAGTGCCACGAACGGTCCAGCTTCCGCAACTCTGAGAGCACCGCATCCTTGCCCACTCCCGATGGCCCCGATAGCACCACCAGCAGCGGTGGTGGTGCGCTAACTTCGGGGATAGGGGGCATGTCCTCGGCTATCCTCTCACGTGCCCGGGGGCGAGGAGCGCCAAGTCATCCCAGAAACCCGGGTAGGACACCGAAGCGTCTGCCGCGCCGTGGACTTCGACCTCTCCATCCGCCAGCAGACCGCAGACAGCCATGGCCATTGCCAGCCTGTGGTCGCCGTGGGACTGGGAGGCTGCACCAGTCAGCGTGCCTGTACCACGAATCACCATGCCGTCCTCACGCGCCTGGATGTCCGCTCCCAGGCGCGAGAGTTCTTCAACGGTGGTGGCGATGCGGTCCGACTCCTTGACCCGCAGTTCTGCCGCGTCTCGGATGACCGTTTCGCCGCTGGCGAAGCAGGCAGCCACCGCCAGAATGGGCACTTCGTCGAGAATACGGGGAATCATTTCTCCCCTGATTTCCGTACCACGCAACTCCCCGGGCGTTACCAGCAGGTCGGCAACCGGCTCGCCCCCCTCGGTGCGCTCGTTCAGCAACTGGAGGCTGTCGCCTGCGCCCATGGCCTGCAACGCGTCGATGATGCCTGTGCGGCTGGGGTTGAGACCGACGCCCCGTACCAACACCCGTGAGTCTGAATGGCAAAGTCCAGCCACGATCCAAAAGGCAGCCGAACTGATGTCACCTGGCACCGCGATGTCCACCGCGTGAAGTACCCCCGGCTTAATGGAAAGATCGAGCCCATCCTCTTCGACTGTGGCGCCCATAGCTGTGACCATTCGCTCGGTGTGGTCCCGCGACAGGGCCGGCTGGTGGATTAATGTGTCGCTACTGGCGGACAGGCCCGCCAACATGATGCATGACTTGACCTGGGCGCTGGCGACAGGAAGATCGTATTGGATACCGTCAAGGGAGCCGCCCTGGATAACCAGCGGCGCCAGTGAGCCGTTCTGCCGTCCCATCACCCGTGCCCCCATCTGCTGCAACGGTTCCACGATGCGTCGCATCGGTCGCGAACGTAGAGACGCATCGCCCGTTAGCACCGACATGAACGGTTGTGTCGCCAGCAGACCCGACAGCAGGCGCATTGACGTGCCGCTGTTACCCGCATCGAGGATGTCCGTCGGCTCGTCAAGCACTGGGCCACGGCCGATGACCGTGTATTCACCAGGACTGCCGCCCTCTGCGATCTGCACCCCCATGCGCCGCAGGCAGTCCATGGTGGACATCACGTCCTCGCCGTTGGACAAGCCCGTAACATGAGCCCTGCCGTGGGCCATGGAATTTAGAATCAGGGAACGGTGCGAGATCGACTTGTCCCCCGGTACCTTCAACTCAGCAGAGAGCCTGGGGGGCCTTGTCAACGTGCGGACCGAGGGTTCAGCGGCCATAAATCCTACTGAAAACTAATTCTGCTACCCAATTGGGGCCGTGGCAGTTACGGATGCGTCTCAATTGCAGCGAACCGGAGCGGAAATGGACAGACAACAGACCTATTTCACTTCTTGCGTCCCTTGTCCCGGCCACCGTCGTTGTCGTTCCGGAAGAAACGCCGCTGGGCCTCCATCCCCTTGCGTCCTATGAACATCTCTCCCATGGATTCCGCAAACGTCGGAATTTCGGGACCATTGCGTTCCGACCGTCTTCCCGGTGTGACGGACCCAGACAGCCATCGGGCCCGTTCTTCGTGGGCGATACTGAACAGCTGCTCCACCGCTGCCGGGTCGGGGCCGGACTCCTCGTTCAACAGGTTGCGGATTTCATACAACTCCCGGATGAACGAATCGATCCAGCTTACGATAGGTTCCGGTTTGTAAGGGAGATATCCCGGTGCATGGTGGTGTCGCCAGAAGCCAACCTTGAAAGGTCCCTAAAACCTGAAGAGGCCAACTGGGCTATATCGTCCCAATTGGCGCTCTTGGAGACGGTCTGCATCAGGGCCACGGACATCATAAATGGCAGGTGACTGACTGCGGCGACGAAGCTGTCGTGCTCTTCGGCGCTGATAAAAAACGGCTTGGCGCCAATGGCCTCGGCCATGGTCGTTACCGTTGAAACGGCCTGTTCCCGGGCTTGGGCGCTCGGGACGATGCAGTAGGGCTTGCCAGCAAACAGGTCGGCGGTGGCGTGTTCCGGGCCGGGGGTCTCACGCCCTGCCATGGGGTGCCCGCCGACAAACTGGGAGCGGTCTGGCAGCACTTCCGAGGCCCACTGGACCACAGCCCTTTTGGAACTGCCCACGTCTGTGATAATCGCGTTTTCCGGCAGCTCCGGACCTATCGTCTCCATCAGGTCACGCATCGCCATTACGGGAGTTGCGAGGACCACCACATCCGCCCCCTCGACAGAGGGAAACAGCCGATTCTCGAGCTTATCAAAGGCCCCTCGTTTCTGGGCTCCGCTGCGGGCGCCGCCATCGAAGTCAGTGCCAACCAACTCCAGGTTGCGCAGATCCGACTGGCGCAGTGCCAGTGCGAGGGAAGTTCCGATCAAGCCGGTGCCAACGATGGTGATCTTGGCCAAGAGGGCCTCCTGTACCGCCCATAGTTCCCTGGCGGGAAGACGCGGCTGTAAAACCACATTCTACAACATACGGCAGAGGCCAACACCCTGTTGCGAAGCGACAGCAGCGTTTGGCCCCGAAGAGGCTCCCCCTATATTTCCAACCAGGATAACGTAAGGCCTTGTATTCCGTGCCCCACTACGGCCAGCTTGCCGGGTACCCCGGGTGGTGAATGGGTAGAGCCGAAAACCGGGATTCTCTCCAGTCAGGGGCCCCTCAAGAGTGTGCAATTCTCGGTAATTTTCCAACAGCTCGGGTTTCAGGGAGCTGCCTGTTGGCCCGGTGTAGGGCTGAGTATCAATCCTGGTATTCCAGGGCGCAACACGCCAAATTGGGACATCTATTTCAAGCACCTGCAATAGTCGACGCATTTGGATTTCTCAACAGACGGTCTGTCAGTCCCTTTTGCCCAGCCGCACATATCCCGTATAGCAATCTCGATTTTGATTCTGCGGGCTCTTGTGGAGATTCTCTCCCATCTTCGGCAAGCCCGGAGGGAGAGGGAGGCTCCATAGATCCGCACAAAAGCTCGTCAAATTTTGTTAATGGCACGGGTTCTTTTGTGTGAATTTGCAAAGGGACCAGTGTCGCCCAAGTGGGGTGCTGGCGGGGTGAGCCGATGTTAGTGAGAGGCCCAACGCTAAAGGATTCAGAGCAAAGAACCATGTATCCGTTGGGACGGAATACGTAAAGGGCGCAACGGGTTTCAAATGAGCTTGCTTTGAGGCAGCCGCAGGTTCAGAGCGAAGCTACGGCGGCCTCGGCTACGCTGGTGGTAACGATCTTTTCGTACGGCTGCCGCTCTCGGCACATCCCAGCAGCCAGCAGAATGTCGTGCAGGCTGTCGAACTCGGGCTCACGAAGGATCGGGTTGACCGGCCACTGCTCCTGTTGCTGGTACCGGGCGATGGAGGCAGACAGCACGTCCTGAGATGTCTGAGGGAAAAACTCCGCCACGGTTTCAGCAGCCTCGTCGGATTCTGCAGACGACAGCCAGTGCAGGGCCCGGGCAAATCCGACAGTAAATCGGCCCACCGTCTCCTCTCGCTCGGCCAGGAAGCGGTGTGTGGCGGCAAAGGAACTGTATGCCAAATGCCCATTCTCCGGGCCAAGCGCGGTTAGCAGGTGGCCAGCCTGGTCGGCGATCAACTGCTGTACTATCGGCTCTGCGACGTGAACGTACTCCGCCTCTCCGGACCGAAATGCGGCCACAGCGTCCGGCAGTGACAAACCAGTGCGCAGGTCCAGGTCGGAGGGCTCGAGTCCATGCCGACGCAGTGCGAATTGGAACGATGCCCAAGGCATAGGTGAGAAACCCACGGGTATGACTTTCGCTCCCCGCAGGGTCTCCCAGTCAAACTCCTCCTGGGGTTCCCGGCCCAAGATGAAGAACCCATCGCGGGAATTGATCTTGGCGAAATGCAGAGGCACCGTCTCCGCACCCCAGTCCGAGGCGATTATGGAACGCATGATGCCGCTCTGCACAATGTCAGCAGCGTCGTGGTGCAGGGCGCTTAGCGGGTGCGAGAACTGGGATGGGCAGGTGCTGAACGTCACGTCCAACCCCTCCCTCTCGAGGAAGCCTCCAGCCACTGAGACATATATGGGCGTGTAGAAAATGGAGCGCCAAGTCTCCATCAGCCGTAACGGTTGGCGTCCGCCGGTGGTCATGGCGTTAAGCCTCCTGCACCTTTGCCAGAATCTCTATCAGCCGGTAGCCGTAACCAGACAGTTCCTGAGACGATTCTTTCCGGACAGACCATGGGCAGCAACGCTCCACCCCATTAGGTGCCACGTTCCGGGCCTGAAGCTCCGGGCCTGAAACCGAATGCCTCTATAGCTCCATAGTAATTCAGCCCGTAGACAACCGAGCATTCATGGCTATGGCATTTTCGTGGTACGACGCCATTGCAATCAACAAGCTCCCGTCCCACGGTTATCCAGTCGAAAGTGGTCCTTCTGGAATCCGCTGACTCTGTGCTAGGCAACCCGCCGGTGCCGTACGCCAAGCTGAGAAATACCGGCAGCAGGGCGAATAGGCCGCGCAAAGTGGGAGGAGCGGCTAGTCCCCACGCAATGGGACCCTGCTGGTCACTCCGCCAGGAAGGGCAGCAGTGCGCCCAGGAAGCCCTCAGGGTCTTCCACCTGGGGAATGTGTCCGATCCCAGGCAGGATCACTTTGCGGGCGTTAACGATGTTGTTGTGGAGCAATTCCTCGCCGTCCCGAAGGCGGTCGATTTCGCCGTACAGCACCATCGTGGACGACGCCTTGATCATGGGCAACCGGGCCATGATGTCGTACCAGGCCAAGGATTCCATTAGCTTGCGAACCCACAGCCCGGCCTTGGCACGGCTGTTGTTGTTCTTGTCCAGCCACTCCTCTTTCGGATCGGCGAAAGTGGTACCGTCCTTCAGGTCCTGAAGGGTGCGCGGCTTGGGCAAGCCGTCCCCGTCGTACTGCGCCAACGTATCGGCCAGCCGCTCTTTGGCTGTAAACGCGTTCCATACCGGTGCACCGACGAGCGTCAGCTTGTCCACCCGCTCGGGGAAGCTGGCTGCCGTCTCCGTTGCCAGCACCGCTCCCACCGAGTTACCGACGATGTGCGCCCGGTGTATGTTCAGTACCTGGCAGGCCTCGTCCAGAGCGTGAGCATAGTCCGGCATATTGAAATGCCTCTGGGGTTTGTCGGAGTCGCCATGCCCAAGCATGTCGAAGGCATAGACCGTGTAGTTCTGGCTGATGGCGTCCATCACGTATTCCCATGTCCAGACCGACGTGCCCAAGGGGTGAAGCAACACTACCGGGTATCCGGCCCCCTTTTTCACGAAGTGCATGTTGCCCTCGGTGGTGGGGACGCTATCAGTCAGATCGCGTCGAACAAACAGAGCCATAAAGCCTCCTGAATCGCGGCCAAAGTTACGGGTCAGGCGGAAAGCCAAAACATTCTTTGCTGTCTTGGCTTTGGCAAATGGTATCATGCCACGAACATCCCCGCAGCACGGTAAGCTGAGTAGCCACCCTGGGAAAGTGTTGTTGAAGGACTACTATTCCATCCTGGGTGTTACTCCCTCAGCCAGCAAATCGGAAATCCAACGGGCTTTCCGTCGCCTGGCGCTCGAGCACCATCCGGACGTGAACAAGAAACCCGGCGCCGAGTCCCGTTTTCAGGAAATCAATAGCGCATACCAGGTCCTGAAAGACCCGACGCGACGGGCCGAGTACGACGCGTCAAGGGAAACCCGCCCTGTGCCGACACGAAAGTCGGCGTCAGGCGGTCAGAGCGATGTCCGGCGGTATTATTTTCAACGCCGGGTCCGGGCGGCGACCGACCCCGGTTCGACGTGGAACTATTACGATGTACTGGGTGTTCCGCGCAACGCGACAGAGGAGACCATAGCCAGGGCTTTCCAGAGGCTGTACGGGGAGTTTTACGCTGGGAGAAGCGTGGACCCTACGGCGGAGGCCATACTCCGCGAGATCCTGGAGGCCCGTGATGTCCTGACAGACCCGGAAAGGAGGGTCGCCTACGACCGGTTGCCTCCGGACCGGCAGCCTCCCGGAAGTCCGCGCCAGCAGCGGTCCGGAGACGGGAGGCGGCAAAGCCCAGGACGGCGGCAGACCGGTACCGGTCGGCGCTCCACAGCTCGGTTCACGGTTGCGGTTGGCGTCTCTATTCTGGCCCTGGCCCTTGGCGCGCTTATTGTCTTGGCCTTATGACCTTGAGGGTGTGACATCGGGTCTGCCCGGGTGGGGTTGGTTTGACCTTTACCTACTGGTGTGCCAGAATCGAAACCAGTGAGGAAAGACCAGAGGGGCTTGGGGCCGAAGGGGACGAAGGTGCGAGAACCTGTCTGGACAAGGGACCGGTTACGTCGCCTGGTCAACCGGGAGGTCGGCGACTACCGCATAGTCGTCGTTTCCAACCGCCAGCCATATATTCACGATCTGGTTGATGGCGAGTTGCGGGTCAGTACCCCGGCTGGTGGAGTCACCACCGCGATTGACCCACTCATGCAGGAATGTGCCGGGACTTGGATCGCCCACGGCGGCGGGGCAGGCGACTACCTTGCGGTGGACGAACGCAACCGGGTGATGGTCCCGCCCGATGACCCTTCATACACCCTCCGACTGGTCTGGCTGAACGACCAAGAGCAGCGCGGCTACTACTACGGGGTCTCCAACGATGGACTGTGGCCTCTCTGCCACAACGCTTTCATCGAGCCAACGTTTGATCAAGCGGACTGGGAGACCTATACCGCGGTCAACCGCTCATTCGCCCGCCAGGTGCTCGAGGAAATAGACGGTGGCCCCGCTGCTGTCTTTATCCAGGACTACCACTTGGCGCTCCTCCCCCGATTCCTTCGTGAAGTCAATCCCGATGTAATCATCGGCCAATTCTGGCACATACCATGGCCCAACTACGAGGTCTTCCGCATCTGTCCGTGGCAGGAGGAGCTACTCGACGGTCTGCTGGGCAACGATATGCTGGGCTTTCATATCGGGGACCACTGCGACAACTTCATGGAGGCGGCCTCGCGTATTCTCGGTGCTCGTGTGCACGGGGAGTACAACCTGGTCTACCACAGGGACGACTCAACGTTGGTACGTCCCGTGCCCATCAGCGTTGACTTCGATCATTTGGAGGCTGAGGCCCAGAGCGCGGAAGTTGCCGACGAGATGGAGAGACTGACCGCTGAATGGGATCTCGGAGACAAGATCGTCGGCCTGGGCATCGACCGTATCGACTACACCAAGGGTATCCCCCACCGGATACGCGCTATCAACCGCTTCCTGGAGCGCAACCCCCAATACATTGGCAAGATGGTCTTCATCCAGGCGGGGGTGATGAGCCGGACCAACATCATCGCGTACCAGCAACTGGCCGACCAGATCGAGAGGCTGCTGGATGATGTGAACAGCCGGTTTGCGACCGACAACTGGCAGCCGATACTGTACATGCCCACTGACCTTCCCAACCTGACGCTGATGGCGCTGCGGCGCCTGGCGCGGTTCTGCGTAGTCAGCTCACTGCACGATGGCATGAACCTGGTGGCCAAGGAATATGTAGCCAGCAGGTTCGACCATGACGGCGTACTGATCCTCAGCCCGTTCACCGGAGCCGCCCTGGAGTTGACCGATGCGCTGATCGTCAACCCTTATGACGTGGAGCGATTCGCGGATTCCATCCATCAGGCAGTGGAGATGCCGCGTGTCGACCGACAGGTGCGTATGGCCAACATGAGGGCGGTGGTTCAGGAGAACAACATCTACAAGTGGGCCGCTCGCTCTCTAGTGGACATGATGCAGGTAGGCCGCCGGGCTCGGCATCCCATTCGCAGCTGATAAGGTATATGGCGTCCGGCTGAATTCTCAGCCGCTTCACCCTCACGGAGCAGCGCAGACGGCCCTCAGATGCCCCATCTACTGAACATCTGGCCTTCCATTTTCGCCAGGCTACGCCAACCGGACAAGGTTCTGCTGCTCTTCGACTACGACGGGACACTGACGCCCATCGTCCCGCGCCCCGAGGATGCGCTGCTCTCCGATGAGGTCAGACGGCTGCTCGGGTTGCTGGTGGAACAGCCCCGCTACATAGTGGGGATTGTAAGCGGCAGGAGCCTGGAAGACCTGGTAGCAATGGCGGACATTCCCGGGCTCATTTACGCCGGCAACCACGGGATGGAGATCCGCGGGGCCGGGATGGACTTTATTCACCCAGGTGCGGAGGTGGCCCGGGGTGAACTGGACATTGCGCAGAGGAAGCTGGCGCAGGTCCTGGCAGGCATTCCTGGCGCATTCGTGGAGCACAAAGGCCTGACTTTGACGGTCCATTACCGTGCCGTAGCGGAGGCACTGACGGCGCGAGTGGAGTCGGCAGTCGCGGAGGCCACTGCTGCTCAAGTCGATGCCGGGGAGCTCCGCCTCTCCCGAGGCAAGAAGGTGATCGAGGTACGCCCAGCTATTCCGTGGGACAAAGGAAGGGCAATAGAGAGGATTCGGGACGAATGTGGCGACCTGCCGCTACCGGTCTATTTCGGGGACGACCGGACCGACGAGGACGGATTCAAAGTGGTGCAGGAAATGGGCGGGATCGCTGTGTTCGTCGGAGAGGCCCGGCAGGGGACGGTGGCACTGCATCAGCTGGAGTCGCCGAAAGAGGTGGCCGAGACGTTGAGACTGCTGCTTGAGACGTCCTGAACTGACCCACGCACTGAGTAGGGCGAAAACGGCCCAACGTAGCGCTATTTTCCGCCCCGCTCAATGGCAGATACCTTTTCGATTCGCCTCCTGAAGCGGTCCTCAGGCGTATAGCTGGCGGACACGAAGGCGGCTATGACTTCCTTCGCCGTCTCTATGCCTATGACCCTGCCACCAAGACAAATGACGTTCATGTCGTTGTGCTCGACGCCCTGCCTGGCGGTGTAGGTGTCGTGGCAAAGGGAGGCGCGGATGCCAGCGACCTTGTTGGAGGCGATGTTGGCACCGACGCCGCTGCCGCAGATCATCACGCCCCGCTCGGCTTCACCGCCGTCCAGGGAACGCCCGACTGCTTCGGCGAAATCGGGGAAATCGTCTGCCGGGTCGAGTTCGTGCGCTCCAACGTCGATGACCTCGTGTCCTGACGCCTGGAGCCAAGGCACGATCTGGGACTTCAGGTCGAATCCGGCATGATCGGCGCCAACAGCTAGCTTCATTGGTGATGATGTCCTGCGAAATCTCATCTGGGGACGTTCGTCCCATCCCAATCAAGAATAAATAAGTACCACTTCCCTGCCAATGCCTAGCATGCCTAGGCATTGGTGATCCGGATTTAGCCTGAATTCGTGGACACCTCACTGTAAAGCGGCCGGGTGCGGCGAAAAATTTTCATATCCGCTCACTTCCGACCATTTTGGAAGAAAGCGAATAGCCTTCAACCCCCAACAGGAACCGAGTATCCTCGCCGCCGTAGCGTCAAGCCCAACGCAGGACCGGGTCGGGCGGTGATGGGCAGTCCCAGCGGAGGCATTCGCAGACGAGGCCCAGCTTGTGGGCTCGGGGCAGCAGGGCGATGACCATTTCCTTGGGATCGGGATTTTCGTTCCTTTTAAGGCAGCTCTCGATGTAGTTGTACAGGGCCATGGAATTCCCGTAGCGGAAACCCTTTTTGTCGACCATGGAGACCACCTTTTTTGCCTGCTTTTTGGGTATCCGGGTCGCTGGGGCGCTGGATCCCCGCTTTCGCGGGGATGACAGTTGGGGGAGCGGCGATGGCGAATGAAGATCAGGGTGGGTTCGAGCAGCGAGCTAGGGCTGCCACAAGGGCAGCCCCAACACGGCTCGCAATACAGGCCCCGTGAAACAAAGCCCTGCGCGGTCAGTCGAGGGTGGGGCGTTCGGTCCCCTGCCCAGCCTGGGGTGGTTCGACAGGCTCACCACCAACGGATTTCTGGTTGCCTTACAATCATAACGATGGTCGAAGCTGGGGCGCTGGATCCCCTTGCCCAGCCTGGGGTGGTTCGACAGGCTCACCACCAACGGGTCAAGGCTCACCGCCAACGGGTCAGGGCTGATCACCACTGGGCTCCGGGTTCACCAGCAACGGGCTCAGGTCTCACCACCCACGGATTCCGAGCTGCTTTTTGGTGCTCCAACTCGCTGGGGTAATGGTTCCCGCCCCGACTTGTCGCAGCTCTACAATTTTCGTGGAAACAACGGGGAATGAGCGAACCTGACGGGGTACGGATTATGGGAGGACGACGGGAGGTGGCGGACAGGGACCGCGAGTGATCAGGAGGGTGCTGACTATGGTTAGCGCGGGTGGGCGCACCGTGTTAGACTGGCGTAACTGGCAAAGATGCACTCGATTTCTGGATACTGAATGATCAAGGTAATCACCTTCGACTTCTACAATACCCTGGTCAAGTTCTGGCCACCCCTGGAAGAAATCCAGACTGCCGCCTGTTTCGCCAAGGGACTCAGCGTTTCGCGGGAAGCCATCAGGAGGGGCTATGCCAAGGCCGACATCCTGTTCAATCGCGCAAACGAAGACGAGCCCCTTTCGCTACGGTCGCCGCAACGTCGCCGGGATTTCTTCGCGGAATATGAGCAACTGATACTGGAGACGGCGGAAGCTCCGGTCACCCGCGGGCTGGCCGGTGAGATCTGGGACCTGGCAATCGCCGTGCCTAAGCAGTTCACGCCGTTCGAAGACACGCTGCCGGCGCTGGATGGGCTCCGAAAACGAGGCTACCGGCTGGGTATCATCACGAACTTGCGGGCGGATCTTGTACCGCTGGTGAAACAGGCCGGGCTGGAAGACTGCCTGGAGTTCTGCGTCAACTCGACGCTGGCCGGGTCGGAAAAGCCGCACCCGCCCATTTTCTTGGAAGCACTGCGCCGGGCGAAGGTTGCTCCCGAGGAGGTGCTTCACATTGGCGACCAAGTGCGTTCAGACGTAGCCGGGGCGCGGTCAATGGGAATGCGAGCAGCGCTCCTGGACCGGGGCGGATGGCATGATCCTGTGGAGGATTGCCCGAAGATATCGGACCTCGGTGAAGTTATTGGACTCCTGGAAGCCGAGGCAAGCAACTTTCCCTGAACACGAACAAGCAAGGCGACCCATCCGACCGCGAGGAGGGCCGAAATGGCACAGGAGACTCACAATGGAGACCACGACCATTCCTCAGTGCAGGTAGTGGTCTGGTACGACTACATTTGACCCTGGTGCTATATCGGCCTGGAGCGGGTCGACAAGCTGGCAAAGGAATTCGAAATTGAGGTAGAGGGGCGCGCCTACCTGCTTCGCCCTGACACACCGAAGGAAGGGTCCGAACGTCCGCAGCGTGCCGGGGAGACAACAGACGAGCTTTCGGAACCTCTGCGGGGACAGGCGAGGGAGTCAGGGCTGATCATGCGCCCGCCGCCCTACACCCCCAATACGCTCTATTCCTTAGAGGCCACGGAGTACGCCCAGCAACAGGGCAAATTCATGGAGTACCACCACGCTGCTTACAAGGCCTTCTGGGAGGACCGAAAGGACATCGGGCAGATAGAGACGCTGGTTGAGATCGGAAAGGAAATCGGCCTGGATGGCGATGACATGGGCCGCAGCCTGGAGCAGGGCGAGCATTCGCAGACGGTTATTGCCCAGTATCGCGAGGCGCTGCAGTACGGAATCAACGGTATTCCGACCTTTGTAGTGGGCAATCTGCTGTTCACCGGAGCGCACCCTTATCCGATCTTCCAGCAGGCCATGGAACGCTACCGGCAGAGCCAGCAATAGGTAATCTACACTCTGTTGGCTCCTCGGTAGTTCAGGCATGAGCGATTGTCGACTCTGTGGCCAGAAGGCCGGATTCCTCCGTAAAGTGCACGGCGAATGCCGGTCGGCCCAAGAGGCCGGATGGAACGAGATGGTGGCAATGGTTGCGAGGGCCGCCGAAGCCCCCATCTTTAACCAGCGGGACCTGCGGCTGGAAATGCTGGCCGTCGCGCAACGTTCCTTCCACGACGGCGACGGGATTAATGCCGCCATTGCCGAGGGTTGGCATCACGCTGTCAGGGCCAGCCTGGCGGACGGAATTCTGACGCAGGATGAAGAGACGCGGCTTCGGGAGTTCCGGGAACAGTTCGCGGTGGCTGCGGTCCAGGATGCCGATGTCGCGCTGGAACTGGGCGCACGCGACCGGGTCATGCTGGATGCGCGGCTTACGGCAGTGTCCACCAACTGTGATGAACCCGCATTGGAGCAACTGGCGGATTCGGTGCGTCAACTGGGGATTTCGCGGGACGACGAGCGGCAACTGCTGGCTCGAGCGTGGGAGGCAGCCGTCGAGGGGTCCCTGGAGGACGGGGTACTGTCCCTGGATGAGGAGGCCTCGCTAGTCCGCTACCTGTCCCACTTCGGCCTGTCGGTTGCCGATGTGGACCGGAACGGGGCCCACCGCAACATGGTCAAGTCGGCCACGATTCGCGAGCTGGCGGAGGGAGTAATTCCTGACCGGTTTGAGGCGGCCGCTCGCCACCCATTTAACCTGATGAAATCCGAAAAGCTGGTCTGGCTGTTTGATGGGGTGGACTACATAGAGACCAAGACCATGCGAGAGCGGCGTGGCACCTCGCACGGCGTCAGCATCCGGGTGGCAAAGGGTCTGTACTACCGGCCAAGCACCTTTCGCAGCCGGGTGCACGAATGGGAGGAGGACGTGCACATGGATACCGGGCTGCTGGGAGTAACCACCAAGCACCTGTATTTTCACGGCCCGCGGAAGCGTTTCAGGGTGCGGCTGGACAAGATCGTGTCGTTTGAGCCATACAGCGACGGTCTGGGGATAATGCGCGACGCGCAGACAGCCAAGCCGCAGATGTTTTCGGTGGGCGATGGCTGGTTCATCTACAACCTGGTAACCAATATGTCGCAGCTATAGGTCGGTGCGCCGGCTGGATTGGAGACACTGAAGGGCGGCCCTGTCAGGAGAACGGGGTCGCCCTTTCTTTGCCGGTTTGTTTTGACTTCAGGCGAAGGCCGGGGAGCCGGTGAGGGGAATCTCGGAACTGTGAGAGGCCCGCACCAGCAGCACGGGACCGCCGGACTGTCGGACCACCCTCTCGGCCACGCTGCCGAGGATCATGCGCCCGACCCCAGATCGTCCGTGGGTGGTCATTGCCACGAGGCTGTTGGCGCTGGCGGTAGCGTGGTCGACGATGTTTTCGGCCGGGTTCCCCTGGAGGACCCGGGTTTCCACGCTGGCCACACCCTGTTGCGTCAGCCTCCTGCGTGCGTCGGCAATGTACTCCTGGGCTTCCTCCTGCACCCTGTCGGAGAAGGACTGGAAAGAAGGCAGGGAGGGTGGGAGAACCCGCAGGCCCATGGACATGGCCTGGTAGTACTCGGCCTCGGATATAGTCACCTGCACCAACTCGACGGGAATGCGCAGGGCGGACGCGAGGTAGGCCACGTGAGGCAGCACTTCCTCGGCGACCTCAGAGCCGTCTACCGGAACGATCAGCCTGTCGGGGGCTATTTCCTGGGCCGCTGCAGGATGGGGTTGGGAGCGAATCAGGAGCAGGGGGTTGCTGGTCATATGCAGGACCCTGTCGGCCACGCTGCCCATCCACCACCGTGCCAAGCCGGAGCGGCCGTGGCTGGCCATGGCGATCAAGGTCCCGGGGTCGCTGCCGGCCTCCTCGACGATGGCGTGGGCGGGCTCGCCGCGCGGAACCAGCGTGTTCGCCGTCACCCCGGCCCCGGTCAGGCGCGCTACCAGGGAGGCCAGGTAGCTTTCGGCGTGGCCGGCACGGTGAGTTTCCGTCTCGTGGGAATGCAGAAACGGGTTCAGGGCCTGGCCTATGCTCGGGTGTTCCGGCTCTATGGCCATCAGGAGTGTACTGGGCAAAGACAGCCGGGACGCGAGGGCCCGGGCATAGGGGACGACCTGCTCCGATAGATCCGATCCGTCCAGGGGCGTCAGAATCCGCGTGTACATCGGTGCCCGATTCACCTCTTCGAGTATTGCGCCGCGTCTACCGGGGTGATCAGTCGTCGGCCGGGGTGGCGGCCAAGCCTCCACGGGGCAGCGCCTCGTAGGCTTCACCATTGCTTTCGATGGTGCTCAACGGTTCAGATATCAATCCGTAGTTCACCGCGTAAAGCCGTTCGTAGACCCCACCGTGGGCGAGCAGTTCGTCGTGTGTGCCCATCTCGACCAACCGGCCCTGGCTCAGGACGATGATTTTGTTCGCGTTGCGAACGGTGGATAGGCGATGCGCGATGACGATGGAGGTGCGGCCCTGCAGCACACGCCGGAGTGCCCTCTGGATCAGCAGCTCGGTCTGGGTGTCGATGTTGGCGGTGGCCTCGTCCAGGATGATGATGCGGGGGTTGCCGATAATGGCCCGGGCGAAGCTCAAAAGCTGGCGCTGTCCGACGCTGAGGTTGACACCCCGTTCGGCGAGGATGGTGTCATAACCGTTTTCGAGGTTGATGATGAAGTCGTGAGCGCCCACGGTGCGGGCGGCGTCTACGACCTCCTGAGAGGAGGCTTCCTCGTAGTTGTAGCGTATGTTGTCGGCGACAGTGCCGGAGAACAGGTACGGCTCCTGGAGGACCATGCTCATCTGACCGGCCAGGGAGCGGCGGGTTACGTGGCGGATATCATGGCCATCGACGAGGATGCGGCCCTGGGTGACGTCGGCGAAACGGGCTATCAACGTGACGAGGGTGCTTTTCCCGGCTCCGGTTGAACCGACGATGGCAACGTTCTCGCCAGGGCTGATGTGCAGATTGACGTCGTGAAGGACGTCGACGCCGGGAACGTAGTGGAAACGGACGTCCTCGAACTCGATTTCGCCCCCGATTTCCGGCAGGTCCGGAGCCTCCGGGTCGTCCTGAACCTCTGGCTTGAGGTCCAGCACCTCAAAGATCCGGACGCCGGCGGCCATGGCCCTCTGGAGCTGGCTGTACTGCATTGTCAGTTGGCGGATGGGCTCAAAGAACCGCTGGATGTAGAAGGCGAACGCCACGAGCACGCCGATCTCAGGGCTGGCATCACCCACCAGCATCCCACCGGCCAGGACCACTCCGAAACCCATGGCCAGCCCAATCAGGATCTCGACAACGGGTTGCAGTGCGCCAGAGAAGCGGCTGGCCTCCAGGTTTGCGTTGAGGTGCTCGGAGTTCAACTCGTCGAAGTTCGCCATGTTGGCAGGCTGACGGTTGAGGCTCTGCACCACCCGAACGCCCGTGATGTTCTGGTTGTATTCGCCGTTGACCATGGCAATGGCGCGGCGGATGCGCATGAAGGAATGGCGGGCAAATTTCTGCCAAAACCCGAGGATGAAGAACAGCGGGGGCACGATGCTCAAACAGATAAGTGCCAGCTGCCAGTCGATGATCAGCATCATGGTGATGATGCCGACGAGGCTCAGAATGTCGGAAAAGCTCTGGACGATGAGCTCGAAGGTTTCCTGCAACTGGAGAACGTCGCTCTGGCTGCGGGACATTATTCTTCCCACTGGCGTGCGGTGGTAGAAGGACGGCGCCATCTCCTGGAGGTGGTTGAACATCTTGGTGCGAAGGGAGTAGAGAATGCCCTGCCCGACCTTTGGCATGAAGACAAACTGCATGTAGTTGGCGCCGAAGTGAATCACCGCCACCAGAAGGAACGCGCCGCCAATCCAGTGCAGCAGAGCCAGGTCGTCATTCTTGACGGCGTTGTCTATGCCCTGCTGCAACAGGAAGGGAATGCAGACGTTGGCCGCGGTATACAGGGTAACCGCCACTATGGCGAGCATGGCATCGCGCTTGTAGGGCGCGACGTAGGTCATCAGCCGCATGACGACCTTGTGGTCATAGGCAGAACCGACGACGGACTCGTCGCTCAGGTTTTCTGAAGTGGCTGCGCGGTCGCCGGCCGCATTAAGGCCGCGCATACCGCTCATCATGCCGCCAAAGCCGCCCCCTGGGCCGCCTGCCCGCATGCTAGGTCCGACCTGCGCTGGTTTCGGGAGTGAGAGCGACGTCCAGCATGACTTCCTCCTGAGGTCGCAGTTGTAGTTCCAATATCTCGTGATAGATGCCGCCCACTGCGTCCAGCTGCTCGTGGGACCCCTGTTCCACGATACGTCCGCGTTCGAGCACGATGATGTGGTCGGCGTGCTGCACCGTGCTGAGCCGGTGGGCGATAACGAAGGTGGTCCGCCCTTGCATCACCGCAACCATGGCGGCGTGGATCAGGCGCTCGGTTTCCACGTCGACGCTGGAGGTGGAATCGTCGAGGACCAGGATCGGCGGATCGACCAAGACGCTCCGGGCGATGGACAGTCGCTGGCGCTGGCCGCCGGACAGCGTGGTACCCCGCTCACCCACCCAAGTGTTGTAGCCGTTGGGGAGCGAAATGATGTGATCGTGCAGCTGGGCCACCCTGGCCGCCCGCTCCACGTCATCCTGGGAGGCCCACGCGGCGCCGTAGGCAATGTTGTCCCTGATGGTGGCGCTGAACAGGAATACGTCCTGTTGCACTATTCCGACGTTGCGCCGCAATGATTCAAGAGTTACGTCGCGGATATCGATGTCGTCCACGGTTATGCGGCCCTGGTCCACCTCGTAGAATCTGGGCAGAAGGTTAACGATGGTGCTCTTCCCGCTGCCCGGAGCCCCGAGTATGGCGATGACCTGGTTCTTTTTGGCCGTGATGACCACGTTGCTCAGCGCGGGGGTCCTGGGGTCGTAGCCGAAGGAGACATCCTCGAACCGAACGGTCCCGTTGGCGCGACCCATGTCTATGGCTGACTCCCGCTCCGACACTGGGGACGAGGCTTCAAGCACGTCGAACAGACGGCGGCCGGACGAGATCGCACGAGAGAAGCTGTTGATGATGAAACCGGCCATCCTCACGGGGAAGGTGAGCTGGTTCAGGAAGAGCATGAAGGTGGCCATTTCACCGACGGTCAGGTCCCCCTTCAGGATTTCCCAACCGCCGTACCAGAGGATGAGGCCAAGAGCGATGGTGAAGTAAAAGGACATCCAGGCGCTGTTGGTGCCCTGGGTCCTTTCCGACAGAAAATACTCGGCACGGAGCTGCAGGGCTTTGCGGTCATATTTGCGCTTCTCGAAGTTTTCGGAGGCGAAGGCTTTTACGACGTTCATCCCGACGAGATTTTCCTGAAGTACGGTTACCGTCTCTCCCATGGTTATCTGAACCTGGGTCCACATGGCCCGAAGGCGCCCCATAACCATCACCGAGCGCACCATGACGAAGGGGATAAACGCCAGGCTGATCAGTGCGAGTTCCCAGTTGATGAAGATGAGCACGGTGGGAAGAATGATTATGCGGAGAAACGCCTCGATGGAGCGGATCAGTCCCATGTTCACGTAGCGCCGGACCGCTTCCACGTCCGCGGTGGCTTTGGACATCAGGTCGCCGGTGTGTTCCTTGTCGTGATAAGCGAAGCTCATGTGCTGCAGCTTGTCGTAGAACCTGTTGCGCAGCACATACGAGACCTTTTGCGACAGGGAGTCGGTGGTGTAGGTGCGGGCGAAATCGCACACGCCCCGGCACAGGCTCGCGCCGAGCAAGCTGAGAGCCAAGATGACCAGGGCTGAGGTCGGGGGATCCAGCCAGTAAAAGGTCTCGGCTTCCTTGTCGTGCCGGACCATTGTGTCGATGGCCCGCCCGAACAGGAAAGGTATGAACAGCGAAAACCCTACCGAGCATGCCACTGTCAGGTAGGCCAGAAGAAGGCGAGTACGGAACTGCCAAGCGATACCGTTAATTCGGATGAGCATATCCATCTAGGTGGTCCGTTCACCGGGTCCTTTTTATCGTTGGGTAGCCTGGAGTCCTCCTGGAATGCAGCCATTGATGGCGGGCAAGAGCTACATCCTGTCGGGGGCGTTCATGCCCATAAGATCCAGAGAGCGGCGGAAAACAATCTGGGCCGATTCCACCAACTTGAGACGGGCGAGGGAAATATCTGCGTCTTCCGGGTTGGCGGAAATCACCCGGCAATTTTCGTAAAAGCCGTGAAATGCGGTGGCGAGTTCCATGGTGAAGTGAGCCAGGTGATGCGGCTCCAATGACCTGGCCATCTGCTGAACCAGCTCGGGCAACCTGAGCATATGACGAACCAGATCGAGTTCACTCGGGTGGGTCAGGAGCGAGACGTCTCCCCTGCTCCAGTCGATGTTTCGTTCGTGAGCGAGGTTAAGGATGCCGGCGTTACGGGCGTGGGCATATTGAACATAGTAGACGGGATTTTCCGACGACTCCCTCTTGGCGAGTTCGAGGTCGAATTCCATCTGAGTTGAAGGAGTGCGGGACAGGAAGAAAAAGCGGCAGGCGTCGCTCCCCACCTCTTCGGCCAACTCCCGAAGAGTTACGAACTCTCCAGTCCTCTTGGAGGCGCGAACAACCTCTTCACCGCGCTTCAGTGTGACCATCTGGGCGATCAGGATGGTAAGCCGGTCGGGGTCGATTCCCAAGCCCTCCGCGGCAGCCTTCATACGAGGCACATGGCCCTGGTGGTCGGCGCCCCAGATATTGACCACCGAGTCGTAGCCCCGGCCGATGAACTTGTTGTGATGGTAGGCGATGTCAGAGGCGAAATAAGTCGGCTCCCCCGTAGAGCGGACGACAACGTTGTCTTTTTCGTCCCCCAGCATGGTGGAGTTGAACCAGACCGCGTCTTCGCGCTGGGAAAGGTACCCCTGCTTTTGTAGTTGGCCCAGGGCTTCGTCATATTCGCCGCTGGTGTACAGGGTGCGTTCGCTGAACCAGTTGTCGAACTGTACCCCGATTTTAGTCAGGTCCTCCCGGATGAGGTCGACCATCTTCTGGCGGGCCAAGTCGCCTATTTCCCGAATTGCGTGATCCTCGGGCATCGCCAGGAACCGTTCACCTTCAGCCTGGGCAATCTCCTTCGCCAAGTCTGAAATGTAATCGCCCATGTACCCGTTGGAAGGCATTTGCGCTTCCTGGCCGAAGGACTGCCGGTAGCGGGCCAGCACGGAGCGGTAAAAGGCCTCCATCTGGCTTCCGGCGTCGTTTACATAATACTCACGGGTGACCTGGTATCCCGCGGCTTCCAAAACGTTGGACAGCGCACTGCCAAGGACGGCACCACGAGTATGGCCGACATGCACAGGGCCAGTGGGGTTCACGCTGACGAACTCCACCATCACCTTGCGCCCGGCACCGGCGTCCAGGTTGCCGTAGGTTGCCCCTGCCTGTCGCACTTCCTCAACCTGTTCCTGGAGCCAGGTGTCGCTGAGGCGAAAGTTTATGAATCCAGGGGGGGCGGCCTCCACGTGATCGATGGAAGAGCTTTGAGGCGTACGCGCCACCAGCGCCTGGGCCAGTTCCAGGGGATTGATGCGGGTGGCCCTGGCGAGGCGCAGAGGGAGATTGGTCGCGAAATCGCCGTGGTCGGGGTTCCCCGGATGCTCAACCTGGATATCGGGCATGGTCTCGAGGCGGACCACTCCATCGTTTCGCGCGGACTCAACAGCCTGAGCAACCAGAAGACGAACGCTTTCAATGACCAGGGTTGTTGGCATGACCGAGCTTTCCTCGCTGGTACCGGCGGGTTTAGATGACAGCGAAGCCGGGCGCAGCGGCTTTGCCTGAAGCCACGCCACGGCCAGGAAAAGCAATTCTAACACATCAGCCCGCTACCAAAGGTGGCTGGAACCGCTCGAATGCCCCATTTTGCATTGCTCAGGCCTATACGGCCTCGTAGCGTCCAAGAGACCGCCGATATTCGGGCATCGAATGGTTCAACCACAGCCACAAAGGGGGTACATTGGTATATAGAGTTCTCCCTGACGGGGAATGCCCTCACCTGTGATGCACACAATCTGACGCAGGGAAGTCGTGCCGGAATCGATGATTGAACATAGGCCGAGCGTCGTAACGGAGGAACCGTCCGCACCGGAGCCGGGGGTAGAGCAACGGAGCACTCTTCCCGAGGAGAATGCCCGCGAACGCGCCCTACTCCTTGAAGAGATGATCCACCAGGGTATGCGGGACGGGGTGTGGAGCTATTACCTCCAAATGCACCCATCGGACCGGGCCGCAGTTCTCACCGAACTTCCGGGTGGTATCCGACGCTCGCTGGGCCAGGAGATGGCGCCGGAGACGCTCGCCGGACTGCTGGAGTATCTGGAGCCACGCATAGCCGCACGCATGCTGCGGGAATTCCAGACCGATCGGCTGGCCGCCGTGCTGGACCTGGCAGACCCGGCGGCGGCAGCGGAGGTGCTGGAGCGTCTGCCGGAGGATATCAGGGCGCATACGCTCGGCGCCATGGCATTGTCCACGCCGGTCGAGACGCTGCTCCAATACGAGGAGGGAACGGCCGGCAGGCTGGTCAACCCGTCGGCTCCAGTTTTCAAGGAGAACATGACGGTCCCCATTGCCCTTGACCGGCTGAGGCTGATGGGCATCGTGGCGGAGCAGGTCAACTCCTTTCCGGTAGTGGATGATGGGGGATTGCTGGTGGGATCGTCTGAGGCCCCTGCGCCTTGCGCTGGCACGCCCCTATGACTCCGTAGGTCACATAATGGACCGGGAAGTTACCTCGGTCACTACCTCTACGGATGAGCAAGTAGCCGCCCAGCTGCTGAGCAGGTTCAATGTCAGCGAGATGCCAGTCGTTGAGGACGACGGTCGTCTGGTGGGCATGATTCACGCCGAAGATGCCGTCGACGTGGTGCAGGAAAGCGCCACCGAGGACATGTTCCGCATTGCGAGCATAGGTGAGGAGCGGATCACGGGGCCACTCACGGAGTCGGTGAGGAGTCGCTTTCCGTGGTTGGCGGTGAACCTGGTGACGGTTTTCTTCGCGGCACTGGTGATCGGGATGTTCGAATCCACGATCGCCAAGGTGGTGGCCCTCGCGGCGTTCCTGCCCATCGTTGCGGGACAGGGTGGAATAGGCGGGACGCAGACCGTGACGCTGGTGGTGCGAAGCCTCGCCACCGGGGAGCTGCCGCGACAACTGGGGCTCCGGCTGCTCCGGAGGGAGATAACGCTGGGCCTGATACACGGGCTGGTGCTGGGGGCGATCATCGGAGGCGTCGGCTGGGCCTGGCAGGGGAACCCAATCCTGGGGTTGGTCTTGGCACTGGCCATGACGGGGAACATGGTGGTGGCGTCGGTGGCCGGAGCGGGTGTGCCCCTGATGCTGCGAAGGCTGCGAATGGACCCGGCGGTGTCGGCGGCGGTGTTCGTCACCACCTTCACTGACGTGATAGGCTTTGCCCTGTTCCTCGGGCTGGCGGCGGCCTTCATCGAGTTCCTGGCCTAGGTCAGCCGGGGCGTTGGGCTTTGAAGCGAACACAAACCGCGAGGTGATCCATGGCAGGCACGATCATACTGGCTGGCGGCGAAGAGTTCCGGGTGGGATGTGAGGACATGGACCGGGAGGTCATGCGGGCATCGGGGAAGGACCCCGCCAGCGTCATCATCATACCCACCGCCGCGGTAACCGGTCCGGCCAAGGCCGCCAACGACGGTGTTACTCACTTCGCGGCCCTGGGAGGCACGGCCAGCCAGCTCATGGTGCTGGAGAAAAGCCACGCCAACGATCAAAAGTTCATCGAGCCGACACAGAACGCCGACGTGGTTTACTTTACGGGCGGCAACCCGGACCACCTGCTGTCCACCCTGACTGACTCCATGCTGCTGAGACTGCTGAAGGACGGACTGGAGCGAGGGCTGGTGCTGGGAGGATCGTCGGCTGGCGCGATGGTTATGGGTTCGGTAATGCGCCGCCCGCCGCTTTACTCGGGGCCGGAGGGCGGCGACGGCCAGAACCGATGGGTCGAGGGCTTGGGCTTTGCGCCCGGCATCTGCGTGCTGCCTCACCATGAGAGGCGCAATCCCGCAGAGGTGTCTTCGGAGTTGCGCCAGACTGCTCCGGAGGGCGTGGTCTACCTGGGTATCGACGCTCGAACCGGCGTGCTCGGCAGTCCTGACAACTGGCGAGTGTGGGGGTTTGGCCGGGTCGTAGTTTACCGGGCCAACGACTACGATGTGTTCGCGTCGGGGGAACGGCTGCCCACGGGCTTCTAGCCGCGGCGGTCGCGCAGCTCCTGCCAGACCTGCTCGGGCTTGATGCCGGAGGCTGCCATCAGCACCAGGGTGTGGTACATCAGGTCTGCGATTTCGGAGGGGAGGTTCCCGGTGTCGTTTTGAGCGGCTGCCAACGCCGTTTCTCCGGCCTCCTCGATGACCTTCTGGGCGATGCGTCCGATCCCCTCCTGAAGCAGCTTTGCGGTATAGCTGCCCTCGGGCATTTCCCGCTGCCGGTCCTGGATGATGGCGTAGAGCTCACCAAGGACTCCGGGGCCACGGTCGGTGTCCTCGTAGCCCTCGGGCAGGCCCTCGAGAGGATTGAAAAAGCAGGAGGTGTTTCCGGTGTGGCAGGTCGGGCCGTCGGGGTCCACCTTGAGGAGGATGGTGTCTCCGTCGCAGTCGAGCGACGCCTCGCGGAGGTTGAGGTAGTTACCGGAGACCTCGCCCTTGTGCCACAGGTCTTCCTGGCTGCGGCTGTAGAACCATACCTGGATGCCCTCGACGGTGCGCTTGATGGAGCCCGGGTTCATGTACCCCAGCATCAGCACGTTGCCGTTGTTGACGTCCTGGGCTATGGCGGGCACCAGCCCCTGTTCGTTCAGCTTCACCTTCATTGTGTTGCGTCCCCGATTGCGGATTTCTTTGGTTTTCCTGGAGCTATGGGAATTCGTGGAGCGGCGGCCGGGTCAGCCACGGTGGAATGATGTCTCGATGAGGGCCGACAGCTCGAGAAGGCTGGTAACACGATGGGCCGGCGGCGGCAAGTCCTCGCGCAGTCCCCGGTCATTGCGATCGATCCAGACGGCATTCATGCCGACGCTGGATGCGCCATGGACGTCCTCGTAGTGACGGTCTCCGACGTAGACCGTCTCCCCTGGTTCGAGGGAGAGGCGGTCCAGCATAGTTCGGAAAAGTTCCGGTTGCGGCTTGTAACTGCGGGCCATCTCCGAGGAGAGGACGGTCTCGAACTCAACGTCCAGGAGCTCGAGGTTTGGGAGCAGGAACCCGTCGTCGGCGTTGGAGAGGACAGCGATGCGGTAGTCGTACTGTATTTCCTCCAGGGCCTGGCCGGTTTCGGGAAAGGGCTGACGCCGGGACAGGTCGGCGAAGAAACGCTTGGTGGCCGCGTCTGCGTCGCCGGGCACTTCCAGGGTCTCGAAGGCCAGACGGAACCCCCCGGCCCAGGCGTCGTAATAGGTCTGGAACGGCAGGGCCGGGTCGGTGCGGCGGAGGCGGAACTGCACCTCGGACTCGTGCCAACCCTGCCAGAGCTGCTCGGCAATGATGTCCAGCCCCTGTTCCTCGATGATGGTCTTGAAGCTGTGGCGCCACTGTCCGCTGGGGTCCTGAACCAGGGTCTGGTACATATCAAAGATGACTGCCTTGATTTGTGCCACTGGCCACCTTCAACGAAAGATGTGATATCCGCAGTCAGCCGCGGGGCCGCACCGGCACGCCGCGACTGCTGAGGTAGTCCTTTGCCTGGGCGATGGAATACTCGCCGAAGTGGAAGATACTGGCGGCGAGCACGGCGTCGGCCTCGCCCTCCTCAAGGGCATCGTAAAGATGCTCCAGGTTCCCTGCCCCGCCACTGGCAATGACCGGCACCGGGGTGGCCCGGGACACGGCACGAGTCAGCTCGAGGTCGTAGCCCCGTTTCTGGCCATCCTCGTCCATGCTGGTCAGCAGGATTTCACCGGAACCCAGCTCGACGGCCCGTACGGCCCACTTCACAGCATCGATGCCAGTGGGAGTGCGCCCGCCCCTGGTGTACACCTCCCAGCCAGAGCCTTCGTCGATGGCCAGGCTCTTGTCGGATGCCACCGGGCCATCGGGGCGCGGCACGCCGGAGTCGAAGCGCTTGGCGTCTATGGCGACGACGATGCACTGGTTGCCGAACTGGTACGCTCCCTCGCCGATGAGGGGAGGATGGTTTACCGCGGCGGTGTTGAGCGAGACCTTGTCGGCGCCCGCTTTCAGCATGCGGCGAATGTCGTCGACGGTGCGAATGCCGCCGCCGACGGTGAGAGGGATGAATACCTCCTCCGAGACACGACTGACAACGTCGACCATGGTGTCCCTGGAGTCGGAGCTGGCGGTTATGTCGAGGAACACCAACTCGTCGCCGCCCTCCCTGTCGTAGACGGCAGCGAGTTCGGCCGGGTCGCCGGCGTCTCTGAGTTCGACGAAACTAATGCCCTTGACGACGCGCCCGGCGTCCACGTCAAGGCAGGGGATGATTCGCTTGGTCAGCACTTGATTTAAGCAGCTCTCAGACCGGAAGTAAGACGTGCAAAAGTATATCACCGGCGACGGGCAGGAGGAGGTCGAATCGAATAAGGCGGGTTAGGTCTTCCTCCGCCTGGTTGGGGGCAGGCTGCTCTATCAGGCCGGGACGTTCTCTTGCGGGGATGAAGTACCGGGCGCTGATGGTTCGGCAGGGTCACCACCAGCGGAGGCGAAGGCACGCCGCTCTATCAGGTCGGGAAAGCGAATTCGCGGAGATTGGGCAGGGTGTGGGATGACAGATGGGAGCCGCAGGTTCCTGACTTTGCGGCCGCGGTCGCGTTGAGAGTATTGGTCATGGTCATACGGAGCGCGGGGATTCTTCTTCTGAGGGTCATTATCGGTCGGTTGGTTGTCAAAATTGATTTGTTGGAAGCTGCTCCTCCTTTGCCCTCCAACTATGTTGTTCGCTTATTGGTGAGTTGGCATCGGTCATTTGGCGATACAGGGAAATCGTGGGCGGTTGGCGGGGTTCGGGCCCGTAGGATAGAATACCGGCGTCTCAAAGAGCATGGATATCACAGACGAGAGGAGGTCTGTTATGGCTTTGACATTGGCGGAGGCAAACCGAGCGGTGGAGGGCGCAATTGCGGCCGCGACCGAGATGGGAATCAATATAAATGTGGCGGTGGTAGACGCGGGCGGACGCCTGCTGGCTTTCAACCGCATGGATGGCGCCATCTGGGCCGGCTCCTACGGATCGCAAGGGAAGGCGGTGGCGAGCGCCGCATTCGGACGCTCCAGCGCGGAGCTGCAAGAGCGGTCGGAAACGCCCATCATCCGGGGCATCCTCGCCGCTGAAGGAGGGCACGGCATCCCGAGCCAGGGAGGCTTGCCTATTACTCGTAACGGAGTAGTGGACGGCGCCGTGGGCGTCGGGGGCGGAACCGGTCAGCAGGACGAGGACTGTTCTGCCGCGGGCATTGCCAAGATCTGACCAGCCGTTGCGTATTCCGCTAGAGAAGGGGCGCGCCACCGTGCGCCCCTATTTTTGTAGGAAATGAGCCGGTAGCATACGCACCGCCAAGTGATCGCTGGTGCGCCTACGTGGTGTTGGGCAGGAAGGCCGTTACGGCGGCCGGGCTGCCGCTCCCTCCCTCCAGTTTCAGTATCCCAATGACCAGGACGGCGCCCGTGGGAGGGAGCCGGTCAAGGTTGGTCAAGTTTTCCAGCGCGATGCGTGGCTGGGCCAGGACGAGCCTGCTGACGGAGAGACCGGTGTCGCTGCCTGGTTCCAGACCTGCGGAGTCGGTGCCTAGGCCGGCAACGTCCCGGCCGTTGACCAGCAAATCAGCGGCCTCCGGGCCAAACCCTGGGAAATGTAGTTCGCCATCGGATTCATTGCCGAGGTAAATGGAGGGATCGCTCCAATAGCCGGACCAGCCCGTGAGGAGGAGTACGAGGGAGCCAGTGGGTACCATCCCGTGGCGCGATTCCCAGGCGGCAAGCGCATTTGGGTTCAGGGCGTAGTCGGAGTTGGCACTGCACTGGTCGCGGACGTCGATGACTACAGCGGGCCTGACCAGGTCAGCGGGTGAATACTGGTCGACCGATCTGCCGTTGGCGTAATAGCTGGCAGGGGCGGTCAGATGGGTGCCGCCATGCTCGCTCATGGAGAAACGGCGCAGGAAATAGCCGGTTCCGGCGATGTCGGACCACGGTTCGAATTCCGTGGGCGGGTCGCCGGGCCAGCGCCCCATACGGCGGGAGACCGGATGGCTCAGGTCGACTGTGTCGGAAAGACCGAGGGCCCCGATAAGGTCGGGGCCCCCTTGGGGTGGTGGGGTTGAAATCTTCTCCACTCCGGTATGGATTGATGACTGGTGGGACCAAGGGTTGTCGTTCGAGAATGATATTTCAGGCGGAAAGGGCAGTCGGGGTGTACCAGCCGGCTTCCGCTACCTTGTGGCGGATGACGTCCCGGTCGATCCAGTGCATGGCAGACCTGGCGCCGCTCAAGACTGCCAGGGTGTCGCGTTCGGGCCGTAGCCCCTCCACACTAAACCCCACCTCGGGGAATTCCACTTTGCTGATGACATAGCCGCGATAGTAAATTTTCATGGCGCGCCTCAAAAATTAGAAATATTGCAGTCCGGGGACAAACTCGGCAGCGGAGAACCGCTGGGAAAATGAAGACGTATATATGTTCTAATAAAGAGGCGTGCCGGTCAACGGCCTTCTGTCATCAATTTTTGGCGAGGACTGTGTCGAGGGTTGCTTACCCCGCCCTTCGTATTCATCCCGGCTTTCATCCCGGCTCGACGCCCCATCACTTATGATGACGTGGCACCGGTATTTTCTCCAGCGAAGGGCAGGTTAATTTCCACCAATTTGCGCGATGAAGTCGGAAAGGGGTCGAGATTCCTGCGTGGACGCCGCCATGTCGCGCACCATGACCTCACCCTTCTCGATTTCGTCGTCTCCGAGGATCAGGGCGTAAGGGATGTTCAGAGCATTGGCCTGACGCATCTGGCCGCGAAGGCCACGGGCGCCGCTGCTGAGGATGGCCCCGACCCCGGCGCGACGCAGGCGGACGGCCAACTTCAATGCGGCGGAGCGGGCGTTGTCGCCGACGTTGGCCACAAGGTATTGGGGAGAGGGCTCGTCGGGTACAGGAACATCTCCGCGCTTGAGGTTTAGGGCAAGGCGCTCGATGCCGGTGGCGAAGCCGATGCCAGGAGTGGATCTGCCGCCGAGCGCGGTGATGAGGCCGTCGTAGCGGCCGCCTCCGACGATGGTGGACTGTCCGCCGACATCGAGGGGCTGGATCTCGAATACAGTGCGGGTGTAATAGTCCAAGCCACGAACCAGGCGGTGGTCGACGGTGTAGGGCAGGTCCATGGAATCGAGGTAGCTGGACAGCTTTCCCCAGTGGTCGCGGCATTCGTCGCACAGGTAGTCGGTGGACTGGGGCGCCTCGTCGCCGAGGGCGTGGCAGGTCTCGACCTTGCAGTCCAGCAGGCGGAGGGGGTTACGCTCCAGGCGTTCCTTACAATCGTTGCAGAGGCGGTCGTGGTGGCCGGAGTAGTAGTCTCTCAGGCGCTCGATGTAGGCGGGGCGGCACTGTCCGTCGCCGATGCTGTTGACCAGCAACTGGATGTCCCGCAGGCCGAGGCGTCCCATGAGCTCCCAAGCTACCTCTATGACCTCGGCGTCGACGGAGGGGTCGGCATCGCCGAGGGCCTCCACGCCGAACTGGTGGTGCTGACGGAACCGGCCGGCCTGAGGCCGCTCGTACCGGAACACCGGGCAAAAGTAGTACATGCGCACCGGTTGAGGCAGGTTGTGCATGCCGTGCTCGAGGTAGGCGCGACAGACGGGCGCGGTGCCCTCGGGACGGAGTGTGATGCTGTCGCCGCCACGGTCCTCGAAGGTGTACATCTCCTTTTCGACGATGTCGGTGCCCTCGCCGACGGAGCGGATGAAGAGGTTTGAGTCCTCAAAGGCGGGGGTGTCGATGCGGCCGTAACCGAAGAGGCCGGCAACTTCCACAGCCTTTGATTCGATGTAGCGCCAGTATTTCTGATCTTCGGGGAGGTGGTCGGCAGTGCCCCGGGGTGCTCGAAAAACCAAGATTGCTCACTCCGTAGTAAAGGACGTGAAGTAGGAAAGGACGTGAATCAATTATAGGTTGGCTTTTGCCGGATTGAAAACAGTCAGGCGCCTGTGCCGTCCTTGAGGGGAAGGAGCACGGCGTAGATGTAGCCGTTCACCGGAGTGGGGACGCCGGTCTCGCGGCCCATCCGGACGATGGCGCCGTTGAGAGCTTCCAACTCGGTAGGCCGACCGTTCTCGAAATCGGCGTGCATCGAGTTCTGGAAGTCTGGGAATCCTTTTATGAACTCGACCTGGCGCTCCACGAGGCCGCTCGGCAGGTTGACCCCGTTGGCCCTGCCGACGGCATCAACCTCGCGCATGGCTTGGGCGAAGAGGTCCAAACCGCGAGGGTCACCGATGAATTCCTTGATTCGCGTACGGGCGGCGCTGGTGATGCCGGCTATGGAGCACAGAACCACGAACTTGGTCCAGATGACCTGGAGTGGGTCTGGGGAGAGCTCGACATCGATGCCAGCCGACAAAACAACGTCGCGGATGGACTCGGAGCGGGCTGACGTGCCGCCACTTTCCTCGCCAAAGGAAAGCCGCGGGGTCGGGCCGACGCTGGCAACGACGCCTGGGGACCGGACGCTGGATGCGGTCCAATAGGCGCCGGGTAGCGCATGGCCTGGACCGTACACGGCGGCGAGCTGCCGGTGGCACTCCACGCCGTTCTGGAGGGTGAGGACGGCTGTGTCGGGGCCGACGAGGGGGCGAATGGCTGGGATGGCGGCGTTGTTGTGGTAAGTCTTGACGGTGAACAGGACGAGGTCGACGGGGCCGATCTCGACGGGGTTGCTGGTGGCGGGCACGTTGACGGTGAACTCGGCCTCATCCTGCTGGAGACGCAGGCCGTTGGACCGGATGGCGTTGAGGTGGGCGCCCCGTGCGATGAGGGTGACGTCGTTGCCGTCGCGGGCGAGCAGCGCGCCGAGACAACCGCCGACGCCACCCGCGCCCATTACCGCGATGCGCATGATCAGACAGTGTCGCCTTTACGGCTCAGGGCGATCAGCACGACGTGATTGCGTTCGATTTCGGCGTGGAAACTGTGAGGCAGCCGAGCCCAGTCGCGGGCCTCTACCAAGAAGGGTATGTTCGATTCCTGAAAGGCTTGAGCGACAGCCGTTATCAGAGCCGGGTTGAGGGGTGCAAGGTCCTCGTTTCGCAAAACCAGGTCCAAATCGCTTCCGTCGTGGCTGCGCCCGTTGACGCGACTTCCGTAGGCCCAGACTTCAGCCGTGGGAAGGCGGGTCCGGAGTATTGACTCCACAATTGCCCGATGTTTATCGGAAAGGTGTAACTGTTCATTCATGGCGGTCTATCTTGCCATCCTGCTGGACGACATTTGCGAGGTGCTGGGCGTCAATTATGAAATCCGGGAGGAGTTTCAAAGTAGTTTCCGCGAATCCTTCTCCGTAGTCGTGGGCAGTGTCGTTAGGATTGTCGCGGTATTCAAACCATCGCTCGGCACTTTCGATGGAAACCAGCCCGTGGCGTGCTGCGTGGCGAAATACGTCCTTGAAAGACAAGCGATCGGCCTGCAAATTGGAGGAGAAGAATTCCCTGAGACGCATTCGCAGCAATCTGCCGCTCTGCTCCAGGACCAGTTCAAACTCCTTCACGCACGCGGCACGATAGATGTCATAAGTTATATCCTGTGGGTCATATTGAACCAGCCGCCCGAAAGCCGTCTCCAATACGGCAATGCAACGGACGAGGTATTCGGCATTTACCGGCAACTCGTCTCTTCCCGTGAGCTAGACCTTGCCTTCGGTGGCGAGGGCTGCGAGGTCGGTCTCGGTGAGGCCGCCGATGGTGCAGAGGATTTCTGCGTTGTGTTCACCGAGCAGCGGTGGCTGGCGGTTGGGAGTACCCGGAGTGCCGGTCAGGTGGATCGGGGTGTTGACGGTGCGGAAGATGCCGCCCATGTCGTTGCCGCCGTCTATGAACATACCGCGGGACTCTAGGTGGGGGCAGTTATCCAGATCGGCCTGGTCCTGGACCATGCCCATAGAATAGCCGATTTCTATGAGACGCTGGGTCACCTCGGCCTTGGGACGGACACTGGTCCACTCCTCGATGGCGGGGACGAAATTGCTCATGTAGAACTCGCCGCTGATGCCATCGCCCAGGTAGCGGGAATCCTCGATCAGATCCTCGCGCCCAATGAGGCGCCAGAGGTCCTTCCACTTCTCGGCGCCGCCTGCTCCGGCCAAGACGACATAACCGTCTGAGGCTTCCAGGCAGAGCTGGGCGCTGAGCATGTTGCCGCGCTCGCGGCCAGCGACGCGGCCGGTGGCCTGGTAAAAGGGCATGGTGCTGGTCATGTGGGCGACCATGCAGTCGTACATGGCCATGTCCAGGTACTGACCCCTCCCGGTGCGGTGGCGGCTTTCGAGAGCGAACATGATGGCGAGGGCGGTCCAGACACCGGGGACGGAATCGCCAATGTTGTCGCCGACCATCTGCGGGCCGTCGGTGGGGCTGCCGGTAACGGCCATCCAGCCGCCCATGCCTTGGACGCAGGGGTTGTTGGCGGGCCAGTCTGAATACGGACCCGGGGCCGGGCCCTCGGGGTCGCCGTAGCCGGTGAGGCTTGTGTAGATCAGGCGTGGGTTGATTTCGCTTAGGCGGTCATAGCCCAGGCCTAACCGCCGCAATGCTCCGGGGCCCCAGTTGTCGAGAAGAACGTCAGTCTCAGCGACCATGCGCTCGAAGGCCTGCTTGCAGCGTGGGTCGCGGAGGTCGATGGAAACGCTTTTCTTGTTGCGGTTGAGGCCAAGGTAGCGGGCACTGACCCGCTGCCCGTCCGCGCCATCGATGAACGGTCCGTTGGCCCGCCCCCGCTCGCCGACGTCCGGGCGCTCGATCTTGATGACCTCAGCGCCCATGTCGGCGAGGATCATGGAGCAGAAAGGACCGGCGACGATGTGGGTGACGTCGAGCACTCGTAGCCCCTCGAGGGGAAGGGGGACTTCCTCGTTGGGGCTCAGGCCGTGCGGGCTACCAGGGTCGGTGGCGTCGGTGGTCATGACTGGGCCTCCCCGTCACTGGGGGTAACCGGTATTTGCAGACCCAGACCGTTGTCGATGAATCGTTTTGCGTTGCGGACATAGTTGGCGGTGGGGTTCTGTAGCCTTGCCTCCTGGGCCGGGCTGAGGGGCCGGATCTGCCCAGGGACGCCGATGACCAGCGAGTGGGGAGGGACGTGGCCGCGGACGATAGCGCCGGCGCCGATGAAAACGTAGTCACCTACGTCGGCGTCTTCAAGCAGGACCGCGTTGACACCGACGAGCACGTTGCTGCCCACCTTGCCGCCGTGGACGACGGCGCCGTGGGTGAGGAGGACGTTGTCACCCAACTCGAGGTGGTCGTCGGTGTGGAGCACGCAGTTGTCCTGCAGGGAGCAGTCCCTGCCGATGATGATGTCGCCGTAGTCGGCCCTGATCACGCAGCCGGGCCAGATGCTGGTGCCCTCGCCGATGGTGACGTCGCCCACGATGTAGGCGGCCTCGCTGACGAAGACCGAGGGGTCAATATTGGGAAATTTTCCGTCAAGTCCGCGAATCAAGGAGACCTCCAAAGCAGTAGCCAAGCCGTGATGTGGAACGGGTACAAGGATACAGCGAGAGGCTTTGTGGTGCCACTACCAGCAGCAGAGCGGCCGGGGCCCTCGGGGGTATGTAACGGTCCGGTAATTCCGGTCGCCGAGGCTTGGTCGGGCCCGCAGGTGCCGGCCACTGGACAGAGCAACTGCCCGAGACAGTATTGATGCTCGAAAGTAAATGGGGCGGCCAAGGAGTATTCAGGAGGAATTGAACGTCGTCTCAGAGTGTCAGACGCCGAAAACGTCCTTCAGGCCCTTGAGGCTGAAGTGGCAGGCGTAGGCGATCATGAAGAACTTGACCTGCTTACCCAAACCCACCGCAACGAGGTACCGCCACAGGGGATAGCGGAGGGCGCCCGCGGCGATTCCCGCGATGTCAAACAGGGGGTTGGGAACAGCGGAGATCAGGAAAAGGATCAGCCAGCCCCGGCGGCGCATCCAGCTTTCGACCGTGTGATAGAAACGGCGGCGCTCCAGGACGCCGCTTCCACTGTATCCCAGGAAATAGCCGGTCAACTCTCCGAGGGTCCCGGCGAGGCCGGCGATAATCGCCACCGCTGCCGGGTGCAGGAAGGTGGCGGTGGTGCAGGTGATGGCGAGAGCGGGCACGGGTACCACCAGACCACCGCTGGCGAGCAGTACCGCTCCGGCGACCGCTCCGTAGCCCAGCCGTTCGACGCTGATGCGCTCCTGCATGAAGAACGCGGCTACGGAAACGGCGGCAACGACAGCGAGGATGATGAGCCGGCCCCGCCAGGTGGAGACCAGCCATCCCATGGCGTCGTTAAAGCCGAGAACAAAAGCGCTCCCTCGATGAACGGAAGAGGACGCTGCCTCGGAGTGCAACTCTCCGACGACCGGAATGCCGTCGTCCCCGGCCGGGCTGGCCGGGGTGTCCAGCGGCTGTACGATGCTGTCAGGACCTATTCGCCCTGCCTCACCATTTCGACGGGCTGAGAGGGTTGAGAGAGGAAGTCAGTGAGTATCTGGTTAAATTCGTCGGGCTTTTCCATCTGTGGCCAGTGGCCGCACTCGGGAAGGACTCGAACGGTGCTGTCGGGAACAATACTGAGGACGTCGTACTCCTCAATGGGAGGGATAACGAGATCATCTTCGCCCCAGACCGCGAGCAGGTCGGCCCGCAAATCCCCGAGACGGTTCAGTATGTGATGCTCTGGACGCAACCCCAGCAGATTAATTCCCGAACGCACCGACTGGAGCATCACCTGTGGCCCGTGAGGGAGGCATCGCACCCGCACCATTTCGGGGATGATTTCGTCGAGAAACTCGGGAGGCCGGTAGAAGATGCGTTTGATGAGGGCCTCTTTGCTGATCCTCTGGGGCTTGTATACCAACTCCCCCAGTACAGGGACAGAGATTAGCCTGAGAGGCCAGGACACTCGCTTGCTGAGACCGGCGGAGCCCACGAGGGCCAGCTTCTCCACACGGTCGGGGTATTCAAGGGCGGTTACTCCCGAAACCAGACCTCCAGCGGAATTGCCGACGAGGGAAAATCGGTCAATGCCTAGCTCGTCGGCGAAGTCCACCAAAAAGACTGCCGCACTCTCTGGGGAATAGCCGCGATGATCGGCGAGGCTGGAGCCGCCGTAGCCCGGCAGGTCAAGGGCCACGGCGGTGAAACCTGCCTCGGCTATGGCGTCAATGTTGCGGCACCAGGTAATCATGGAGGTGGCCAAGCCGTGTACAAGCAGCACTACCGGGCCGGTACCGGCAACGGCGTATCGGACGTTGATGCCGTCCACGGTTATGTCGTCGATTCGCGCCCGCTTCATTAACGCCGTTACTGTCATCGAGAAAATGCCCACCGGGATGTTGAAATCTGCCGCGCCAAAGCTGCGATGCGCTGCAACGGTAGTTTACACCAAGGCTGGTTCCAGGGTTTCGTTGCTGGCATTGAGCGCCCGCTCCTGGCTGGCGAGGGTCAACCCATGCTGCCCGGCGTCCACCAGGACGTGGGATCCAGGCTCCGCCTGGCCGGACAGCACCATACGAGCCAAGGGGTTCTCCAACTGCCGCTGTATAGCTCGGCGGAGTGGCCTGGCCCCGTATTGCGGATCGAAGCCTTCCTTGGCAAGCCAGGTTCTGCCTCGGGAGTGAGTTCGAAAGTGATGTCGCGCTCCCTCAGACGTGTCTGACATCCCTGACCATGAGCCCCACGATCCGGATGATGTGCCCCTCATTTAGGGGATGGAACACAATGGTCTCATCGATACGGTCCAGGAACTCCGGCCTGAAGGCACGTTTCAATGCAACGTCCACAGATTTGCGGAGGGCCTTCAGTTCGTTTTGCTCCTTCCTGCTGTCAGGACGGAACCCAAATGGCTGCCTTCGTAGTGCCTCTGTACCTAGATTGCTGGTCATTATAATTACGGTGTTTCGAAAATCAACGGTGCTTCCCTGGCCGTCGGTAAGCCTTCCGCCCTCGAGAATCTGGAGCAGAATGTTGAACACGTCAGGATGGTCCTTTTCGATCTCGTCGAGCAGGAGCACCCGGTACGGCCTGGGCCGGACGGCTTCGGTCAGCTGGCCGCCCTCGTCGTAGCCGACATATCTATGCGGACCATGTTGGCTTCGTCATCGAACAGGAATTCAGCCAACACCTTAGCGAGGTCGGTCGTTCCCACGCCGGTAGGGCCGAGGCATATGAAGCCGCCTATGGGGCTACGGGGGTCGCCAAGCCCGGAGCGGGAACGCCGGATGGCCCCGGAGACAGCGAAGACTGTCTCATCCTGACCAATGATACGGCGATGCAGGTCTGTCTCCATGTGGACCATGCGCTCGCAGGGCCTTTTCATTCTTGGAAATTTCAGGAAACCCCGTTCGTGGTGAGCTTGTCGAACCACCAGTGGGCGGCCCTTCGACAAGCTCAGGGTGAGCGGTAATATCCGCGTTGTTGGGAAAATGAAAAGGCCCTGCATGCGCTCGGCTTAGCCCTACATAAGGCGCCCAACGGGGATGACGGTCCAATCCGAGACCAGTTGAGCGATTAACACCTGGTCGACGACACCGGTGGCGTGACGGTCCGGCTGATGGGCCTCCCTTTCCTCGTCGTACTCCTACTACAGACGGAGCCGCTCTGTGCGGAGTTCGGCGGCCTTTTCGTAATCGGACCCTTCGGCGGCGGCCAACTCTTGGTCGGAAAGATATCGAATGCGCTCCTCCCGCTCTTTCAGGGGAGGGGGAAGGATCTGGGTATCGATGCGCAGCTTGCTGCAAACCTCGTCGATGAAGTCGACGGCCTGGTCAGGCAACTGACGGCCGGTGATGTAGCGGTCGCTAAGCCGCGCTGCCGCAAGCAGAGCCTCGTCGCTGATGTCCACCTAATGGTGGGCCTCATACATGGATGGTGGGCCTCATACCTGGGCCGGAGGATCTTCAGGATTTCCACAGTGTCCTGGACCGAAGGCTGCTCCAGGAGGATGGGCTGGAACCGGCGCTCAAGAGCGGCGTCCATTTCAATGTACTTCCGGTATTCGTCCAGGGTGGGGCTCCAATGCACTGCACCTCACCCCTGGATAGGGCGGGCTTCGGCATATTGCTGGCGTCGACGCCCCCCTCGCCACCGTGGGCACCCACCATGGTGTGCAGTTCGTCGAGGAACAGAATTACCTCGCCGCTGGCTTCCTTGACCTCGTCAATTACCGACTTTAGGCGCTCCTCTAACTCCCCCTGAACTTGGAACCAGCGACCATGGCGGCGAGGTCCAGGGCAATTACGCGCCGTCCACCAAGGGAGTCGGGCACTTCCTCGCCGGCGATTCGCTGCGCGAGGCCCTCGACGATGGCGGTCTTGCCCACACCGGCTTGACCGATGATGACCGGGTTGTTCTTGCGGCCCAGGGTCAGGGTCTGCCTGACCTGCCTGACCTCGAGATCGCGGCCAACGACGGGGTCCAGCTTGTCCTCGGACGCCATCCGTGTGAGATCGATGTTGTATCGGTTCAGGGGACGGTATCGGCTTTGGGCGTCGGGATCGTTGACCCTGTGCCCGCCCCGCACCTGGGTCAGGGGCTGGTACACGCGCTCGCGTTCAATATGGTTGGCCCTGACCATTCCTGCAGCGGGGCCCTCGGGCTCCAAGACGGCGGTGATGAACAGGTGCTCGCTCCGACGAATTCGTGGTTCAGGCGCGAGGCCTCAGCCCTGGCGTTTTCAAGCAGCCGCTGGGCGCGGGGCGTGAGGTGAATCTGGGTGGTCTCGTAGGCCAACTTGGGCGCCGTCTGCAGGGTGCGTAGCAAGACTGTCGGAGGAGACGCCCAATTCGGACATAATGCGAGAGGGTACCCCCTCCCCCAGCTCAAGGAGGGCAAGGAGGATGTGCTACACGTCCAGCTGGTTGTGGCGATGGCTCCGTACCAAGTTCTGTGAATCCTCCGAGACCCGACGGGCCTGGTTGGTATAGTTCTTGTGCTGCGATGCCGTGTTCATTCTCCTGAAGTGGGGTATTGGCATTGCGTTGGTGTCATATCGCGCTGCGACCGGTATGGCGTTGAGTCTGATTGAGACCGGATATGGTTTCCTGGAGACTGGCAACCCTCTGCTCCAGTTCCTCAACCCTTTCCATGAGTTTGAGGGCGATCTCGACACCGGCGAGATTTACGCCCATATCTTCGGTCAAAGTCCTCACGCGCCGGATTCGCTCGATATCGGCCATCGAATACATGCGCTGGCGCCCCGAAGTGCGCGTAGGCCAGATGAGCCCCTGACGTTCGTAGTGCCGCAAAGTTTGCGCGTGAACGCCAACGATGCGGGCGGCCACGCTGATGACGAAACAGGGTTCCTCGTGGAGCCGTCCTTCCTGAGTCATTTGAAACATCCTTGCTTAAACCAAGAGTTAAACCTATCCACCCCGAGACGCCTTAGCTGGAGGGTGCGCCGGCAGTTGCCGAACTGTCTTCTCTCAGAGCCCTGAGTTGCCGGAACAGCTCGACTTCCTCGTCAGACATATCGGTAGGAAGGCGCAGCTTGACCGTGACGTAGAGGTCGCCGCGAGCCCCGCTGTTCGAGAGGGGAGGCATCCCCTGTCCGGCCAGCCTGAAACGCCGCTCGTTGGGCGTGTTCGGCGGCACAGTAAGGGCCACCTGGCCGGTCAGCGTGGGGGCCCGAATTTCCGTCCCCAGGACCGCGTCTTCGATCTGCAGGTCGACGTCGACGTACAGGTCGTGGCCGTCCCGCCGGAACCTGGGATGCTCGGCGACCGACACGACCAGGTAGAAATCCTGACCGCCAGGCCCGCCGGGGGCTATATGTACCCTGGACCCGTTGTCTACGCCGGCAGGAACCCTCACCTCCAGAGTGCGGCCGTCCTGGGTCCGCAGTGTCCGGGTTGCTCCGCGAAAAGCATCTTCCAGGGAAATCTCGGCTCGGTATTCGGTGGGCGGCGGTCGCCAAGCCCGGTTGCGAGTGGAGCTCACGCCGAGGAGATCCTCGAACATGCCACCACCGCCGAAGCTCGAGAAGATATCGTCGCCGTCGACGTAAGTCCACCGCCTCCCAGCACCAGGCGCGGTTTCCCCGCTGTTGATCTGGTCCGCGTATCGCCATTTGTCCCCGTGGCGGTCATATTTCTTCCGCGATTCCTCGTCGGAGAGGACGGTGTAGGCCTCGTTAACCTGTTTGAACTTGTCCTCTGCTCCCTCGTCGGTCTTGTTGACGTCCGGGTGGTACTGCCTTGCCAGTCGCCTGTAGGCTTGGCGGATCTCCTTATCGGAGGCGTCCTTGTTGACGCCCAGCAGATCGTAATAGTTGCTCATGACCTCTTCACCAAGCTCTGATTTCGTCTGGAATGAATTGGGGTTGTGGTTGGCGCCTGAATTGCTGGAACGGGGAAATGCGGAACTGCGCTCTAAATGATTCCATAATAATACTTGATAGTATTACTATCAATATTAAAGATGAGAAGGATGTCAAAGTTGTGGAGCGAAAGGACAGGCGACGGTGGCTTTGGCGATGGCGGGTTGCTGTCGGAAAGCGCGGAGCTTGAGCAAGTACTGGGCAGGTGATAAGATAAATGCCCACGGTCTTACAAATGCGTGAGGCCATTGACGTTCCCCGATAGCTCAGCGGTAGAGCGGGCGGCTGTTAACCGCTAGGTCGTAGGTTCGAATCCTACTCGGGGAGCCACAGCTACAAAATGGGCATCCAGAGTCGGCAAACTATGGATGGATGTCCTAGCGGTTACTCCGGGTCGCAAAGCTGAGCCAGCTTTGGAGATGTCACAGCGGTTACCTGAAATACTCGAAAACTACCTCCGGTACCACCGCTTCGAATGCAGTACGGAAGCGACCATCAAGTTCTACGCGAAAGAACTGCGCTGTCTTCCTGCGGTACCTCGAAAAATTGATCCCGATAGCCAGACCCTTACGGACCTTTCCTCACTTGATGCTCTTCAGCTCCTCGGCTCGAAGAGGGAGTGAGGCTTAAGGCCCAGGTCAATCCGCACCCGGAGGCAAGCCATCACCACCTGGCTGAACTGGTGCGTTGAGTGGCAGCTTATCGATTCCTCCCCCACCAGCCTCATTGAGGCTCCCAAAGTACCCAAGACTCGCAAGCCTTTCTTGACTGATGAGCTGTTTACTGCCTTGCTCGATTTGTGTCCTCTGAACACGTTCGCTGGCGCTCGCAGGCAGTCAATGCTCTGGATGCTGGCAACCACCGGGATCAGAAGAAACGAGATGTGGATGCTGAAGAGGGAGGGCTTGGACTGGGATGTGTCGGTTATCCGCGTAATCCACGGCAAGGGACAGAAAGAGAGGCAAATACCGTTTGACCACCGGTGTCAACGCACAATGCTACGCTACATCCAGCAGCGCTCGGACTTTCTAGACTGGCTTTGGGTCACGAAAGAGGGAATCAGACTGGGATACGATCGAATATGGTCGCCCTGCACGCAGATCAGCAGGGGTGGCCAGGCGCGCATAGTCGCACGTCTACGGAAGGTGGGAGACGAGCCCTAGGACGAGCGGGCTAACCCGTCTGCGTGGAGGCCGGCTTGGGAGAGGGTGAGAGGATTCAGCCGCCGCCCCCGCCGTCACCGGCGGCGTCACCGCCGGGACCACTCCAGCTTCCCTGTTGTTTGCCCGCAGACTGTGCCAACCAGTCCCTGAAAGGGCTGGATTTTCTCTTTGGGCCTCCCTCCAGATCCCAGGAGTCGGCGCCCATGAAACCGCGGTAGGCGGCGTAGAGGCCCTGTCGGGTCTGTTCCCTGGGCCCGTCGGGGAGAAACCAGGGCGGCAGAGCGTTGCTATTGGTGACCCACTGTGTCGCTTCGTTCAGGGCCACGGCGTACGGCAGCATGGGATCGGGCTGGCTGGGGTCCAGAGATGGCGAGACCAGGCCGTCCCTGATCGATCCTGCGAAGGACCACCATTGGCTAACCTCGAGGGCCCCGGCCGGAGTCGGGTTCAGTCGTCCTGAGGTTCCGTCAAAAGCGTAGTCTAGGAAAACCACCGCAATCGGGATTCCGATGGCGGCGCCGGCCCACCAGGGCAGCCAGAAGTTGACCCAAAGGCCCACGCCCACGGCCAATATTACTGTGGCCAAAACCCACGCGGTTCTCGCCACCCAACCCTGGCCCCGGTCTGCCATGACCTGCAAGGGGGGTTCATCAAAAATGCCCCGGGACCGCAGGCACTCGTCCAGATGGGTGCCGATGGCTTTTCGCCGCCCCTCGAATTTGGACTTCAGCATATCTGAGTTTGGCTTCACTAAATCTGAGGCAGACAAGAAAGGCAGAGCGCTGTAGACCTCCTTTTCCCATGGCTGATCGGGTTCGAACTGCCGGGTAAACCAGACGCGGGAGTGGAGTCTCCTTTTCTTGTCGGAGTCGCCATAGCCGCCGGTGACGGTCAAGTTGCCCTTCTGGAACATGTCCATAAGGATGGACAGGTAGGTTTTCGGGCCTACCTTCCGGCTGCCAAGCACCGACACCGCCGGGGCGGGAAGGTCGCTGGGGAGCGTGGTCAAACCCTCGGGCACTTGGGGGTAGCCGGCGAAGTGGCCGGCGGACAAGCGGGACTTGCGGATGCGGGAAACGATGAGAAGCAGGGCGAGCAGGGCAAAGACGGAAATCCGGAGAGACCAATAGAGGAGATAGGTGACGCGCTCCCAGTTCACGGCGGGGTACCGGCTGACGAGGCGGGTATTCTCGAAGACCCAGGAAGCTCCCTCATGCTCGAAGATCCGGAAAACTCCCTCTTCCTTGGCGGTGGTAGGTCCCGATGATGGCCCATCCGCCAGCTCATCAGAGCCGCCACAGGCCAGCAGCAGGCACAGAATAATCAGCGCAAAGGCAAAGACGCCCAGGAAAAGGCGTGGCGTTCTCATATTGTTCCAGTCCCTGCGTATTCGGCCACGAGCGATAAATCGCGGTACGCTCATGTCTGCACGGTTCAGGTCCAAATCGGTCGCGAAAATCACCCTGCCAGATAAATCGTTGTCGTAATACTAGTCGTCGCCGCCGAAAAAGTCCGTAATTCTCAGGATAATCAGGAACAGGTTGATGAAGTTCAGGTACAGTCCCACGGCCCCCATTATCGCTATCTTGCCCGCAGCCTCCTCGTCGCCTACTGCGGCGGCTTCCTGGGCCAATTCCTTAACCTGTTTGGTCTCGTAGATCGTCAGGCCCAGAAATACCGGCAAGAGCAAAAGAGTGACCACCCAGCCGATGAAGCTCGACCCGATGAAGATGTTGACTATCATCATGACGACCAGGCCCAACAGGGCGAACCCGAGTATGGGCCCCCAGTTGGTCAGGTCTTTCTTCGTGGTCAGTCCGATCACGCTCATCGCGACGAATACGCCTCCCGTCAGCGCCAGCGCAAACAGAAGCGTTTCGACCCGGTAGGCCGCTACCCCGGACAACATCACCCCGCCCACAGCGGTAAACGTAAAGTAGAGTCCCAGCAGAATCGGCACGGGCGCCCATTCCGAGGCCCAGCGCATCACAAACAGGATTCCGATCCACAGCACGAAGGCAATCAGAAAGCCGAAGAATCCGATACCCACCTGATAGGCCGCGAAGCCGACGACTGTAGTAAGGACCAACCCGGCTGTCATCCACATGTATAGCCGGGTCATGGCGGCGGTGAAGATGGCGTCGGCCGAGTTTGCGCCGAAAAAGGGAGACGATGCGGGTTGGAACGGCGTTGTCATGATGCTATCTCCTATTCACAGTAGGACAGCTCGTTCACGTTTACGCCGAAGATACCGCGGTCATGAGTTCAGGCAGCTCCGCCCCCACGGCGCTCAGGTTCTAGGCCATGCCCACTCTGGGTGAGTGGGCGTTGAAGCCCTCGCCCAGGCCTGCCATATTCGTCGCCGCCCCCCAAGCCGGCTATGGGCGGGTAGCGTAGGCTTCCTCGCCGTGTTGGGATATGTCCAGTCCCTCTTCTTCCTGCTGCTCGTCCACCCTTAGACCTATGGTGTATTTCAAGGCAAAGAGTATTACTGTAGTCGTGACGAAGGCCCAACCGAAGGACACGCCTATGGCGATTAGTTGCCTTACGACCTGCTCACCTCTGCTCAAGTCGGTGAGTTCACTGATGGTCATGAAGCCGACGCCGATAAAGACACCGGCGGCCAACATGCCCCAGGCGCCTCCCACGCCATGAATAGCAAAAACGTCCAGTGAGTCGTCAAGCCTTACTCGGGTCTTCAACCACACGGCGGCGTAGCACAGGGCACCGGCACCCAGCCCTATGACCACTGCCGGCATGGGACCTACGAATCCGGATGCCGGAGTAATCGTCGCCAAGCCTGCTACCGCTCCGGTCGCCGCTCCGACAACGCTGGGCCTCCGGTTCAAGATCCAGTCCAGAGCGACCCATACTACCGCAGCAGTCGCTGCCGACGTATGAGTCACCACGAAAGCCGAGGTCGCCGCTGCCATGGACGTAAGGGAGCTGCCGGCGTTGAAACCGAACCAGCCGAACCAGAGCAGGGAGGCGCCCAGCACCACAAACGGCACATTGTGAGGATTCATATCCGCCTGCCCTAACCCCATGCGCCTGCCGAAGACGATTGCAGCAGCCAGAGCCGCGGCCCCGGAACTGATGTGGACCACCGAACCGCCGGCAAAGTCCAGAGCGCCCATTTCCCCGAGCCAGCCTCCGTTCCCCCACATCCAATGCGCCAAGGGAGGGTAGACGATGATCGACCAAGCAATTATGAAGATTACGAAAGTGCTGAACTTGATGCGTTCGGCAAAAGCGCCGGCAATCAGCGCCGGCGTGATGATCGCGAACTTTGCTTGGAAGACCATGAAGGCTTGGTGCGGAATCGTGTCGGCATACGGCCCGGCCTCCGTAGCGGACACCCCGTGGAGTCCGGCCCACTGGAGGTTTCCGATGAAGCCACCAATATCGGGGCCGAAAGCCAGACTGTATCCCCACAGAATCCAGGAAAGCCCTACGATAGCAAGCGCTATGAAGGACTGCATTAGGGTGCTCAATGCGTTCTTGCCTCGGACAAGCCCCGCGTAAAAGAACGCGAGACCCGGCACCATAATGAAAACAAGCGCAGAGGAGGTTAGCACCCAAGCAGTATCGCCGCTATTTATCATTCGCGCCCCCTGGCCGCGTGTTCTCCCCCACGCGCTGATAGATTATGCCCCACTGGAGATACAGAAAGGCCATTGAGTCCAGCAGCAAGGTCGCCTTTTTGCAGTACCCTTTGTATTGCGCTGCAACGGTTTCTTCAGGTCTTGTAGTATAGTCAATAAGCAACAGTTCGACCATTCATCTGATGCCGGAGAACTGACGAATCTGCGATGCGGTTTTTGCGGGATGATCTGAATTAGCTGGCATGGATTATCGTGCCACGAAAATTGCAGCGTATGCTTTACAGCCTGTCTCGGAATGCCACAAATGGACTTGCTAGAGACAGACGTCGCAGCAAATTGACCAGCCATGGGGCAAAAAGGGGAAGGGGCAGGCAGGACAGCCAGTTAGCAGTCGTGTTGGCGACTATTGTGTTGGCGCGGTTTACTCCTCAAGGCACGGGTAAACCGTCCGCCGGGTACGCCATATACGCCACAGAGTCCGCAGGTTGAAGGCGGTGGCCAGCAGGGCCCATTCGGCAGCGACGTTGCCCAGACCACGCAACAGGAACCTCCGCAACCTCTGCTGCTCCTTGATGATTCCGAAGACTGGTTCCACCAGTTGCTTTCTCCTTTTGAACGCGGTACGGGCCTCGTCTGTGGCCATCCAGGCGCGATGACGGCGCAGGGCAGCGTCATAGGGGCCTATTGCCAAGCTCCGGCTGGGCGAACCACGGGTGAGGCACGCTCCGGCAACCGGACACGCCTGGCAAATGTGCTTGGGGGCTTGGTACATTCTCTTGTTCGTTTTCCTGGCGAACCTGCCGCGTACCAGGCTCAGCACCTGGCCTTGGGGACACCTGTATGTGTCGCTGTCCTCGTCGTAGGTGAACCGGTCCTTGTGGTAGGGATGGTCCAGTGCCATTCCTCTGGGCGACTCCGGCATCGCCACCTGCTGGCCGCGGTCAGCGCATTCCTGTAGCGCCGCCGCCGAGTGATAGCCGGCATCGGCCAGGGTCAATGGCGTCTTGACCCCCGTCATCTCCTCCGCCCTTTGGAGCATCGGGGTCAGCCTGGCGTAATCCGCCGGTTCATCCACCAGTTCAACGGCCGTGACCAGCATGCCGGACGTTTCCTGTCCCGTCTTTACTGGTGAAACCATGGCCTGGGCATTGTAAGCGGGACAAAAGCCCTGCTTCATTTTCAGGTTCATGAACCTGGCGTCCCGGTCCGTCAGGTTGATGCTTTTTTGGCCTTTTCGATCCTCCAGTTCCTCCATCGCCCGGCGCACCTGGTCGCGCAGGTTCCTCTTGTCAGCCAATTCCTCCGGGAGATGCACCGGGGGCCGGCCGGTTTCCCCTTCATTCCGGTCCTCCAGTTCGGCTATGGCCCGGTCCAACCGCTCCAGCAGTTTGGCCAGTCCCCTGGCATCGTAACTGCGGCAAGACGATGCGTTGGCCGCCACCTTGGTTCCGTCCACCGCCTGTACCGCCAGGTCCACCAGCTCCATCGCCAGCGCCGTTCGCACCGTTCGCTTGAGGAGACCTCTCATTGCCTGGCGATGGTCCTTGTAGAACCGCCACAGGGTGTTGTGGTCCGGGTGTTGCCAGCCGGTCAGCCACAGGTAGGGTATCTGGTCCCGGCAGGCCGCCTCCAGCTTGCGGCTGGAGCGTATTCCGGTCACGAAGCCATAAAGCCAGACGCTCAGCAGAGCCCGGGGATGATAGGACGGCGCTCCCAGCGGGTCGCCCTCTATCTCCACGCCGAGTTCCCTCCAGTCCTCGCGGTCCAAGGCGTCGACGAACTCGGCCACGAAACGGGCGGGATGATCCAAGGGCAACAACTCATCAAGGGACGGCGGCAACAGCCAGGCCTGCTCACGGGGCATGTCTCGAAGCGGCACCTTCACGACTCCTCTCCCAGCATCTCCCCGTAGTGTACACGCCATCTTGTCTGCCGACTTCTGAGACAGGCTCTTTGGTTTAGTTTCCGATCAGACACCCAGGCGGCGAAGCTGGCCAGGGTATAGCCCCAGAGCGATTCAGGTGACTCGCGGTCGGCACTCCGGTACTGCACCCAGAACTGTTCGTTACCGGCCGGGCTCCGAATCCTCACCCCGTGCCGTTGCAAATCGTGGATATTGCCCACGGTGTCCAGCCAGCGCCGCCCGATGCGGTCAATGGACATCATAACCAAGGTCTCGCCTTGAGCCAACCGGGAGTCCAGAGAGCGGCAGTCCTGCCGGCTGTTGGTACCGGAGATCCCGGAATCGCCGATGTCTTTCCAGATGTGAGAAAGCGACACACCAGCAGCCAGCAACTGCTGGTGTTGGGTTTCCGGGTCGCTGCCGGAAAGATCGGAGACGCCTGGACACCTGGAGTGGACGTACCGTAGCTCTCGAGCATCGCTCTCCCTACAACGGGCGCGGAATACACAACTTTGTACCGTTCGTTTTGGATACCATGAGGTTTCAGCGGCCTTCCAGACGGGGAATGGGGCGCAACCCTGATAGAGATAATTGCAAAAGTCCTGACCCGATATGGGAACCTCACCGTTTGACGCACTGGTGTTCTCTCCTTCGGAAGGTGAGACATCAACTGCGGTGATGACTCCCATTGATGCAGGTGAACGCGCCGTGATGCTCACCGCAGCTTCAAACGCAAGACCAGCAGTGTTGCTCCAACGGTCAGCGCCGCTAGACAGAGGGGCGAATACCCTATTAACGGTCGAATTGCGATCATGAAAGAGTCAAGACTGTCATCCTTGTGGAGCGGCCAGCCCCGGAGGTTATCATTCCAGTAGCCATAGGACTGGAGAATGGCCGTGGTGATGATGACCCCAATCAGTCCGATTGTCAGACCGCACAGAAAAGATCTACGCGCTGATATTCTGGACGACAACGCACCCCAACCAAGCCCAGCTACCGCCCCGAAGAACAAGGGTGAGCCGAAATACGCAAGATTGGCAAGCAGTTCCAGTAAATCCAACATGGTGCGGTAGTGTGGTAACGAAAGGTCGGTTCGTCAACACCGACCTCCCAAAACTCTAAGCCTTTTGTAGAGTCGCGTATCCAGGGAGGTCGTGGGGGATTATGAAGCAAGACGCCGGCTTGCCTACTGACGAAAATTTCTATGACATGTGGGAAATGCCAGCGACGACATTCTCAAAAGTTCCGTCGCTCTTCGTTATGTCCCTCTGGGACAGTCAGCCCGCGCCTGAGTTTTGCAATTCTCTCCCCTGATAGAGTCGATTTCGAAACTCAGGTTTTTGAAGTCGGCGCTGTCGAATGTCGTAGCATCAATAACGAATGACGCAATCAGCACCAAGGGGGTTGACGATGACTTTTGGAGGTCATCGTCATGCGCAGAATCACCATCTGGCTGGCAAAGCCGCCTGGTCCCGATCCCAGTGCGCAGTCGGTGTCTGGCTCACAACAGGGCGCCGTCGGCGCCACTGACCGCTACAGCTTCCACTTGACGGTTACCCAAACAGTGGAACTCGAGTTGCGCGCCCAAGACGCCGACGCCGATTTGATACTCCTCAACGACCAGGACGCCGTCATCATGGAGAGCCGCAACGCCGGCACCGCCAACGAAGCGATCACCAAACGGCTCCCGGCGGGGTCCTACGCTGTGGCCGTGCAAGCCCAACAGGCCATAGCCAACCGCTACAAGTTGACCTATGAGGCCATCCTCAACTCAGAGCCCCATGAGCTGGGGGACCTTACCGAGGGCCAGTGGGACCCGCTCACAGGCCCCGTAACCGATAACAATGTCGGCAGCGCGTCCAACCGCCTCGACAACTACACCTTCACCCTCAGCGAACCCAAGACCTTGCATTTGCTAGTCACCGGCCAGGAGGGTGACACTGACCTGTATCTCGAAGACGAAGACGGCGCCCACATCGCGCAGAGCCAAAACAGCGGCACTACCGACGAGGCCATCACAACCACCCTCACTGCAGGAACCTGGTACCTAGCCATCAAGCCCAAAACAACAGGCACCAACTTCGCCTACTCCCTCAGATACGGAGTCACCAACCCGACCACGCCCGAGAGCCTGCTCCTGATAGCGCTCGCCAACCGCGCAAGCCGCGGCATCTGGTCAAACGCCACCACCATGTGGGTCGCCGACAGCGCCGACGACAAGATCTACGCCTATGACCTCGCCACCGGCGGCCGCGACCCAGCTCAAGACATCGACACACTCGACGCGGCAGGCAACACCCGTTCCAGAGGGATCTGGTCAAACGGCACCACCATGTGGGTCGCCGACGGCGGTGGCGACAAGATCTACGCCTATGACCTAGCGGCCGGTGACCGCGACGCCGCCAAAGACATCGACAGCCTCTACGCGGCAAGCAACAACAGCCCCATGGGCATCTGGTCAGACGGCACCACGATGTGGACCGCCGACGGCGACGACGACATGGTCTACGCGTATGACCTCGCCACCGGCGACCGCGACGCCGGCAAAGACATCGACACCCCGGACGCTGCGGGCAACCGCGAGCCCCAGGGACACTCTGGTCAGACGGTACCACCATTGGGTCGTAGACGGCGACGACGACATGGTCTATGCCTACAACCTCGTCGACGGCTCCCGCGACTCTGCCAGAGACATAGACACCCTCGCCGTCGCAGGCATCAACCGTCCCTGGGGACTGTGGTCTGACGGTGCCTCAATTTGGATTGGCAACCCCCCGGGGACTACCTCGCTCGCGGCGGCATGCCTGCCGCGCCAGGGCCTACCGTCCCGGAGAGCGGCACCTGCGACTACGATCCCGAGCCCACCGGCGGTGGCTGTCGACACTGTCCCCATCGTGGTCTCATCCACCACCGACGACTACTTCGTGCTGTACGCCAGCTTCGATATGGACGGCGCGACGTGGGAGATGCCAGTCGCGGTGGTGCAGGGCGAGGCGGGCACAACCACCTTGGCCGAGAACGTCGAAGCGTATGCGCCTGGGCGCTACCGCGTCGAGAAGTACCTCATCGCCGATCCCGCCGATGTGGACGGCGACTGCACCGATGACATCACCGAGCTCGCGAACCTGGCCACCATGAGCCCGGTGAACGCGGCTGCGGCCGTCGACCCGGTAGACGGCACGGTGTCCGTACAGGACCTCGACGCCTTCTTGGCTCTTTCCCACACCCACTCGTCTGCGACCCACAAAAGGGCCGGATCGTCTATCGTGAAGTTCTTGGTGACGAACTTGGGCACTGATCGTCCGGGCCTGTATTTCAACAACTTCAACACGAGCAACTATGACCTGGCCCTCTTCGATTCTCTGGGGGGAGCCGGGTCCATCGACAGATTCGGGGTTGTCACTTATGACCCGGAACTGGCCGCACCCGACGGCAGTGCCGGTGCGTACTACGCCGACTTCGGTCTAGGAATACTGCCGTCATTCAGCGAGGTAGAGCGGTTGTACACGCTCCTGGCCGCGAACCTGGCACAAGTGGACGACAATCTCTACATCCATATCCAGACCGACCTGCTTCAGGACATGAGGGCCGAGCAGCCGCTGTATCAGGCGTCCAGGATCGACATCGTGGTAGACCAGGATGTCTTCGCCGACGTGGACTTCGTCTCGATGAACCCCGGCGTGGGCTTTGGCCGGTTGCAGAAGTTAGATCCCGACGAGCGTCCCCTTCCCCACGACATCGTGATCTATGAGGCGCTCCCCAACGACTTGCCCCGCGTCGCGGGCATCATCACCACGGTGCACCAGACGCCGCTGTCGCACGTCAATCTACGCTCCATCCAGAACGATCTGCCAAACGCCTACATCCGCGATGCCACCGACAACACCGACATCTCCGAACTCGTCGGCGACTACGTTCGCTACGAGGTGACCGGGGACGAATGGAAGTTGCGCGCCGCCACCAAGGCGGAGGCCGACGCGCACTACGAGGCGTTGCGGCCCGCCACGACCCAGACCCCCGAGCGGGACCTGTCGGTCACGACGATAACCGCGCTCACCGACGTCAGCTTCGATGACTGGGACGTGTTCGGGGTCAAGGCCGCCAACGTGGCCGAGCTGGGCACGCTCGGCTTCGCGGAGGGCACGGTACCTGATGGGTTCGCGATCCCATTCTACTTCTATGACGAATTCATGAAGGCCAACGGCCTTTATTCAGAAATCAACACCATGCTGGCCGACACCGACTTCCAGACCGACTTCGATGTCCAAGACGAAATGCTCGATGACCTGCGCGACGACATCAAGGACGCAACCACCCCCCAGTGGATCATCGACGCGCTCACCGCGATGCACGACACGTTCCCGGAGGACACCAAGCTGCGCTACCGCTCCAGCACCAACAACGAGGACCTGCCCGGCTTCAACGGCGCGGGACTCTATGACTCCAACACCCAGAAGCCCTCGGAGACCGAAGACGACGGCATCGACAAGTCTCTCAAGCAGGTCTATGCCAGCATGTGGAACTTCCGGGCGTTTACGGAACGCGAGTTCCACCGTATTGACCACAGCGCAGCCGCAATGGGCGTGCTCGTGCATCCCAACTACTCAGCCGAGTTCGCCAACGGCGTCGCCGTCAGCTTCAACCCGTATGGCGATTCCCCGACGTACTACGTCAACACCCAACTCGGCGAGGATCTCATCACCAACCCCGAGGCCTACTCGACACCAGAAGAACTCTTGGTGTTCTATGACACCGGCCACTACGTGGTGCGCCGCACGTCCAGCCTGGTACCCCGCGGCCGACTGCTCATGAGCGACGCACAGATTGTGCAGCTCGCACAGCACCTCTCCGACATCCACGACCACTTCGAGGCCTTGTATGACCCCGAAGAGGACGAGCCCTTCGCTATGGAGATCGAGTTCAAGATCACCGAAGACGACATCCTCGCCATCAAACAGGCCCGCCCCTGGGTCTATTAGGGATATTCCGAACAAGACTCGTTATGAGCTGAATCCTGTCTGACCGGTCGGCGAGGGCGCGAGTACCTGCGTTCCGGACTTGTCGGCCGTCATCGCTTCCCTTGAATTGCGCCCCCTGACGGGGCAGTTGGTGCGCACCATAGCGGCCGCGTCTGGCCGTCGGCAGGCTCAGGGGTGCTCTCCAGGGCATCCGGGTCAGCAGTTTGTCATAAAACGCGCCGGGCATCTCTGCCAGGCGGTACCGGCAAAGACCGTGGCGATGGCGCCAGTCAGGGCCTGGTGGGCGTCAACGAATACCAGCTCCATTCCGCTGAGCCCTCTGGCGGTGAGGGAGCGCACGAGGGCCGCCAGTAGCCGAAGTCCTCGCTGGTCCCCACGTCCATGCCGGGTATCTCCCGCTGTGCCCAGGTGTTCACTGCGGTAGCCACCACCACGCTGACGTTGACGATGCGGCCTGAGTCGCGGACTTGCGGGGGCCCAGGGCATCCAGCCACAGATACGGGTACGCCTCTCCGCCCAGGGAGCGCCCGAGGAAGCTTTCGACACCCCGCCCAGTTCCCGGCAGATGCGCGACACCTGGCGCCCTTCGACAAGTTCAGGGCAGGCTTGGAGATGAGGTTGCCTCTCCGGGCCTTTACCAGGTCGTCAACCCTCCGGGTGCAGATTCCCTCTCTCCCTGCCATGAATGAGGCCGCCCCGAAACAGCCCTGGACCCGACCGAGAGACCAGCACTGCACCGAAAACCGGTCAATTGAGTCAGTTCAGTGTCAGAGGAACGCGTACGCACATTTTCAGGCATAGAAATCAGGCGGACGCCATAGACACGGCGGCGTCAAAAAATACTAAAACCCTAGACCTGCTGATTCAAGGGGTGCCACCATATCTGTGTCAAGGCAGAGCAAACTTTGGCGGCGACCCCGTCCCGCAGGGTGCCGCAGCAGCCAGTAGCAAACCCCTACAGGCACGGAAAACCTCCCTCTACGCCAGGAGCACACCCCATGAAACCCTCCCCAGACCCTTTCCCAAGACACTCACCGTCCCGCTGGCGGCAATTCTGGTCGCCGCCGCCGTCTTCCTGTCGCCAATGGGGAGGGCCCTGGCCTCCACCAACCTTGATCTGGACTGCAAAAGCGCCGAGATAATCGAGGGAGGAACCCTGGACGTGAAGGTGAAGGGACACTGGGACGGGAATCTCCACGTCTGGTGGTACACCTCCGACGGGACCGCCAAAGCCGGAAGTGACTACCCGGAGCTCGTCGGTGTCAAGCAGGGGTCCCGCAAGAGCGGGAACACCATGACCCGGACCATCGAGACCCTCGATAACCTGTACCCGGAGCTCAATGAGACCTTTAACCTGCGGTTCAGCCGGCAGGACAACCATAGCGACGACACCTCCTGCGTCCTCACCATCAAGGACGACGACAAGGGGGTCCGGGGGATGGTCATATCATCATCGCCGGCGGACGGGCTGCGCTACCGGGCCGGGGAAGTAATCGAGTTCGCTCTGCATATGAACGCCGATGTTTATATCAATCGTATATTGCCGCCGCAAATCAGCATGGACTTTCGCATGGGAAGCGGGGAGGACAACCTCAGACAGGCCGATATCCATTATCCGGATGAAACCACCTATAGTGATAAAAGGGTCGTTTACGTCAGGTACACAGTTCAGGTGGACGACCTGGACACAAACGGAGTATATGTGAGCCACGGCGACAACACCGTCGGCCTCACAGGGAGTTTGCTCATTTATCAATACGTGCCCAGCCGCGGCGGCAGCAATAAGGGCGACCCGATAACCAAGTACTACCGGGGACGCCATTTCAAGGACGGCCAGGTGGACGGCAGGCCATGGGTCAAGTCATTGGATGTCATCTCCACTCCCCCGGATGAGGAAACCTACTACCGGACCGACGAAATAGAGTTGCAGCTCACCTTTTCAGAGCCGATGGACGTTACCGGGGAGCCGGGCGTCGGGTTCTTCATCGGAGGAGATGATGAGGATGCCCAGCGACAGGCCACCTACGACCGGGGCAGCGGCACCGGCACCCCGGTGTTCAAGTACACAGTCCAAGAGGAGGACACCGACGGCGATGGCATCACGGTAGCCAACGGATGGAAGACGAACGGGTTAGAGCTGGATGAGGGGGAATCGATCGTTTCCACGGACAACGACGCGGAGGCGAGCCGGTACTACAAAGGGATCCACGACCCCCTTGAGGACCACAAGGTGGACGGGAGCAGGTCCTCCTCGCCGGTCTTCGTAAGCGGCAAGACCAACGAGAGCGGCAACCGCGTAACGGTGACCTTCAGCAAGGACGTCTCGCCGCCCTCCCTGCTCCAGACCATCAGCGACCTGTTCGGCGTGAGCCTGGGGCGTTTCTACGCCTCGGTGTTCGACATCTACGCGGAGCACACTACTAGGCCCCTCGATTTAAGAAACGCCAGCCTCTCCGACGACCAGCTCACCCTTCACGTGAACCGGTCTATAAATAAAAATGCCACGGTGAAAGTTGCCTACAACAACCTGTTCGCCAAGGACAGCGTGGGCATGTTCCGGGACTCCGACGGCAACAATCTCGAGAACTTTGACAAGATGACGGTCACCAACAACTCCAACCAAACCAGTAGTTCCTTGGGGTGGCCGTACGTGGACGTGCCCTTCGATCTTACGGTGGATGAGGGAGGAACAAAGAGGTACGGGGTCAGACTCAGCCACCGACCCACTACCACCCAAGTAATCGTAAATCTTTCGGTCTACCCGTCGGATGCTCTGACCCTGAGCAAAACCAGCTTGAACTTCAACCCGGGTAACTATTCCTTATGGCAATACGTCAACATTACGGCGCCGGAGGACGACGACACCACGAACATGTGGGCCAGGATCACCCACACCCCGTCGGGCTCATACTAGGCCGGTGACAGCCTCTGTACCAGGGTGAAAGTGGAGGACGATGACGAGGAATGACCTTTCTCCAGTGGTTGTACCACCCTCTATGTTAGCCCGAGCATAATTTGACGCTGCCCCATTTCCTGTACTAGCCATAGTGCGAGTCTTGCGGGTCAATCCCCTATTTCCGACAGCACGTCGAACTCGCTCGGGGACAGGTTCTCCAGGGCGCTGTGGGGCTGCTCGCCATTGTACTGGTCTCGCCATGATTCCACTTTTCCCCTTGCATCCTCCAGGGACAGGAACCAGTTTTCGTCTGGGCACTCTTGCCGGAATCGCCCGTTGAATGACTCGATGAAAGCGTTGTTCGTGGGCTTTGCGGGACGGCTGAAGTCCAGGTCCACACCGTTGAGGTAAGCCCACTGGCCCAAGCGCTTGGAAGTGAATCCGGGCCATTCTCTACCCGGATGGTCCGGGGCAGCCGGCCGTGCTCTTCGAGGCGCTACAAGACCTCCACGACATCTTGTCCCCGTATGCTGGCCGCGACCGGACTAGTTCAAGACGGGATGGCCAGACTCTCTCGGGTGAAGTTATCCACTATCGTCAAGAGCCGGATCCGGCGCCCGTCGAGGAGCTCGTCGCTCATGAAGTCCATGGACCAGCCCTCATCAATCCCGGCGGCTGTCGGCTGCTCCTCGCGTTTCTGGCACAACACGTGCCGCTTGGGTTTCTTGGTCCGCAGCATCAGGCCCTCCTGGCAATGGAGCCGGTAGACCCGCTTGTGGCTCACCGGCCAGCCCTCCCGCTGCAGGAGGACGTGGAGGCGCCGGTAGCCGTAGCTCACCCGGGACTGGGCCAGGTCCCTGATCCTCATTCTCAAGGCAGCCTGCTCATCTGCCACACTCCGGTAGCGGTGGGAGGCCCGGGGATGGGTCAGCACCTCGGACACCGGGTGCCCCCCTGCGCCGGGCGCAGGCCGAAGGCCACCTGCTCCGGGCTGTACCGGGAACTCTTGAGGGAACGATGCTGGTCACTGATAGGTTTAGAGCATCCCACAAGACTCGCATTCCAGCTGGTCCAGTTTTCGGGAAGCAGGTCAACAACTCGCCGGGTTTACCAGTCAGAAAATCGGTGTCACTCCGTTGTAGTCGTAGATTGGTTGTGCAGGTCATACCCGTCGGGCTGGAAAGGACCCGCAGGTAGTCGGTCAGACCTGGGAAATTGCGATTCCCGTGCAGACTTGAGAGCCACCCGTATTCTTCGTCGCGGCCACGCTCCCAATGCATGATAGGTACCCAGAACAAATGGTAGAGGGTGTCTTCGGTGGGCTGTTGGACTGGGTTGAGGATCGTGGCGAGCCTGTTTTTACCCGTCAGCCATCCAGGTGGAATCGGCGTGGAATCGGCGTGGAATCGGCGATGATTGGTTCGTCGCGGGTTTTTCAGACAGCTTGGCCCGGGTATCGTCAGCGAAGAAATACAGGGACAGTCGTGACTCGGCCGCGCGTCGAATCCGTTCCTTGTACAAGCCTCGCAATCGGTCAGGGGCCAATTGAGCGTGCTGCCAGCCTTTCGCTTCGTCCCAGAAACCTGTAACTTCATGTGCGATGTGGGTCGGGTGATTGACGACCGGCCACCGATCATCCGAACATAGCGTCTTTAATCTTTTCCAGCAGGTGATCACCGTCGGCCAGTCGACGCCTGCTCTCCGACTTTCAGGCAAATGGGCGACTTAGTCTTTAGAGTGTTCTTCCGCGCGGCCAAGCCATTCTGGCACCCGCCGACCGCCAACAGTGGGGAAAAGTTGGATGAGGATTTACATCAGAATCGAAAAATGACTCTACAGCATTTGCGATGTGCTCCAGCACCGACGGGTAGTCGCCGCGCCGGATCGCCAACTCCGCGCCCAATCGTTCGACTATCGAGGGGATCGTGGTCAGTGTAGGGGAGTCGGGTTCTCTGAATCTGTGCAATAACCTTTCGAGGTTGCCGTTTGGGGAAGGGGCATCGTCCCTTTTGTTGACATTCGATTTGGCCAATCCTTAAGATGCCGTTAATGGGCGCTTGGCTGAGTGCTCTGGGCTCGATAAGTGAGAGGTCGTAATGCCCCACCCAAAAGACAACCCGGAAGACATTCGGTTGATGGCCCACCTGATGAGACGAGCGGGGTTCGGTGATCCCCGTGACGAGCTGGAGGAGCGTGCCTCCAAAGGCTACGAAGCCGTGGTCGAGGAGCTTCTGTATCCTGAGCGGCAGCCGGCCATAGATGAGGAACTGCTGTACCGGTTCTTCCCGGGTTATGAGGGGGCCGGGGCGCCGCCAATCAATCAGGCCGATTGGGTCTACCGGATGATCAACACCAAACGGCCTCTGGAAGAGAAGATGGCCCTCTTCTGGCATCAGTTGTTCGCCACCAGCAACTCCAAGGTGGACAATCCAACGGAGCTGACTCGCCAGATTGCCATCTTCCGTGAATACGGATTGGGTACTTTCCGTGACCTGCTGGTGGAGGTTGCAAAGTCGCCTGCCATGATCTTCTGGTTGGACAACCACGGAAATCGTGATGGCGCCATTAATGAGAATTGGGGACGGGAGCTGTTGGAGCTTTTCTCCCTCGGAGTCGGAAACTATTCAGAGGACGATATCAGGGAAGCAGCGAGGGCCTTTACCGGTTGGACGATTGCCCCCAAGATTCCCCGTAATCCCTACGGTCGTTTCCTCTGGCAATTCGAGTACAAACCTGAGGACCACGACGATCGGGAGAAGACCTTCCTGGGGTATACCGGGAATTTCAATGGCGAAGACATCGTGGACATTGTTGTGGATCAGCCGGCTACGGCCCGGTTTCTGGCCCGCCACCTCTACAGATTCTTCGTCGCCGACGAGCCCCATGTCGCCAGTTGGAACATAACACCACCCATTGATCCTGAAGCCATCGAGTTGTTGGTGGATGCCTACAATGAGTCCCGTGGTGACATCCGGTCTATTTTACGAGCACTGTTCAACTCGGAGTTCTTCAAGAACGCCCGCTTCGCCCGGGTGAAGAGCCCCGCTGAATTCATCGTTGGCACCGTGCGTATGGCGGGCAACTATAACGGATTCAAGCCAGGATTCAACAATTTGGCGTTGGAGTGCGGTTGGCAGGGACAGGAGCTTCTCAATCCTCCCAGCGTGGAGGGTTGGCACACTGGCTCCGAATGGATCGACCCTGGCGTTTTGATGCGCCGGGTCAATTTTGCCGCGAGGATACTTGGAGACACCTCGCTACCAGGAGTGCAGGCTATCATCAAACGGGTGCTGGTGAATGTTCGAGGGGATCATTCCCCGCAGGCGATAGTGGCAGCTTGTCTTGATGCAATGGGACCGTTGGAAGTCAGTGAGGCGACCCACTCTGAATTGATGGTCCATGCCGAAAAATGTGGCGATCTGTCTTTGAACACCAGAGAAGAACTCAGTGCTACATTTCGGAATGTGAGCAAGATTTTGACCTTGATCGCCGCCTCACGAGACTATCAGTTTGCCTAGGCAAGTGCTTACAGCCAATTCAGAAGGATATGAAGATGGCATCAACCCATAAGGACCCCGTGCTGGTGGTACTGGAGCTTACCGGGGCCAACGATTACCTCAACACAATCGTTCCCTATAGCAACCCTCTATATTGGGATAACCGTCCCAGGGTCCATATCGACCAAGACCAGTTGTTGCCCATAGATGACGAACTGGCATTCCGGTCTGACACGGAGCCGTTGAAAGAGGTCTACGACCAGGGCAATATGGCAATCATTCACGGAATCGGATTTGAAAACTCACCCCGTTCGCACTTTCGTGCCATGGACATCTGGCATACCTGCGAGCCAGATTCCATCGGGATCAACGGCTGGCTCGCCAAGGTCATCCGCGACCTGGATCCTGTCGGCGAGAACGTGCTGAAGGGTGTGAGCCTGGGCCAGGGTTTGCCCCGGGCGCTGACGATGCGGGGGGTGCCTGTTACATCTGTCAACCACCTTCCCACATATGGAGTGCTCTCATCTAATCCGGGAATCGCGTCTGAGCAGGAGCGGGCCCAGCTATTGGACAGCTTCGCTCGAATGTACGCTCCCGCCATCGGCACCGGCCCGACCATGGAATATCTGGGACAGGCAGGACGGGATGCGTTGAGAGGAGCCGACATTATCAGGGTTGCTCCCCAAACCTATTCCTCAAATGTGGAGTACGCCAATAATCCCATCGCCAGGCGCCTCAGAGACGTGGCCCAGGTGCATCTGGCTGGCTTGGGTACCCAGGTCTTTTACACGTCGTACGGGCCCTTCGACACCCATTATGACCAGATGGGATCACATACCAAACTCTGGATGGACATTTCCGCTGCCATACACGACTTCTTCGCCGACCTGCGCGAGCACGACGCCTCGGACGAGGTGGTGGTCATGCTGTTCAGCGAGTTTGGACGCCGCGTCCGCGATAATGGCACCGGTACCGACCACGGAGCGGCTGGGGTGGCGTTCGCCATCGGCGACCGGGTAAATGGTGGAATGTACGGGACCTATCCGTCGTTGAAACCGGGAGATCTCACTCAGGGAGACCTGGCGCCCAACTACGATTTTCGTGGCTTCTACTCCACTTTGGCGGAAAAATGGTTGGGACTCGACCCGGTACCCATCGTCGGCGGACACTTCGAGCAAATGTCCTTTGTGTAGCTTTAAAGTCCCAAATTCGTTCATGGGAGACCGGACATGCTGACCACCGTTGCCGCCGGCCGGGTGTATGACTACAGCTACTGCATAGGTATGTACAGTCAGGCTGGCCGGGGATTTTGGGCCCCTCAGGATTTTGTCCTGGGATCGAACGGTCGAATTTATGTGTTGAGCCGCGGTGTGGAACAATTGGGTCAGCGTGTCAGCAAGATTAACTTCGACCACGAGTTTCAAGGCCAGTTCGGCTCCGTCGGCGCGGAAGACGGACGCTTCGTTTGGCCCCGGTCAATTGATATAGACCGTCACGGACGAGTGTTCGTTTCGGACGAGTATGTCAACCGGATAACCATGTACGATGAAGAGGGTGCTTATCGGTATCATTGGGGCAGGTCCGGCAGCGAAGACGGGCAGCTGAACGGACCGTCAGGAATTGCTTTCGATTCCCAAGGGACCATTTGGGTGGTGGACAGCCAAAATCACAGGGTGCAAAGTTTCAGCCAGATCGGTGAGTTCCAGTCCAAGTTCGGGAAGCGAGGTGGCGGTGACGGAGAGCTGGAGATGCCATGGGGCATCTGCATCGACCGTCAGGACAACATCTACGTCGCGGATTGGGGGAATAACCGGGTGCAAAAATTCGCCCCTGATGGAGAGTTGCTCGTTAAGTTCGAATGCTCCAGCACCGGGGTGGGCTCTCTCAAGGGGCCATCCGGTGTAGCTGTGGACTCAGATGGGGATGTATACGTAACTGACTGGGGTAACCACCGCGTCCAGATCTACGCCGCCGACGGCCAATATATTACGGCGCTGGTCGGTGACGCCCAAGACCCTTCGCCATGGGCCCAGACCTACATCGACGCCAATCCGGATATCATCAAAGCCAGGCGGCGGACAGATCTGGAGCCTGAATGGCGGTTCCGGCGACCGGTGGCTGTCAACGTTGACGCCGACGACCGGATCATAGTTTTGGAGTCCTACCATCACCGGCTTCAAATCTACAACAAGCTAAAGGATTACGAGGAACCCTCAATAAACTTGTAGGGGCCTGCGCGCTTCCACATCTGCGCGCATTTCCGGGTGCTTTCCCACGATGTGGTGTGTCAGTAGACGCCAGCGGGGTGCTGTGACGCCGAGGCGCATCCCTGCGCTGGCAAGGACGGCAACCAGGTTGACCTTCAGACCTCTGAAGGAAAAGAGGTCGTCCAAAAGCTCGTCTCCAAGGCCGATGTTCTCTCGGACAACTCTCGCCTCGGCGTTTCGAACGGCCTGCTCATCAGGCGCCGTCCAGGTCCTGGCCGACTAGTGCGGCGATCCACGTCCAGAGGCGACCTCGGTTCTTAACGTATCGGTCAGCATCAGAACTTGAACAGGTTAATTCGGCGCCATCTGCGCCGCACGGGGCGACCAGATTAGCCAAGCTCAACGCCGATGCCTGGACCAACGCCGCTGAGTATTGTAGATAACCAAAAACTTCAGGCCAGGGAACCGAAGATTATTGACCTGACCCCCGAGAATCGAACCAGAATCGATGTTAGGATTCTGGGCAAAACGGGGGGTGAGGCATGCCCAAGAGGAAACACGCGGAAGAGGAAATCATCAACAAGCTCAGGATGGCGGAGGTGAACATCGCCTCGGGAAGTACCGTTGTTGAGGCCGATCGTCGCATCCACGTCTCGGAGCAGACCTTCTGTCGGTAGCGGGCCGAGTACGGTGGCCTCAGGGTCGACAAGGCCCGGCGCCTGAAGTAGCTGGAGACAGAGAACAGTCGGCTCGAGCGTGCAGTTGCCGACCTGACTCTTGACAACCAGATTCTTAAGGAGGCTGCCGAGGGAAACTTCTGAGCCCCGTCCGCCGCCGCCTGTGCGTCCAGCATGTCAGGAAGTCCTTGGGGGTGTCGGAGCAGTGGGCCCGCAGGGTGCTGGAGCAGCCCCGCTCGACCCAGCGCGGCGAGCCGCTGGTCCGGGACGACAGCAGGCCCAGACCAACGACATCGCGGGACTGGCCACCCGTCTCCATCGATACGGTTACCGCCGGATCACCGCTCCGCTCAAGGGTGCCGGGTTGGAGGCGAGCCACCAGAGAGTGGAGCGGATCTGGCGGCGGGAGGGGCTGAAGGTGCCGCCCTGGCAACCCGGGAGAGGATCGTTGTGGCTGAACGACAGGTCCAGCGTCAGGCTGAGGCCGGAGAGGAGAAACCATTTCTGGGCCTGTGACTTCGTCCAGGACAGGACCAGGAACGGACGTCCGGCGACCGTCATCGACGAATACACTAGTGAGTGCCCGGCACATCCGCTCCGACAACGGCCCGGAGTTCACTGCCCGCGCCGTCCGGGAGTGGCTCACCAGCATAGGGGCAAAGACCCAGTACATTGAGTATGGGTCTCCAAGGGAAAACGGATATGTGGAGAACCTCGACGGCAAACTGAGGGATGAACTCCTGGCTCGGGAGGTGTTATATCCGCTGATGTAGGTGCAGGTACTGAGCGAGCAGCAGCGGCAGAATCACGATCGCATCAGGCCTCACGGTTCCTTGGGCTACAGGCCTCCATCGCCGGAGACCATCCTGCCCGTGGACCCTGTCTCGGCGCTGGTCGAGCTAACATAATAAGTGGTAAACCCATTGGGGGTGGGCAAGCTACCAATACCATATTTGCTGTCAGGATGGCTCGGAAGTCTGTTTCCTGTTTATGATCTCGCTTTTCCGTATAGACTGAGGCGGTCTCGAACAGAGGGTATTGCGCATTTCAGCAACCAAGAGCAGCAAAAGAGGTAAATCGGCAAAGGCAATTCTGAGTGAAATTCCCATCTTGCTATTCTAGGCATGATGAGTTTTGATATTCGCGTTATGCTTATTCCAGACCAGCCTTTATTCAAGCAAGGTTGGTAGTCAGGCAAGTTAATTCAATCCCGCATATACTTCTAGCAATGTTATTAGCCTCCGACATCAGCAAGTCCTATTCTGAACGTACGTTGTTCAGCGGACTGAACCTCTCCATTACAGACGGCGACCGAATCGCGCTTATTGGCGCCAATGGTTCAGGCAAGACCACCCTCCTTGACATTCTCGCATCCGAAACCCTCCCCGACTCCGGCTCAGTCTCCCTGCGGCGAAACTCGACGGTGGGGTATCTGCGGCAGGAACCCGGGCAATTTATGGGCCAGACGTTGCTCCAGGAAGTCTTGAATGCCAACCGGGAGGCGGTTGCCCTCGCCAGCCGGATTTCGGCCACCAGGGAGGCCTTGTCGTCCTCAGCAGATCCATCTGAGCAGCAACGACTTACGGTCCTGCTCTCCAGATTGGACCACGAGCTCGAAGCCGCCGGTGGAGGGGACCGTGATCACGAGGCAAAGGCTATCCTGTCAGGTCTCGGTTTCAAAGAAAGCGATTTTTCCCGAAAAATGAACGAATTCAGCGGTGGCTGGATAATGCGGGCCGAACTTGCCCGCCTGCTATTCCGAAAGCCCGACCTGCTTCTGCTGGATGAGCCGACCAACCACCTTGACCTCCAAGCTAACCTTTGGTTTGAGAAATACCTCTCCTCCTTCCCCGGTGGTGTGGTGGTCACTTCCCACGACCGGGCCTTCCTGAATCAGGTTGCCAATCGGATCTTGGCCATCGAGCCTGGAGAGGTCGTGCATCACCGGGGAAACTACGACGACTATCTGGTTGCCCGAGAGCGTGCGCTGGAAATCAGGCAAGCGGCCGCAGCCCGCCAGGAACGCGAGATACAGCGGCAGATGCGCTTCATCGAGCGGTTCCGCTACAAGGCAACCAAAGCGACTCAGGTCCAGAGCCGTCTGAAGCAGCTGGGAAAGCTGGAGGTCATTGAACTGCCTCGGGCAACCAGGAAGGTCCGCTTCTCCTTCCCTGAGCCGCCGCGAAGTGGCTTGGACGTACTTACCTTGGTCAATGTAGCCAAGTCATACGGCGACAATGTCGTCTATAGCGGGGTGAACCTGACCATTGAGCGCGGCGACCGTGTTGCGCTCGTCGGCCCTAACGGTGCCGGCAAATCGACCTTGCTCAAGATCCTTGCCGGCGCCCTGCCCATCGACGGCGGACAACGAAACCTCGGGTATAACGTTTTGTCGGTCTACTACGCCCAGCACGTTCTCGACCTTCTCGACGTCGGCAACAATCCCCTTGAGGAACTTCGGCAGATTGCCCCCGCGGAATCCGAGCAGAATCTGCGCACGACCCTCGGCGGCTTTCTGTTCACCGGAAATGACATCCTTAAGTCTATTTCCGTCCTGTCTGGAGGCGAAAAGGCCCGTGTTGCTCTGTCCAAGCTCCTCCATCAACCCAGCAATTTACTGCTGATGGACGAGCCGACGAATCACCTGGATATCGCCTCCAGGGAGATACTGGCCGACGCACTTGGCGATTACCAGGGCACAATCTGCATGGTCACCCATGACCGCACACTCATCAGGCAGGTGGCCAACAAAATTATTGAGATTGAGGCCGGAGAACCCAGGGTCTTCACCGGCGACTACGACAGCTACCTGTATTGGAAGCAAAAGGAGACTGAAAAGAGGCCCGATTCCACCAATGGCAACGGCAAGTCGCCCGTCGAATCTACCAATGGAAAGCGTGGCCGGCGTCCACAGCGGGTCCTCACACCCGAGCAGGAGCAACAGCGGTCCCTGGGAAGGCGTGCCCGCCAACTCGCGGCCAGGATTGACGAAATTGGCGCAGCCATTTCCGGTAATGAGGCCCTTACGTTGGAGTTGGAGGCCAAATTCGCCGACCCCACCAAGTTCGATGACCGCGCCCAGCTGGAGGCCTCTGGCGAACGTTATCGTGTCCTCAAAGAGGAGGAACACACCCTGTGGGACGAATGGGAACGGCTTTCACTGGAGGCGGAGGATGTGGACCGGTCGATAACGGAACTGAGCGTCGGCTAGTTTACCGGAATCCCGATGTAGTCTGGAACTAGGGGAGATAAACCGACCCCTCCCTTCGGAGGGCAGTAGAGGGTGCTAGCGGCGAGGCGAATTGCTGCGAGATGGGGCCCACCCATCCGGTCATCCGAATTGCTTCAGGGCGTGTTGACATTCAGAGGCTCTTTGGCGGACATCGTGCCGGGTCGCAAGGTGGGTGGGGAGGGGCTTTCGACCACCGGGGAGCCCGGTAGCGATGTCTGTGCCGCACCGTGGATGTCAGCGTCTCTCGAGCATTGACTGCCCGTTCAGGGATCCTCGCTCCCCTATCCGCAGTTGGGGGAATTGTCCGATGGCTCTTTGGGCATTCGCAATGATGTTGATGGCGTCGTCGCGGGGGAAGGTGGCATTGGGGTTGTAGTCGGCCTTTCTCCTTTGGTCCTGTTCGTCGACGAAGCTGCAGACGAAGGAGTCTCCGCTCAGGGACAGGAGGTACAGCATGCCGCGCAGGCTGTTTTCAGCCTACCCCTTCGTTTGCCCTCAAGAGCACGCGTGAGTTCTGGAGGCTATTTCATTAGCCCATAACCGCACAGCTCAATGTTAGATAGGAGGACATCGGCTATGAGTCGGTTAGCATGTTACCTTCGCACCTTTCAGGATGGCCAGTGGGGTCAGGTAATTCAGTGTCTTGGCAGGCAGAATAATAAATAGTAGTGCCGGGCCTTCCATCGCCTTCACTCCTAAACTCGCTCTGCAGGTGATTAGGTACCGGCCCAAACAGCCCGGTTGACAATCCCTTGCCGGATTTTAGGTGCGTCTAATATTATTGGGACAGGTTTTTGAGCGGTTCGGCAAAGCTGCTGGAGCGCGACCATTGACCCTGCTCAAAGAGGTCCGTTTACTGAGTGCTACCGCGGAGGTGATTTCACACGTACCTACGGCCGGATGCGGGATTAACATTCCACCATCAAGGTGATCCAGGAGCCGCAAGATGAGCAGCATGTTCAGGAATCTGGGCTCAGCAATGACCTTCGGTGCCATGGAAACCACGAAGGCGAAGGAGGCCAGGGAGAACTACATCGAAAGATATGGCCGCCACGAGGAAGGGTTCGAAAGGTACAGGGAACTCGCCGATGAAGCTTTCCAAAAGCTCGAGGAACTCTGGAGAGGGGCTCAGAGGGGCCGTCAAGTCATTGTGGAGACGGGAGCATTGTTCGCTGACGAAGACGGCAACCTTCAGCCCGGATGGTACCCGGAGGAAGCATCTCCTCTCGCCAGTGTCGCCGGGGGCGGGACAACGGGAGCGTCCCTGAGAGGGGCAGAAACGGTTGCTGCCGGTGTGGGTGCCCCCGCAGCAGCGTGGGTCACTGTGGGAGCACTTGGCAATGCGTCATCCGGAGCAGCCACCGGTGGGCTGTCCCGGGCGGCGGCAGCGGCCGGAGGCACGGGCGTGGCTGCAGCCCCCTTTGCCCTGACTGGGATCGGTCTGCTGGCGACGGCTCCCGTGCTGGGAGAGGGTTTCTGGAAGTCGAGACAAAAAGAGCGAGACCGGCTCGACGCCGTTGGGCGGGGTATAGAGGAAATTGAGCAGAGAGAGGCAGAAATGCAGGATCACCGCAGCAGGCTGGAGTCGGTACTTCCGGAGGTCTCTCCAGTGCTCAACGAACTGGCGTCATCGGCCACGGATGCCAAATCTGCCAACGACTCCCGGCTGGACAAGATAACAGAGATGAGAACCACCCTGGCGGCACACTGCGTCAGGGTGACTGAAATGCTGCAGGAGACGACCAATGCCATCGAGAACGCCAGGGGGAGCCGCGGGGACCTGAAGCAGATCAGCGACCGGTCCAGGGACGTGACATCGGCCGCCGCTGAACTCCAGACTGAATCAAACAGGCAGGAAAGCGCCGTAAACGAAGAAACCAACAGGACTACCGCGGTCCTGAACAAGCTCGCTGCGGCCATCGCAACCGCCGACGCAATCATCTCTACCGCGAGAACAGAGGGGACGGATACCACCGACCGCACCTGATTGCTGGTAGGGGCGGATACCGTATGGGGGCATTCTCACCGACGACGATTTCGAAGGCTTATACGATGACTACCTGGCAGTAACGGCGTTGAAGCTCAGCTCCGGCGGAGTCCTCAATCTGTGGTTGAACGACAATCCCGACAGTACTACCGATCACCTAGAGTTGTACGTCGGCGCCGAAACATTCGCCCTCAACGAGGCGGACGCGGAGGGCCAGAGAGACTGGAGCTGGAACGATTCAGGTCTCAGCTGGTCCGGAGGGGAGGCGGTGGATCTCAGGATTGTTCAGAATAGAGTACCGGAGTTCGACGAAGGCTCTTCCCAGTCACGGCTACTCTCCGAGAACCTTGGAGACGCTGTGACGGAGACGGCGCTGGACCTAAAAACTCGGACGGAAACCCCGTGTTGCAAAGAGGGTTTTGGGGAGTGAGGCCGATGCGAGCAGGATGAGGGTCCTGAGTTCCCGAGCCATTTGGCACCGGTAATGGAGGCTGGATTGGTGATGCCAGCCGGCCCAGGTACGGGTCTCGTACTCGTCCAGTCCCACGTCGCTTTTCTCAGTCTCGAATTCCGTCTCTATCCGCCACCTTGACCCGCCCATGTATGCCAGGGTCTCCAAGGGAGTGTCCTCGGGAGCGTTGGACAGGTAGTAACGGGGTTCGCTGCCGTCCAGGTTCCGGCGGTAGACGGCCCAGTGAATCTCGCCAGGCCTCCGTCTGCTGGTGGGCCTCCCGCTAACGCCCGGTCACAGCCATTCGCCATTGCTGGCGGAACATAGCGCTCAGCTGTGGCAGTGACGGGCCCCTCCTCTGTGAGCCAACGACGGATGTTGACGAACTCAACAGACCCCCCCGGCTGGGCTGCTGGTTTCGGCAAAGTAGAGGAATCGAAAGGTCTCAGCGTGCAGCCAGGGGCGGTGGTATTGTCTCGTTCAAGGACCTGCGAGATACCCGTAAGCGTAGCACCTGCCCCGTTTGCTCTAAGGCCTTTTCCGCCCTATGACAAGAGCAATACAGTAATATATTCACAAAGGCTCGCTATCTATGAATCGTCTTGTGAGAGTTTAAGTTGACCGAGTTGCGCGAGTATCAGCAGGAACTCTTGGAGAAGGCAGAGTCCAGTTTGGCGCCCGCCAAGGCGCAGGTGATGCTTCAGTTGCCCACCGGCGGTGGCAAGACCCACATAGCTGGAGCTCTTTTGAAACGCTGGTTACACAGTGGCCGCAAAGCAGTGTGGCTAACCCACCGTACAGAGTTGGCCGACCAGACTTGCAGGATGCTCGCCGGTGCTGGTGTGTCGGCGATCACCCTTAAGACCTGGCAGTCGGGAGAAGAGGCGCCGTCGGTTCCTAATGGCGTAGTGGTCTTGATGGCCCAGACTGTCGGCAGAAGAACAAAACGGATGGAGATTTGGGGCAAATACCGGGGTGGAGACCTGCTGATAATTGACGAGGCGCACCATGCTACTGCCGATGGTTGGGAGCGTGCGATTGAACAGTGGCCGGGAAGGGTTATCGGACTGACCGCCACACCTTGGCGTTTGTCGAAAACAGAGGGCTTTGACCACATTTTCAGCGAATTGCTCCACGGCCCTCAAATTTGCGAGCTTCAAACCTCCGGATGGCTATGCCGCACGCGAGTTCTTGTGCCGAGACCGGGGGAGGTCATTCTTGGGGGTTCTCTTAACTCAGTTGGAGAATACTCGGAATCAGGAGTTGAGGAAGCGAACAAGGACCGCCCCGATATCTTGACCGCAGGCGCGTTGAGGTTCTGGAAGTTCCATGCAGCAGAGCGTAAGACCGTCGTCTACGCTATTTCTCAGGATCATGGCCGAAATCTGGCTTCGGTGTTCAATGAAGCTGGAATTCAGGCGGCCGTGCTCCTTAGCGATACTCCTCGCCATGAACGTGCTAAAGCAATCGAATCCTTTGGTGAAGGATCTCTCCGCGTGCTGGTCAATGTCGCCGTTGCTACTGAGGGATTCGACCTCCCCGACGCGTCGTGCATTGTCATCACGCGCCCCACCATGAGCCTGGCCCTATATTTGCAGATGGTGGGGCGTGGTCTTCGACCCAAGGCCAACGAAGGCAATTGCCTGATCCTTGACCTTGCTGGCAACGCCGAAACGCATGGCCTGCCGGAGGAGTTCCGGGAATGGTCTCTTTCACCACGAGGAAATGAGTCCGACGGCGACGCTCCGGTCGTCCGGTGTGAGAAGTGCGATGCGATTTCTCCTGCGGCGAGTCACTCTTGCAGTTTTTGTGAGACTTGGTTCGGCAAAGATTGTATTCGCTGCGGTACTTGGCGGCCATGGGAACGTTGGAGATACGAGAGCAACTGCGGAGAGCTGCACGAACTGGTCTGCGACCTCTGTCATTATGACGCTCACCTCCAGGCACAGTTGCCTTTGACTGACGAGATTCGGGCATTGATCCAATCGGAAAATATCGAGGACAACGACTTTGTTGTCGATCAGGATCCCGAACTATCTGCCGCCGTGCGTAACTTGCTGGAGCAGGAAAGGCGGAGGACAAGCAGAGCGGATGAGGAGCGCAAGAGCCAACTGCGCCTACTCATTGATGCCAGGGAAATCGAGTTGAACAGCGACAGTCTGATCCAGTTATTCAAAGGTCATTTGGCCGGCTTGCCCGACAATGTTCGGCCCAAGAGCGAATTGGACGAGTACCGAATGTTTCCGAATTGGGAGGAGGGATTGAAAGGGGAGTTGGCGGACTGGAAAGGAGAGCTGTCCAAGTTGGAATCAAAGGCTCCTGACCGGAAGCTGATCTTCAGCCAAGCTCGAGAGCGGGTTTTGAAGGTACTCGAGGATCAAGCACGGGAAAGTGGGCTTTTGCCTGAGTCCCGTTCCCCCGGGGCTGCTCCCCCACGGAGGCAGAGTACACAGAATTCTGGCTCCAGTGCCGCCGACCTGGGCGGATGGGTGTCACTAGTCCAAGTGGAGGAACAAAGTCAATCCGGACAGGTGAGGCTCAGTTCGTTCAAGCCTCACCTCCTCCGGGACAGCAGCACAGCAGCGGAAACGAGATCTCCGTTGCCAACTGGAGTGACACTCTCTTAAAGGTCGCGCAATGGTTGGTGGATCGAGGAGACCTGTCGGATTCATCTTGTCCAGTTTCAGTCGGAGAAATGGGAAAGAGATACCTGATTCATACCGAGCCTGTGCATTCCGACGGGAACGGATTCGGTTGGGGAAGGCCCTTATCCAACGGTTTGTACTTGGAAGGCAAGTGGGATCCTAAATCCAACGTCCGACGAGGTGTGCAGCTGTTGGCAAAGTTCGGGTACGACCCCGTGCAGTTTTGTGTGTTTGTTAACCCAGGTAATCCATAAAGCAGGCCACCAAGACGTGCTGAATTCCCGCCGCAACTCAGGAGGGTATGTCCTCCACTGGCATGGTGGCGATGCCGTAGGTGCCGTAGAAAAAGTTGGCGTAGTGGGTGGAGCCGCCGGTTACGAACAGGAGGTACTGTTCGGGGTCCTCCAGTGCGGGGATCGTGGCGTCGGGGTCGTCCGCTAGGTGCTGCAGTTCGGGATGGTGCAGCCACTTACCGTTGGCGTCGACGGGCACACCGGAGCCGACCGCCTCGTGCACCGAGGCGCGGCAGTGCTCGTGCAGCCACTCCTGGGTGTCACGTTTGCTCATGCCGGCCTCGGCCAGGATGACCGCGCGCGAGGGGCTGAGCATGATGGGGTGGTAGGGACCCTTATATTCCACCCGCCGGTTGGTGTGCCCCACCTGCGCCGACTGTCGGCCTCTGATCCAACTGCCCCCTCCGGCGTGGCGGTAGAACATCATGGAGGCAATGTTGTTCAGCGTGTCCTCGGGCTTGCGGGAGGCGGTGTCCAAAACGTCGGTGGGCCCGGTAACCGTTACCACAGTTACGGCGCTCTCGTCCGGCCGGAACCCCCTATCAACGTGGTAAGGCTGCCAGGGACTGACCTCCTCGTTCTCGGCGATGCACATACCGAACTTGGTGGGCAGGCCGATGAAGTTGGGGTCGCCGGCCCCGGCCTTGCAGTAGCCGATATTGATGAGGCACAGGCGCAGGGCGCGTCCGATGGCGGTGTTGGCCTTGTTGATCACACCGGGCCCCATGGCGGAGGTGCCGAAGTTGATGCCGGCCCTGGCGGCGACGGGACCGTTGACCAGGATCAGCGGCGCCTCGGTGTGGCCCGACACCTGCATATCCCGGTGGTTCATCTCCGGCTGGGCGATGCACTCCAGGGCGGCCAGCAGGATGGGGAACTGCGCTGGCTGGCAACCGGCCATTACGGCGTTGATGGCAATCTTCTCCACCGTGGCCAGGCCGAAACCGGGCTCCATCACCATGACCACGTCCTGCGGGTCGCGCCGCGTGCCCTTGAGCATGGCCTCTACGGCGGCGGGCGTGGGCGGTACGACGGGCATACCGTCGCTCCAGTCCCGCTCTTCCATAAAGCGGTTCACGGTGTCCAATCCCCAGGGAGAGTCGTCCAGCGTGACGGTGAACACGTCGGTTTCGCTGTGCCGGTTGGATGCGCCGGAAATGTCCGCGTCGGCGGACATCCTGGTCAGTCCCAGGACGATGTTGTCGATCTCTTCATCCACCATCTTGTGGATGTAATCGGGCTGCTGGCCGGTGCAGGCGTGGGGAATGGTCACAAAGGCCGTGGCAGGCTGCCCCCAGCCATCCACGCAGGCCTGCCAGGCTCGGGCGAAGCTGCGGGCAGCGATGCCGACGGAGGGGACGCCGGCCCTCTCCATGGCCACCATGTCGTGGGCAAGCCACGAGGTGCAGCCGCCTCAATGCGCCGCCGCGCCGACCATCGCGTCAACCTCAGTGGCGATAATGGCCGCTTCGTCGCCGTCGATATGCACTCCCCGGCTCAGGGTAGGCCGGTCGGGACGCAAATTGCCGCCGTAGCTTTCGAATTTCACATCAGCGAAGCGTCGGCGCAGGTGCTCGGCGACGCGGTTCACGGCCACCTCCGCCCCGCCGGTCATGTTGTTGTAGAGGCCAATGGTCTTGCCGTTCAGGGTATCCAGGCGCGCAGCCGGTGGCACCTTGAAATCGACCCGCGCGGCGGCGGGGGACATGATTTGCAGCTTCATCGCCATATTCCTCGTGTTCAAACCTCGCCGGTTCTGAGATGGGTTGGAGTCTATGGACGTGCGACGACTTGGTCAACCGGGCGGGCAGACTCCCGCTCACCCGCCTCATAGGGCATTTACGCAGACTAATCAGGTGGAACTTTTGGTGGGACATCAAGACATGAGCAATCTGCACTACTTTGCCTCGACCATGCGAGTTGTGACAAGATAGAGGAACTATCGGCGGCTGAGTCGAAGGGACGGGCATCTCGAGATTGATGGACTGATAGTTTGAGGATTGTAGTTACAGGGTGCGCCGGTTTCATCGGAGCGCGAATTTCGAAGGGGTTGCTGGATGCCGGGCACGAGGTTACGGGTATCGACAGCCTCCGAGACTCTCGCATTACAGGGCTGACACAAAGGCGATTGGAGGACTTGAAGGGTCGTCCCGGGTTTACCTTCCATCGTGTGAATTTCTCAGAGGCCGAGCAGTTGAAGTCGCCTCCCCTGGCTGCTGATGTACAGCACGCAGACGCTGTTCTGCATCTGGGGGCTCTGGCGGGGGTGCGCAGCAGCGTGGAGAATCCCATCGCCTGCTACGAGGTCAATGTCCTCGGTACCCTGAACCTCTTGGAGATGTGCCGACAGGCCGATATAGGCAAGTTTATTCTGGCATCGACGTCCAGCGTGTATGGTGCAGAGGTTGACGGGCCGGTCAGGGAGGACGCCGATTCCAGCCGGCCGCTGTCGCCCTACGCAGCATCCAAGAAAGCCGCAGAGACATTGCTGTACTCCTACCACTACCTTCACGGCATTGACGCCGTTGCATTCCGCTACTTCACTGTCTACGGCCCCGCCGGTCGCCCGGATATGAGCGTGTTCAGGTTCATACGCAACATAGCGGAGGAGGAGCCGATTACCGTCTACGGCGACGGTACGCAGCGACGGGACTTCACCTTCGTGTACGACATTGCCCGCGGCACGGTTGCGGCATTAGATGTGCCGGGTTACGAGACCATCAACCTGGGGTACGGGAGCCCAGTTGTGCTCAATGACGTCATTGAGCTAATAGAACAGAACCTGGGGAAGCGGGCGAAGATCGGGTATCAGGAACGACATCCGGCAGACCCCATGATGACCTGGGCGGACATTGGCCGCGCCAAAGAGGTGCTCGGGTGGACGCCGACCGTTGGCATTGAAGAGGGTGTTCGCCGCACCGTGGAGTGGTACAAGGCGAATCGCGAGTGGGCGAGGAATCTGACTTGAATCGCCCCCTTTATCCGAAGGAGCAATCAGGTCTTCGATCTGAACAGGGCGAGGGCGGGAGCGACCACCTCATTTCGGACTACAGTGCGGAAATGATGAAAAGTGTCTGATTGCTTGAGCCGGTTGCAGAAAACCATAACCTCGTTCCACGTGATTGCGGAGGTTACCAGGCCGGCCAGGGCGAGCCAGAAGTATGTCAGCCACCAGGTCTCGATGGTCCACCAGGTATACAGGGGGAATAGCCCGGCCAGACCCTGGAACGCCGGAAAGGTCATATCAAACGGGTCGACGGCGATGGTGATTTCTCTCGACCGTCCCGCCATTGCCAGTCCGTAGGTCGTGGCCAACGTCATTGCCCCGAGCAGGGCCACCACGACCCGGCCCCATAGAGGTGTTTTGGCCACCAGCATCACCACCGGCAGAACCAGCAGGGGAAGCACCGTCAGCATGGTGCGGCCGGGGAACCACCAACCCATCATGGTTATGGCGACAAAAGTGGCTATCAGCATCTGTACGACTATCAGCGACACCGCCAGCCTGAGATGCGGCCGGCCCATCGCCAGCAGCGCCATTCCGGGGACCGCCACCAGCAGCAACGGCGCCCATCGCCCGATGCCGAAGCGCCGGTCGATGAAGAGGCCCCACAGGCGGTAGTATCTCTCTCCCCAGTCGACGTGTCCGCCCAGAATGTCGGAGGTGTTCCAGCCGGCGTAGACCACGTTGACACCATAAGGCGTGAGACCGCCGAAGAGATGCCAGTGGAACCAGGCGAAGAATGCCGCCGATGCAACTCCCGAAGCCAACAGGGCCAGGCGCCCGTCCCGGTCCGCGCGTAGCATGAAATACGCGGACACCGGCACGGCGAGGAAAGCGTATTTGACCCCCAGCCAGCACATGACCGTCAGGAACACCGCCAGCAGCAGGCCGTCGGTTGGCCCCAAGGACTTCTCCCGCGTTACCACGAGGAGGGAAAGCACCAAAGCCAGAGCCGCTGGAAACTCGGGGTAGATCTCCGTGGAATAAATGAACGCCGTAGCGCTCAGCCCCACCCCCAACGACACGATCCAACTCAGCAGGCGCCGGCCGGTGAGCCGGTCAGCCAGCAAGAAGGCGAGAGCCATGGTCGCGGCCCCCAGCACCAGCAACTGGAACTGGGCGCCCGCCAGTCCACCAAGGGCGAATCCGGGGATAACCAGAATCGAGAGTCCCGGATTGTGTGGGCTCAACAGCTGGCCGTCGTCGGGCTTGGGTACGGACTGCTGCCAGAGGCCGTCGGGATGGTCGAAGAACGACTCGTAGGAGCGTGTCTCGTACTGGTTCCGGAGGTCAAAATCCCCGTCAGCCAGCAGGCTCTGGGTGGTCAGCAGGTAGAAGGGCTCGTCGCCACTTATGGACGCGCCGCGCGTCGACCGAATGTCCACCGAAAACGAATAGGCTACACACAGCAACAGGAAAAGAGCCGCGGCCGACAGCAGCAACTCCTTTTCCTTGGTCCAGCTCCTCGCGCTTTGAATGAACGGAGTCCAGGTCACGGAAGAACGCCCACGTCCCTTAGCAAGTCAAGTGTACCCTGCAGGTCGCTCAGGCTCCCCAGATCCACATCGGGCGGATTGAGGGAATCCAGAGGCGGCAGGTCGCCCTCAGGCTCAACCCCTGCGGCCACCGGGTATTCCTTGACGTCCGAGGTGAAGTACTTCTGCGCCGGCTCGGAAAGGAGAAACTCCACAAACTCCAGTGCAGTTGCCTCGTTTTCCGAAGCTTCGAGAATCCCGACCCCGGCGACGAGCACCAGCGCTCCCGGGTCACCATTGCCTATGTAGTAGTTTCGAGCTTTGAATTCCGGGCCGTGTTCTGCCAGGAACCGCTCCAGGTAGTAATGGTTGACGAAGCCAACTTCCACCTCGCCGTTGGCGGCAGCCTGCACGATGGAAACGTTGTTGGGGTACTCTTGGGCGTCGTTATCCTTCATGCCCTCCAGCCATTGGCGGGCTCCGTCCTCCCCTATTTGCAGACGCAGCGCGGTGACGAAGGACTGGAATGATCCGTTCCTGGGCGCCCAGCCCACACGGCCCTTCCATTCCTCCTGAGTAAAGTCAAGGATGGACTCTGGCAGATCGGTGTCCGGGTCGATTGACTCGGTGTTGTAGATCACCGTCCTGGCCCTGCCGGAGGTGCCAATCCATCGTCCGTTGGGGTCTCGCAGCCTGGAGTCGACCTTGTCGAGGGTTCCCTGCGGCAGATCGGCCAGCATACCAGAGGCCGCCAGGCTGCCCAGGGATCCGGGATCCTGGAGGAACACCACGTCGGCCGGGGTGTTGTCTCCCTCTTCAAGGAGAGTGGCCGCAGTGGAGGCACTGCCTCCATATTTCACTCGTATCGAAATACCGGTGGATTCGCCGAACGCCTCAAGGAGCGGATGCACCAGCGATTGCGAGCGGCCTGAGTAAACGGTAAGAGTACGTTCCTCCTGCTCCTCGGGCTGCGTTGGCGCCGCAGTGGGTTGGGCCTGGGCCGAGGCCCCGGTTGCGGTTGGTGCCTCAGTGGGTGTTGCTGGCGAAGTCGCCGCCGGAGAGGGCGCCTCCGGGTTTGAAGTTTGGGCGCCCCCTCCGCAGCCCACCAGCGCCAGGGGCAGTGCCACAGATAACGCTGCCAAGGCCAGCAGGATCTGCGGAAATATCCGGCGACGAATTCTTGCCATTCGTGTTCTCATGATCTCCTGTTGATGTTGGATATTAGTAGCCGGTCACCAGGTCATTCTGGGTCAGCATGAGGGCTGAAGCAGCCCGGTTGAGAGCGGCCAGCGCCCCATCGCGTGACGCAGCCGTAATGTCGCCCGGTTCGGCCGTCAGGTACGCGACGATTGTCTCGTCCGAGGCCGCGCTGGCATTGGCTACCTCGGGTTGGATGGACCGGTAGAACGAAAGGGCCTCGACCTGGTGGGTTCCCGGATCATTGCCGCCCTCGACATCATCGTATGCGACGCCCATATACCTGACAGTGCCGAGGTAGAATATGGCGTTGAACCGCGAGTAAACCTTTTGTGCGGCGACTTCGTAGGCGGCATCGTCCATGTCGGCAGCCGCCTGTTGGGCCTCGGCCATGGCCTGGCGCAGCGGGACGTCGATGGCGCCCTCTCGGCCGAAGTTGGCTTCGCGTTTAAGGGCGGTCGCCGCCAGCGAGTTGGGGTATTCCCCGTCAACTTCCTCGCCGACGTAGACGGCCCATGCCTCATCGACCAAGCGTGCGCTCTGGCGCTCCCCGCCAAGGAACATATAACGCTTGGACCAGTGGTATATAACCCTGAGCAAACCCTTCTGGATAGCCTGGCGCCTCTGGGCGTCGGTGTAGTTTTCCGCTTCGCCGCGCTGGCGAATTGCGTTGCTGATCGGAGAGTCCAGGAAAGTGGCGGACTCATAGAAGGCCGCCGAGTCCGGGAACTCCTCGCTGCGGCGCGGGTCGCGGGCGAAGCCCCGCAGGGTCCGGCTGCTGGTGCCGATGCGGGTGTGCATACCCGCCTCATAGAGCAGCAAGATCTCTGACTCAGGCAAAGGCCTTCCCTGCTTGACCACGTCGGTAAGGGCCACTATTTCCTGGTAGTCCGTGGAAATCTTCTGGTATATCTCCCGATGGCTGACCGGGGTGAAGATACCGTCGGACTTGGTCGGATTGTCGCGGTCGGTCTCATAGCTGAGGCCGGCGGGAATGAGGAACCTGCCGGTCGCAGGCGCGCCGCCGCTGGGCCAGGCCCCGGTGTCAGCCGTAAACTGAGTGACGAGGTCAGCCTGCGTCAGGAATAGCGCGGACGACGCCCGATTAAGGGCGGCCAGCGCACCGTCACGCAGGGCGGAGGTCAGGTCTTCCGGCGCCATCTGGAAGTAGGCCACGATCGTCTCATTCGATGCCGCGTTGGCGTTGGCAACCTCGGGCTGAATTGACCTGTAGAACGAGAGTCCTTCGACCTGGGCGGTCCCGGCGCCATAGGCGTCGTCAGCTTCTGCCTTCTTGTAGGCCTCGTTAATGTACTTTACTGTGCTGAGGTAGAAGATGGCGTTGAACCGCGAGTAAACTTTTTGTGCGGCAACCTCGTAGGCAGCGTCATCCATGTCGGCAGCCGCCTGCTGGGCCTCGGCCATGGCCTCGCGCAGCGGAGTGTCGATGGCGCCCTCGCGCCCGAAGTTGCCCTCGCGTTTGAGGGCGGTCGCTGCCAGCGAGTTGGGATACTGGCCGTTTACCTCTTCACCGACATAGACGGCCCATGCCTCATCGACAAGACGCGCGCTCTGGCGCTCCCCGCCAAGGAACATATATCGCTTGGACCAGTGGTAAATGATCCTGAGCAGGCTTTTCTGGATCGCCTGTCGTTGCTGGGCTGGAGTGTATTCCTCGGCCTCTCCGCGCAAACGCACCGCGTTGCTTATCGGACTGTCCAGGAAGGTGTCGGACTCATAGAAGGCCGCCGAGTCGGGGAACTCCTCGCTACGGCGCGGGTCGCGGGCGAAGCCGCGTAGAGTCCGGCTGCTGTTGCCGATGCGGGTGTGCATACCCGCCTCGTAGAGCAGCATGATTTCCGCAAGGGGCAGCGGCCTGCCGATGTTGATCAGGTTGGTGAGGGCAACTATCTCCTGATAGTCCGAGGAAATCTTCTGGTAGATCTCCCGGTGGCTGACCGGGGTGAGGATACCGTCAGACTTGGTGGGAAGATCGCGGTTGGTCTCATAGTTGAGTCCGGCCGGAATCAGCAGGCCACCCGTTCCGCCGTGTCCCTCCACCGGCACCATTACGGTGGTGACAGCGGTAACGGCGGCCGGACCGGATACTGACCCGGAACCCGTACCTTGGCCGGACACCGAACCCGAACCCGATCCCGTTCCAGCACCGGAAACCGACCCGGAACCCGTGCCGTGGCCGGATACCGACCCGGAACCCGTTCCCGTTCCCGTTCCGGTGCCGGATGCTGACGCCGAAGCCGAACCACTCCCGGAGCCGCTGCCGATCACGGTAACGGCAGGGCGGTCTTCGCCTTGGCGAGCGCCTTCCGCAACCGCTTGGGCTGCCTCGGCCGCAGTTTGGGCAGCCATAGCCGCAGCTTGTGCTTGCTCGGCCGCCGATCGCGCAGCCTCAGCCGCCGCTTCTGACCCGGCATCAGACCCGCCCACCACAGGTTGGGAGGTTGGTGCGGCAGTTGGTGCGGCGGTTGGTTCATCCTCTCCACAAGCGACCGCCAAAGCGAGCGACAGAATGAGCACGGGCAGCAACGTCCATAACAAAATCTGACGCCAATGTACTGGTGGTTTGAATGGGTTAGACATTTCCTAGTCCTCCTTAGATTTGTTGCTGCCCTGCTAGCTCAGCATCTCGCGGAGCATCCCCACCGGGACCCGCCAGAGATACTTGATGCCTATGAAGGATTTACCCTTTGTCCTGAACCGGTAGGAAATGGGCACTTCTTTCAGCCGCATACCCTTTTTGAGAAGGTCGAGGGTCAAGACCTGGGCATAGTTGTAGTCGTGGATGATCTCGGCGCACTCGAGCGCACGCCGGGAGAACGCCCGGAATCCGGTCTGGCCGTCGGTTATATGCCTGCCTGATGCCAGGCATAACAGGGCGGTGAAAACCCGGTTGGCAATCATTCGCAAGAGGGGTTGACGCTCTCGCGTTCCCATGAACCGGGAGCCGAGAACATAGTCCGCCTCTCCGCTTTCGATTGGTGCGAGCAATTCGGGGATCTGCTCCGGCGGGTATTCCCCGTCGGCGTCGACGTACACGGCGGCCTTGGCGTCCATTTCCCTGGCTGCCCCGAGCCCAGTGCGCAGGGCTGCTCCCAGTCCCAGGTTGACGGGATGGCTGACCACGATGTCGGCGCCGTGTCGGCGGGCTATGTTTCCGCTCCCGTCGGTGGAACCGTCATCAACGACGATGATGCGCATGTTGGGGAGCTGCGATCTGGGCATCCGCGACAGGGTGGCCGGGAGATTCTCCGACTCGTTGTACGCGGGAACGATCACCGCCAGTGGCTTGTCCCCCTCCGGAACATCCTCCACGGCGAGGACCTGACCCATGGACTGGCCCGGCGGCCGTGCTCCAAGGAAATAGGAGATCGTGGGAGCGACATCCATGACCGATCGCGGCTCATCGAACTCACCCCGAATTTCCACACCCGCACCCCAGAGGATGCAGGGGACGTAAGTCTCCTCGGGGCTCATGTGGCCATGCCCGCCGATGCCGATGCCCTGCCCGTGGTCGGAGGTAATCAGCACGGTGGCGTCGTCCAGGTATCCGCGCTCACCGCACCAGCCGAGGAATTCCTCGATCTTGCGGTCGGTGGCCTCGATCTTGGCGAGGTACTCCGAGTTGTAGCTGCCTCGTGCATGGCCGGTCTGGTCCACGCTCAGCAGTTGCAGGACCAGCAGGTCGGGATCGTCGCGTTCCATTACCGCCTTTGGCCCTGGCCACAAGGGCGTCGTCAATCTCATCGTTGTGGGTTACGGCGGTGACCGTATCCACGTCGTTGCCGAAGGCGTCCACAAGGTGGGCGATACCCACGAGGCGCCCGTTCAATCCCGACTCGCGCAGGGACTCGAAAACGGACTCGCACTTGACGCCGAGGCTGGGAACGAAGTTGCTGCGCATTCCGTGGGCCACCGGTGGAGCCCCGGTGAACATTGAGCTGAAGCCTGTGACGGTGCGGGCCGGATAGACGGTGGAGGTGTTGGTGTAGTCCACACCCTCTTGGCGCATGCGGTCGATGAAGGGGGTGTCGGCTTCCAGGAGCCGGTCGGCCCGGCAGCCATCGATGACGATGGCGATGAACCGTCTGCAGCGCCGCTGGCCCTCCGTCGCGACCAGCCGCGTGGGCGTCAGCGACGGTGCCGGCGGCCAGGTGAAGAACCACTGGTGGACCAGCAGGGCGATAACGCCCAGGCCTAGAACGAACCCCTCAACCGCGACCACTGTATCCAGGCCGGGGCGCTCGACCATCAGGAGGAAGGCCAGGACCAGGAGGGTCGTCTTGGGTATCTGCTCCAGGAAATTGCCGCTGGTCGGGTCGGGGTTCTCCAGCACCAGCCGCCAGAACCGCGTGAAATTGGTCCAGGGGGTGCCGATTCGCAGGTGATAGTAGACCGTGCCCCATAGGAAAACCGTAAAGGTCAGGTAGATACCCAGCACCATGGCCAGCGCCACCCAGTCGATGAACCGGAAGGCAGCCAGGAACACACCCAGGGCCAGCCACAGCGTCATTCGCAGTTTCAATGGAAAGTCGAACCGGTAGAACAGCAGGAAGAGCGGCAGCACTGCGGCGATGGCAATTCCCGCCTTGGGCCAGTAATCGCCATCGGCCAGGTGGGGGATGCTGAGCAACCCCAGGATGCCGATAACGAAGACGGGCGTGAAAGGCTTGCCTTCGTTGAGCACATTCCAGAGGCGGGCCGCCACAACCTCGAACCGGGTAGCGGCCTTGGATCCATCGGACGATCCACGGATTCTGCTGAGGGGATTGAGTTCCGGCAGTTTCCCGAACGCAGTCAGGGTGAACGCCAGCGCGATGGTGTAGGAATAGGCGAATTTCAGGCCATGGGTCGCCACCGACAGAGCCAGACCCTGCTCCCACGGAACACCGTGGGCGTGGAGCGCCCCGGTCATGGCGGCTTCGTACAGCCCGATCCCTCCGGGAGTCACGTGAAATACCTGGAACAGAATCGTGAAGGCAGTCACCGCAACTGCAGCCGGAATGGACAACTCCACGCCCAGAGCCCTCGCCGCAACGAGAATTACTCCGGCTTCAAGGGCCCAGCCCGGTAGCGTCCAAACCATCGCAAGGGCGACGCGCCGGGCAGACACTTGCCTGAGCTCGAACTGGAGAATCTCTACCCGAGTCCTCAGGACACTGGGCAGCCAGTTAAATCCCGTGGAATGGCGCAGGGCGACTAATGCTGCGCCGCACCCCACGATCGCACCAGCAGGTAAAGCGAGTCCCTCCAGCCACAGTTGTCCTTCGGTTGAAAGGGAAACGGCGGACCCAATCACCGCGGCGATGACCAGCAGGGCTATAAAGTCCAGGTACCTCGCGACCGCCGTAGTGGCGGCAGCCTGGGCTATAGGCAGGCCATATCTGGCAGCCAGTACGGGCCGCACCAATTCGCCCAGCTTAATTGGCGCAAGATGATTTACAAGCAGTCCGGCTTGCATGGACACGAATAAACGATAAATGCTTACTTTGTCAGATATCAAAGATCGCCACGCAATCGCTCTCAGGAAAAATGCACCCGTGTAGCTGGCCACAAATAGACCCACAAGCCAAGGCTGACCGCTCAGTGATTCCAGTGCGGTTCCCAACTGCGGCCAGTCGACCAAAGTCACTGCCAACAGGACGGCCAACGAAATCAACAGCGACGAGATGACGGCCTTTGGCAGTGTCAACACTGGCCGTTTGACGGGCAATCCGTCCTGGCTATTAGTCCGTTCGGTCGGACGGATTAAACGATTTGGTGAATTTGCAGAATTCATTTAGAAGCGTCTTGCAGTCGCTGGATACTGTGTGTATCATTCGCTGACAATTCGTGCAGACATATAACATATTGATTAATGCCTGTCAACGACTGCCGTTTGAATACTATTGGCTAATTAAAGGGTGCATCCAATACAGGATGAATCTTGCCTTTCGAATCGATATAAGGTGATCAAGCAAGTGAGGAAAGGACAGAGGTCCTGGTCAGGAGGCCGAATTGAAGATCATAGTATTGGGGCTTGGACACCTGGGGACGGTGGCTGCCGGCGGACTGGCTTCTGCGGGCCATGACGTAACGGGTCTGGACGCCGACCACCGGAAAATTGAGGGGCTGCGTTCGGGAATGGTCTCTATCTACGAGCCGGGATTACAGGATTGCCTGGCGTCCTGCGTCGATAGGGGCAACCTCCGTTTTTCCCGCCTGGACGAGTTCACCGGACCCCTCGGTCAGATAGCACTGATAGCCACCGGCACTCCCGCAACTCCCAGTGGCGAGGCGGACTTGACCCAGGTGCGCTCAGCACTGGCGTGGATAAAAGGCCGCGAGCCCACCGACGTCACCGTGGTGGTGAAGAGCACCGTGCCTCCGGGTTCCGGCGTTTCCTTTGCCAGTGGGGACCTCGATGGAACGAATACCCGCTACGTCTCGAATCCTGAATTCCTTCGGGAGGGCAGGGCGCTGAGGGACTGGCACTATCCTGACCGCATCGTGGTGGGGGCGAACGCGGCCTCATCCAGGGGCATCGATGCGGTCAAGAGCATGTACTCCCGAATCGAGGCACCGATGCTGGTGACCGACATCACCAGCGCAGAAATGATCAAGTACGCCAGCAACGCTTTCCTCGCCACACGCATATCCTTCATCAACGAGATGGCCTCCCTCTGCGACGCCGTCGGCGCCTCCATTGATGAAGTGAGCGATGGCCTTGCCCTGGACGGGAGAAACGGAAAGAAGGTCTACGCCGGAGTCGGCTACGGCGGCTCATGTTTCCCCAAGGACATCCAGGCACTGCAATACCTGGCGAGCGAATACGGCCTCGAACTGGACCTGCTGGGGGCGGTGGCCGCAGTCAACAACAGGCAACGCGCCCTCCCCGTCGAAAGGCTCTTCTCAAGGTTTGGAGGGGACCTGCGAGGGCTAGAAGTCGGGGTGTTGGGATTGGCCTTCAAACCTGGGACCAACGATGTCCGGGGCGCCGTTCCCCTGGACGTCATCAAATCGCTGGTTGAGCGGGGCGCCCAAGTCCGTGCTTACGACCCGCAGGCCTCCGAATCTGCCAGCCGCTTACTGCCTGATTGCGTCGACATTGTGAATGCACCGGAGGAAACAGCCAAAGGCGCTCGAGCGTTGATACTTCTCACCGAGTGGGGCGAGATTGCCGGTGCCGATTGGGAAGGGATGTCAACCCAGATGCGGCCTCCCAAATTCCTCATCGACGGCAGGAACGCTCTCGACGCCCCCCGCATGGCCCGTCTTGGGTTTGAGTACGTGGGGGTTGGTCGAGGGAACACCATTCCGGTTCTGCCACAAGACACAGAGGCAGCAGTAAAGACCGGCAATGCACCTCAAAGTGACCCTGCCATGTCATTGCAGTACGCACGCAGGGGAAAAGGTCGCTATGCGTAGCACATCAGGCTCGGCGACAGCTATATCCGACTACGGGCCCGACCGCCCGGCTCGCATGGCGGAGGTGTTCCTGCTGCTCACAGCGGCCGCCACGGCGGTGATGGTCTTCACCCGCGTTGCGGCAGACGCAGACCAGGACACCCTCCTGGAGTCCCTCCGGGCAGTGGACGAAAACCGCGTTGTTTACGGTATATCAGGGGTGGCCAGACCTCTTTCCGGTGTGATGTTCTTTGTTGTCGCCTGGCTCCTGCTGCAGACCTGGATCATAAGGGACCGCTGGGCCTCGCCGCTGGTTCCGTATCTGTTGGCCCTGTCGGCCGTCTGTACAGTCATCTCTGGCGGCTGCGCCATCGCTATCGCGGCGTACCCAGCCCCGGAGATCAGCATTGCCAACGGGACGCCTACCGGCGAAATTGCCCAGGTAGTCGAAGTCGTTTCCGGCCTGCGGTGGATCACCGGAAAGGTCGCGTTCTCGGCCGCCGGACTGGCGGTTATCGTGGCTGCCCGGTACCAGTGGAAGGTGGGCGGCACGCTCAGGTGGATCGCGCCCGGTTCCCTGGTCATCGGCGTGGCCATGCAGTTCATCTGGATAGACGCTTCAACAATCTTGCATCCCATTGTTGGCACCGCTTTTTTCCTGTGGCTGCTTGCGGTAGGAACCATGCTTTCCACCGGAAAAGTCGAGCAGCATTTTGTCGCGAGGTACTCCTCCAACCCAACCTGAGGAATCCATTCGGCTCCTGACGTACTTGAAGAAACCAGGAGGCGTGGACCCATGGCTCCTGCAAGGAAGAGCAAAAGCAGAAAATATGCAGTCCGGATGAAAAAGCTCAGGGCCATAAGGAAGGAGAAACGGGAAGAGGCTCAAAAATTGGAGACAAGAAAGCAGGCCACAATCCTCTTGAGGGACTGGTCGAGGCAGGGAATCGTTGGAAATCGGGAGTGAGGTCGCCCCAAGCCTCACACGCAAACCAGCAGCTTGCGCCGTCCAAGACGATGGTTCGCTTGGCTGCAGGCGGGCCTGAGGCCAAGGCACACACGTCAGCCCGGCATTGGGTGGATCGAGAATCCAAGTAAAGGTGAATGAGAATGACTCCAGTATTTCCATACCTTATCCGGCGCAGTGAAGATGGCTGGCGGGGTGAATTGCTGTTGCGTCTGCGCAACGGGAGGTCCGTCTCCTCGGCCTAGTATTACAACGACGCTTCATCGAATTGGGCAGCTCGCGAACAGTAAATCTATGGGGAACGACCAGGCGCGAAGCTGTCGTGCAATCCGGCCTATGATCGGGAGGGGATTCCCAAGAGCTCTTTCATGCCAACCGTCGTTGTAATACTAGCTGGACAGTGAAAGGCGCACGAGGATTGCCCCCTGGGCTGGCGCGCCGTCATCATCGTAGATACCCACTTGGATGTAGTAAATGCCCGCAGCGGGCGCCGTCCACTCGAGGGTGCTCGCGCCCGTCCCCTCGCCCTCGGCGACGGTCTCCATCACGTAATCGACCATCGTGTCCGTGAGCAGGACGGTGACGAAAGTCAGGTTGGCGTAGCTCTGGTTGAGGGGGCTGGCCTCGACCTGATAGGTGGCGCCCTCCTCCGCCCAGAAGCAGAACAGGGGCAATAGCTTCGTGTGGCGGTATAGCGTGTCGCCCACCGTCTCTCCCACGTTGACCCTATAGACGGCCACCTGGCGGGACGCCTCCGGGCAGCCGGACGGGGAGAGAGTGAGGCTGTAGGAGCCGGTGCCGCCGGCGCCGCTGACTGCGACGTAGTCCCCCCGGCACTCGAGGACGACCAGGCCGCCCCCGGCGCCGCGGGCGTAGAACGCCGGACTCTGCTGGTGGGGTGGGTAGTGGCGGATAAAGGCGTCGGGCAGGCTGCCGGGCTGCACCTCTATCCGGCACCTGTCCTCCGCCTCGTTCACGATACGGAACATGTCCCGGTCGGCGGGGTGGTCGATTTTGCCCTCCAAGGTCTGTCCCAGGCTGACGGTGGTGGCACTGGCCTTGCCCAGCTGATCTGCGTGGTCGTCCTGGAACTCGGTCAGGGTCAGGCTGTAAGGGCCGGTGCCTGTCTTTAAGGTCCGAGTGCTGAGGTAGAGCACCTCCGACTGCGAGCTGGACCAGACGAGCTTTTCCTGCAGGTTGACCGTCAGCGCCGCCTCGTTGACGCTCAGTTGCAACACGGCGTCGGAGTGGGCCTCTGAGCGGATCTCCATCTGGTATGCGTGGCCGTCCTCGACCTGGAGGCGGAACACGTCTATGTCGGTCCTATACTCGTGGCTCCCGTGGATCGTCTGCCCCCAGCTCACGTCAGTAGCCGTCTCGCCGTCGTTGCTGTGATCGTCTGTCGCCGACAGCAGGGCCAGGCTGTAGGAGCCGGTGATGGTGGAGTAGCCGGGGCCGCCCGCGACCTGCACTTTGTAGATGCCCGAGGGCGAGTGGTCGCCTCCCGACGTGGGCGGGATGAAGGCATAGCCGTCGAAACCCTGGATGTACTCGTCGGCTTCGATGAGGCCGCCCGGGGAGACCTGCACGAAGGGGGATCCCCCGTCGTCCCAAGAAGCGTCGAATAGGTAGATGAGCCCCTGCTCCACCCGGATGCAGTACGTGTTCCAGCCCCCGGCACGGCCTATGCGCCCTGTGACGGTCTGCCCGACCTTGATCTGGTTGCCGTCGCACCCGTCGCCACCAGACGCCGAACTGCCGTACTCCTTGGCGGCTTGCTCCGTAGCGGACGGCGTCTCCAGGCCCGGTGTTTCCGCAGGATCGGCCCCATCCGCGGCCCGGGCCGGGACGGCCGGGGTTGCCGTGGCCAAGGACAGGGGCGAAGACCACATGCCCAGTTCCTGGCCTCTTTCAGTTCCTCCAGCGGAGCGGCTTGGCTCACATAGATGTACTGCTTTTTGGCGTCGTCTATATCTTGGGCAGTGGGGAACATCATCATCATGCTCTCCTCGAAGACCGGGTCGCTCACGGCCATGCAGTCCCAAGTCTCCTCGACAACCGCCTCCTTGCTGCCCCTGCGCCACTACGCCTACCCTGGCAACGTGCGGTGGAACGAGGAGGGGTACCGGTTCGCTTGGCGGGTGCTGCTGACGGAAAAAGTGGGAATGGTGGAGTACCGTGTCCACGATCCAAAGACCGGAGAAAGGTGGTTGATTCTGCCAGAGGACTACCTCACCCCGCTTCAGGGCGAGCGAATGGCCACCCAGCTGGATATGATCCTGGAGACAGCGCACATCATTGCCCGCGACTTGGAAAGCCGCGGCTATGCGTCCGTGCAGATATTCGCTGACGTCTTTGTCGCGATGAACGGCAGGGAAAGTTCCAGGCTGGTGGATCCTGAGGTTGACCTGGCGAAAGTCGACCACGGCCTCACACCCAAGAGATGGCCGCTACGCGAGGAAACACCGCCCTAGCTGTCCCCATCGGTGTCGGAGAAGCCAACCGAAACTCCGAGAAGGCTGACGATTTCGGTGTTTAGGACTCGCTGAAGTTCCTTCATGCTGTCGTATACCGTTCGGACCTGGCCGGGGTCTTCTTCCACTTGTGCAATGATGCTTCCGGTCAGGCTCCTGGTGGCCTCAATGGTGGCTTCGATTGCATCCAGCATCCGGCCGTCGGTTTCGGCAGAGATCGAAGCTGCACGGTCCGACAGGCCCAGCCCTACCCCGGCGCCGCGATAAATGGCTGCTATCCCGTCCAGCTGACTGAGCAGGTCCTCACGAGAATTGTCGGCATCCCCCGAAGGTATGGCGCTGGCGTCCGCCCGGCCGTCTATGCCCAAGGCAGCGCCCAATCGCATATTCGCGATGCTGCGAATCTGGAAGACCAGGGATCTGACGGCTTCGGCCTCTGCTTCGCTGTCCAGAAGGGCCAGCGAGCCGGTGCCATCAAAGTATCCGGCGTAACCGCTGGTTTCTCCGGTGCCCTGCCACTCGGCCAGAATACCGGCTACCTCATCGCTTGTTACAGCAACCACCGATTGTGCGTACTTGCGGCGGTTCAGGCCACTCGCGCCGTCGGCAAGAGCCTCGCTCCCAGGCCCAAACAAGAGGTATTCGGCGGTACTCAGGCCTCTCTGGGTAGCAGGCAGAAACTCGATCACCCTCTCTGTGCTAACCATCTCATCGCCTGAAAGATTTCTGTCAATTTTCTCCTCGTCGATGGGCCACCAGTCCACCAGCGACACAGAGCGCCGGTCCATCGCGGGGCCGAACCGGTACGACTCGGTTTGCAGCCACGCCTGGCGTGCCTCCCGCCACGATTCACGGGCTGCGCTCAGACCGGCCTCGCTCGGGCTGGAGCAGAGGGTATCCACGGACTGCTGGAAAAGGGACATGCTGTCGGCGGCGGCTTCGTAGCCTGGCAGAATCACTTTTGCTGTGAGACTCTCCAGCACCTCTGCCCGGGTCGCCTTCGCTGGCTCAGTGGGAGCAGGTGGAGCATCTGTTTCAGTAGGGATTGCAGTGGGTTCGGCACCGCATCCCAACACGACCAGAAGCATCAACGCTGCCAGAATAGAAACTGTCTTCAAGCAAGAATTCCTCAATTTACAATCCCAGTGGCTAGATACCACGGTCCCAGTAAGGAATGGCGCTGGATTACAGTGATTCGAGGAAACGGATTAGGGCGTCCCTTTCCTCCTTGGTAAACGACTTGAAAATGTCGCGCGACGCAGCGCTCTCACCGCCGTGCCAAAGTACAGCCTCGGTCAGGTTCCGGGCCCGGCCGTCGTGCATGAACATGGTATGGCCGTTTACCGTTTCCACGAGTCCGATGCCCCATAACGGTGGCGTGCGCCACTCCTGGCCATTAGCTTCGAAGTCCGGACGCCCATCAGCAAGCTCGGGTCCCATGTCGTGAAGCAGCAGGTCGGTGTAAGGATAGATGGTCTGATTGCTCACCGGCGCCAACTCATGCGGACCGGTCGAGTGCTGCGGCGTATGGCACACGGCGCAACCTGCCTGCACGAACAGTTCGGCCCCGTGTTTGACCTGCAGATCACCGAAGTCGCGCATGGCGGGAACCGCCAGGGTTTGCGTATACATCACCACGTTGGCCAGACGCTCAACTCCAATCTCTGGCGATCCTCCGTTGGGAGCGGACAAGCAATCGGCCTGTGGCGCCTTACAGTTTTCCTCCGGGAATATCGGTGAGGTAACTCCCAGGTCTCCCAGGAAAGCACCCGCGGTCTGCTGTTCTACCGAGGGTTGGTTCGCCTTCCATCCGAACCGTCCGAGGGACAGGCCGCCTTTCCTTTCGTCCCAGACCATGTTCACTCGCTCTGAAATTCCATCCCCGTCGGCGTCGTCCGGGTCTGCAGCCGCGATGATATGCGGCCTCCGGGATTGCCTCGAGCAACCCCATTCCAAGGACCGCTGGGGCCACCCTGGGCGAGACCAGCGTGTCGGGGCGCATGGGGCCGAAATTGAGGCCTCGGAGCTGGTAGGTGGGCCGACGGGGAGTAGGTCTCTCCGTCGGCATACAGCCCGGGCACTTCCTGATACAGAATGATGAATTCCCCTTCCGGTGGAACACCGACAATGGCCCTGTCCTGCAACTGCCCGCCATAAAGCGGTTCGGGAAGGGGAGCGCCGTGGTCTCCGACACCCGGGATGCTGAGTCGAAGCAGCAGACCACGCTCGCCGTCGTCGGGACCGTCGGGTGGTTTGCCCCGGCCGTCGAGGAGGTGGCAGGAGGAACACGACAGCGCGTTGAAAGTGGGGCCCAGCCCATCCCTGGCCTTGGTGGACGCGGGGGCGGTGACCCAGTTCTGACGGAAGAAGCTGTTGCCGTCGGCAAAAGTGCGGCGCTGTTGCGTGTTCAGGTTACGGGCCGGCAATCCGAAGGCGTTGCGGGTGGTGGTGAAAGCCGTGGTTGCCTCACCCAGCTCCGCAGCCAGCACCAAGGGAATTGGTGTCGGCTCAGGCGTAGGGGCTTCCCCGCCGCAGGCAGCGAGAAGCGCAACAGCCGCAATCAATATTAATAAGGTGGCGGCCAGGACCAACAGACCTGGCCGCCGGAGGAGGGTGAACTGCCGTGTTCCTGGGATCATTGCCGGAGCCCCCGCCTGACATCCGGCACTTCTCCCAAGTAAGCAGCTCCTTTATGAGGAGAGTGCATAAATTCTCAGTGTTGCTGGAAGCGTAGCGTCTGCAAACTAGGTGACGCTTATAGTGATGCCTATCTTTTCGGCTGCTGCAACGATTTTGTCGGTCTGGCCCTCCAGGGACTCGATGGTACGCAGCACCGATGACCTGCCGGCATCACTGTTGGGAATGGTCTCGCGGAGGTGCAGGTCGAACGGGCTGGGGATCTCGGAGGCCAATGCGACGCTGCGTCCGATTTCTCCATTCAGCTGGGTAGCCAGGTCCTTGTCCACGGCGGTGACAAGTTCCATGACACCGGGGCCCGTGATGAGCCCGTAGTCTCCGGTGTAAACCACCTGGATTCCGCGCGCATTGCCGATGATGTCGGCCACGGTGTTGTCGGAGAAGCAGGAATGCTCGTCCTCTTGGGACCGTGCCTCGTATGCGACCGTCATTCGTTCACCGGCCAGTTCGCCGCGGGAAAGCTCGCCAATGCCGGTAATGATGTTGTTCAACGCATCGTCGACAGCCATGGCGACGAACTCAGCTCTGTAGTTGCCGGATGCGCCGGGGTCCCAGGCGTCGACCAGACCCTGCAGGTGGACCAGCAACAGGTCGGATGCTGTCGACAGGTACATACCCCGACGGTCGGCATTGTCAGCAGAGATGTAATCCGAGACAGGACGGCTGCCGGGACCGGCCTCGTTCATGTCCTGGCCCCAGAGCAGGAACTCAATGGCGTGCCAGCCCGTGGAGATATTCTCCTCGGCCCCGTCCTCATTCAGCGATTCGATCAGCTCTGCAGTGATTTGGGGGTATTCATCCGGGTTGTTGATGATACCGGCTCCCGGATTGCCGTCGACGTAGTCGATGTAGGCCTCGTCCATGGGCCACGCGTTGATCAGACCCTCAGGTCCGTCCTCCTCGTTGTCGATCGGGCCGCCATAGAACCGGAAGGCCTCGGTGGGACCATAGTCATCGCGGGCGATCAGCCACGCTCGCTTGGCCGCCTCCAGGGTCGCAGGAGTCGGATCTGCCAGGAATATGTCGACGGCTGCGTCCATAGCCATCGCAGACTTGTAGCTCTTCGAATACAGAGCGTGCACTCCGTCGGCGTAGTGGCCCACGACGTCACTCTTCAGCTCCGCCACGCTGGGGCCCTCGGGGGTCGGTACCGTGGTTGGCGGCGGTGGCTCAGTCGGTGCGGGAGTGGGGTCTGACGAACATGCCAGCATCAGTGTCAACAGGCTCCCCATGATGGATGCGATCAAAAAGAATCCCAAGCGGCTTGTCATCTACAGTTACTCCTTATGATTCGGTGTTGTCATTGTAATCTGGCCAACTATGGCTTGCGAACAATGATAGAGTGTATATACTTATCAATACTGAATGTCAAGAATTTATCTGGGTATCAGGATGGCAGCTAATATGTGTTACAGTCATACTCAAGTGAATTGTTGCTGGTACCCTGGCCATATGGAAGTATATGTTCCGAAGGACTCACGAATTATCCGAATATAAACGGTGAAGCGGATTTTGCCATCGCCGGGTGTTCCGGCGGCTGCCTGACAGGCCGACCGACTGCCCCATTATGGGTCTCTGAGAGTGGCCGTGTGTTATTGTTTAAGCTGGTTACTACGGGAAAGTCCCGGATCTAAATAGAGTGGATTCTATTGCCGTATTCGCCGATTGACACCTCCGAGAAGCCCTATATATGCTAACCAGTAAATTTGCTTCGATTTACTGTTGGTGAATTGATTGACTTCCTCCAAGTTCGTTGTACACCATCTGGTACGGACAGTTCCCATTTCGATGATGTGTGCTTTGGTCCTAGCGATTGTCGCGTGTGGAGGCTCGGATACGGATGGGCGCGCCACTGTTGCCCCCACTCTGGTGCCTCCCACCGCTTCGGCGGTAATCACGGAGACTCCAACAGAGGTACCTGGGGAGACCCAGGTGCGGCCCCGCAACACGCCAAATCCTGCCCAGGACCCCACTGATACTCAGGCGCCTACACAACCAGCCGCACCAACACCGGCCCCCACCGTCGAACCTACTTCCACCCCTGAACCATTGCCGGAGACTTACCCTCTGGAAATTATGGATATGATTGGGAGGCCGGTGATCATACCGGCCATGCCAGCTCGCATAGTGAGCATCAGCCCCACAGCCACAGAGATGCTGTATATTGCTGGGGGAACGGCGGTTGCCCGGGACTCGAGCTCCACCTTCCCTGCCGAGGTCCTCGAACTTCCGGAAGTTGGTGGGGCCTACTCGCCCAGCTTCGAGGCCATCGCCACACAAGGGGCCGACTTGATTCTGATCGAGGCCCTGTCCCAAGGCCGCTTCCTGGAGCCTCTGTCGCAATTTGGTGCGCCAGTTGTGGCGGTTCGCGCCACTTCGCTGGAAGACATCACCACGGGCATAAAGCTCATCGGCCAGATCATCCAAAGGGGTGAGCAAGCCGAGCAGGCGGCAAAGGAAATATCTGCGCGGGTAGCATCATCCATCGAGGATGTGAGCGGTGGCGACAGCGCTTTGATTTTGATCTCGGACGCCGACAGGAACCTGTATGCTGCCAAGCCGCAGTCGTATCCGGGGGCGATAGCATCCTTATTCGGGCTGTCAAACCCAACGGCCGACTTGCCTGACAGTGGTACCTTCCCAGGATTTGCACTCATTTCCGCAGAGCAAATATTCACCATGAATCCGGACTACCTGTTCACAATTACACCCGCGCCGGAACCTGTGCCGCGACTATCCGCAACATTGCCGCGCATACCCGGATTTTCCAATCTCCGGGCTATATCAAGCGGACAGATGCATGAACTGGATCACGTCATCTTCCTGCGCAATCAGGGTCCACGCATCGCCGAGGCCGCGGAGGCCATGGCTGTACTGATAGGAGCTTCCCAATAGGTGCGTCTCCCGCCCTTGTCCTGGCGGGTCTCGCCGTGGCGATACTGTTGGGTTGTATTGCGGGAGTCGCCCTTGGCACCGCCAACCTGGACGCGTCTACGGTGGTAAAGGCGCTCTTTACCGACAGCGAGGATCCCACGGTCGAGGTAATTGTTCACTCGTTCCGCATACCCAGGGTCGTCGCAGCCCTCGTATCGGGGGCCTGTTTCGGAGCAGCCGGAGCACTGCTCCAGAGCGCCACACGAAATCCCCTGGGAGATCCTCAACTGTTTGGACTGGGCGGCGGGGCAGCCATTGTCCAGGCTCTCGCCATGGCCGGAGTCCTTGGAGCCGGGTCTTGGGGTGTGGCGTCTCTATCGGTTGTTGCCGCCGTGGTTGGCGCCCTGCTTATATTTATTCTGGCCTCTCGGGAGAGCCTTACCCCGGCGCGGATTGCGCTCGTCGGTGTATCCGTGGGGGCTCTGACCGTGGCGATCGCCGCCGCCATCCTGATGCACGCCCGGGTATTCAGCCTGCAGGCGTTGGCCCTGTTCAGCGGAAGCCTGGCTAACAGGACCTGGGACGATGTGATACCGACGATTCCCTTTCTTGCTCTCGGAATTGGCCTGGCAGTCCTGGCGGCCGGGCGGCTGAACCTTCTTGTGTTGGGCGACCGGCTTGCCGGACACCTGGGTGCAAGCCCCAGGAGTACACGTTTGGTAGCCATCGTCTCCGCCGGGGTACTGGCAGGGGCCGGAGTAAGCCTGGCTGGTGTGGTCGGTTTCGTCGGTCTGCTCACCCCGCACATCGTAAGGCTGATGCTGGGCAACGACGCCCGGATCGTAATGGCCGTATCAGTCCCCACCGGTGCCCTGGTGGTGCTTTACGCTGACCAGTTGTCGAGGCTGGCCCTGATGCCGGCCGAAATACCGGTTGGCTTGGTCACCACAGCCCTGGGCGCGCCGCTGATGATCTGGGTGGCGAGGAGGCTCCAGTGAGCCGGCAACAGGATCCGTAGGATGGCGATAAGTTTGGAACTGGACGCCGTGTCCTTCTCCTACGGTGAAAATGCCGTCGTGAGGGAGATTTCGGCCTCCATTGCCGCTGGAGAATTCGTATGCTTGTTGGGGCCCAACGGCACCGGCAAGACCACCCTGGTGCAACTGATTGCGGGTGAACTTCGTCCAGCAAGGGGCCGGGTATTCCTGAATGCGGACAACGTACCTGGCGAACCGACCGGTACAAGGCGTCATATCGCCTATCTGCCCCAGGACCTTTTGGATCCTCCCTTTGTCACCGCAAGGGAATTGGTTTCTCTGGGTCGATTCAGACCCAAACGCAGCCTTGGATGGAGGCTTAGCGGGAGCGATAAAAATGCCGTCCAGGAATACCTCGCCAGATGTCACACGGAGGACTTCGCAGATCGGCCTTTCTCCCAACTCTCAGGTGGTGAAAAGCAGCGGGTTTGGCTCGCGTTCTGCATGGCCCAGCAACGGGAGTTTCTCCTGCTGGACGAGTCCCTGCACAAGATGGATTATTCGATGAGGGACCTGTTCTTCAGGATGCTTTCCGACCTGGCCGAAGACGGCAAGGGAGTTATCCTCGTTACCCACGACCTGGAGATGGCGATACGGCATGGTAAGAGGACGCTGGTACTGAGGTACGGAGAACTGGTCTACGATGGCCCGCCGGATCAGGAGATCTATTCCCTAATGGGGTAAAAGCTTCCTGCAGGACACCAGGCACTTTCCCCAGCCAATCCCAACGCAACGGATGTCGAGCACTTGGGATTCGGCCCGGATCCACACCATGGAAGAAACGGGAATCCAGCAGTCCTTTGCCTTGACGGTTCCACTGAATCGGCAATGTTCCTATGGCTAAGAAGTTCCAGGACACGAATGAGCCTCCATCGTCGGTCTGTATTCCTGTAGCCATCCCGTCCTTGATGACCACATTTCTGACCGCCGAGAAAGTCCGGATGGCATCGGAACACACGTCTGCCAGAGAGGCCGCGCCCCTCTGCGGCACGAGGATTTAATCCCCGTTCAAAAACATCTCCCGAGTGTACGTCCGCATGTAAGCCTGACCTGAGAATTCAACGTGGCCCATTGTCATCTCGAGGAATCCCCGTAACGATGCCTGCAGATTCTCCGGTACACCGACCCTCTCTGGGTGGTTGCCGAAGTCCTCTCCATCATCCAGTTCGGCGATCCGGCTGTCGCTGGCGAAACTCAGGAATTGCGACTGGCGAAATATCTCCCCAAACAGCTTTCTGCCAGACCCGATCGCCGGTGGAGAAAGGAAACCCTGGGCCCGGGCAGCCGGCAGGTTCCTGATGAGATTGCCCGCTGAGATGCCGGGAGTGGTTGTGATCCACAGTCCGTTTCTATACCACCCTATCTTCATCTTACACCGCACCAGTGGCAATCTCAGTTCCTCGCATAGACCGAAGGCTACGTCATAGAAGGAACAGAGGAAGTCTGCGCCCGAATCCACGGAAAGCCCTTCTACACGGTAGCCGCGAGGGCGTCCGCCTAGACGGTCAACCGCTTGCAGCAGTATCGGGTCAAGATTTCGCCTCTTGAGGGTATTAGCGGCACTGAGCCCAGCGGCCCTCCGCCGACTATGAAGACTCGCGCCTGACTACCATTGCATCCTTCGCCCTCAGGAGTTCCAGTAGCGGAGTCATTTGTTACTGATCGGCCGAATGATGATGCGGCCCACGGCTGGATCAACGGTGAACTGGCTTTTTCGGGGATCCAAGGTACAACCAATCGGTAGAGACCGCTGGGACTTCTATTTCCAACTTCGGAGGCGCCCACGGAAATGACCTTGCCGAGGACCCAGAATAGTCAGAACAGTACACTTTCAGCGAACTGGGGTTTGCACGGGTGAATTACAGGTTCCAGAAGTAGCGAACATCAATATGGCAGGAATTGCACATTGCCTGTCGGCAACGTATGAGTATGAAACCGGCTATTTTCGTGGCGATGATGCATCTGCCAGCGCACAACGACAAGGCCATCAGCTACCGTATGCTGGACGCCGTTCAAGGGCGCTGAATCAACCAGATGATGACAAACCCATCCCCGGCAGGGACAGTACGCCGCGGGGTTACCAGCGCTCCGACCTTTCGGAGTACGCGTGGTCGGGCAATTTGTAAGAGATATAATCGTCGTAGACGGAAACCGTGACCAGATTGCTGAAGTTGTTAAACCGGTCCCTTCGGGCCTTGCCCGGAACAACCTTGCGCTTGAAGCGCTTAAGTTTGGTGTTCAACCACATCTGCTTAATGATCCCCCGGGTCTTGGCCGGTGGGAACTTCAACTGGTCGGCGAGGTCGTCTCCGATAAACGCCCGCGCCACTGTGTAAGCCATCTTCCTCAATTCCTCTCCCTCGCCGTCCATCTTGAGTCCCACAAGCAGAGGAACGGAGCTGATCAGCGCGTTCGCCATGATGATTGACTCGAAGTCCGGGTATGGCTCGCAGACGCGGGCGACATCATACAGATGCAGGGCCTCCGCTTCGCTGCGTGGCAGGATGGCCTCCGGAATACCCATGAGATATGCAGAATAGAGCCAGATCATCATGAAGCTGGCGCTTTCCTCTTCGCTGAAAGGAACGCCGATTCGCCTCGAATGTTTCAGCAGCCTGGCTGAAAAGGAGGAGGCGGCGAATGCCAGATGCGCCGCACTTATGGGATCTCCCCAAGCTTCAGCTTCCCAATCAGGCGACTGACGCAGCAATCGCCTGACCTGGGCGTGAACCAAGCGAATTCGAACCGATAGTTTCCAGCCGTCGCCATGCCTCTCCAGGCCTTCGGCCAGAAGATTTCCATAACGTGACGGTTATTGTTCTGCAACCGCCTGACGCCCTGGTCCCGCAACCGACCGGTGATGATAAAAGACCTCGCGATATTGGTCGTAAACCCCTCCACCAGGACTCCGGCAGCAAAGGCTTGCAAGATCATGGCGGAGTGCCGGTGAAAGCCGCGGAAGTCCGCATCCGCTGCCGACAGGCCACCTACGATGGCCTCGGCCGGAACGCCATTGAAAGCGCCAGGTATGTGCTGCTCCCGGATGGCAGTCACGGCGTCTGCGGCCGACTGACTCCTGGGCTCCCCGGCGATGAGAACCGAAAGCACAGCCAGATTCGCCTCGGCGAAGACTTCCAACGCCGGCGGCAGCGGGAAGCGTGGGTCGCTCTCAATGGAGGTTGTCAGCTTCTCAATCGCCCCTTGCACTTCGGGACTGTCCACATTCCCGTCTATGACTATCTGTGTTGGCTTGATGACGCCAAAGGAGAACCCCTCTTCCTCCAGGATAAAGAAAGCGTCGCGGGTGAAGGACCCCTCCGGGAAAGCATCAACGCCGTTGTTGCCCGTGTTGATCTGGAAGAAAAAGGCTGTGGCGGCAACCATGACTCCGACTACCAGAACAAGGCTGACGATGGGGAATCTGGTGACCGCGCGCGTAATGGCATCCCAGAACCCGCCTCCGGAATCGCCAGAGCGAGAGGAAGAGGGGGCCCGGCCAATGAACGGAAGGCGCAACAGATTCACCCTTGGCCCAAGAAACGCGAGGTTAGCCGGGAGGAGGGTGAAAGTGGCCGCCAGGGTAACGAGGACTACGATTATTGCGCCGAGGCCAAGGGACTGGAAGAAGGATGATGGGATAATCAGCATTCCGCAGAGGGCGAAAACCACCGTAAAACCACTGAACAGAACTGTGCGTCCAGCCGTCGCCCCTGCCTTGGTTACTGCATCGCGAGGTGTCTGCCCCCGTCTCAACTCCTCTCTGTAACGGGAAATGATGAGGAGAGAGTAGTCAATGCCGATGGCAAGGCCAATCATGGTTATCATAAGCGTGACGAAGAATGACAGCTCGAAGACCTGGCCAACGAGGGATGCGATTCCGAGGGACACCCCGATGGAAACGATGGCCAGGCCCATGGGCAGGAGGGCCGCCACCACGGTCCCAAAGATTATCAGCAGTATGACTATCGCCACGGGTATCCCGAAGCGTTCTCCCTTCTGCAGGTCGGCCTCGGCCAGTTCGTTGTTTTCGTAGGCAATGCTGGCTTCCCCTCCGATCAGGACCCGGAAGCCGTCCGTCCGGTCTGCTGCGGAGGTCACATGAACTACCTGCTCCTCATTCTCGATGGCCTCGTCGAGTTCACCCGTAATATTGACGGGCACAATGGTGGCGGTCCGATCACCTGAAACCAGGGTTTCATCGTCGGTAAGATAGTAGTTCAGTCCGCCAGCCACGACATCGGGGCCAAGCGCGGTTAGAGAAGCGAACACGAACTCGACCTTTTCTTGAAAGGCCGGGTCGTCCACCGTCAGGGTCTCCGATTGAATAACCACAATTTCGGTTATGCTGCCGGGACTGCCCAGCCTGCTTTCCAGCAAGCTCTTGGCCCTTTCCGATTCCACGTTGCCGGTCAGGCGCAACTCCGTGGTGGTGGCGCTGTCCAGCAGGCGCGAGAAAATAAGGACCGCAACGATTCCTATAACCGCCCACAGGCCGATGACCACCAGCGGTCTCGCCGAACATATATGCGCCAAGGACTCGGGCGAAAAGCGGCTAAACACTGATAACAACCCCGCCAGAGAATATTGGCCTGAATTCTACCTATGTATGACTGTATGACGGTTTTAAAACAACCAAATATAGCCCGTTAATGGCCCAGTCGCGAAATAGAGACACAAATGCAAAAGGCATCACCCTGTCCGTTGTTTCGATGCCCAATGGCTATATTCCAGGTGATTCAGGCGAAGACTTTACAGGCGGTGACAGTAGTGCCATCGACAGGATATGGCTCGATGTCGCCGTCTTCACCGCGACCGATAAAGGACGCACTGTGATTTGGTCTCTGAGGACCGATACGGGATCAACCTCACGATTCTGGGCCACGGTCTTGTGTTCGATACCCAGTGGAAATGTCTGCCAACCAGGTCTGCGAGGTTCTGGCTTGAGGCGCCAACGCCCGCCTCAGGATGTAATGTCCCAAATGTGATTTTGGGCTTCATCGGCTGCGGCCTTTTGTCTATGGCGCATTCACGGTCAGTGTTTGTGTTGGGAGTCAGTTCGCCCGGGATTTCCTTGAGAAAAAGTCCTCTGAGCTTGGCAAGCCGCAGAATTCCCGCGGAGCTATGAGGCGAAAGGTGGACTTCTGGCGCGGCAGCCTCCTGCACTTCCGAGGTCTAAACCCCCGTTCCTAATCGACATTTCGCAGTGTGGCTTGACAAGAGACGAACAGGCCCGCAATGCAGGTGATTCATCGAACAACTCTGGAGGCCGCTTAAATGGAGATGGTTTTCCTCAGCTGTGCCGGGCAAGGCTAGACCTCTTGGATCGAGATCGCCAGCCCTTGGTATTGCATCTGGGTTCGGCCATCTGACCACTCCTGACCCTCCCTTCTTTGCGGATGTGTAGGTCAATGGCGCCGACGAGACCAGCCCAGGCACGTCCATGGCAACTGAAGAGCAACGGTACCCGGTATGGAGTCCGTTTACTGCACCCGGCACACAGCAGGGTAGTAGCCCCAGCCCCAATGCTTAACCAGCCATACCAGGCCCCCGATTGCGTCGGCTAACGAATCTGGCTTAAAGTGGGGTCGCTATGCAAAACGAACGATGGCAATTCGATGATTGGGAAAGCGCCCTGGAGCACTATTTCCAGGAGGGATTGACTGACGGGTTGCCCGTCGTACCTCCCACTCCGGATCGGGTCCAGGCCTTGTTGGACTACTGCCGTCTGGACCCGGAGGACATCCTGGGGACCGAGGGTATCCGGCACAAGCGGTTCCCCGCAGGGAAAGTGGCGGTCAGCGCGGTGATGGCTGGCTGTCTGCCAGAGCACTTCCCGGTGGTAGTGGCGGCGGTATCCGCAGTCTGTGACCGTGCCTACAATTTCCACGCCAGCAGCACGTCAACCAACGGGATCGCCAACCTGGTCATGGTCAGCGGTCCCTACGCCTCCCGCATCGGCATGAATCAGGGGGTCAACCTCTTCGGGAATGGAAACCGGGCCAACGCCGCCATCGGCAGGGCCGTCAATCTGGTAAAGGCCAACTTCTACGGCTCCATTTCGCAGGAAATGGACAAGAGCACATTCGGCCATTCCGGAAAGTACAGTTTTTGCTTCGCGGAGGACCTGGACACGAGCCCCTGGCCTTCGCTGGCCGAATCGAAGGGGTTTCGCCCGGACGCAAGTGCCGTAACCATGGTCGCGGCCAATGCTCCGCTGCAGTTGGAGACCCACGGTGATCGCGATCCTGAGGGTTTCCTCACCGCCACCGCCCATGCCATGCTGGGGTTCGGGCCGAGGATATCTGAGGTGGTGCTGGTTATCAGCCAGGAGCTGATGGCCTACGTGGCGGCCGCCGGCTGGAGCCGCGCCCAGGTGGCCGAGTTTCTGCATGAAAAGACCCTGCGCCCCGCGGGCGAATGGGACTTTTGGCGGCGTATGGACAAACTTCCCACGGACGCGGACCGCGAATCCTTGATGGGTTGCGTTGCCGGCCCGGACCGGATTACCGTCGTCCCAGCAGGTGGCGACGCCGGTGAATTCTTGGCGCTCATCACGTCCTGGGGCAGCAGCCGTTCTGTAACAAGGGAAATAGCCGTACCCCACCTGGAGGCAGACTAGCCATGTCAAGCATCTACACCCTCAACCCCAGGGACACGGCAGAGACATCCCCAGCGGCACGGGCCCTTCGCCCGGCCAGCCTGGACGGCAAGACGATTGGCCTGCTTTCCAACAACAAACCCCACTCCGAGGAACTGCTGCGAATGGTGGCCGACATAATCGGCCAGCGCTATTCCTTGGCGGGGGTTGTGGAATACAACAAGGGAGGCCATCAGTGGCCTGCCGATCCCTCCGCCTTGGGAGACCTTGCCCACCGCTGTGACGTTATGATTCACGCCACGGCTGAATGAGGGTCCTGCACGTCGTGCAGTGTGCACGACGCGATGGAGATGGAGCTTCGGGGCGTGGCTTCCACGGTACTGACGACCAAGCCGTTCGTCAGCCAGGCACGCGCAATGGCGAAACTGCGCGGTGACGGCGACTATGGGCTTGCTATAATCGACCACCCCATCGTCACCCTGACCCACGAGGAGTTGACGAACCGGGCTGCAGTCGCCGGCCCACAGGCGATGCGCCATCTGGTGGACAGGTAGGGCGCGGCAGCGATGCGTATTCTGCCCTGGACAAACATTCCTCGCTCAGTCAGCAGTAGGCTCCGACGTTGACGGCCTTTGGACCAAAGGAATTCGTTCCGTAGCTGGATTAGCGGTTCCCATGCGCCTCCTTGCGGACCCTCTATGAATTCCGAGTTCCTTGGCCGTTACTAAAATGGCGGTTCCCTCCCTTTTCGCGCGTTGTGCTGCCTCCCGGTTATTCGTGCCGACGGTAAAGTTTGTTTGCGCTCAAAGGCGTCCGGGTGCGTTCGGATAGCGGCCCTTGTCTCAGTGATTGCCATTTGATCGCTTTTGTATTTGATGACAGAGGAGTCCCTGGGGACATCTTCCTGCAGGTCGGGCCTCGGTGGCCCCAATGATTCCCCTGCTCACTGAGGGATTCTTTCCCTTGGTCGCCTTATGTGTATACTGCGCAGATACACGCGAGGCCGTCTCGTACTTCAATCGCCAACTCTACTCCTGAAAACACCCACTGCTGGTATTGCCACCTCCTGAGTTATGGTTTCTATGCTCCCAACAAGGCAGGTTCATTACGCTTGGGTCATAGTCGCTATCGCAGCGGCGATGGGGTTCATCACCTCTGCAGTGCGATTCGCGGCTGCTGCACTGGTGCCTCACCTGAGCGACCCAACCGCTGGATTTGGCTGGAGCTACGGCGCGATCAGCCTTGCGTTCAGTCTCCAGTGGATAGTCCTTGGCCTGGTGAGTCCGTACGTGGGATGGCTTGGAGACCGGTACGGCGTTCGTTGGCTCCTGTTACTGGGGGCACTCCTGTTCATTGCGGGCATGATGCTGACAGGCGTGATGAGCAACCTGTGGCAGTTTTACCTGTTTTTCGGTGTGGTTCTGGGTGTCGCAACCACTATTTACACCGTATTGACGGTGTCCAGCGTCACCCTGTGGTTCAGGCGTCACCTTGGGGTCGCTATGGGGGTGGTGTGGTCGTTCCAGGGAGCGGGCACGATTGCGTTGCTCTTCCTGATCGGTGCGGCATTCACTCAGCTTGGAATGAAGTGGATCTTCTGGCTTCCGGGGATAGCTGGCGGGGCGATACTGCTCCTGTTGGTCAGATTCTTTCACGACGGACCCGCCGAGATAGGCTTGCGTCCGTTGGGCGATGTTGGAAGTGAACCGGTCCAGAAGCCGCTAAGGGATGAGGCCACTAAGGAACGGGCCAGGGTGTTCATCCAGCAGGCAAAGCGCACCTTCACCTTCTGGAACCTCATCGGCATCCACTACTGGGGATGCATGGGCCACAATATTATCAACGTCCTGGTTGTGGCCATTGCAGTGGACCGGGGGCTTTCGCTGGGAGTGGCCGCCGGGGTACTCGCAGCCCAGCAGGGAGTCGGGGTCATCGCCCGGGGCGTCGTGCCCGTAGTGGCCGAGCGCTTTGGTTGCCGAACGGTCTGGGTAGTGGGTATGTCGCTCCAGACATTTCCGTTGTTGCTGCTCTTCTTTGTTCACGACGCCTGGGCGTTCTACCTGTTCGCAATCCCCTTTGGCATCGGGCAGAGTTGCGAGGTGCCCACATTCCCGATAGCCAACCGCCAGTACTACGGAAACGTCCCTCAGGGTAGCCTCTACGGCTGGCAGAATCTGGGCAACGGCTTCGGCATGGGAATCGCACCCGTCTGCGCCGGAGTCCTGTGGGACCTGACCGGGACCTACATGGCGCCACTACTGATGTCCTTTGGGTTCGGTCTAATGGCCCTCTTCTCTGCCTGGTTGCTGCCTTCCCCCCGCGCCAGGCAGATTCCCGACTGGGAGAGCCACCTGCCAGCCAACCTCCGGCCAGCCGATTAGCGCGATTCGCTAGTCCACCCGACGTGGCGGCCAACGCCTGCCCTCAGCACCATCCGGCCGCGCGACCGATTGTTTCGTGACCGCCTGTATCGGTTCCATCTGAGCGATTCACTGGTTACAGGCTGGTATTACCTCTTCTCCGAACAAACGGATTGCATCCATAATTTTTTCGTGGGGTGGGCCTCCCGAGTGTGCGTGTCGCAGCCGCAGCAGGAAGTATTCGGCGCCCACCGCCTCGCTCCAACGGTGAAACTCTGCGACGCATTCGTCTGGCTCTCCAAGTATCAGCCGGTCCCGTCCCAGATTGTCCAGGGTTATCTCATCCTCCGACCCGATGCTGCGGAACTCTGACAGGCCGTTGCGCCAGTAATACTTGTAGGCTGTCATTACCTCTGGGCCGTACACTTCAATGGCCTCAGCACGGGTCTCGGCTACCCATGCGTCCCTCATCAGGACAACCAGCGGCTCTCGTCCCTCGCGTACCGCAGCCTCCCGGTAGATATCAACCAGCTCAATGGTGCTGGCAAGGTCGGTGCTGGGTCCGGCCACGAATCCGTCGGCCATGCGTCCGGCGCGGCGCGCTCCCGGAGTGGTGCTGGCCCCGATCCACAGCGGAGGGGCGGGCTGCTGGAAGGGACTTGGCGTGATGTGCAGGTTCTCCAGTTTGTGGTATTCACCGTGGAAGGAGAAAGGTTCCCCACTCCAGCAGAGGCGGATAATCTCCACACCCTCCTCGAACCGGCCCACACGCTGGCGCACCGGCACCTCGAAAGCGCGGAAATCTGCCTCCTGGTACCCCAAGCCAACGCCCAGGATGATCCTGCCCTTGGACACCTGGTCCAGGGTGATGACGTCCTCCGCAAGATGCACCGGGTTATGCAGAGGCAGCAGGATCACTGAGGTGCCCACGTTCAGGCTGCTGGTGTGCGCTGCCACCGCCGTCGCGACTATCAGTGGCGACGGCAGAAAACCGTCTTTGTCCTGGTGGTGCTCACCGAAGAAGCAGGAGTCAAAACCCACTTGCTCAGCTAGCTTTGCCTCGGCGATCACCTCGTCGATCCGTTGGTCCAGACGTTCGCCGCGAGGCGGGTCCGCGATGGAACTGTAGATGCCGAATTTCATGTCTGTTCTCCCCTATTCCGCGAAGTACAAAGGCATTACCGCATATCGCGCTATCGTATTCGCATTCTAAATTTACGGTGAGACAAGATCGAATCCAGGAGGACTATTTCTGCGGAGCCCCTCCCGATGGTTGTATCACCTTTTGTGCAAGTCCGGCCAGTACCCGGCAATCTCAGATGCGAGAATAGGCAAAACCGGCGGAGTTGCGGGAACTCACCAGAGTGCGAGGGCGTCATTGAAAAGCCCTCGACGTAGGCCCTGACACAATTTGCCGGGGATGAGACGAGTGAAAGAGGTCTGGGCATCAGAGGGGCGACCTTCTTACCCCAAACCCCGAGGACAGTGGGTAACAAGGACAGACTCTTGCACCTGGTACGGCGACCGGTAGGTGCCGGGGGCTGAAGTGTACGTGGTGCTGCGGCGTGAGAACCCCGCCCCAACTCCAAATCATGGGGTCCACCTCGGATGACTGCAATCACTCCCCTCCTGCGGCTGCGCCTCTCAACAGGTTTGGATGTGATGTGATTGGAACGGTGTTACACGTCCGTTGCGTGGAAGTTGCAAACAGGTTACGTATTAATCGCTTGTTCGTTATGGTTCATTTACATATTTGTTACGGTTATCGTATACCAGTCGCAAACGTGTGTGAACCGAATTCTGGCGGTTAGCCTCTTGGTGCCCTCCGTCCGCCCCGCGTCAGGTGCAAGAAAGCCGGATCTGCAGCGCGGGAGTGTTTGTCTCGGAGAGAGTGGTGGCATTTCCCGGGAATTCATCAAGTAGCACTCACGTGAGAGAGGCAAAGTTTCAGAGGACGATTCTCGAATATCAATCTTACGCCCTTCTATTTGTTGTGGCCGGGCGCTTTTGCGCGGCGACTGAGCATTCAAGCCACAGCCGTAGCTCTCGGTCGCTTACCGGAGTGGTTGCCGTTAAGCGCGTTGTCTGGTCGGTGCACAGGCGAGACTTGTAAAAGCCTTCGTAACAGTAATTGACCGGCAGAATAGAATGTTTGCATATAAATCTCATCGATTGGAGGAGAATATGGCCAGAACACCCGCAGTCACCAGAGAGTCAGTGCCAGAAGGGGAGCGCGATGCTTTCGATGCTTTCGTAGCGGCTCGGGGAGAGGTGCCTGCAACCGGCCCGGGGTCGGTGATGCTCAACGCCCCGGAGGTTGCCCAGCGGGCACTCGGACTCGCAGCTTACCTGCGTACCGAGACCTCTCTATCACCGCGAATCCGTGAGTTGGCGATGCTGCTGGCGGCCCGGGAGAACGACTGCCAGTTCATCTGGAACGCCCACGCTCCACCCGCCAGACGCGAGGGACTGCGTGATGAGCTGGTCGACGCCCTCAGGGACAGGCAGGAATTGCCCAATCCCGCTGATGACGAACAGGCCGTGGTCAACTTCGGGCGCGAGTTTTTCCGCACCCGCCGCGTGGGCCAGGAGGCCTTCGATGCGGTGGTGGGGCATTTCGGCATCAATGGCGCCACCGAGTTGGCGACCCTCATGGGTTGCTACGCCATGTTGGCCTTCAACGTCAACGCCTTTGGCGTCGAGCTGCCCGAAGGCCGCACCGAGGAAGCACTGCCCATCTAAAGAAGGCAACCCAAGAAGTACCTCGAGGAAGTGGACCGATGGGTCTCGGAAAGTTAAAGGACAAGCTGTTGTCCGGCTATCCCGGAGGCTACAGGCACATGCGGCGGGGCACCCAACCCGTCGACGGGCCTCCCCCCTTCGAGGTTCCGACTGACCCCGGCGACCGCCGCGCCCGCATACCGCCCACCGGGTACCGGGAATACTGGTACCCGGCCCTGCCGGCCAAGGACGTCAAGAATGACCGGCCTGAAGTTCTGCGTATGCTGGGAACCGACCTCGTCCTCTTCCGGGACAAGGACGGAGAGGTGCAGGCCCTCCTCGACATGTGCCCCCACCGTTCGGTCTATCTGTCCATGGGCCGCTGCTACTTCAAGGGATTCCTGACCTGCCCGTACCACGGCGCCACCTTCGACGGCGAAGGCAATTGTGTCGCCTTCCTCACCGAGGGCCCCGATTCCAAGATGACAGGCGCTCCGGGCATGAAGGCCCGCAAGTATCCCACCGTCAACATCAAAGGCATGGTGTTTGTCTGGATGGGGGACGGCGAGCCGGTTGCTCCCGAAGAGGACATTCCGCCGGAGATGTTTGAGCAACACAACATATTCCGGCCCTCCTTCACAATGTTCGACTGCAACTGGGTGCTGGTGCTGGAGAACACCATGGACGCCCACAACGCCTTCATGGTGCATCGCAACTCGCTGCGCATTCTCAAGAGCCGCCTCGGTGGCCGCCCGAGGACTCCCCTGGGCTACCGGGTGACCCTGGTCAACGAAAAGAACGTTCACTACCGCCCCGGCGAGGGCAAGTCCCACGTCGAAAAGTATTACGAGGACGAGAACGGCGTGGTGCCGTACCAGATGTACTATCCCGGCGTTGACGGGGTGTGGCCCCTGCACCGTTGGCGGTTGCTGTGGACCTGGTTCTTCGACCGTAAGGCTCGTGGTCGGGGCCAGATGCCCGGCCGCCTGCAACCCCGGCAGGCCGGCAGTCCCGACGTCAACGAATGGAACGGGACCAGGCTGCCCGGGATGTCCCGCACCGGTGGCAACAACGAGTTCTTCCGAAGCACCCGGTGGGCCGTGCCCGTTGAGGCCAATCTCACTCGGATGGTGTACCTCAACGTGGAGCGGTATGCCGGGCGTCCAGGCGTTGTCCGACGATTCTGGAGCAGCGTGACCTGGCCCTACCGGAACTGGGAATTGAACTTCAACTTCAGAAACCAGGACTACGACGCCGAGAAATACGTCCAGTACGCCGCGCCCGAGTACCTGTCGTCCACAGACTCTGTCGTCGTGGCCATGCGTCGGCTCTTCGTAGAGCACGCCCGCGATGTGCAACGCCGACGCGCGCGGGAAGAGGAACTGCCGGAATCTCCGGAGGAAACGGAAGCCGAGAGGATGGTACGTGAGGTAGACGCCCAGGTCGCTTCGGCAACCGAGTCCTTCGATGCCGACAGACTTGAAGAGGAACTGCTGCGGCGTGTCTAGCGCCAGACTCCGGGGAGGCTTCATAAACACGAGAGCCCAACAGGAGGTAAGTCATGTCCAGGGTTACCATGATCCAGCACATCAATCTCCAGATCAGCGACAAGGCACGGACCCGCGACTGGTATGAGAAAGTCCTGGGCGCGGAGTATCTCGATCGCGGCCCCGAACTGAACCAGGGACAGCTTCAGTTGCGAATCGGGAGCGGGGAGATTCACAGCACCCTTACGCCAACTCCCAACCCGTCGGGCCATTTCGCACTGGAGATCCAAGACTGGGATGAGACGATAGCCAACCTTGACGCGCTGGGAGTCCCGTATTCCCCGCCCACGGTGCGCGCCTACAGCGGAGGACACTCGACCTACATCACGGATCCGGACGGAAACATGATCGAGTTGGTGCAGCATCCTCTCGGGTTGAGAAACTCCAAGGGCGAGACCGTGGAAGTGGTGCACGACCGGGACGGCATGAGGTGGGCCCAAAGTCCTGGGTTCGGGCAAACCGGGTGACCCGGGTGCCTGGTCTCGGGGACGCTAAAGGGTAAATCACAGGTCGCCTCAAGCTTGAGTTGGGGCTTCGGAGACTCAGACATGCCTTCTCTCACAGTCAGCCCGGGAGTGGATCTGCATTACTACGACGACGATTTCACCGATCCGTGGCGCTCGTCGCCGACTATGCTTTTGCAGCACGGGTTCTCCCGAAACGGCAGGTTCTGGTACAACTGGGTGCCCCTGCTGTCCCGTCAGTTCCGAATCCTGCGACCCGATATGCGGGGAATGGGCGAGTCAACCATCGACGAAAGCGAGTACGAAGCTTCGCTGGAAATCTTTGTCGAGGACGTTGCGAGCATCCTGGACCACCTTGAGATACAGGAGGTGGTGTATGTGGGTGAGTCCTTCGGAGGCATCCTCGGGCTGAATTTCGCCCACAGTTGTCCTGAGCGAGTCCGGGCACTGGTGTTGTGTAACACTCCCTGCCGCCTGCCCAGCCGCGATCGCGCCGGCCGGGGAGGCAATACCGACGACGCCCTGAACCGGAGCGTGGGAGCGTGGTCCACCGCCACCATCGACAACCGGTTGGACACCCGAGTGGCTCCTCAGGGGCTGGTGGACTGGTACATCACCGAAATGGACCGGACTCCCGCGTCCATCGGGCGGAGCCTCCAGGCATACCTCGATACGCTGGATTTCAGCCCTTACCTGAAGGAGGTTGAGACCCCGACGCTCCTCCTGGTAGGAGAGGAATCGCCCACCTCGACCCTGGAGCAGCAGCGTTTCATGGCCGAGCAACTGCCGGATTCATCGCTGGTGGTCTATCCCGGACTGGGCCATGGCATCAACGCCATATACCCCGAATGGTGCGCCCAGCAGATAAGACAGTTTCTCGCCTCTAAAACGATTTAAGGAGGGAACAATGCCGCACTACATGTATGTAGCAGTTAATGAGGACAACAGGATAGCGGTCTTTACCGTGGACCCTCAGTCAGGAGGTCTCACCCATCAGCACGATGTGCCAGTCGACGGGGGGCCGTTCACTCTGGCCATCAGCCCGGACCGCAATCACCTTTATGCTGGCTGCCGGGAGACTCCCCAGTTGGCTAGCTTCCGGATTGACCAGTCCGGGGGCGGCCTCACGCGTACGGGGTCGGTACCGCTGGATTCGTGGCCGGTCTACGTCAATACTGACCGTCGAGGCAGGTTCGTGCTGTCGTCCTACTACCAGGGCGCGCGTGTAGCGGTGCACCCCATCGGGGACGACGGCTCGGTGGGAGGACCGCCCGTCGTGTCGCTGGAAACGGCAACCGGCGCCCACGCCATGCAGACCGACCCGACCAATAGCTATGCCTTCGTTCCCCACATTGCGGGCAACGGTCCCAATCAGATCTGGCAGTACAGGTTCGACCAGGAGACGGGCCAGATTACCCCCAACTCTCCGGCCATCGTGGAGCCGGAAGAGTTCCTGGGGCCGCGGCACTTCTGCTTCCATCCATCACTGGACGTTCTCTATTTCTCCAATGAGCAGGGGTGCAGCGTGAGCGGTTACCGGCTCGACACCGGCAACGGGACTCTGTCGCTCTTTCAGACAATTACCACCCTTCCGCCGGAAGGATTCGCTGAGAGGAATACCTGTTCACAGATACAGGTCACTGGATCGGGCAGGTTCCTGTACGCGCCAAACCGGGGCCACGACAGCATCGCATGCTATACCGTAGACACCGCTTCAGGAGAACTGGCGGGCAACGACATCGTCGCCTCCGAAGCCAGGCCCAACGCGCTGTGCCTGGGCCCCGGTGACCGCTACATCTATTCCGCCGGTCAGGACTCCGGCCAGATGGCCATTTTCAGTGTCGATCCTGATTCTGGGGCGCTGAGCCGCTCAGAGACTGTACCGCTAGGCAATGGCCCGTGCTGGATTTCGATAGTAGAGTTGCCAGGATAGTAAAGACAAAAGTATTCAACGGGGGTAGAGAATATGGCCTCACCAGAATTGGACCGGGCAATTTCCATGTTCCGGGATGGGAAGGTCGAGACCCAGGCCTTCACCACCGTCGAGGAGTTCCGGGTGTGGTACGAGCAGTTCACGGGCCAGTTCCAAGTGCCCGAGGACGTTGTGTTGGAGCAGGTGGGAGCGGGAGGTGTCTCTGCCGAGTGGATCTCTACTCCCGGGGTTGCGGAGGACCGGGTGGTCATGTACCTGCACGGGGGTGGCTACATGATCGGTTCAATGCGCACCCACCGGTCGCCGCTGTCCTACCTGTCGCGGGCGTCTAACGCCCGGGTATTGGGACTCAACTACCGGCTGGCCCCGGAACACCCCTTCCCGGCCGCGGTCGAAGACTCGGTGGCTGCATATCGGTGGCTGCTGGAGGAAGGGGTGTCCCCGAGGCGCATCGTTATCGGCGGGGACTCCTGCGGAGGGGGACTGACCATTGCCACGCTGGTTGCCCTCAAATACTTCGGATATCCCCTCCCTGCTGGCGGGATTTCCCATTCGGGTTGGACCGATCTGGCTCACACGGGGGAGTCCTTTGTGACCAAGGCTGAGGCGGACCCGCTTATCGACAAGGAGATGCTTGAGGGCATGGCTGCGGCCTACCTGGGCGACCGGAGCCGCACGACGCCGTTGGCGTCCCCTTACTACGCTGACCTCACCGGCTTGCCACCATTGCTGGTACAAGTGGGCACCGCCGAGGTACTTCTGGACGACTCGCTCCGGCTCGCGGAACGCGCCAAGGAGGCCGGCGTGGACGTTACGCTGGAGGTGTGGGACGACATGCCTCACGTCTGGCAGGCTTTCGTATCGTTCCTTCCCGAGGCCAGGCAGGCTTTGGACAGTTGCGGACAATTCGTCAAGGAACATACCGGCTGAATCAGACGTATTTTTGCGACGGCTGCCAGTGGTTGATTATGAGTCTGGAAAGCAGAACTGCGGCCGTCGCGGGTAACGGTCTTTGGGGTAAGACCGGATGCGCGCCTCCTTGCACGATCTCTGTCCCCCACTGAGTGTGTATCGGGGGTCAATGAGACCTTGTTGCCAATGCGGTAAAGGCCAGTAGGGAGAGGACCTACGCGCTCTCTGGTCCTACGCCGCATTGGTGCCGTTGCTCGCGTCAGTCAATGTACAATTGCAGAATCCATTCGGTTGTCTTGCGGACAGTGAATTATGCGCACAGGTGCTGATTACAAAGAAAGTCTACGTGATGGCCGTGACGTATGGGTACTGGGCGAAGGCCCTGTAAAGGACGTCACGACTCACCCCTCTACGTCAGCCATGGTGGACGAATACGTTGCTTGGTATGACCGCCACTTCGACCCCGGTTGGCAGGACATACTTCTGACGCCGGCCGCAGGAAACGGCCAACGCCATCCCCTGGCACTAACCCCTCCCAAAACCTCGGCGGACTTGAGGCGTTTGGGCAAGGCCATCAGCGCCGTGCATTTCGTCACCGGTGGCAACATGACCCACACTGCAGGCTACGGCCAATTGATCGCCTTGGGGATGGTAAACGCCCTGAAGCGTCTGGACCACTCCTCTGAGGATATCGAGGCTGCTGAGGCCTATATGCAGTCCCTGTCCGAGAGCGGCAGGTTTCTTACCTTCGCCGGAGCCGGACCGCTGATCGGGACACGGCTGCGCGAGGACGAGAGCCAGCGCGCGGCCCTCCGCCTGGTCAGCGAGACTGCCGACGGTATCGTGATGAGCGGCAAGATCCAGATGCACACCAGCACACCCTTCGCGGAGGACCTGCTGATCACCAGCAGGGACGAGTTGCCACCGGGCAGCGGTAGGCACCTGTGGTTCATCGTGCCGGTCAACGCCCCCGGCCTTCGGGTGGTGACACGACGCATGGCTGCCAGGCACCAGAACCGGTTCATGTCTCCTCTGAGCAGCCGGTTCGATGAACTGGATGCCATGGTCTGGATGGAGGACGTTTTCGTCCCCCGCTCTCGCGTTTTCACCGGGGAAACCATTGACCGAAACCGGACTCATTCGCTGGTATGCTGGCTGCTCTGGCATCACAGCTACGGCTGGCTTGCCAAGGGGGAACTAACCCTGGGTATTGCTCTGGCCCTGTCTGAAATCATGGGCCTCAAGGATAATCCACAGACAATCGAGCAACTGGTAGAGCTCACCGTCAACGTCCAGACCACCCGCACCTGCTTGACGGCGGCGGAACTCGACCCGGAAACGACGGCCAGCGGGCATGCCCTGCCCAATCAGATTCACGTGGCAGCATCTGGAATCAATACCCTCAGGGTTAGGCAGCGAATGGGCGAAATCCTGCGTGGTCTGCCGGGTTCCTCACTGGTCAATGCTCCAGCGGACACCGATTTTGCCGACCCGACGATGGCCTCCGGATTGGAGGACGCCTTCGGCGGTGGTGGCTACACCGCGCTGCAACGTGCGGCGCTCCTCCAGCTTGCTTGGGACCAGGTGTCGTCGGGTCTGGACGGACGTGAGGCGGTCTTCGAGCTCCACGCGAGCGGAGGGCTGGAGGCATGGCGTAGACAATTGGCGGCCTGGTTTGGAAGTTACAACGAGCTGGCCAATGGTGTGCAGGAGTTTATCGAGGTGGACATGCCACCCATGGACCTTAGCAGCCTGCAGGAGGTGCCTCCCCCTCCGCGTCGCATGCCTCTGTCAAAGTCGGAACACTGAATCGCCAATCGTGAGTTAGCCTCACGGATGTCTCGCACGGGGCGTATACGGGCCTTTTGCGAGTGCGATCGCGCCGTGTGCCCTCTCTTGACCAGGGAGTCAGTGTGCGATTATCGCGGGCAAGGCTTGCACCAGATGGACGGGAGGTCGTAGTGGTCGCCGGAATCGTCGGCAACTGTGGTGACGCGGTTACGTTTTTCCCTAGGGCCAGCGCATCGGTAGCGCAGAAGAGCACGCTTCTGGCTTCTTAACGCAAACCGCGTTGGAACACCGCTGCCGAAGCCTCTTGTGGTCGACGGCAGCAGTCACATCTCTATCAGCCTGAACTCGCGTCCAGGCCCAGCAGACGTCGCGCATTGCCGTGGTTGATCAGCTCACGATCGGCCTCCGGGCAATCCAGAGCATCCACCATCTCGTTGTATATCTCGATGTTTGGAGGGCCGAAGGGGTGGTCGGTGCCATAGAGCAGCCGTTCTGCACCGAACATCTTGTAACAATATTCCAGGACCTCCGGGCTGTGGGAAACGGTGTCCACGTACAGCCTGTCGAAGTAGAACTGTGAGGACTGTTCCAGGTCGACCCAGTCGTCGGGTGAGGTCCATTCGTCGATCAGCCGCCCCACGCGGCCGCGTATGTAGGGGACAAACCCGCCGGTATGCGGCACGATCAACTGCAGGCCGGGGAATTCTTGAAAGACGCCGCTCATTACCAAGCGCACAGTGGCCAGGGCCGTATCAAACATGAACGCCATGCCAGGAACCAGGGGGCGGTGGTCGGTACCGTTCATGTTGATGGGTGCTGTGGGATGCATGTTCATGGGCACTCCAAGGCTTGCGACGTGCCGGTACACCGGCCAGAATTCCCTGCTGTCCACGGTCTTCTGGTTGATGTTGGAGAAGAGATAAACGCCCTTGAAACCCAACTGGTTCACGCAGCGGTCGATTTCGGCAATTGTGTGGTCGACGCTGTGCCAACCCAGTGTGGCCCAGGCCTCGAACTTGCCTGGGTGGGCCTGCATCACCCCCGCGAGGTGGTCGTTGATGCGGGATGCCCAAGCGTCGGCTTCAGGGCTGCCCAGCAACTCTGGACCAGGCATGCCGTGGCTCAAGACGGATATGCCGATGCCCAAGTCTTCCATGGCACGCAGCTTCTGGTCTACGTCAGCGTGGGCCGACGGCGCTGCGTGCAGGTACCCGCCGGTGCAGCTCACAAAATAGGTGCCACCCCGGAGGACACCCTGGGGCAGGGCGCTGCGCCCGGTCAGGTATTCCAAATATGGTAGGTAAACCATGTGACTGTGGACGTCGATACGCATTGGTTCCCTCCGAATGTCATTTATAAGAAACTATCACGAAAGTCCCCTCCCCCTCGACGGGGGAGGGTTAGGGTGGGGGTGAAAAGGTAGTGCCATAAGGCTTTTGGAAAACGATTGATTGGTTTCTACAGGGTTTCCAAGACGGAAATGAAGAGAAACCAGAAAAACCTCCGTGTCCTCCGTGTCCTCCGTGTCCTCCGTGTCCCGTGTCCTCTGTGGTGAAAACTCCGCCCCCGACCGTAATTCCCGCCCACGTCGAGTGACAGTTACAGGGTGCGGCCTGCCTGTAATTGAAATTATAATGACGGCCAGGTTCATCCATCCATAAGACTGGAAAAAGCCATGGCTGATGCCAACTTTGCCGACAAGACGATCTGGACCGGCGACAACCTGGACATCCTGCGCGGGATGAACAGCGAGTGCGTGGACCTGATTTACCTGGACCCCCCGTTCAACTCCAACCAGAACTACGCCGCTCCAGTGGGCAGCGCGGCGGCGGGCGCAGCGTTCAAGGACACTTGGACGCTCTCAGACCTCGACGTGGCATGGATGGGGCTGATTGCCGACGAGCAGCCCGCGACAGCCCACGTGCTGAAAACGGCGGGCATGACTCACGGCAAGGGGATGCAGTCGTACCTGACAATGATGGCCGTGCGGCTGATGGAGATGCGGCGAGTGCTGAAGCCTACGGGCAGCATCTACCTGCACTGCGACCCCACGGCCAGCCACTACCTCAAGCTGCTGATGGACGCCCTTTTCGGCACTGGAATGTTTCGGAATGAAATAATCTGGAAAAGGACCGGCTCGCACGGAGGCTCCAAGCGTTGGGGTCCTATTCACGACACTATACTCTTCTATTCAGCGACCGACTCTTACTTTTGGCAGGGTGCATATCAAGACTATGACCCTGTTTACCTGGATAGGTATTACCGATTCCAGGACGAGAGGGGGCGTTATCGCTTGGTGACATTAACTGGGGCAGGCACCCGGTCAGGAGACTCTGGACAACCTTGGCGTGACGTTGATCCCACCGAGTCAGGGCGTCATTGGGCTGTCCCTAATAAGGCTCTCAGAGCGGCGTTTCCTGATACCTCTCTTGATGGCCTTGTCACACAAGAAAAATTGGATCTCCTAGACCAGGCTGGCTTAGTTTATTGGCCCGAAAAGGGTTCTGTTCCTCAGCAAAAGAGGTATCTTGACGATGGTTCGGGGGTTCCTATTCAGGACGTCGTTGCAGACGTCCTGCCCATCGGTTCCCACGCTAAGGAACGAATCGGCTACCCCACGCAAAAGCCCCTAGCCCTCCTCGATCGTATCATCAAGGCCAGCAGCAACGAGGGCGACATGGTGAACGAGGGCGACATGGTGCTTGACCCGTTCTGCGGCTGCGCCACGGCCTGCGTCGCCGCCGACCGGCTGGGGCGCAAGTGGGTCGGCATCGACATCTCCCCCAAGGCCGTCGAGCTGGTGAACATGCGCCTCCAGCAGGCCATGGGCAGCCTGTTCCACCACGGCTACGTCACCGCCCGCGACGACATCCCGCGCCGCACCGACATCGAGGCGCCCATTCCCTACCGCCAGAACAAGCACGTCCTGTTCGGACAGCAGGAGGGCCTCTGCAACGGCTGCAAGGGCGACTTCCCGTTCAAGCTGTTCGAGGTCGACCACCGCGTTCCCCGCTCTCGCGGCGGCACCGACCACCTGGAGAACCTGCAACTGCTCTGCTCAAGCTGCAACCGCATCAAAGGCGACCGCCCCCACGAGTACCTGGTGGCAAGGCTGGCGGAGACTTGGGGTGTAAGAAAAGCTAATTGATGTCAGAAAAAACTGCTTTTTCGATCGGTTCAGCGTCGGCACTTGCCAATTTTCTACTCCATATGCCCATCTCTCCCTCCGGCCCCTCAAGTCTGTCATTCTGAGCGCAGCGAAGAATCTCACTCACGACATCCAGACAGTTTCCAATCGCCATCCCCGCTCCCCCACCGTCATTCCCGCCCCCTACCGTCATTCCCGCGCAGGCGGGAATCCAGCACCCCCTAAACCAGCGAAATCCCAAAACCAAACAAATCACAGTTCAGACAGCCCCCGTCGTCCCCGCGCAGGTCGCAGATTCTCGACATAGTCGGGGCGGGAATCCAGTACCGTCAATTGTGGTCCAATAAAGAATGATTAACCTCAGAGAGCACAAAGAAGGAAAAAACCAGAAAACCTCCGAGTCCTCTGTGTCCTCTGTGGTGAAAACTCCGCCCCCAACCGTCATTCCTGCCCAACCCGTCATCCCCGCCCCCCACCGTCATTCAGGTCGACCCTCGCATAGTCGGGGCGGGAATCCAGGGGCTTTGCCCTCGTAAACTGGGACTCAACCCAACCACCTGATTCGGAACGCCGCCCCAGCACCATAACCTTGACACCTCGCCACGGGGCCACCAGAATCGTGCCAAATCTTGCACGCGAGTTTCAACACCATTTTCGCGAAAACGCGTGCGGCGGAAGGACAGAATTTGGATTACGAGACCATCATCCTGGAAAAGAAAGACCACGTGGCGCGGCTCACTCTCAACCGCCCGGATCGCCTGAACGCGCTCAACCGGCAGATGTTCCGGGAGGTGAACACGGCGCTCGAGAACGTGGCCGCTGACAAGGAAATGCGCGTTCTCGTCCTGACCGGTGCCGGCCGTGCATTCTGCGCCTCCGCAGACATCAACGAAGAGAGGGAAGGGGGCGACCGTCTGCTGGGTTACATGGAGCCCAACGAGATCTACCAGTTCATTCGCTCCGGCCCCCAGGGCATCACCCTCAAGCTTCACCAGATGGAGGTGCCCACCATCGCGATGGTCAACGGCCTGGCCATCGGAGACGGCTTTGACTTCGTCTTGGCCTGCGACATCCGGGTCGGTTGCGAACACTCCCGTTTCATGAATGCGTTCCTGCAGATGGGGCTCGTGTCCAACACCGGCGCCACCTGGCTGTACCCCAGGGCCCTGGGGGTCTGCCGGGCCCTGGAGCTGCTATACACCGGGGACTGGCTGGAGGCCGAAGACGCGCTGCAGGCAGGGGTGCTCGGCCGGCTGGTGCCGTTCGAGGAACTGGAGATCGAAACAATGGCCCTGGCTGCCAGGATCGCCGGGAAATCCCCGGTGGCTAACAGGCTGGTCAAGGGCATGGTCTACCGGGGACTGGGTCAGTCGCTGGAGGAGCATCTGCCCGAGGCCGCCCACGCCGAGGTGTTGAGCCTGGCCAGCGAGGACCACCGGGAGGCGCTGGCCGCCTTCCTAGAAAAGCGTGAACCGAAGTTCAAGGGCCGGTAGCGAGTGCGGTATGGCGGACTCGCTACTGGATCAGCTGAAGGCCACCGTGGGGCGAGAGCTGGTGTTCCAGGCGCCGGATGAGATCGGGCGCTCGGCCTTCCGGCAGTATGCGCTGGCAATCGGCGACTTCAACCCCCTCTACACCGATCGCGAGTACGCCGCCTCCCACGGCCTCCGGGACGTAATGGCGCCACCCACGCTGGTCTGCGACACGTGGCAATACGTCGACAGCGACATGGACGAGCGAGGCGACCTTAAAGGACGTGGCGCTTTCGGAAAGTTGACCGGGCTCCGGGCCGGCAACGAGTATGAATTTTTTCAACCCGTGCATCCCGACGACGTGATCACGGCGCGTTGGGTGGTCAAGGACGTTTACGAACGCACCGGGCGGTCCGGCACGCTCATCTTTCAGGTCATCGAAGCCACCTACCAGAACCAGCGTGGCGACTTGCTGGCCCGCAATACCGAGACCCTTTTCTATCGCGAGGAGGATCCCTCGTGAGTTGCAGCGGAAGTGCTGGCCGGTATTTTGAGGATGTCTCGGTGGGGCAGGAGCTGACTCCCCTCCGCAAGCAGATTGACCTTCCTAGCATGATGGCTTACGGTGCCGCCACCTGGGACTTTATCCGCGTACACTACGATGCTGACTACGTTCGCGATCTGGGATTTCCCGGCCCCCTCGTGGACGGCCAGATGTTGGGCGCGTTCCTGGCCCAGCACGTTCGGGATTGGGCAGGCCCCGGAGCAGTCCTGCGCAAGCTGGGCTTCCGCAACCGGATCATGGTCTACCCCGGCGACTCCCTGGTCTGTGGCGGCGTGGTGACCGAGCTCCAGCGTGAGGGCGATGACGGCAAAGGGCTGGGACTCGCAGAGTGCGACCTCTGGATCGAAAACCAGCGTGCCGAACGCGTGGTGGAACCTGCCAGCGCGCTGGTGCAACTTCCTTTGCGCCCCTGTTCCGGCAGCCCCCAATGAACTCCGGCGATAGTCAGAGCCCTGTCCGGCCGTCAGCCTTGGCGGGCGTGAAAGTCGTGGAGTTCACCGAGATGGCCGCCGCCTCCTTTTGCGCTCGGCTGCTCGCCGACGCAGGAGCCGAGGTAGTGAAGGTCGAGCCGCTCGCGGGTGACCGCTATCGCGCCTACGGCCCATTCCCCGACGGCCAGGCGGACCCGAACTGGAGCGGGATGTATCTCTATCTCAACGCCAACAAGCGGGGAGTGGGACTTGACCTGCAGGACCCACGCCAGAGGGACGCGTTCGACGGGCTGCTGTCAAAGGCCGACATACTGGTTCTCGGCGGGCAGAGTGTCGATATAGCAAAGCAGGGCCTGCGGCGCGATGCCCTTGAGAAGCTCAATCCTGCATTGATAGTCTGCGCCATCACCCCTTTTGGCCTTTCGGGGCCCAACAGCGCCTACGTCGGCGACGAGCTGACGGCGGTGGCGTCCGGCGGCCTGTCCTTCGCCACCCCCGGAGTCCCTGACGGGGTGCTCGACCCCGAAAAGGAGACCCCACTCTCTGCCAACACCCCGCTCGCTGAGCTGATGACCGGGGTGCTGGGCTCAGCGGCCTGTGTGGCCGCGCTGCTTTCCCGCCAGTTCAGCGGCCGGGGTTGCGAAATCGACCTCAGCCTGCAGGAGGGAGTGGCAGCGGTCATGCCCTACGAACTGGCCCACGCTGCCTATGACGAACCCAAGAGGCGGGAGGCTCTTGGATTCGCGCTGATGCCCAACGTCTATATGCCTTGCAGGGACGGCTACGTTGTGATCATGGCGGTCCTCGACGGTCATTGGCGCAGCCTGATGGAGGCCGCTGGCAACCCCGACTGGGCCGGACTGGAAGTGTTTGCCACGGCACGGGACCGGGCCCGCAACTGGGACGCATTGGAGCCGCTGCTGCTGGAGTGGACAATGTCCCACACCGGCGAGCAAATAGCCCGTTTGGCCCAGGAACGCGGCGTCCCCTGCTTTCCGGCCTACTCCGTGGGACAGATGGTGGAATCGCCACATGTCAACGAACGGGATTTTCTCCACGAGCACACCAGCCCGGGCGGACAGAGTTTCAAGTTGCCCGGCTACCCCATCCGCATGGGCGCTACGCCTTGGCGGTCGTTCCGTCCGGCCCCCCGGCTGGGCCAGCACACTGCCGAGGTCCTGCACGACTGGCTTGGCTGGCAAGAGGAAGAATCGCAGTCCCTGTCCGAGGCATTCCAGGGTCGGGCTGCAGCGAAGACCGCCGGGGATGACAGGCAATGAGCATTCAGCCGTTGCCGCTTCAGGGCGTCCGGGTGGCCGATTTCGGGCAGGTCATTGCCGCTCCGGTCACCGCCCAGATGCTTGGCTGGCTGGGCGCTGAGGTAATTCTGGTCGAGACCGAGTCCCGCTTTACCACCCGGGTCTGGCCTCCCTTCGCGGACGGCGAGTTCGGCATCAACCAGAGCGGCGGTTTTAACCTGGTCAACAACAACAAGCTGAGCTGTTCCCTGGATCTCAGTAAACCCGACGCCCTGGAAATAGCCAGGGGCATCATCGGTGTCAGCGACGTCCTGGTCGAGAACTACGCCACCGGAGCCATGGAGCGGCTGGGCCTGGGTTACGACGAGGTGAGGAAGCTGCGGCCCGACATCGTATACATGTCCTTGGGGGCCTTCGGGCGCAGCGGACCGTTCAAGGACCTGACCGGTTTTCACAGCGTAATCAACCTTTTCAGCGGCCTCGCTGCAGTTGCCGGCTACCCGGATTCCCATCCACGAATCATGGGCGGCCTGATTCCCGACGCCTTCGCCGGCTGCTACTGCGTCCTTGCCGTGCTGGAGGCGCTTTACCACCGCTCTCGCACCGGTGAGGGGCAATATATTGAGGTATCCATGACCGAGGCCCTGACCGGTATGATCCCCTCGGCAGTGATGGAATACTCGCTGACCGGCAAGGAACACGAGAGGGTGGGCAATCGCGACGGACGCAATTCACCCCACAACGTATTCCGGTGTCTGGGCGAGGAAAAGTGGGTGGCGGTTTCCGTTGAGACGGACCAGCAGTTCCGGTGCCTGGCACATGCTAGCGGCAACCCGGGCTGGGCCGACGACCCGCGGTTTGCCACTGCCGCGGCACGCCTCGAGAACCAGGACGCGCTGGAAGGGCTGATACGGGAATGGACCGTCCGCATGGAGGTTCACGAGGTCGTTGCGGCCCTGCAGGCCTCGGGGGTTCCCGCTTCCCCGGTAAACGACAGCGCCGACGTGCTCGCCGACCCGCACCTCGTGGAAAGAGGATTCGTGGCCAGGATTGAACATCCGGTGGCCGGCGAAAGGCCTGTTCTCTCCCTTCCTTGGTCCACCGACGGCCGAAGGGTGGATCACCTGAGGGCAGCCCCAACATTCGGACAGCACAATGAGTGGGTGCTTAAAGAGCTGCTGCAATTGCCTGATGAGCAATATGACCGGCTGGTATCGTCGGGTGCCATTGCCTGAATTCCCCATTTTCCCGGAGTCGAAATGCCCAGAAACATCGTCGAGGTCGATCCGCAGAAATTCCCTTGGCTGGACCTGAACCGCTACACCTTCTGCCTCGGAGCTGAAAGCGGCGGCATCCTGTACCTCGCCGGGCAGACTGCCAGCGAGTACGACCCATCGGCGGGCGGCGTGGTCTGCAAGGGCGACTTGCTGGACCAGGCCAGGGTGATCTACGAAAAGCTGGGCGTAATCCTGGAAGCCGCTGGTATGTCCTTCGAAAATGTGGTCCAGACGGTGGACTACATCGATCCTTCAGCCCTGCCCCAGTACCGCGAGACCGGCGCGATCCGCAGGGAATTCCTGGGTGGCACTCCCGTTGGGGCAACCGGAATCTGTGTCGAGCGGCTGCTCCGGCCTGACGCTTTGCTGGAGGTGAGCGCCGTGGCGGTGCGGGGCGAGAAGCGCCCGGTCAACCCGGGCTACGACCGTTACGGAGCCCTCACCTATGTGCCAGGCGTCATAGCTGGCGACACCCTCTGGACCTCCGGCTTTGTCGGCAACGATGAGGTGGATGGACAGGCCTCTTTCCCCCAGGACACCGGCCGCCAGATGGGGCTCACCTACGGGATCGTCGGCAGTGTGCTCGAAGCCGCCGGAGCCGCTCCTTCCGACGTCGTGAAGACGCTGGAATACGTTTCGCCACAGGCGTGGCTCCAGTACGAAAGTGGCGCTGCTGAGTCGCGCGGTGAGTTCTTCAAGGGTACATACCCCGCCAACACTGGTATCACGGTGAACAGGCTGCTCCGTCCCGAGGGACACGTGGAGGTTGAGGTGGTCGCGGTGCTGGGCGGCAGCCGGGAGGAAATTCACGTGCCGGGATGGGAACCCAGCTATGGCGACTCAACGCATGTCCCGGGTGTCAGGAAGGGACGGATGCTGCAGCTTTCGGCACAGGCCGGTGTCGAACACACCACTGCCACCGTCGTGGCCCCCTTCGATATTGTGGCGCAGGCGGAGCAGGCCTACGGCAACCTGGCTCGAGTGCTGGCCGAGGGTGGCTACTCAATGGACGACGTGGTAAATACCATCGAATGGGTGCCCCCTAACGGTCTGTCGACCTACCGCCGGGTTGGCGAGGTGCGCCGGAAGTACTTTGGCGACAGCTTCCCATCGGCTACCGGGGTCTCGATGCACCGCATCCGGCGTCCCGGCCCTCCCGACCGAATGGTGCCGGAACTGTTGTTTGAGGTAACTGCCGTTGCCATTGTCTAGCTCACAGCGAAAGATGTGGACTTTGGACATCGGGCCGATTCAATGCGTCGGCTTTGCCTGTCGTTGCAGCTTTGAAACCCGCCGCTCCCGCAGCCTTACGTGTCATCCCCCTACCCCAACCCGTCAACCCGCGAAAGTCGTAGCCTCTCGACAACATCGTGGGTCGCCCTTTCCACTGTCGATGGCGAGCGATCCAGACTTGCCGCGATCTGACGGACTGAGTGCCCCTCGCCGTGTAGACGGGCGAATTCACACATCGCTCCTCAATGGTGCGGTGCCAATCTCGAGTTTCCATGGCAACACCTTAACCAAATGTTGCACTTCGTTTGTGAAATTAATCCCGCCTTGTGCTGCCTTAAAGTTCCCTGCGCGTCAGGCCAGAGTCATATCCAGTGGCGTTATCACTAGCTACTCGACGCATCTGTCTTTTTGCTCGGCCTTGCACAATGTTGGAATTAGGGCTGCCGGCGGGGGCCGCTCACTCGCCAGGTCAGCACTGTTTCGGCACCCCGCCCGGATTGTGTGCCAGACTTGGGCTAGTCCTCCACCAGCACTTTCAGGTGTCCTGAGATGAAGCCCTCGGCTTCCGAAGTGTGGATGATCTCCTGCCACGAATTCAGATCGTCATCGTCCCAACTTGCGCTCAGTGTGATGGTCTGTGGGGTGTCCCAGTTATCCGCAGTAAAGTTCAGATCCTGCTGATCAGCTGTCAGATGACCCGTTGGGAACACTGATAATGAGACTGCAACGTCCTCCTCAGGCTGCGAACCCAGCTTCATGGTGTAGGTGACGCTCCCCCCTTCCTCTACCGTAAGGCTGTCTGCGCTGACCTTGGGCCACAGCGGGTTTTCAATGTCGGGCACCGTTGAATTGTTGGCCACCTCGTGCCCTGAAAATGCCTCCAGTGCGTTTCCGGCGTCGTCTATGAGCAAACCGGATACGTCCTCCGAGAAGATGTTGTCGTAGGCCAACTCTACCCACTGTCCCTGGGTTATTGGAGAGACCATTGTGAGTGTCAGGACGGCACCGGATACCTCGGCTCCGTTGATGTTGGGTCGGTGTTCGTCGACGAATATATCCACCAGAGTACGCAGGTAGATTCCCACGTCCACCCCCGCGAACTTGCTGAGCGTCCTGATCCCGGGCCGGACGTGGACCATCTCGCTGAAGGTGACGAGAACTTGGGAGCCGTCCTCCGAGGTGGCGGCGCTCTCAAAGATGGGAGGGACCGCTCCGACGAGGTGTCCCTCGGCGATGAATTCCCCGTGCTCCAGTTTTGCCGCCTTGGAGTTGGGGCCCTCTATCGACCCGCCGTTGAGCTGCAGCGCATTCTCGGGGATGGCAATCCCGTCTGTGTCCTCATCGCCTTCCTGGACGGTGTATGCGAAGACCAGCACCTCACCGGTAGCCTCGGCCTCCTCAACCTCGGCGCTTGCAGACGCGGCACGTGCCGTCAGGAATTCCGCCGTCCTGGATTCACCGTCGAGGTCCGGGATCACCTGCGGGTCTCCACTCACGGTTACTTCGTCGTCGAAGTGTACCGACACCTCAATGGTGTCTCCGTTCTCGTAGGTCTCGTCATTTCCCGGATCGGAAGTAACGGAAACAGAGGTAACGTAGACCCGCCCTGCTACTGAGTGCCCGTCGAGATCGTCGAGGCCTGGGATTGCGCCGTTGGCTTCAACCCTGGTGCCGACGGTGCTGATCGTCCCATCGCCACCGAAGCCGTCGCTGTCTTGTACGGGCAACGTTATACCGTCGGTGTCCCTGTCATCTTCCTGTACCACGTATCCGAATACCAGGGTCTCGGTGCCGGACCCGCTGCGATAGCTGGCGTCTACTTCTGCGTCGCCCATCGCCAGCCGGATGGAAGACTCACCGTCAACCTCAACCATCTGGTCAAAGACCAGCGAGAGTCCGATGGTCTCTCCCTCACGGTAAATGCCTCTTCTGGCAGGCGCGGAAATTACGGAGGCATTGGTCACATAGGGGCGGCCATCGACCTTGTGGTCGCCCTGGCTCTCGATCCCGGGTATCGTCCCCTGCACCTGGTTTTCCGTTCCGGCCTGGTAAACGCGATAGGGTCCTTTGATGCCTTCGCTATCTCGAGCCGCCAGAGCGACCCCGTCGTCATCCCGGTCGTCCGAATGCACTTGGTAGGAGAAAACCAGGGTGTCCGTGCCGGTACCACTGCTGTAGATGGCGCCCCGGCGGCTGTCGCTATCCCCCAATTCTATGATTATGGAAGGCCTGCCGAGTACATCCACCTCCTGGTCAAAGGTCATGGACACCTCTATGGATTCACCTTGTCTGTAGACCTGGCCAGCGGCAGGCGTGGAGGAGAATGAGGCGCTCACGACGTACGGAGGCCGCCCGTCGATCTTGTGTCCCTCCTGGTTGGCCAATCCGGGAATGAAGTCATTGACCAGCCTCCCACCTTCGGGGACTCTTACTTCGCCGTGGGCAAGGAAACCGATTCGTTCAAGGACGGATATACCGTCGTTGTCCACGTCACCCTCCTCTACCTTGTAATCAAAGGTCAGGGTGTCGGTCAGGGAGCCGGAAGAGTATTTCGCCAGTTCCACTCTGCCATTGCTGCTATCTCCAACCCGTACCGCGATATTTGGAAGGCCGGAAACCGAGACTACCCGGTCGAAGGTGAGTGATACGTGGACTCGCTCCCTGTAACGGTAGGCCACTCCATTTGCAGGGGTTGACGTAACAGAGACGTCGGTAATGTAGGGGCGCCCGTCCACCAGGTGCGCCGATTGGTCTTCGAGTCCGTCATAGGACGGGTCCATCAGATGGGAGCCAGTGCTGCTGGTAGTCGCTCCGTGTGCACCGATGCCGTGAATCTGACCGTCGGCATCTACATATCCCCGCTCCACCCTGATACCGTCCGGATCGACATCGTTCGCCTGCACCTCGTACTGGAACAGCAGCGTGTCGGAGTCTGATCCGTCTGCGTAGTCGGCCCCCACCCAGGCGTCGTCGCCTGCTCCGATCTGCAACCTCACTGCAGATGTGCCGTCTACCTGTATCGTCCGGTCAAAGCGGGCCTCGACCTCAATCGTTTCTCCTAATCGATATATTTTTCCGTCCGAAGGTGTGGACGATATCTTGATCTCGCTCACGTATGGGCCACCGTTGACTTGATGGGTAATCCCAGCCGTCGTTCCGTGATAAATGCTGTTTGCCACGGTGCCGTCTGCCACACTCGCTATGGTTCCTGGGCCACCATAGTCCGAGTCGGCGACTACGAAGCCATCAGAGTCCAGATCGCCGCTGGAGACCTCGTACTCGAACGTAAGCGTGTCCGTACCTTCACCGCTTACGTAGCTCGCCGCTTTCCTGGCATAGTTCTCGCTGTCGCCGATCTGAAGCCCAAGATTGACATCTCCGTCCTGTACCGTCACCTCCTCCGTGAACTGCTGCTTGACCCGGATAGTCTCGCCTGCGTGGTATGTTCGGGCAAGAGAACTGTCGGAATCCGCTACCGAGTGGTTCTCTCCGTAGTTATCAGGTGTTCCTTCAATCCAGGTCGTCACTGCCCCCGGTCCGTCATTGTCCTCAATTTCGATAGTGCACGATCCTGCGCCCTCCCCGTCAGACTCGGCGTTGTCGGCGCGGACCTTGAAGGTCTCGGGGAACTCTGAGTAATGATCCTCCTTGGTGTAAAAGGTACGGCCCATCCTGCTGTTTTCAGTCTGGTAGCCGTTGCTGGCCTGTCCCTCGTGGTGGAGAGGCCTGTAGTCGGACTCATCGGCCGTCTGGGTGATGGTAGTCCAGTACACCTTGAGGGTTTCCTTCGCATAGACGTACGGATGGGTACTTTCAATATGCAGCCTGAATGTATCTCCCTCAAAAACCGGGTTGTCATTGCAGTCAATGTCCAGATACAGGTCATAAGCCAACGCAGGCTCCGACCCCTTGGCTAACATTAGACTTATAACGCCAGCAACCAGTATCGCCGCCACAATTGGGTGCCTCACCAGACTCCAGATCCTTTTTACCATCTCGATCGATTCCCTCCCCCAATTCTGCGCCGGGTGGCTATTCAGCGAACACTCTGGTCGACAGGACGACGCGGGCTTCACGCTGTGTGGATGGCGGCCTTCCTGGGCAGGCGTTTCTGCCGTTGGGCACCGGGGACTGACAGGAGCACTGCAATCAGCGGGTGGGGATGAGGTGTTGTCGTAGCGGAATAGCCGGCTCAGCCGCGAGTCCCCGCAGCCCCTCCCATCGCTATGCGGTCCTTTGGGGAAGTGTAATGAGATGGTATGAAAATACCGTGAATAAGGGCTAAATCTAAGTGGAATTTTTGTGAAAATCGGCAATCGCAGGGCGCAGTGCAGGGGCCGCAAACCGGGAACCAGCGGCCAAATACCTGCTGCATTCGACAGGACGGGAAAATCTCTGCGCCAAGCATCCCAGGGATGGAACGGCCGATGCAGGACGGGTTAGGGAGAGTCTGCGAGATGCTGCGTCGCCGAGGCGGATACTTGGCCCCACCTCGAGATCAGGAGAGGGTGATACGGGGTTCCCGAGTCATCCGGCGAGCATGCAACTCGTGCACCGCCCCGGATGTGCCTTGGGACACAAAACGGCCAAACAGGCGCGCGTCGTATGGCGTTCGGATTCTGCTCAGCAAAGCAGGGCTGAGCAGCAGGTTCTCGACAGGGCCGACCTGCCAAGCGGATCAGCCCTGCGTGCAACAGCAGTCCGAGAGCTGGTCGGTCCGCCGGTCCGCTGAGTCAAAACGGGGTAAGCAGGTGGCACAACGTCGCCACAAGTCTGGACTCGGGTATTGAAGCTCCCTAGCTGTAGAGCCGGTTCAGGTTGGCATACCTGGCCGGGTCGAGGTCCTTGCCCGCCAGCGCCGGATGATCGTAGCCGTAACGGTGGGCGCGGAAGACGGAATTGGCCAGCCCTGATGTCGAACCACCGACACCGTGCCGAACTGCGCGGAATGAACGGGTTGGCCACTCCCTGAGACGAACTTTGCCCGGACGACCCGTATGCGGGCTGCGGCGCCATGAATCAGGGGTTGCCGATGGGCTCCCGCTCGAAGTCAATTTCCCTGCAGCAGCGGTCACCTCGACCGGACAGATCCGGGTCCTTGTCGAAAGGAATGCGGCCAGGGGCACCCTCGCATATCAGGGTGTTGCCGTTGGGCTGCCGCTCGAAGTCGTGGTGCAGCAGTGGGTACCGGTACTCCCAAACGACGTTGCTCTCCCAGTCGAGCTCCAGGATGGCACCAGCCACCGTGCGCCCGCCGATGGGCAGCAACTCCCGCTCCGGACGGGACAGGAACGATACCTCCTCGGCTGCGGGCCCCGTTCGCAGCAGCAGATTGCCGTTGGGAAGGAGGTATGCGTACCCGATGCCCTCGTCGGAATGCCAGGCGTGGCAGACGCGGCCCTCCATGTCGATGAGCCGCGTATCGTGTCCGCTGACGTTGGTGATCAGGGTGTAGCCCCGGTAAGCCTGCTGGGGAGCGTAGTGAATCAGACCGTTCGTGTGGTGGTTTGACCAGCCCATGGTTGCCTCCTCAATGTCGTTGACTGTGCGCGGGCGCCGCGGGCATCGGCGCAAATATGCGCTCACTTCTTCTTTCTTGAGCCGAATGGGCGGGCGCTGAATGTAGAACCCGCCACTTCAGCAGTCAACCGCAATGATACGCGGTGGTAAACTGGCGTCCTCAAGAATAGACTTGGGAATTTTCGAATATCGCGTTCCAGAAACGCGGATGGAGGCTTCATGACATCCCAGACCACGGAAACCAAGAACATGAAGCTCATTGCCCACGTCGACCTGAACGGGCACAACAACATAGGCGAGGGAGTGGACCTGCACCAGACGGCCAGCGGCCGTCGCATCCTGTACCTCGCTCACGAAAGCGCACCCAAGGACTTCACCAGCGTCGACGTCACGGACCTGACCAACCCGAAGGTGGTGGCCCAGACCGACCTTGATTTCAACCACCTGCGCTCCAACTCCCTGTCCATCGTTGGAGACACAATGCTGGTGGCCTACCAGTCGCGGGAGCACGGCCAGCCGGGTACCGGGATGGGCGTCTTCGATATCAGCGACCCGGAGAACCCCGGGCGCATCGCTTTCTATGACGCCCAGGGCCCGGGTTCGCGCGGCTGCCACTGCCTGTGGTGGGTCGACGGCAACTACGCCCACCTGGCCACTGGAACTCCGGATTCTCGTCCTACCGACCCGAAAGACGACCAGTTCTACGTGATAATGGACGTGAGCGACCCTGCAAACCCACTGGAGGCGGGCCGCTGGTGGTTGCCCGGCACCCAGGAGGGAGACGACGCTCCTCCTCCGGCGAGGCACCCGCAGTTCGACGTGGGCCACAGCGTCCACAACACCAACGTCTACCCCAATCGTCCCGACCGCGCTTACTGCGGCTGGAAGGACTCGGGCGTCATTACGCTGGACATTTCCGACGTGTCCCGCCCGTCGCCGGTCGCGCAACTGAACTACGCGCCGCCGTTCCCGGGCTTTACCCACACGGTGCTGCCGCTGTTCAGCCGCGACCTGCTGGTGGTGACCCAGGAGGCCACCATGCTGGGAGGCGCCGACTACCCCAAGCTGGTGTGGCTGATGGACAACCGGCTGGAGAGCAACCCGGTAATCATCAGTACGCTCCCGATGCAGGACACGGACGACTTCTTCAGCCGCCCCGGCCGTTACGGGGCGCACAACATCCATGAGAACCGTCCGGGGCCCCTGTCCCTGCGGTCTGACTCCCTGGTGTATGCCACCTTCTTCAACGGGGGTATCCGGGTCTTCGACACGACCAATCCGTTCCAGCCCCAGGAGGTCGCCTACTATGTGCCGCAGATACCCGAGGGCGCCGACGCCAACGGCATCAACGACGTGCACGTGGACGAAAACGGCATCGTCTACGTGGTGGACCGCCTGCAGGGCGGTCTGTACATCCTGGAACTGAATATCTAGACGGGAACGGGCGGAGTAGACACCGACCGGACCCGTGGGTGCAGGGCTTCAAGTTGAATACACTAGGATGACACAACGGCATTGTTGGACCTGATCAAGTACCTAACGTCGATGGGAATAATTCTAACGATTTTGGCTTTGGCCTGCACCTCGCTTAACCGATGACGACGTCAGAAGGATTCCAAGAGGAGCAAATGGCCGCACCTCAAGGTGAGCCCGGTCCCCCGGGACCCTACGGGCCAGCAGGCCCACCCGGTGCCCAAGGAGAACAGGGCCCTCGTGGAGAATCCGGTCCTCAAGGAGCTAGAGGCGACCCAGGCCATGAGGGACCAGCTGGCCAAGCGGGTCCAACGGGGCCAAATGAGCCAGGGCCTCAAGGTGTCGCAGGTAAGTCGGTCGTTGCGACTCCCGTTCCTACCCCGACGCGTCGGGCTACAGCGACACCGAGGCCTACAGCGACACCGAGGCCTACAAGTACGACGACACCGAGAACCGCTCCATATCGACCCCAAAGCCCACGCCTGAAAGTCTCACCCCATCAACTGGGCCAACCTCTGGGTCACATCTGTCCAATGACGGAGATCTAGGGGGAGAATATCTAGTTCAAGGGCCTTTAGGATGAATATGACCTAGACCCTTGACGGAGTAGAGTATTGCAATCGAGCCGGATGTATGCTGATGAAGGCCGAATACAAGATGGGGTGCAATCTTTTCAGCAGGTGCAGCATCACCTCGCGAGTGGCGGCTCAACGAGGTCATACCATGACTTGCGCTGTCAACGCAATGCCGTCAACTGCTGGGGAAAATAGGAGACAGTGATAAGCAATGATTGTAAGAACGGCATCGTCTATGGGTGGACGGCGTCATCGCAGGGCGGACCATCCTGGAAGCTGAATATCTAGACCAGACGCCGCCAAAGACATCAAACGGGTGAGGCCATGTCTACAGTGTCAACCAAGGCCGATACGGTCATCAGGAACGCCAACGTCATTACCATGGACTCCAGCCGTCCCCGGGCCCAGGCCGTGGCCATGAGCAATGGCCGCATCGTTGGCGTGGGCAGCAACAGGGACGTGGAGACGTTCATCGGCCCCAACGTGAAGGTGCTGGATCTAACGGGCAGCACCGTGCTGCCCGGGTTCATCGACGCTCACATTCACGTGCTGAACAGTGGCATCCGCCATGTGATGGCCGCCGACTGCGACCTGCCCACCATCGCCGCCATCCAGACGGCCCTCCGGGAGCGGGTGGAAACCACACCTCCAGGGCGATGGGTGCAGGGATTCAAGTACGACGACACCAAGACGGCCGAGAACCGCTCCATATTCCGCGAAGAGCTGGATGCGGTGAGCACGTTCCACCCCATAATGGTGTCCCACCGCGCGGGGCACATCTACTACCTGAACAGCGTGGCCCTGGAACTCGCAGGCTTTACCAGGACACCCCCGACCCCTTTGGCGGACGGCTAGGCCGGCACCCGGACACCGGCGAGCTGAACGGCGTGGTCTACGAGCGCGCCATCGAGCCGGTGCGCTTCGGTCTCATCCCCTCGGACACGCCGGATATCCGCCGAGAGGGGCTGCGCACCATCTGCCGGATGCTGACCGAGGTCGGGCTCACCAGCGTTCATGACGCGAGGGTAGTCAGGGACGAGTTTGTCACCTACCAGGAAGGGACGGGATGCGGGAGATCTGTCTCTGCGCGTCTACGCATTGATGTACCACCCGCACTTCCGGTCCCTGCAGGAGGCGGGGCTGAAGACCGGGTTCGGCGACGACAACCTGCGCTTGGGCGGCATCAAGATGGTCGCCGACGGCGCCATCGCGGCCCGCACCGCGTACCTTTCGGAACCCTACGTCGGCAGCGACTGCGACCACGGCATCCTTGCGATGAGCGCCGAGGAAATCGAAGAAAACGTCATGGAGATGCACCGGGCCGGGTTCCAGGTTTGCATCCACGCTAACGGCGACCTCGCCATCGACATGGTGCTGAACGCCTACGAAAAAGCCCAGGCGGCCGACCCCCGTCCCAACCCCCGGCACCGGATTGAGCACTGCTCGCTGGTCAACCCTGACATTCTAAACAGGATGCACCGGCTGGGAACCATCGCCACTCCCTTCTGCACCTACGTCTACCACCACGGGGAGAAGATGCCCTTCTACGGCGAGGAACGCCTGCAGTGGATGTTCGCCCAGCGCTCGTTCCTGGACTACGGCGTGGTGGGTACCGGCGCCACCGACTACCCTCCCGGGCCCTTCGAGCCGCTGCTGGGTATCCAGAGCTGCGTCACCCGCACCGATAGCCGGGGCAACGTCTGGGGGCCCAACCAGAAGGTGACCGTGGAGGAGGCTCTGCGCATCTACACCAAGCACAGCGCCTACGCCTCGTTTGACGAGGACCTCAAGGGCTCCGATCGAAGTGGGAAAGCTGGCCGACCTCGTGGTGCTGGGAGCCGACCCAACGCAGGTCGACCCCTTTGGCATCAAAGACATCCAGGTGCAGCGTACGATAGTGGGCGGCAAGTCGGTATACGAAGCTTAGCTAGGTAGGGACTGCCGGGTACTTGTCACTGGATGGCGAGGGAGCGAACACATAGTTCCCCTGCCTTTCCGGTAGAGTTGGGGAACTACCGAACGCCAAGAAGCGAAGCCGGTCCAATCCCTTTATCTCTGGACAGATACGAATTGGTGACGAGATTTGGCCAAGGTATGTTACTGAGAAAGAAGCAGCGCCGACAGTGACGGATGGTCAGCCGCCGGAACCGGACTCTGGTGCGCTGGCCTCTTCGGTAAGGCTACGGATAAAGAGCGCTATAAAGGCGATCAGGAGCACACTTGCTCCGCCACCAATGGTTACTACGGCCCACGGAACATTGGATGCGATCCACGCTGGTCCCGCTATTCCCGAGCCCGCACCCACCAGCAACAGGGCCAACACCAATGCGACGGCCACAATCACTGTGAGCGCCAGTCCTTCGTTCACAAGGATGGTGTCCCGCTCCGAGGCGTCCACCCGGCGCTGTGTCAGTACGCCGCCCAGCTTTCGCAGGGCAATAAGCCGGTGCAGGATAACCAGACCCAGCAGGCTGGCAACGAAGAGGGTTCCCCCCAGCATAAGGGAGTGCCCCTCGCCCATGGCCGTTTCGATGCCCATGAATTTTCCCCAGCTCAGCTTGTTGTGCGACCATATGCCGGGCATCTGGGCAAGGATGACGAGGATGGCGACCGTCCAGAGGGCGAGACCACTCCGCCCGAAAACCTGGAACAGGCCGTAAAGGGCGGCAACAAGCAATATCGCGAGCATCAGGTACGACCCGTCAAAGGCTGGCATTCTCTCCGCCAACGATTCGGGTTCGCCTCCGTCGGCCAGCCCAGGACCGAAGGCCCATTCGCCGAATTGCCAAGCCGCGGCAAACAGCACAAAAATGACCATCGCAGCTTCGACGACACCGATTGTCAGGCGCCAGTGCAGCCTCATCACATTACCTGTAAACGTTCAAATGACGCACCATCGCGGCGATGAAGTCCTCGTGGCCAGGGTTCCAGTCGATCACGTCGGCCCCGGACCGTCGCAGGTCATAGCCAAGCGAACGGCTCTCCCATTGCGACATGTCAATGTCTTTGAAAAGGGAATCTGCGTCGGCGTTTGATTCCTGCGGACTGACGTGGACCACACGAACCCTGCCCGAGCGGCGAGACCTGCTGCGAAGTGCTGCCAGCCGCCTGATGGCCGAGCTGAAACGGTCCAAGGCCTCTCGCCCCTCTCCCGGCCTGGGGTAATACACGTCCAGCCTTGTGATGATGAAGATTTCGGGTTGCAGCCGCAGCAGGAACCCCTTGCACCATTCAATTGCCTGCAGCAAATCATGTCGCGGCGGCCCGGACCGCAGCCCGGCCAGCATCTGGGTCAAACGGCGGAACTGCTTCTGGCCAGCGTCGGGGGAGAGCATTTCGCCACCGCCGCCGTAGCTGTTATAGGCATAGGCTCCAATGGTAGAGCCCCTGGAGAGGTAAAACTGGGCCAGGCTACCCGCAGCCTCCACGGTGTTCTCCATCGGGTTGTTCAGAGGAGTTCCGACGTCCATGTACCGGGCTGTGTCCAGAAATATCCAGATGGCCTTTCTGCCCTCGGGCTCCAGCTCATTTACAAGCGGCAGGTTGTCGCTTCGCGTGCCCCTGGAACTGGCTTTCCAGTTGATGAGCTTGATTGGGTCTCCCGGAGCGTAGGGCCGAAGTTCCCTGAACTCGGAGTTGGAAATGCCTATCTGGGCAAGGTCGTCCTGGTACCTGGTTTGCTTGGTGGTGACGCGAATTTCGTTCAGGCGGGTGATGCCCCTGATTCTGGGGACAACGGAGATCGCAATGGACTCTCCGGAACGGGTCAATCTGCCTCGCCTCACCCCGAGCGGAGCCTGCGACTCCCACTCGGAAGCAGGTAGCGTAAACTCGCCGCGCTTGGGGAACCTCACTTTGTAAGACAGATCAGAGGTCTTCGTGCCCACCCATTTCCACACTACTCGCAGGTTGTTGCCTTCCTCCACCTCCAATTCCGGCGGGAGCGCATCGTGAACGAAGATGAGGCCGATTCCCCTCGTTGCGATAAAGTGACGCTCCACCTGAAGGCTGTCTCCCGCCCAACAGATTGATCTGGGAATTCGACGATCAATCTGGACGCCCGAAGGAGGTTGGAGTGCCGTGACAATCAGCATGGCCAACAGGAGGAATACGGCACCGGTAAGCAGGACGAGATTCCCAAAGGCCAACCCGACAGCAAGAAAGATGAGGGACAGCCCCACCCACGTCATGAAAGAGTGAGGAAACACTCTAGGATCTCCTGGCAGCCAGCTCGGTTGGCGGTGGCACCTGTTCCAATATTTCGTCGACTATCGACTCAGTCCGAACTCCTTCCAGGGTATCCTCGATGTTGAGTATTATCCGATGGGCCAGAACATCGGGAACCACCATCTTGACGTCGTCAGGCACCACAAAGTCGCGTCCATGTATAAGCGCAATGCTGCGAGAAACCCTTAAAAGGGCGAGAGAACCCCTTGGGCTCACACCCACTGACACCCGAGGATGTTCCCGGGTCATCCTGACCAGTTGGGTGATGTAATCCACTATCACGTCGTCGACGTAAACATTCGTCTCGACCAGTCCCTGCAGTTCCACGAACCCGTCGACATCCACGGCCGGTTCTATGTCATCGGTCGGATCGTCTTTCTGCCACTGAATGCGCCTGAGGAGGATACTGCTCTCCATCTGCTGGCTGGCGGGGTAACCAGTCCCCATCTTGAATAGAAACCTGTCAAGCTGTGCCTCCGGCAGTGGGTAAGTGCCCTCCTGCTCAATGGGGTTCTGGGTGGCAATCACGATAAAGGGAGTACCCAGGCCCAGGGTGTCGCCATCAATCGTGACCTGTCGTTCCTCCATAGCCTCGAGTAGAGCTGCCTGGGTCTTTGGAGGTGCGCGGTTGATTTCGTCGGCCAGTAGAACGTTGGTGAAAACCGGGCCGCGAACCAAGCGAAATTCACCCTCGTTCTGACGCCATACGTTCACGCCAAGTATGTCCGAGGGCAAGAGATCGGGAGTGAACTGCACCCGCTTGGTGTCGCTCCCTATGGCCCGGGAAAACACCTTGGCCAGCAGCGTCTTTCCCAGCCCTGGATAGTCCTCGAACAGTACGTGTCCATTCGCCAGGGCGGCAGCCAGCAATTTGCGGAGCAGCAGCCGATTACCGACGAACACGTCTCCCACGCGGTCAATAATTCCTTCGCAAGCTACTCTGACCTCTTCAAGTTCCCCTTCATTCATGTTTCTGCAACAACCTCATCGCCGGGCAAGATTGGCAGCCATACCAAGGCTGATTTTGAAACGTACCCAATAGTATTGTCAGAAGTGCGTACGAGATAGGATGAATTGGCATCGCTGATGATCTCGAATGCCTGTCCCTGGGTGATTGCATGCATCGTGGCCGGGGACGAAGGGCCCTGTCTCCCCACCGTCTCGTAAGTGGCGCGCGTCATATGGTGCTGGACAAGGCGATTGATCGCAATCCCTGGCTCTGCGCTTTGCGTGCCGGCCGCTACTGACGTTTGTACCTCGGTGCTTGGTTGAACAGATGGTGGTTGCGGAAGAGGTGCCGATATTGAACCGCCTGGTTCTGAAGTGGCCAGGGACAAGGGTGCCCGTCGGGCGGCGATGCCCACGGTTAACGAATCGCACAATGTTTCCCCCGACAGGTGTGAAACCGCGCCCTGCACCAGCCTTCGTCGACGCTCTTGGGCTCGGCGCCTTTGCCTGCTTCGGGTCCAGGGCGGTTGGAACCACTGTGAGGGGCGGTCTATCTCTCTGATGATTGGGTACCACAGTGCCACGGCATTGTTCATGTCGGCGCCACGACTACGGTATGCGGAAACCAGGGTGGCGGCCATCATTTCCGAATCTGTTCCGTTCTCGATGAAGGGATTTGAGGCGTCGACAACGGCTGAAGTGTACGCGATCGCTGGCAAACCCGGCGGACTGGACAAGGCCTGCTCGCTGTTGCGCAAAGACGCGGCAAGTCCCGACTCCCTTCGCCTGAACTCCCTATCCCCCCTTCTGCGAAGGAAACCGCCGCCAGGTTTGGGCATAACGGCCTCTCGTAGGGGACGAAATACCCTCTGCACCTCTTGTGGTGAGGCGTTGTTTCGGCACAAAAGGCCCATCAGGTATGTCCACAGATCCGACCATTCTCCCGACTCTATAAATCGACGTTGCCACCTCGAAACAAGGATACGGCGGGGGTCCGGCCTGTCTTCAAATTGTTGCTCGTGGCGGTTCCAGCGAGTCCAATTCAACGGGGCGGCTCCCGCTGTTTCTACGAATGATTTCAAACCGCCGCGTATCTTGAACATTGCCCAGACTGCCACGGCAAATACGACGATCCACTCGTAAACCGCGGCGAACCAGAGCGTTTCATAGACCAGCGGGCGCAGCAGCATTCCGTAAAAGGCGACAGCGGCTCCCACGATAAATCCTCGTACCTTCGAACTGGTGAACCATCGCGCGGGTTCGGAATAAAGGGGTTCTGGAGAATCAACGTAGTATCCGGCCATCTGGGCAAGCCCCATGGTGAGCAATCCTGCCCCCACGATCGCCCCCAAAAGAGGGAAAACGTGTCCCACCCCCGACAACGGAGCCATGGCCAGCCACAGGAAGCAGCCTGCAGCGGTAAAGCCCAAGGCGGCGAGCAGGGGGCGTACCCTCAGCTGGGCGGGTGTCCACAGTGGGTCAGGCAGCGCCCACGTGACCAATGTGAGGAAGACAAAGGCAATAAGGGCAAATCTCACCTCAAACAAGCCGGCGAAATAGGGTAGGGAGGTCTCTCCGAAGCCGGACGTACCACTATTGTCCAGCAGGGGTGCGCTGATCAGGGGCAAGGACTGCAACAATGCCCATACGACAAGCGAAGCACTGATGGCAGGCATGAGAGCGCCAATCAGCGGGGGAATGTTGGTCAGGGGAATCGCGACTCGCGGTGGGAGTCCGATCTGGGCCAGCCTTCGAAGTATCAGAGTCAAGTAGGAAATGGCCAGCGCTGCGGCCATGGCCGGCATCAACTTGGGGATTGGGAAGCTGGAGGCGGTTGCGGGTATGCCGCTGTCTGAAAAAACGACGAGTGCCAGCGCGAACAGGATAATCCGGCCCATGGGGAATCCGAACACCTCCCCCACCACGGGTCGAAACGCCGCTATTGCTCTTACCAGGATGAAGGGGCTCAGGAGAATGATCGACCAGAGGGCAAGGGTGTCAAAGATGCCCAGATATGGCGCTACTGATGCCAGGGCGCCACCTGGCTGAAGTTCGGGAATGTCCCTCAGGATGCCTGGCAGGGAGAGCATGATCCCCAGCACCAAGATTATCCACGCTATGTCGATGATCAGCAGGAAGATACGGGCGGGGTTCTGTATTCTCGAGGGTAGCGAAAGCCCGACCAGGCTGCGCAACACAGAGGCCAGATACGGCAACGCCAAGGCCAGCGCCAGGATGATCAGGATCAGACCGCCGGGGAAGTTGTAGGCGGCGTCGAGTAACCCTCCGCTGGCCAGGAGCACGTATGCTACGGCCAGGACGGTCAGAGGCCTTGCTGGGAATGGCAGGGAGTTTGCTGCAATGGGCCATAGGACCTTTGCTGTCCTGAGAAGCCCATAGAATATTCCGGCCGCAAATACCCATTTAATGAGCGAGCCAAAAATACCAAGGTACTTTTCCAGGGACTCCACGTCGGCGGCGTCTGGTCTTGCGGCAATGGTGGCTGGGAGAGTAGCCAGAAGCGCCAAAGCCCCAGCCACAAGGGTTGCCCACCCAATGCCCTGAAACGCTCCCTGCGCTATGGCTGTTGCCGTGAGCAGGCGGCTTGAGGCTGGCACGTCAGTTGGTTCGCCATCCTCCTCACCTGAGCCGTCGTCGTCGATTTCCCATTCCTCGTCTGCCTGGCTGGGAGCTTGTGCCAAGCGGGTCTCGAGTATGGTATGAGCAAAGGCCGCAATCCTGCTGAGCAGCAGTAGCGCCGCGCCCACTGCGATCCACGGGGCGATGTGCCGGAATTCAAGGGTAGTTGCGTTATGAACGACTCCACCAGGGGACAGCAGGGGGAATGCCGCCACTGCTATCGCTACCAGAAGCAGACCGGAGAAAATCAACCCGGATTTTGAGGGAGTCGGTTCGTTCAAGGACCTACTCCCCCGCCACAACTTGCCAGGCGCGGTACATGGACTCGTACTGCCTGCGACCTATGGCGTGTTCACTGTAGTCGGCCTCTTCAAAGCGCGAAATGACTTCATCCACTGCCCGGAAGTCCAAGGGCAAACCAGAGGATGCGAGAATCGCCTCCAGTTCCCTGGGGGTGCGTACTGAGGCACCAGGCAATTGGTTCTCGGCCCATCCCAGATACTCGTTGTAAAGCCGGACAATTTCCTCCCTGAAGTCGACTACCCTCACTACGGCGGAACCCGATGAACCCAAGAACAACCGAGTCTCCTCATATTCTGCCGAAACCGTCAGGTCCCCCAATCTATTAGCGTCCCAACTAAACCCGCAACCCCCTTGCTGATCTGTATTCAGGTTAAGTCGTTCTTCGTTAGGATCCGTTACTACGAGAGCAGCTTGAGGGACGCCCGGACCGTCCTCCACCGCCAGGGTTATGGCTATCGGGATTTGTTCTCCTATCCCGAAGACCTCCGGGATGTCCGGTGCAGGTCTGTGTATGGAAATTTCCAGCCTGGTTGGCTCGGGATCAGGAATCGGCTCCGGTTCAACGTCGGGCACACCGTCATCTTTCGTGACTGGCTCCTGTGAGGTCTCTCTGTCGTCGTCTCCGGCGCGCCCTCGGCCTCGCGTTAGGGCACCGGAAGGCACGGAGATGCCCCCGAACTTGCGGACTGCATAACCGGTCACGATTACAGCGACGACAAGAGCAGGCAGACCCACCCATAGAACCCAGTTAAAGCTGGGCTGTGTGATTGGTATTCCTGCAAGGTAGGACAACGGAAGGAACAAGTCGTCTCCCTCGTAATTGAACGTGACAGGTACGACAAGAGCATCTGCGGTATCAGGAACGGTCAGCAGGAGCCGCGCCGTTCCCTTGTTGTCCGTCACGGCCTCCGCACCGCCCCCGGTACGGAGCGTGGCGCCGGCTATTCCTCGTCCTGTATCGTCTTTCAACGAGGCTTCGACGGTTACCTCTTGCCCCGGATATACGTCCTCCATCGGGACCACGATCAAATCAACGCCCGACTTTACGTCTACGGGGACAGCAGCGGCCAAGTTGTGGTCCGATACCGTGACTACAAATTCGTTTCTTCCGAGAAGAGCATCGGTGGCAACCGGGTATTGTAGAGTGAATGCCCCGGTTTCATCGGTAACGGACCGGGAGTCCGGGCCAGCAGTAACAACCGTGTCCGGCAGCGGCCTGCTTCCCAAGAACACCGTTCCCCGCAATGTAGCTGATTCCCCGCGTGCCACAGGTTCCGTCGCCTCTGCTGACAACCACGGTAGGCCGACCGATACGGCATGATTTCTCAGCGATGGAGCGAGGCGATCACTTCCTTGGAACCCGAACGATATGTTTACGGTGGCCTCCACCTCGGACGGCCCGATTTCGGCCTCCACGGGAAACACACGACCAAAGGAACCGTCTGCGCCGGTAACGAGGGGTAGCGAGTCAGGATCTCCTACCCAGATAGGGACTCCCGGAACGGGCTGGCCGTTTGAGGTCCTCAGAATTCCCTTTAACTCGACAGCCTCTCCAGCCCTGATTACTGCAGGGCCCTCCACAGTCAGGACTGTGGGTTCCACCACAAAGAAAGAAAGACTGGCAGAACTGGACGTGAGGCGCTGTTGTTCCTTGAATCTCGCCGTAACCACGCGGGGTCCGGTGTCGCCGAAGCCGGGGGAGAGATACTGGAATGTGCCATCCTCTGCAGTGGTAATCGTATCGATGAGCGACCCATCCCGATCCTCGATTAGCACTTCAAGGGAATCGATTTCCGTCGGCGAGTTTGAAGTGAGCCTTCCTTGGAATAAAACCTCTTCACCCTGGAGGACGCTGGAGGGGCCGGAAATTGACATGGCCGTGAGGTACCTGGCTGTGACGGTGCTCGAGTACTCAGCAGGGAGGACAGGATAGTCGCCCATAAACTGTGCGTGGACGACGGAATCTCCGACCGTATCCGTGGAACCGGTCGTGGTAAACGATCCGTCCTCCTCGGTGACCGCTGTCCAAGGGGGGCCTTCGCCCACCGCAAAAGTCAACTCGGCTCCATCCACGGGACTTCCTCGTACGTCCCGAAGGACTCCCTCGATTGGGAACCCGTCTCCCACGCGAACTTCGCCAGCGATAACCACGCTCAACTCGGTGGGCATCACCGCCTCCAATTCCAACCTGGCGGTGTTGCCCAACAGGAAGTCCTTGCCCTCAAAGCCGACCTCTACGGTGTGGGGTCCTACCTCCGAGAAGGTCTGGGCAAAGGCGAATTCTCCAGTATCGTCGGTGGATTGGGGCGGGAGGTTGCGCCCGTCTACAGAGACCTGCAATTCGAGGTTGGCCACGCCGCCTCCCGAATCGTCCAACAACTTGCCTCGGAACAGCGCCTGGGTGTCCACGGGTATTTCGCCGGGGCCGGTCAGCTGTAGTCCGCTTTCCGAGTACACGGTGATGTCCGGGTCGCTCCAGGACTCGAGGTACTGTTCGTTGGCCAAGGCGTGGGCGAGCAACTGGTAGGAACCCCTGCTCATGGACGATGGTAGGGTGACTTCGGCCTGGAAATTGCCTCGATCGACGGTGGTCTCACCAATTCTTGTGCCGCCGTGCTCCTTGGTCTCATTAATGAAGATCTCTACCTGCATTCCGGAAACGGGGCCCCCGGCATCGGTTCGGACAGTGCCGCCGACCAAGAAACCCCTCTTTCTACGGACGTCGGCAGGCCAGGAAATGATCGCAGTAACGGTGTCCACTGGATCGGGCGGCTGCGTCAGTTCCTCCGTCTGTTCCTGCCCCTCCTGCTGCTGCTCCTCCTCTGGTGTCTGCTGTTGGTCCTCCACCGGCGTTTCCTCGGTGCTAGAGGATTGCTGGCTATCGCGATCTTCCCCGGTGGGCGTTTGCTCAGATTCCTCGCCGGACGCTCCCTCTTCCGAGTCAGACTGTTCGGACTGTTCGGACTGTGTTTGGCTTTCAGGCCCCTCCGTGGCGGAGTTCTCCGGACTCCCGTCTTCCGTAGGCCCATTTTGGGAACCGGGCTGTTCTTGTTCCGGCCCTCCCTGGCTCGATGTCTCCTGGCTTTCATTAGCGTCAGGGGCGGATTGAGAGCTCGAATCGTCTTGACTCTCTGCCTGGGGACCTTGCTCGCTGGCCAGGGCAGTACGCGACGGTGCTCCCAAGGGAGCGGTGGGCTCGAACTGCACCCATCCCAGACCCTCGAAGGGCACCTCCGCCCATTGATGAGCCTGGTCGGTGAATACTTCCTGGCGGCTGCCGGTGGGGCTGATGGCCCAACCCGAGGCAACCCTGGCGGGAATACCGATGGAGCGGGCCATTACCACAAACGCAGTGCTGAATACGCCGCACGTGCCCTCTCGGTGGTCGAACAGGAACCAGTCCACCGGGTCTCGACCAGGGGGTGGTTCCTCCCGGCCAGAACCATCGGCGAATTTGTATGTGTATTGGGTGCTGAGGTAGTCGTCCAGCGCCTTGGCTTTGGCATAGGGGGATTCATGCCCTGCGGTAACGTCCATCGCCAAGTCTCTGATGCGCTGCGGCAGGCTGGCCGGGAGCTGGGTGTAGGCGGGATCGGAGACGACATTCGCGGATTCCAACTGTGCGCGGGTGAACTTAGGGATCCGGGAGACCCAACTGAAACTTTCAGTCGGAGCATCTAACGAGAACGTGCCACTGACGGGGTGGAATCGACCGTCCACGCTGACCTCATCGAGGAACTGGGACGTAGGAACCACACCTGCTGGGAGATTCCCCAGTTTCTCCGAGGCCTCAACGGTGATGCTATCCGTGAGGATAACCTGGGGACGGAGGTCGAATCCTGAGAGCAGCGGGGAGGGGTTCACTCCCTGGGGAAGCAGGGATGAGGATGATCCCACTCCGACCAGTTCGTTGTTGACCAGGTGAGGAATGCTCTGGCCGTTATCGTAGTCCAGGGATATGCGGTCCAGCCGGTGCCACCTGCCACCCTCATACACTTCTCCTACTGCGCTGCGAAGGTACCTGGTGTTGGCGGCCCCGCTTACATAAATTACCGGAGAGCGTTGTTCGGTTCCGCCAGTCCCTTCGTCTCCAAGGCTGCCTGGCTCTTCGACTTGACGGGTGGTAGTGCCAACCCCTAGGCCGAAACACTCCCCGTCTTTCGTGACCACTGCTCCACCGTTTTCAGTTTGGGCAATGTCCGCGCCGCCGTCCTCAAGCTCCTGCTGCGCGCGCTGCTGTATGCCCGGTTGGTCGTCGGAGAGTTGCTGGACAAGGTTCTCAATCTCTTGCCGGACAGACTGTGGCACGGCCCCGCCGCCATTTCCCTGGCCTGCGCGGCTTGGTGCTCCTCCGCTGCCAGTGGGCTCGAAGGAAATCCATCCGAATCCCTCCAACGCAACTTCGGCCCGTTGGTGAGCCTGGTCTGTGTAGACAGTCTGTGCATCAGCAACCGGTGAAATTGACCACCCGGAGACCACACGGGCCGCCAGCCCCACGGAACGAGCGAGAATCACAAAAGCGGTGCTGAAATTTCCGCACGTTCCCTCTTTGCTTTCGAACAGGAACCAGTCCACCGGATCGTGCCCCGCTGGAGGGCCTACGCTTGATGGGTCAGCTAACTGGTAGCTGTAATTGGTTTTGAGATACCCCTCTATGGCCTTGGCCTTCTGGTAAGGGGTGGGTTGCCCAGAAGTGATTCTCTGGGCAAGCCTTTGCACACGTTCGGGTACATCTTGCGGAATAGAGGTATGGCCGTACTGAGGCGACACATTTGCGCCGTCCAATAGCTCATCGGAGTAGGTCGGCACACTCGAGGTCCAGGAATAAGAGGAGACCGCCTGGTTGATTGCGAAAGTTTCAGTATGGGGATATAGAGTTCCGCCAACGGACAGCACGCCTGGTAATGATGAGATTGGCACGTTGCCTTTGGGAATATTCTGCGCGTCGCCGACGGGACTCACGGTAATCCGGCTGGTCGTTGTCCGCGCTGTGGAAACTGTGGGCTGCGAGATTGAGCCGAGATTGGGAACAGGCGAGCCGGAGAGGTATGGAACTCCTGACTGTCGGCCGGGATACCATTGCCCATTTTCGTACCGCTCTCCTACGGCGGTCCTCAGGAAGCTGACGCCCTTCGCTCCCTGTACTTCAAACACTGGAAGGTGTGAAAGCTCCGCGGCCTGACCGGTGGTTGTACCGGGAATCATGGAAAGCCCGGAACTATGAGAAAGCAGACCTCCGCCGCTCTCCAGGGAAGTGACAGTCCCGAGATTTTCAACGGCCTCTTGTGCTGATTCCCTAACCTCCTCCTCGGGGTCCTGGAGGGCTTTGATCAAGTTGTCTGCAGCAGAGGGGTCTGCCTGTTCCCCCAATACCTGCGCCGCGGCCGAGCGGACCGTCGGTTCGGATGCGCCCCCGAGGGCGTCGGACAGACCGGCCTGCGAGAAACGACCCAAAGCACCGGAGCAAGCTCCTCGCACCTTGGGAGATGGATCGTTGGCTCGTCCCTCCAGCAAGGGCGGTAGCGAGCTGGGCGAAAGCAGGTCCCCCAGGGCATCCGCGGCAGATTCTCTTACGTCCTCCTCTGCGTCGTCAGCCAGCGCTTGCTCCAGGGGGCCAACTCCGGCGCCTTGGCCCAAGGAACCTAGAGCGGCGGCACTCGCCTCTCTTACCTTGGCGGACTGGTCCGTGGCCAAAGCCTGCGACAAGGGCTCCACAGCCTCAGGTTTAAGCAAGTCGCCGAGGGCGGAAGCCGCAGCGGCCCTTACGTCCTCGTCTGCATCGGGATTTTGGACAAGGGAACCGCCCAGGGGATTCAACGCTCTGGCGTCGCCCTTTCTTCCAAGGCAGATGGCTGATGCTCTCCGCATGATAGGTTCGGGATGCTTCTGGAGTATGCCCAACAGCTTTTCGAATTCCTGAGAGGCCATACTGTCGATTGATGTTTCCCGTACCGACTTTTCAGGATCGTTGAACATGGCATTCGCCAGCCCCTCGAGGGCGCGGTCGCTGCCGATGCCACCCAGAATTTCAGCCGCGTCTCTTCTTGTCTTTGGGTCGAGGGCGTCGGCAAGATTCTGGAGGGCGGTTTCCTCGAGAAACTCCGGTGTTTGTTCAGCCTCAGACGACAGACTGCTTGCGCTGCCGTTCGTTCCTGGTTGCGGTTGGGTACTCTGAGGTTTCTGTTCGATGCCTGAAGTCTCGCTCGCAGTCCCTTCGCCGATGCGTCCCCCGGCCTTCTCGCCAGCTGGGCCCGGATGCCTTGATGCCACTTTGTCCGGGGCTCCACCCGGGGTTGGTTCGAAGGTGATCCAGCCGTAGTCTTCGAGACCGATCTCCGCCCATTGGTGGGCCTGGTCGCCGTACACAACCTGTTCGTTTGCGGTGGGGCTGATCGCCCAACCGGATACAACCCTGGAAGGAACCCCAGACGCCCTGGCGAGAACGCAAAAGGCGCTGCTGAATGAGGTAGCTCCACCGGATTTCTGCTCAAAGAGGAACCAGTCGACCGGGTCGGCACCGTCCGGAGGCAGCTCTGGCATCTGCCCCGCATCCGGAGTTGAGTACGAATACTCCGTCCTCAGGTACTGCTCAATCGCTTTGGCCTTTTCATAAGGCGAATCACGACCCTCTGTAATATCGGTGGCAAGGTCTCGAACTCTTTGAGGGAGGCTCTGTGGCAATTGGAGATAGGTCGGGTCGTCCACGGCATCTGCCTTGGACAAGGCATCCTCCACAAAGCCGACAGCCATTGAGCGCCATTCGTACTCGCTGACCGCATCTTCAGTTCGAAAGGTCCGGCTAAATGGATTCCACTCTCCCTCTTCCTTTATACCAAGCGGCAACGATGATATAGGCAGGGTCCCTGGTTCCAGGTTATCAAGGCCTTCTGCTGCGGAGACCCTGATGTGGTCAGTTTCGAAGGACTCAGGAACGGCCGACGGTTGCGCGAGGAGGTCCGGATTGGCGCGGAATTCCGGAAGCATTGCCTCCAGCTCGGATTCACCAAGAGATTCATCAACCAAACCTTGGTCGATAAGATTCAGAACGTCGCGTGGAATGTCAGACCAAGTCTCGGCTTCCAGGGAAACAGGGTCCAGTTGGGTCCACTCGCCGTTCTCATAAACGTCACCCGTAGCGCTGCGCAGACGGTCAGTGTTGGCTGCGCCCTCCACGTTAAACAGCGGATTGGCAATGCTGCCGGAGCTAGGGAGGGCCGAGGACCCTGGTTCCAAGAAAAGAGACGTTCCCCTGATGAATGCCGCATTCCCGTTTCCCAGTGGCACCAGGGCGTCCCACTTCTCGGCCTTGGAGACTTCGCGCAATGCCGGAGGCAACCGGTATTTCTCCACTTCAGCGGAGTAAGCTTCCTGTACTGGCGATTCCTCCGTCTCCTCGAACAGATTGAGCCCGGCCAAACTTGAGGAACCGAAAAAGCCAAAAACCAAGGCCAGCACAAGCCAGATTGCAAGTAGAGCAAGTATCAAGCGAGGGCGGAAGAAGCCGACAAGCACTAAGGAAAGAAAGAAAGCCCCCAGCACAGCGAGGCCTCTTGGTTCTATATACGGCCCTTGGGCCTGGTGCTCACCATAGGCGATGTCCTGGCTGAGCACTCCTGAGAACGCAAGGTACAGACCCGCACCGGCCAGGAGGAAAGCCACCACGGCGCCCAGCACGAGCAATCGGCGAGATGGTGCGGCCGTTTGGCGACGCGACAGGGTGATAGCGCCAAGCACCGCTGCCACGCCCAACACCACACCGACGGTGCCGATGGCAAAGGCAAACATGCCTACGCCACTGGGGAGGCCGATACTGCTTTCTCTGGATGGTGCGCTCGCGAGGAGGTCGTCAGGACCCGAGGAAGTGAGACTACCGAGGAGGTTAATCAGCAGAAAGAATCCGACCAGTGCTGCCGCCAGCATCAACAGCAGGCCTGAACGGTGCTTCAATCTGTCGAATAGTAGTCTCATTTTAGGTGGAGAATATGGAGGAGTACACCTACTTCATAACGATTCGCAGTCAAAAACAACCGCGGTTCGCATAACATTTGCTGCCGCATTATAGACGATTATTCGAACCACGTTGTTGGATATGGGAGGTTCGAACCTATTCCACACGAGCACAAACGACTTGTGATCAGACAATAATCCAGGTTTCCTTTCACTATCTCGCTATACGTAATCCAGCGACTGGGGAATAGGTAACTTGAACTGCCATATAAGCTTGATGAACACTGGCTTTATCCCACAGGTAGGTCCCTTTGCCTCGGGCAGACCCTGATATTCCACCGTAATGCGCGGCTTTAGCGACCCTTTGCCAAGGTAATTTGGATATGCGCCAGACAATGGACCATTCCGTTCTTCGGACACTTGCGTTATGGATCAGCTTCTTCCGGAAAGTGAGCAGAGCCGCCTTGGATTATGGCGAGGCTCTAATTGGGTTTGACCGGACAAGAAAGTGTCCACGGCAATCGCGGAAATTTACTGATGAGGAGCACTACCCAAGCCACGCCTTCCAGATGGCGGCATAGGCCGGGGGAAAATGGCGGGGCTAGGGAGATCTTGCAGGCTCCACTTCAGATCGGACCGAGGTGGTGAGCTCGCTTTGGTCCAAGCCGTCGTTGATCTCCTGTTTGATTCCGTTGATGGGGATTGCAAAAATTATGGCGGAGGTGGCGGATTCCTTTCCGACCATAATTCCGGCGGAATTTACTCCGATGACGTTGCCCCAGGAATCAATCAGCGGGCCTCCGGCGGTGTGTGTGTCGAGAGGAATGTTGGTACTGAAAAAATCCTCTCTCATGAAGGAGATGCGACTTTTGGTGAGCGTTGGGGTGGTACCCGAAGGGGAGTCGTTCACATATCCAACAGCGAATACAGCATCTCCGATACAGATTTCGTCGGAGTTTCCCATGGGCAGGGCTGTCAAGGTTTCTTGCGTGGAAACTTCGATGTAAGCCACTCCGACCTCTTCGCTGATTCCCAACAATTCTGCGTTGATGGTCTTTCCAGAGGCCAGCCGTACCTTGATTAGCCAACTTCCTGCCACCACCTGGGAGTCCGTAACAATCAGGCCGGCCGGATCTGCAACGATTCCGGAACCGGCACCTACGTCAGTTAGAATTTGGACGACTCCAGTGAGTGCCGCATCCTGCATTTCAGACGAGGTAAGCTCAATCCCGGTCGTGGAGGCCGATGAGGCGCGGTTGCATTCAGGACTGGAGGGAACCGCAGTGACGGGGGATACGGGGTTGGCGGAATTGTTGACGGCTCTGGCTGTTTCAGGGGATGGTGTGTTCTCCACCGTGGTTGATGGCGGAGCCTCTCCATCGCCCAGGAGGCCCGACATCCATAGAACTACACCGATGAAAGCCACGGCCAAGATGCCTGCGGAGATGGCGGCCACCTTCTTTCGCTGTGCGACGAAGCGCCACAACTGGCTGTGAACGCGCTTCAGTCCACGTACGACGCCATTCCCCTCTGCCTCATTGGCGGTTTCTGGAGGCAAGTCTGGCACGATTCACTCGGAGGCTTTCATTCCTCTTTGGAAGCAATTGAGCTAGTGTCAGTCGGAGCTTCGTTCAGCAGCCCGTTTCTGGCCGCCCAGAGCACCATTTCCTGCTTGGACCGCACGCCCAATTTGCTTTGTATGCCATACACGGCATTTCGAATTGTGACAGTCTGATTTCCCCTCATTCGCGCAATGTCCGCGTATGAACTACCCCAGGCGAATAGCTTAAGTATCTGCTTTTCACGCTCGGTAAGCCGGGCCAATGCTGGTGTGTCCACCAGACGGGGAGCGGTACGGATCCCGGCGAAAACTCTTCGCATTACCTCTTGGGGAATGCGGTATTCGCCATCAGCCACATCCCGGATAGTGTCGAGGAGTTTTCCGGAGCCGGAAAGCTTTCGCAAGTACCCGGTCGCGCCGGCGGAAATTGCGTCTATAACAGCCTCGTCCTCATTCGATGCAGTCAATATGAGGACTCGTGCCTCCGGCACGACTTCCATTATTTCCCGGCAGGCGTCGATTCCGTCTTTGCCGGGCATAATCACGTCCATAATGATTACGTCCGGCTTGAGGTCACTCGCCATCGCAATGGCCTCATCGCCGTCGCGAGTCTCCCCCACGATCTCGAAGTCTCCGGCGCTTTCCAGTAGTTTCCGCAAGCCGTCCAGCATTATCTGGTGGTCATCGACCAGCATTACCCTTACTGAGTCCTTCTCAGTCAACTGATTAACCTCCCGTGTCAGGGGTTGCGGGAATCCAGCAAGTTACTGTGGTGCCCCGTTCGGGCTGGTTTGAAATTGCCTGCAACCGGCCACCCATCTGTTCAGCGCTACTGCGCATGTTGGGGAATCCCTCACCCCGCTCGCCGTATCCCTGTGGAAGGCCGACTCCGTCGTCAGATACTGATAGATTGATGCCTTTCTGTTTGAATTCGAGCCTTATTGATACATTTTCCGCTTGGGCGTGCCTGATCACATTTGTAAGTGCATTGTGGATTATGGAAAAAATTAGTCCTTTTGTGGCAGGGGAAAAAGTTGGCTCTACCCCCTCCTGGGTTACGCTGGTGGGTATCGAGGTAATGTCGTTAAACGTGGTTGCGTGGGCCTGCACTACTTGTCCCAACTCCCGCCCTTGAAAAATGAGCCCTCCGTCTATGGGAGCCTGAGCTTCCCAAATGGCAGATTGTGCCAGGGCGTAAGTTGCATCGAGACTGTTCAGCAATTCCTGGTTGGATGGATTTGCCAAGCGCCTTGCAGTTTCTATGCCGATACCGATCATGTAAGCGGTCTGTGCCACGGTGTCATGAATTGTGCGAGAGAGCTCAACATGTTGCCGCTCCAGTTCAACAGCTTGCGCGACAGCTTCCCTTCTACGAAATCGTTCGTACCTTGCGACCAAATTAACGATGGCGATGACGACGAACATAGCCAGTATCCTGACCAGCAGGGTTGTTTCCTCTTCGCCACTCAGGGTGTGATTTGGCACGCTCTGTACCGATATGGCTGCGTAAGAAAGGGAAACGAGAGCCCCGCACAGCAGACAGGCCACAAAAGAGGAGAACATGACACTGAACAACGCCAAGGCAGGGTAGTACAGAACGTAGTGGCCATTGTAGAAGCCATCGCTATTTAACAGGCCCCAGGAAATCGCCACAAGGTCGGCGATGCTAAGGGCTAGGACGATCTGCCAGGTGACCCTCTTGTTTTTCCGCAGGCGGTAATGAACATATGCGTTGAATAGCAAGAGACCCAGAGCAATCAGGTTGTTGGGAATGTAGGATTCTGCGTCGAGATCGGGGCGATAGTTGTTAACGATCAACCATCCAATCCCCGCGACCCAGCGCACCCACACGGTGATTCTGAGGTCGTTTCCGCGGTCATTCCCGTCGCTCCAGTTCGGGTCCCGCAAAGTGGACGCCAAGAGCAATTTCAGGGTCGCTACCAAAATATGGTCCCGGCACCCGCTTGTCTTATTGCAGTCGACATCGACATAACGCGATTCGACATTCGTCGCACAGCATAGCCGGAAATCCGCCAGAGTCAAGGTCGATTTATACCGATTATTTCAAAAGGCACCAATTTCTGCTATCTCTCGAACCGCTTTCGACCAACTACCACTGTACCAATGGAAAACAGGTCATTTGAGCCGATGACCGGGCTTTAAAACTATGTGGGGCGACGAGAGGTTAGGTTGGAGTGCCCTGAACTCCGACCCAAGGCATGAAGACAAGCAGCTAAGGGCCCAGACGTTCAAGTACAATGGCGATGAGAGTTGACCCAAGAATCCGAACTGGGGTACAGGTGATGAGGAGAAGCACATCCAGGATTCTGACTACCCACACTGGGAGTTTGCCTCGTTCGCCCTACCTGCAGGAACTGCTGCGGGAACGAGAGGACGGGCGTGGCTTTGACATGGGAAAGTTTGCCGCTGGAGTCCGGAGTGGAGTCTCGGACGTGGTTACACGGCAACAAGCCACTGGTATTGACGTGGTAAACGACGGAGAGCAGGGGAGATCCCAATACGCTACCTACGTCAAGGAGAGGCTCACGGGGTTTGAGGGTGAACGCCTGCTGCGAGCACGCCCTCGCCTCGATGATGCCGATTTCCCGGAGTACGCGTCTACCCAGACGCATATCTCTTCGCGAAGCTTGCCACAGCCGGCGTGTACGGGTCCTATTTCGTGGAAGGACTGGCCTGCCATAGAACAGGACATTGGCAACCTGAAGGCGGCATCCGACAGCGTCGAGGTCGAAGAGGTGTTCATGACGGCGGCCTCGCCGGGAGTGATCGCCAATTTCTTGCCCAACGAGTATTACCCTTCTGAGGAGGCTTATCTCTACGCTCTCGCCGACGTGATGAAGGACGAATATAAGGCGATAGTGGATGCGGGACTCCTGCTACAGATAGATTGTCCAGATCTGGCCATGACACGGGTCACCCAGTTTTCCCATCTGTCTGAGGAGGAATTCAAGAGGGTCGTCGAACTGCATGTTGAAGTAGTCAACTATGCTTTGAGCGGCCTTGAACCTGAGCGAATGAGGCTGCATCTGTGCTGGGGAAACACGGAGGGTCCGCACCACCACGACATTGCGCTAAAGGAGATAGTCGAGATTGTGCTGCAGGCGAGGCCCCTTGGACTGTCCTTCGAGGGGGCCAACCCCAGGCATGCCCACGAATGGAAGGTGTGGGAGGAGGTGAAGCTGCCTGACGGTAAGCTGCTCATCCCCGGGGTTCTTGATACCACGACGAACTTTATTGAGCACCCGGAACTGATAGCCCAACGCATATCCAATTACGCCAACATCGTAGGGCGAGAGAATGTCATGGCCAGCAGCGATTGTGGATTCGGGACCTCCGCCTGGGGCAGAAAGGTGGAGACGAACATAGCCTGGGCCAAGCTTGGGTCGATGGTCGAGGGTGCCCGTCTGGCGACGCAGGAACTGTGGTAAGGTTCGCATCAAACAATCAGGAGCGTGGACAGTGGCTAACCAAGCACTCTCGACTATTTTATCGACCGTGGGCTGGGAGACAGGCCGCGCTGCGGAGATTGGGGTATCCAAAGAGGTGGACCCAATCCTGCCCACTCCATTTCGCATCGGAGAGACCGCGGCCGCCAGTCTGTCAGCGGTGGGCTTGGCAGTAGCGGACCTGTGGGAGCTCAAGACCGGACGCCGTCAGGAGGTCGAGGTCGACGTTCGCCGGGCCACTGCGTCGCTAAGGAGCGGGAAGTACCTCGCATTGGACGGCAAGTCCGTTGCCGCCGAAAGAACTCCGGTGATGGGAGTGTACCCAGCCAAGGACGGCCGATGGAGCTACCTGCACTGTAACTTCCCAAACCATCGGGACGCCGCATTGAGCGTCCTTGGAGTTGAGGAGGATCGGGAGGCCGTCCGTCGAGCCGTCACGGACTGGGACGCCCTGGCCTTGGAAGAGGCCATAATCGCAGCGAATGGCGCTGGGGGCATGGTTCGTTCCATGGAGGAATGGGCACAGCACCCGCAGTCCGCTGCTGTTGCCTCTTTGCCGCTGTTCGAAATCGAGAAGATCGGAGAGAGCGCACCAGAACCCCTGCCGGAGGGATCCAGGCCGCTGTCGGGCGTCCGGGTACTTGACCTCACGAGGGTGCTGGCGGGGCCCACCTGTGCTCGCACCCTGGCGGCACATGGCGCCGACGTTATCAAGGTCAGCGGCCCACACCTGCCTTTCAGCCCATCCCAGGAGCTGGACACGGGCCATGGCAAGCTTTCAACTCATCTGGACTTTCGGCAGGGTGGCGATGTTGACACCCTGAAGCAGCTAATACGGGAAGGCGACGTGTTCTCCCAGGGTTACCGTCCGGGTACCCTGGCCCAAAGGGGCCTTTCGCCCAAGCAACTGGCTGAGTTGCGGCCCGGGATCGTGTATGTTTCCCTATCCGCCTTCGGGCGGCTCGGGCCCTGGGCCGACCGTCGAGGATTCGATACAGTCGTGCAAACGGTCAGCGGAATCACTCACCGGCAGGGAGAGCTGTTCCCCGGGGTGGAGCCGGGGCCGCAGTTCTACCCTGTCTCGGCCATAGACTACCTGACGGGATACCTGATGGCATTTGGGGTGATGGTGGCGTTGGCGCGAAGGGCACAGGAGGGCGGCAGCTGGCTGGTCAGGGCATCGCTGGCACAGACGGGCCGATGGCTGGTGGACCGGGGACAGGTGCCCGAGGCGGAGCTTTGCGACGTGCCCGAGGAGTTTACCGCAGAGGAGGTCACACGCTGGTCCACGACTTCCGATATCCCCTCGGGCAAACTGAGTCACTTGGCACCGGTGCTGGAACTGTCAGAAACCAAGCCCCATTGGGCGCGTCCCACTGTTCCGCTGGGATACCACGAACCCGTATGGCCGGACCGGTAGTAAAGGGCCAGGAAGCTTTATCAAGATGGGCGTGTACCCATAGCGGTGACCGGAACCACGGTTCGACCCTATGGATTCACGCTTTCTCGGGAAAGAGGGGTTGGGCCTTAGGGCGAGCTCCGAGGTAGTTTCTAGGTGCTCGGCAAGGTCGATGCAAGTGGTCAGGCGGATGCCCCGCTCTTTGACTGCCGTGAACGAAACAGCGGGGACACTCCAAAATAGTGTCCGAATATGTGCGATTCCGTCCGATTTGGGATGCCGGGGAACTCCTATGTTGGACTGAGATTGCCAAATGGAACGCGATAGCCTCGCTGGCAAGGATTCTTGATTATCCTGTCATTTCTGCCCATTTTCGGCATTTATCTACCGTCCCAAAAGGACGACTGAGGCCGGACAATACCGAATATGTGCTCGGAATAATCAGTAGCTCTGTTACGAGGTAATTGGAAGGTTGGCAAGCAAGCAGTGTCACCAATCAGCCCCGGGCAACGGCATGAGAGACATTGACGTGCCTGTCGCTTCAGCACTGTCCGGTTGACGGTGAGCGTTCCAGTGGGTATACCTTTTGGAGGCATTCGCATCTGCGCCTGTCTTCATTTACCGGGAGGGTACGACAATGGCGGAACTCAGTCCGGCACGTGTGCTGGAAGAGATGAAAAATAACGGGGTAACCCACGTGGTGTGGCTGCCTGACAGCGAGACCAACTTTCTGTATGTCCTGATGCGCGACGAACCCACCCTCGACTTGATACCGGTCAGCCGGGAGGGCCATGCTTTTTCCACGGCGGCCGGCCTGGCGGCGGGAGGAAAGAAGCCGGTCATACTAATTCAGAACACCGGAATGATGGAATCCGGAGATTCCCTGCGTGGCTGGGGGATCGGGATGAACACTCCGGTGGTAATGATGGTCGGCTACCGGGGATGGACGCGACATGGGGTCATCAACGACACCGCAGCCTTCTACACAGAAAGATTCCTCCATGCTTTCAACATAAACTATTACCTCGTGGAGTCCGACGAGGACGCCGACCGGATCTCAATTGCCTTTGCGGAGGCGGCCCGAGAGAGGCGTCCGGTGGCCGTACTGGTTGGCGATGAATACCACGGATTCAATGTGAGCCGCTAGGGTTAACACGGAAGAGGATGCTACCGACATGATGAATACAGCGGAAATGCTGGAGGTCTTCAACAAACAGCGGGGGGAGGCGATAGTCATCCCTGGCCGTGGCGGAAAGTTCTGGGTAGACATCAGCGACCAGCCGAACCGGGACCTGCCGCTGGGCGATCCGGCAATGGGTGGCCACGCGTCTTTTGCCCTGGGATTGGCGCTGGCGATTCCTGACCAGCAAGTGGTTCTGTTCGACTCCGAAGGCGATGTTCTCATGGGGATGGGGGCGCTTCCCACCATAGCGGATAAGTCGCCGGAGAACCTGTACCACTTCATGCTGGACAACGGGGTGTATGCCACCACCGGTGGACAGCCCGTGCCGAACGCCGATGTAATGTCCTATGACGTGGTGGCGCAAGGCTGTGGCTACGAAAGGACTTACTCCATCGACAACCTGGAGGATTTCGCCAACCAGCTTGAGGAGATTCTGGGACAGCCGGGGCCAGTATTCGTAGCCCTGAAGATCGAACCAGAGATCATCAACGAGCCGATAAATGCCCGACCGCAATGGCAGCGCAAAACCAGGAACCAAGCCGTCGCGGACATGAAGGCCGAGCTGGGGATCGATAGCTGACGGGCCTGCAAACGCAAAGGCATCTGGCGATTCGAGGGGCGCGATGGACACCATATTGCGGAATGCCAGGATAGACGACGGGCCCGGTGCGCCCTTGGTAGATATCGGGGTTTCCGGCGAATCGATTGCTGCTATAGAACCTGCCCTCAGCGCGGAAGGTCAGGTCATCGATGTTGGCGGGAGACTGGTATCCCCGGGGTTCGTCGAGACTCACATTCACTTGGACAAGTCCTGTCTCCTCGATCGCCTTTCCGACCAAGGGGGCGGCTTGGAGGAAGCTATCGGCGAGGTGGCCCGACTGAAGGCGGGGTTCACCCCGGAGGATGTGTATCAACGCGCCAAGCGCACGCTGGAGAAGTGCGTGGTCAACGGAACCACGCATATGCGCACTCACCTCGAGGTAGATCCGGTGATCGGACTGCGGAGCCTGGAAGGCATCCTCCCCTTGGTGGATGAGTTCCGCTGGGCGATGGACATCAATGTCTGCATCTTTCCCCAGGAGGGGCTGCTGAACAATCCAGGCACCGACGAACTGATGGTGGATGCGCTCCGTCGCGGTGGCAGTGTTGTTGGGGCGGCGCCGTACACGGACAGTGATCCCAAGGGGCAGATTGACAGGGTGTTCGAGATTGCCCGGGAATTCGATATCGACATCGATATGCACCTGGACTTTGGATACGATGCTGAGTCGCTGGACCTGGACTACGTTTGCGAACTCACGGAACGTTACGACTATGGAGGACGGGTCGCCATCGGGCACGTCACCAAGCTGTCGGCGCTGCCACGTGATGCTGTGCAGGAAAAGGCAGGCAGACTCGCCTCGGCGGGGGTGGCAGTTACGGTCCTGCCGGCAACTGACCTCTTCCTGATGGGCCGTCATCAGGAGCATTCGATGATGCGGGGCGTGGCACCCGTGCACCGGCTAGCCGGTGAGGGTGTTAACTGCTCACTGTCCTCCAATAACGTGCTCAACCCGTTCACCCCGTTCGGAGACTGCTCGCTGGTTCGGATGGCGAATCTCTACGCCAACATCTGCCAGGTCGGAGACCGTGGCGGGATTGAGGACTGTTACGAGATGGTGACCAGTCGGTCCCGCCCGATTGATGCGACTCCCGGACTACGGGATAAAGGTCGGAAACCCCGCCGACCTGGTGGTGCTGGACTGCGAGAGCCGGTCGGCGGCTGTTACAGAGGTAGTCTCGCCGATGATGGGGTTCAAGAGAGGCAGGCTGACTTTCAATCGTCCCCCGGCGAGCCTGAATCGTCCCGATGGTGCGTCGAATGCCTAGCTCAAGTAACGGTAACCCTCCCAATGATCCGCTGGGTGCTTTCTGCACAGAGAACCACGCTGCGCTGAGGGGTTCGGGTAGCGGACCACTTGCCGGGCTTACCTTTGCTGCCAAGGACGTGTTTGACGTTGTCGGCAGCCGCACCGGGTTCGGCAGCCCCACCTGGTTGAACACGCACGCTCCGGCGAAGTCCACTGCGTCGGCGGTGCAGTTGCTGCTGGATGCCGGGGCAGACATGATCGGGAAGACGCTGACCGACGAGCTGACCTACAGTCTAAACGGGCAGAACGCCCATTACGGCACACCGGTAAATTCGGCGGCTCCGGGGCGTATTCCGGGCGGCTCATCCAGTGGGTCGGCGTCGGCGGTGGCCGGTGGGCTGGTGGACCTTGCCTTGGGTACCGACTGCGGCGGGTCGGTCCGATTGCCCGCCAGCTACTGCGGAATTCTGGGGATCCGTCCCAGCCACGGACGGGTATCTCTGGAGGGAGTGGCTCCGTTTACCTGGTCGTTCGACGTGGCGGGCTGGTTTGCCAAGGATGCCGATGTGTTTGCCAGGGCGGGCGACGTGCTGCTGGGTGAAGAGGGTCAAGCCGCACCGCCCCGGCGCCTGCTCTTTGCCGAGGATGCTTTCGGCCTGGTAGACCGGGAGGTGTCAGACGCCCTGGTCCCGGCGGTGGAGCTGGCGGTGAGCGCGATTGGCGACCGGCAGGACATAATCGTCAGCCCCGGAAGTCTGTTCGGCTGGTTCGAGACATTCCGGGTGATCCAGGCCTGGGAGATCTGGTCCAACCATCGCGAATGGATCGAGGAGACGAAGCCGGAGTTCGGGCCGGGGATCCGGGACCGAGTGCAATGGGCCTCCAGGGTGACCGACGATCAAGCCGAGGCGGCCAGGGCGCGCAGGGCGGAGATTGTCGAGCGCATTCGCAGCCTGTTCGGCGAGGGAGATGTGCTGTGCCTGCCGACGTCGCCGCGGGTTGCGCCTCTGGTCGACACGCCGCAGGACGAGCTTGAGGACCGGGTCCGGTCTCAGGCGATGTGCCTGCTGTGCATTGCCGGGTTGGCCGGGCTGCCGCAGGTCAGCCTCCCGCTGGCCAGCCTGGGCGGTCTGCCGCTGGGGTTCTCGCTGGTCGGACCGTGGGGGTACGACCGGCAACTGCTGGCCTTGGCCCAGCGGATAATGGAACGGGCGCAGACGGACTGCTAGTCCCGGAATCCGGGCATTACCTGCTCGCTGATCAACCTCATGGAGCGGGCGGTCAGTTCCGGCGACATAAGGCCGCGGTTGGTCAACATCAGGTTTCGGACGCCAGCCTCTCGCAGCTGCTGGATGTGCTCCGCGACGCGCTGCGGGCTACCGACCAGAACCTCATTGGCGCCGGGGTTTGGGCTGGCGCCGTACATCTCGCGGCCTATGGGAGCGGTCTGACGGTCCATGGTGTACTGGGGCGGATTGTACCGGTTGCGGTACCCCTCCATGGTGATGTAGGCCTCGTGGAAAGCTGGGAGGAACTCGTCGAAGGCCTGCTCGTCGGACTCCGCGACGTGAATTTCGCGCCAGACCCATATCTGGTCGAGATTGGACTGGATGGCTTCGTCGTCGAAACCGGATTCCTCCATGGTCTCGCGGTAGAGGCTGATGGCGTCGGCGAGATGGTTGGTGGTACGTCCCCGCAGCAGGACGGGCCGGCCGATGCGGGCCATCTCGGCGATGGACTCGGTGTCGAGGCAGGCGCGGACCAGGCGGGGGTGGGGCTTCTGGTAGGGGCGCGGCCGCATCGAGGGGACCGACACCTCGTAATACTCGCCCTTAAACTCGAGGTTGTCGGTGGTCCAGGCCTTGACCAGCAATTCCTCGGCCTCGTCCAGTTGTTTCCATCCCAGTTCCGGGTTGGACCCGAAGCCGATGTATTCGTAGGCGTTGTAGTTGGAGCCTTTGGCTGTCCCTACGATCAGGCGGCCCTGGCACAGGTTGTCCAACAGGGCGGTCTGGATGGCGACCCTGACCGGGTTGTGCAAGGGCAGCTCCAGGATACCGAAACCGAGCTCTATTCTGCTGGTTTTCATTGCGATGGCGCTGGCGAACACCAACGGGTCGCCGTACACACACTCGCCGGTGAAGTAGTGCTCGGCCAGCCAGATGGCGTTGTAGCCAAGTTCCTCGGCAAGCACGGCCTCGTCCAGGCAGTCCTGGATGGCCTGCTCGTCGTTGGAGTCGTCGAATCGCATTGGATAGAAAAAATGGCCGAAGCGCATTATGCCTCCGAGGCTCGCCGGGCGCGGCGGCCCTGGTGTGTGGACCGATAGTTAATGGCAACCATTATAGATTGAACTGCGGTTCGAGAGGCAGGATAGTGTGCCGCACCCTGGGCCGGACAATTGTACCGTCCGGGCGGACAGCGGACTGCCAATGCTATTCGAGGGCCCTGGCGCCAGGGAGGCCCAGCATGAACTGGCCGTGGTTCTCGTAGGCGGCATCGCTGACCATCTGGTGCTGGGCCCCGGCGTGTATGTCCCTGAGGCAGCGTTGCAGGATGTGGGATTCCTGCAGGGCCGCGCCGCCAGCGAACTTGAAGGCCTGGGTGCAAACCTCGACGGCGATGTCCGTGGCGTAGGTGGCGCAGCTGCGCAGACGGGCCTGCAGGGGAGGATCCGGCGTCTCTCCCTGGCTGACGACGCTCCACGCCTCCTCCAGCACCTCGATGTTGAGGGCGCGAGCAGCCCGGAGCTTCAGTTCGCACTCGCTGAGCATTCGCTGGAAGACAGGACGCTCTGCCAGAGGGTTGACTGAGGTGTAGCCGCGGGTCTTGGACTGACCGACCGCCAGCACTTCGCTCAGTGCGCGGCGGCCCACGCCGAGGGCGAAGGCGGCGTGCTCGTTGGTGACGAAACCAGGTCTGCCGAGGCGGTAGAGGCCGCCGCCCCGCAGCGGCTCGGTGCGGGACACGTCGTAGGCGAAGCTCTCGGGCACGAACATATCCGACGCGGAGAAATCGCAACTGCCGGTGCCTCTAAGGCCCATGACGTGCCAGTTGTCGTGAATCTTGACGTCGGAGGTACGCATGGTGGCCCTGATCTGCGCAGGATAGCCTGATTCCTCAGTGATGACGCGGGCGCCAGCGGAAATCCACTCCGAGTGGCGAACGCCGCTGGCAAAGGACCAGCGCCCGGACAGGAGGTAGCCGCCGTCGGTGGGCACAGCGGTGCCGAAGGGGGCGAAGACGCCGGCGGTTCTGGGAGGGACTCCACCGGCGAAGATCACGTCTATGGCGTCGTCGGGCAGGAAGGCGCCAACCCCTCCGAGGCTGGCGGCGCCGATCATGAGGCACCAACCAGCAGAGGGTTCGATCTCGCTGACGGCCTCCAACACATCGAGCTGGGTCACCAGGTCTGCCTCGGCGCCTCCGAGGGCGTGGGGCAGCTTCAGCCGGAGCAGGCCGGACTCGTAGAGGGCATCCACCGACGCACGAGGCAGGGTGGCGGTTTTCTCGCCCTCAGGGGCACCGGCCTCCAGAACGGAGCGCACGGATTCAACCGCCTCCATCAAAAGGCGGCGCTTCTCGGTCCGGTCCTCCGGAAATAGCTGTGAACCGCTCAATTGAGCGGAATCGCGGGTGGTGCTACTCATCGACCTTGGGGAATACCTCCTGCACCAGGACATCCATTGAGTCGAGCAACTGCTGGAGGCTGGCGCAGCCGCTGAAGTTTATCTGGAACTCGTCGAGTCCGGCCTCCTGCCGGTAGCGCTTCATGTCCGAGGCGACCTGCTCCGGGGTTCCCTGTCCGGTGGGCCTGTCGGAGGGGTCGTTGGAGCTGCCCGTGACGTTACTGAGATTGACGCGGAAGCTCATCCTGGTGCGGGGAACCTCATGGCCAATCTCGGTACTAACCTGGCTAAGGTAGGCCTGATTTGCGATCAGGTCGGGAAGGGGAGTGGGAGTCGGCTGCCAGACGTCGGCATACCTGGCAGCGCGCCGGAGGGAGCCGGCACCCGATCCACCAATCCAGATGGGCGGATGAGGATGCTGGAGCGGCTTGGGATTGACGTGCATGTTCTTGAAGGAGAAATACCTGCCGGAGAAGGAGGTAGGGCCGGGTTCCCAGCATGCCTTCCAGAGACGAATGTATTCGTTGGTGCGCCCGCCCCGCTGGCGGAAGGGCACTCCCAAGGCGTCGTATTCCTCCTGGTTCCAGCCGGAGCCGACACCGGCAATGGCACGGCCGCCGGACATCTGGTCGAGGGTGGCCACCATCTTGGCGGTCACGATGGGATTCCGGTACGGCATGATGAGCACCGAGGTGCCCAGTTTTATCGTTGTAGTGACCGCTGCGACGTAGGAGAGGACCATCAGCGGGTCGTAGACGTTTCGCCAAGGATCATTGCGGGGGGAGTCGTCAACGATGACGTGGTCATTGACGAAAAGGGCGTCGAATCCCAGGTCCTCGGCCTTGCAGGCCGTTTCGACGATGGCCTGAGTCGTGGCGGGGAAACCCAGGTAGTCGGCGTTGGGTAGACGGAACGAATACTGGGGCATAGCGACTCCGTTTCCGTTAGTGGCAGTGGGCATGATAGGGCCCCTGCCCTGCTTCATACAATGGGGCCCGTAAACCTGACAGGATCCGGATTCAGTCGGTCGAGGTGCAAATACGGCCCCAAAATATCAGCCCCCAGGTGCGGGGGCAGGATCTCCACTTGGCTGGCAGGTCGTGAACACTGGGGGTGTTAGTCCGGTGGCGAAAAATCTCTATATCCGCTCATATCCGCTCATATCCGCTCGTTTCCGGGGTGTCGGGCAGCGGAGCGGCCTGCGGTACCCCGCGACATTGAGGATGGGACTATCGGCACTGGATTTTCCCAAACCTGTCCCAAATTTCCCATTTTGTCCCACGGAGCAACGGCCAGAGGGAAAATTCATCTTTGAAATTGAAGGTAACAGGGACTACAGGGCCAGAATTTCAGAGTCCCGCACCATTTTGTCCCACTTAGTCCCATTTGGCTCTTCGCGTGCCAGGAACAGGGGAATTGTCCAGACAACGCGCCGCCCCCGGAGGCGCACAACGGGGCCGAGATGAGCCGGTGTACTCCCCGATGCCCGGAGCGGGGAGTCCCTCTATCTATTCGGACAATTCCCGGTTGTCGCAACGAGGCTTGTTATCTCTTGGAAGTCAGGTACGCATGGACGTGGTGGGCGGCGTGAACCTGGTAAAGCGAATAAATGTACTAACATCCGTTATCAATGGTATCGGACGACGTAAGGAGCGTCAATGAGTAGCCGTCATCAGGAACCCGTCGGGATTTGGTGGCTGGGCAGTATTTCCGGGCAGGTAACGCATAGCTATGGATACTCACCCCAACCTTGTCGAGGGCGAGCTCTCCGATCAATCCTGGGAGCTGCTTTAGCAGGGATGATGTGCGCGGGAGGGGCCGATGGCTGCTGGGGTGGTGTCCGTCGAACGGTGAGGCTCTTCGCTGTTCCCGAATGATAGTTCCGGCAACGGGAAAATAAATCACCTCCAAAAAATCACTTTCGCAGGTTGATGGCCTCAGCCACATTCAGAAAGTTGTGGTAGGGAGCCTGGTTGGGACATGGTAGGATACCCGCAAAGTAAGCCGAGCTCACTCGATTTGCACGGCGGCGGGAAAGGAGAGGACACGCATGGAGACGAAGTTCGTTCAGGCTGGGGCGGTCCGGTTGCAGTATTACGAAGAGGGTGACGGGCCGGAGACTATAGTACTGGTTCATGGTTACGCGTCGTCGGCGATCCTGTGGCGTTATACCATCGAGCAGCTTGCCCGGGAGCGGCTGGACGGAGCGGCGCGATACCGGATTATTGCGTTCAACAACAAGGGAGCCGGAGAGTCGGGGCGTGCGGATTCGGAGGATGGCTACACCGTGGAGGCCTTCGCGGCAGACCTGCACAACGCGGTGACGGCCCTTGGCCTGAATGACTTCATCCTGGTGGGGCACTCAATGGGCGGCGCGACGGTCACGCAATTTGCGCTGGCGCACCAGGACATGCTGAGGGCACTGGTGCTGCTCAACTCGGCACCGCTGAACGGGCGGACGCTGGCGGAGGACTGGGAGGAAACGCTGCGAAAGTCGTTCGCCGAGGGTGGGCTGACCCAGGGGGACATGGGATTCCAGGCGCCCCACGTCACCACCGAATTCGCCGACGAGGTGAGGAGCATCATCCTGCGTAACCCCATTGAGCGAGCCATCGGCGGCCGCAGGTCAATGGGGGCCCTGCGGCTGAGAGAGCGGCTGGGCGAGATCAGGGTGCCGACAATGATCGTGGGAGGAGACACGGACACCACGGTCGGCGTCGACAACATCGTCGCGGAGTACTTGGCGTTACCCGAGGAGAACAGGCACCTGCACATGTTCCACGGCATCGGGCACTCGCCGAACGTTGAGGTGCCGACCCGGTGCGCTGGCCTGCTGACCCGGTTCGCAGATGAGGTGAGCCGACAGACGGCGGCAGTGGCCGCCTAGCCGTTCAGCCTGGTTGCCAGCAACTCGCTGGTGAAATCGCCAATCTCGTCGCGGATGCGGCAGAGGCGGCCGTACTGATCGTCGCCGTCTAGGTCCGGCCGGTCAGGGTTCTCGAAGCCGCGCTGCAGGGTGCGGTTCGCTCCGGGAAAGAAGGGTATTTCTCGCGGGCAGAATCGCAGACTGTCAGCACAAGGTCGAACTGATGGCCGACGTAAGAGTCGACGTGGTCCCATGTGTGGGCCGAAATGTCGACGCCAACGTCGGCCATGGCACGGATTGCTAGGCGGTGCACTCCCCTGGGCTCAACGCCTGCGCTGGCCACCTCGACGCGGTCCTCGCCGAGATGACGCAGCCAGCCGTGGGCCATCTGCGATCTGGCGCGGTTGCCGGTGCAAATGACAAGGATCCTGAACGGGGCCTTTTCGTCCATCACCTGCCTTTCCGATGTCTGGACGACGTTCTGGAATACCCTTTGGGGGATACGATCAGGGTTAAGTCGGGCGCTTTACCTACTGCCCCTGTGCAGAGCTGTTGTCCAACTCCAGGCCGCAACGGGGACACGCCGATATCGAAGGATTTCGGCGCCGGTTGACCTGCTCCATGAATCCGGACCCCAATATGCCTGCGGGCAGGGCGAAGATGCCGATGCCCAATAGCGCGATCACGCCGGCAAGGAGGCGGCCGGCGGGGGTGACGGGGGCGACGTCGCCGTAACCGACGGTCGTGACGGTTATTATTCCCCACCACATGGTCGCGGGAATGCTGGAGAACTTGTCGGGCTGAGCGGACTCCTCAATGAAATACATCAGGGAGGAGGCAAGCAGCAGCATGGCGGCAACGACGGACACGACGCCCAGCAGCTCGTTGCGCCTGGCGGTGATTGCCGCGTACAGGGCTTGCAGGCCGGAGGAGTATCGTGCCAGGAGGGCCAACCGGCTCACGAGGCGCAACGCCCGGAAGGCGCCGAGGTCCATGCCGGAGGGGAGAGCGAGGAGGATGAAATAGGAAAGGACTGCCACTCCGTCGGCCAGCATCAAGGGCTGCAGCGCGTAGCGAACGCGTCCCTTCAGCGGGTGGGAGTAGCGGGGATTGACGGTGCAAGACCACAGCCTGAGAGTGTACTCGATGGCAAATACGCTGAATGAGGCCATTTCAAAGTAGGCAAAAAAGCCGGGTGCCCTCGAGTAGATTCCATCGTCGGTGGCGATGACCATCGCTGCCACGTTGCTGAGTATCAACAGCAGCAGAGCGGCGTCCACGGCCCGGCTCACCCGGTTCTGGCCCTCGTCAACCTCCAGGATGTCAAAGACTCTCTGCTTGAGATTCATATCGGCCTCCCGGCACGGTCCGCCAGATGGTGTGGGTTCTGGAGTGGGAGTTTCTTCAGGGACGCTATGCTATCATCGAAGTAAGGCTCGTTTCGCAATTCCCGTCCTCCGCGACAAGAGCGGGGTCCCGCCCGCAGGATTTTGTGTCCATGAACGAATCTCCTTCCCATTCCCTTGCCATTCAAACCGAGGCACTAGAGCGACAGTTCGGCCCCGTAAAGGCCGTGAACGGAGTTGACCTCGCAGTACGCAAGGGTGAGATATACGGCTTCCTCGGACCAAACGGCGCTGGCAAGACCACCGTAATCCGCATGATGGTGACGCTGCTTGCCCCCACCATGGGGACCATCACGGTCGCCGGATACGACGTTATGCGTCAGCCCGACCTGGTGCGGAGCCGAATCGGAGTGGCGCTGCAAGATGCGGCGCTGGACAACAAGCAGACGGGGCGTGAGCTGCTGAAGCTGCAGGGCCTGCTCTACGGCCTGGGGCGGCGAGAGACGGACCGGCGCATCGACGAGCTCTCTGACCTGGTTGATATCGGCAACGCGATGAAGCGGAGGATCGGTACCTACTCGGGCGGCATGAAGCGAAGACTTGACTTGGCGGCTGCGTTGATACACCGCCCGGAGGTGCTGTTCCTCGACGAGCCGACCTCCGGGCTGGACCCGATCAGCCGGTCCCGCATCTGGGAGGAAGTGCGCGAAATCAACTCCAGCATGGGCGTGACGATCTTCCTGACGACCCAGTACCTGGAGGAGGCCGACGCGCTGGCCGAGCGTGTGGGCATCATCAACCACGGGAAGCTGGCGGCACAGGGTGCGCCGTCGGAACTGAAGCGCGAACGAGGGTCGGACCTGATAGTGGCACGGCTGGAGGGGGACGCGGCGCTGGCGGTGGAGGCGTTGGCGGGCATTCCGTCCGTGACTTCGATCGAGACGCACGGCAATGAGGTCACCATTAGCGTGAGCAACGGGGCGTCCGTGATCAGCGCCGTGGCCCTCCGGCTGAACGAGGAAGGGTTGACGGTGGAGGAGCTCACTCTGCGAACGCCGACGCTGGACGATGTGTTTCTGCACGTCACTGGCGTGCGTTTCCAGGACGACGGCACAGGTCAGGAGACCGGAGACGAGGGAGTGGCAGACGCAGATGCTGGTGCGGAGAGAGCGCAGATCCCCGGGGTAACTGAATTCCAGGGCGGCAGCAGTCCCATTTTCGGGAGAATCGAATGACCACGGTTGCGCCAAGTCCAACGGTGCTGGGAAAGAGAGCGGGGTTTCTGCGGGACATTGTTTCGATGTCCGAGAGGGCGGTACGGGCGGCGACGAGAGACCCGGAAACCACTATTCCCGCGCTGGTGATACCGGTCTTCATGTACATAATGACGGTGGGCGCTCTCGAGGACTTCGCCGAGAGCATACCCGGCCTCGACTACCGGGCATTCCAGTTGCCGGTGGCGGTCTTGTTTGCGGTGACCGGCATCTCGCGGGCAACCACCGTGGTCACCGACATACAGAGCGGTTACTTCGACCGGCTGGTGATGACGCCGGTCAACCGGCTGGCCCTGTTGCTGGGTCTGATGGTGGCGGACCTGGTGCTGGTGATGGCGCTCTGCGTTCCCGTAATCATCATGGGCTACATTGCCGGGGTGCAATTCGTAACGGGGATACAGGGAATCCTGGCATTCATCGTGATTGCAGGGACGTGGGGGCTGATGTTCGCGGGGTTCCCCTATGCCATTGCCTTCAAGACGGGCAACGCCGCCGCGGTCAACACCAGCTTCCTGCTTTTCTTTCCGTTCCTGTTCATGACATCGCTGTTTGTGCCACAGGAAGCAATGACCGGGTGGATGTCCGCCGCTGCCGATTACAACCCGGTTACCTACATCCTGGCGGCCCTGCGTTCCCTGATCTACGTGGGCTGGGATGGGCAGGCGCTGCTCAATGGTATAATCGCCATCGCCGCCGTCGGAGTGGTCAGCATCGGAATGGCGCTAGCCGCGCTGAGGGGTCGTGCGACCCGGAAGTAAGGCGGGGGCTGGTGCCGCGCTGTCCGGGGTCGGGGATCCGGCTGCGCTACACGGTTGCTGCGCCGAGGAGGGACTCCGCCGCTGACCGGGCGTCGCGCATGGCCTGGGGCAGGCCGGGCAGAGGTTCTTCATGGCGGGCTTGGAGGTACAGGAACACTACCTGCTTGACCGGCCTGCCTGTGAGTTGCTGGATGGCGTGGGCGTAGGCGCCTCCCTGCAGGTGGTATCGCCGGACGGCCTCGGCGGTCTCGTCGGCGCGAACCGAATCGGTCTTGTAGTCAACGACGACGAGGCCGTCGGGCTCCTCGAACAGCAGGTCTATGAAGCCGTGCAGCGATCCGCCTCCCATTCCCACGGCAACAGGTACTTCCCGCCACAGTCTGCCTGAAGCGACCGCCCGTTTGACGATGTCGCTCTCCACGGCGGCCCGGCAATGCCTGACGATGTCCTGCTCACGGTCCGGCACGCCCTCGGCGGCGGCCTGGGCCCTGGCACGCTCGGGAATGCCATCGCCGGTGGCAAGGTCGACGGTCTGCAGCACGGCATGGACGGCGCGGCCCACTCCAGTACCGGAACGGCCGATCTTCCAGGGCTCGTCGCTCTCCTGTTCAGGCTTGTCCTCGCGCTCGTCTGCTGTTGAGTGCCCCAATGCGGTGGCTGCGACGGAGTACGGAGCTCCCATTGCGGAGACCAGGGCCTCCCGCTCCGCCATCCACTGGTCGAGGGCGGCCTGTGAATGCTCGTAGGCGGATGTGGCGCTGGTGGTGTCCAGGTCGCTTTCGGAATCGGCTTCCAACGGCTCGGAGGTTGTGGTCAAAACCACGTCCTGCCACAGGGAGGTGTGGTCCTCCATGATGGCGGCAATCCGGCCTGCAGCCGATTTTTCACCCCCAGCGTTGCCCGTGCGCCGCAGGCTCAGGACGAGGTGGTCTCGCGCACGGGTTGTAGCGACATACATGAGGCGGATGGCCTCGGCTTCGGCCATCCTGGTCTCAGCTTCGGCCAGGTCCTCGTAGCCCTCGGTGGAAAAGCGGCTGTCCCTGCTGCCGAATCCGACCTCGACCCTCCCCTCTTGGCGGTCGAACTGCACCACCCCGGATCCGCCGGTGCGGTCGGAGTTGATTCCGGTGAGGACGACGACGGGGAACTCCAGGCCCTTGGCGGCGTGGATGGTCATAACGCGGACCGCATCCTCGTCGGACTCCGGCACTGGGGCCTCGGAGACCCTGGCGTTCTCGCGGATCTGGTCGTCCACCCACTCCACGAAGGCCCGCAGCGACCTGCCGCCGGCATCTTCGAACTGCCAGGCCCGTTCGACCATGAACCGGTAGCGTCGCCACTGCTCACGCATACGTGGATGGCCCACGGCTACCTCCATCAGCATGCGGTCGCGGACGAAGCGGTCGATCAGCGCCCCTGTGGACCCGGAGAGCCTGTCGAGATGGAACTGCCGCAATACGGCCAGCGCCTCGGAAACCGGACCATCATCGGGCCCCTGAATACGGGCGAGGTAGTCGAACCTGCCCCCATTCCGGTGATGGACAAGCAGGTCGGCATCGCTGCAGCCGAAGGCGGGAGAACGGAGGGCGGCAACGGTCGCGACCTGGTCGGCCGGATTGTCGATGGCCCGCAGGCAATTCATCAGGTCGCGAATTTCCTGAGTTTCAAAAACCAGGGAGGCACTTTCGAGGCGATAGGGTATGTTGCCGGTTTCGAGTCCCCGTTCCAGGGTGGCGAGACCAGTGCGCCGGGGCATCAGGATACATATGTCCGAGAAGCGAGCAGAGCGGTAAGTTTCATGACCTTCGGCGCCGGAGGCGGCCTGGTCAAGCACCTGCCATTCCTGGGAGACGATCTGCTCCAGCAGGGCAGCGATCTCCGCCGCCTCTTGCCGACGGACGGGGCCCACGGTCTTTTCCGATGCGTCATTGGAGAGTGCCCAGACTTGCGGACGGAAGGGGTTGCCGGTGTCGCCCTTCCACCGCGGGAACATTTCGTCGTAGATGGCTTGGCCGGTCCCTGACTCGCCGGTAGTCTCCGAGCCGTCCCCCATCCAGCGGGCAAACACGTGGTTGACCCAATTGACGAGGTTCTGCTGAGAGCGGAAATTCTGGACCAGGCTGACCTTCGATCCTCCGGTGGACTCCATCCGTTGCTGGAGCAACTGCATCTGCACGACGTCCGCGCGGCGGAATCGGTAGATGGATTGCTTGGGGTCGCCGACAACGAACAGTTTCCCCTTCTCGGGCGCGACCTGTTCCCAGGAGATGGGGCGGGACCCATTGCCATCGTGGCCAGTCCCGGACTCAGCCAGGAACATGGCAATCTCGGTCTGTATCGGGTCGGTGTCCTGGGCCTCGTCAATCAATATGTGGGAGAACCTTCTGCGGAAGTGGTCCCGCACCTCGAGATTGTCGCGAAGCAGGTTGCGCGCCCAGACCAGCAGGTCGTGGAAGTCGGCCCTTCCCTGCTCCCGACGCTGATCCGCGTATTCGAGGGCGAATACGCGCAGGGCATCGAGTACCGGCAGCAGGGACTCACGGCGAGCCTGCTGGAGTTGCTCGCTGGCGGCGTCGGCCAGATCCTTTAGCAAGTCCTTCAGTGCGGCGCAGGCGTTTCCGCCGCTGACTGGATCGGAGTCCCAGTCGGACTGTCTGCCGTTTCTTGTATTCAGGGTGCCCATCCGGCGAACGAGGCCGTAGGCAGCTGACGAATCCAGAGGCACTTCCGCAAGGCGGCGCAGGGCGGGAAGCTTGCTCTGCGCGTGGGTATACAAGCGGTCTCCGGGGCCGAGCCGTGAGTATTCGCAAAGGCGTTCGATCTCCGCAGTCTTATCGACCAAACTTTGCATTCCCGATGTGGAGGTATGCCCGGACGGACAAAAACTGACGCCAGTCAAGTCCGTGTAGTTCTTGTGAAACTCGAGGGCGGTCTCCTTGAGCTGGTCCAAACTCGCTCCCAGGGTGATACCGATTGAGAGAGAATCGGACAGTGGAGATCCCTCGCTCAGGGCCTGGTCCAGCCAGATGTTCCAAGCCTCGTTGAACTTGATGCCGGCGGCGATCTCGTCCGTTGTCTCGAAGGAGGGAGGGAGACCGGCCTCGAGCGGGCGTTCATGGAGCAACTGGGCGGCGAAGGCGTGAAGCGTCCGGACGGACGCCTGGTCCAGGTCGGCCACCCCATCCTGACAGCGACGGCGCTCATCCTCGGCCCGCGACGGGTCGTCAACGGCGCGTTCCAGTTGCTGGCGGATGCGGTCCCGCAGTTCGGCGGCGGCAGACTCGGTGAAGGTGATAGCGGCGAGCCGGTCCAGCCGGGTCCGGCCCGACGCCACCAGGTTCACGACACGATCAACGAGGCTGGTGGTCTTACCTGTGCCGGCGCTGGCCTCGACAAAGAGGGTGGCGTCGAGATCGTTGCGAATAGCAGCGCGTGAGGATTCGTCGGCGAGGGTGAAATCAGTGTGCGAGGATGTGGTCACTGGCTGGCCTCCTCGCTGGTGGCAGACAGGGAGAGATATTCGGCCAACAGGCCGTCTGACTGCTTGCGCTGCCAGATATCCCCCCTCCTTGCGGGGCACAGGGTGTCGAAGTCGCAATACTGGCAGTTCTTGAAATTGCCGCGGTCAGGGGCGCCGGGATTGGCGGGGAACACGCCGCGGCGTATACCGGAAACGATGGAGGAGACTGCCTGGCGGAAACGCTCCGCGGTATCGGAATCGGTGATGTCGAAGTGAGACTTGGGGGCGAACTGAAAGCCACCGCTGTTGGTGGAGAACCAGTAGGCGGCGCGGATACCGGTCGCACCCGGCACAAGCTGCTGCGCAGCCAGGGAATAAACGCCGAGCTGGAGGCGCCGTCCGCCGTCTATAACATCCTCCTCCAGATCGGCGTAAGGCCGGGGACTGCCCGTCTTGTAGTCCAATACCAGCACCGATTGACCGTCGGCGCTGACGTCCAGGCGGTCGATCTTACCGCGAAAATGCAGTTGGGTATCAGGGTCCACGACGGCAATGTCGTGGTCACCCAGACCGAATTCCACCTCCACCTGCACCCGCATCGACCCCTGTTGCAACCGGAGCCTGGCGTCCTCCTCTAGGAATGACTCCAGGTCGTCGCGAATGCCCTGCTTGGCCAGTTGCCAGAGCAGGTGCTTCCCCGTTACCCCGCGTTGCTCGGCATTGCTGAAGGCCGCATCGGCTATGGCAAAGAGCCGGTCGCGAGCCGGTGATTCCCAGAACTCGCCGGGAGCAGGCAGTTGTCCGGCCGCCACTTCGTCCGCGATGAATCTTTCCAGGATCCTGTGCACCAGGTCGCCGCGGTCGAGGGCACTGATGGTGGTGACTTCCTCGGGTGTTTCCAGGGCGCCCAGCCTGAGGACATTCCCCAGGAAATAACTGAAGGGGCACCGGGCCCAGCTCTCCAGTCTCGTTGCCGATACTGGCGATTGCGCCAATCCCAGCAGGAATGAATCCTCGTCCGCCGTTTCGATCAGGTTCCCGTCGAATTCCGTGAATCGCCTCAGGTTGCGACTGATACGGGCCCGGATTGCCCTCGCTGGGGCGCCGGAGGCTACCAACGGATGGCGGCTGCCCCTCTCTCCCGCCTGTTTCCAACCCAGCAGGCGACCAAGCACGTAATCGTGGCGGTCGGCTATCGCAACGTCGGCCATCACCGAGAGCGCCTGTTCGCCGGAGTCGGTGCTGGTGAGCCAAGGCCGGTCCCGCAGGCCGGGCAGATCATTGGTGTGTACCGGTTGGCCCTCCAGGGCCGACGCCTGTTCCAGGAACCACCGGGAGGGGTAGGCCTGCCGCTGCGATCCAGCGTCGGCGACAGGATAGGAGAGCGTAGACCGGGGAGTCGATGCCAGGGCAGAGAGATAGTCATAGCGTTCCGAGGCCATCCGCTGAGCGGCGCGAGACGCTCCACCAGCCTCCTGCCAGCCGGTTTCGGGGATCAACGGGTCTGGCCTGTTCGCCGGCGGGACTGCCCCCTCGATCATCCCCACGAGCCAGACGGCTTCAAAGCTCATGCCTGATGCAGCCGCGAGGGATGAGACGAACACTCCAGTGCCGGTGGGCCCCAACTGTCCCACTGGCGCTCTCAGGGATTCGACGACCGTCTGCCGAAACATTTCCAGGGTGGACGACGGGGTGATGCTGTCGGCCGCCTGGAGGCCTTCCAGGAGTTCCTCGGTCCGCTCGACGGCCTTGGGGTATTCCTGCCGTGCCTCCCGGGACAGGTATGTATCGAGCAGGCCTTTGGCCCATGTGCAGAATTCCGCCCAGGGGCTACCGTTCTCGGGCGGCTGCAGATCGGCCGCGAGGGCTGCGACGAATCCTGCGGCATTGCGAGCTGCGGAAGCCTCGTACTTCATTCGCTCGGAGCGGCCCTCGGTTATCTCCTCCTTTTCCAGCCTCATGTCGGCTGTCTCGACCAGGTCGTTGGCGAACCGCTCCAGGCGATCGGTCCATTGTTCGAGGCCGCTCACGACCCCGGCCTTCCTGGTGAGGGAGTCCCAATGGCTGGGGTTGAACCCCGGGGCCCTGCCGACGGGAGGACGAACCGGACAGCCAGTAAGCCAGGCCATGACATCGGCCCGCCGGAATTCGCGGTCCGCCATATCCAGGAGGCCGAGCAGTGTGCGGCCCACGCCGGTGTCGGCAAGCGATTCCCGGCTTGGCCCGGCGATGGGTATGCCGGCCAACCGTAGCTCGTCGGGGATCAGGGTGCCGTAGGGGTGGTCGGCCCGGTAGAGAACTGCCATCCGGTGGAAGGGCGTTCCGTTTTCCCGGGCCAGTCTCATGATCTGCCGGATGACCCACCGCAGCTCCTCGTGAGCGTTGGGGGCAATGTGGAGGTGGGTTTCGCTCGGCGGGGGGGGAGGCTGTGAAGGATCGCCCGTCGCTGCGGGGTCCCTCGTCAGCAGCGGTCCCAGCGCGTTGGCCAGCGCCAGCACCGGATGGTCCGCATCGTCGTCGCCGGTGGTGCCGAGCAGCACGGCGCAACGGTCCTGGTAAGCGAGCATTTCCATGAGCCCGCCCTGTGCGGGGGTGATGTCGCGAGGGAGGTAAAAGACTATCAACCCCAGGTCGTTCAGACCCTGGGTGTTGCCCTGTAGCACTGCATCAGCGGCAGCCTCCGCCAGGTCCTCCGCGTCGTACCAGTCCGACGAAGTAGAATGCCGTAAAGCGCGGTACAGGCGAACGACCTCGGCGCGGACGCCTTCCTGCTTTTCCAGCGCATCCAGCACTCCGTCCGGGGCCTTTCGCAGCTCACGGAACGAAGCCCGAACGCTGGCCTGGGTGGATGTGTGGCCGCGAACGGGCGCCAGCGGGCCGGTGGAGTCGAAAAGGACAGCCCGCGTGGAAATGCTTTCCAGCGTACCGGTAAGGGGCCTGCGGCCCGATGCCGCGAGAGAGGCCGCTCCGAGCAGTTCCGCCAGCAAGGGCAGGACGATGAAGCGTACGTTGGCGAAACCGCTGGCGCCCAGCTCATGCCTCAGGCCCAGGTTGGCGTACCTGGTTGGCCCAATTACGGTCACAGGGGCCAGGACATCATCGCCCTTGGCGTCCCTGATCAGTTGCCAAAGGCGTTCTCTCAGCTCAGGGGATTGGCGCTCGATAATCAAGCGGCCAGTGGACGGGTTGTCATAATTCATGCAAACAAAATATCACACTGGCCGGGCATTTCACGATAATGAGTCCCGCAAAAGGGGCCTCGCGCTGACTGGCGTGAGGCCCCAATAGATCCGCAGGGTTACCAGGGGAGCGAGCCTAGCCGTTCCGAATCCATTCGGCGCAGCGTTCGCCGATCATGATGGTGGTGCAGTTGGTGTTGGCCCGGATCACGTTGGGCATCACCGAGGCATCGGCCACCTTGATGCCTTCCAGACCGTGGATGCTGAGGTGCTGGTCCACCACGGCCATGGGGTCGGTGGCGGGGCCCATCTTGCAGGTGCCGGACGCGTGGGTGGTGTTGAACACCGTGCGGCGCATGTAGTCGTCCAGGGCCTCGTCGGTGGCTAGGTCCTCGGGCGAGGGCTGGACCACCTTGTCGACTATGGTGCCGAAGGCGTCGTGCTCCAGCAGCTGCAAGCTGATGTGAACCGCCTCCCTCAGGCGCTCCACGTCGCGTTCCTCTTCGAGGTAGTGGTAGTTGAGAGACGGCTGGACGTGCGGGTCGTTGGCGGAGAGCCGCACCTCGCCAGCGCCGTCGGCCAGTTCCAGGATGCACTGGATGCGGACCCCGCCCGGCTCGAAGGGGTCGGCTCCGCCGATGGGCGTGGAGAAGGACGACGCTGTGATCTGCATGTCATTGCGGTCGGGCGAGCCGGATGCGGTGTAGCGGAGGGCCGTCTGGGTGCGCGGGGCCAGCGGGTCCTGCTCGTGGTCGTCGCGCACGTCGCAGATGATCGCGACGATGGGGTGGTCGCGCAGGTTCTGGCCCACGCCGGGGAGCTCGTGCACGACGGGGATGCCCATCTCGCGCAGGTGGTCAGCAGGGCCGATGCCCGACAGCATCAGTATCTGGGGCGAGGCCATGGACCCGGCACTGAGGACGATCTGGTCTGATTCGACCTGGAAGACCTCGCCGCCACTCTCCACCTCGACGCCCACGGCCCTCTTGCCCTCGAACAAGATGCGACGGACGACGACGTTGGCCTTGACCGTGATGTTCAGCTTGTGGCGTACGGCGCTCAGGAAGGTGAGGGCGGTGCTCATGCGGACGCCCTCGGGGTTGTTCATGGGGATGGGGCCCACGCCACCGGAGTCGGGGGCGTTCATGTCGTAGTCCTCGGGATAGCCGGCGGCCATGGACGCCTGCACGAAGGCCTCCTGGAAGGGCAGCCAGGTATCCTTCTTGAACCGGCGGACCGGGATGGGCCCTTCGTTGCCGTGGAAGTCGTCTGTGATGTCCATGTCTGTTTCCATCTTGCGGAGGAACGGCAGGCAGTCGATGTACTTCCACTCGTCGTTCCCCTCGGAGGCCCAGCCGTCGTAGTCCTCCGGCACGCCACGGAGCAGCACCTGGCCGTTGATGGCGCTGGTGCCGCCCACCACCTTGCCGCGGGGCGCGGGAATCATGTCGGCCTGCTGGGCCGAACCCTGGGCCCACCAGGTCCAGTTGTGCGGCGCGCCCTGGGTCGAGGCATCGGGTTTGTAGCCGTACTTCAGGTCGTCGGGGTAATACTGGTAATCAGGGTAGTCGGGCCCCGCCTCCAGAAGCAGCACGGAGCGGTTTGAGTCCTCGGCCAGACGGGAGGCGACCGTGCAGCCACCTGACCCGGCGCCAATCACGATGACGTCGTACTTCATTGCTACTTTCCCTCCTTGATAAAGTCGGAAATCCTCTCGGCGATCATGATGGTGCTGACATTGGTGTTGGCCCTGGGCGTGTCGGGCATTACGGAAGCGTCGGCCACGTTCAGGCCCTCAACGCCGTGGACACGGCCGTACTGGTCGACCACGGCCATGGAGTCCGATGCCGGGCCCATCTTGCAGGTCCCGACAAGGTGCTGGGAGGTACGGACATTCTCGTGGAGCCATTCATCCAGGGCATCGTCCGAGGCAATCTGTTCGTCGGTTGGGTACAGGCGCTCCTTCAGGATTTCCTTGTATGCGTCGCTCCCGGTAAGCCTCGTGATCAGTCGCACGCCGTCGCGCAAACGCTCGGTGTCGCGATCGTCCTCCAGGAAGTGGTACTCAAGCAGCGGTTGGTCATGCGGGTCGGATGAGGTCAACGTGACCTGCCCGTGGCCCATTGCCAGGTTCAGGATGCAGGACATCCGGAAGTCCTCGCCCGGGCCGGTCAGGTCGCCCATCGGCGTTGAGAAGGTGGTCGGGAAGACCACCATATCGTTGCGAAGGCCGGAACCCGTAGCGGTGTACCGCAGGCCCAGCTGGCTGCGGGACGCCTCGAAGTTCATGGAAAATCCGTCCTGGGCGCTGAAGGCGATTCCCACCTGGGGATGGTCGCGGTAGTTCTGGCCCACACCGGGCAGGTCGTGGACCACGGGGACGCCGACGCTCTCGAGGTGCGCCCGCGGCCCGACGCCCGAGTGCATGAGGATGTGCGGCGATGCGATGGAGCCGGCCGAGAGGACGATGCGCTCTCCCTCCACAACGAAGGTCTCGCCGCCGCTCTCCGCCTCCACCGCAACAGCCTTGTTGCCCTCGAAAAGCACGCGGGTGGTCAGCGCGTTGGGCTTGATGGTGAGGTTGAGCCGGTGCCGGATGGGGTTGATGTAGGAGAGAGCGGTGCTCAGCCTGACGCCGTCTACGTTGTTCATCGGCAGGGGAGCCACGCCGGTGGACTCGGGATTGTTCATGTCCTCACCGGAACGGAAACCCTCGGAGACGCATGCGGCCTGGAAGGCGTGCATCAGCGGTTCCCAGGCCTCCTCCTTGTGGCGGCGTACCCGCATGGGCCCGTCGTTGCCGTGGAAGTCGTCGCGAATATCGAGGTCGGTCTCCATTCGGCGGAAAGTGGGCAGCAGCTTGATGTACTCCCACTCGTCATTCCCCGCGGCGGCCCAGGAGTCGTAGTCCTCGGGGAGCCCGCGCAGGAACACCTGGCCGTTGATGGCGCTGGTGCCGCCCACCACCTTGCCCCTGGGAGCGTACATGTCGTTGGCCCGGTTGTCGGTGGGCTTGCCGACGAAGGACCAGTTGTGCTCGGAGCCGTGCAGTGATGCCAACTCGGATTGATAGCCGTTCTTGAGGGCTTCGGGGTAAGTCTCGATGTCCGGGTAGTCCGGCCCGGCCTCCAGCAACAGGACCGAACGTTCCGGGTCCTCGGACAGCCGTGCCGCCATGGCACACCCCGCCGACCCTGCCCCCACAACAATCACGTCGTACTTCATACTCGCACCTTCAAAGTGAGGATTGGTTGAAACTGCTTACTATCGGGAAGGATAAGGGAAAGGCGTGGGCCATTCAACTTCGGGCGAGTGAGCGAGTGTGGGACAGTCGAACGTGGGACGGTAACGCGGGACAATAAGGAAGGGATTCGCGGCCTCACCTCGCCGGCTTCCTGGCAGGATAGCCAGGGGTTCGGGCCAAGCGGTGTTATCCCCAAATGTGGCGTGATACTCCCCGGCGGTGTCGGCTGACGCCTTTCCGCCAGGGCAAGCTGGCAAACCGTATGGTTGCGGAAAATGAGAAACTGCCGGGCATTCCTCAATTACCGGCAGTTTCTCAGCAATGAAAACGGGTTAGTCCCTGGAGAGTGCCCTGTCGATTATGGCCCCAATCAGGCATCCAGGCATCATGATGAACGCAATGTAGCTCATAGTACGGGCAAAGGGACTGTCGACATAGTCCTCCACCCATCCGTGTCGAACAAGCCAACCGTGCATAACGAGCTCCTTTTCAAAGAGACTCGCCTAGCGGAGGGCAACCGACCCTACCCTTTTAACCCCGCGGCAACCGTTTGGTAAAATTTCAATGGCCCGGACCGGGCCGCGGGCGTCTCCGTTTCGGCGGTGCGCCTAAACGCAAAAGACCCTGCTGGAGTCACGACCTCCAGCAGGGCCTGCTAGCGAATAGCTACTGGATGACGGGCGCATTCCGCGCCCCACTCGGGGGGAACAGCCAGTGCAACATTGTCGGCTGCTTCACCCTATGGTGAGCCGCCCCAGACGGGGTCGCAGTACAGTAGCGTCGTCGGTAGATTTTGATTCGTCAGGAGGGAGCCGTAGGAGGTCTGCGAACGATTCGACTGCGGCGAACGCGATGCTACACTGATATACGAATTACGTCAAATCATCACGGGACATTTGAGTGTGCCGTAAAAGAAAAGCCTCCCCAGGGCGAGCAGGCTTCTGTGGTTCCGGGGTAAAAGCTCGAGACCGGTAGTCCATTCCGCCCGGCCCCACGATTAAATCCCAAGCAAACGCTCCAGGTTCCCGTGAAGTATCGCCTCCTTCTCCTCGCCGGTGAGGCTCTCCATGGCCAGAATCCAGGAGACGGGCCAGTCGGTGGCCATGTCGAAGGGCCAATCGGTCCCGAAGACCACGCGGTCAATGCCCACGCTGTCAATCAGGTACCGAAGAGCCTCTTCGCTGAATGTCACGCAATCGTAATAGAACTTGTCCAGGTACTTGCTGGGCGGCTGGCTGATGTTTATCCGGGCCTCGCGCCGCACCTGCCAGCCCCGGTCCATGCGTCCGATGCCGTAGCAGGTATACCCGCCGCCGTGGCAAAGGCAGACGCGCAGGTCGGGACAGGCGTCCATCACTCCGCCGTAGACGAATGACGCAAAGGTGACCGCCCGGTCGGCCAGGTTGCCTATGGTGTTGGGCAGATGGTAGCGGCTGTTCCGGGGTGTGACGATGGTGTCGCCGCCCTGGTGAATGAGGAACAGGGCACCCGATGCCTCCGCTGACTTCCAGAGGGGCATGAACTCGGGCTCGTCAAAGGTCTTGCCATTGACGTGGTCGCCGATCATGGCGCCCTTAAGGCCGATGTTCATGGCGTGTTCCAACTCCGAGACGGCGGCAGTCACGTCCTGCATGGGCAGGGTGGCGAACCCGGCGAACCGGTCGGGGTGGTCCTTGACCAACTGGGACACATAGTCGTTGCACTCCCTGGCCATGGCGGTGGTGGCCGCTGCGTCCCTTTCGTAGTTGTAAAAGGAGGCGTTGGTGGAGAGGACGTGCACGTCCACACCCAGGGAGTCCATATCGGCTATGCGCTCTTCCGGTGTCCAGGTGGTGCGCGGATTGTAGAGCATGTTAGGCGCGTCGGCCGCGTTCATGCCGTGCCAGGTGTTGCCCTCGCGAAAGGCCTTGATGAATCCCTCGGGGGAGATGTGGGCGTGGATGTCGATTGTCCGCATCGAACTTCCTTGGTACTGACTGGTAGCACTGACGGTCGCGGTCCTGGTTCGGCTGATGGGCACTTAACGGACTGGGAGGGATGCCCCTAGTGCTGATGGTGTCCGGTATCCTCGGGAGCGGCGGCCAGAAGGTCGATACGATCCAGCCACTTGACGCTCCAGCGGCCGGCCTGGCCCGGCACCACCAGGCGGCAGGGCCCGCCGTGCTCGACGGTCAGAGGTGCGCCGTTGTGCCGCAGGGCCACCATGATACCGGCCTCTTGGGCCTCCGCCACCGTCATTCCAACGGTGTAGCCGCCGGAGGTGAACCCGACGTATTGCGCCTCGGGCAGCGGGCTGGCGTCCTCCAGCAAATGGCTGAGCGGTACACCCTCCCAGCGCTGGTCAGGGGCCACCCAGCCGCTTACGCAGCGGAAATCGTCGACGATTTCGCCTTGGGCGAGCTGAGCCAGGCCTCCGGCGTCGAACTCTCGCGGCCTGGCAACCATGCCACCGACGGCCAGCCCGTTCCAGGATGCGTCGGGGGTCTGCGCCCCGCAGACGGGCAATACTTGCAGGATCTCCCGGTTTTCTTCGCTCACGGTTGCCCCCAATTCGAACTGCGCAGTGGGTTCATTGATGTACACCACATTCTCTGGATGCGTGCCCGTTGCTGAATATTATCGCGGGGCTGTCCGGCTGTCCACAGCGCCGAAATTGGGCGGGTTCCTCACGCTGTTGCAGAAAGCCGGGGGCGAGTTTGGCGACTAGGCGATGCAACTTCCCCTGAAGAGCGTTCGCAGGCGTTATAATTGGCCCGTTCAATTAAGAGAGAGCATGAAGCGCACGGTTCTGCGGGCCGTTGATCCGGAGGGGACGATGATTTTCGGCGCGATCACAAATTCGTGGCGTCTGCAGCTTCAGGAAGAGTCGCTGGTTGACTTGGTGGGGCGGGCGAAGGCCATGGGCGCCCGGCACATCGAGCTGCGCCAGACATGCCTGGGGACCTGTGAATCGGGCGAGGGGGACGAATGGCGGCCTTCCCTTGCCGGGTTGAAGGAAGTGATTGGGGCCTGGCCTGACCTGACCTACGATCTCGCCATGGCATGGCCATGCCTGACCCGTCAGACCGATCCTCAAGGAGAGGCATGGCAGTCGGCACTGGAGGGCGCCAAGCTGGTGGGCGCAGACACGCCTCAGCTGCGGATCGTGGATCCCTCGGGCTTCGACGTGGCGTGGCAGACCCCGGCCGACATACCCGAGGCTGCCTGGGGTCTGGCCGGGCTCGCCACCGAGGCCGGACGCCAGGGCGTGATCCTTTCCATGGAAAACTCCGGTCAGCCCATCGGCAGCATGGCCATGCTCGTCGGGGCCGTCAGGGAAAGGATGCCGGAGGAATATCGCGGATTTCTCGGACTCTGCCCCGACCCCACCAACCAGTTGCGCCGGTTCCCGGAGTCCGAGCCGTTGAAGGACCTTGAAGACTTGCCGCTTGATATGCTGAAGATCGTTCACTTCAAGCAGATGCGCAGCGGTGAAGCCTGGCCAACGGTGGATGATGGGGACCTGGACTGCCGGGAGATGCGGGACATCCTGACCGACAAGGGTTATGCCGGTCCCGCGATAATGGAGATCCCGCCCCATGCCGATGTCTTTTCCAACCTGGAGGGCAGTTTCGCCTTTCTCAACGGATGACCTCCAGAGCGGAGATCAGGCCATCAAATTCCCCTACCCCAATTATCCGACTAGGTTAAGGGGAGTTCCCCGATATGCAAGATCCAAACACACACGACATATTCGGGAATCCGCTCGGTGATACGCGGTGGGACGCGCTGATTGAATGGGCCAGGCTCTTCTACCAGTGGGACCGTTTCCAAGAGGCCGAAAGGGACTACAAGCTGGAAATAGCCCATACCCTCGCCAGCGTGAGGGATATGCTGCTGGACGGCTTCCCCAACTGGGACGCAGGGCTGAAGGGGCCGCGTTCGCCCGGTTATCACTTGGTCAACTGGCGGGTGTATTCGGCTTTCCGGAATCTGCTGGACAAGGACAAGCCCCTGGTGGGGAGCGTGCTGCGGAGATTCTGGGAGTCAACGGGGCGACTCACGGCCGAGGAACGCATTCGTCAGTTCGAGGAACGCATCGCCGTGGGGCCGGGAGGGCAGATTGCGGCCGCGTTTCTGATGGCCGACGATCCTGTCAGCAACCCCCCATACCGTGCCGAGTACCTCAACCGGGCCTACCAACTGGTGGGTCGCGAGAGGGACGAGGTAGGAGACGATGGAGGGCGCCGCTACCGTCGGATGCTGAATTTCCTCGATGAATTCACCCGGCGGTCGGAGGCCCGAAACCTGCCGATTAGGGACCGCCTGGACGCCCAGTCGCTCATCTGGTGCGTCATTCTTTACGGCACGGAACGGCCCCCGGCGAGCGAGTGGCCGGAGAGCCTCAGGACGAGATACGACTCCTACCTGCACGGCGACACCATGCAGCCTCCGCCTCCGCCGCCGTTAGAACCGGTGATAGCGTTTCCCGTCGAGGCACCCGCTCCCGAGCCGACGGAGCCTTTGGACCCGTGGTCTGACGAGAAACTGGCGGCACTGGCCGATGAGTTGCTGTGGGAAAAGGAGGACCTCAGCGAAATAGCCGCTGACCTCCAAGAGAAGCGACAGGTGATCTTCTACGGCCCGCCTGGCACCGGCAAGACTTACGTTGCCCGCAGAATCGCCCAGCACTGCAGGGACGAAGGCGGCGACTTTGCTGTTGTCCAGTTTCACCCGTCCTATTCATACGAGGACTTTGTGGAGGGATTCCGCCCTCGCGTCCACGATGGTCAGGCTGGTTTTGAACTGGTGGCTGGGCCGCTGTTGCGGATTGCGGCTCAGGCCGCGGCCAATCCGCATGCACCGCACGTGCTGTTGATCGACGAGCTGAACCGAGGCAACGTGGCAAAGGTGTTCGGCGAACTGTACTACCTGCTGGAGTACCGCAACGAGGAAATGCAGTTGCAATACAGCGGGTCTGGGCACCGTTTCCGACTTCCCGAGAATCTATTGTTCATTTGCACGATGAACACCGCCGACCGCTCCATCGCGCTGATGGATGCAGCGCTGCGGAGACGCTTTTATTTCGCACCATTCTTTTCCAACCAGCCGCCGGTGGAGGGGTTGTTGCGAAGGTGGCTGGAACGGCACAGCCAAGAGATGGGATGGGTCGCTGACCTCGTGGATATTGCCAATGAAAAGATAGGCGACCGTCACCTGGGCATCGGGCCGAGCTACTTCATGGGAAGCGCAGGCGAGTTGGATGAAGGGCAAGTCCGGCGAATCTGGAGGAGGGCCGTCATTCCCTACATAGAGGAGCAGTTCTTCGGGAATGAGGACCGGCTTGCAGAGTTCGACTTCGACCAGCTGAAGGCCGAGCTTCCCTTCAGTGTCAACGGGACAGGCACCTCGGTGGTCCCAGCCGACAGCGGCCGCCCGGCGAATTCCCCAGGAAATGGCGTTGCCCAGGAAGTGGCCGCAGCCCCGCCGGAGGGTGAGGGCGTCCCTGCCGATGCAAACAGTCCAGCTACGTGAAGGTGAGCCGACTCGCGTAGACGCGCCGCTGGATGGCGCCCAGCTGGAGAATCTGCGACGGGCGGGAGTGGAAGTTCGTCCAACGGCCGGCGGCGGGGCACAGCCCGGCACGGCGTGGGAGTTCCGTCCCGGCTCCCTGGTCGGGGTGTTCCGGTGCGGCGGCCTGAACATCGTGATCCGGCCGAGGATCCCCATAGACCGCGTGATGTTCCTGGTCGGTTATTCCCTGGGTCCTGGCGACCTGGCCTCGGCGCCCTTCCCCATATCCCCGGACGACGACATCCTCGAGGCCATTGTCCCCGCCTTCGTGCGCTTGACGCAGGAGGCTATCGGACGCGGACTGCTGCAGGCATACCGCACCGATGAGGAGTCTGCAGGCATGGTCCGCGGACGAATCAGGATGGCCGACCAAGTGAAGTATCGTTTCGGTCTCCCGGTGCCGGTGGAGGTGACCTACGATGAATTCACCGAAGACATCGAGGAGAACCGCCTGCTGAAGACTGCTATCGGCCACCTCTGGAGGATGCCGGTTCGCTCTGCTGACGCACGCCGGGAGCTGGGAGCGCTTCGGCCCGTGTTTTCCACCGTTTCCCCGGTCTCGTATGGACAGGGTATGGTCCCCGAGGTGCAGTACACGCGACTGAACCTCCGCTACCGGCCTGCTGTCGAACTGGCCAGGTTGATCATCGGCAGCTCGCCTGTCGAGATGGCCCCGGGGGGAACGGCAGGAGCATCGTTCCTGGTGGATATGAACCGGGTATTTGAGACGTTCCTGCGCTCGGCCCTGCGGCATATGCTCAGACTGTCTGAGTCGGAGTGGCCAACCACCTCCTCATTCGGGCGGGCCCTGCAACTGGAAGAGGAAGGGCAAGTACGCCTTAACCCCGGACTGTGCTGGTGGAGGGGTCGGCGTTGCCAGTTCGTGGGAGAGGCCAGGTACGGCCGATCGGGGTCCGGCGGAGACCGGAACGATGGGGCGCAGGACGACATCTACCGGATGCTGGCGTACTGCACCGCGGCGGACCTGCCATCCGGACTGCTGGTCTATGCCGGGGATGAGGCGGAATCGGCTGTGCATCGTATCCGGAACAGCGACAAGGCCATTGAAGTAGCGACGCTGGACCTGACCGGAACGCCGCGGGAGATTCTGGCCGGTGTTGAGGGACTGGCAGCGCGGGTGCGAGCGCACGCGAACGGAGCCGTGGCTGCGGCCTGACCTCCGAGCAGGGAAGGGCCGTCCTCCGGCGGTAGTGCGAATCCCCCTGAGGACCTATCCCACCCGGTAGTGGTCGAGCAGCTCCATGTTCAGCTCGTAGCCAATGCCGGGACGGTCGGGAACGGTGACGTAGCCGTCGGGGTCCGGCCTGAGCTTGGGCTCGAACATCTCGTCCCTTAGCGGGTCTACGGCCGACGGGTAGTATTCCAGGAACTCGCCGTGGGCGACCCCTGCCGCCAGCGGCAGCTGCAGTTCCTGGCAGCCGTGGGGCGCGATGGTGACGCCCCGCTCCGCCGCCAGGTCGGCGATGTCCATTGCCACGTCGTAGCCGGGACAGATGGTGGCGTCCACGTTCAGGATGGATGCGCCCTTGTGGTCCAGCAGGGTGCGGAAGTGGGCCAGGTGGTAGCCGTTCTCGCCAGTGGCAATCTTTACGCTCGACATCTCCGCCAGCCGCCGGTGTCCCTCGTAGTCGTGGATGGGCAGCGGCTCCTCGAACCAGTAAACGTCGTGCTCAGGCAGCAGGCGGGCGAACTCCATGGCCGTAGGCAGGTCGAGAGCGCAGTTGGCATCCACCAGCAGGGATGCGCTGTTGCCGATGGCCTCCCGGGCGGCGGCAACGCGCTCCATGTCGCCCGCCACGCCCACGTTGGGGTCGCCAATCTTGATCTTGACCGCCCCGGCGTGCAGTTCCTCGACGTTGAAGCGCACCTCGTCCTTCAGTTCCTCCAGGCCCTTGCCCTCGGCGTAGTAGCCGCCGGCGATGTAGGTGCGGATGCGGTCCTGTGCGCCACCCAGCAGCCTGTGCACCGACTGGCCCAGCGCCTTGCCCTTGATGTCCCAGCAGGCGATGTTGATGGCGGCCAGCACCTGGGTGTTCAGCCCGGCGGGGCCCAGGATCTTGATCAGCTTCTCTCCGAGATCGACGGCGATGCCACGGGTGTCCATCGGGTCGCGCCCGATAAGCAACGGCCGGAAGTAGTCGACATAAAGAGGGAACAGATCCAAGGGGCGCTCTGCAGCGGTGCCGCCGTTCCAGCCGTAGCCGGTGATGCCCTCGTCGGTGGTGACAGTCACCTTGTGCAGCCGCCCCGGCCCGTAAAAGTGCCCGCCGTTCCAGATGCCGGGCCGCTCCCACTCAAAGACTTCGCTGGTAACGCCGGTGATTTTCATGGGCGTTCTTTCCATAAACTTCCGCTTAGGTAAGGGTTGATTGGAGCCGTTGGGCTAAGGCATGAAAGTCCTCTGCGCATTTTTGCCGGATGGCGGGTATATTGTGGGCAGCTTCCTCGCCCAAGATCTTTCTGCCGCCACCGAGGGTGTCCGATAGGCCCCGTTGCAATACGATTGGATCGAAGTATCGTTCCTTGACCTGGATTTCGGCACGGACATCTGACCAACGCCATTCGCCGGGCAAGTCCAGCCCAGCCAGAACCCAAGTCTCGACTTCTTCCCAGGCGTTTTCTGCAAAGAAAGGCCTGATTCCCTCGAACTCTCTTTCTAGACGATCAAGACTGACACGCCGATTGATGTCGCCGTCGCGATCAACGCAGAGGACAAAGATGTCGGTCTCGCCCTGATACCGGCGTACGATATGCGCTATACGTTCCGAGGTAAGCGCGTCCGAGACACCACGCAGACGGGGATTCTGGCAGACTCGAACTTGTGGGGACGGAATGCCGATTGCCCGGAACAGCCGGTGGAATATCGGTTTAAGGATGTACTGGTCGTTTCGGAAGTCTTCCGGAATGATGAGGATGTTCACCCCTCAGTTCCCTCATCTTCATCGTCCAGATGATTCGAGTCAGGCTTCACTTCCGTGAAGGCCAGCATATTATCCATCCAATTCTCGGTGAAGAGTTCTCCGAGAGTGTCGGACTTGCGCAACTCCCTCAACTTAGGCAATTCGGAGATCGGCCGGATTGCGCTGTCGGCCCAGGTTTCATCCCGATACACGATTGAGGTGTGCTCAAAAGTCGAATCATTCATCCATGTCAACAGAGCGGGGGAGTGAGTGGTGGTTATGACCTGCACATTGCCTTTGGCGGTTTGCCGCTCGATGAAATCTAGCAAGAGCCAAAGCCGTGCTGGGTGGATTCCAGCGTCAATGTCCTCAAAAAAGTATACGCCTCCTCGATTCGGGCTGAGCAATATTGCCAGTAATGCCAGAAAGCGGAGAGTGCCGTCTGATGCGCTATACGCAGATACCTTGCGTCCGTTGCGTTCCACGATTTGCAGGTGAACACGTCCACTGGGGTCTGTGGGAAACTCGAATTCCTTGACGTCCATCGGCGATAGCTCTTTCAGCCACGACATCAAGGTTCTCTTGCGTTCGGGTTCGGCGCATATTGCCTCAAGAACTGTTGGTAAATTCTGGCCAGAATCTCCTAGGAATGAGGCGCCAGGTACCGAAGGTTCTCGCATTAGTTGGGGTGAAAACTCAATAAACCGTATTCCATGTATCGCCCGCAAAAAGGCAGCCCCGATTGCTCCCTCTTGCCTCTGGTTGACCTGGTAAATTGGTACAATCTGGTGAAGGACAGGTTTTCCGGGACTCAATCTCCCTTGCTCTTCACCGTTATCTCCCGTCGGTTTCACATTTATAAAAGAGGCCCCACCGGGCCTTAGCATAACCTTGTAGACCACCATTGATTCGGTATTTAGCTCTTCTTCTCGTACACGAAAACCGTCCGGCCCCCCGGGGTTTAGTCCGACCGAGATGGAATAGAAGGCTTTTTCCTCTCCTAGAGTCAGTTCGAATTCGATCGAGAATTTGGACCATTCATTAGGGTAGCGCCGCTCGAATCTAACAACCTCGTTGGGTGCGCCTCGAATTCCACTCCACTCCATCTGCCCGCCCGAACCATATTTGCCGCCGAGTATCTCCGCCAGCGTGTATCCCCTACCAATCCCGTGCAGGAACCGGAATGCGTCGCGGATGTTGCTTTTGCCGCTGGCGTTGGCCCCTACGATTACCGTGAAAGGGCCAAGGCGCAGCGTCTCGTCAGCGAAGTTCTTGAAATTAACCAGTCGGATCGAAGTAATCATGACGTCATTTTGAGTGTTGCCAGAATGGTTCGCTTACTCACACCCTAGCACAAATCCAGCAGCGGCTCGTCGTCGTCGGCGTTGAGGTTGACGCGGCGGCCGTCCTTGATGACCGCGTCCAGGTGCCTGCCGCGCTGCAGGACGCTAATGTCCGCCAGCGGGTCCGCGTCGAGGATCAGCAGGTCGGCCAGCTTGCCCTGCTCGATGGTCCCCAACTCGCCCTCGAGGCCCACGGAATAGGCGTTCTCGCGGGTGTTGGCGACGATGGCCTCCATGGGCGTGTAGCCGCCGTACTTGACCATCACTTCGGCTTCGTTGGCGTGCAGCGTGCCGTACGGCATCACCGGCGAGTTGCCGCTGTCCGTCCCCACCATCACCTTGACCCCGAAGTTGCGGGAAGTCTGCAACACCTGGACGGCGCTTTCAGCGTTGCGCCGAATGATGTCGATTTCCTCGTCGCTGCGGCCCTTTTCCTTGCCTATGGAGATGGCTTCAAACAGGAAGGTGGTGGTTGGCATCACCCGGACGCCCGCCTCGGCCACGGCCCACAGCTCCGCCTCGGTGGCCAGGTCGGCGTGCATGATCCAGTCTACGCCTGCCTCGGCGGCGGCCATGGTGGAACCGGCGCCGCGGGAGTGGATTGCCACGCGGGCGTTGCGGCGGTGGGCCTCTTCGACCACGGCCGCGATCTCCTCCTTGGACATTGTCTGGTTGTCGCCCCAGACGCTATCGGCCAGCTTGACGAAGTCGACGCCGTGCTTGGTCTGGCGGCGCACCTCGGTGATCATGTCATTGACGTCGTTGGCCAGCACGCCGAGCATGTGCTCCGGTGTGCCCACCCATGACGGCTCAGGGTCGCCGATGCTGCCGTAGGTGACGATGAAGCGGCCGGCGGTGAAGATGCGCGGCCCTTCCACCAGGCCCGCGTTGATGGCGTCGCGCAGGCCGACCTCGATGAACCAGGTGCCGCCGGGGATGGAGATGCTGGTAACCCCGGAGCGCAACACGGTCTGGGCGTTGCGGGCGGCGCGGATGGCGTTGAATCCGGGGCTGGCAGTGCCGCGTCCGCTGGGATACTTGACCGATGACACTGCCGGAAAGCCAAAGGAAAGGTGGCAGTGACCGTCAATCAGGCCGGGCATGATCCACTTGCCCTCGGCGTCGATAACTTCAACCTTGCCGGTATCCTCCAGGTTCAGGCCCGGCGGCAGCGTACCCACGCTGGAGAAGCGGTTTCCCTCGATGACCACCGCGTCGTTTTGCGACGCCGGTTCCCCCGTTCCGTCGATGAGCGTTCCGTTGCGAATCACCAGTGTCTTGCCGTTGGCGCTCATGGCCTCCTCCTGCATAGCCGAATGCTGCTTATGTGTAAATGCCTGGGTGCCGTTTGGCGGATTATACTACCGGCCCGCAACGAAACAATCGAAAGTGCCTGCAGGATGGAGTGGTTGAGGCAGGCCCTTCGATTGCTGCTGTTCTGCTCGTGAACCGGGATTAGCCGTCAGTTGTCCCCAAAACCACCTCCTCACGGTAGTGGGCCAGCACGGCAGAATGAGAGGACATGAGCAGAAACGGCAGGAAAATTCAATTTTCGTGGCCGTGTACTCCCAGTCCCAAGCCCATCGAGGGCTCCCGGTTGCCAACCGTCGTCCTCGCGAAGGCCTGTCTTCGAACTGATCGGCAAGCGGGACCTCCAGCCGGCCGGTGCGGGAGCCAGTGCCCACGCGCCGCAGTATTGCCAGCCCATAACGTGCGACGGAATGTCCGCATTCGTACGGTAAATCGAAAATCCCGACCCGAGGAACTGAAATCGTGATTGCTGGGCAACTTGCCCGCTGCCCCCACGCGATTATTCTCGAGGACGCCTGTCCCAGATCTGATATCGGGTGAGAGTCCCGGATCCCAGGCCCTGGCCAGCTCACTGGCAACGATGCGCGGTGGGTAAAGGTAGTTTCTTGGATGTGTTTGGGGAAATTGGGTGGTAGGATAACCCAGTTGCGGCAGGGCGAAGCCCCGCAGTGAATCGCACGCACGGAGTGAATCATGGCGTTCTATGAGGGATTTGAGCGACTGCAGATCGATACCAGCGGCGGAGCGACCATCAACTTGGTCAAGGGCGGCGACGGCCCGCCGCTGTTGCTGCTCCACGGTTATCCGCAGTCGCACATGATGTGGCACAAGATCGCCCCAAGGCTGGCCGAGGACTTCACTGTCGTCGTGCCGGACCTGCGGGGATACGGCGACAGCAGCAAGGTGGCCGGGGACGCGGAGCACCTCAATTACTCCAAGCGAGCCATGGCCCAGGACCAGGTGGACGTCATGACGCACCTGGGTTTCGACAGGTTCAAGCTGGTGGGTCACGACCGCGGCGCCAGGGTCTCGCACCGGCTGACCAAGGACCACCAGGAGAGGGTTGAGCGGCTGATGGTGCTGGACATCATCCCCACACACAAGATGTTCCAGATCGTGAACAAGGAGATGGCGACCAACACCTACCACTGGTTCTTCCTGATCCAGCCCTACGATTTTCCTGAGCGTGTTATTGGCGCCGACCCTGACTACTTCCTGCGCCGCTCCTTCCGCCGCAACCCGGATGCGACTGCCGCTTTCCCGCCAGAGGTGGTGGACGAGTATGCCCGATGTTTCAGCGATCCCGGAACCATCCACGCCACCTGCGAGGACTACCGGGCCGGCGCCAGCATCGACCTGGTGCATGACGACGCCGACTTCGACAACAAGGTCACCTGCCCGATGTTTGCGCTCTGGAGCGCCACTGGCTACGTGGGGCGGACCCAGGACGTGCTGGCTGTCTGGAACGAATACGCGGTCAACGTTCGCGGGCAGTCGCTGCCCTGCGGCCATTACATCCCCGAGGAAATGCCCGACGAGAGCTACGGGATAATCAAGTCCTTCCTGCAGGAGTAGAGTAACGTAAACGCAGAGGACGCCGAGAACCGCAGATGGCACGGAGAAATATTTGGCGAAATCTCTCCGTGCTCTGTGTCTCCTCTGCGAACTCTGCGTTTAATCGAAAATGATGATAGAGCGGACGCCGCCGAGGGGCTGGGCAGTAATTCTGCTATTCCGGGCCCAGCAGAGCAGCGTCATCCTGGTCTCCTACACCTTTGGGCTGTTCCTGCCGTTCATCCGGGAGGACCTGGGCATCACACCGCTGCAGGCCGGGCTCCTGCAGGCCGTCTGGTGGATCACCGCCGCAGGCCTGTCGCTGCCCTTCGGCGCCTGGTTCTCCCGCTTCCGGCCTGTGCCGCTGTCGCTGGTGTCGCTGGTGCTGGGTGCCCCGTTCCTGTTCGTGCAGGCGCTTGCGCCGGGGTTCTGGGTGCTGCTGCTGGCCCGTTTCTGCTTCATCTTTTCACACACGGTGAATACGCCTGCCCGCGCCCTGTTGCTGAGGCAGTGGTGCGCGCCGCACCAGTATGCTCTGATCCAGTCCTTCGGGCTGTCGCAGCACAGCGTCATCCTCGCCTTGGCGGTCAGCCTCAGCCCTTTGCTGATAGAGGGACTGGGAAGCTGGCGCATCGCCTACGCGGTGCTGGGGGGCTTCTTCGCGGTGCAGATCGTGGCGTGGCTGCTGGTGGCGCGGGAGAAACACGCGCCACCAGAGCCGCAGGCGACGGAGGATGAGGGGGAGGAGCTATCGCCGTGGCTGGCGCTGCGTCGTTTCCCTCAGGGGTGGCTGATTGCCGTGATGATGCTGTTCCTGTCGTCCACCTGGACCGGAATGGTCACCTTTCTGCCGACGCTGTGGGTCGAGGAACGCAATGTGGCCCTCACCTTGGGAGGACCTCTCTTGGGGTTCCTGTACTACGGGTTGATACCGTCAGGATTCATCGGCGGCTGGCTGCTGACCAAGATGCACAGCCGCAAGGCGCTGTTGGTGGTGCCAGCCCTGCTGAATACGGTGTTCGGCGTGGTGATCACGTTGAGCGAGGCGCCGCCGCTGCTGATGGTCTTCATCACGGGGCTGGGTCTGGTGTGGGTGGCGACCCCGGCTATACAGGTGCTGCCCTTCGAGTTCCCTGGCGTGCTGCCCCGGGAAGTGGCGGTGCTGACCGGGCTGGTCCTGACTTTCATGGGCGTCGGCTTCGCCATGGGCCCGATGCTGGTCGGTGCCGTCGCTCAGTCCACCGGCTCGATTCAGACCGGCCTGATCGTTCTGTCGCTCCTGACGGGATTGGGCGTCATCGCCGGGCTGGCCTACCCCGACCGGCCCGGCGCATTGCTGCGATGGGGGCGTGTCGCGTCGACTCCCGGACAAGAAGCCTAGGCGAATCGCTGTTTGGCCCAGCCCTGCTCGTAGGTGGTGCTGAAGATGGGGGCCGACTTCTTGCTCTTGAACATCCACTTGCCGTCGACGCGCACGTATTCCTCGTCGTCGATTCCTGCCCGCCACATGGCCTGGTCGGTCTCACCGATGGTGCACGGCATGAACAGGTACCAGCGGGCGCGGGCAGTGTCGCCGGTGACCTCGATACTGGGGTTCAGACCGTAGTGCAAAGCAAATACGAAATGGCTTGAGATGCCGCGGAAGAACTCCCGGATGGCCTCGCGGCCGTCGAACCGCCCGAGGCCCTGGCTCTCCCAGGTTGCGTCCTCAATGAACAGGCGGGCGATGCGATCGGGGTTGTAGTTGTCGTCGCAGGCGGCTGCGTACTCGGCCTTTAGGTTGCGTATCTCGTCAGCGTCCTCAAGGGCGCGAACCCTGCTCTGGAGTTCGGCCACGACATCAGCCAGGTTGTTTGCTTGCTCAGTAGTCATCCTTATCTCTCCTATTCGGCGATATTCGTAGCGTTCCTGATCATAGTAGACCGTAAGTGAAGTCAGGATCAATGTCATGACTTTCCATAGTGATTTCGATTTGACATATATCTGGTAAGAACGTAGAGTTCGGGGCGACTCAGTCTGGAATTCGGACTGAAAAGGAAGGTGAGCGATGGCATTCGACTTGCTTATTAAGAACGGCCGGGTGGTCGATGGGTCGGGAGGGCCGGAGTTTCGAGCCGACGTAGCGGTGAGTAACGGTAAAATAGTAGGGGTGGGCCGGTTCAACGACTCTGCCACCCGTGTTATTGATGCCGGAGGCCGCGTGGTCGCGCCCGGTTTCATTGACCATCATACCCACTTCGATTCCCAGTGTATGTGGGACCCCATCGTCAATTCGACCTCACTAAATGGCAACACCTCCATCATCGTCGGCCAGTGCGGCGCGGTGATTGCGCCGGTCCGCCCAGGAGATGGTGAGTGGTATCTCGATATGTTCGACAAGATGGAGGGCATCCCCATTGGGACGCAGCGGGCCGGCGTCGATTTCGCTTGGGAGTCCATCCCGGAGTACCTGGACGCCATCGGACGCCGCCGGGGCATCAACGTCGGCGCGTTCGTCGGCCACTCTGGGGTGCGGCGCTACGTGATGGGCCAGGCGGCCCAGGAGCGGCACGCCACTCCTGAAGAGATCGAGGCCATGAAACTCGAAATCCGCAAGGGCATCCTGGCTGGGGCCTTGGGCTTCAGCGTCGGAAACTTTGCCGACCAGGGCGAGGAGATTTTCGGAGTGCGGGTGCCGTCCGCAGTAGCGTCCGACGAGGAACGCTACGCATTGGGCAGCGTTCTTGGCGAGTTGGGGACCGGCGTCTTCCAGGTCAGCGGCGGCGCTGCCGGAGGGTTCATCTCGCCGGCTCGCACGGCCCAAGAACTGTCGCGGCGCACCGGGCGTCCCGCCATCTACAACCTGTTGGCCCAAGAACTCAGCAAGCCCGACGAATGGAAGGAACACCTCCAGATACTGGAAGAAGCCTTCAAGTCGGGATCCAGGGCCTATGCCTCCTGCCTGTCGGCCACCGCTGGCCCCATCTTCGACCTGCGGGCCGGACTGGGCGGTCTGGAAGACGAGGACATGATTAGCCCCACCACTGTCTTCCAGGGAATGAACACCTGGGACTCGGTGATGGCCCAGCCGGTGGAAGAACGGATTCGCTCCTTCCGCGACCCGGAGATTCGCCGCGCCCTGAGCTTGGAGGGGGTGGAGACCGAGGGCGAGCACCGGTACCGCATGAACCGTGGCACCCGGACCATGAGCTTCAATCGCCGCTGGGACTTGGTGCAGGTCTATATGGCCCACGAAGAGCGCAACCGGCAGTACAGCGGGATGAGCGTGGAGCAGGTGGCCCAACAGCAGGGCAAGGGAATCATGGACGCCTTCCTGGACTTGGTGCTTGACGATGACCTCCGCACCAGCTTCCAGGTTATTGACCGGAACAGCGACCCCAATTCCCAGCGGGAGATTCTGGGCTCGCCCTACACCGTCATCGGCACCACCGATGGCGGCGCCCGCCCCGAAAAGGGCGACCGGACGACCTACAGCACCTATCTCCTGAGCCACTGGGTCAGGGAAGAGGGAGTGATGAGCCTGGAAGATGCCGTGTACCGGATGACCGGCAAGACTGCGCTGATGCACGACCTGCACGACCGCGGTTTCATTCAGGCCGGCAAGGCCGCCGACATCACCATCTTCGACCCCGACACCATCGGCATGAAGCCCCGGGAGCCGATGTACGAGTTCCCCGGCGGCGAAATGCACGTGAAGCAGCCCGCAACCGGTATCGACTACGTTATCGTCAACGGCGAGGTGCTGCTGGAGAACGGCGAGCACACCGGCGCACTGCCCGGCCAGGTTCTCCGTGGCCCTTACTACCAGGGATAAGGACAGGTAGGGCCGACTCCAACGCCTGGAATTTCGGTCTCGGTAAAAGCCAACGCCCCGGTCAAAACGGCCGGGGCGTCTCCATTAGCTATTATCGAATGGTGTTTCGCTACTCTTCGTCCCGCAGGTAGGGGAACATTGCCAACGGAGTGGCGGCCAGGATTCCGGCGTCCAGAGCCTTTCTGGCACGGTTAATCTGACTACCGAGATGTTTTCCCTGGTAGTAGAAATAATTTACGCACTCAGCAATTTCCTCAACCATCTGTTCTCTGATGGCTTGATTCGACTCCTTTGCAAGGCGTTTCAGTCGATTAGTCACAACCCACTTCGTACCTTGCCAACTACGAGCGTGGTTCCAGACTAACCAATAATCTATTCCCATCTCTTTGCTAATCTGGGCAATAGTCATTCCTTGACCGGCCATTTGTTCAATTCTGGCTATTTCTGCAGAACCCAGTTCCATGGCTGTTGCACCTCCTAGCTTCACAGTAATTTCTTCAGGGATCAGTCGTTTGGTTTCAACCTACTCCGGGTCGCGCAGGTGGGGGAACATTGCCAACGGAGTGGCGGCCAGCAAACCGGCGTCCACCGGCAGGGTAACTCCCGATACCCAGCGGGACTCGTCGGAGGCCAGGAACAGGGCGGCGTAGGCCACGTCCCAGGGCGTGCCGTCGAAGCCCAGCGGCCCGGCCCGGCGGCGCAGGTCGAGCATCTCCTGCGAAGTGTGGCGCGCCACCATGGGACTATGGACGTGTCCTGGGGCGATGCAGTTCACCCGGACGTTGTCGCGCCCGTAGTGCACGGCCATGGAGTTGCTGAGACCGATGATACCGCCCTTGGAGGCGGCATAAGGGTGGCTGGGCCGGCCGCTGCCAGCGCGCAGGCCAACTATGGAGGACAGGTTGACTATGGAGCCACCACCGGCCTCGATCATCTGCGGTATGGAATACCTGCTGCAGAGCATCACGCTCTTGAGGTTGACGTCCATCACAGTGTCCCAGAAGTCCACGTCCACGTCCGTTACCGAACCGGGTCCGCTGATGCCCACGTTGTTGATCAGTACGTTCACGTTGCCGTAGCGGGACTTCGCGGCGTCTGCCATTTCTTGGCAGTCCTCGTTGCTGGTCACGTCGCCGACGAAGATGGACGCCTCTCCGCCCTCCTCCCGGATCATCGCCAAAGTAGTCTCTGCATTTCGCTCCTCGCGGTCCACCAATAGCACTTTGGCGCCCTGTCGGGCGAAAAGTATTGATATCGCTTGACCAATCCCCACAAAATCCCCGCTGCCAGTGGCCCCGGCGCCGGTTACGATGGCGACCTTGTCGCCCATGCGGTTTCCGCGTTCAGTGGTCATGGTGGCTCCTCAATTTAAAGAACGGCTGCGCTTGCGTACAGCCGCCCTGTCTCATTTCTTTTCCAGGTAGATGGAACCCACTGGAATAGCGTTCATATAAGCCGTCGGTCAGTGCACGCTGCCTTCCTGAAGCAACTGCGCCACGCGTGGGGCCAGTTCCTTGGCACGCTCGTCAAGTCCCTGTGCGCCGACGTTGGTGATTGGGTGCGGACATACGAGGTAGGGGAATCCGGGCACACCCATCAGGCGGGTGTAGGCCTGTGCGGTGGTCTCGAACACGTGGGTGATGATCGTCGCAGTGGGGAAGCCCATCCGTTCCAGGGAGATTCCGTCGTGCAAACTGCCCGACGAGCAGCCCCCTCAATCGCCAACGCCGGTGATAATCAGGTCGGCGTGGCGGTGCAAGTCCTCGATGATCTCCGGTTTCGGAGGCAACGACGAGCTGTGTTTCTTGAAATAGTTGATTTCTGCAAACTCGAACTCGTCGTTCAGAATGTCGCTGATGGCCCGGAGGATGATGTCCGAGTTGGCCTTGGAGTTGTCCAGCAGCGCCAGTCTCTTGCCACGGATATCGGCGGGACGGGAAGCAAGCGTCAGCGGATTCGGGCCTGGGTCGGTCCCTGTGGGGTCCACCAACTGTAGGTGTTGCGCCGTTGCCGTAGTCACTTACTCATCTCCTCGTCAGGCATACCAAGTCTTTTCAGGAATGCATGGGGGGACGGCTAGTGTCCGTCTGCCCGGAAGTCCTCCCAGGAATCGCGTATGGGAATCGTGATGGCTGGCAGTCCGTGGTAATTCATCATCAGTTCGCTATAAATGCCACTGTCGCCGCCGCCCTTCAGTATCAGGATGCCCTCAGGGGACGGTGCCGCGGGCACCCTTATGCTCTCGTCAGCGTCTTCAACCGGGCCATTCACTGCACCCAGCCGTTTCATCTGGGCTCGTGTGCGCCAGGCCTTCTCGTATACATACTCCTGTATCCGGCGGCGGTCCCAACCCTGGCGGCCAAGCATCTCGGCGTGCCAGTGGCCGACCACCCAGAACCACGGTGCGTCGTTCAGGTAGATGCCCAGACCGTGGCTGGCCATGGCGTCGGCCGTGGCGTCCATCAGGCTCTCGGCCGTAACGCCGTAGCGATTGCCCAGCATCTCAGGGTCCTGGATCGTGGCAACAGTCACCGTGGACTGCTTGGCGTCGAAGCCCCGAGAGACATGTAACGGCTCCCAGGGACTGTTCTCCTCGTCTTCGCCGATGCAGACCCCGTACTTCGTCAGCGATCCCATGCAGCCCCGGTCGAGGACGTTGACCCGCTGCTCAAACACGTTCATCAGGATCAGGCGGATGGCCCGGCCGATGGTGGCGTTGGCGCGGTGTCCTGGGCTGAACAGGTTGCCGGTACAATTGAGGCCGATTTCCTTGCGGATGGGCCCGTTGACCAGTACCATGATTCCCGGGGAGTTGGTGGCCGCCGAGGATTCGTGGATGCAGTTGGGGTCGTGCCGGAACATTGCATCCATGGTGGCGAGCACGACCGGGAAGTACTCCGGAAGGCAGCCAGCCATCACCGCATTGGCCGCTGCATGCTCTGCGGTGAGCGAACGGCGGCGCACCGGCACCTCGCCCAGCACCTGCTCCGCGTTCAGCCCGACGGCCTCCAGCATGGCGTCCACACGCTCCAGCGTGGGAGGTACCACCGGCAGCCCGTCGGTCCAGCCGTGCCGGTAGCATTCCTCGATGGCGTCCACCGCCTCGTCTACCTCGTGCAATCGCGCCCGGTGACTATGCAGCATCACACACCAGCACAGCCTGAGAGTCTCTGTCTTCTAATTCGCGGATTGTAGCACGTAAACATAACGCGATAATTACGCCGTGCTTCGCTAAATCGGACCCACTCGTTCCGCCGCATCCCGTGCCGCCACCAGGTAGACCGGATTGGGATTGAGGGCGTACTCCCGCAGGCAGGCCTCGGTGAACTTGATCGAGTGGGCGCCACCGGCAGCCACGGCGCGGTCGATCAGCTCGTCCCGGTCCTCCCGAGGCGCCGCCAACTCCCCATTGTGCTGCGCTGGCACAGTTGAGTACCACGCGTATACCGCCGCGCAAGCCTGCCAGGCGTAGCGCGCCCCCAGACGGGCGTCTCCCTCCGCCAGGTACGGCACCAGCATTCGCAGCGCACTGGGCGCCGTCACCGTGTGCACGAATGCAATCAGGTTCTTGGTGCTGGCGAGGTAGATACCTGCGAAGCTCTCGGTGATGCCGGAAATGAAGGCAGAGACATCCCCACTGGCGTCAGCCAAATCGATCACCGGCGCGAACTCCGGGTGCTCCTCCATCCCCTTGATCTGCTGCGTGATAGACCCCGACCCGTCGAACTCCGGGCCGTGCAGCCTCTCCACTTGATCGAGTGCGGCTCTCGGCCTATGCCCCGAGGTTCCCGCCGACGGCGAACCCGGCAGCTTGTAGTACGTGGCGGCCCAGTAGCCCAGCCCCTGCGCCAGCTCCGCCCGACGCTGCGGCGTTTCTGCGGCGGACAGGCTGCGGGCGGCGTGAGCCGTACGTATGAGGCCGTGGGTGGCCACAGCGATTACCGCCGGGGCCAGCCGAGGCACCCACAGGCGCAAGACGTCCTGCCATGGGGCCTCCTCCAGCCGGTCCTCGAAGAACTGGACCCAGTCGCCCAGCCGCTCCCGCACGCCCAGGTACTCCTGCCACTCGTCCTGGGGGATGCCCAGCGACGGCCACACTCGGTGCGTCAGCCGGTCGCGGTAGCTCTCGACCCACGGCTGCACTGCGTCGGCCCTTCCCATGGCGAACAGGGCTTCCGAAGCCATCGGCCCGTGGTTGGAGTTTCCGTTCACCAACTCGGTACCCGCAAAGCTGTGCAGATCCAGCATCTCGTCGATGGTGATAGCCATACGATCAGTCCTGACTACGGTCGGCCAGCAGCCGGTGAATGGCGCTCAGCGCCATCCCTTATGCCGCAGCGGCCAGCCTGGTGCCAATCTCGTCCCCGGCCAGCTTGGCCTGTTGTGCCTCGATATCGATGCCGTACAGCCGGGCGATATTTTCGCCCATGATCTTTCGCTTGACCTCAGGCGTCAGCTCGACCCCGAACTCCTCACGGATGTCGTCCGGGAGCTGGAACGACATGAACTTGTCGATGATCCACTTGGGGCTCCAGATGGCGTAGTCGCTGCCGAACAGTATGCGGTCCTCGCCCAGCCAGAAGAGCAGGTTGGCCATGATCTCGGCAAAATACTTGGGCCGCGAGTTGATGAAGGCCATGGCCACTGAGGTTCCGGCATAGACGTTGGGTTCCTGGGTGGCAATCCAGCAGAAGTCGTCCAGGCGCGGCAGGCCCACGTGCTCGACGATGAAGTTCAGCCCGGGGAAATCGGTGGCGGCGTAATCGACATCGTTCACGTCGAAGGCGTCCCGGCTCAGCGGGTAGATGGTGGGTCCCTTATGCACGTGGACGTTCTTGATACCCAGCTCCTGGGCCAGTTCGAGATAGCGGTATGACCAGGGGTCGTTGAGCTTCCAGCCCTTGGAGTCGCCGCGCCATTCAGCGGTGTAGAGCTTGAGGCCGCCGATGGGGTACTCGGCCATCATCTCGCGGAACCGGTCGAGTCCCTCCTCTTCCTCGCGAGGGTCGTAGGAGCCGCAGAGGACAAAGCGGTCGGGGTACTTCTGCTTGACTACATTGTTCTTCTGGTGAGTGTTGAAGCCCGTCTTGAAGAACTCATACAGGTACGTGGAATTCAGAATGGCCACGTCCACGTAGCCCTCAAGGAACATGTCGCTGATCAGGGCTTCCTCACCGTAGTTGCAATATTTGTCGAAGTCCCACACGTAGTCGGCAGGTGACAGCGCCGAATGGTAGTCGTAGAAGCACTTGATCCACGCATTCCCGTAGTCATTGCGGTGATTGTCCGGCCCGGCGTCCCAGAAGTGCATATGGCCGTCCACCACGAATATCTTCTCGCCGTTCACTGAGTACATCGGCTTCCTCCTCCTTGCCGCGATTCCTCCGGGAGTTTCGTCATTCCCGCTTGAGCGGGAATCCAGAGCCTTGCCGCGATCCCTTCGACTCAGGCTGTGATGCGGAGGCCCAGTTGGCGTTTCTTGACTCCAGCATGGCTGAACACAGCGCCCCGCTGGCCTCCATTGCCAGCCGCGTCGTCCTGGCCCGCACGTAGTACGTCTCAAGCTCCCCGGGCGGAATCGTCTCTCCCTGCAGGTTGACGACCAGCGGCGCGTCGGCCAGGCATTCCAGCCCGATTTCTCCGCGCCGTTCCAGGTACCGCTCCACCAGCCGCGCCTCCACCGGCAGCGTTTTGGCGTCGCCCACTCGTAGTGCCGCGATCTTCTCGAACGACATCCCGGCGCGTCGCAGGGACTGCAGCAATCGCTGCTGCCGCCCTAAGTATCCCTTTCTCAGAAATATCTGCCGCGTTTCCTCCAGCGTGTCTGGCCCGCCTTTGGGAAAGGCCTCCCCAAAGGACTTGCCCAGCATTGATCCCTCCTCCACCTCACCGCCTGCGAAGTGTTCGCCCAGCCTGACCGCAACCGATTGCACTCCGTCCACAAGGGTCAGTTCGCGCCGCACGTCCGAGGCCATCAGGTACGAGAAGTTCGCGGCGCACCAATAGGTCGGCAGACGCAGGCACACCTCCACGTTGCCCGACTCGTCTCCGGTGACACTTTCCACGAAGCCCAGCGAAAGCACCGACTCATCGAGCTCGGGATCCAGCACCCGTTCCAGCCGCGACAGCACCGCCTCCCGGTCGAGGTGGGTCGGCAGGCTGATGTGGGGAGTTGGCGTCATGGCGAGGTCAGTCCTCCATAGGTCTCGGGTCTTCTGTCCCGATAGAACTGCCAGGTGGCCCTGACCTCAGCGATCTCGTCCAGGTCCAGGTCTGCCGCAATCACCTCGTCGCGGTCCCTGGAGCCCTGCGCCACGATCTGCCCCTTGGGGTTGCAGAAATAGCTGCTGCCGTAGAACTCGCCAATCTCCCATGGCTGTTCCACGCCCACCCGGTTGATCGCCCCGAGAAAGTAGCCGTTTGCTGCGGCGTGGGCTGGCTGCTCCAGTCCCCACAGGTACTCCGACAGCCCGGCCACCGTGGCCGACGGGTTGAAGACGATCTCGGCGCCCCCCAGCCCGAGGGCCCTGGCGCCCTCCGGAAAGTGGCGGTCGTAGCAGATGTAGACCCCCACCTTCCCTCGCGAGGTGTCGAAAACCGGATAACCCAGGTTGCCGGGCCGGAAGTAAAACTTCTCCCAGAAACCCGGAGCTACGTGAGGCAGGTGATTCTTGCGGTACTTGCCGAGGTATGTCCCGTCCGAGTCAATGACCGCCGCCGTGTTATAGAACAGCCCGGTGATTTCCTCTTCGAACACCGGCACCACCATCACCATACCGTGCTTGCGCGCCTGCTCCTGCATCAGCCGCACTGTTGGCCCGTCCGGCACCGGCTCGGCCAGTTTGCGCCACCGGTCGTCTTGCTCGGCAGGGAAATACGGGCTGGTGAAAAGTTCCTGCAGGCACAGCACCTCGACACCCTTGCCTGCCGCCTCCTCTATCAGCGCCTCGTGCTTCTCCAGCATCAGACGCCGAAGGGCGTGGATGTCCTCCGGCGCATCCCGGCCGACTCCCGCCTGTATCAGCCCGGCCCGCACTAACCTTGGCATCCTGCGCCTCCACTAGGCACCGGTGAACTCCCTTATGGCTGCGAAGTACTCGTTGATTCCGTAGTACAGCAGGTCGTTGTGCCCCGCCCCGGGGACGGTCAGCAGGCGCTTGTCCACTGACTTGAAGGCGTGGTGCATCTCCACCGCCTGCTGGACCGGTGCCAACTCGTCCAGCTCGCCATGGATCACCAGGGAAGGTATGGAGATGGAACTGACTTTCGCCATATATGCCGCCTCCAGCGCCTTGCCCTGTTCCGGCGGCAGGCCGTAGACGAAGTTGCCCAGTATTGGCCGCCCGCTCTCGATGATCACGCCGGCCAGCCGGTCGCCGCAGTTAGCTGCCAGCTCGAAAGCCGAGTGCCGCCCCATCGATCTCCCCATCACGTAAAGCCGCCCGGAATACCCCTCCGACTCCAGCATCCCGGCTGCGTAGTCCAGTACCCGTTGAGAGTCGGCAAGCATCGCGGTGAAGGACGGCCAGCCGTCGCTATTCCCGTAACCCCGGTAGTCCGAAACGAAGAAATTCAGCCCGGTCTGGTTGTAGAACGGCGCAATCCCGTTGTAGTCCGTCGCCGTCTCTCCGTTGCCATAGAAGAACAGAATGGTTGGAGATTCGTCCCCGACGGGAAAAAAGCGGCAGGACAGGGAAATGTCGTCAGCCGCCTCTACGGCATGGTCGCTGGCACCAGGCGGCGTGGACGACCAGTTCTTCCGTGGATAGAAGGCATTCATGGATATGCTGATGTCGTCCAATGCCGAAAAGTCGACCGTTGTCATATTGGCTCCCGTGCAATAGTTGCCTGGCGCAGATGATGCAATCCCTCCAGGGACTACTGATCAAAAAACTCTGACCGGATGTGATCCCTGATCGTCGATGCGACAAGCTCCGGGCGCTGTACCGGAACGTCGTGAATGCTGTCCTCCAGCCAGATGGTCTTGCTGCTTGGCAACAGGCGCTCCGCCGCGGCAATGGACTCGGACCTGGCAAGCGTACGTTCGTATGCGTCCGGGTTCTCGCGTTGCCGGGCAGGCATCATGAGCACCGGACAGTTCACGTTCGAGTAAAGCTCCCTAGGGTGGTGGTCCCAGAGCGCCTCGATGATGCGCAGGTGATTGTCCCGAGAGAGCTTGGCCCGGATGGTCCCATCGTCCAGGGTCTCGAAGTTGCCGAGTATGATTTCTTCAGCCGGTGCGCCGTGCTGGTCGATCAGCGTGGCCCACTGGCCGCCCGAACGGACCCGTTCAAGGAACTGCGCCCGTGTCGTTCCCCGGAAGTCCGGCGGGGCCATCTGGACCAGCGCGTCCTCCAGCGTATCGTACCGGGCTGAAGCGTCAATGGTGCCCCCATCGACGAACACGATCCCCTGCAGCACGTCGGGCCGAGCCACCGCCAGCTCCAGTGCCACATCGGCGCCCCACGAGTGGCCGACGAGCACCGGCCGCTCGATTCCCCGTCCCTCCAAAAGCGCTGCTACATCCCCGGATACGCTGCCGAAGTCGTAGCCCTGCTCCGGTTTGCCGCTGTCACCGTGCCCCCGCTGGTCCACCGCGATGACGGCGAAGTCTTGCGCCAGGATGGGAGCGACGAAGTCCCAGATGCGGCAGGTCGAGGCCAACCCGTGCAGCAGGACCAACGGGCGACCCTCGCCACCCCATTTCCTAACATGCATTCTCAGGCCGCCGTAGCGGGTGTATTCGTCGCAGGGATACGATTCCGGCATTGAGTCCTCAAGTACCTGCCGATAGGATATTCTGGATGATTGCCATACTATAGGTTGCACCAGCGCCGCACGCAACGGCGGTAATCCGCAGGCCAGTGTAATGGCCATCTCCCAGTCTCAGCCTTCACATTAGATGCGGACAGGCCTTGTTATCCCTGGTTATCCCTGTATGTGTAATTTTCTGCAAATAATGACAAGCTCCAAGACGGGCCCGGCATTAGCCATAGCGGTATTGCTGTCGACCCTGGTGATCGCTTGCGGCGGAGATGACTCACAGCGCGGAGATGCGGCAACATCGCTGCCCATTTCGACCGTTGCAGCGCCTGTCGAACCGACTGCCCCCGCGCCGTCGGACCCCATGCCTAGCTTGGGTCCGGCGGACACCGCAACGCCGGACGCCACGCCCAGCTTGGCTCCGACTGCCACCCCAACAGCCAAATCCACGGCCTCGCCGACTCCAACTATTACTCCAAATCCAACTCCAGCACAGACGGCTGAATCTACGCAGGCGGCGGAACCAGCCGTCACCCTTGAGGCAACTCCACTGCCTCCATTGTCCGACGCCACCGAAATTGAGGGTCGCTGGGAAGGAATCAAATTCGTTTTCGGTCAGGTTGAACTTCCCCTCACCGTCACCTTCACGATGTCCGGCTCCGGCATGCAAGGGAAGATGGACATCCCCATTCAGAATGCATTTGGCCTGGAACTGACCAACGTGACTGTTCACTCCAGCCGCCTGTATTTTGAGCATGAGTCCCCGATCGGATTGGCGGTTTGGCAGGGCGAGCTGCGAGATGACTCCATCGAGGGGGAGTTCAACCAAGCTGGACTTGTTGGAACCTTTCAACTCCATCGTGTCGAGAACTCGGCGGCAGCCCCGTCCGAGGATGAGGATGTCATCTACATCCGCGAGGAGGTCGAATTCTTAAACGGCGACATCACCCTCGCCGGCGATCTGACGTTTCCGGACGCCGCTGGCCCGCACCCTGCGGTGGTCCTCATCAGCGGCAGCGGAGGCCAGGACCGGGACTCGAATTTCTACGGTTTCAAGGTCTTTGCCGAGTTGACCGACCACATCGTGGGCCAGGGAATTGCCGTCCTTCGCTTTGATGACCGAGGTATCGGCGGCTCTACCGGCGACTGGCTGCAGGCCACGCTCGAGGACCGGGCATCCGACGTCCAAGCCGCCGTGGCCTTGCTACTCGCTCGCGAGGACATCGACAGTGAACGTATCGGCCTGATCGGACACAGTGAAGGTGGACTGGTAGCTTTGATCGCCGCAAACCAGACGAACGAAATCTCCTTTGTGGCGCTGCTTGCTGCTCCTGCGATCCCGGGGGTGGATGTGCTCAGGGAGCAATTGAGGATTCTTCAGCGCATAAATGGCGGTTCACCCGAGAAGATAGAGGGACAAAAGGCGCATCAGGAATTGGTGTTGCGAGCAGCGATCTCCGGTGATGGCTGGGAGGATGTGGAAGCCTCCATCCGGGCGCGCACTCTTGAAGATTTGGACGACTGGAGCCCTGAAATGCGTGAGTCCGTTACCGACCAGGATCTCTACGCGGAATCAATGGTGGCCGCTGAACTGGCGTGGCTGCGAAGCCCCTGGTTCAGGTCATTCGTCAAGTATGACCCGCGCCCAGCCATTGCTGCACTGGACGTTCCTGTCCTCGCTGTCTTCGCCAAAGTTGACATCCAGGTGCCTGCGGACATCAACAGCGCGGCGTTCACCGACTCAATTGCCGAGTCTACCGCCCCAAGTCACACCATCGAGACAGTTCAGGCAGACCACGGTTTCCGTGACCCGCTGAATGCTCTGGCTGCCCACTACTCCCAGGAAACGCCAGTCTTTCTGCCCGAATTCGTTGAATTCCTGCTGGACTGGCTTGCCGAACGGACCGCCAGCCCCTAATCTGTTGCCTCAAAGCTTAATCCTCGGACATCGCGCTTATGGCCAACAACAAGAGGCTGGTAGTCCTCGGGCGGGACGCATCAGGCATTGACCAGCTCACCAGGATACTGGAGGGTGCGGGCTACATCGTAACCAGCACCACCAACGATGGCGTCGCCATCGACATGGTCGGCTCGTCCACCTATGACGCCATGCTGATTACCAGGGACGTCGCCGAGGTCGACCGCCGCTATGTGGCGACCCAGTCGCGCAACCGGGACGAGGGCCTGCCCGTTCTGACGGTCAACAGCCCCCGCTCAATCCTGACCCAGTTGACGCAGGCCCTCCCGTAACAAGAGCCGAGCATAAGCGAGGAGCGATCAAATCCCGCTCCTCGCCTTCCCAGTCGCCCTACTGGTAAGCGGGGCTGTAGCTGGGGCTGGCGACCCGGCCGCCGTCGACTATGATGTAGTCGCGGTCGATGGGTTCGCCCGCGATGAAAGACGTCAGGCATTCCCGGATGCCGTTGGCGTAGCGCCTCTGTGCCTCCAGGGTAGTGCCGGAAACGTGGGGAGTCATGGCGTGGCGCGGCATCTTGCGCCACGGGTGGTCGGCCGGCGCTGGCTGCGGATACCAGACGTCACCCGCGTAGCCCGCCAGGTGCCCTGATTCCATTACCTCCACCAGGGCGTCGGTGTCCACGATGCGGCCCCGTGCCGTGTTCACCAGGTACGCGCCTTTCTTCATGCTGTAGAGCAGGTCCCGGTCGAACATCCCCTGCGTGGCCGGGGTCAGCGGGATATTGATGCTGACAACGTCGCTCTCGGACACCAGTTCCCGCAGACCCTGGTAGCGAGCGCCTAAGACCGTCTCGGCAGGGAGAGGCAGCCGCTGGTAGTCGAAGTAACGCATCTGCACGTCGAAGGGCTTGAGCCTGACCGCCACCCGCTGTCCGATGCGGCCAAACCCGACGATGCCCACCCGCTTGTCCTCCAGGTCGTGGGAGGGAGCCGCCACTTTCCCGATGTCCCAACCGCCGTCCACCACTTCCTGGTAGGCGGGGATGTAGTTGCGCACCAAGGCCAGAATCTGCATAACCACGTGCTCGGCGACGCTGACCACGTTGCTGCCCGTGATCTCGGCCACGGTGATGCTGTGCTCGGCGGCGGCGGCCAGGTCGAAGTGGTCCGAACCCACGCCTGCGGTCAGCAGGAGCTTGAGGTTGGGCGCAGATTCGATGCGCTCGCGGCTGATGTAGGCTGGCCAGAACGGCGTGGCGATAAGCACGTCGGCTGTGGGCAGATGGCTGTCCAGCCCGGCGCCGGCATCGGTGGTGGCCACCAGTTCGTGGCCTTGCCCCTCAAGCCACTCCCGCAGTCCAAGGGCGTTCTCGGCGCATCCCAGCAACTCCGGCGTCTCCGCCGCAGCTGCACCACCCGGATATAACACTGCCACTACTTTCATACTGCCCCCTTTTCGTTGCCGACTCTGCCCAGGTATTCCCGGGGATCGCAGCCTTCCGGCTGCTAGTTCCCTCACGAGGGATCGAGTGGATTACATAATATGATGGCAACGAAGACCGAGCGCAATGCAATTGCGGCACGAAAATGGGCAGTAATCAGAGGCGGTGGCTGGGTGATGGACGGCGTTGACGAGGGCCGTTTCGAATCGTACGGACGAGGTTTCGAGGGGTCAGTCTTCGTCCGAGGAGGGCGACACTCCGAAAACTTCCTCGGCCGTCTGTTGGCCCAGTGGAGGTGCCTGGTCCTTCAGGTAGACCGTGGGGGTGTGCAGCAGCTTGTTCACTATGGCGCGAGTCATGGCATCCAGCGAGTCGCGTTCTTCGCTGGTGAGCTTGCCATTGAGTTTCCTGAGCGTGCGCTCCAGTTCAGTCGTCCGCACCTCCTCAGCCCGCCGTCGCAGGTCAATGACGGGGGGCAGCGACTCCAGGCTACGGCGCCACTGTTCAAACTGCCAGGCCTCCTCTGATGCCAGGGCCTCGGCTGCGGCGGCCTCTTGCGCCCTCTGCTGCCGACCGGTATTCGACACGGACTCGAGGTCGTCGATGTCGCAGAGAGATACGTTTCGTACTTGACCCGCCTCCGGGTCGATGTCGCGTGGGACTGCAATGTCTATGAGGAACAGAGGCCGGTCCGGCCGCGACGCCATCGTCTGACCGATCATGTTGGCGGGTAGAATGAAGCCAGGGGAGCCGGTGCAGCTAATAACGATGTCCGAGCCCGCCAGGGCCTGTGGCAGGTTATCGAAACTCAGCGCTTTACCCGAGAGGCGGTCGGCCAGCTCGGCGGCACGGGAGTAGGTGCGGTTGACCACCGTTACGCTGCGTGCTCCGGCATAGCTCAGGGCCTCCGCAGCAGTCTCTCCAGCCTCTCCGGCACCGACCACGAGGACGCAACTGGAGGTGAGGTCTCCGACCACCAGCCGGGCGAGGTCAACGCAGGCCCGGCTTACCGACAGCGGATGCCGACCTATACCGCTGTCCCGCCTGACCTTCCGGCCCACCCTGGATGACTGCTGGAACAACCGCGCCAGAAGCCCGGGCACCGCTCCCTGTTCGCTGGCTACCTGGTATGCCTGTCGTACCTGACCTATGATCTGGTCCTCGCCAAGGATCATGGAGTCAAGGCCGGAAGCTACTCGGAACAGGTGGCGAATGGCGTCGTATCCCCTGTGTTCGTACAGGAATTGATGCAGGTCCTCTTGGGCAATCCCGAAATGACGGACCAGGAGTTCCTTGAGGCGCGGCCCGTCTTCCTGGCCCTTCTCCAGGAAATAGAACTCAGACCTGTTGCAAGTGGAGAGGGGAACTCCGGGCACGCCATGGCTCGACATTGCCTGGAGTAGTGGAGCAGACTGTTCGCGAAACCACGACAACGATTCCCGCACCTCTACTGGCGCGGTTCGATGGTTCAACCCGATTACGAGAAAATCAGACGCCGTTCCATTACGGCCTTGTTGGAGCACGGAACTAAACTTTCAAACGTTTCCGCGCCGCTATGCCGGGTACATGCCCGGTATGCAGCGGGGTATCGATTAAGCTGTGCCAAAATCTGTAGAAATCTGTAAAATACTGATTCCGAAGGACTTTGACAGCGCGGGTAGTCTACTGCCCGCCTTGCTCACTGTCAACGGACGTTTGCAGAAATTGCGATGACGGAACCGTAGACGCAGGGAGGGCCGAACCAAGAGGTCCGGCCCTAACGAAAATCCTGGTGATCCGCGTGGTTACTTCGCCTCGGCCGGCTCCGGAACTGCGGCTACCTTGGCCAGCACGTCCTCCAGCATCCTCTGTAATGCCATCGTGTGGCTGCATACGGCTCGAGTGGCGAAGAAGTGGCACTCACAGTCCCAGTTCCCGGAGTTGAACGTCACATCGTAGCTGTTGTGGTTTCCCTGGAAGGTCGCCGAGAAGCTGTTGATGTTGACCCTGTCCTTTTCCTCAGCGTATTTCCTCGCCTTGTCTATCTTGCCAATGATGCTGGAATCCATCGCACCTCCAAACCCACTCCGGCCCGATGTCCGGTTACGCCTGAATGTTCTCCGACGATACTGGGTTTACTATGAATACGCCTCAGCTTCCCAGCTGGATTGAAGCTAAATTTTATGCTTCCACCCCCAGCAATTCAAGGAAACGGCGTCCTGTTGCAGGCCTAGATGCCAACTGATTGGCTGGCTAGAAGTGTTTCCTGCGCCTTTGGTTCTGCCCTCGAACCACCAAACTTGGCGTCGGATTTTGAACTCGGCGGTCATTGCCGACAATCTCCTGTGAGTCCTCGCGTTTCCAGGTGGTTGGTGGGGATTCACTGATTACGCACAAACGTTCGCTCTATGGGATTCTATGATACGGGGTCCTCGTCGGATGGGCAAGCGGACAACTGTCAGCAAAATGAGGGGCTGACAGGAGGAACCAAAGCCAGTGACATCCATATCGGTGGAACTACGGAAATCGAGAAAATGGCCCGGATTAGGCCGGGGTTTGTTGCACGAAATAGAAATTTCGCGAGGCTGATAATTCGTTCTCAGACAAATATGGCGACGGGTATCAAAGGGTACTGTTTCCGCACGGCGCCTGATGCCAGGGGTGAGGGCGCACGAAATGAAGAAAGGCGATGTAGTTCTCGGGGGACTTTTCCGCACGGCGTTCCACCACCCAGCGCCTGGCTTTGAAAGCCTCCCGTTTGATGGCTTGAGCCTCCTCGCCCCGGCTGCAGAAGCCGAAAAGGTGCGGCGCATGGCGAAATCGGCACATCCCCTGGGGCTGCTCTGGGCTGGGCGCAGGAAACGTTGTCCACCGTGGGCACCAGCTTCACTGTCGTGGCGGTTGGCCCCGTCCACTGCCAGACCTACAGGAACGCCCTGGGCTTCGGTCAACAGGCTACGTGACGCCCCTCTTGCCCCGGTCGGTGGGGTTGGCGCCTTGCCAGTCTTAGTGGCTTGGTCATGGCGAAAACGCCACAACTCGACCTCCTCAGGGCGCAAAATTCACGTAGAAGATGGGCAGGTGCGGTCGGGAACCCGGGGACCTCACATGCTCTGGGATCAGGGGCTGAGCTCCGGGATCTGGAAAACCCGGGGGCTTGGGCTCTTTCGCTTTGGTCATTGCCCAAGTCTAGACGCAACCCTAGCTTGCCGGAACGGGGCTACGAGTTTCTACCAGTTATTAGGATAGGCACTTAGTGGCCATGGCGAAAACGCCTCGACCTCCTCAGGGCGCAAAGTACCGGGCACCTCACTTGTGGCTGACCGGGAGTGGGAAGCCAGCAGTGGAAAAACCAGTGCTCGTTGATCCTCTGCGGATTCAAGTCGACTCGAGCTCAAACCAATGGCCGTTGACTGCCCTTACCCCGTAAAATACAATCCACAATACCCCCAACGGCGGCGATTATCGTAAGAGGTTGGCAAAAGTACTGCACTCAAGGGCTAATCTCGTCGCCATTCGGTCAACTTATCCCTACAGGACCTATGCCACTTTATCCGATAGAGCATCCAGAATTAGAGAGTCATAGCCCATGAACGGCGACCAGATCAGGGACTCATTCATCCAGTACTTCGAGAGCAAGGGCCACCAGCACATGCCCTCCGCCTCTCTCATCCCCGCCGGAGACCCGACCCTGCTGTTCACCAGCGCCGGCATGGTCCCTTTCAAGCCGTTCTTCATGGGCGAACAGACCCCCCCGTCCCGCCGTCTCACCAGCAGCCAGAAGAGCTTCCGCACCACCGACATCGACGAGGTCGGAGACCACAAGCACCTCACCTTCTTCGAAATGCTGGGCAACTTCAGCATCGGAGATTACTTCAAGGACGGCGCCGTCAACTTCGCCTGGGAGTTGGTGACCCAGCTCTTTAGCCTCTCTCCCGACCGCCTCTACGTCACCATCCACCTCGACGACGACGAGGCCTACGACATCTGGCACGACAAGATCGGCGTTCCCCCCGAGCGCATCTACCGCTATGGCGACAAGGACAACTGGTGGGGCCCGGCTGGCACGGAAGGCCCAACAGGACCATGCTCCGAGATCCACTACGACGGTGGTATCGAGAAGGGCTGCAACGGTGGCCGCATGGTCGCCGTGGATGTCCTCACGGAGCAACTGAATGAGGAACGAGACGGTTCCGCTCCCCGCGCCGTCGACGGCTGCCACCCCAACTGCGACTGCGAGCGGTTCGTCGAGCTGTGGAACCTGGTGTTCATGCAGTACTACCAGGACCCGCAGCGCAACCGCACCCCTCTGCCCGCCCCCAGCGTGGACACCGGAATGGGCCTGGAGCGTGCGGCAGTAATCCTGCAGGGCAAGAGCAACATTTACGAAACAGACCTGTTCACGCCCATCATCGCCAAGGCCTGCGAACTCACTGGCCGCCAGTACGGCGCTGATACTGACAGCGACTTCGCCCTCCGCGTCATCGCCGAGCACGCCCGCGCCGCTGCCTTCCTCATCGGCGACGGAGTCGTCCCCGGCAACGAGGGACGCGGCTACGTGCTCCGCCGCGTGATCCGTCGCGCCATCCGCTACGGCCGCCGCCTTGGCCTGACCGGTCCTTTCCTGGGCATGGTCGTCGAGGAGGTGATACCGCGCTTCCAGTCGGTGTACCGGGAGCTTTCCCTGAACCGGGATTTCATCCTTCGAGTCGTCAACCTCGAGGAGGAACGATTCGCCGAAGCTTTCGGTCGAGGTAACGAAATCCTGCTGGATATGATCGCGGCAGTCAAATCGAACGCTAACGGCTCCTCCGGCCACGGGACCATTTCCGGCAGGGATACCTTCGTCCTGTATGACACCTACGGCTTCCCTCCTGAGCTGACGGCCGAGATCGCCCGGGAGCACGGCTTCGATGCTGACCTCGATGGGTTCGAGGAGGAAATGGGGCGGCAGCGGGAGCAGTCCCGCTCCGGCCAGCAGTTCGAGGGCAGCATGGAAATGCTGACCGCTTACGAGAACCTGGGCGCGGGACGGACAGAGTTCACCGGCCACTCGCTTGTCGACCAGGAATCGGTGGTGGCTGCCATGCTGGTGGACGGCGAATCGGCGGGGCACGCGACGCAGGGCCAGCCGGCAGAGCTGGTCGTCAGCCGCACGCCGTTCTACGCGGAGGGCGGCGGGCAGTTGGGAGACCAAGGTTATATTCGGGGGCCCAACGGCTTGTTCAGGGTCGAGGACACCCAATCGCCCGTGGCCGGGCTTATCGTGCAGAAGGGAGTGGTGGAGGAGGGCCACATCTCGGTGGGTGATCCGGTCCAGGCAGCGGTCGATGCGTCCCGGCGCATGGACTCGTCCCGCAACCACAGCGGGACGCACATCCTGCATGCGGCTCTTCGGGCCACTCTTGGCCCCCACGTACGGCAGGCGGGCTCGCTGGTGGCCCCGGACCGGCTGCGCTTCGACTTCAGCCACGTTGGACGCATGACCCGCGATGAACTTCTCGCCGTTCAGTCCCTCGCTAACGAGAAGGTGCGGGCCAACCTGCTGGTGTCAGCCCAGGAGACCAGCTATGCCGACGCCGTGCGCCAGGGGGCGCTGGCCTTTTTTGGCGACCGGTATGGCGACGTGGTCCGGGTGGTCAGGATGGCCGAGGACTCCGTCGACCCCTTCAGCTTCGAGGTCTGCGGCGGCACACACGTCGCCTCAACCGGGCAGGTAGGCACGCTGCTGGTGATGGGTGAATCGAGCATTGGCGGCGGAATGAGGCGCGTCGAAGCTCTGACGGGGCGCGCTGCTGAGGCCCTCTTCGTTGAGCAGTCATCGACCCTGGAGGCGCTGTCGAACCGGCTGCAGACCCCGGTGGCTGACCTGGAGGCGCGCCTGGACAGCTACATGGAGGAGACCGACGACCTGCGTCGACGCCTCGCCACGCTGGAGCGTTCGCTGCTCCGGACGGAGGCGGAGGCATTGCTGCAGCGGGTGGCCGAGGTGGACGGGGTGAGGGTTGTGTCCGGCCGCACCTCGGCTCACAACGCAGACGGCATGCGGGAGATGGGGGACTTCATTAGGGACAAACTTTCCAGTTGCGTTGTTACGCTGGGAGCGCTGTCGGGAGGGTCTCCGATACTGGTTACCATGGTGACGCCGGACCTGGTGGCGCGGGGCCTGAACGCGGGCAACATCGCTCGTGATGCTGCCAAGCTGATGGGCGGCGGAGGCGGAGGACGCCCCGAGATGGCTCAGGCAGGAGGAAGGCAGCCCGAAAAGCTGGACGAGGCGTTGGCAGCGGTCCCGAACCTCGTGCGCACCGCTCTGTCTTAGGGGGCGGCCACGACCCGATACTGGCTCCAGAGAAAAGGCCCGGGGTCACACGTGGCGCGCCATGCCCATGAGGGCGGAGGTGCCCGCCGTCGCCTCGGCTCGACATCCCTGCGATAACAGGAATCCAGGGAGCATGAATCCGTGAGGCTCCTTGCCCTCGACGTCGGCGAACGGCGCATCGGACTGGCCTCCGGCGTGGCAGAGATCGGGACTGCGCTGCCGGCGGGTTTCATCCGGCGGAGCAAGCTGGGAGCAGACATTCAGGCCGTGCTGGACGCTGCCGGGCAACGGCAGTCCGACGCCATTGTGGTCGGGGTTCCGTATCGTCCTGGCGGCGACGAGAGCACGCAGACCAGGTACGTGCAGGGGTTCATACGCGCCCTGCGACGGGAGTCGCAGCTCCCTGTACTCGAGGTCGATGAGGTGTTTACCAGCTTCGAGGCTGAGGGCCTGCTGCGGGAGGCCGGACACGAACCGTCCCGCGACAGGGGCTCAATAGACGAGAGTGCAGCCGTATTGATTCTCAGGCGCTTCCTCGAAACAGGAACCGACCCAAACGGCGCATGAGAGCGGGTGAGACTGTTTACAGATAGGTCCTTTGAAAGTCCTCTGACTGGAGGGTCATGGTTTCCATGTCCCAGTCGAACATGAGGACCACGGACCGGTCCGATGTTGCCTCCAGAAGGCGCTTGCCGTTCTGGGCCACCACGCTCTCGGCTTCGCGGTAGTCCAGCTCGTCGGGCTCCACCCCGGTGCGGTTGCACACCACGATGGGCAGTCCGGTCTGGGCCGATCTGGCCTCCCATTCCCCGTCTGGGCCGCAGCCACCGGGCCCCCAGGATACTGGCGAGACCAGCAGTTGGGCGCCCTTGCTGACCAGCACTTCGGCCACATCGTTCTTGTAGGCATCGGCGCAGATCAGCACTCCGGTCTGGACGCCGTCGAGTTTGTAGGGGCTGATCTTCCATCCACCCGTGGACCACGCTTCCGCTCCGCCGAGCGCCTTGATCTTGCGGTGCCGTCCAACGATTTCTCCATCCGCATTGATGGCAAACACCGTGTTGTACATGCGCCCTGACGCGGGGTCCAGTTCCGGGTGAGAGAGGAACACTGTGATGCCGTTATCGTGAACAAGACCGCAGAATTCGGTCATCCATTGGTCGGGTTGGGGTTGAATCCACCCCGTTCCCAGTTTCTTGAGGAAGAGGTAGCCCGGAATGCAAAGTTCCGGCGTTATCGCCCAATGAGCACCCGCCTCGGCGGCGGCTACGACACCGCGCTCGACCAGCTTGCGGTTGTGTTCAATATCGCCGGTCACCGGCGCGATGTGCAAGAGTGCAATCCGCAAGACTTCCTCCCAGCGGGCCCTGGATTTTCCCGATTATAGCACCGCCCCTTCCGGCGCTACACGGCCCCTGACCAGAATCCCCAAGGATGCGCGGCCGTCCCCAGCCCTCGCAGGATCCCACCCTGTGCCACTAACACTCTTACCCTGCAAATAAATCGGGCTACAAGTGATATTCTTATCACAAATAGAGCCGTTATTCGACATAATGTAAACGGCCACATCGGCGAACATCTTGGCAGCATCGCGCACCCTCTCCAAAAGTTAAAAGCCGACTAATGTCCGCAAAAACGAAATTCCTCCTGCCAGCACCCTGCCTGCCTCAGCTGTTGAGGTGTCTTCGGGCTCTGTGGCTAAAGGCCCCCCAAGATGGAGGCAGTGGACGGCATGGGGTTAGCGTGCAGGGTTGACGCATACTGGGGAGGCAAGCACAATGGAATTGCGGTCAGACCCCGTTGCCCCGTGGTGTAGTGGTAGCACGTCAGCCTTTGGAGCTGAAATCCCTGGTTCGAGCCCAGGCGGGGCAGCCACCAGAAAAGTCCCCTAGGGCAGCTTGATCTGCTGTAGCAACCTGAAATCCCTGGTTCGAGCCCAGGCGGGGCAGCCACCAGAAAAGTCCCCTAGGGCAGCTTGATCTGCTGTAGCAACCCCTGTATCTCATCCGGTGTAAGTGGCTTCTCGTCGGCCGTTGAAAGCTGCATCCGGACCGTATCTGCCAGTGCCTCCGAGTGCAATTCCTCAAGCTTGATGCAGGGGGTGCCCATTGCCTCAGCGATGGGTTCCGCCAAGCCCAGGCGCAGGAAGTCGGTCTCCGTATCTATCACCACCCCGGAGATGTGCTGCTCCTTTATGGCTGCGGCCATGGCCCTTGCCTCTGCCAGGGGCAGGTTGCTGCCCGTGCTTTGACCCACAGCGGATGATGATTCGCCGTTGCCCATGGCCACATTGGCCCGGCCGTCCGACAGCACCACCAGCAGGGGAAGGACGTTCCGGTCCTTCTGCCTTTCCGTCTCAATGACCTCCATGGCCAGCAGCAATCCCCGACTCAGGGGGGTTCGGCCGCCGGTGGGCATCTGTTGCAGAAGGGTGTGGGCCAGGTCGACACTGGATGTGGGCGGAAGGAGGACCTGCGCTCCCGTGCCCCTGAAGGCAATCAGGCCGACCTTGTCGCGCCTCTGATAGGCGTCAAGCAGTAGCGAGAGAATGGCGCCCTTGACTGCCACCATGCGGCGCTGGGCTCCCATGGAACCGCTGGCGTCGACTACGAACAGGATCAGGCTGCCGGTCTTGGTCTCGCGCACCTTCTCCCGCACGTCCCACGGCTCGATCAGGAATGCGCGATCGTCGTCTGCTGACGAGTCACCGGCAAGGGTTTCACGCCGCTGGAGTTGGTATGGGGCGGCGCTCCGCAGGGTGGCGTCGAGGGCCAGGTCGCTGGCTTTCTCCTGGGGAGTGGCGGCAGAGACGTAACGCCCGGATGGCGACCCGCTGACGGTCCTGGCCCTGCGTCCACCGGTGGGCCGGGCGCGATGGTCGGGAGGCTTAACCTGGAGGGCGCGGACGGAGAAAGGGTTGCCGACCTCGAAATACTGGTCCTGAGGGCCGGAATCGCCCGGCGGTGTGGGAGGAGGTTCGTCCGGCTCGGGTGAGTCAGGGTCTCCGTCGTCCTGCTCCTCTGACTGGGACTGGTCCTGGTCCTGTGGCTCGCGGTTCTGAGGACGGTTCTGGAAGTCGTCGATCATTGAATCGAGCTGCTCGGTCACCAGGTGCGGCTGCTGGAAGGGCTGGCGCCGCTGCCGGTGCAACAGGGCCATCTCGGCGGCCTCGCGAACATCGTCCGCCACCACGTGGTCGCGCCCCTCGTAGGCCGCGATGGTGCTGGCCGTTTTGTACATCACGATGTCGGCCCGCAGGCCGTCTACCTGGTATTCGGCGCATATGTCGGTGATCAACTCGAGAATTTCGTCCGGGACGGTCACCTTGTCAAGAAGTCGCTGGCTGCGGAGTATTCGCTCGCGCTCCGTCGCTTCAGACCCCTGCCACTGGTCCATGAAGCCGAACGGGTCGGACTCGAAGGAGATACGACGCTTTACCACCTCCCGCCTTTCCTCCGGGGTGAAGGCGCTGTCGACCTCGACCGCCAATCCGAAGCGGTCCAGGAGCTGGGGTCGCAGGTCGCCCTCCTCTGGGTTCATCGTGCCTACCAGGATGAACTGGGCGGCGTGGCTGACGGAGATGCCCTCACGTTCGACGTAATTGCGCCCCATTGCGGCGGCGTCAAGCAGCACGTCGACCAGGTGGTCGTTGAGAAGGTTGACCTCGTCGACGTAGAGGATGCCGCGGTTGGTGGCGGCGATCAGGCCCGGTTCGAAGTTGCGGTTGCCGGTCTTGATGGCCTGCTCAATGTCCAGCGAACCGACCAGCCGGTCTTCCGTGGCCCCCACGGGCAGGTCGACGATGCGCACCTGGCGGGTCACAGATGGGGAATCCTCGATGTGATCCTCACACCAGGGGCAGAGAGGCTCCGGGTTCTCAGGGCGGCAGCTGTATGGGCACCCACGGACCACCGTGACCTCGGGAAGCAGGGCAGCCAGGGAACGTACAGCCGTGGACTTGGCGGTGCCCTTCTTGCCGCGGATCAGCACGCCGCCGATGCGGGTGTTGATGGCATTGAGGATGAGCGCCCGCTTCATCGTCGTCTGACCGACGATGGCGGTGAAGGGAAAGCGAGGCTCCGAACGGTTCTGCGTCGACAATCCTGATGCTCCGGCGGCAGCGTGCAAATCCAGGCTACCCATCAGTCTAACACTTTGGCCGCAATCAGCCCTGTGCGTGGCTGATTGCGGCGACGTTCTCCGGGGAATGACCGTTGAGGTAGAACTTGATGGACGGGCGCCCCGTGAGCGGGTCGGCACCGACCATTGCTCCAACTCCAAATACGTCGGAGATGAGCTGGGGCTGCAGGATCTCGTCGGGTGTCCCGGACGCGACGATGCGCCCTCTGTCGATGACGTGTATGAAATCACAGTAGTTTGCTGCAATGTTCAGGTCGTGGAGCGCGGCCAATGAGGTCAGTCCCAAACCCTTCACCAGCTCCATCGTCTCGAGCTGGTACCGGATGTCCAGGTGATTGGTCGGTTCATCGAGCACGAGGAACCGGGCCTGCTGCGCCAGCGTGCGGGCAATCACCACCCTCTGTTTCTCGCCCCCGGAAAGGGTGTTGAAGTTTCGGTGGGAGAACCCGGCAAGACCCACCCGGACAAGAGAGTCCCTTATGATGCTGCGGTCAGTGGCCGTGTCGCGGTCGAACATGCCCTTATGCGGGTTCCGGCCCATGGACACGATCTCGCCCACCGTGAATTGGAAATCCGATGGGTACTCCTGTAGCACCACGGCGATCCGTCTCGCCGTCTCGCGGATGTCCAGGCCGCTGAGGTCGTCCCCGTCGAGGGTGATGCGGCCCGAGTCCGGCCGGAGGGCGCGATAGATGCAGCGGAGCAGTGAGGACTTGCCGCTGCCGTTGGGCCCGATCAGGCCCGTGATCGATCCCGTCTCAACGTTCAGGGAGACATCGTTCAGAATCTGCTTCCCGTCGACGCTCCAGTTGACCCGCTCCATTTGCAGCCGCATCAGATTTGACCTCCGTAGGCCTGCCTGCGCCAGCGCAGGAGCCACAGGAAGAAGGGCGCGCCTATCAGCGCCGTAATGATGCTGACCGGTATTTCCTGTGGCTGAACAATGGTACGTGCCGCCACGTCCACCCAGATGAGGAAGATCGCTCCGGTGAGGGCGCTGGCCGGCAGGACGATGCGATGGTCAGCTCCAACCACCAGCCGGACGATATGGGGCATCATCAAGCCGACGAATCCGATGGCGCCGGACACGGCCACCATTACCCCGGTAATCAGCGCGGTCAGGACCAGCAGCTGCCGCCGCAGCCCCTGCGTGTCCACGCCGAGGGTGATGGCCGTCTCCTCCCCGGCAAGGAGGGCGTTCATGGGGCGGTACTTCAAGACCAGGAAGGAGATGCCCACCAGGAGAGCGGCTGCGGGAAGCCCCAGAAAACTCCATTGCGCCCCGGAAAGTGTGCCGAGCATCCAGAAGAGCACCGAACGCACGGCTCGTTCGTCGCCCAGGAACAGGACCAGGCTGGTGATGGCCGTCAGGACGTACGCCGTTGCCACGCCTGCGAGTATGAGGCGGGTGGGCGAGACCCTGCCCCCGGTCTGGGCTATGGCGAACACGATGACGAATGAGCCCACGGCGCCGACGAATGCCAGAATGGACAGCGAGTAGGGCGCCAGGAAGTTGATTCCCAGCATGATCACCAGGACCGCGCCCACCGAGGCGCCGGAGGACGTTCCCAGCAGATAGGGGTCGGCCAGGGGGTTGCGCACCGTTGCCTGCATGGTCACGCCGACCACGGCGAGGCCCGCCCCCACGATACCCGCAAGCAGGACCCTGGGAAGTCTGATAAGCCAGACTATGTGGTCCTGTCCGGCGGTCCAGTCTCCGGGCGACAAGCCCAGCAGATGAGACACGATTATCTGCCAGACCGTGATGGGAGAAATGTAGACGGGGCCAATTGTGATTGCCAGTGTTATTGAAAGTACGACACCTATGCCCAGCGCCGTCAGGATAAGGCCAAGCCCGAGCCGCTGGAGTCGCGGGGGAGACTCTGGCGCATGGGGCCCCAACTCCTGCGGACTCGCAAGGCCTTCCTCGTACTCGCGAGGAATTTCTGCCTGATCGGGAGCTCGGTCTTTGAGTGTCTGCATATCCACGAACCCGACAGGTTACGGGCTTACGGCCTCAGCCAGTTGCCTTATGGCCGTGGCGTTCCTGATCCCGGGCACCAGGGAGCTGAATTGGAGAATCACGAATCGCTGTTCCTTCACCGCCGTAATATCTGCCAGCGCGGGGTCGCTAAGTAACAGGTCCTTTTTTTCTTGGGATGTGGACCAGTCGGCCTCCGTCAATGCGATCAGTTGGGGGTCCCGGTCGATTACTTCCTCCCAGCTCACTGTCGTCCAGCGGCCGTCAACGTCGTCGAAGATATTCTTCCCCCCGGCCGTTTCGATCATGTTGGTGAACATCGAGCAGCAGACGGCAGTGTAAGGCGCATCGTCTCCCGAGTCGAACATGAACACCCTGGGAGCCTCGCCCGAGGAGTCGATCAGAGAGGCGGCCTCTGCCACTTCCTGTTCCAGCGATCCCACAAGCGCCTCGGCACGGTCGCTCACGCCGAATATTGTCCCGATATTGCGAATATCGGCGTAGACGTCCTCAAGCGTGTCGGGAGAGCCCGAATTGCAAATGGCCCTCGTCAAGTACGTGCCAATGCCCAGCTTGTTGAGTTCTTCCTGTGACCCCGCGGCGTCGTCCCCGAAAGCGCTGCGAAATCCGCCGTATATGAAGTCGGGATTCTGGGCCAGTATCACCTCTTTGGACGGGTATTCCTCTGCCAGCACCGGCACCGACTGGTAGGCTGCCTGGTACTCGGGCTGGATCTCGTCGTCGATGTAGGCTGTACCCACCATGTGTTCCTGAAGTTCCAGGGCCAGCATTATCTCCGTAACGTGCTGGTTCAGGGTAATGGCCCGGGATGGCGGCTCCGTGTAGGTATAGCTCGCCTGCCCCGTCTGGACGTCTCCATCCTCGTCCTGAACGGCCGTACAGCTCTCTACGGTCACTGGGGTGTATGACGCTGCCGGTGCCGCTTCCGGCGTGGCTGTGGCAACCGGGGTCGGCGATTCGGCTGTTGGAGTGACGTCGCTACCGCAGGCGATAATAGCGAAGATTACCGGAATTGCAACCAAGTACAGGAATACATTTCTCAATGGCACTTTCTATTCAACCCCCTGAGCGATCCGCAATGGAAATTCCTGGTCTTGGCTGGGATTGTGGGAATGGCGAGGGCTTAAACGCGTATTCGCCAACCGGATCACCATTCCGGAAGTGCTGCTCGATGATCCGGTCCAGGACCGCTTCGTTCAGTCCGCAGTACCAGATGCCATCCGGGTAGACCACCATGACCGGACCGAGGTTGCAGGGGTACAGGCAACCGGTGCGGGCGGCAAGAACCTGCCCCGAACCCTCATCCATGCCAGTGTCGCTCAGCCGCTTTCTGAAGAAAGCACCGAGGTCGGCAGCGCCAGCCGCGGCGCATCTTGGCCCGTGGCAAAAGAGGACGTGGTAGTTGTGAGGAGGGATCACCGACCAGTCGGGCTCCGGAGTTCCAGGGTTCTGGCCAATTGAGGCGAGGGAAACCCCTCGCTGGGAGGCCTGGCGCACGAGTTCCTTCGCCGCCTCTCCCGTTCCGGGATGATCTGCCAGCGAGTCAGCGAAAACTACCCGCACGGGTGCTCCGGTCTCGTCCAGCCAGCGCCGGGCGACAAAGCGGAGCCAGTTCCGGGTGGCGACCTCCAAGGGTATAAAGGCTGGGAGGACAATTATCTGCTCCACTCCGGCCTTGCGGCAGGCTTCCAGTGCATCCGGGAGTGACGGGCCACCCTGTTCAAGAAGGGCCTGCGTCACCATCCATTCAGCACCGAGGGAACGAAGCCCTTCCGCCAGGGCCCGCAGTTCCTCCGCTGGTTGGCGGGAGTACAGACTGCCTCGCCCAACAACAACAACCCCGGTTTCGGGACTGGGGCTTAGTCCGCTGTAATGGGACTCTTTTGATGTCCGGTCCAGAATTTACCTCTTCCGTGCCCTTGGTGAATATCGAACTACTGAGGGATGAAACCGCCCGTTGCGATTTATCGGTTGTCCGTGAAGGACAACAAAAAAGCCTGGCTTCTCGCCAGGCTAAAAAGTCATACGACTCATACCCTTTCCGCGAAGCGTATTCTAGTCAATGCTGCTTGGCAGGTTTTCTGGCTTCCGTAGTCGTAATCCCCCGCCTTCCCAGCCCTCAGGCCAGTGGCTCTCGTTCGAGGATGGAGGACACTACCGGTTACAGTGGCGGGACCGCGCCGGATTTACACCGGCTTCCCTTTTAGTCCCAATTCCTTGGGACCACCACGCAGCTTTCCCGGATTCGATTTTTAATTCGGTTTCCCTTGCGGGCTACCAAGCTGGATTATACGCGGTCGGCACGAGAGCGACAACTAAAACTCGTGGAGAGACCAGGGCCTTCTAATTGTTCCCTCTCCCTCTAGGGGAGCGTTAGGGTGGGGGCGTCCTCTGGTGGTTCACGAAGAGGACGGTGGCCAGGATTTCACCCTCACCCCAGCCCTCTCCCTCAAGGGAGAAGGAGAACTAAAAGACCCTGGGGGAGAGACACCAAACGGAAACTGGCCCCGCCCGCGCTTTCGTTACAATCTGCTATTCGCTAGTCTTTAGATGGCGGGACGTAGTGTACAAACACTATGCCGTCCCTGTCGACGTATCTGTCGCGCATATCCGTGAATACCTGGAGCCGGTCTTCCTGCAAAGGCGTCGGCTTGTAATTCTCGTCTAGGAACGGGTTTGGGAAGTAGCTCCTGAGCAGGGTTTCTTCCGCGTGGCCCGAAAATCGAACGTAGTAGCTCAGCCGCTCACCGTGGGTCTTGGTCTCCACGAACTGTATCCCAGCCACGTCATTCAGCGCAATGTGGAAATGCCAGTTTTCGGCCTCGACTGTGACGGAGCTATTGTGGACCTCCGGCCGCTGGATGCCCTTTGAGTTGTTCTCGCTGACGACCGGCCCGCCACCGACCACCCACATCATGGATTCGTCCTGGGTCAGTTCCTCGATGAGTTCCAGTGCTATGTCCACTGTCCTTCTCCTGGGATTGGCACGACGTTCGTCCTCTAAAGGTCAACCCCTGCCGTCAGGGGGTACCTACGCCTTCCTGGCGCGCCTCCAGGTCTGCCTCCAGGTCCAGGTACAACTGCTGCAGTTTCTCACGCATTTCCGGCGGTGGATTCTCCCACAAACCCCGTTCCATGGCCTCCAGCAGGCGCTCCACGATTCCCTTGAGCGCCCATGGATTGCTCTGCTGGAAGAACTGCTGCGTTTCCGGGTCCAGGACGTAGCTTTCGGTCACGTCCTCGTACATCCAGTCTTCGATGACCTGAGCAGTGGCATCATAGCCGAACATGTAGTCCACAGTCGCGGCCAGTTCGAAGGCGCCCTTGTATCCGTGGCGCTTCATCGAGTCGATCCACTTGGGATTGACCACCCGGCTCCGGAACACCCGCCGCGCCTCGTCCTGCAGGTCCCGGTTCCTGGCCCTCGACGGGTCGGAACTGTCCCCGAAGAACTGGCGCGGGTTGCGGCCCGTCAGCGCCCTGACGGTGGCTATCATACCACCGTGGTACTGCATGTAGTCGTCACTGTCGAATATGTCGTGCTCGCGGGTGTCCTGGTTCTTGGCGGCCACGACGATCTGGCTGAAGCGGCGACGGAACTGGGGGCGGGCGTTGACGCCGTGGTCCTGCTGGGTGTAGGCGTAACCACCCCAGGCGGTGTAGACCTCGGCGAGGTCCTCCACGGTTTCCCAGTTCCGCTCGTCGATCACGGTCAGGATGCCCGCGCCGTAGGTTCCGGGCTTGCTGCCGAAGATGCGGTACAGGCTACGGCTTCTGGGCGTGCCATCCGTCGACGGCTGAGGGTCGTCGGGCAGAGACAGGTCCTCGCCCAGGTGCTTCGCGACGTAGTTGTCTTCGGGCGACTCGTCCAGCGAGGCTACCAGCTCGATGCCCTCGTCCAGCAGATTGATGAGATTCGGGAAGGCATCACGGAAGAATCCGCTTATGCGGACAGTCACATCGATACGTGGCCGGCCCAATTCCTCCAGCGGAATTACCTCAACCCCCATGACGCGGCGGCTTTCGGCCTGCCACTTGGGACGGACACCCAGGAGGTGCAGGATCTGGGCGATGTCGTCGCCGTGCGTGCGCATGGCCGAGGTGCCCCAGACCACGAGGCCCACCATTTCCGGATAGGCGCCCTCGTCCTCCAGGTACTTGTCGAGCAGGGACTGGGCCAATTGCTTGCCCGTTTCCCAGGCGGCAGGAGAGGGAATGGTCTTGGGATCGACCGAGTAGAAATTGCGGCCTGTGGGGAGAATATTGGCCATCCCGCGGGTGGGCGCTCCGCTGGGGCCGGGCGGGACATACTTGCCCTCCAGTCCGCGCAGCAAGTTGCCGACCTCGTCGGGCGTGCGCATCAGGGCTGGGTACACAGTATCAGCGACATACTCCAGGACCGACTGAGTCTGCCGGTCGACCTTACCCAGCACGCCGTGAACGACTGTTGCAGCTTCTTTTCCATCGAAGCCACGGTCCAGCATCTCCCGGTACGCCTGGCGGCACAGTAGTTCGATGCCCTCGAGAACGTCACCGTTGGTGCGGACGGGGGAATCCGGGTCAAGGCCCGCGATGACATCCGGAATCTCTCCCTCGGGAACTTCACCGAGGTCGTCCGTCAGCATTGCGTAGTCGATACCCAGCGCCTCGGCAACAGAGCGCCGAAGGCTGGGGATGCCGCTGATGTCCAGCCGGGTCAGGGCGCAGAGGAGCCCGACGAGCTGTTCGCCCTCCGGGGTGTCACCGAGGATATGCAGACCGTCCTTGATCTGCGCGTCCTTGAGCTCGCAAAGGTAGCCATCGATCTCAAGGATGAATTCGCCGAAGTCCTCAGGCTGGGAATCGATGCCGAGGTCGCGGTGAAGCTCTGCTTGCTGGACGACCTCCCAGATCTGCGCTTCGAGCAGGGGCAGCTTGGACGGGTCGAGGGTCTGGCACTGGTAGTGCTCGTCCATCAGCTGCTCGATACGAGCGATGTCGCCGTAACTGTCGGCGGTGGTCATCGACGGGATCAGATGGTCGACGATGGTGGCGTGTGCGCGCCGCTTGGCTTGCGACCCCTCGCCAGGGTCATTGATGATGAACGGGTAGAAGAGTGGCACATCGTCCATCGCCACTTCGGGGTAGCAGGACGGGGAGAGCCCGATGCCCTTCCCCGGCAGCCATTCCAGTGTGCCGTGCTTGCCCAAATGCAGGATCGCGTCTGCGCCGAAAACGTCGCGAACCCAGCGGTAATAAGCGATGTAATGGTGAGTCGGCGCCATTTCCGGGCTGTGATAGATGGCGATGGGGTTGTCGCCGAACCCGCGAGGGGGCTGAAGCCCCACGAACACGTTGCCCAGGTCGATACCGGCGATGGCCAAACTGCCGTTGGTCCTGTACACCTGCCCTGGCGGTTCGCCCCAATCCCGGCTCAGTTCCTCGGCCACGTCCTCCGGGAAAGTCGAGAACCAGTCGGCGTACTGGTTGGCCGTCACGTGTCCGGCAGCGAGCCGGAGCTGCTCCTCGGTGAGCGAGTCCCGGTCGTTGCTGCACCTTTCGATGATGCGGTGGACCAGTTCGTCTCCGGATTCGGGGATGTCGGTAACCTTGTAGCCAGCGTCCTTGAGTGCGTTCAGCACGAGCACCGCGGAGGCCGGCGTGTCCAATCCGACGGCGTTGCCGATGCGGGCGTCCTTGGTGGGATAGTTGCTGAGTATGACGGCGATTTTCTTTTCCGAGTTGTGCTTCAGCGCCAGGTTGGCCTGCTTGATTGCGAGACGGGCAACCAGGTCCACGCGGTCTTCGCGGGGTACGTATCGTTGCAGCCGACCCGACAGGGCGCTGGAGTCCGCCGCCGTCGACTCCTCCTTGAACGAGACGGGCACTGAGATCAGCCGCCCGTCGAACTCGGGGAGGGCCACGCTCATGGCCGTGTCGATGGGCCCCAGTCCCAGGTTGCTTTCCAGCCAGTCGTCCTGGGTGCCGGTACTGATGATTGCCTGCACCATCGGCACGTTCAGCTTGTCCAGATAGTCCACCGACCATCCGGAGGAGATTGCCGGCCCCTCGGAACTCAGCTCCCCCATAGACATGCCCATGGTGTTGATGATGCAATGAACCCGCGACGTGCCGTCTTTGCCCGCCAGAAACTCGGTGAAAGCGCGGTTGGCCACGCCGTCGCCTTCAGGGCTGTGCTTGAGGCTGAAGGCGTACACCGGCAGCACGTTGGCGCCCTTGCCCTCCAGGTTGCGAATCAGGCTGTCGATGGGTAGCAGGTTGCCGCTCATCCAGTGGGCGCGATAGAACAGTAATCCGATGGACGGGCGCCCGGGCTTGAATCGCTCGGCTACATATGACTCAACCGAGACTCCCTCGGCGACATCCGGGTGGTAGATGCCCTCCCACGGCAGGGGAGATGGGGCCTCGTGTCCGAAAGCGGTGCCGAAGTAGGTGTCGCTGAGGAACAGGAACAGGTTCTGGAAGTTCTGGACTCCTCCCTGGATCAGGTATGAAAAGACGGTCTCCACCTCGGCGACAGGAACGGTACAGGCAGTCACCAGGTCCTCGTCCCACTCCTGGTGTCCGGGGCAGGCAATCAGGGGAATTCCCTCGCTGCGGCAGTGCCGGAGCAGCAGGTCGAAGCTCTCGGGCATTGCGCGCTTTCCGCCCAGGAGGCGAAGAACCACCGCACCGGCGTCAGAGGCGAGGGCCAAAACTTCGCCGCCCGGGTGGGTGTCACTCTCCGCAGTAAGCGTGACCGGGTTCACCGCTGTTACGCGAGGCACACCGTCGGGCATGGAGTGCAGCGCACGGTCAGCGGTGAGAATGTCGGTGTCAGCAGTGGTGATGAACAGTATGGACTTCTGTTGCATATCGTGGCCTTTGACAGTCCCCAACCTAGTCCTGTCCCTTTGCGACCGGGAATTGGGTCGAGGTCTCGCCGCTCAAGAAGACCATGATCGAAAGGTCGCTGAAATCACCGGTGATCTCGCTGCACCCCTGAAGGTCCCCTGTCCAGCATTGTTCGTCGTCAAAGGTGAGACGCTGGTAGACCAGGGTCGGCAGGTCCCCGCGCACACCCTCCTGAAGCAGACCCTGGGCGATTCCGGCGGGCATCAGGTCAAAGGGGCGAGGCAGCATGATTACGTGCCTTCGGCCTTCGCTGATGTAGTGGACCAGTTCCTCCAACTCGCTTCCTGAATCTGCTCTCTTGTGAAGCGTGATGAACACCGCGTCCTCGAGAGAAATGCCGGTCCGCGACATGGCCACCTGGACTGAGCTGATTCCCGGAACGAGCGACACCTCGTCGGAGCGCCGCCTGACCCTCTCCAGCAGCTCGCGGGCAGATACATTCAGGTCGCCCCAGCAGCAAACGACACACTTCCTGCCCAGGTTGACCTGACTCTCGGCGTATTCAAGGACCTTCTCCTGGTCCCGGTAGGACATTGGGCAGACCTCAGCGTGCTCCAGCCAGGGCCGGACTACGTTCAGGACGGTGTTGAAGCCCAGAACGATGTCGGCGTCAGCCAGAGCCTGCCGCCCCTGCACGGTAAGCATGTCTGCATTGCCGGGGCCAACGGCCACCACTGTGATGGAGCTGCCTGCCTTTTCGCGGTTATCAGAAATTACAAAGACCTCTTGATCAGTGCTTGGGCAATATTTCTGTTAAAACAGAAAATCCCCGGCTCTACTGCTGCCGGGGACGGTTGGACTGAGGACTTGACTCGGACATCAACGGGCCTTTCTGTTGAGCGCAGGAGTAGTTCACCACCCGGGCAGGTTTTCTGACTTACAGGCGCCCCGACTTCTCGAGGACCCGTTTCACAGTGGCGCAACCGTGGCGGACTTTCACCGCCTTCCCCTGCACTTTCGAGGCGTGCGCACCGGGTGGACCCCTAGATTTTTAAGGAGGTGCTCCAATGCTGGAGTTCAACATTGACGCGGGGGTCAGTGTAGATTGCCACCATATTGTTGTCAATAGAGCGGCAGGCTCATCATCTATAGGGATGATGCGGAAGATTGACAACAAAAGAGGCCACTGCTAGCATCCCGGACAACAATTCAGGCCAAGCAGCTAGGCGCGCCCGGAAGACGGGTGCGAATAGGGAAAGCGGTGAAAATCCGCTGCGGAGGCGCCACTGTAACCGGGTAGCTAACCGCTGATGCCACTGTCCGTGAACCGGATGGGAAGGCGCGGGAGGAAGCCAGGACCCGGGAGCCAGGAGACCTGCCTTGCTGATCTGAGCGGTCGCTCTTCGTCCATGGAGTGCTCAGGATTAGGCCAGTCCCCAGCCGCTGGGGCAACGGGTCGGTTCCAAGCATTCCCTGCCGCGAAAAGCGCGGCGGGGATTCTTGTTGTAAAGGGCAATGGCCTGGGGATGGGCATCGGAGAGTCCGGAGCCTCGAACCCGCTCCCTGAGAGCCTAACGATGTCCACCGGAGCCACTTCAAGTCCAGGAGGTCTGAAGTCATGGCCGCAAACTTGATCACCTTGGGACAAGCCCTGGAACGAATCGGGCCGGCGGATGCCTCCTCCATGAGCCGGGCAGAGGCCAGGCAATCGAACCTGACCAAGCCGCCCGGGAGCCTTGGACGTCTTGAAGAGATATCCATAAAGCTGGCCGGGGTCTTTGGCACGGAGCGGCCATCCATTGGAGGAAAGGCCGTTATCATCGCGGCGGGCGACCACGGCGTTGTGGCCCAAGGGGTGACAGCATATCCCCAGGAGGTTACAGCCCAGATGGTCCTGAACTTCCTGGCGGGAGGAGCCGCCATCAGCGTGATCTGCAGGCACCTGGGCATACAGCAGGTAATCGTTGATGCGGGTGTCGCGGCCGACCTCCCGGAGCACCCTGATGTGCGCAGTCTCAAGATAGGCAGGGGAACCAGCGATATCAGCAGAGGCCCGGCGATGTCCCCTGAGCAGGCCGTTCAGTGCCTGGAGGCAGGGATCAACCTGGCAGTGGAGACCATCGAGTCTGGCGTTGACATGGTCTCCACCGGAGACATGGGCATTGGAAACACGACGCCGTCAAGCGCCATCACCGCCGCGGTTACCGGTCTGGACCCTCAGGAAACCACCGGAGAAGGCACCGGGCGCAATCCCGAAGAACTGCAACAAAAAGTTGAGGTAGTTAGAACAGCCCTGGCGGCCAACTCGCCGGATCCGTCGGACGGCGTAGGCCTGCTCTCCAAGGTCGGAGGATTCGAAATCGGCGTGCTCGCGGGGGTAATCCTGGGCGCCGCCGTTATGCGGCGACCCGTGATTGTGGACGGTTTTATCTCCAGCGCCGGGGCCCTTGTTGCAAGTGCGGTAAGCCCTCTTTCCCGAGACTACATGTTTGGTTCTCACGTCTCGGCCGAACGGGGACATCGGGCGGCGCTGTCCTCGCTGGGCCTCACCCCGCTCTTCGACCTGGGAATGCGGCTCGGAGAGGGGACTGGAGCCGCCCTGGCTATGCCAATCGTAGAGGCGGCCGCGGCGACGCTGTCTGAAATGGCGACATTTGCCGAAGCGGGCGTCTCCGACCGTGAACCGGAGGGCGAACAGCCTGCGTGAACGGACTTCGCTCAGCCCTCGGGTTCCTGACGATACTGCCGGTAGCGCCCCGAGATGCGGGTGGTCTCGCCTCTGCTCGCGCCTGGTTCCCCTTGGCTGGGCTGTTCCTGGGACTGCTCCTGGCTCTCGTTGACCTGTTGCTTCATTGGGGCTATCCACTGTTCAACGACGAGTACCGCTATTTCCCGCCCCTGTTGGCGGCAGGGATCTTGGTCGTGTTCCTGGTTGGGCTGACCCGGGCACTGCACCTCGACGGATTCATGGACTGCTGCGACGCGTTCCTGGGCGGGTTCGACCGGGAACGGCGGCTGGAAATCCTGCGAGACTCCCACGTGGGAGCATTCGCTGTTGTGGGAGTGGTCAGCCTGCTACTGATAAAGGTGGCTGCTATCGTGGCCCTTCCCGTAGCAGGGCGATTCTGGATATTGCTGTTGTTTCCCTGCCTGTCGCGCTGGGCGATGCTGTTGGTCCTGGAGTTTTTTCCCTACGCCAGGAGGCAGGGAATCGGCGTCCCGTTCCAGCCAGGAGGGAGAAGGTGGCAACTGGCGTTGGGACTGATAGTGGCTCTGGTTGCCACCGTTGCCCTTGCGGGCCCAGCAGGGCTATTTTTGATGCTGCTGGCCACGCTGGTGCCGTTGGCTCTGGGTGGATGGGCAGTCAAATTGCTGGGAGGTGTTACCGGAGACGTCTACGGGGCAGTCAACGAAGTCACGGAGACGGTGGTGCTTGTACTTGCCGCCATCCTGACTTACATGGTTTCCGATACGTTCCTTGAACCAATTCACCGTTTGCCATGGCAGGGCTGGTAGGAATCCCGGGGCCTAAGCATTCAGAACTGCGGATATCGGTTAGAAGGGAGCAACCTGGATCGATGACAGCTTCGCCTTGCCAAGCCTCACGGCACCCTCATAACATGTACTCTGGTACTTTGGAAAAAGTGTGCTGAATTCTGGGCAAGTCACGCTGGTTTTGCGTTTGGGGCTTCCCTGCATGAGACGGTGGCAATACCCCCTGGATGGAACAAGAAACGGCGGTGGGACAAAATGGGGAAATCCAATCCCACCAGTCCCAGGGCCACGACTACTACCCAGTTGTGCCGGAGCATTTTTGTGGTTCGCCCGTGACCGTTCCTTCCAGCCCAGACAATGCATGTTGAGCCGGATGCGATTGCTCTGATTAGGAAGCCTCAATGGATTGGCACTTATTCCCAGGGGAGTGGTATCTTGACGCAGGAGCGCTCTTGTTGGCCTTGGCGATTGACCTCGCCCTGCGGGAAGCGCCCAATGCGGTCCACCCGGTTGTCTGGATGGGAAAGGCGGTCAGCGCCCTTGAACGGCTGGGACCGCGTCCTGAGGCGAAATGGGGTGGACTGGTCTGGGGAATGCTGATGGCGACGGGGGTCCCAGCGGTGTTCGGCGGAATGGCCTGGGTTGCGGCCAACGGGCTGCGGGAACTGGGCCAGGTCCCGTACCTTCTGGGGGTGGCGGTATTGCTTAACACCTCCTTCGCGGTAAAAGGATTGGCTCAGGCAGCCCAGGATGTGCGGGACTCGATGGACGATGGCAGCCTGGGGGATGCTAGACAAGGCCTCCGCAGCCTGGTCAGCCGCGAAGCCAGCGATCTCGATCAGTCCCTCGCATCCGCAGCGGCCATAGAGTCAGTGGCGGAGAACACGACAGACAGCTTTATAGCTCCCTGGTTGGCTTTCGCCATACTGGGGTTGCCGGGTGCCATCGCCTACCGGGCGGTAAACACGCTGGACAGCATGATTGGATATCGTGGCAAGTATGAGCATTTGGGTAAGGCATCGGCGCGATTGGACGATCTGGTGAACCTGGTACCGGCACGCCTCAGCGCTGGAATGATAGTGCTGGCTGGTACGCTATGCCGCTTGTCTCCTGGCGGAGCCCTCCGCTGGCTCTGGGCGGGAAGGCGCCTTACGGCGAGCCCAAACGCGGGATGGACTATTGGGGCAATGTCCGGCCTGTTGGGAGTTGCGCTGGAAAAGTCCGGACACTACCGCATCGGGGATGGCCTCGCCGAGCCACGCCCGGTGCACGTGGGCCAATCGGTCCGTGTCGCCCTGGTTGTCGCTGCCATTGGCGCGGGGGTGTCCGTGGGAGTCCTGGCAATCCGGGGACTGTTCGCGGGTTAATCGGAGTGGGTACATCTGAACAAAAAGAAAGGCCAGTACACGGAGGCCTTAATTTTACAGAGTTGGCCTCTCTGGGAATTCACCCTGCGGACGTTATTGACTTCAGTGCCAGCATCAACCCGCTGGGCACCTCGAAACGCGTCCTTGAGGCCGTGCAGGACGTCAATCTGGCCTCATATCCCGATCCGGAGTGTGTGAGTCTGAGGGAGGCATTGGGGGAAACACTGGGAGTCAAACCCAGCAATATTCTGCCTGGAAACGGGTCCACGGAGTTAATCCACCTGCTGGCCAGGGCGTTTCTAGCCCCCGACGACTCCGCAGTCATCTTCGCTCCCACGTTCGGGGAATACGTGGCAGCGTGTCGCACTGAAGGAGTCGAGCCGGAACCCATCGGTTCGCCACATACCGAAATCGGGCCGGAACAATTCCGCTGGGACTTGACCGCTGCCGTGCAAAGGATATCGGAACTCTCTCCGTCCCTGGTTTTCCTGTGCAACCCCAACAATCCTACGGGAGTCTACCTTCCAGAGCAGGAGATAAGGCGGGTAGTCGAGGCCATGCAGGGTGTGGGTATCGTTATCCTGGATGAGGCATACGTATCCTTTGTGGAGGACCCCTGGGACTCCACCCAACTGATCGCCCTTGGCAATGTGGCTGTCCTCCGCTCGATGACCAAGGACCACGCGCTCACCGGGCTGCGTCTGGGATATCTGCTGGCAACCGAGGAAATCATCAGCAAGGTCCGGCGTTTCCAGTACAGTTGGAGCGTCAATTCCCCTGCGCAGACTGCTGGAATCGCGGCGCTGGCCGATAGTGAGCATGTCCGCAGGGGTCACGAGGCCGTCCTCGAGGGGAAGGCGTTTTTGACCGGTGTCGCAGGATCACTGGGCTTGGAGTGCGTGCCGGGAGCAGCTAACTTCTTGCTCCTGAAAGTGGGTCGTGCCAGTGAAGTGCGGCTGGCTCTGCTCAAGGAACACCGCATCTGCGTCAGGGACTGCGCATCTTTCGGACTGCCGGAATACATCCGCGTCGGCATCAGGACCATGGATGACAACCGAAAGCTGGCAGAGGCACTGAAGCAGGTCTTGGCTCCAAGGGGCGCCGTTGCCTAAGCAGTTTATCTTCATACTGGGCGGCGCCCGCTCCGGGAAGAGTTCCTTTGCCGAACAGCTTGCCTCGCAGGGGGGGCGGGTACTGTACGTTGCCACTGCGGAGGCCCTTGACGCGGGTATGGAGCGGCGCATCGCTGACCATCGCGCCCAACGGCCGCCGGAGTGGGATACGCTGGAGGAGCCCGTCGACCTGGCGACGACACTGCCCACGGCGCTGGAGGGATATGACACGTGCCTGCTCGATTGCCTGACACTCTGGGTCAGCAACCTGCTGCTCAGCAAAGAGGGTAATCCGAACTCCCAGGAGGAGATCCTCACTGCTGCCAGGGAGCTTGTGGCCGTGTATGAACGCTCTCCTGCCAGCTGGATCGTGGTGAGCAACGAGGTTGGCCTCGGAGTTGTGCCCTCGTCCACGTTGGGGTCGGCATACCGCGACGCCCTGGGCCGGGTTAACCAGGTGATGGCGACACACGCCGACAAGGTTTACTTGATGGTCGCGGGATTGGCCCTTGATCTGAAGGCAATGGGCGCTGTTCCTTACTCCAGCCTGGCGCCGCGACTCGCCTGATGCCGGACGCAAGTGGAATTCGAAAAGCCTCAGCTTCGGCTCCCGGCACTTGCGGCGAGCTGGCGCAGGGCATGCTTGATGGTGCGCTGTGCATGGTGACCTGTCCGATAGACATGCGCAGCACGGCGACAGTGGCGCTTTCTCCGGGGGACGGATCAATTTCGGCTCCCGGGGACTCTCCAAAAGCCGCCAGAGCAGTGATGGCGACGTTGGAATTCCTTGGGGAACCTGCGGTCGACGCGGAGCTATGGCTTGATTCCAGGATCCCCCGTGGAAAAGGGATGGCCAGCAGTACTGCCGACGTTTCGGCAGCCATTGTGGCCACGGCCGGGGCGTTGAGCCAAGAGATGTCCCCGGAACAGATTGCTGAAATCGCCCTCGGCATCGAGCCCAGCGACGGCGTCATGTTTCCGAAGATCGTGATTTTCGATCATTTGCAAGGACGGACGGCGCGTCCTCTGGGGTCGCCGCCGCCCATGCGCGTTGCGGTTCTGGATTTCGGGGGCGAAGTGGACACCCTGGAATTCAACAACACCGAAAGAGAAAATGCCCTTCGCTGCCTGCAAACAAAGATGACCGAGGCAGCCTCCCTGATCGAACGGGGGATTCGTGAAAAAGACTACCTCCTGGTCGGCAGGGGCGCCACGATCAGTTCCTTTGCCAACCAGGAGATACTGTTCAAGCCCCACCTTGATGCCGTGATTGAGTTCGCAAACGAGGTGGGTGCAGCGGGAGTAAACGTGGCCCACAGCGGGACGGTAATCGGCCTGCTATTCCCCGACAATGCCGTTCTTGTTGAAAGGGCCGTAGCGGTCGCTCCTCACCGCCTCGACCGCCTGGAGTCGGTGATGCAATGCCGGGTTACAGGCGGTGGGGTCTGGCGGCTGTGATACCCCTCCAAATGAGAGGCCTCGGACGGGACGTCCGGCAGAGATAATACGGTGGCAGCCCCTGGTGTAGGGCCGTTGTTACCCTTGGGGACCGGGTTGAAAGGAATCCGGTAGCGTCCTATTAGCCTTTCTTAATCTTGGGGGTCAGCCAGCTCAGGAATGCGTCCTCACTGCGGGTCTGCATGTAGAACCTCCCCGGTCCCTCCAACTTGCAGACGAGGCCCTCGCCGCCTAGCAGGGTCGTCTTCCAGCCTCCGGATCGTCCCACTTCGTAACTGACGGATTCGTCAAAAGCCACCATGTGCCCGTTATCCACGGTGTAGCGTTCGCCCCGGCCCAAGTCGATCCGGTGGATGGCGCCGTACGAGGAAATGAACAGCAGTCCACGTCCGGAGCAACGCAACATGAACAATCCCTCGCGAGAGAAGAAGGAGCGAGCGCCTCCCCATTGGGAGTCGACTTCGATGTTCATGGTTGCCGCCAAGAATGAACCGGATTGCACCATCAGCGTTTCGCCGCTGAGTTCCAGTGCCTCGATGTCTCCAGGCAGCGACGGTGCCACCGTCACTTCGCCCGCCTGCTCGGCGGTGAACGTGTTGACGAAGAAACTTTCCCCCCCGAGGACCGAGCGGCGCAGGCCGCCGAAGATGCCGCCGCGAGTACTGGTTTCCATTTGGATAGAGTCAGACATGCTGACCATTGCGCCCGTCTCAGCCTGGACCTGTTCTCGGGGATTCATCCTGATCCGGGCCAGTGCATATGACGGCTTGTGCAGTATCTCGTAGTCCATGGCTGCTCCTCCCGATATTCAGCACAACATTTTTTCGGGACGCTGGCCGGATACCAGAGAACCAACCAGCATTTCCGCAGAGCATTCGAAAACCCACTGTTAAGATTATACCTTTCCCCTCGGACGGATATGGGGTCTATGTGGACGTGTTTGACCCCCCTGTTTAGCACGGGTATATTAGTCGCCAACCCAAAGGACAGTTTGAAGCCAAGACGGTGCGCATCGCATGCATGCGTTGATTCTTGCGGGCGGGATGGGTGAGCGATTGCGGCCTCTCACCGATTCCTTGCCCAAACCGATGGCCCCCGTTGCCGGAAGGCCCATACTGGAGCACCAGTTAGAGTGGCTGAAGCAGGCTGGCGTGGACAGCGTGGTGTTCCTGGCTGGCTATCGCTGGGAGGCGATTCAAGAGCACTTTGGCGACGGATCGCGGCATGGGATGCGAGTCTCCTACAGCGTTGAAAGTTCTCCACTGGGCCGCGGGGGCGCAATCAAGCAGGGCTATCCCATGGCGGCCGGGGATGAAGGGCCGGTGGTGGTCACCAACGGGGACATAATTACGCGACAGCCCTTGATTGATATCATCGACTTTCATAGCGCCTCACACGCGCGGAGCAATGGCCCCTGCGTCACGCTGATGGCCGTCCCAATGGTGAGTCCATACGGCCTCGTGGATATGGACGACTCAGGCGGCGTCGTTGGATTTCGTGAGAAGGTGGAGTTGCCTCACTGGATCAATGGGGGCGTGTACGTGATCGACCGCGAGGTATTTGAGGAATTCCCGGATCTGGGAGATCACGAGGTCGAGACCTTTCCTTACCTGGCGGAGTCCGGGCGCATCGCAGCATTCAGAACGAGGTCTTTCTGGACCAGTATCGATTCCTTCAAGGACCTGCGAGAGGCGGACGACTTTGTCTCCAGAGAAACCGCTTCCCAGGGTTCTGCGTAGAATCGACATTCGACGTATGGGCGACTCCCTCCGCAAGCTACACTGCAGCGTGCATCGATGATACAAGGCAAGGCCGCTCCTCCCTCTTCCGGTTCTGACGGGTCGACTCCCCCTGCAAATGCTGCGAACGTAGCTAACATTGCCTCTGCGGTCAAAGCCAGCATGGAGCAGGTGCTGGTCGGCAAGGGTAATGTGATCGAGCTTGTGCTGGCCTCCGTGTTCAGCGGAGGCCACGTACTGGTTGAAGATGTTCCCGGCATTGGAAAGACTACCCTCGCACGGACCCTCGCGGAATCGCTCCGCTGCAGCTTCCGGCGCATTCAGTGCACGCCGGACCTCATGCCCTCCGACATCACGGGAGTACATTTCTACAACCAGAAGCTGGGGGAGTTCGAATTTCGCCCGGGACCAATCCTGGCCCAGGTCGTCTTGGCCGACGAGATCAACCGCGCCACGCCGCGCACCCAGTCTGCCTTGCTGGAGGCAATGGCCGAGGGGCAGGTAACGGTAGATGACCGGACTATTCCTTTGCCAGCACCCTTTCTCCTCGTCGCTACACAGAACCCCATAGAACTTGAAGGGACGTTTCCATTGCCCGAAGCGCAACTGGACCGTTTCCTGCTCCGCGTTCGAATGGGCTATCCCGACGAGGACGAAGAAGAACGAATGCTGGACAGATTCAACAGGGCCAATCCCATTGACTCGATTGTGCCAGTGACCGAGGGGCTAGATATAGTCCAAGCCCAAGAGAACGTGCGTCGAATCTACGTAGACCCGGTGTTGAGCAACTACATGGTGCGGCTGACGCAGGCGACCCGAGCGCACGATGATGTGGAGCTTGGGGCCAGCCCGCGGGCCACGTTGGGGCTGTACCGTTGCTCGCAGGCCTACGCGGCGATTCGCGGACGGGAGTACATCACGCCGGACGACGTAAAAGTCCTTGCTCCTTACGCCCTGGCTCATCGCACCATACTCACCTCCCAAGCCAGATTGCGCGGCCGCACCGCCGAGGATGTGGTTCAGGAGCTTCTGTCCAAGTTGGAGGTCCCGGTCTAAGAGTGCCGGTTTGGGCGTAGGGGCGTGCCATGCGACACGAGCTGTGGCCGGTTATCAGTGGGCTTCTGGTAGTAGCTGGTCTGCTGTCAAGCAACGGCCTGTTGCTGGTGGTCGGATCCCTGGTGTCGATTGTGTGGCTCGCGGCCAGACTGTGGGAAAGGTACTGTTTCCGAAAGGTCACTTTCGAACGGGAGGTGGGCCGCCGCCGGGCATTCATCGGAGATACTGTCGAATATTCGGTCTCGCTTGGAAACGACAAGCCTCTCCCGCTGATATGGGTCGAAGCCCAGGACCCGTTTCCCGAAGGCCTGGAGCTGGCCGGGGCGGTAGTTCGAGGAGTCAACCTCGAGACCAACCGGCATCACAGCATAACCACCTCTCTCCTGCCTTACCAGAAAGCCACCTGGAAGTTCAACATGCGCTGCGTTCGCCGGGGCTATCACCGCATAGGTCCGGTGCGAATGCGGAGCAGTGACATATTTGGCTTCGCTGCTACGGAGGCGCGGCTGCCTGGCGTTGATGATGTGCTGGTATACCCCAGAGTCTTGGAACTTGAGCAGCTATTGAATCTCCCTCAGCACCCCTTTGGACCTTCGCGGGGCATTATGCCGCTGTACCACGACACCAACAGGGCCATGGGTCTAAGGGACTACCGGCCGGAGGACCCGTTGAAGCACATCGACTGGAAGGCCACGGCAAAGACGAGCCAGTTGCAGACCAGGTTATTTGAGCCAGCGGTGTCGATGAACGTAGTGGTGGCCATGAATGGCTCGACCAGCGATCAGGTCTGGCTGGGGACGAACAGGCGGTTGTTCGAACGAGCGATAACTGCTGCCGCATCGATCATCGCCCTGGCCGACCGGCTGGGATACAGCTATGGCTTGATTTCCAACGCCGTTGCCTCCTATTCCGGCAAATGGCTCAGCGTACCAGTGGGTGCCTCGGCGTCGCAGCTGCCGATGACGCTGGAGGCGTTGGCGATGGCCGCGCCGTACGTGATTTCTACGCTCCCTGATGTTTTCCGGGCCGAGAGGGACTCATATCCTGCAGGGGCGACCATTTGGGTGGTAACCGCATCGGTCAGCGAGTCACTGCCGGCTCAGCTGGCGGTCTTCGCTGACCGGGGCTACCGCGTCTCCGTCGTCTTCGCAGGGGATGGAGAGCCTCCGGACAAGATCGGCGAGTACCCCGTAATCGGGGTCGGGCATCTTCTGGACCTGCTTCCTGAGGATGGCACCGCCTGGGAGGACGAATCCATCTCATCCAACGAGGGGGTTGATGAGGCCGCTCTGGCGCAATAGGGCGATAACGGGAGTGGCGCTTTTTCTCGAGAGCTGCACCCTCTATCTGATCATCGCCACGGTCACCCAGATAACGAAGCTGGAAGAGATGAAGTTGCCCTTCTGGCTGGTTATTGTGTCGCTGGGTTGGGGATATTTCCTTTCGCTCTGGGTATTGAACCTGCGGGTTACGCCGGTGCTTCGAGGTGTGATCGGGCTGGCGCTCGGGGTTCCATCGCTGCTTGTGCTGGTAGCCTGGAATGCGGGCGAGGCACTCTGGCCATTCGGGCTCCTGTTTCCACCCGAGTCGGGCGGCATCGGGTTGTTTGTTGGTTCCGTAATCTTTCTCCTGATTATCTGGTGGCGCGGCGTGGAGGTCTCTCGGGAGGAGGCGACCCTTGATTTCGTTCGTTCGGCCTTCCAGATCGGCATGGTTACGATGCTGCTGGTGGCCCTCATCGACGCTGTCACCCCAGGCAGGATCGTAAGCGGTTTCCTTGTGATGGGGTTCTTTGCCGTCGGCCTGCCCGGGATGGCCCTGGCCCGGTTCTCGGCGGACGGCGGCGAACAGCGGGAGATGCCCTCGCAGTGGATCTGGCCCATTGCGGTGTGTGTTGCCGGAGTGATCATCCTGGGGCTGCTGATCAGCGGGCTGGGGCTGGGCGGGCTGGACGATGTCACCCGGGCAGTGTTCGGCTTTGTCGGCAAGGTTGGCCTCGAGATCCTCGAGCCTGTGCTGATGCTAATCGGGTTGCTGGCTGGGGCACTGGTGAACCTGGGCAACTGGATCTCCGGCATGTTCGGGGGCGGGGACATTGATGGGCTCCTGGACGCGCAGCGGCGCCTCGATCAGTTCCACGAGAGCCTGCGGGAGGTTGAGTCCGAATCAGACCGCAATGTCCTGTTGACGGTCCTGCAGTGGCTAGCTGCCGTGCTAGGCACGGTGGCCGCGGCCGGTGTGGTCTACTGGCTGTTCAGAAACAGGAGGCACAGCTCCAGCCTGGGAGAGGTAGTCGAGACCAGGGAATCCATGTTCAGCCTGAAACGCGCCGGAGAGGACGTTTCAGGCGCAATCGGTGGGCTGTTTCCCGGATGGCCTGGGTCGCGCAGGCGCTCACGTAGCTACCATTCACCCCGAGACTACTATCACGCTCTTCTTGAGCTGGCTGGGCGCGCGGGACGCCCCAAAGAGGAGTGGGAGACTCCGAGAGAGCACCAGCGGGATCTGTCCGGCGTGTTGCCCGCAGACCCGGTGGCCCACATAGTCGACGAGTTCCAGGCCGCCCACTATGGTGCCTCCAACACCAGCCCTGAGCAACTTCAGAGGCTGGAGGACGACCGGGTCGCGCTGGAAGAGTTTCTCCGGGAGCGGCCCAACCAGAGCTAGGCCGTGGCGCTGACCTACTTGAACGCTGGCAACACCTCGTCGGCAATGATGGACATCAACCGGCGGAGGGCAGGAATGTCGCCCGAATTGAGGGCGAGCACCATGTGCTCCACGCCAGCTTCCCGGTAAGCCTCGATCCCAGCCCGCATCGCTGCGGCATCATCTCCCGGCAGTCGGGATCGCGAAGCGGCCCGCTGGCTGGACGGCCCCCCATGCACCTCGATTTCCACGCGAGTGGACATGGTGATGGAGGAGGGATCCCGCCCTGCGGCCTGAGCCAGCGACGCAACCTCCTGGCGGCCGATGGCGAAGTCCTCGGGCGCCAGTCCGGTGGGGTGCCAACCGTCGCCAAGGCGGGCAGTACGACGCAGGGCTCCGGGCGACGAACCGCCAATCCAGAACGGGATATGCGGCTGTTGGACCGGCTTGGGAGAGAAACGCAGGTCCCCGAAGTCCCAACGGCGGCTGTGGAACTCGGGGCTGTGGTTCGTCCAGAGTTCCTTCATAATGGCAATGGACTCGTTGGTCAGCGATCCGCGCTCCCGCATGGGTATGCCGAGGGCCTCGAACTCCTCGGCCATGGCTCCGGCACCCACGCCCAGGGTGACCCGGCCGCCGGACATCTGGTCCAGGGTTGCGGCGTACTTCGCCAGTTCCACGGGATTGTGGTAGGGGAGCACGAGAACCGAGGTGCCCAACGCCACCCGGCTGGTCGTGGCGGACATGTACGACAGCATGGCCATGGGATGGTAGTAGGGCCGATCCTCCAGCCGCTCCCGGATGTATCCGGTGTTGAACAGGTGGTCCATGACCCAGATGGAATCGTACCCCATCTGCTCGGCCTCAGGGCCCAGGCCCAGCACCTCGTGAGGGTCGGAAACACCCCAGTTGTTGGGAATGGTAACGCCGAATTGGGTCATGGCTCCCCGTTCAATTCAAGGATTTGGCGACAAGCAGACCAATGCACAACCGGTTGTTCCCACAGCGGGAATGTGCCGGTGCGGCCCGTCAGGCGGTGTTGATCGCCGCCAGGACGGATGCGGTCTCGACGGCAGCCAAGGCGGCGTTGGTACCTATGTTGCCGGACTTGCCGCCGGCCCGGTTCAGGGCCTGCTCGATGTTTTCGGTGGTGAGCACGCCGAAGATGGTGGGCACGCCGGTATCCATGCTTACGGAGCCGGTGCCGCCCTGTGCCTGCCCCGCCACCATGTCGTAGTGGGTGGTCTCGCCGCGAATGACGGCGCCGAGGCAGATGATCGCGTCGCAACGTCCGCTCTTGGCGAAGGCGCGGGCGATCACGGGAAGCTCGAAGGATCCTGGCACCCAGGCAACCGTGATGTCGGAGTCGCGCACGCCGCACCTGGTCAGTGTTTCGAGCGCTCCGTCCAGCAACTGCTTGGTAATCACCTCATTAAAACGGGCAACGGCAATCCCGACCCTCAACCCCTGCCCGTTCATGTCGCCCCTAAACTCGTTGGGCACAGTCTGTTCTCCTAGAAATGGTTTGATTGGATCGCGGCCGACAATCCAGGGCCGCGTTAATTTATACGGTGGTGGTGGCGACTCCGACGAGGAGCACCCTTTCAAGCAGATCGCTTTCGCTGACCATTCCCGTAACCGAAGTTACCTCGTTGATGATGGTCAGCGGCACCTGCCTCAAGGCATAGCTGCGGGCAAGATCCGGAAACTCCTCCGCCTCGATCACGTCGGCGCGGATATTGGCGCTTTCCACCGCCATTGAGTGGGCCAGCAGGGCCATACCCCCGGAGGTCTCACTGTTCGGAGTCACGAAGACCTGGAGGTGGACCGGGCGGTTGATTCTCCGCAATTGCTTGCGGGTGTTTACCGACAACCTTGCACTTCCCCGCGACACGGCCTTCATGCTTTCGATGAGGACCGGTAGCTGGTAGCCGAGTGGCAGTCCGAAGTAGCGAAGGGACTTGCCTGAATCAGTCCCTACGACGATGGCCGGGATGCGACTGACGTCGTCCGCCCGGGCAGCATCCGGGTCAGCGAAGTAATCCACTGTATCCAAGGTCAGCCTGGGCGAAAGTGAGGTCAATTCCTCCATCACCTGCTGGGTCTGCGGGCAGTAGCGGCATTCCCTCCCCGGAATGGCAATCACAGAAGGCCGCTGCGTATACAGGCGCAACTTGACATCGGCCTTCAGGTGCTTCCGAAGGTTACGCCGTAGCCGGGGCTTTTCCTGCGCCGGAATGAGGTCCTGAGGCGCCGTGGTCATACGCTGGTCACCTTCACGGGGCGAGTAGCGCAAGTTTACACGGGGCGGGAAGGGTTATCTACCCTGAGACAGTGTACCGCCAGGGCGATTCATAGTCGCCCAGTGCTGCTGCTCGTGCACGGTTGCCAAATGCGCTCACCATCCATCTGGCGGGACTGGCGCATTTGGGGCGATCGGGCATGAAATGTCGTCTGCCGTCAGTCGAGGGATGGATTTAGCCGCCGTGTGGGCCCGCCATTTTCACCGCGGTGGCGGATTTGCTGGCACAGAGCCACCCGAATGTGAAAGTCTTGGAGTCGTGGTTCGAAGAGTCTGACCTAGCGGAATGCCGATCCAGCGCGACGAGGACAGTGGGTCAGGCGGTTACCAAAGTGGCAGGCGCGACAAGAGAGGAAATATTGCGCTTTTCCGAGCGGCCTCAGTTTCGCACGCAGTCGATGGTCAAACGAACGAAAGCCGATGGTACCTAATCACCTTTCTCGAGCATATTGCGTATGGTAAACATGCGCTGGAAGAGGGTGAAACAGGAGACGGCGGCGATGGAGATGAGAATCCCCATCAAAACCCAGGGAATCCAGCCCAGCAGCAGGCCGATTCCCAACAGGGCAACGCGCTCCGTACGGGTCATCAGCCCGGCTCGGGTGAACACGCCCAGTCCCTCGCCCCTCGCCCGCAGGTAGCTGACTCCCTGGGAAAAGACCAAGGCCAGCAACAGGGCTATGAGGAAGAACGCGCGGTAGCCGTCGGAAACATCAGCCCTCAAGGCGTAGACTCCAAGGCCCACGAAAAGAGCGGCCTCTCCCAGACGGTCGAACACGGAATCCAGAAGGGCGCCAAAGGCTGAGTCCTGCCCAGTCATGCGGGCGAGGGCCCCATCGAACAAATCGAGGATCCCTCCGACGAGAAAGACCACTCCGCCCCAGACCAGCCAGCCCGAGGCCACGAGGTAGCCGGATACCACGCAGACGGCAAAGCCGAGGAGAGTGATGGAGTTGGGGGTAAAGCCGACGGCCTTGAATACCCGGGCACCAGGCTCCTCGAAGTAGCTGCGGACGGCTCCCCTAAGCTGTTCTCGGCCCAGCAGCGCCATGGACCTCCTGGATACAGGCCTCGTAGTATTGCTCCACCTGTCCGGCGACGACCTCCCAGCGGTGCCTCTCGGCCGTGGCCCGGCCGCGCTGTCCCATTTGCCTGCGCATCTCGGGGTCGCGGATCAGGGTCTCAAGGGACGCCGCCAGAGAGTCCACGTCCTTGTTGCGGAAAAGCAGCCCCTGCTCCCCGTCGGTCAGGACGCCCCTGTAACCCTCGATGTCCGAGGCGACGACGGGTTTGCCTGCGGCCATGGCCTCCAGCAGAACGATGCCAAAGCTCTCGGCTCCCGTTGCCGGCGAGCAGAAAATGTCTGCCGAGGCGTAGTAGCGCGGCAGATCCTCGTAGGGCACGCGGCCCACGAACTCCACCTCGTGCAAATTCTGGGAACTGAGGACGTGGTAGGAGTCCTTGTCTGGGTTGCCCGGACCAACCACGAGCAGGCGCAGGTCAGGATTGTCCCAACGCAGGCGTCCAATGGCCTCAAGCAGGTAGCGCAGGCCCTTACGCTTTTCCAGACGCCCCACGAAGATGATGTTCGTCTTTCCGTCCTGGTACTGGGGCCACGGCTCGACGTTTTGCGAAAAGTGGTCGACGTCGATCCCGTTGGGAATTATCTCGTAGTCCCCCGGAAAGGTGGAGTTGACATAACGGCGCGCGGCGTGGGAGACGGCGATGCTGCCGTGCAGCCGCTGATGCCAGCGCTTGATGACAGGCTGGCTCACCCTGTAAAGGTGCTGGCGGTTGTGGCAGGCGTGAAAGGTGCCAACGTTGACGGTGTTGGAGTACTCGAGGACGGTCAGAGGCAGAATCGGGGCCATGGGCTCGTGGAGGTGGATCACGTCGTACTGCTCTCTCTCGAGCAGTGCCCTCACCTTGCGGGCGAGCCACCACGAGAGGGAGACCCGTGCAATGGAGCCGCCGCTGGGCAGTGGCACGGAGCGGCCGAGGGGCACCAGAAGGTCGCGGTCCTGGCACTCACGGGAGGGCGAATGAGGAGCAAGCACCTGCACCTCGTGGCCGGACCGGCCGAGTTCCCTGGCCAGCTGGGAGACGTGGATGGTTACGCCACCGGGCCAGGTGAAGTCGTAGGGCGACACCAGGGCGATCTTCAATGGCATACCTCCGAGCAAGGATCCCAGGGATGCAGCTCCTAGCTGTCTCCTGCCGCCTTCTCAACGGTAACCGTCAGTGTGGGCTTCGCGCCATCGCCTGTTATGAAGGTGTCGGTCAGATCCCGGGCGGTGTTGTCAGTGTACTGGATGGGCGGGGACTTCATGAAATACGCACTGGGTCCAACGACGGCGCCGGCCTCTCCCCGGTCCATTGCCAGCTTGGCACAACGGATGGCGTCGACCACGACTCCGGCGGAGTTGGGGCTGTCCCACACCTCCAGCTTTACCTCCAGGTTGATGGGTGCGCCACCGAAAATGCGTCCCTCCATCCGGATGTAGCACCACTTGCGGTCTTTCAGCCAAGGCACGTGGTCGCTGGGGCCCACGTGGATGTTGTCGGGATCGATTTCTTCGTCAAGCTGCGAAGTCACCGAGGTGGTCTTCGAGATCTTCTTGGAGGTGAGGCGTTCCCTCTCCAGCATGTTGAGGAAATCGGTGTTGCCGCCAAAGTTCAGCTGGTAGGTGTTATCCAACGTGACGCCGCGGTCTTCGAACAGGCGGGTGAGCACGCGATGGGTGATGGTGGCGCCGAGCTGCGACTTGATGTCATCGCCGATGATGGGGACGCCCCGCTCCTCGAAACGGTTGCGCCAGTACTCTTCGCGGGCAAGGAAGACGGGAATGCAGTTGACCATGGCGCAGCGGGCATTGAGTATGTGCTCAACGTACCACTTGGTGGCCTGTTCGCTGCCGACGGGCAGGTAGTTGATGACAACGTCTACTTCGCGATCGCGCAGGATGCCGGTGATATCGGAGGTCGAGTGGGGGGATTTCCTGACCAGGTGGGAAACGTAACGGCCGATGCCATCGTGGGTCATGCCCCGGTCTACCTTGACGCCGGAGTGTGGAACGTCGGCAAATTTCAGCGTGTTGTTGGGTTCGGTGAAGATTGCCTCGGAGAGGTCCTTGCCAACCTTGTTCTCGTCAATGTCGAAAGCGGCGACGACTTCGATGTCCTCAATCCGGTAGTCGCCGATGGTGTTGTGCATAAGGCCCGAGACGGCGTCGTTGGCAGGTACCTCCACGTACTTGTTAAGGCCCTGAACCAGAGATGAGGCGCAGTTCCCTACACCGATAATGGCTACGTTGATTTTGCCCACTTAGTGGCTCCTTTGCGACTGCGGTTGCGGCGAACGGACCCCGTGGACCGTCCCTCCTTGCGGTTGGCCAGTTGGCGTTCCGCAGGTTCGTCGGCGACCGTCGGGTGAATAAGCGCGCCGACGTAGGCTGCAGGATTGTATCAATCAGCGGCCCCTGCTCTCAAGTTAGGTGTGGCATCGCCTTACTGATTTGGAGAGGATTCCCCTGCGTCCGGCCCCACAAGAGCTTTGAAAGGCCAGGCATAGCGTTAGTCGAAGAACCGGACGATGGCGGTGCGATCGTCGTAGCGGAATCGAACTCCCAGCTTTTCCGGAACACGGCCTTCGACGAGGCGCCCGGCGATGATTTCCTCGATGCGGCCAGTGGCTTCCTCGGGAGTGGCTGAGGTGCGGATAATATCCGCGAGTTCGTCGATGTCCATATTGTCCGTCACCCCGTCGGTGGCGAGCACCAGCCGGATCCCGGGCTGGATATCGACGTCCCGTCGCGAAAGCTGGCCCAGCGAGGCGGCGGCCCCCACGGCACGGGCAACGCCGACGTGCAGGAACCCGCCGGTGCGGCCGCTGAGGCGTTCGTGGGAGTCGGCGGTGACCATGACGACCGGGCTGTCCCCGGCGGCCGTGACGTACAGGTGACCATCCCGGTACAAAGCGGCGGATACCGTGGTCAACAGGAACCGCCCGGCACCCACGCCGAAAAACTCTTCGTTGACGTCGTGGATGGTTCCTACGATGTCATCTATGGTGTCGGTTTTGCAATCGGCCAGGGCTTCGGCGAGTTCGCGGCTGGCCTCGGCCCCACCGTGGCCGGTCACCCCGTCCATCACCACATCGAGAAAGTTTCCGTCACCAAGGTCGCGGGTCAGCAGATTGTCCTCGCCGTGAGCGGAATTGTCTTGCAGCGTTGAAGATGTACTGGCAACCATCGATGTGTCCTCTGCTTATCTCCCTAAGAATGTTCCCGCCGTCCGGCGGGCAACTGGAAACCGAATCCGTGTCCAGGGACGAAACTCATTCCCCATAAGCAGCCAATTCTGTCTCCGCATCGAACCTGAATCTGGTCCAGTAGTCGGCGCGCAGCCAGTCCAGTGCTTCCCTCCAGGCCGACTGCGCCGCCACATAATCCGGCAGGCTGCGGTTTCTGACCGATACGGCTTCGAGAAAGGCTGAGAGATCACGCCTGAACTGCTCGTAATCTTCGTAGGACCGTGCCTCTATTTTCCCAAGTATGGCTTCGGCCGTTGCGGCCACGCCGTCACCCGCACCAAGGAGTCCCCGTCGAATTTCCATCAGCTCCTGCTGGATGTTGACGATGGGCCTGACGCCGCGAGCATCCCGGTAGCCGGAAGAGTTTTGCGGAGGTTCCTCCGGCGTGGTGTAGAACTTGAGCAGCTCAAGACAGGCATCGTTGACGTCCAGCGGCGGTCTGCCCCGAGGGGCCGGATCGTCCACCCCCGCCAGTGCGCCCGTGTCGATTACCTGGATACGCCCGCTACCCGGCTGGTAAAAGACGTTCTGAGGCCTCAGGTCCATCAGGATGAACCCTGATTCCAGGTATGACTGCTCGAGGTCGAGGAGCTGGCTGTGCACCGGAAAGGGAGGGGCGTCTTTCGCCTGGATGAGAGGGAACATGGCGAAAAGATTCTGACCGGCCCCGATGGGAACTCCGGTGAAACGAGACATCATGTCGCCGAGCAAAGGGATGCCCGGCGCCCTCCCCTGTACGAAAACCGTATAAGGTTCTCCGAGTTCTTCACCGAAGAATTCGTCGTAGACCGCAGTCTCGCAATAGCCCAGCAGCGGAGCCAGCAGCCCTCCGGCATCACCGGCGTGGTCGTAGGCACCGAGGAGGCGCTCGGTGCGAGCCTCGATGGCGCCGTGCTGTTTGCGGCTTACCGCCTGGGGGACCGGGCGCTTCAAGGCGACTTCGGCGCCGGTCTCGCGATCGATAGCGGCGCGGACATCATAATCGGCTCCGGCGCCGAGCCGGCCCGTAATCTCATAGCGTTGAAGGTCTACCTTTTCCACCAAGTGCGGCCTCCAGACCGCTACGGCCGCGAGTTGACCCGGCCGTGCCCTTTGCGCGTGCAAGACGTCCAATGAAATGCTGAGAAAGCAAGCAAAATGTTACGACGCACGCCTGACATTTTCAACCTGAGCTGCTGCTTGCGTGAGTGCGGCAAACGGATTCAGCCGCCAGGAGCGCGGTATCCCAAGGTGAGCCATTCATCCCGGGGCCACTCGAGTTCCGGAATGAAACCCAACTCGAGGACGGCGTCGTCGACCTCAGGACGCTGGGTAGCCAGCAGACCCGACGCCACCAGCATCCCTCCGGGTCGAAGGGCGTGCAGGATGAACGGCGACCGGTCAGCGACCGCGCGGGCGGAGATGTTGGCGACGGCCAAATCGACCGTATTGTCGGCTGCCGCCGGATGGGGGACGGAGCCCTTGGCGAGCGTGATGCGGTCCTGCAGTCGCAGCCGCCGAAAATTCTGCCTTGATGCCGTAACGGCCTGACCGTCAATGTCCAGGGCAACCACCGAGCCTGCGCCCAGCATCAGAGCTGTGATGGTCAGAATTCCAGAGCCTGTGCCAAGATCCAGGACCCTGATGCCCGGGGCGACGAGTTCCTCGAGGGCCTCCATGCAGGTATAGGTTGTGGGGTGGTAGCCGGTGCCGAAGGCTACGCCGGGGTCGAGTTCGACAACAGTTCGTTCTTCGGACTCCTCCGGTGAAAGTTCCACCCACGACGGCTTTATGATAAGCCTTTCGCCAACCGGCAGCGCCCCGTAGTGCTGTTTCCAGCTGTTCTGCCAGTCCTCGTCGTCATCCAGGTCCCTGGCGATCAGCTCGCCCAGCTGGCCCACGGCGGCGACCAGTTTGACTCCAACCTCGATACGGGCAAAGCGTTCCCGGGAGCCGGCCTGCAGGTAAGTACGCAACATCACCTGCCCGCCGCCCCTCGGCTCTGTGCTGAGACCCCTCCCATACCGGCTGAAGAGATACGAGACTGGCTCCACGAATTCGTGGGGAACAAGGATGCTCAGTTCCTGCCAAGGCATGGACACTCCGGGAAGTACGTATCGTATGAAGGGCTCAACAAGGTAGGGCGAATGGTGAAGCTGGGGGGCACGGATCGCAAAGCCTAGAAGGCGTCCTTGATGCGGTCGAAAAGGCCCTTATCGGCAGATTCTTCGTCATTCGGTTCCGCCTGGGTGGTCTCCGGCGCTGCCTTTTTCCTGGAGTTCCTCGTGCCCTTGCCCTTCCTCTTGCCGGGACGGTCTCCGTTGAAGGAGCGGGCAAGCTCCTCCATCAGTTCCCTCTGACGGCTGTTCAGCGAGCCGGGGACCCGGACGTCGACCTGGACGCGCATGTCACCGCGGCGGTTGGAGTGGAGATGGGGCACGCCCTTGTTACGAATGCGAAACTCCGCACCTGGCTGGGTTCCTTGGGGCAGCTTCAAATCCTCGTCGAAGCCATCAACGGTAGGGATGACTTTTTCGACTCCCAGGGAGGCTTCAGCGATGTTAAGCGGAAGGGTGTAGACGATGTCGGTCCCGTCCCGCTGGAACAGGTTGTGTTCCTGAACGTTTACGCCGACGTACAGGTTGCCCGAGCCTCCTCCGTCGCTCCCCACGTCGCCCTCACCGTTCAGCCTGACCTGCATGCCGCTGTCCACGCCGCCCGGTATTTTGACCTCGATCTTCCGCTTGCGGCGTTCCCTTCCGGCGCCCCGGCAGTTGGAGCAGGGAGAACTTATCACGCTACCGCGCCCCCTGCAGACGTGGCAGGGTGCGACCTGGGTGAACTGACCAAACACACTGCGCTGCGATCGCCGCACCTGACCGCTACCCCTGCAATCGGAGCAGGTGTCCACCGAGGTGCCGGGCTCGTTGCCGGCTCCGGAGCAGTGGTGGCACTGTTCGAGCCGGTTGATTTCGATCTCGCGCGCCGCACCGAAAACAGACTCTTCGAAGCTAAGCGTCACCTGCTGCTGAAGATCGCCCCCCCTTCTGGGCTGACGGCCTGAATTTGCCGAGGCGCCGCTGAAGAAGGAGTCGAAAATGTCGCCAAAACCACCGAACCCCTCAAATCCGTCGAAGGGACTGCCAGTGCCGTGCGCGCCACCGTTTACCCCAGTCTTTCCGAACCGGTCGTACTGTCCTCGTTTCCTGGAGTCGGACAAGACCTGGTAGGCCTCGTTGATCTCCTTGAATTTTTCCTCGGCGTCCGGGTTCTTGTTTCGATCAGGATGGAATTCCATGGCCTTTCTTCGGAAGGCACTCCTGATCTCTTCGTCGCTGGCGCTGCGGGCAACGCCAAGCACACTGTAGTAGTCCTGGTCAGCCATTATCAATCACTCTGAGTGGCAGCTGGATTCGAGGGCGCACACGTGTTTATTGTAGAGGAGGCTGGCCCTGCTCTCAAGACCGGCGGAATCGGGCTTTACGCCGTACCCGATTCGGGACTCAGAGAGGGCAGTCCATCCTTGACACTTCAAGGGCCGCTCGGTAGGATTCAGAATAGGAGCAAAGTCCAACATCCCAAATAGGGATTGCTCTTATCCGGGCGTAACAGGCGGAAAGGGAAAGGTGATATGACTACAGTTATGATCGCTGTTCTCGCCGTCCTTGCGGCCCTTGGGATAGGGATAGCAACTTGGCTGGGGCTTCGGCAGAGGATCCAGGCATCGCGGCTGGCGATGGCCAATGAAACAGCCGGAGACCTTACCGCTCAGGCTCATGAAGAAAGCAGAAAAGTATTGCTTGTAGCCCAGGAGGAGGCCCTTAAGCTACGAAACGAGGCTGAGTCGGAGATCAAGGAGCAACGCCGGGAGCTCACCCGTGTTGAAGACAGGCACATGCAGCGGGAAGAGCAACTGGAACGCAAGATAGAGGCGCAGGACAAGCGGCAGGTGGAGCTTGCCGATAGGGAATCACAAATCGATGAGTCTCGCAAAGAGGTGGAGGAGCTAAAGGTCGAACAGGCCAAAGTCCTGGAGCGGATTGCCGGACTCACGGTAGAAGAGGCCCGCGAGGCTGTCGTAAGGCGCGGCGAGGAGAACGCGCAGCACGATCTGGCTCGGCGGTATTACGAGCTTGAGCGGGACTACAAGGACCGGGCTGACGAGAATGCCCGCAAGATCATCTCCGTTGCCATCAACAGACTGGCCTCAGATGTCGTGTCGGAAAGCACAACCTCAGTGGTTTCCCTGCCTAATGATGAGATGAAGGGTCGTCTCATTGGTCGAGAGGGACGCAACATCCGAACATTGGAATCTCTGACCGGGGTGGACGTCATCATCGACGACACCCCCGAGGCAGTGACGGTTTCCTGCTTCGACCCGGTGCGGCGAGAGGTCGCACGACTGGCGCTGGAAAAACTGGTCTCGGACGGGCGCATCCAGCCTGCCCGCATCGAGGACATGGTTAACCGCGCTCATAACGAGATAGACCAAACGATCATGAAGGCCGGGGAACAGGCCACGTTCGACGTTGGAGTCAGTGGCTTGGACCGCGAACTGGTCCGGCTGCTGGGGCAGCTAAAGTACCGTTACAGCTACGGCGAGAACGTATTGCAGCACTCGATAGAGGTTGCCCTGCTGGCCGGAATGCTGGCTGCGGAGGCCGGTGCCAACGAGCAGGTGGCCAAGGTAGGCGGGCTGCTGCATGACATCGGCAAGGCACTGACCCACGAGGTCTCCGGGCCGCATGCCGAGATTGGTGCCGAGATAGCCAAGAGGCACGGCATCAACCATAGCTCCTACCGCGGAATCCTGGAGCACCACTGGGACGAACACGAGACCGTGGAATCATTCCTGGTGGCTGCGGCGGACGCTATCAGCGCCGCCCGTCCCGGCGCCCGCAAAGAGTCGCTGGAACAATACGTCAAGCGGCTGCGGGACCTGGAGGAGGTGGCTGCGGGCTTTGAAGGCGTGGAGCGCACATTCGCCATACAGGCCGGCCGGGAAGTTCGTGTGATGGTGAAGCCTGAGGACATGGACGACGTGAACGCCGCAACGCTGGCCCGAAACATTGCGAGGAAGGTCGAGGAGGACCTCGTTTTTCCTGGGCAGATCAAGGTGACAGTCATCAGGGAAACCCGGAGCGTGGAGTACGCCCGCTAGGCCCGCCAAGAGAGTATTCAACGCTCGAAGAACCGGAGAGGGTCATTCGACCCTTACCTCGCCGCCCGCCGATCCGCCCGGTAGCGCGAGGCCGGAGCAAGCACTCGATGAGGACTCAGGAGCGGGAACCGCCCGGCTGCTGAGTCCTTTTTTCGCCGGTTCTTGCCGGACATGATTAGAGAGGGAAATCGTCCTTTGCGTATATTGATGATAGGCGACGTAATAGGCAAGCCGGGCCGGGAAGCGGTGGACAGGCTGCTGCCTGGCCTCAGACGAGAATTGATGGTGGACCTGGTAATCGCCAATGGCGAGAATGCCGCAGGAGGCTTTGGCCTGACGGTCGACACCGCGTCCGAGTTGCTGGATTCGGGGGTCGACGTTCTCACCTCCGGCAACCACATCTGGGACAAGAGGGAATTCATACCATACATGGATGATGTGCAGGGAGAGGGACTCCCTGTGGTGCGCCCCGCCAACTACCCCAGCGCCCCCGGTGTCGGGGTCATTCGGCGAAAGGGCGTGGCCGTGGTCAACCTGATGGGCCGGGTATTCATGACCAACTTGGACTGTCCTTTCCGCACCGCCGACCGCCTGCTGGAGGAGTTAAGGGAAGAGGAGGATACGCCGATCGTCGTGGTCGATTTTCACGCGGAGGCGACATCGGAGAAGCAGGCTATGGGCTGGTACCTGGACGGGAGGGTCAGCGGGGTATTCGGAACTCACACGCACGTGGGGACCGTGGATGCCCGCATCCTGCCGCGCGGCACTGCCTACCTTACGGACGTGGGTATGACCGGGCCCGTGGACTCGGTGATCGGCAGCGACACGAGAGCCGTGCTGGACCGTTTCCTCACATCGATGCCCCAACGCCTGGAGGTGGCGAAGGGACCCTGCACCTTGAATTCGGTGCTGGTGGAGGTTGACGAGCAGACCGGGCGCTCCGTCCACCTGGAGCGGATCGACAGGATGGCGGACTGATATGAGCGCAGAAGTAGATCTCCATCTGCACACCATTGCATCGGACGGGCGCCTGACTCCCACGGGACTGGTCCAGTTGGCTGCGAATCAGGGGCTCAAGACCATTTCGGTAAGCGACCATGACACCACGGACGGCCTTGTGGAGGCGCATGAGGCTGCCAAGGAATTCGCGGGTCTGCGAATCATTGCGGGGATCGAGCTCAGCGCCGATGTGCCGGGCGATGAGGTACACATCCTGGGGTACTTTATCAACCCTGACGATCCGGAGTTGCAGGCCGAGCTGACAAGGTTCCGCGAGGGCCGTGTTGGGCGTGCCAAGGCGATGGTTGAGAAACTGAGAGAGCTTGGAATCCACGTGGAGTGGGAGCGCGTACAGCATTATGCGGGAGACGGCGCGGTTGGCCGCCCGCATATTGCGCTGGCACTGGTGGAGGCCGGTTACTGCGATGAGCCCAAGGACGCCTTCCCGGAGTACCTCGGTCGGAACGGGCTGGCCTACGTTGAACGCGTCAAGCTGACTCCCGAGGAGGCGGTCGGCATGATTCGACGGGCAGGCGGCGCCGCGGTATTGGCCCATCCTGCTTACATGAACGACATGGAGGCGGGTATAGCCAATCTAGCCGGGATTGGGCTGTCCGGCATGGAGGTCCACTACGCGAAGTACCGGGATGACACGATTCGGCAGCTTGCCAGGCTGGCCCGAGAATACGATCTCATTCCGTGCGGCGGCAGCGACTACCATGGCCTAGGAAACGCCGACGAGTGCCTTCCGGGGGAGAATGGCCCCCCGATGGAGTCTGTAGAACGCCTGGAGGCGGCTGCCAGGGTAGCAAGAGAATCCCGGAGTGAGTGAGCCTCAATAAATGGCGCCAAACTCTGGACCCTGCCTGGACCGGACATGGAACTAGCTGCGCTCTACGCAGGCGCATTTCTGTTGGGGTCAGTGCCTACGGCTTACATTCTTGGCAGGCTGGTCAAGGGCATCGACATACGCCGGTATGGCAGCGGCAACGTTGGCGGCGGAAATGTAATCCAGCACGTTGGCAAGAAATGGTTTGTGCCGCAGATGCTCTCGGACGCCCTGGTCAAGGGTGCTGGCTCTATCTGGTTCTCCGTGTACGTAGTCGGCTTGGACTGGAATTCTCCCCAGCTGATCGGCCCTCCACTGTTGGTGCTCGCAGGGAACAACTGGTCGCCATTCCTGAAAATGCAGGGCGGTCGAGGGCTTGGCGTGGCCGCGGGAACTTTGTTGGCCTTTTCTCCCGCGATCATGGGGGTGGCGCTTTTGATTTATTTTGGAGGCTACCTCCTGACCAAAGAGGCGGGTGTCTGGGCTCTAATCACGCTTCTCTCGTTGCCCCTAATGGCTTTCTTCTTCCCTGCAGAGCTTAAAATGATGGAGGAGACTGCCCTTGTGTGGTTCTGCCTGGGGCTGCTGGGCGTTGTGACCTTCAAACGACTGACCTCAAACTGGACGCCCCTCCCTCGCGAACTATCCCGCAAGAGGGTTTTCCTCAATCGCCTGTTCAGGGACCGCGATGTAGACGATCGCGAGGAATGGGTTGAGCGCATTCCCGGGGCTGCCGGCTGACCATCCGCCACCAGGAGCAGACTATGGCCACGGAACCGAGACAGGCGGGCCAAGAAGCCAATGCGAGCTATTGCAACTGGCACCCGGAGACCGAAACACGGCTTTTCTGCAGCCAATGCGGGCGCAGCATCTGCACCCTGTGCTTGGTGCAGGTGCCGGTGGGCATTCGCTGCAGGGAGTGCGGCCGCGCGGAGAGGCTGCCGACGTATGACGTCCAGCCGACCTACTACCTGCGGGCCATCGGCGTCGCTGTTGCCGTCGCCATCGCAGGGGGTCTGCTCTGGCTGTGGTTGAACGCCACTTTCGGCAGAGTCCCGTTCATATCGTCGATTTTCGGATTGGCCGTGGCCTATGCCATCGGGGAACTGGTCAGCAGGTCGGTCAACCGCAAGCGCGGAGTACAGTTGGCGTGGATAGCCGGCGGCGCAATGGTGGCCGCGTTCCTGATTTCAGGAGGGTTTATCCAGCTTTTCGGCAGCAACTTTATCAACGTACTCTTCAGCCTGCTGTTCCTTGGCATTGCCGTTTACACTGCAGCTGCCCGGCTGCGCTGACATCTTTGCCGGAATTGATCCGGGGCCGGAGATGATCCGGGTTCAGTCCATTTTGGACCAATCATCCGGAGCCTCGTTTGTAGCAGGGCTCCCGACACCAAGTTCCTCCCGGAGCCGACGGAGCGTCTGCCTGACGACATCGGGTTCGAAACCCCGGCGGCCCAGGAATGCGGCGACCCTGCGGTCAAAGACTGCGCGGTTCTGGCGAGCGGCGTACCTTGCCACCGACCGGTAGGCGGCGTCCAGCGAGTCGTAGTCTTCGAGAACACCGTCGATGACGTCATCACTGACGCCGCGCTGCTTGAGTTCCTGCTCTATCTTCCTGCGGCTGCGGGGCTTGTTTCTCTCACGGCTCTGTCGCCATTGCTGGGCGAAATCATCGTCGTTCAGCAGCCCGTCGGCGATGAGCCTCGCAACCGCCTGTTCCACTGTATCCCGGGGGAAGCGGCGGCCCAAGCGTTCCTGAATTTCGACGACCGAACGGGACCTGACAGCCAGGAGGCGGAGGGCCGTACCCCTTGCACGGCTGGCCTCCGTGCTGGACGGCAGAATGCCTGGAACGGAGGACGACTCGTCGATCATCTCCTGCCCTCTCCTATGGTGGATGTACAGAGGCAGTCCAAGGAACGGACAGCCTCCAACCGTTCCTTTACTCGAGGGAGGACGGTTCTGAGCCGTTGAGGGAGGGGGCGCCGCCCAAGGGCATGCTGTCGTCCTCGTCCGTGTCGTCAAGCTCGGGTGCCACGGCAGCGAGGTCGGTGTTTGCGCGTATCATGTTTTCGACGGAGTCGGCAATCTCGGGGTGCTGCAGCAGGAATTCCTTGGCGTTTTCCCTGCCCTGTCCGAGGCGGGTCTCGCCGTAGGAATAGAAGGCACCGGACTTCTTGATGATTCCCTTTGAGGAGCCTATTTCCAGCAGGTCGCCCATCTTGCTGATGCCCTGGTTAAACATAATGTCGAACTCGGCCACCCGGAAGGGAGCGGCGACCTTGTTCTTTACGATGCGGGCCCGAACGCGGTTTCCAGTTACCTCGGACCCCTGCTTGATGGACTCGATGCGGCGCAGGTCGATACGGACCGAGCTGTAGAACTTCAGGGCGCGTCCGCCGGGGGTAACCTCGGGGCTGCCGTAGGTCACGCCGATCTTTTCCCTGAGCTGGTTGATGAACACGACAGCTGTCTTGGACTTGTGGATGGTGCTGGTCAGCTTGCGGAGAGCCTGCGACATCAGACGGGCCTGCAGGCCGACGTGGGTGTCGCCCATATCGCCCTCGATTTCGGCTTGAGGCACCAGGGCGGCGACGCTGTCGATGACGATGGCGTCGATGGCCCCGCTGCGCACCAACTGCTCGGTGATGTCGAGAGCCTGCTCCGCACTGTCCGGCTGTGCGATGAGCAATTCGTTCAGGTCCAAGCCGCAGTTGGCGGCATAGGTCGGGTCCAGGGCGTGCTCGACGTCGATGTAGGCGGCAACGCCTCCTGCCTTCTGGGTCTCTGACATCAAGTGGATGGCCAGAGTGGACTTGCCAGCGGACTCGGCACCGAAGATTTCCGTGACGCGCCCGCGGGGGATGCCTCCGGTGCCCAGGGCCAGGTCCACCGCCAGGGACCCGGTTGATATCGATTCCGTAACCAGGCTGTTGCCCAGTTCACCAAGGCGCATCACGGCCCCCTTGCCGTGGTCTTTCTCGATGCTGCTGAGAGCAATTTCCAGCGCAGCGCTTTTGTCGTTGGCCGTCTTATCCTTTTTCATCACCCGGCACGTTCCTCCCGTGAGAATGAGACAAGACTAACATTTGTTCTAATAAAATTTCAACCATCAAATGTCATCAATTTTTAAAAGAGGCTAAAACAGGACAAAATCGTCCGTCCCACCATCGGGGAACGGCGACAACGAAGGAGCGGGCCAACTGGCCCGCTGTCAGAATTCTCAAGTACCGCCCTTGAATCCGATGGTAACCGTGCCATTTTCCACGATCACGGGAGTTATGCGTTCGCCTTTGGTCAGCCCCAGGAGTTCCGGAATCCGGTCCTCTTGCTTTGACAGATCCACATCTTCGTAGGCGACCTTACGCTTGCGGTAGTCCATCTTCGCTGCCGCCGAAAAGGCGCAGTCAGGATGAGTGTAAAGGATGACCTGGCTTTCTTGAGTCACTTCGCACCCCTGCCGGATGCGCGATGGGAGCGCCCCGGCCAGTAGCAGTATTTTGCCCGAATTGTACGCGGCTCCGTTGGTTTGTTCAACGCAGTCGATGTCCTCAGCGGAGCCTTCTGGTTTTGACGGACCACCCGCAAATTGGCAGATCGGAAAGCCGAAGGATGGTTTGTCTAGGCGCTACGAGTTAGCTGTCTGTCAGGCTGTGAAAGAGGCCGTGATAGTCCCAGTGAAGTTTGAGTGACCCTGTCTGTCGTTCGGGTTGGGGCCGGTTTCGATGCTCTACTTGAGAAAAAAGTTGGTTATATGGGCCTTGCCGCTGCAATGGCCGTGGCGAAAGGGTCGAATTCCAGTTGCTGAGCCTGAAATCTTCGGAAAGCCGCTCATTTCCCTTCGTCTTGGTGGGGTCCGGCGGATCGACGGGAGGCCGAGCTTGCAAGTAGAAGTCGTGCGCTAACGGCATCTACCGAGGTAACCGGCCTACGCGGAGATGTCTAGGGCGGGCTGTCCCTGAGGCAGGGTTTCTTTCTGGATCGCCGCTTCAACTTTCCAGACTGTAAGTGAATGGCCTGGATTAACGCGAAAGCAGGAATGACGGTTGCCCAAGCGGTAAACCACCCAAGTGGGAACGCCGTCCCTTCGCAGGAGAGATGGTCGCTTTTTGGGGAGGCCGAATCAGAAAACGTCTCCCTGATCTTGACCTTGAGCTGGGCGGGTTTCAAACTCGCGCTACTACGCACAGGCATCCCATATGGCGCGCCACGCAGTACCTCGCTGAATCATGGCAATGGAGTGTAATCGCGAATTCGGGCCACGGGTGTTATGCTAGGTGTGTCCTCGAACCTTGGCAGCAATCCCCTTCAGCCCTCACGCTCCGTGGACCTTATGGACGACCAAGCCGCCATCAAGACCGTCGCGTCCCTGCTTGAAGCCTTTTCCGTAGGCGTGGGCCGCATTACTCCCGGTCCGCGAGGATCGCGTTTAAGCGGCGAGCCGCGCGTTCTCCTGGAAACTGCGGTGGAATCGCTTTCACCAGTTGAGATGGACAGCGATCCACTGGTGTATGGCAACGCCTGCTATGCGCTGGGCCGGCACGACGATGCCTCTGAGGCATACCGTTCCCTGCTGGTCCAGGAGCCAGCGAATATCGAGGCACGCTTCAACCTGGGACTTGCGCTGCTTCGCCTGCGGAACCCCGAGGAGGCGGTGCGAGAGTTTACCGAGGCCCTGATACGCTCCCCGCAACTGGCTGAGGCCTACTACCAGCGGGCCAACGCCTATGACGACCTGGGCGATGTTGAGCAGGCCCTGGCAGACTATTCACGTGCGATAGACCTGGCTCCAGGCTACGTTCAGCCGATGTACAACAGGGGAATCGTACTGGCCAGCGCCGGAAGGCACCAAGAGGCGGTGGCGCAGTTCGACCGGGTGATTGAGATTCGTCCCGACATTGGCAACGCCCACCTGAACAGGGGCGCCTCTCTGGATGAGCTGGGTCTGCACGACGAGTCGATTCTGAGCTATGGCCGGGCGGCTGACCTTAACCCGGAGGACCCTCGGGCGCTCTTCAACCGGGCGCGCACCTGTTATTACCTGGGGAGGCTCCAGGAATCGCTGGACGACTATTCCGAGGTGCTACGGCTGGACCCGGAGGATGCCGAGGCCTACAACAACCGGGGACTGGCCTACGACGCCCTGGGGGACTACGAGTCAGCCGTTGCAGACTACGAGCAGGCGTTGGTGGTCCGGCCGGACTTTGCCGAGGCCCACAGCAACCGCGGGGCGGTGCTGGAGGCCCAGGGGGAAGTGGAGGAGGCGCTGGAGGCTTATCATTCTGCGCTGGAATCCAATCCGCGCCTGGCCTCGGCTCACTACAACGCGGCGCGGGTCTATTCGCAGCTGGACGACATCGAGTCGTGCCTTAAGCACATGGACAGCCTGCTGGCCCTTGCACCGGAACTGGCCGAGGACGCGGCCCAGGACGAGCACCTGCGATGGGCGCTCAGGATGAGGGAGATGAGGGACTCGAGGAGCGCGGACGGGCCGACAGAGGGAGCAGGTTAGCCGCTCTCGGTCATGCCTTGAGTCAGTTCGGGTCGGGCTCCAATTCCTCGACTATATCCTGGTCTTCGGTAAAGATGCGCCGACGGACAATCATGCTCCGCACGAGCACCAGGACCGCTAAAATGGTCAGCCCAGCAACAAGCTCCATATCGATCTGGAAGGCCAGGCTCAGACCCAACATTAGCGCGAACCCGGTGCAAATCCCCCATGCGGACCTCAGATAATGGTTCCGCAACAGGAGCACGGTCGCAACACCCACCACTGCGGCCAGAGCGGTCAGTTCCGGCACCAGGGCGAAGCTGACGCCAATCAGGGGAGTCATGGCGTCTCCCCCTCGGAAGGACGAAAACACGGAGACCCAGTGTCCGACGATGGCGGCGGCCGCGGCAATTAACGTCAGGGGCGCTTCGATGCCCAGCCCCCAGGCCACAGCCACTGCTGCCGAGCCTTTACCCACGTCGCCGATGAATACCACCAGTGCGCTGCGTCGTCCGACGTTCCAGAAGACGTTGGCGGTGCCAGCCAGCGTCGTTCCGGTGCTGAAAATGTCCACCCCTTTGATGTAGCGACTGACCCACTGGGCGAAGGGCAGCGCCCCAAGGACGTAGCCTATAACCCCCGATGCGACCAGCAGCAGTATGCCCAAGGGGTATTCCATTTGTCCCGTCCACCGCTCCAGAGATAGAGTCGTGGGCCGGTCAGGCGCGCAACGTCCTCCCCCACGAGTCAGATGCCAATATATCAGCCTGAAATAGGTGATGGTAGGCCGATGAGACCCGCAATAGCGGGGGTCTTGGCAACTTCAGGGTCTAATTCATCAACAAATGCCTTGGAGTCGCCTCCGTTATACTTGGGATGCACCGGCGAAATGAGACTTCCGGGAATGCGAACATGCCAGCGAGGAATGAACAAGAATGACTACGACCCCCCCAAGCGGTCCCCTGTCCGGAATGGTAGTGCTTGACCTGACTCAGATCCTGGCAGGACCGATGTGCACCATGGTGCTGGCCGACATGGGCGCCGATGTCATAAAGATAGAGAAGCCCAATGGCGGAGACGACAACCGCCGTATGGCACCGCCGTTCGTAAAAGACTGGTCGGCGGGATTCCTAGCGGTCAACCGCAACAAGCGCAGCCTGGCGCTGGACCTGCGCAGCGAGAGCGGCAGGGAGGTGTTCCGGCGGTTGGTCCTGGACGCCGATGTCGTTGTGGAGAACTTCCGCCCCGGCGTGATGGAGCGGTTCGGACTGGGCTACGAGGCCCTTACGGTCATGAAGCCGAGCCTTGTGTACTGCACCATCTCCGGCTTCGGGAGCACGGGCCCAGCGCGTAACCGGGGCGGTTTTGACCTGGTCGCGCAGGGGGTCAGCGGCCTTATGAGCATCACGGGGCACCCCGATATGCCCCCGGCGAAGGTGGGGGTGCCGATTACCGACCTGACGGCGGGGCTGTATGGCGCCAACGGCGTGATGGCCGCCTACATTCACGCCCTGAAGACCGGTCAGGGCCAGATGGTAGACACGTCGCTGATGGAGGCAGGTATTGCCTACACCGTGTGGGAATCGTCGGTCTATTTCGCCGAGGGGGAGATTCCTGGGCCCCTGGGATCGGCGCACCGGGTCTCGGCGCCTTACCAGGCCCTGCGGACGCGGAACGGCTACCTGAACCTGGGAGCGGCGACGCAACCCACCTGGGAGCAGCTGTGCCGGGCCATAGGGCGCGAGGACCTGATGGACGATGACCGGTTTCGCAACCCGTGGGACCGCAAGGCGCGGGAACAGGAGCTGGCGGAACTGCTGGAGGGGACGTTTACGACCCAGGACACCGAGCACTGGCTGGAACTGCTGGACGGCGCCGGGGTGGTGGCTGGTCCGATCTACAACATGGAGCAGGTCTACCGGGACCCGCAGGTGCTGGCGAGGGAGATGCTGGTGGATTTGGAGGACCCGGACCTTGGCACAATTCACAGTATTGGCGTGCCGGTGAAACTGTCGGCCACGCCGGGCAAGATACGCCGCCGCGCACCGGCGCTGGGCGAGCACTCGGCCGAGGTGCTGCGGGAGCACGGCTTCGGGCAGGAAGAGGTGGATCGGCTAATGGCCGAGGGGGTGGTGCTGGGCAATCAAGGCAGCGGCGTGAGGCGGTAGCGGAACGTTCGACTGGAGCCTATTCCTCGCCGAAGAAGCGGCGGCGGTCAGACTCGCCTAGCGGACCGCCGGGGCCGCTGAGGAAGGTGTCGGGGTTGCGGGTCCGGTCCTCCCTCCAGCTACGCATCGCCCTGCCACGGATGGCATCGGCATCCGGCCCGGTGTCCATCAGAAGCTCGGTCTGCCAGTTTTCCATGGCATGTACCACGCCGAAGTACTCGTTCCTGTCCTTGGCGTAGGCTTGTCCGGCCGCATGCCAGTCGTCGTTGGACAGCAGATGATCCCGGAGGACGCGGGCGTCGCGGAGCGCCATGGACATGCCCTGTCCCCAAGTGGGGTCGGTGTTGGCGGCGGCGTCACCCACCAGGGCGACGCCGTTGCGATATGGAGAACTGGCCCAGGTGGTCCGGCCGTCGAAGGTGGCCAGCGGACCGGCGGGAGAGGCGTTGGCATAGACCTCGGAGGGCACACCGGACGCGATGCACCGGTCGAGGACGACCCGGATATCGCCGGAGCCGCCGTACCGCTTGGCGGTGGTGTGGCCATAGCAGAGGTATACGCGGGCCCGGCCCTCGCCCTGGGGAAAGTTGAGAATGAAGTGGCCTTTTTCCGTGTCCAGCCAAGCGTGGGTGGCGTCGCTGGACAAGTCTACGCCGTCGATGAGGACTCCCGAAACTAGATTTCGCTCAGGATCGCTCTGGACGGGAAAACCAGCCCAGCCTCGGGTCGGCGAACCGCGGCCATCCGCGCCGACGACCAGGCGCGTCGTCAGCTCCCGGGCGGCGTCGGCATGTTCAACGGAGACGACTGGGTTTGAGGCTCCGTCTGCGGCCGCCAGCCCGGTGACCCGTACGCCCCGCCAGACGTCAGCGCCGGAGTCCTTGGCGTACCGCAGCAGGGCTTCCTGGAGCGCGGGGTGGTAACAGGCCATCACCGGTTCCTGGGCGCGAGTGGTACGGGTGAGGTCTCGATGGCCCGAACGGTCGGCACTGTTGTACGAATCCCAGAAAGGCAACGGGTTTGCTCCGGCGCTGTCGAGAACGCTCTCCAGCCCCAGCAGCCTGACCTCGGCCACGCCCCACGGCATTATTGCCTCTCCCCTCACGCGGTCGCGGAAGGACTCCTCTGCCTCAAGGACCAGCGTCCGTGCCCCGGCGGCAGACATCCCGGCGGCCAGGGATGAGCCCGCGACTCCACCACCGATGACGATCAAGTCGTACGTGTGGTTCACCTGGTTCCACGCTCCATGGTTCGTATGGCGATGGTTGGCACCGGATCAGACGGCGGTGCGCCAGGGGAGGCCGTCGGTGGCTGCCAGGAATCCTTCGATCAAAACGGGACTTGAGCAGATGACACTGGGAGTGAACAGCCCTGCGTCGTTGCCCTGCCGGTCGACCACCCTGCCTCCTGCCTCCTTCGCCAGGATTAAGCCAGCCGCGATGTCCCAAGGCGAGAGGGAGTGGTGGAAGAAAAGGTCGACGCGTCCCGAAGCGGCGTAGGCCACGCCCAGCCCGGCCGATCCCATCAGGCGGACGCTGTACATCCCAGGCCACAGCGACCGGAGCAGGTCGATGGCCAAGGCCGCCTTTTCGTCGACGTATCCGAGATCAAAGCTGAGGAGGGAGCGCGAAAGCTCGGCGGTCTCGGAGACCGAAATGGGCGAGCCGTTGAGAAACGCACCCTGTCCCTTGGCGGCGGTGAAGGTCTCCTCACGCACCGGGTCGTAGACCACCCCCGCGACAATCTCGTCGCCGTCAGCCAGCGCCACGATGGTACAGAAGTGTGGGATGCTCTGCGCGTAGTTGCGGGTACCGTCCAACGGGTCCACCACCCAGCGGTACGGAGAGGTCCCGGCAACGGGGCTCGATTCCTCGGCAAGAATGCCGAAATCGGGGAAGGCGCCGGTGAGGATTTCCAGCACCGCCCTCTCGGCCTTCACATCGATATCGGTGACTATGTCGGCGCGGCCCTTGAAGGTGATCTCACGGTCGGAGTTCCAGCCCTCGCGAATGATTGCTCCCGCCGCTCGTGTCGCTTCCAGGGCAACGTCCATGGCGTTGCGCCCGTCGGCGGTGGACGGGAGCGGGCCGTTTGCGTGTTCGGTCATAACGTCCTTATTTTTCCCGGTCAAGATAGCGTGATGGGCCAACAGACGGTTGCGGCAAAGAGTCAGAAGAGCCGCCAGCTATTTCCATTGCAGTTGGTTTACCCTCGGATAGAAGGTTATGGACCTTCCGTTCAGGACGGCGTCTTGTCCCTCTCTCATAATGAAGTTGTAGATTTCCCCTAAGACCAGTTCAGAGAGTGCCCCGATTTCTGCTGGGTCAGGGGCAGTCGAACCTGGCGGAAGAGGTAACTGGTCGGGAGAGAAGGAGCCGCTGGCATCGTAAACCAACCAGCCTTGAGTTGCCCGGTTAAACCAGGCGACGAATAGGAGGTTGTCTCCCAAGGGAGCCAGGTCGGCGGCAATGGGAAGAGCCTGAGTCGCTGGCTCCTGGGTAGCGGTTGGCGCGGCAGTTGGCTCCGGTAGAAGAGTGGCCTCCGGCGCCGGTGTGGCCGTCGGCTCAGGCACAGGAGTACTCGTCGGCTCAGGCACCGCTGTTGGCGTCGGGGTTGCCGTTGGTGTTGGCGTTTGGGTTGCCATTGGCTCCGGGACGGCAGTGTTCGTAGGTTGGGGAGCAGGCGGCACTGGGGTGTTGGTGGGTACCTGGGTAGGTTCGGGTTGTGGGACCGGGGTGTTTGTGGGTTCGGCAGGGACCTCGGTCGGCTGCTCGCCGCCGGAGGCGGGGGCCGTGGTGTTCGTGGGCTCGGCGCTTTCTCCTCCGCAGACGACGAGGCCAACGGCGAGCAAAGCTATGAGTGCCAGTGTTGCGAGTTGCTTCATTTTCCCTCTAGAGAGCTGGTCCGGTTGGGGAACCCGGCAGAACGGTTACACAAGATAATCCCATCGTACTCCGTCCCTATGTTGTTGGCCTGAGCGGCAGTGGTTGGTCATGGCATGAGCGCAGGGTCTTAGGCTAATGCGCCGCCAATTATACGCTTTTCGACGGCGATGCAATTGCCTCATTCTGCTCAACGCACTGCTAATTTCGGGAAGCGCTTGCTGCGCAAGGATGTTACTGACCTTGCTAAGGGTTCCGGCAAGTCCCGAACCGAAAATGCGACGATATGGAAGTTGGCAAACGCCTACTCCCAGAGGATGAGATTTACTCCGGCCATCAGGTTCAGGCCGATAATATTTGCGTTTCCTTTTACTTTGACAAGGTAGATCGCTCCAGGAAACACGTGCGTCAATTCACCTATGGCCGATGGGTCTGGTGGGATTTGATTCCATTGGGGCGTTAACTGGGCAGGCGTAAAAGTTCCGCTGGGGTCATAAACAGCCCATCGTTGATCCTGAGGATCGAAATTAGCGGCCCACAGCAAATTGCCACTCAAGGTCGACAAAGCCGATGTAACCGGCTCTCCAGCAGGCCTCGGCTCCCGGGAACCTGGAGCCGGCTTAGGCCTCGCGGGGAGGGTTGCCACAGGAGTCGCCGTGGGCCTCCGAGCTGGGGTTGGCGCGGCGTGGCCAGATGAGGGGCAGTCTGATAGGTAATCGGCAGGAGGGGAGTGGACTGGATGGATGGTTCGAACTAAGGCCAGGGCAACTGCGGATTCTCTTGCCGACGATGTGTTGCACAGAAACCGACGTTCGCTTTCGGTTATGCCGTCGCGCAGCCATCCGTAACGGATCAGGTCCTGGAAGGCTTGCGGATGTTTGCGTTCTATTGCCAGCAGGTACTCCAAGGCCTCACTCTCGATGGACGTGAGCCCATCTTGAGCCCACTTAAGCTCTATGGGGCTGGAGGGAGGAGTAGGTGTGGGCGTAGGCACGTGCGGGGTCGGTTTGCCGTTAGTCTCCAACAAGACGGGGGTTGCGGTGGGATATTCGAACCGCGTAGGTATAGGCGTCGCCGTGGGGACCGGTACGCGAGTCGCGGTCGGCACCGGTTGGGGCTCGGGTGCGGGCGTGGGCGTGGCGGTCGGCCTGGGACGTGGTGTCGGCAGCGGTGAGGGTTCGAGCGTCGGATGGGGAGTGGCAGTTTTGAGTGGACCGGGGGCTGTCGGCGTCGGAGCTTGAGTAGCGATCGGCACCGTGGAATCAGGGCTTGGTGTGCTGTCAGCCTGGGGTGTTGCAACTCCGCAGGCAACCACCACGAGAGAGAACAAGGTAAACAGCAACAGCGAGGCAACTGCCGCTAATCTTGACATGCTCCCCCTGGCTCAGGAGTTGCTTTTCTGACAGCTATCCCCGCGCCAGCCCCATCTTTTCGTAGACCTCCTCGATGGTCTGAATGGCGATGGCGCGAGCGCGCTTGCCGCCCTCATCGAGGATTTCGCGGACATGACCAGGGCGGGACTCATACTCCCGCCGGCGTTCCCGCATGGGCTCCAGATAGTCATTGATGCTGGCGGCAAGCTGGCGTTTACAGTCGACGCAGCCGCGGGCCGCAGTTGTGCATTCGTCGTAGACAGCAGTGATCGCTGGGGGTGGGCTGAACATCTGGTGCATGGAGTAGACGTTGCAGACCTCTGGCCTGCCAGGGATGTTGCGGGTTGTGCGCTGCGGATCGGTGAATGCGGTCATCACTCGCTTGGTCGTGTCCTCGGGAGAGGCAGCCAGGTCTAGGTGGTTGTCCAGCGACTTCGACATCTTGGCCTGCCCGTCGAGGCCCACCAGCAAGGGGGATTCGGTGAGCTTTGCCTGGGGCTCAGGGAAGGTGTCGCCGAAAAAGTTGTTGAAACGACGGGCAATCTCCCGGGAAAGCTCAATGTGGGGAACCTGGTCGCGGCCCACAGGAACGGTGTCGGCCTTGTACAGGATGATGTCGGCGGTCTGCAGCACCGGGTAGCCCACGAGGCCGTAGTTGACCGTCTCTTCGGTCTCGTCCATCTGCCGCACCTTCTCCTTGAATGTGGGCACTCGTGTAAGCCAGCCCAGGGGCGTCACCATGCTCAACAGGGTGTGCAGGGTCATCACCTCGGGGACCTGGGATTGGACAAAAACGATGCTGCGTTCCGGGTCGATGCCGGCAGCGAGCCAGTCGAGGATCATGTCCTCTATATTGGACTGTATCTGGTCGGTGTCGGCCTGCGACTCCACGGTGGTCAGCGCGTGGATGTCCACGGCGCAGTAGATGCAATCGTAGTCGTCCTGCAGCTCAACCCAGTTCTGCAGGGCACCGAGGTAGTTGCCCAGGTGGAGCAACCCCGTGGGCCGCATGCCGGAGAAAATTACACCCTGCTTGCCGCCGTTGCTTGTTGTGGCCATTATTCCGGTCCATTCCCAAGTACAAAATTCTGAGGGGCAGATTCAATCTATCATCGCGGGCCGGATGGCGCAATTGAGCCCGGCCTTGTGAGCAGGGCCACACGCTGCGGCATGATCAGGGCCTCAATAGACTCAGAGGTCGGTCCATTTGAAGTGCTTTGATATTAGGCGATAGAAACCCCAACCGAAGTTGCGGGCGTGTACGGCACCGTAGGCCTGCCAGCGGTCGAGCTCGGCGCGCGCTTCGGGATGGATGCGGTCTCCCGGAACCAGGGTAGGCAAGACGTCCTCGCTGTCAAATTCGTAGAGTGCAAGATACCTGGGGCCGGTGTTGAATCCCTCAAGGGCAGGATGGTCGAGGCTTCGAAAGCGCGCTCCGATGGCATACCCAGGGACGTTCAGCACACCCGGCAGGTGGGACTCGGTGTACCAGCGATCCCATTCTTCCTCGTGGGCCGGATCGACATCGGCAGTTACGATGCTGAGAGGGCGATCGGAAAGCAGCAACGGGTCGCGCAGAGGGGAGCCGCTGATCTGCTCGTATACATTGGAGACGTGGTCGCTCATACCCTGCAGGGTGCTGAATACAGAGAACTCGGAGGTCGCGATGGGGTGCAGGTCCGGACCGCCGAATCGCAGAAGAGACGGCAGATCGTCGGTGCTGCGTATGCCGTAGAGGGCGGTGAACCTGGTGCCGCCGTCGAGGTTCACATAACGCTGCGCCCACTGGTAGCCGGGAATACGCAGCAGATTGGGAAGATGACTGTTGTACCAGGTTGTGAATGGCTCCAGGTGTTCCGGGGCGCAGGTCATCTGGACCAGCAAGAGCAAATTGCGGTCAGCCATTTTGCGCCTCCTTGACGGCCAGTCCCTCCAGCAGGCCGCCGCTGTAGCGAGGGTCTTCGAGGCCTCGTTGCATGCCCCGGATGTAGGCGATCTGGCCGCCGTGCTGGTTGAACTCCCAGAGGAGTTGCTGGCACATGTTGGCCAGTGTCATGGTGCCGCCGCGGGGGTTGATCACGGGCATGTCGTCAAAGTCTGCGCCTGATCGGGCGGCGAGGTAGTCCTTTGCCGACTGCAGCGCTGCCGCTGCGTATTCCAGCATCGCCGGGGCGTCCGGCACCGGGAACGCTGCCAGTTGCTCGGGCCCGTAGCCATAGCCCGTATCGCCAGGGTCGTAGTTTTCCTGCCCCAGGCGCTCCGCCCAACCCTGCTCCCAGAGCTGCGGTACATCCTGGAGCCGAGAATGGAACCAGCGATCCAGGGTGCGGCCGTAGTGCCAGACCAGGAATCCCATGGAGGAGCATTCCGGGGTGGGCATCCAGCTCAGCTCTTCGGGAGACAGCCCCTCCACCGAACGGGCCATGGCTTTGTAATGCTGGTCGAGGCAGCCACTAACGAATTCTCGAAGTTCCATTATGCTCCCTGCGGTTTTTATGAACCCGGTGAGTCGGTTTAGGCAAATAAATCGCGAAAAATGGAACGGCCACGCACGGATTGGCGTGGCCGACTGCTGTCAGATATGCCATTCCCCGGACGGGTCAGTCTTCCTGGTCTGACTCGCTTTCCAGCCGGTCGCCGAGCTCGCTGAGGAATGCCTCGATCTCCGGCGAGAGCGCGGGTCCGGGGCTGCCGCTCTCCTCCGAGGAGGACGCGGCAGCTTCCGCCGTCAACTGGGAGTCGTAGTACTGTTCCATCTGCTGGATCAGCGTTTTAAGCTCGTTGTTTCGGTCGACGGAGGCGTTGAGCTCGCGATACTGCCGTTGACCCCTGCGCACCGGCGCCAAGTCGGTAGGGATGTTGTCGTATACCGAGGAAAGGACCTCAATCATCCGTGAGGTGCCTGCGTAGTCCTCTTCGAGCTGAACATACTGCGGCAGGTGCACCATGAAATTGATGGACTCGATCTCGTCCTTTTCGATGCCCTCGGACAGGAGGTTCATTATCGTGGTCGGACCTTGGTAGGTGCTCTGAGACAGCTTGAAATTGGGGACAGAGCGCTTCTGCTCCACCGCTCCCAGCGAGCCAGTAACCAGCAACGGCCGGGTGTGTGGGACGGCGTCGTACATGGCCCCGAGACGGCAGTAGCGCTTGACTCCGAAGTAACGCACGACCTCAAGGATGGAGTCGGTATAGTCCTCACCATTCGAGTGAGGTTCCAGCAGGTGGAAGAACAGGTAATCCGGGCCGTTCTCGGTGGTGGCATACCGGATGGTGCTGTTCGGGATCTTGACTTGCCGGGCACCGTCTACGAGCCGCATATTGGGCCGGTAGCGGGTAAAGTCAAAATAGGTGCCGGGCCTATGAAGCTTTCCCAGTTCCTTTGACCCCATGAACCGTTCCAGGCGATTCAGGGTCAAGGTACCCACGCTGCCTACGTCCACCCACGGTCGAATCATTGCGAAGACGTGCGGCTCACGCAGGGCGGGTACCGGTTCCGCTATTTCAAAAGCTCCTACTCGCATTGCTCAATCTTGCCAGAATGGATGGTGGTTTTCAAGTCGACAAGTCATTCGTACGGGGCTGTTGCGACCGTCTGGAGACATCTCGATTCCGCCTGATGAATCGAGCCAGGCTGCCGATGGAGGACAATGACACCCTGCCCCTCCAAGGGTGTGGCCCCGGTGCTGGGGGACAGAGAACCTTGAAATACGTCCCAAGGTGTCCCGTTTTGCAACCGGTTAGGAAAGGCGATGTAAACATGCCATCGTCAAACGCGGACTTATGCTGCCCCAACCGGAGGCGATTCCAAGGACATGGTACCGAGGTGCGGCGGTGCTTGGCAAGGACGAAATGTCATCATTGCCGTTCAATCGAGCCGACCCAGCCGTGCTGCCAGCAACCGTGCTGCCAGAACCTGGTTGCTCGGACCTACTGCTGGCTAAGCAGGGAGTCGGCAGAGCCCAGTCCCTCGAGCGCGAGGCCATAACCCAGCAGGTCCTGCATCAATCGCTTGACGTACTGGGTGGTGGCGACCCTGGTGTAGCGCAGTACGAGGTCTGACTTTTCTGCCAATTGCTCTGCGAGCTCCCAAGCCCTGGGAAGCAGGGCTTCCTGCGGCATCACTTCACCGACCAACCCGAGGTTGAGAGCTTCATCAGCACCGATGGACTGGCCCGTCAGCAGGAAATACCGGCCCCTGTTGGCACCGAGGAGCATTGGGTAGACTATGTGGACCCCGTCGCCCGGTACCAGGTTGCTCATGAAATGGCCAGAATCCTGGAATGCCGCCGTATCCGCTGCCAGCACGATATCGCATAGCAGAGGAATCTCCGAGTGGCGCAGGGCAGGGCCATTAACGGCAGCGATCATGGGGACTTCGATGTCGAGCAGGTTCCCCAGCAGCCTCTTGCCCTCCCAGTAGGTGCTGTCCCACTGGGCAGGGGTACGCTTGGGTGCGCCCGCCGCAGTTCCCTGGGGACCCGAAAAGTGGTCGCCGGTGCCGGTGAGGATGACGAGGCGGTTTTCCCGGTCGCTGCCCACGTCGGCAAAAGCGCGGGGGAACTCTTCGTGGGGCCCGGAGCCCCACTGCAGGGGGCCTCCATTGGTGTGGAAGGTCATCTGCAAGATGCCGTTCCGGCGCTCAAAGCGAATATTCTGGTACTGGTCTGCGTACTGTTGCAGAGAGGCCACGCTACCCTCCCGGTTTGAGGAATGGCGTGAGTCTATACCTGCTTGTCAGGGGGGTCAACGGCCGGAATCTCGCCCTTTCGAGGAACAGCGACGGTGCGCCGTGTGGACCTGGAACAGCAGGGGCGCCCATAGAGGACGCCCCTTTCAATGCCAATGGACTGAGTTTCAGGTCAGTGGCTAACTGCCGTCTCCGCTTCCATTTCCTCTTCCATCTGATTTTCCCGCTGGACAACAGTGGTCTTCAGAAAGGTGGCGGGCCTGACACCGGGCTGTTCCTTGGCGTTCACGTGGTCAAGCACGAAGTTGGACACGTCGCGGTGCAGGGTATCGCCCATATTGCAGTTGCGCAGGAGGTCGAAGCCCGGGTCCATTTCATCCAGCATGAGCTGGACTCGAGAATCGCCGTGCCGGGCGGCGAGGGCGTAAGCAAGGCCGCGCGGGTCGCGGTCGTACTGCCTCTGTTCCTCTCCGACTTCCTCCAGTTCGATGTCGTAGTCCACGCGGTCCACGACTGCCAGGGCCTCGGCGGCTCGTCGGCGGCGGGTCTTGACGTCTTTCATAGCGGCGAAAAGGGAAGCTACGGCGTTGGAGGCGTTTTCCAGCAAGGAGGAGATTTCCTCCTGCCGTGAGCTGGCGGATGCCACCATCTGCTGGGCCTCCTCGAGGCACTGGTCCCGGCGGCGAAGGCTGTCCTCGAACTTGGCGGCCCGCTCCTGCCTGTGCCGCAGGTTCGCGGCTTCTTCGGCGAGGGGCTGCAGACGCGCCAACTCCCGTTCCGCCATCTCGGCCTGCTTGAGCCGCTGTTGCATGGATTCGTCGAACTCGATGGGCATGGCAAACACTCCTCAGACTAAGATGTTCTATGGAAGGCGCACGTTTCAGTCCAATGGCAAAAAAGAAAGAATATGAGCCAATGGCCTGTCTGGTTCTGCTCCTGGGCTCGGTGCAACGGGTTGGTTGGTCAAAGGCCCCTGTCTGAGGCAACCTGGAAATGCGAGCCCTTGGGCTGATGCGGCGCTGGGCCGCCGAATACGCAAACCCCCATGTCTTCTATTGAGGCCCCTGCCTGTTATGGGCATTTGGGGCAAGTTGGGCCGAAATCTAGCGATTCGGCGCGATGACCGCCTTATTGGCGGGAAATACTGCTAACGGTCATCCCGTTGCGACATGTAATATAACCGCACCGGGTTGAATTCTGCCCCTATCTAGGACACATATTTCGCCGAGTTTTTAGACAATTCTCATATTCTGGTACAAATCAACATTTCCCTTCCCGTCCCGGAGACCCGCATGAATCAGGCGACGCCGACCCATATCCGGCTTCCGGGTGTATGCTGCGATGGGATGAATGAACCGCTGGACACTCGTGAGGCCGACCTGCGGTTGGGACAGGATGGCACCATCCCAGGGTTCACCGTTCACTGGCCGATAGCGTCGCAGACCGGTAACCCAATACATCAGCTTCAGGAGGGATTTCATGCCCCGGGCCGCGTTTGTTTATGACGACTTGATGTCGCGACACGAGCTGCGAAGCGATCACCCGATGCGGCCGGTGCGACTGCGTTACACCTACGAACTGTTGCGGGGCTACGACGCCTTCGACAGCGAGGACTCCCTGCTGGTTGATCCCCGCTCCGCCACCGCGGAAGAACTCCAGTGGTTGCATACACCGGACTATGTCGAGATGGTCCGTCGCCTGAGTGCCGGAGAGGGAACACAGGAAGCTCACCGGTACAATTTCAGCCTGCAGGGGGACAATCCGTACTACCCAGGTATGTTTGAGGCGGCCACCCTGAGTTCAGGGGCAACGCTATTGGCGGCCGAAATGGTTGCCAACAAGACGGTGGACGTTGCCTTCAACATCTCGGGGGGATTGCACCACGCCGCAGCGGGCCACGCGTCGGGATTCTGTGTGTTCAACGATCCTGCCCTGGCGGTTCACCATTTCCTGCGCCGGGGGATGCGTGTGGCGTACATTGACGTGGACGCGCATCATGGCGACGGGGTGCAGGAGGCGTTCTACGACGATGACCGGGTGCTGACCATCTCCGTGCACGAGTCGGGCCGCTACCTGTTTCCTGGAACGGGATTCGTCGGGGAATTGGGCCAAGGCCGAGCGCGGGGATACTCGGTGAACCTGCCGCTGTTTCCGTACACCAGCGACGACGTATACCTCGACGCCTTCCGGCAGGTTGTGCCTCCGCTGATCCGGGCATTCGGCCCGGATGTCCTCGTAACCCAGTTGGGCATCGACAGCTACCACTCGGACCCGCTGACGCATCTCCAGCTGACCACCATGGGGTTCGTGGAGGTAGTGCGGGAGTTCGCGGCTCTGGGGCTGCCGTGGCTTGCGACCGGAGGAGGGGGCTACGACCTGATGGCGGTAGCGCGGGCATGGACGCTGGCGTACGGAGAGATGCTGGGCGTGGAATGGCCGGACACGCTACCGCGAACCTTTGCAGTTGAGCATGGGATCGGGCACTTGAGGGACAGCGACTCGCCCGAGGTTCCGGCAAACCTTCGGCCCGACATCCGTAGACACGCTGGGGAGACAGTGGCGGCCTTGAAGGAGCAGGTCTTCCCCATTCTTGGCGTTGAGGGTTGACGCAGCGTGGATTGCGATCACTCGCAGGGATAGAGGGTACCGGACAGAGATCGGAGTTAACGGCTCGAGCGGCGAGGGCAAAAAAGGAGAGGCCCGCTTCGTAAAGGAGCGGGCCTCTTCGATATTTCGCTTGGTGCGGCGGAGAAGCGGACGGCCTGGCTTGATCTCCTAGTCGACTCGCTGGCGGGGGTTTAGCAGGTCTTTCGCCTCGTCGCCGACATTGGCCTCAATGCTGTCTCTAAGCGTCGAGAATATCGACTTGTTGATGGCCGACATCAGCCACCCTTCGGAGTTGGGGTCGTCCTGGTAACTGTCCTTCAGGCTGATCAAACGCTTCATCAGGCTCAGGTAGTGGTACTGCAACGGAGTCAGGTCGCGTTCGATCCCCTCCACCCGCCACTGGTTCATGCCAGAAGTGCTGATGGTGGGACTGAATTCGTTCTCAGGGCCATCGTGGCCCAAAACTTCTCTGTCTGCTCGTTCTGGTTGCGCGTTCATGGTGATCTCCGTCCGCTATCAACCAAGAGGTTGCCCAGATGATTGTGCGCTTCTGAATATTGCGTTATGTACTGGCTGAAAACCCAATTATAGCAGAGCCCGATTCTTGGCGTAATCGATTTTGCGGTTACATAAGGCCCTGGTTGGACTTGGCCGCTCCCTGCCTTTGTGGACTGTCCAGAGTTGGAGAGCTATCCAGGACGGTCCTGCAATTCCCGCTCCGCCACCGGGTTACAGGGCCGTCCGTCACCGGGCTAGACTTCCCGGAACTCCCCCTCGACGGTGTCAGCGTCGTCCGGCGGGCCGCCGTCGGGGCCCTGGGGACCTGGGCCCTGGCCTGCGTTCTGGCTGTACACCACCTCGCCGAGCCTCTGCAGCGCCGTGTTCAACTCGTTGATGGCGGCCTGCATTTCGGTCACGCTTCCCGACGCCGAGGCTGTCCTCAGTGCGTCGATCTTGGTCTGCACCTCAGCCCTGAGGTCCTGAGGCACGGTTTCGGCGTTGTCGTTGAGCAGCTTCTCCGCCTGGTAGACCATGGAGTCGGCCTGGTTGCGGATCTCCACCTCGGCGCGGCGCTCCTGATCCTGGGCCTCGTACTGGCGGGCCTCATCCACCATCCGCTCAATGTCGCCTTTGTCCATACCTGACCCTGACTGTATTACGATCCGTTGCTCCTTTCCGGTTCCCTTGTCCTGAGCCGAAACGCTGAGGATACCGTTGGCGTCGATGTCGAAGGTAACCTCGATCTGGGGAATGCCCCGCGGCGCCGGGATGATCCCGTCCAGCATGAACCGGCCAATGGACTTGTTGTCCCCGGCCATGCTCCGCTCACCCTGCAGCACGTGGATGTCCACGGACGACTGGCTGTCAGCGGCGGTGGTGAAGGTCTCGTTCTTCTTGGTCGGGATTGTGGTGTTGCGCGAGATCAGGGTGGTCATCACACCACCAAGTGTCTCCAGCCCTAGAGTCAGGGGCGTAACGTCCAGGAGTACGATGTCGCCGACCTCTCCGGCAAGAACGCCGGCCTGGATCGCTGCGCCCAAGGCCACCGCCTCATCCGGATTGACGTTGCGGTTAGGATCCTTGCCGAAAATCTCCTTCACCTTTTCCTGAACCGCCGGCATACGGGACATGCCGCCCACCACGATCACCTCATCGATCTGGGAGGTGGACAGGCCGGAGTCGGCCAGCGCCTGATGGCACGGAGTAGCAGTCCGGTCGATGAGGCTACGTACCAGCTGCTCGAAGCGGCCGCGGGTCAGGGACTTGACGAGGTGCTGCGGCCCACTGGCGTCAGCGGTGATGAAGGGCAGGTTGATCTCCGTCTCGACCACACTGGACAGTTCCACCTTGGCGCGCTCGGCGGCGTCGCGCAGCCTCTGGAGGGCCATGCGGTCGTTGGCGAGGTCAATGCCTGTCTCGCGGCGAAATTCAGTGATCAGCCACTCAAGAACGGCCTGGTCGAAGTCGTCGCCACCGAGGAAGGTGTCCCCGTTGGTGGACTTCACCTCGAATACACCCTCGCCCATCTGAAGGATGGTAATGTCGAAGGTGCCACCACCCAGGTCAAAAACCGCGATGTTGGCGTCGGAGCGGGTCTTGTCGAGCCCGTAGGCCAGCGACGATGCCGTCGGCTCGTTGATGATACGCAGCACATCCAACCCGGCGATGGTTCCCGCATCCTTGGTGGCCTGGCGCTGGGAGTCATTGAAGTAAGCAGGGACAGTAATCACGGCCTGGGAGATGTTCTCGCCCAGCTTCGCTTCGGCGTCCTGCTTGATCTTCGCGAGTACGAAGGAGGATATCTGCGGCGGGGCGTAGGTCTGTTCGCCCATTTTCACGTGGGCGTCGCCGTTGTCGGACCTTACTATCTCGTACGGGAGCTTGGCCGCGGCGTTCTGCACCTCAAAATCGTCGTACCGTCGGCCCATAAGACGCTTGACGGAAAACAGGGTGTTCTCCGGGTTGGTAACAGCCTGCCGTTTCGCCACCTGCCCGACGTACCTCTCACCAGTGCGGGTGTTCAGGGCCACGACGGAAGGGGTCAGGCGGGCGCCTTCGGCGTTTTCCACGACCCCGGGCTCGCCGGCTTCGATTACCGCTGCTACCGAATTGGTGGTTCCAAGATCTATGCCCAGGACTTTAGGCATTTTTGCTCTCCTTGAATTACTTAAGTCTAATTTCAGTGAAACCGTTGAAAGCGATTGTTCGATTCTTTCCGAGCCGAGCAGCTATGGCTGGGGTTCCCTGGCGACGATGACCTGTGCGGGTCGCAACAGGCGGTCGTGGAGGCGGTAACCTGGCCGCACCAGCTGGATTACGTAGTCGGCCGGATGGTCTCCCGAATCCTGGTAGGCCAGGGCCTCGTGTTCGTTGGGGTCAAATGGGCAACCCACGGCTTCATCGATGAGGCTGACTCCCCGCATTTCCAGGCGGCGCTTTACCTCTCGTACCGCCAGCTTCACTCCCTCGCCCCATTGTTCGCTAATCTCAGCGTTGAGCGCCAGTTCCAACCCCTCTATAACGGGAAGCAGGTCCAGCAGCAGGTCCTCGTCGCGGTACTTGGCAGCGGCGGCCCGCTGTTCCGCGAAGCGCCGTCGCTCGGTCTGGATTTCCGCTTCCTTATATTGGACGTCGTTGCGGTACTTTTCGGCGTCGGCTTCGGCGGCCTCCAGCCTTTCGGTCAGCGCGGCCACCTTCAGCTCAGTCGGCAGCTGGCCGAAGTCGACCGGGCAACCGGACGTCTCATCCCTTTCATCCGCGGACCCCTCTTGCGCGGCTTCGTCCATTGGTTCCCTGTTCTGTTCTGTAGACATTAACCATTCCCTGTGGAAATTTCCCGTTGGTCCTCGTCGATTTCCCTGTGCCCGATGTTCAGTTAATGGTCAACGGGCAGATTCAGGCTGTGGAAGAGAAGGTCCAACTCCTCGGATACCGCCTCTCCGGCTTCTGGACCCAGGCGAGCCGCGAGCCGCTGCTGCATCGTCAGCAGATTCTGCACCGCGGCGAGCACGAACTCGACGCCCGAGAGGTTCAGTCCCATCTCATCCGACAGGCGCCGGATGAGACGGAGCTTCTGGATGTCTGCTGTTGAATAGAGACGCAGCATACCCAGCGTCCTGCCGGGTTGCACCAGCCCCAGCCGCTCGTACTTGCGCAACGTCTGCGGGTGCATGTCCAGGATACGGGCGGCCACGCTGATGATGTAGACGCCCTCCATTTGGATTTCTGCTTCATCTTCCAGGCCGCGAGGCGACTGCTGGTTGGCGGCGTCATTGTTTCCCGTAACGGCGGGCGACGCTTGCGGGGGACGAACGGGATTTTCCTGTCCTCGAAGGCTGTCCGCCTCCGCCCGCTGCCTTGTCTGTACTCGCCGCTGCTGGGTCATGCTTGTTCTCCCTGAAACCCCGTTGACCTATAGTGATTCATATGATACGGTCTGATACGTAACGTGTCAAGGGTTGTGCGGCGGCTGGGGTTAAGAATCCGATTACAAAGTGCGGCCGTACTCATTAAAACGGCTCCGCCGGGGCCGGCTGGTACAAATGAGGATGTCAATGGCCATCCGATTAAATCATTATCGACGGAGGCCAAGGATGAGGAGGAGTTCCATGGTGTACTTGAAGTCTTGCCCGAAGTGCCTTGGGGATCTGACCGTAAGCCAGGATGGGTACGGGACCTTCATCAGCTGCCTGCAGTGTGGATTCATGCGCGACCTTGCCGTCAGGGCAACCACCACCGCCGGTTCACGAGCCGTTGTCAAGGACGCTTCCCTGTTTACAGAGGAGGACCGGCTGCCCAAGGCGGCTTGAGGATGCACCTACCTCCCCTACTGCCCAGACTCGGGGGCGGCCAATTGGCCGCCCCCTTTCGTTTCGTGGGATCGCCCGGTCGAGTGTTGGGACCAATAGGTCGGGTCGCCTGAACGCGTGGAGGGTCTAATGGGTCAGCTCGGGCCAGAAGCGCTCCTCCTGCGGGCTTAACGCATTAGCTCAGGCCAGAAGCGCTCCTCCTTCCACGGATCGCCGTTGTTGTGGTAGCCGCGCTGCTCCCAAAACCCGGGGGCGTCCTCGGCCATCAGCTCGATGGCGTTGACCCACTTGGCGCTCTTCCATCCGTAGATGCTGGGGACGATGAGGCGCAGGGGCCAGCCGTGGCTCTTGCCGATGGGCTCGCCGCCCTGCTTGTGGGCCAGGAACCCCTCGTCCAGCGCGAGGTCCAGCGGCAGGTTGGTGGAGTAGTCGCCGAAGCAGTGGGCCATCACGTACCTTGCGTTGGAGGACACTCCGGCGAGGGACAGCAGGTCGGACAGGGCCACGCCCTCCCAGGTCTGATCGAGGGCGCTCCACTGGGTCACGCAGTGGAAGTCGGCTTCGAGGACCTGCCAGGGCAGCCCGGCGAACCCCTCCCAGTCGAGGGCTATCTCCTTCTCCACCAAGCCGAACACGCGGATCTGCCAAGTGTCGATATCGACCTTGGGCTCGGGGCCGTAGGTGAGGACGGGGAACTTGGTGGTTACGAACTGGCCGGGCGGCACCCGTTCGCCGAGGCCCTGATCGGGCGCGGTCTTCACTTGGTCAGGACGCTTCAAGCGCCACCTCACGTTGGGATAAAGTTCGGATAGCACTGGCCGGTGCGGTCCTCACGTGGTGACGTGGGCCGTGCCGGCAGCGCCGCCGGTGATGCGGCCGATGACGGCGCGGGTGCCGACGCCGCGAGACGCCAGCGCGTCCAGTAAAGTGGACAGACGCTCCTCCTGCACAGAGATGAGCAGGCCCCCGGAGGTCTGGGCGTCGCAGAGGAGCAGTCGGTCGTTGTCAGTCACAGCGTCGTCCCACTGGACGTAGGCTTCGACGCCGGCCTGGTTGCGGTGGGTGCCGCCGGGAGCGACGCCCTGGGCCAGCAGCTCGTCGACGCCGGGCAGGACCGGGGCCGCAGACGCGGTGATTTCGGCGCCCACACCGCTGGCGCGAAGCATGCCGGTCAGGTGGCCCATCAGGCCGAAGCCGGTGACGTCGGTGCAGGCGTTGACGCCGACCTCCATCATGGCCTCGGAGGCGGCGCGGTTCAGGGTGGCCATGACCTCGACGGCGGTCTCGACGGAGCCGGGCGGGGCGACGCCAGCCTTGCAGCCGGTGGTGACGATGCCGGTGCCGAGGGGCTTGGTCAGAACAAGGACGTCGCCGGGCCGGGCGCCGGCGTTGGTCACCTGCCGGCCGGGTTGGACGAGGCCGACGACGGAGAGGCCGTACTTGGGCTCGTTGTCGTCGACGGTGTGGCCGCCGACGATCAGGCAGTTCGCCTCGGCGGCCTTGTCGTAGCCGCCGCGCAGAACGTCGGCGAGCATCTCGCCGGCGAGGGCCGCGGGGAATCCATTTCTCCGGTGGACGACGTTGGCGGAACAGGCCGGAGACGAGGGCGACCAGGGGCCGGCCGCCCATCGCGTAGACGTCACTGAGGGAGTTGGCGGCGGCGACGGAGCCGAACTCGTACGGGTCGTCGGTGATCGGCGTGAAGAAATCCACCGTCAGCACCAGGCCGGTGCTGTCGTCGAGCCGGTATACGGCGGCGTCGTCGCCCGTGGCCGAGCCGACCAGCAGGTCGGGGTGTTCGACCATGGGGAGCTGGCTTAGGACCTTCACGAGGTCCTGCTGGCTGAGCTTGGCGGCTCAACCGGCGCAGTGGGAAAGCTCGGTCAGCCTGACCGGTGCGTTGACCATCGCCACGCTCCTGTGCCGAGGTTTGATGCTGCGACACATTATAGCGCAGGGCGGGGTGGGGGTGGGGACAGCGGGAAGTGCCTAGATTTCGCGCAGCCAAGTCAGGTAGGATTGATGGGTGAGGAACCAAGATATCATTTATGAGGTCTGGGAATGCTGAAGCAATCACCGCTTCGGCCGACAAGGTTTCTCAAGTATTCTGAGGGTTCCCTGTGGGACTGCGGAGCTAGAAGGACTTGGGACAATCTCTAGGTGAGCGTTGTCCATAGGATCTAATAATAGAGGACGATTAACAGTGGCGAAGATAATTGACCAATATATGTGGGGCTTGCAGCACTACTTCCGAGTTAGGGTTGAGAATCAAATGAAGGATGTACTGTCCGATATCGGACTGCAAGCAAGCGGTAGCACCAAGGTAATATTGATCGGGCTGGCAACAAGAGGAGAACTTAAACATAGAATATGTATCGAACCCGAAAATGGTCCTCTCGAAGTGGATGATCTAGAGACTATAGATGAAAGGTCGTTAGAAATTGCTAAAGCAGACCCAGAGGCACAAGTGTTTATTTCTGATCCCAGGTTCCACGAAATCCGAGGGCGTGAACTGTACCTACGTTCTCGAGCTCGTGCCGTAGCTGAGGCTATTCAACAATCAGGCAGGTTTGATGGGCTCAGCTTTTTCGTGAGTAACTCCGCGCCTATAAATGGGTATGAGGTTCACACATGTGTAGGATTACCGCGAGATGTGGTTGCATCAGTCCCTAGATTCAATAATCCGAAGAAGAACGATTACCATGGGTGGCATATTGAAGAATCCTTTTTTCACGCTTTAGTTCACACTTGTCTTGATAGATCAGACAAAGCATTGTATCTTCCTGAACCAGGAGCATTGATAGGAAGTGGAGGAGTGCTGGGCAACAGAGATGACATAATTAGGAGTTCAGCAGAGCGCTTTGTGGATGGCGTCTGTATGGCGTTAGGTTCTATGCCGAGCGATTTGTTTAGGCGCATAAACGAAATATCATCGCTTACATACGAGCGTTCCGGAGCTAAGGGCAATCTGATTGTTACCGGGCGAGACAATATTCCCAACAAATTGGGGGTTTCATTTCAAGATCAAGTCACGCTAAGCCAGACTCGAAGTGTTCGAAAGATCTTGGAACTAACAGATGAGAATAAAGGGATGTTAACTGATGGATTTGTCGTTTTTGGATTGGGACAGTGTAATTCTGCCCCTGATGTAGCAAAGATTGATATAGAAAGTAATTCGAAATGGTCATTAAGTATAGATGGAAAATCTGTTTTGAAAGTTACTAATGAGCATGCGAGCCTTCCAAGACCTATATTGGATAGAGAGTTCGTGTCTGATGTTGCAGAGAGAACAGCAGGTGTGGTCGAATTCGAACGCATATGGGAAATTATACAATGTGCGTTGGAGAGCGCTCATGGAACCACTATAGTCGTCACTCAAGACCCTGTTGCTGAGACCAGCCGTCTCTCCCAGCAGGGACTTGCCATTAAACCTGAGTATTTGGATGAAATGGACGTGGTGCGACTTGGCCGTGTCGATGGCGCGATACTTCTGGGCCCTGACGCGCGTTGCTATGCGTTTGGGGTGATACTCGACGGATTAGCATCAGGTAAAGGAGACCGGGCTCGTGGAGCAAGATTTAATTCTTCTGTTCGTTATCAACAGACTTCCAGTGTCGGCACGATGATAATAGTCATATCGGACGATGGAACAGTTGATGTGATCCCCAACATGAAACCGCGAGTTTGGAAACAGGCTGTAGAAGATGCGGTCAGGGCATTCTGTGAATACTCTGGAGTTGATGGAAATGATGGTGAGGAATGGGCAAGAAGGAATAGACAAATAGAAGGGTATGCATTTTACCTCAACCAAGAACAATGCGATAGAGTAAACGAAGCATATGAACAGGAAATGGATTCACGCCTTGAATCAGGTGGAATAAAGATGATGAGAAACGGCTTGAAACCCGATCCTGATATGAACAAATCCTATTTCTTGGACTAGTATATTTGTTAATGTTTTCAGAATTCCCTTAATTTATAAACTATGAACTAAGGAAACATTGCTGCGGATTTGATTCCCATATTCTCGGAATGAGTGGCAAAGACCAGAGTAGCGACTGGGTGGTTCGACAAGTTCACCACAAGCGAATAACCAGTCCTTTCTGGCTTGGCTGTGGTGTTTAGATCTGTCCCCTCATAGATAACGGTGGCTGGCCCTGTGATACATGAGGTAGCGCGTCATCGGCTGAGGTGATAGAGTAGGCCCACCCCCTCAGCCTTTCCAAGGACGCTGCATGCCCGGTTTCATCTCCAATTACAGGGAAGTCGTGAACTCGGTGGAGCGCCGCCAGGTGCTCATTGCGATGACGGGCGGGCAGTTGCTGGTGCAGCTCTCGAGTCTCCCGGTGACGCTGGCACTTCCGAGCATAGCCCGTGACTTCGGGTACGGCGTCGGCGACGCGTCATGGATCGTAATCGCCAACCTGCTGGTGCTGGGGAGCACCGTGTTCCTGGGAGCGCGGCTGGGCGACCGGTTCGGGCACCCCCGGATGTTCTTCATCGGTACGATCATCATCACCCTCGGCGCCGTGGGCATCGTGGCGGCGCAGGACCTGACGCAGGTCATCATATTACGAGGGCTGCAGGGGTTCGGCGCGGGACTGATACACGGCAACGGCAACGCCATGCTGGCCTTCGCCTTCCCGGCGAACGAACGGGGCCGGGCCTACGCCTTTCCCATCACCGGGTCCCGCGTGGGAACGTTCATCGGCGTGGCGTTCTTCGGCGTCCTGCTGCAGTGGGCCAACTGGGAGAGCTTCGCCGGGTGGCGGCTGGTATTCCTGACCATGCTGCCCATCGGCCTTATTGTGATCAAGACGTGCCTCCCGGTGGTGCGGCGCAACAACGAGGCCATCGTCGACAAGGAAAACCCCATCGACTACTTGGGGGCCATCCTGCTGGTGGCGGTGTCGGCGGTGTTCATCCTGTCGGGGAGCCACCTGCACGGCGGCGAGGAGTCTTACACCTCGTCGGACGCGCTGACGTACCACCTGCCCATGCATGGGCTGACGATTGCGCTGCTGGTGGTGTTCGTATTCGTCGAGAGGCGAGTGGAGCACCCGTTCGTGGAGTTCCAGCATTTCCGGCAGAAGTACTTCACGCTGGCGATCATCTCCAACGTCATGTTCCACCTGTCGATGATGGCGACTATGATCCTCGTGCCGATCATGATCGAGGAGGGGCTGGGCAAATCGCCGATCTTCGTAACGGCGGTGCTGCTGCCGCACCAATCCTTCGGCATATGGCTGCCGGCCATCGCAGGGTTCGTGCACGACAAGTTCAACCCGCGGCTGCTGCGTACGGCCTGCATGCTGTCGATCGCCTCGGGGTTCGTGCTGCTGGCTCTGTTCGCCGGGACGGCGTCCTTCTGGTTGCTGCCACTGCTACTGTTCCCGATCTCGGTGGGGACCAACATCTTCAACACGGTAAACAACGCGACGGTGATGAGCACGCTGCCGACGGAGAACCGGGGCTTCGCCTCGGGGGTGCTGGAGACGACGCGGGACATGGGGCATGCGACGGGGGCGACAATATCGTCGTTCATCGTGGCGATGATCGTGCCGGCGACCATCGGGCTGATGCTGCCGGCCGAGTCCCAGCGGCTGCACCTCGAAGGCTTCCAGGTGTCGGCGCTGGCGGTGGTTGGCATCATGACCGCCGGGGCCATCATCGCGGCGTTCCACCGCCCGTACAAGCCACCGGCCGCTCCGCCGTCGGGCGGCGGGCAGGCGCAGGCAGGGGCCGCGGCCGATTAATAGCCCCGGCCGATTGGTGACACCAGGCCGTTGAAAGCCTGCGGTGAGGCGCTTACACTTCCAGTAAGTTGCAGCTTATGCAAGTTCCCAGTTGGAGTAAGGGATGAGCGCCGAGGTCTGGGGAGTGACCGGGGCATTTGCAGGCGCCTGGTTGGCGTTGCTGGCATTGGGCGTCACCGCGTTTCTCTGGGTAATGTCGGCGATTCAAAATAACGGGCGTGGAAACCGGGAAGAAATCAGGCAACTGCGCGAGGATAACAAGGCGGAAAACCGCGAGTTGCGAGCGGAATTGAGGGCCGAAATAAGAGCGGAGGGGCAGGAACGCCGCGCGGATATGCAGCGATTCTTTGACGCGCTTTACCGGCACAGGCACGGTAATGATGATGCTGTCCAGGTGCCGGGCGCCGATGCCACGCTCTGAGGTTGGCGAGGGTTCTCTATCCAGTAGGCGGGATTTTTCACTGCACTCGGAATGACACTCCTAATGGCACGCACTTTGCAATCGTCCTGATCTGGACACAGTTGGCCGTTGAAAGCAGCCTGCCGAGCCCTTACACTTCTAGTAAATCGTGTGAAATGAGGATTCCAATCTGGGAATAGGTATGAGCGCCGAAGTCTGGGGAGTGGTAGCTGCGTTTGCCGGGGTCGGAGCCGCTTTTTTGGCGGTGTTCGTTGCGGCTTTCTTCTGGCTTCTGTCTGCTATTCAGAAGTTTGGCCAGGAAATTCGAGCTGAGATCCGCGAAATGCGGACGGAAATGCGCGAACTACGGACAGAATTGCGTACGGATATCAGAGAACTACAGGCTGGCAACCAGAGGTTCCTCGAAGTCTTTTATCGGCACCGTCATGATCCTGAGGGATTGATCTACTCACCGGCTGACGACGACTAGGTGGACCCAGAAGAGGGTGGGCATGAAGCGGGGGCGCACAATTGTGCGCCCTTTCTTTTTGGGGTGAGGTCGGCTAGATGTTGAGCATTATGAAGCGGGCGGTCTCGGCCTGGTAGTAGTAGGTCTTGCCGTCGGCGATCTTCACTCCAACGAGGGAGTAAGAGATGTGGGATTCCGCGTAGTGATCCAGGATGCGGACGTTGCGCCACTCGTCCTCGCCCATGGTTTCCATGACCTTTTCGAGGTCGAGTTGCGCTTGTTCCTTTTCAACTGCCATAGCTGTCTCCATTCGGGGTGGATTCACCCTCCGAACTTCGACAGACTCAGGACAAGAGCTCCGCAGTTGGAGAGTTCACCCCACCGTAACCGTCCCCCTCAGGGGAGGGTCAGGGTTTCAACTGCGCAAGTCCTATCGGGGTTGGACTGATGAGGAACGGATGGCGCGCCTGGGGTTGGCGGTTGTCGTATCAGCCCTCGCGGACGTACTTGTCGATGGCGTCTGGGACGCCGGCTAGGTAGATATCGCCGCGCGAATCGATCCAGCTTCCGTGGCCGGAGCCGCGGCAGTCGAAACGGGCGAGGACGCCGCCCTGGGGGTCGAGGATGCTGATGCGGGCGGAGCCGTCGTTGACCGTGCCCTCGCTGACCAGGAAGTTGCCCTCGGGGTCGCGGGAAATGTCCATGGGGCGCTGGATGTCGTCCCAGAACTGTATGAACTCACCGTTGAGGGTGAAGAGTTGGATGCGGTGGTTCTCCCGGTCGCAGACGATGATGCGGTCGCCGTCGATGATCAGGCTGTGGGGCAGGTGGAAGTGGTTGGCCTCGGACTTGCCTGGCTCGCCCCAGGACTGGATAAGATCGCCCTCGGCGGTGAAGCGGTGGACCCGGGAGTTGCGGTAGCCGTCGGCGACGTAGAGCTCGCCGGAGGGTGAGGGGACCAGCTCGGCGGGGTAGTTGAAGGGACCGGCGGCGCGGGGGACGAGGTCGCCGGCGACCTCGCAGCCGGTGTCGGAGTGGCGTCCGTGGCGACCGAGCATCTGGACGGGCTTGCCGTCGAGGGTGTAGACGAGGCAGGTGGAGGCGTCGCGGTCGGTTACGTAGACGACGTCGTCTTCAATGTAGAAGCCGTGGGCGAAGAGGAAAGAGCCGTTGCCCCAGGAGTCCTGGAGGTTGCCGTCGCGGTCGAAGATGAGGACCGGCGGCTCCTTGCGCTGGAAGGCATAGACGAGGTCCTGGGAGTCGGTGGCGATGGCCGAGACCATGGCGAAGGTCTCGCCCTCGGGCAGCTTGGCCCAGTCCTCCTGGACGGAGTAGGTGTAGTGGCCGGAGCCAAGGGTGGTCATGGTTGGCCTCCTGTGGTGGGGTAATTAGGGTGCGCGCTATTGTACACCCAGGCGGGGTTGTTGGCCTTGCTGTCGCTATCCTTGAGGCGTTGGCGATAGGACTCGGTGATGGCTCGTGCAGATTCGTCGAGGCCGGGGTAAAGAGTGTCTCTGGTGATGTTTAGCAATCTCAACTCGTTTAAGATTTCTTGCTTAATATTTTTTCTTGCACCGATGTCCTTAGCAACTATTGCAGAATAGTGCGCATATATGGGTTGCTGGCCCGTCCAGCCAAATATCTGCTCGCGTTCGAACCGCTGATGAAAGGCGGAGGCCAAAAAAGCTCCAGATTGAGCGCGGACGCGTTCTATAGAGCTTTGTGGGGCTACGATGAATTCTCGAAATAAGTCTTCCAGATTCATTCTCTGTTCAAAATACGGCTTTTCCTGACGAATATTGTGGTAGAGATGTCTTACTGCTGTGTGGTAATCCGTATAATTTTCGATGGGTTGTTTGGTCAGTACCAGAGTCTGTTCACGGTGAGGTAATTTTGCGAAATTAGATATAATGCTTATTGTATCGCTATTGAAAGTCTTAACGGCATTTCCTGGCACAGCGAAAATGTGGATCATTCCATCAATACTGTGGTATTCCTCACAAGCAAAATAGAGTGCAACCAAGGGATTCTTAGTGACGTCCAAAAAACGCGTTTTCAGACCGTGATGTTGTGCTAATACCCATTGATCTAGTGCTGTGCCTATGGCACTAAAATCCTCGGGTCGGTGTGTAACAAGTTCCGTGAGCATTTGGCCCTCGTACGCATCCAAGCCGTATCGCACTAGGGAAGGGCTTAGCTTCCAACAAAAATTTGAGTGGCCTCGTAAGTAAATCGTTTCATTAGGATGCAATTGCTGTATCTTCCTCAAATTTGATAACAGGGATTCAATGCTTGTTATTACATTTAAATTGAGCGAATGTTGTTCGGCAGAACTAACATTCCAACGGAGATTTGCCTTCCAATAGTTTGTATTCGTTAGATTTGCTCCATTGAGGTCGACAAGTGTAAAATGGGCCTTATCTACAGTTGCCCCTATAAGGTTCGCATTCGACAGTTTACTTCCTTGAACGCGACTGCCCGTCAAAGTAGCCCCAGAAAGATTTGCATTTGTGAGGTCGGCGAAATACAGGGTGGAATGTGACAAGTCGGCATTGGTCAAATTTATCCCAGCCAAGGGTATTTCCCCTATGTCGGATAGTTTGTCCCTCTTGAAAAACTCGAAGTAAATGTTTGCTTTGCTGAAATCAGGCACAAAGGTAGGATCGCCTTTTCTGGCCTTATTCCAATACTCGACGCCCTCAAGCAGCCATTCGATGTGTTTCGGTTTAGCCATGGGACACCTCCTCGACTGACTACATTCTACAACCCGAACGGCTGCTTTTCACGGGCATTCATTCCTGTGGCGTATCAGGTCTAAAGATTGGCCCTCAGTACCTGAACGTGTCCCAGGAAGTTTGGGGGAACATGCCGAGGAGGGGGGAGACGGTGCCGATGACGTCGCGGTCGATGTCGCAGATGGTGGGGCATCATATGGGGACTGTCTTGACCTCGCCCGGTGTCAAGCCCTCGAGCGCTGCGGTGATTTTCTCAATGTGGTGCTGCAACAAAGGCCATTTGTTTTCACTGACTACGACTACGGCTATGCGCCTTCCCGCCATGTTCTGCTGAAATGGCATACTCTGGTCTGTGGTGAGTAACACCTCGTACCCCGCATCTTCTGCCGTTTGGAGGAGAGTACCATTTCTCAGTTGCTGCCAACCTCGGTCCCTGGCCGTATCCACCAGATGCCCTGCAAGATAGCGTTTGAGAGGCCGCGGAGTGCAGTTGTCAAGCAATATGCGCATGCTTTACGTGAGGGAGATGGGCCTCCAGGTCTTTGATCAAATATTCCAGGACGGCCCGGATCTGCCACTCCTCGACGCCCTCGAACCAATCCAAGAATTCGGCCACCGTGGCTCCCTCTTCCAGGTTGCCGAGGAGGGCAGAAAGAGGTACCCGTGTGCCAGTAAATACCCAGGCTCCGCTCATCTTCTCCGGATCGCTCTCGATGGCTGGGCACTTGCTCCAATCGATCATGCCATCATCGCCTTTTCATAGGGTGAACACATTGTAACAGCGGGCACCGCCAAGGCATGGTGACGATGCCCGCTCTCCTGGGAAACTCTACAGGCATACCACAAGAGTCGGGAATGCCGGTTAATCTGAAGGACGCCAGCGCCAGTCCGATATCAGTACCTGAACGTGTCTTGTTGCTGGGGGAACATGCCGAGGAGGGGGGAGACGGTACCGATGATGTCGCGGTCTATGTCGGCTATGGTGGGGCGGCCGCACATGCCCATGGTGGCGTCGAGCTCGTCGCGGAGCATTTCGAGGACTGAGGTGAGTCCATCCTCGCCGTTGACCGCCAGGCCCCAGAACAGCGGGCGGCCGATGAGTACGGCGCGGGCGCCGAGGGCGAGGGCCTTGACGATGTCGGTGCCCCGGCGGATGCCACCGTCCATGTAGACCTCGAGATCGCCGTTGGCCGCTTCGACGACCTCGGGCAGGACCTCGATGGTGGTGAAGGTGGTGTCGAGGTAGCGGGTGCCGTGGTTGGAGACGATTACGGCCTTGGCGCCGTTGTCGGCGGCGTGGCGTCCGTCCTCGCCGACCATGACGCCCTTGATGACCACGGGCAGACTCTGGGCGGCGGCCAGCCAGTCGATGTCGGCCCAGGTGGCGCCTGGGTCGCGGATGTCCATCGCGCCGGCCGGGGCGTCGGCAGCGAAACGCCAGGAGTGCTCGGACAGGTCGATCTTGTCGTAGTTGGGCGAGGGTGCGCCGACGTAGTCATTGCGGATGTTGCGCTCGCGCTTGGGCTTGATCTTGGCGTCGACGGTGATGCAGAGGGCGGAGTAGCCGGCCTCGGCGGCGCGGGCGGCCATCTCGAGGGTGAGGCCCCGGTCCTTGAACAGGTACTGCTGGAACCACAGGGGCCCGGAGGCGGCGCTGGCGACGTCCTCCATGGTACGGGCGGCGTGGGAGCTGACGACCATGACGGTGTCGGCCTTTCCGGCGGCGCGGGCGGTGGCGAGCTCGGCGTCAGGGTGGGCCGCCTCGTGGTTGCCAGCCGGGTCGAGCATGACGGGGAAGCTGATGCGCTGGCCCAGCACGGTGGTGCTGAGGTCGCGCTGGCTGATGTCGGTCAGCATCTTGGGGCGCAAGTTGATGCTGTCGAGGACGGCGCGGGTGCGCCTGAGGGTGATCTCGTCGGTGGCCGCGCCTGCGATGAAATCGTAGTGTCCCTGGTCCAGCTTCTCGCGGGCGATGGCTTCGTATTCAAAGATATTTACGGGGTCGTTGGCCATTTCAAATGCCTCCTAGCCGCGCTTGCTGGCGGCGAAGGCAGTCTACGGCGGGAGGGCGGGGGCGTCAAATGGGCTTAGTCGGCTAAATTAGGCCTCCCCGGTGCAGTTGGTCGACGACCATCGCAGCTACTCCGGCGTATTCATGGGGCTGTTGGGTGAAGTTATCAATGTAGGCCCGCCGGTCCATCGGCGGCATCGAGAAAAGTTCCCCTATGAAGAAGTTCATCAATACAAATCGATCGTACATTACATCCAGCTTGTCCAAGCCCAGATCCCTGATAGTTTGCCGGGCTCTTTGGCGGGCGTCTGCTGTAAGGCCGGTCCTCGGGATTATCTCCCAAACGTGGCTGCATCGTGTCAAAATATCGTTCAGGACGCTCCATGTCAACTTCTACGGCGGCACGGGTCAACGTACCCCAAATCGGGCCATTTGTCCCTCTTGTTTGCCTTCGTTGCAACGCTGGCAACTGAATGCCCAATTGGACCCACTCATAGGCCAAATGCGGGAAGCGACTCAGGGGGCGAAAGTGGTCTACCGTGGGTGCCCGCCCGCCGGTCTCGGCGTCGCACATCCGCTCGCAATACCAGCAAATATTATTGTTTCGGCTTCCCAGATTAGGCCGGAATACCGACCACAGAAAATCGGAGGGCCTGTGCTCCAGTCCGATTCCGGAAATGATCTATCCCAGCCTTGAGTGAACTGCTGGGCGTATCCGGCAACTCCCGCGGGTTCCGAGCCACGGTCAATCCAGCGCAACCCGATTTATCCTCCGTCGTGGGATAAATCGGACTGACGGGAAAGCAGGAACTGCTGCATCAATTCCGAGTAGCGTTCCCGCTGAGACTCCAGAGGACTGCTTTTGTTGAGAAAGGTCTCATTGACCTGACGGCGTAAGGCGTTCAGTTCGTCTTCCTCATCAGGCGTCAGTGTGTCCTTTTCCCGCAGCTGCCGCAACCTGTCGGCGCGGTCAACGGTCAGCTGATCCGTAGGCTCGTCCACGCCCATCATCGTGCGCAGGATTTCGTCGGCGGTCCAGCCGATGATGTCCTCGGTGTTGGTGGTTGCGGTTACGACGCCGTTCTCGTCCCGCTTCAGCAGGTGCACTTGCCCGGCCTTCAGCCCGGCGACAACGAAAGGCGAGTGGGTGGTGGCGAAGATTTGCAGCCCAGGGAAGTGCTCAAGGAGCGCAGGGATGACCCGGCGCTGCCAGGTGGGATGCAGGTGGTTCTCGATTTCGTCTATGAGGAGGATGGCGGGTTTCTCGTGCCAATCCTCGGTATATTCATAGTGGCTAACCATCTTGAGCGCCAGCCATCTTATCCAGAGCAGAGTTCCCTCCGTTCCCGAACTGAGGTGGCCGAGGTAAATGGGTACGGACTCGCCAGAGTCAGAATAAATTGAGGATGCCGGTTGCTCCTGATGAGGAAGGGAATCAAAATTTCGGACATCTGTGGTGTCTATCCCCATCAATTGCAGGACTGTGATGTTTTTGGGGTCTCCAAGTTGATGGAGCAAGTAGCGCAAAGCATATGGATCAGGAATGTAATTGTGCGATCTGGAATCTCTGATCACCTCGCTGCAATGCGCATGCTGCAAGCGTCCGCTAACTCCATCGCATCCATAAGCGTAACCCTTGCGAAAGGGGGAAGTTCGTCGCGATCTGTACTCCAGAGCTCTTCTGTCAATGCCTTGAGGCTGCACATGGTACAGGGAACCACTAAAGGCCCATCAGAGAATCGCCTCGCCATTCCGGATTCTCGGAAGCCGTATTCTCTGGGGTCATCCTGGCCTCGGAGATACCCGGTAGCCTTCACGCAATGAGCCAATGAACATTACCGAGGAGGATCCTTCGCGTTACTTACACGTTCATCTCTGTGCCCCACGTCTTCCCTGGCCGTCAACACATTAGTGTCTGGCGCCCACTGCCAGATTCGGAACGATAGGAATTCGTCAAATTCGTCTCTTCGCACATAAACGACCGACGAGAGGAGTAAGGCCTTGGGAGACGAGGCCTCTTGGCAGTCCTTTTCGGCCCCTGCGCTCTGCCAGCACCATAAGGATGGTACTCTTACCTGAGGCGTTCGGACCGATAAATAGGTTGACGCGTTCGTCGAACTTTAATTTAATCGGTTCCGCGAGCGGGGGGATTCCGCCTAATCTCATTCTCATCAGGTGCATATCAGTTCAGCCTATTAACTATGTACCTTACCTGTTTGAGCGTAAGGACAAAGGGGGAATATTGTCAATGACCGACTACGAGATCTTTGAGCTGGGGAATCTGCGGCTGCAGGGTGGGGCTACGCTGCGGGGGGCGTGGATTGCGTACAAGACTTATGGGACGCTGAACGCGGCCAAGGACAACGCGATCGTGTTCCCCACGTTCTTCGGGGGGCAGCACTACGCCAACGAGGCGATCATCAAGCCGGGGCAGGCGCTGGACCCGGAAAAGTACTTCATCATCGTGCCGAACATGATGGGCAACGGGCTGTCGTCGTCGCCTTCGAACACGCCCATCCCCTACGACCGGGCGCGGTTCCCGTGGGTGTCGCTGCACGACAACGTTACCAGCCAGCACCGGCTGGTGACGGAGCTGTTCGGCATCGAGCGGATCGCGATGGTGGTGGGCTGGTCCATGGGGGCGCAGCAGACATACCAGTGGGGCGCGCTGTACCCGGACATGGTGGAGCGCATCGCGCCCATCTGCGGTTCGGCGCGAACCTCGCGGCACAACTTCGTGTTCCTGGAGGGCGTGAAGGCGGCACTGACCGCCGACGACGCTTGGAACAACGGCTGGTACGATTCGCCGCCGTACAAGGGACTGCGTGCCATGGGCCGGGTGTACGCAGGGTGGGCGGTGTCGCAGGCGTTCTACCGCGAGGAGTTGTACCTGGACATCGGTTACTCGTCGCTGGAGGACTACCTGGTGGCCTTCTGGGAGGGCCGCCGGCTGTTCGCCGACGCCAACAACTTCCTGGCTATGCTCCGGACGTGGCAGAACGCCGACATCAGCCTCAACGACAAGTACAACGGGGACTTCGCAAAGGCGCTGGGGGCGATCAAGGCGCGGGCCATCGTGATGCCGGGGCGGACGGACCTGTACTTCCCGCCGGAGGACAACGAGATCGAGGTGTCGATGATGCCCAACGCCGAGTTCCGGCCCATCGAATCCATCTGGGGGCACTTGGCTGGCAGTCCGGGTCTCAACCCGACGGACGCGGCGTTCGTGGACGCGGCGCTGCGCGAGTTGCTGGCGAGCTGAGGGGAGTCGACGATGGCGGACCTGCGATACGAGAGATTCCCCGAGGGGCACTACGCGGTCTTCACCATGGACCGTCCCGACCGGCTGAACGCGCAGGGGGTGCAGATGCGCGCCGAGCTGCGCGAGGCGCTGGCCGAGTTCTCCCACGACCCGATGAGATGCGGGTGGGCATCGTGACCGGCGCCGGCCGGGCCTTCTCAGCGGGAGCCGACCTGCGGGAGATGGCCGAGGGCGGCGGCAGCACTCGTGCCAGCCAGTCCGAGGAGGAGCGGATCGAGGCCTACCGGGGCAACCAGCCCTTCGGGCGCAACCCCAAGCCGTTCATCGCGGCGGTTAACGGGCTGGCCATCGGGGCCGGAATGGAGCGGGCCGCCGACTGCGACATTCGGATCGCCTCCACCGAGGCCTACTTCGGGCTGTTCGAGGTCAAGCGCGGAATCCTGGCCAACTACGCCATCAATCACCTGGCCCGGCTGATGCCCTTCGGCGAGGCAATGTACCTGATGCTTACGGGCGATACTCTCGGTGCCGAGGAGGCGCAGCGGCTGGGGTTCGTTCACGAGGTGCTGGAGCCGGGGGAACTGATGCCCCGGGCCGTGGAGATCGCAGAGATGATCGGAGCCAACGCGCCGCTGGCGGTGCAGGGGACCAAGGCAGTGGCGCAGTTCTGGCGGCGCTACGGGCTGGAGGAGTCGTACCGGCTGAACGCTGCCTGGGGACAACGCGTGCTGAACTCGGAGGATGCGCGGGAGGGCCCGCGGGCGTTCGCGGAGAAGCGCCCGCCCGAGTGGCAGGGGCGGTGAGGGGTAACAAGTGCTCTAGAAGGGAGTTCGCCCCAACCTGGTCGCAGAACGGGGAGATTGGCACGACCAGGGCGCGGGATTCCGTTGATGGTTCGACGGGTTCACCACCAGCGGAACCCTGCTGCAATGGGGGTACGCCGTCCCCCTTGCCCTCTCCTTGTGCTTATAACTTTCCCTGTCCTGCCATATCACTTGCTATAGGGTTTACCGAGAATTCCCCAGTGTGTTTGACGTATTCTTGGTGAACTCCTATCATCGATTCATGACAGTCTAGCCCGTGATGGCACAGACTGATAAGCTAGCTATTGGGACTGGGTTGATAGCTCGATGGGTCAGGACGGGGAGGGCATGGTGGGAACAGAACTGGCTTCGCTTCCATGCGGTAATGACACCCATAGGTTCGGGGTTGGTGACCCTTTGGCTATCACAAGGCGAATTTGTTGGGTGGTTATGGAACTCCCAAGCGGAATATGAAGTAGCGGCTAAATTTGCATCTGCTGGCATCCTATTCTACACAGGGTCCTTTGCGATTCTGGAAACGGGGGGATGGCTACTTATGGTATTGGCCCTGAAAGCACTCGAAAGCTACGAAAAACGAAAAGAACAACGTCAGCAAGATTGGCTACTGAACTTCCTGCAGTCTGTTGAAGGAAAGGTTTCCGAGGAAATTTTTGAAGAAATCATGACAGTCGCCACAGGAAACCTCTCCGAGGAAGCTCGTGGGCAGTTTATGGAACGCTGGCGGGAAGCACTGCGCTCCTAGCCCAAACCCACTCGTTTTCACGAAGCCCCCTGTCAACACTCGGCAGGGGCTTTCATTTTGACCCTCTACTGATTGAATTCCCGTTCTTGCCCTGGTCGGGTCGATAGATGGACTTTTGCGACAACTTAGAGTCTTTTCCCCAAGGATCCCTCCCCCGTCAAGAGGGAGGGGATTGGTCGAGTGGGAGGCGTTGCACCGAGGGCTAGTCGTCGGCGGGGGCGCCTGCGGGCTCGCGGGGTGGGGCCTCGACCAGCTCGTAGAGAGTGCTGCGGGCGCGGATCTGCTCGTCCCAGCCGCGGACGCGGAGGTCGATCATCAGGCCGTCGGGGCCCTTGTACTTGCGGTTGGCGCGGCTGCTGCCGGGGCACTCGGTGGCGCCGTGGTCCTCAACAGTCGAGACGGCGTCCTCCATGTCATCGACGTAGAAGCCGATGTGGTGTACGCCCTTGACCGTTGAGGGGCCCTCGCCGAGGTTGGGAGCCTCTTCCGTCCCCATCTTCAGGATGGCGAAGTAGATGTAGCCATCGGTGAGCCAAACGCCCTCGGCGCCTCCATCGGGGGAGCGGCGGAGCTCGTCGAGGCCGAAGCAGGTCTTGTACCACTCGGCAGTGGCCACGGGGTCCTCGGTGTGGAGCGCGATGTGCTTGATTCTCGGAGCCATTTTCTCCTCCTCTGTGTCTACTGGGTGCGGGGCTAGATTTTGCCGACGAGGGACTTGAGGGCTTCGTAGGCGCGCTGGCCGGATTCGGGTTCGCCTGGGACGTCGAAGATGTTGCCGACGAAGTCGGTGGCCCCACCTTCCGCGAAGGCTTCGAGCTGGCGCTGGATCGACTGCTCGTTGCCGATAACTGCGACCTCCGCCGGACTCTCGACGCCCTCTATGTCCAGTACGCGGCGGTAGTTGACCAGCTCTCCGTATCGCGCGTAGGACTCGGCGGCCTTCTGGCGTCCGGCATTCTCGTCGTCGGTGACCGCGGTGGGCAGGCCGACGCAGACGCGGGGACTGCTACGGCCACTGTTCTCCGCCGACCGGCTGATGCGGGGTGTGATGTGGGTTTCGATGGTGCGGGGACCGGCCATCCAGGTCACGGTGCCGTCCGCGAGCTGTCCGGCGAGGTTAAGCATCTGCGGTGCGAGGGCCGAGACCAGGATGGGGCAGGCCGGGCGCTCCAGGGCGGCCAGCTCCAGGTTGCAGTTGAAGAACTCGCCGTTGAACTGCACCGCGCCCTCCTCCAGCAGCGGGCGCATCACGGACAGGTACTCGCGGGTGTGCAGGGCCGGCCGGTCGTAGGGGATGCCGAAGCCCTCCTCCATGCCGGGGCGGTGCGACGGGCCGATGCCGAGGATGAAGCGCCCGTTGGTGGCCGTGGCCGCGGTCAGGGCCTGCTGGGCCAACGCCGCCGGGTGGCGCGGGTAAGTGGGCACCACGCCTACGCCCAGCTCGATGCGGCTCGTCTGCATCCCGGCCATGGACAGCACGGTCAGTGCGTCATAGCCCCGGGCGGAGATATGAGGGATCCAAAAGCTGTCAAAACCGTCGTCTTCGGCCTGTTTGATGCGGGCCAGCAGGCCGTCGAGGGTCATCAGGTCGGCGACGGATGCGCCGACGAAAACTCCTATCCGCATTGGCGATCTCCTATGAATCGCACTTCGTTTCCGATCGAAGGAATATGGTAGTTACTTGAAGGCCACGCAGGCCTTGGTGAATTACTCGTAGTACCGAATTCCGGTTGAAGCGTTGCTTGTACTCGGCTCCAATCTCGTTCATTCGACCCAATGGCCCGTCGCCGGGCGGCGCGAGGATCAGAAGCATCTTGGTGCGCTCCCGCTCGATGCTTCCGTCAGCGGCGGTACCCTGCCCGGCAACGTCGAGGACGGACAGGCCGTCGGGGAAGCGGGGCGTTATGGTATCGGCGAGAAAACTGTCCCAGTCGGCGTCGCTGACCACTTCCTGATCTCCATCGCCGCGCCCCATGAAAAGGCGGTATTCCGTCCACCGTTCTCCGCCGTCCTGGCACTCCTGCTCCGATGTATCGGCCTCGGCACAGGCCGAGATTGCGAGGGCCACCGCTGCCAGTATCGAGATTAGGAACAACCTTACGAGGGAGGCCCGGTTTACCTGTTTCACCATGATGGTCTAACAACTCCTCTCGCCTGGGAGGAGGTCAGAGACGGGGAATCCCTCTTTCGATGCAAAGCAGTTGACGCCCGGCATTCCACCCCTCACCCGGCCCCGCCCCATCAACGGGGAGGGGATTCTACTTCCTGGTTTTTCCTCGTTTGCTTGCGCCGGGCGCAGAAAATCGATGGCTAGAGATTCATTGCGTTGAGGCCGACGCGGGACAGGTCCTCGTCTGCCTGGCCGCTGGGGTATCCGCCGACGCCGATGCCGCCGAGGATTACGCCGTCCTTCATAATGACGAGTCCGCCCGTTCCGTAGGTCATCATGGGGTCGCCCTGATCGGCGATGTTGCGGCCCTGACCGTGCAGCCGACTGGCATTCTCTCCCGAGTCCAGGCCCATCAAGGCCGAAGTGTGGGCCTTGCGGAGAGAATGTCGGCGGCTGAATATGCGCAGGTTGTCCATGGTCTGGTAGGCCAGCAGGTTGCCGGCGCTGTCGACGATGGACATGGCCACGGGTTCATTAGGAGTCTCCATCGCCTTGCTGATCATCGCATCCATTGCTGCCCGGACTTGCGCCATTGTGGGTTCGGCCATGTTGCCTCCTGTGTTTCCGCTTCCGATTTGCCGTTCTACGCCGGCAGGGGAGATTATACAGAGTTCCTGCCCGTAGTTCCTGCCCGTATCGTTTGAGCATGGGATGCTTTCGTAGTAGCCTAGGGCAGTCTGGCGTCCAAGCAGTTTGCGGAGGAATCAGGGGACGCCCAGGAGTTGAAAATGACGACGCGGCTGGACTCGTGGCTGGCGCTCACCGAGGAGGATCCCATAGAGCCGAATATGCCCATCCTCGACCCGCACCATCACTTCTGGGAGCGTCCCGACAGCACTTACCTGCTTGAGAACCTGCTGGGCGACGCCAGGGCCGGACACCGGGTGAACCAGACAGTATTCGTTGAATGCCATTCCATGTATCGCACCGACGGTCCGGAAGAATTGCGGTCGGTGGGAGAGGTGGAATTCGTGGAGGGGATTGCCGCGACCAACCTGGCGGCTGGAAACGAGACAGCCGTGGCCGCAGGCATCGTGGGCAATGCCGACCTGATGCTGGGCGACGCCGTGGCGCCGGTGTTGGAGGCGCTGGCCGAGGCAGGCAAAGGGCGGTTCAAGGGGATACGGTGCACCGCAGCGTGGGATGCCAGCCCGGAGATCACAACAGCCCGGGCCAACTCATCAGGGATGCTGGCCAATGCCGAGTTCCGGAGGGGGTTGGCCTGCCTGGAACGAATGGGGCTGACGTTCGACTGTATTGTGTACCACCCGCAACTTCCCGAGGTGGCGGACATGGCGCGGGCATTCCCGGACCTGACCATCATCCTGAACCACGTGGGACGTCCGCTGGGCATCGGGCCGTACGCGGGACGGCGTGAGGAGCTGATGCCGCAGTGGCGGGCGGGCATAGACGCGGTGGCGGAGTGTCAGAACGTGGTGATGAAAGTGGGCGGACTGGGCAACCCCATCAGCGGCTTCGACTGGCACACGCGCCCCTTCCCTCCGGGCTCGCGAGAGATCGCGGCGTCGGGTGCGCCATATTACATGTACAGCATCGAGAAGTTCGGGGCGGACAGGTGCATGTTCGAGAGCAACTTCCCGGTGGACAAGCAGTCGTGTTCCTATGTGGTCTGCTGGAACGCGTTCAAGCGGTTGACTCGGGAGTTCTCTGCGTCGGAACAGGCCGACCTGTTCCACAACACGGCGGCAAGGGCGTACAAGCTGCCGGAGGTTTAGGGGACGGGGAGGTCATAGGAGTGGTGGCAACGACTGGGCTCGAACCAGTGACCTAGCGCTTATGAAGCGCCCGCTCTGCCGCTGAGCTACGTTGCCACCGAGGGGCCATCCGGCCAGCCGCCAGGATGCAACCCGGTAATTCAATGTTATGCGGGGCCTGTCGGCAGTGTCAATTGTCCGCTCCACTGACTTGGGGTTCTTTTGCAGTTGACGGCCCCGTTGCACCGATTCGGTGGCGCCAGCACCCAGGTGATTCGGCGGAAAGCACGCAGGCGGCACCAAGGACCGGTGCGGCCGAGCTGTAGGCAATGGCTATGGCGTAGCTTGCCCAGAGGTCAAAGGCCAGTCCGGCGATGACCGGCCCCACCAGCGCTCCCACCCCGACTCCGGCATAGAGCACTCCGATGATGCCACTGACCGCACGGGTGCCGAAAAAATCGGCCATTACCGAGGGAGCCAAGGCCACCGCTCCGCCCCAGAACAGTCCCAACAGAACTGCGAATGCTCCGAGACCCGTCATTCCTTCGGAAGCGAGCCAGACCAGGCTGCTCAGGCCAATACCGCCGAAGGAAAGGCCAAGTCCGCGCCAGCGCCCTATGCGGTCGGCAGCAGCACCTATGGCGAACCGTCCCACCGCGCTGCCGAGGCCGAGCAGGCTCAGCAGGATTGCAGCGGATTGGGGCGAGATTCGCCGGTCCTCAGTGTAGGGGACCAAGTGGGCGATAGGCGTGTACATGCCAAGGGAAGCCAGGAGGAAGCCGAAGAACATCAGCAGAAATGGCCGTGATCGGATTGCGACAGTCAACGCGACGCCCCGACCTGCAGAATTGGCGACAGTCTCTCCATGGGGGTCGGCTCTTGGGCTGGCGACCAGCAGGCCAGCGGCCCCGCCAACAATGGCAACCGCTGCGCCGATAACGAGAAAGGCGGAACGCCATTCCAGTTCGGCGATCAACGCTGCCCCGACGGGCGGCACGATCAGGGTGCCGACGCCGATCCCGGAAACGGCGATGCCGGATGCGAGGCCGCGGTGGCGGTCGAACCATTTCTGGACCGCACCTGCGGCGGGAACGTAGGCCATCCCCACGCCACCGCCGATGCACAGGGCAAAGGCGGCCTGGACCTGCCACAAAGCCTGGGCGAAGCTGGCGATCATCAGGCCACAGCCGACCAGGGCAGTGCCGCCTGCCGCCAACGCCCGCGGGCCCAGCCTGTCGGCGAGAGTGCCCGTTAGCGGCCCGATGCTGAAGAGCGTCAGGATGGCAAGAGAAAAGGCCGCAGAGACCGAGGCCCGGGATGCGCCGAATGCGTCCTGGAGAGGGGTGAAAAATGTTCCAAAGGAGTAGGCACTCCCGAACCCAAAGGTCAGGATGAGGAATGCCCCGGCAACGACGTACCACCCCTGCCTGGAGTCCTGTGCCGAAATTTCAGTCGTCTTACCCGTGGAGCAGCGAATCAAGCTGGTGGCTTATTCCACTAGGCAGGGACTCATCTGTCAATGCGTTGGCATCGCGGGCTGGTGGGCCATAGAATTACCCAAATGTCTGAGTTCGAACGTACAGCCCGAGAATTGCTGGAGCAAACGGCTGCGCACCTTGGAGAGGCGGTTGCCGAGTTGGCAGGAAAGCTGCGGCCTTTCCCCGCATTTATGGGGATGACGTCGTTGCAGGCCATGGAGCTGGAGCCACCGCCGGAGTCGGAGAACGAATGGGGATGCGTGGTGGTGCTGCCCGACGGGGAGATCTGCGAGCTTGAGCTGGAAGTCATCCCTGGGCCGGCGGGGCCCACCGACGTGGACCAGGTGGATAAGTACAAGCCACTGGGGCTTTCGACGGAGGACTACATCCACTTCGCGGCATCCGCGCTGCGGCTGATCGGCCTGGAGCTATCGCGGCGCGGTTAGGCCTTCCAACCAATTGTCGGCACCAGCCGTTGCTCCACTGGGTCAACTGCCAGAAGGGCTGTTTCGAGAGCGACAACACCCAGCAGATTTGGTTCGCCCTCACGGCCAAAGGAAATCGGGGTGAAAAAAGTCTGACCTTCCAGCCGGATCACTGTGTCGCAAACTTGGTCGTTGATGACGCTCCCATCGGCCAGCCGCACTTGCATTGTTCGTTGCGGATTAACTCCAAGTCGCCTTAGCAGATCCGCTGGCACCGTTGTGAACGTGGAGCCGGTGTCGACCATCACCTCCACAGGCTCGAATCTCCCTCCCTGCATATCCCCTACTTCAATTGTGACGTAAATAGCCCCCACTGCTCTACCTACTCCTCATCCTCAAGTTCGATATCGCCGCTGCGGCCGCCCCGCTTGCTGACCAGGCGGAGGCCCTCGATGCGGATGCCGCGGTCGACGGCCTTGCACATGTCGTAAAGGGTGAGGGCGGCTACGGACACGGCGGTCATGGCCTCCATTTCGACGCCGGTGCGGGCAGTGGTGCTGGCCGTGGCGGTGATGTTGATGCGGCTGCGCTCTTCGTCGAGGTCCAGGTCGACGTCGACCTTGTCGATGGGCAAAGGGTGGCAGAGAGGAATGAGCTCGGAGGTCTTCTTGGAACCCATGATACCGGCAACTTGGGCGATGGTGAGCACGTCGCCCTTCTTCAAAAGGCCCTCCCGGATGAGGCGGGCCGTTTCCGGCTGGATGGAGACGTGGCCGCGAGCCGTGGCGACACGGTGGGTAACGTCCTTCTCGCCCACATCGACCATGCGGGCGCGGCCCTGCTCGTCGAGGTGGGTGAGCGAATGCTGTTCCGGCGGGGTAGTCATATCAGTGCCCTCCGTGGATTCTCGAATCCCTCGTCGCGGGGCAGGTTCTTCCCGTTGGCTTCGGCCACGGCCAATTTGTCGGCGCGCTCGTTGCCCGCGTTTCCAGAATGGCCGCGTACCCACTTGAACCCGACTTTGTGCTTGTCCAAGGCGGTAAGCAGACGTTCCCAGAGATCCGGGTTGACGGCGGACTCACGCTTGTTTCGCATCCAGCCGTTGGCCTTCCACTTGCGGGCCCATCCCTTTTCGATGGCGTCGACCACGTACCGGGAATCGCTGTAGACCGTTACGGCACAGGGTTCGGTCAGGGCTTCCAGTCCGGCGATGACGGCCAGGATTTCCATGCGGTTGTTGGTGGTGCGCCGGTACCCGCCGGACAGTTCCCGCTCCCGACCCTGGTAGTCAAGGATCGCGGCGTATCCGCCCGGCCCTGGGTTGCCGAGGCAGGAGCCGTCGGTGTGGATGGTTATGTGTCTGAGGGAGGTGTCGCTGCTTTCCGGCACTGGCACTGCTCTACGTCCAGACCCTCTGATTCAAAGACCACATTTGTTGGTTTGGTGATCTTACTTAACGCCTGTATCTGAAAACCAAGTATGTTGCCCTCGCTATCCAACTTAATGTCAGCTCGCCCGTCTGCTGACTCGACGAATTCTCCGGATTTACGCTGCCAGACAACTTCCAGAAAATCGCCCTCAGGGTCGTACCAGATGCTCACCCATTTCGGTTCCATCTTACGTGCCTCTTCTTGGAATTCGCCTGCATCCGTGGGCGGTAAGGACAAAAGGGTCGTCATTGTCAAAGCATACAACTACCTTGACGAATCGTCCTACCTCAAGGCCTAGGAATTCCTTGTAATACTCTCTCACTCGCGTTGGGTCAGTCCTGGACGGGAACTGTACGTCTGGAGATTCGAGGGTTTGGGCTATCGTCCACTGCAAACCAGCCATTTCCGGATGATCCAGCAAAATGTGGCCCATCCTTTCTTCAGTTAGACGAATCGGTTGGCCCAGGGGTCCCGTCAGGATTGTGTTGGGCACTATCGAACCACGGCAGTTCTAGCCGCCGATCTGGTACATCTCGACCTTGGCGGGGCGGGGCATGTCCGGGGTGGCCGCAAAACGCTCTTCCGAGTACCGGTCGGTGCGGCGGGACCAGATGCGGGCGATCAGGTCTCGCATCTCGTCGTCGCTGGCTCCTTCTCGCATGGGATCGCGCAGGCTGGTGCCGCGAGTGGCGAACAGGCAGGTAAATATCTGCCCATCGGTGGACAGTCGCAGGCGGGTGCATGCCCCGCAAAACGGCCGGGTGACGGAGGCTATGACCCCGATCTCGCCACTGCCGTCGCTGTACAGGTAGCGCTCAGCAACCTCGCCCGAGTAGTTGCTGGGGGCGGGCTCGAGAGGCATTTCGGCACCGATGCGGCCGATGATTTCCTCCGCGGAGACCACCTCGTCCAGCTTCCAGCCATTGCGGTTGCCCACGTCCATGTACTCGATGAAACGGACGATATGGCCGGTGCCCTTGAAGTATCGTGCCAGGTCGACAATGGTGTGGTCGTTGACCCCGCGCTGCACAACCGCGTTGATCTTTATGGGCGTGAGGCCGACTTCGGCGGCGCGTTCGATGGCGTGCAATACGCGGCGGGCACCGAACCCGCGGCCGTTCATCTTCTTGAAGACCTCGTCGTCGATGCTGTCGAGGCTGACGGTTATGCGGTGCAGACCGGCGTCCTTGAGTTCCTGGGCCTGCTGTGCGAGAAGGTAGCCGTTGGTCGTGAGGGTGATGTCGCTGATGCCGTCGATGGCTCCGACCTGGGAAATCAGCTCGGGCAGCTCGGTACGGAGCAGAGGCTCGCCCCCGGTTATGCGGGCCTTGGTCACTCCGAATTCGGAAAACAGGCGGGTCAGGCGGGCAATTTCCTCGAAGGTGAGGATTTCCTCGCGAGGCAGGAACTCGTAGGCCTCGCCGAAGATCTCGGCGGGCATGCAGTACGGACAGCGGAAATTGCACCGGTCAGTGACCGAAATTCGCAGGTCGCGCATGGACCTGCCCATAGTGTCGACTACGTTGACGGACATAATGGCTTTAAGAGCGGTCGCTGTTGCCTTTTCAGAATGATTCCACGGGAAACCGGGACAGTGCGGTCAGGGCACGACCGGCGGCGTTGCCCCGGTGGCTAATCCGGTTCTTTTCTTCCAGTGATAGCTGGGCCACGGTTCGACGAAAGGAGGGTAGGTACACCACAGGGTCGTATCCGAAGCCGTCGTCGCCCACCGGCTCGTATTGTACCATTCCGGCCACAGACCCCACTACGGAAACGAGCAGTTTCGGCTTACCGTTTGCGCCTGCCCGCGGGTGGACAACGTTGACGACGCAGCGGAACCGGGCGGTGCGCTTCTCCCAGGCCATACCGTCGAGGTTGTGGAGCAGCAGGTCCACGCGGTCGGCGTCGCTGCGGCAGGCGTCGCCGCCGTAGCGGGCGGAACGGACGCCCGGGTCGCCGCCGAGAGCGTCCACCTCGAGGCCGGAGTCGTCGGCGAGGGTCAGCATGCCGCTCATCGAGGCATAGCCTGAGGCCTTGAGCCAAGCGTTTTCGGCGAAGGTGCTTCCGGTCTCCTCCACCTCATCAGTGATGCCAACGTCCTTGAGCGACACCAACTGGAAAGGCGCCTCGCGCAAGAGCCCCTGATACTCCCGCAGCTTTCCGGGGTTGCCGGTGGCTACGAGGAGTGTTCGCTGGGCGGTCATATGACGCCGCGCTCCGCCAGTGCTGACAGGTCCGATTCGGCTAGTCCCAGCCACGCGCCGTAGATTGCAGCGTTGTGCTGACCAACGGTGGGACCGGCATGCTCAACCGCGCCAGGGGTTTCGCTGAACTTGGGAACGACCCCGAGCATCCGGGTGCGTCCCAGCTCAGGGTCGTCGATTTCAATGATGTCCTCCCGGGCCTGGTAGTGGGGGTCGGCGACGATATCTGAGGCGCCGTAGACTGGCCCCACCACGCCTCCAGATGGGATGAGCTGGTCGAGGGTGTCCTGTAGCGTGCGCTCGCCCAGCCAGGTGTTCAGCTCTTCGTTCAACTCCCCGCGGTTCTCGATTCGGGAGGCGTTGTCAGTGAAGGCGGGGCGGTCGATGAGTTCCGGCATGCCCATGGCCCGCGCCAGCCCTTCGAAGGTGCTTTGCGACGTGGCCGACAGGCCGAGCCAGTGTTGGTCGCCGGTCAGGTAGAGGCTGCGGGGCGCGGCGTCGGGGAAGTCGTTGCCCACCCTCTCGCGGTTGATGCCCAGCATGTCGAACATGGTGATGTGGGGAATGCACAGGCGGAACAGCGGCTCGAACAGTGAGACGTCCACCACCTGTCCCTTGCCACCGCCGCCTGCGTCCCGGTGGTAGAGAGCCATCATCCCGGACATGGCGCCGAAGACGCCAGCCACTTCATCCGCCAGAGGCACCGGAGGCAGAACCGGCGGAGTGTCGTGGAAGCCGGTCATGCCGACATAGCCACTCATGCACTCGGCGATGGTGCCGAAACCGGGGCGGTCCTTGTAGGGGCCGGTCTGCCCGAAACCCGAGTACCGAAGCATGACGAGGCGGGGATTGGCTTGCAGGAGCTCGTCCGGCCCCAGGTTCCAGCGCTCCATCACGCCGGGACGGAATCCCTCGATGAGCACGTCGGCCCTGGCTGCAAGATCCCTGAGGATACCCTGCCCCTCCTCGTTGCCGAGGTTGAGGGTGATGGATTTCTTGTTCCGGGAGTGGACCTTCCACCACAGCGAGACACCGTTGGCGAACGGGCCCCAGTTGCGGAGCGGGTCGCCGCCGCCGGGCCGCTCCACCTTCACGACCTCGGCGCCGAAGTCGGCCATAAGGCTGCTGGCGGTACCTCCCGCTACGATCATGGACAGGTCCAACACCCTAAGCCCGGCCAGTGGTCCAGTCCCGGTTGCGTGATTTTCTTCGGCCAAAACCGACCTCTTACAGAAACAGATTACCGCTGCCTATATTACCATTCCAGCGCTCTCGACCATTACGGGAATGGGCGGTTATAACGGTGGCCGCCTTGCGAGGACGGGTAAATCCTGCCGGAATTCGATGCGGCCATTTGGCCACTTTCTGATATAATCGCGGCGATGTTTCTGGACGATTATTTCAGGCAATACGGGCTGATTGCCATCTTCTGCGTGGTTGCCGTGGCAGTGCCGGTCAGCATGCTTCTCATGTCGTGGGGAGCCTCGCGATTCGGCCTGCGTCCCCGCAAGCCGAGCGACGTCAAGGCTGAGACCTACGAGTGCGGCATGGAGGCTATCGGGGGCCACTGGAGCCTCTTTAATTTCCGATACTACATGTTCGCGATCCTCTTCGTAATTTTTGACGTCGAGGTCATTTTCCTCTACCCCTGGGCCACGAAATTCCTGCAATTGGAACTGTTTGCGCTGATCGAAATGGCGGTGTTCGTGGGCATCCTGCTGGTCGGCTGGGCCTATGCGTGGCGCAAGCGCGACTTGGAATGGGACCGGCCTGGATTGGGGCGCGGCGCCTGATGACGCAACCATGGCAACCTGGTTTATATCAACGGGGAGAGTCCCTGCAGTCCCGAACCTGGGACCTTGACCGGAACGAGGGCCGGGTGGTCCAGGAATTGAAGGACAATTCGCCGGAGCCCCTGGCCGAGCCGCTCATCGAAGTCCCCGACGACGTGAAAGGCAACCTGATGGTCACCTCCATCGACGCGCTGGTGAACTGGGGCCGCAAGTCGTCCGCCTGGCCGGTGACGTTTGGCCTGGCCTGTTGCGCGTTTGAGATGATCGCCAGCAGCATGGGCCGTTTCGACATTGCGCGCTTCGGGATGGAGGCCTTCCGTGCCTCGCCGCGACAGGCGGACCTGCTGATCATCGCGGGCACGGTGACGTGGAAGATGGCGCCGCCCATACGGCGCATCTACGAGCAGATGGCCGAGCCCAAGTGGGTGATTTCCATGGGTGTCTGCGCCACCAGCGGCGGACCGTACTACGGCTCATACAGCGTCGTCCCCGGCGTGGACCATATCATCCCCGTGGACGTTTATGTGCCGGGCTGCCCACCGCGCCCGGATGCCCTGCTCTACGGAATCATGGCCCTCCACGAGAAGATCAAACGGTACCGCAACCTCGCTCCCGCCTCTGTGCGCCAGGCGGTTGCCGCCGAGGCAGAGGCCACCGACTCTCCTCCATCGTCCATTCCCGCAGGAGAGGATGGGGAGGAGCAGTGATGGCCCTGACCCAGCTGGGCGGATCGGAACTGGCGGAGCGGGTGGACGAGGCAGTACCGGGTGCTGTGGACCAGTGGAGCGAAGAAACCCTTTGGATCAGGCCCTCGTCCATCGCCGATGTTGCCGGTTTTTTGCGGGGGGATGGAGAACTGGAACTGGAGTATTTGAACTCCATATCCGCGATTGACTACGTAGGGCATTTCGAGCTGGTGTATCACCTGACTTCTTTTCGGAGGGGCCACAAGGCGACGATCAAGTCGCGATTGCCCGGGCGTGAGGACCTGTCGGCGCCCTCGGTATACCACCTGTGGCGCGGCGCGGATTTCCAGGAGCGGGAGATCTGGGACCTGATGGGCATTCGTTTCGAGGGGCATCCCAACATGAAGCGGATCATGCTCTGGGAGGGTTTCGAAGGACATCCCCTGCGCAGGGATTACACGGGATGACCATCCGGACCGAGCCGATGACCGTTAACATAGGGCCGCAGCACCCCAGCACTCACGGGGTGTTCCGGCTGCGGGTCACCTTCGACGGGGAGGAGATCCTGCAGGTGGAGCCGGTGTTCGGCTACCTGCACCGGGGCACCGAAAAGCTGGCCGAGGAGCGTAACTACACGCAGGTGGTCACGCTGACAGACCGGCTGGACTACGTGTCGTCGATGATCAACAACCAGGCCTACTGCCTGGCCGTGGAGCAGCTACTGGGCGCGGAGGTGCCGCTGCGGGGGAAATACCTCCGGACACTGACCGCCGAGCTGCAGCGGATCGCGGCGCACCTGATGGGCATCGGGTTCATCATCCAGGACCTGGGGGCGCTCGGCACGCCGCTGATGTACTGCTTCCGGTCCCGGGAGCGCATTCTCGACCTGTTCGAGATGCTGTGTGGTGCACGAATCACCGTGAGCTACATGCGGCCCGGAGGTGTCTACTTTGACACGCCACCCGAGTTCTGGCCGGCGCTGGACCAGTTCCTCGTGGATTTCGAGGAGGAATTCAAGGAGCTGGAGCAGCTTCTGCTGCACAACGAAATCGTCATGGTCCGCACCAGGGGAGTGAGTCCACTGCCGCTGGACGTGGCCATCAACTCCTCGGTCAGCGGGCCGGTGCTGCGGGCCAGCGGGATGGAATGGGACTGGCGCAAGGTTGAGCCGTATGACGCCTATGACCTGGTGGAGTTCGACGTACCGACTTCCCAGGACGGCGACAACTACGCCCGCTTCTGGGTGAGGATCCAGGAAATCCGGCAGAGCATGCGGATCATCCGGCAGTGCGTGGAGCAGATCGAGCCGGGGCCAGTGCGGGCCCAGGTGCCGCTGGTGCTGCGTCCAGAACCGGGAGCCGAGGCCTACGGGCGCGTGGAAGCCTCCAAGGGAGAGCTGGCCTTCTACCTGATCAGCGATGGGGGGATCAGTCCCTACCGCTGCAAGATACGCTCGCCGTCCCTGCTGAACCTGACGGTGACCGAGCACCTGCTGGTGGGCTGGAAGCTGGCAGACATGATTGTTACGCTTGGCAGTGTTGACATAAACATGGGTGAAGTTGACCGGTGAGCTGCTCAATAGGGCCGGACAACATTCTCTACGACACGGTGATGTTCCGCGAAATCCACAATTTCGTGGGACACCTCCTGCCATGCTGGTTGTCTTACCTGGTGGCGGGGTTGGTCATCATTCTGGTCCTGACGAACGCGGTTCTGCTGGGAGCAGCGGGCTTTTCGTGGGGAGAGCGCAAGCTTATCGGTAAGTTCCAGAACCGCCTGGGCCCCAACCGCTGGGGGCCCTTCGGGCTGTTGCAGCCGATTGCCGACCTGATCAAGCTGCTGTTCAAGGAGGACCTGACTCCCGGCACGGCTGACAGGATCGTTTTCCTGCTGGTGCCCATCGGGATGGTGGCGCCGGTGATGCTGACCCTGGCGGTGGTGCCGTTCGCCAAGGACACGGCGCTGGCCAACCTGAACGTGGGCGTGCTCTACATACTGGCCGTGACCTCGATAACCTCCATCGCGATTTTCATGGCGGGGTGGTCGTCCAACAACCGTTTCGCCCTCTTCGGCGCGGCCCGGGGGGTGGCGGTGCTCATCAGCTACGAGGTGCCGGTGGTGGTCTCGCTGCTGGGAGTGGTGATGGTGGCGGGCTCGATGTCGCTGGCCGACGTCGTCTCGGCGCAGGCCCTGCCGTTCCTGGTGGTGCAGCCGCTGGCATTTATCGTGTTCGTGGCAGGTACAACGGCGGAGCTGAACCGGACGCCCTTCGACATGGCTGAGGCGGAGTCGGAGCTGATAGCCGGATACCACACGGAATACAGCGGCATCAAGTTCGCGATGATACAGGCGGCCGAGTTCGGGGGCGTGATGGTGGCCTCGGCGGTCATCACCACGCTGTTCCTGAGCGGCTGGGAGGGCCCGGTGGCCCACTGGCTGGGCTGGCTGTGGTTCCTGATCAAGACGATGATGGTGGCGACGATTTTCATCTGGGTGCGGGCGACCTTCCCGCGCCTGCGCATCGACCAGTTGCTGGCCTTTGCGTGGAAATTCCTGTTGCCCGCAAGCCTGATCAACCTGTTCGCGACCTCGCTGGAGGTCTACTTCCTCCGGGACGCCGAGGGAGCTCTCACGACGGGAGACCTGGGCATAATGACGGGCATCAACCTGGGGATAACCGTGGCCTGCATATTCATCTTCGGCAACATGGTGCGGGAGAAGGTGCGGCCGGTGGTCTCCAACAGGCCGCCGACGCTGCCGCGCGGCGTAACCATAGTGGAGGGGGATTAGCGATGTACGGTCTGGCAATGGCCAAGGGTCTGCTGGTTACCCTCAAGAACCTGACCAAGAAGCCGTTTACGGTGCAGTACCCCGAGGAGCGGCTGGAGCAGCACCCCCGCTTCCGGGGCGAGGAGTTCGTGTGGTACGAGGAGCGCTGTACCGGCTGCGCCTCCTGTGCCAAATACTGTCCGCTGGGAATCATCAAGATAGTTACCAGCCCCAGCGAGACCGCAATACCCGAGGGGGACAAGTACCGGCTGGAGGTGTTCGACATCGCCATCAACCGATGCATGTTCTGCGGGCTGTGCGTCGAGGCCTGCCCCTACGACGCGCTGTTCATGGGCAGCGGATTCGAGCAGAGCAAATACTCGCGCAAGGACATGGTCATCACCATCGACCAGCTCAGGCAGTCGGACAAGCATCCCAGCACCTTCTTCCGTCCGCAGCTCGAGGCGCAGGACTATGATCCACGGGCCGGGCGTCCGCTGGACTGGAAGCAGGTGGGACGCGAGTCGTGGCAGTGGCACCAGCGTGAGAAGGCCGGAATGAGAATCGGCTCCCTTCCTTCTCCTGAGGGTGAGGGCACGGCGCCCGAGGCCACAGACGAGAACGGCGAGGACGCCGCCTAGATGCTGTTCCAGGACGTCGTATTCTGGCTGCTGAGCGTCGTGGCCGTGGGGTGCGCGTTGGGCGTGGTGCTTATTCGCGACCTGTTCCGGGCGGCCCTGCTCCTTGTGGCCGTGTTCGTTGCCGTCGGTGGCTACTTCGTTCTGCTAAACGCCGAATTCCTTGCGGTGGTGCAGGTGCTGATCTACGCTGGCGCGATCGCAGTGCTGATCATCTTCGCCGTGATGCTGACGCGAGACGTGCAGCAGGGCAACCAGCCCAACAGGCTGCAGATTCCAGCCGGGATATTCGCGGCGCTGTTGCTGGCAGCGATGGTGGTGGTCGCGGTGGACACGCAGTGGAATTTCCTACCCGACGAAGATCGTCAAAGCGTCGAGCTGGTGCAGACCTCGGCCGTCGCCAACATTCCGGAGGAGTCGCTGGAGCAGGCGGGAGTGACCGGGGCGGCGGAACAGGAGGAGGCGCAGGAGGCCGGTCTGGCCGACCTGCTGATCGGCAAATACGTGCTGCCCTTCGAGGCCGTGTCGGTGCTGCTGCTCGCAGCGCTCATCGGGGCGCTGGCCTTAGTGCGCCCCCGGACATCCAACCCCGGCGTTTCCGGATCGGAAGCGGACTAGCCGGGTATGTCCTTCGAAGCATTCCTCATCGTGGCTGCGGTGCTGTTCTGCATCGGCCTCTACGGTTCCCTGGCCCGGCGAAACGTGCTGGCCGTGCTGATGTCCATCGAGCTGATGTTCAATGCTGTGAACGTCACGCTGGTGGCGATGGCCAAGTACCTGGCGCCGGCGGGGCTGCAGGAAAGCATCTCGACAGCGCTCACCGGACAGGTGTTCGCGGTGTTCGTGATCACCGTGGCCGCGGCGGAGATTGCGCTGGGGCTGGGGATTGTTTTCGCGATGTACCGTACCAACGAGTCTGTGGATCTGACCGAGGCGTCGCAGCTGAGGCACTAGCCAACCTTTATCGCGTTCAGGTATCAAGCCGGAGTATGTGGGTACAGTTCAGAAAAGCGTCGAACCTGATGCTGGCGGAAATGTGGAAAGAGGTCCTCGAGGGCGAGGGCCTGCCTGCCCGCATCCTGCCGGAGGGAGACATACTGGACTGGAGCGAGAGGATCCCGTTCGACATCTACGTTCCCAAGGGGCGTGAGCACGTGGCCGAGGAGATACTGAGGAAACTGTAGATGGTCAACGAAGCCTTAGTCTGGGCCATATTCCTGCTTCCGCTGGGCTCCTTCGTACTGATTGCCCTGGTCATCCGGCCATTCCTCAACCGGTGGCCGTTCCTGTCCGCGCTGAGCATCATTGCCGCACTGACCGCCTCGACGGTGCTGGCCGCCGTCACGCTCCGAGGGGTCATCGTTCACCACGAGGCGGTTTTCCAGAGCTGGGACTGGCTGTCTTACGGCGGGGCCACAATCCAGATGGGGTTGCTGGTTGACCCGCTGACGGCGGTGATGCTGTTGGTGGTGACCTCCATAAGCCTGCTGATCCAGATCTATTCGGTGGGGTACATGGACGGAGATCCGGGGTTCGCCCGGTATTTCGCCTACATGTCCCTTTTCACCGCCTCAATGCTGGGGCTGGTGCTGTCCAGCAACATCGTGCAGTTGTACGCCTTCTGGGAGCTGGTCGGCGTTTCGTCTTACCTGCTGATCGGGTTCTGGCACGAGCGGCCCTCGGCGGCTGCGGCGGCAAAAAAGGCGTTCATCGTCACCCGCATTGGCGACGTGGGTTTCCTCATCGCGATCCTGTACCTGTTCCTTAAGGCGGACGACTTTGCGGCCGTGGGTCTGAACGCCTTCCACATCCCCGACATCTGGCAGGCGGCGCAGCCCGTGGCCGCGGGTGCGGCGGTGCTGGGCGGCGCTGCGCTGACCTGGATGGCGCTGGGCATATTCGCTGGAGCGGTGGGCAAGTCTGGGCAGTTCCCGCTGCACGCCTGGTTGCCCGACGCCATGGAGGGCCCGACTCCGGTCAGCGCGCTGATCCACGCCGCGACAATGGTGGCGGCGGGGGTGTTCCTGGTGGCCCGGTTCTTCCCGGTCTTCCAGCAGTCGGACGCTGCCTTGGCGGTGGTGGCCCTGGTCGGCGCGTTCACGGCGCTGATGGCCGCGACCATGGGCCTGGTGATGAACGACATCAAGCGCGTGATGGCCTACTCGACCGTAAGCCAGCTGGGCTACATGATGGCCGCGCTCGGACTGGGGGCCTACGCGCCCGCCATCTTCCACCTGGTAACGCACGCGGTGTTCAAGGCGCTGCTGTTCCTCGGCGCGGGCAGCGTCAACCACGCCAGCGGTACCTTCGATATGACCTACATGGGTGGGATGCGAAAATACATGCCCGCCACCTACATCTTGGTGATGGTGGCGTCGTTCAGCCTGATTGGCATCATCCCGCTGGCTGGCTTCTGGAGCAAGGACGAGATACTGCTTGCCGCCTTCGACGGCAACAGCAACTTCGCGGACTGGATAAATATCGTCACCTTCGTCGGTCTCATCGTGGGCGTCGTGTTCACGGCTTTCTACTCCGTGAGAATGGTGATGATGACTTTCCACGGAGAATTCAAGGGCGGCGTGGACCAGGAGAACGCGGACCTGCACCCGCAACAGCAGGCTGCAGCGGCGCCTGCCCCCGTAAACGCGAGTGACGAGGCGCAAGAGGAGGGCGGCGGACATCACGGCGGCGTGCACCTTGCCGAGTCGCCGCTGGTGATGGTGGCGCCGATGGCAGTGCTGGGCTTGGGCGCGGTGGTCATCGGCTTCGTCATCAACCCGCAGTGGATCAACTTCCTGGGAGTCCCGGTGCACTGGGTCACCGGGTTCGTGGCGGACGGGCTTCACCTCGCCACGGGCGGCGAGGGGCACGCCGAGCTGCCCGACTTCAGCTGGCCGATGGCCGGGATCTCCACCGCCGCCGCCGCTGGCGGAGCGTTGCTGGGCCTGGCGGTGTATGGACTGCGCAGGGACCAGGCGCGGGAGCCGCTGCGAATTCTGGGCCCGGTGCACACGCTGATTACGCAGAAATACTACGTGGACGCGCTCTACGAGAACCTGATTGTGCGCCGGAGCTTCTACCGGTCCCTCGCCGCGCTCACCAACTGGCTCGACCGTAGGCTAGTGGACGGAATCGTTGACCTGGTGGGGTGGTTCTTCCGCAACATCGGCTCGGCGGTGGCCCGGGTGCAGACGGGGCAGGTGCAGGCCTACGGGACCGCGATCGCCCTGGGTTCGCTGCTAATCATCCTTGGATTCCTGCTCTCATCCTGAAAGGACTTTTCAATAACGAAAACTGATGGCGCCTGAGTTCAACGGACTGCTGACCGCTACGGTGTTCCTCCCCGCAGTTGGGGCGGTGCTGCTGTTGCTGCTGCGCGGAAACAAAGTCATTCGCGGAGCGGCGGTGGCCATCGCCGTGGTGGACCTGGTGCTGGCACTGCTGGTCTTCGCGCTGTTCGAGCGGGGAGAGGATGCCACACGCTTCCAGTTTGTGGACCAGTTCGCCTGGATACCCGACGTAGGACTGAAGGCGTCGTACCTGCTGGCGGTGGACGGGCTGTCGGCGCCCCTGGTGGCGCTGACGGGGCTGCTGGGCCTGTCGGCGGTGCTGGCGTCGTGGCACGTGGGGCTGCGGGTCAAGGAATACTTCTTCTGGTTGCTGTTGCTCCAGTCGGCGGTCATGGGCGTCTTCACCGCGATGGACCTGCTGTTGTTCTTCCTGTTCTGGGAGCTGGAACTGCTGCCGATGTACATGCTCATCTCCATCTGGGGGACGGGGCGCAAAGAATACTCGGCGATGAAATTCCTGATCTTCACCATCCTGGGCAGCGCGTTCATGCTGGTGGCCATCGTGGCGGTGTTCCTGACACCGGAGGTGGGCAGCTTCAACCTGATCGAGTTGTCGGCGAACAGTGGCGCGCTGGCGTCGGCGGCCACGCTGCTGCCCCTGTCGTGGCTGTTCTGGCTCTTCTTTGTGGCCTTCGCCGTCAAGCTGCCGACGTGGCCGCTGCACACGTGGCTGCCGGACGCGCACACGGACGCGCCCACGGCGGCGAGCGTTATGCTGGCGGGTGTGTTGCTCAAGATGGGCGGCTATGGCCTGCTGCGGGTGAACGTGGGGCTGTTCCCCGACCAGTCATGGGAGTTTGCTTGGGTGCTGGTGGCTCTGGGCGTGATCAGCGTGCTTTACGGAGCAGTGGTGACCATCCGCCAGACCGACCTGAAACGACTGATCGCATACTCCAGCGTGAGCCACATGGGGCTGGTGTTGCTGGGCATCGGCTCGGTCGGGGTCGCCGGCGGCACGTTGACGTCCACGGGCCTCAGCGGTGCGGCCCTGCAGCTGTTCACTCACGGCACCATCACCGGCCTGCTTTTCCTGGCGGTGGGACTGGTGTACGAGAGGGCGCACACACGCTATATCCCCGATCTTGGCGGGCTGGCAGGGCGGATGCCCTTCGTCGCCGCGGCCATGCTGATCGCGGGACTGGCGTCGCTGGGACTGCCGGGATTGAGCGGGTTTGTGGCTGAACTGCTGGTGTTCCTGGGAGCTTACCGGGCCTACGACTGGCCTACCGTGCTGGCCGTATTGGGTATCGTCCTCGCCGCCGGGTACATCCTGTGGATGATGGAGCGCACCTTCTTCGGCGCCCGCCGGGAGCGCTTTGCCGACCTGACCGACGCCTCGCTGGTCGAGGCGGCCCCCCTCGCCCTGATGGTCATTTGCATCATAGGCGTGGGTATCTACCCCGCACTGCTTACCGACATGTTCGAGACGGCCCTGGCCCCCATGGTCCAGGCTATCAACGGCGGCTAGCTAGGAATGAACGCCCACGACATTTACATAATCTCGCCATACCTGGCCATGGCCGGAGCGGGCCTGCTGGTCATAATCTTCGACTTGGCCCTGCCACGGCGCGCCACCCGGCTGTTGCCCTACCTGGCGTTTCTGTTGCTGAGCGGGCCGTTCGTTCTCAGCCTGTACCAGTTCTATGACCTGGGACAGGCCGGAAGCCTAGTGCCGGACGGATCCGACGGCGAGGCCAGCATTCTGCTGGGCAGCCTGTCAGTTGACCGGTTTGCCCTGTTCTTCAACTTCCTGGTGACCGGAGCAGCCGCGCTGGTGGTCCTGGCCTCCACCGAGTACATCAAGCTGATGCCGCGGTTCCGGGGCGAGTATTTCGGCCTGCTGCTGTTCTCCGCCACCGGAATGATGCTCCTGGCGGCGGCCACCGAGCTGATCACCATCTACGTTTCGCTGGAACTGACCAGCCTTCCGATTGCCGCGCTGGCGGCGTTCCTTATGAGCGGGCGCTCCAGCGAGGCGGGTATGAAGTTCCTGATCATCGGGGCCATCAGCTCGGCGCTGATGCTCTACGGGATGGCGCTGGTCTTCGGATTTACGGGCAGCACTGAGCTGTCGGAAATATCTGCGGCCGTTGGCCACGCCGGAGGCAGCATTGCCTTCGGAAACTACGCGCTGCTGGTGGGCATCGTTCTGTTGGTCGCTGGCTTCGGGTTCAAGATATCCGCCGCGCCGTTCCAGATGTGGGTGCCCGACGTGTACGAGGGCGCACCCACGCCGGTGGTGGCGTTCCTGTCGGTGGCCAGCAAGGCGGCGGGGTTCGCAGTCCTGTTCCGGGTGCTGTTCACCGGGTTCTTCGATGTCTCGCTGGACTGGGCGGTGCTGCTGGCGGCACTGGCCGCTGCGTCCATGACCATTGGCAACGCCGTGGCCATCGCCCAGAGCAACATCCGCCGACTGTTCGGGTACAGCACCATTGCCCACGCCGGTTACCTGCTGGTGGGTGTTGCTGCCAGCGTGAAAGCAGTCGAGGTTATTCCGGACGTTCCGGTCTTTTCCTCCATCGGTCTCGACAGTGTCCTGTTCTACCTGGTGGCGTACACCGCCGCCAACCTGACGGCGTTCTTCGCCATCGCCGCCATCAGCGAACGGGTCGGCAGCGACCGTATCAGTGACTATGCCGGTGTGTTCACGCGCTCCCCGGCGCTGGCGATAACCCTTGCTCTCGCCCTGATCGCTCTCATAGGAGTGCCGCCCACAGGGATATTCATAGCCAAGCTGTACGTGTTCACTGCAGCGGTTGACAGCGGGCTAGCGTGGCTGGCCATAGTGGGTGTGGTGAACAGCGCGGTGTCGGCCTACTACTACATCCGCATCATACGGGTGATGTTCCTGCAACAGGCACCCGTTGCGCCGGGCGCTCCGCCATCCCGCAACCCGGCCCCCTGGGCTGCGCTGGGCGTCGCCGCTGCCGTGCTGGTGTTCCTGGGCGTGGCCCCGGGCTTCGTGATGGAGGCCGCAGGCGCGGCGGTCAGCGCCCTGGGTGTGTAGCGGCCCGGGCGTTGCTGAAGATGGCCCATGTTATCATCGCATAACAGAGCCTCCGGAGGTGTGCGCGTGAACAGAATTGAAGTTACCGGACTTAGTGACGGGCTGGTGCAACGATTGCAGACAAGGGCATCGGCCAAGGGCCATTCGCTGGAGGAGGCCGTTCTGGATATTCTCAACGGAGCATTGCCGGGGTCGACTGATGCTGTGCCTAGTTATCCTGGATCAGCCAAAGAGGCTTTAGAGCGAATTCGCGCAATGTATGCGGAGATTGGCTTCCGGGATTTGGACCATGAGCCGCCTCTGCTAACGGCTTGTTGCTGCCCGTGCCATGATGACCACTAGGCAGTGATGATGATTATCTTGGATACCAATGTCGCCTCCGAGCTGAGCAAACCCAACCCCTACCCAAATGTGGCGGAATGGTTTGCCAGGCAGTCTTTGAGGGAACTGTATTTGACCTGCGTCACTGAGGCGGAATTGCGATACGGCCTTGAAAGGCTGCCGGTCGGCCGTAAGCGCCGCGATCTGATGGACAGGGACGAAAGGCTGATTGATGAAGATTTGGGTGGTCGGGTGCTGCCTTTCGACCGAGCTTCGGCCCGCGCCTACGCCGAAATCCGAGTTGCCAGAGAGCGCGGTGGACGCCCCTTCGGAGAAAATCTGCATAGAGATTGCATGATTGCCGCCATTGCGCGGGTCAACGGTGCCTCTGTTGCCACGCGCGACACCCGTGGCTTCGAAAACTGCGGCATTGAAGTCATCGATCCTTGGGAATCCTGAGGGCACCTCCCGCACTGATCGCCGCCGCGCGAAGCACCCATTAGCCGCAATCCTGAGGCCTACTGAAATGGACCCCAATACTACTTCGGCGATCCGGGATATCTTTGTCATCGTGGCGGCAGGCGTCTTTTCACTGCTTTGCCTGACCGTCGTCGTTCTGGTCTTCAAGCTTTACAGGCCGGTCCGGGACTCCGTGCACAACGCCTCCGGCACCACGGAAAACCTCAACCGCATCACCACTGAAATCGCGGCCGTGTCCGGGGAAACCGCGTCGAACATCGTCCAGGTTTCGCGCAACGCCGTTACCATCAGCGAGAACCTCAAAGAGGGCAGCGAAGACCTGTCCAGCACGGTCAAGACCGCCAGGGAGGCGGCCAACAACGTTGCGGCCGCTGCCAGCACCGTTGGAACGATTGCCGAAACGGTCAGCCGCTTCTCGACGCTGGGTGTTAGCGGCGGGGGTTCCGCTGGAGTGGGAACCATCTTGCGTCTCCTAAGGAATGTGTTCGGCCCCTCTCGCCGGTCAGATGATGGGAGCGGCTAGCGGGTTCGATGGGCCCTCTGTCAGTTGACCTGCTACACTGGGACGGCTCTACATCGCAAGGGACGCAATGCATAACGTCGGTATCATTTACAACAACCGCATACCCGAGGCCCTGGACCTGAGCATGGCCATTCTCCACGAGTTGGACCTGCCGGAGGGAAGCTGGTATTCACCGGCGGAGAACCTGGAGTCCCTTGCGCCGCGCGCCGAAGGCACCGACCTCGTGATTACCGTGGGGGGCGACGGCACCATCCTACGGGCAGTGCGTTTCACCGGCCCCGCCAAGATCCCGATCGTCGGCATCAACATGGGCCGCCTCGGGTTCATGACCGAGCTGACGGTCGATGAAGCCCTGCCGAGGCTGCCCGCCTACCTGGACGGAGGCTACCGCGTCGACGAGCGGAATATGCTCAAGGCCACGGTAACGCGGGGCGGGTCAACCATCACCGAGGGCCCCTACCACGCCCTGAACGACTTCGTGGTGGCAAGGGGTGGGGCCTCCCGCGTGGTGTCCATCGCCGGGACCATCGACGGAGCACAGATCTCCACGTTCCGGGCCGACGGGCTGATCTTGTCCACGGCCACGGGCAGCACGGGCTACAACCTGGCCGTCGGAGGGCCGATACTCGACCCGGAGTCGGAAGCGCTGGTGCTCAAGACGGTGGCGGCGCACATGGGCCTGACGGCAGCGCTGGTGCTGCGCTCCCGGGCCGAGGTGTCGCTGCAACTGGAGGGGTACCAGGCAGCCGTGCTGAGCGTCGACGGCTACGAGGACTACGACCTCCAGCCGGGAGACCGGGTGGATCTGGCGCAGAGTCCCTACAAGGCGACCTTCCTGCGGGCTAATCCACCGTCATACTTTTTCGGCACACTCACGCGTCGCCTCGGGTTTAGCATCCGGGGGCAATAGGAGATACCCATTGTGGTTGATACCGATACTGATACCGATTCGGCGCCCATCCAGTTCGAGAACACCATAGATACAACCCGCCCATATGACGGGAGAATCTTCAGTGTGCGGGTGGACACGGTTGAGTTGCCCAGCGGACGCCGCACCATCCGTGAGGTGGCGGAGCACTCCGACGCCGTATGCATGATCCCTGTTGACGATGATGGCAACGTGCTGCTGGTTCGCCAGTTCCGCAAACCCACCGAGTCGTCGCTGCTGGAGGCCCCCGCTGGCGGCGTGGAGGCCGGCGAGATTTCCGAGGAGACAGTGTTGCGCGAACTGCAGGAGGAGGTGGGTTACACCGCTTCCAACCTGCGCCACCTCGCCAGCTTCTGGGTCGCGCCCGGTTGGGCCACCGAGAAGATGCACGCCTACCTGGCCACTGGCCTGACGCCCTCCAAGCTGTCGGCGGACGACGACGAGAACATCCAGGTGGTGCGGGTGCCGTTTGCTGATGCAGTATCAATGATCCACACCGGCGAGATCCACGACGGCAAGACCATCGCATCCCTTTTGCTGGCCCAGCCGCTGTTAGAGCAGGTGTAAGCAGCCCATCCCTGACCAGCGGCGAGCATCTGAGAATACCTCTGACTTGACTATACAGAGGGAGCTGTTTGATACATCTCTAAATGACGAGGTACTTGTTTCAGTAAGTTGAGGTGTTGGATATGTTTAGTGCGTATCACGATGCCCACGAGTGCGACGACCGCGAGCACCACGCCGAGGAGCACGCCGCGTCCAGCGCGTGATTCCAGCTATATCAAGCAGGTTTATGAGATCCGTCTTTGGAGGCGGGTCCTTTTCTATGCGCCAAGGGTGGTCTCATCGACGGGAGCTCTCGCTGCAATGGGCTCTGATGCCTGTGGAGAACAGGGGCGCCCGCTGGAACCGCCCAGTCGGTCCTGGTCAACCGGACCCAAGTGGTCGAGACACTGCCCCACCCCCAGCTACACGATAGCGTTCCCATTCAGGTGATTGGCATTTCGTAGAGGTGGACTCAAAACCAGCCTCTGCCATGCGCAATGACCACCGTGAAATGCTCGACCATCAGCTGCGGAGCGCTGTACGGTGACCGCAACCCATTAACGGGATGCCCACCCTCCGATAACCTGTACCTCAGTTATTAGCAACAATGATCATATTATCCAATTCCCACAGGGCACAATGCTCATGTCTGCCTGTCTTTTATGGGACATCAACCCTCGTTACTACGACCGGAAATTGCCGAGAAATTTGAATTCCCCCCGCTTTGGGCATCGGGGGCGGTGGACACTAGCATCTGCGCAGCGTTGCAGTCCTCCGGGGTGTGCTGCCCCACGAATTCGTTGGCTCCGCACCCACTACACTCCAGGTGGGACACAGTGGGACAAAATGGTGCGGGACCCTGAAATTTTTGCCCTCTCTGCCTTTCTGGCTTCCAATTTCATAGCTGAACTTCCCCTCTCGCAGTCAGGACGATTGCAAAGTCTCTCTGTCATTCCCGCGCAGGCGGGAATCTAGCCCCTCGTGAGACCATTACACCCTGACTCCCGCTTTCGCGGGAGTGACGGTTAGTCCTTGCCTACGGTGAGTGAGGGGACTTTGCAATCGTCCTGCTCTCGCAGTTGCTTCGTGGGACAAAACGGGAAAATTTGCCACAAGTTTGGGGAAACATGGTCCCGTCAGTCCCACCCTCGGCTCCCTGGGAGTTATCGGCCTTTTCGATGGACGACAACCTCAGTTAAGGTGTGAAAAGGCTCGGAAATGAGCTGATAATAAAATTTTGGGCCATCGGGCGCTCGCCCGGGAGGAGTCCACTACTTGCCCCCGGGCGAGATTCCGGTACCAGGCATTTTGAGGCCCGATCTTTGGGACAGGATTGGTGGCTCGACCTCTCTATTGAGACCACCGTTCCTTCCGCTATCAGCCACAGCCGAACGGGATTTTGTGGTATAGTGTTCGGCGGCTTATCGAGGTCACACTGGAGGAAATGGGTCAACATGCTGGAGCATGATGTCCTGGTAATCGGCGCAGGTCTTGCCGGTATGCGGGCAGCCATAGCGGCTCGGGCCAACGGCGCAAACACTGCGATAATAAGCAAAGTTCACCCCGTCCGGAGCCACTCAAATGCGGCGCAGGGCGGCATCAACGCAGCCCTCACCGACCGTGGCGACGACTGGGAAGATCACGCCTACGACACGGTCAAGGGAAGCGACTTTCTCGGCGACCAGGATGCCATCGAGGTGATGTGCCGGTCAGCGGGACGAGCCCTGATCGACATGGAGCACTTCGGCGTCACATTCAACCGGGACGACGAGGGCTATCTCGGCACCCGGGCCTTCGGCGGCCAGCGTCGTGCCCGCACGTTCTTCGTCGGCGACTTCACCGGCCAGGCGCTGCTCCACGTGATGTTTGAGCAGCTGATCAAGTCCGGCGTCCGCCGCTACGAGGAATGGTTCGTAACCTCGCTGATAATCGAGGACAACCAGGTCTGCGGCGTAATGGCCCTGGAGATTCGCACCGGCCAGGTCTATGCCCTTCGCGCCAAGACGGTGATTTTCGCCACCGGCGGCCTGGGCCGCATTTTCGAGCCCAGCACCAACGCGCTCATCGTTACCGGGGACGGCATGGCGTTGGCATACAACGCCGGCGCCCAGCTGATGGACATGGAGATGGTGCAATACCATCCCACCACCCTGGCTGGCAGTGGCGTGCTGATCTCCGAGGCGGCCCGCGGAGAGGGTGCTTACCTGCTGGACAAAGATGGCAACCGGTTTATGCAGAGATATGCTCCCAATATGATGGAGCTGGCCTCTCGCGATGTGGTTTCCCGCTCGGAGCAGACCGAGATCAACGCTGGCAACGGCGTGAACGGTTGCGTATTTCTTGACTGCCGGCACTTGGGCGAAGCTCTGATCATGGAAAAGCTCAGCCAGATCCGGGAGATAGGCATTGACCTGGTGGGCGTGGACATGATCAAGGAACCCATCCCGATTCGCCCCGGAATGCACTACATAATGGGCGGCATCAAGACCGACGTGGACGGGCAGACAAATCTCCCCGGAGTCTACGCAGCCGGGGAATGTGCCTGTGTCAGCGTCCACGGCGGCAATCGTCTGGGGGCCAACTCCCTGCTCGACACCATCGTCTTCGGAGAGCGGTCCGGCAACCATGCCGCCGCGGCCGCACGGGACGTTGATTACGTCGAGTTCAATGTGGAACAGGCAGTCAGGAACGAGGAAAAGCGAATCCAGGATCTTCTCGATCGCCCGGTTAACGGAGACCGGATCGCCAGTGTCCGGCTTGGCATGGGCGAGTCAATGAACCGCAACCTCGCCGTGTACCGCAACCAGGAGGGCATGGAGGAGACACTGGGCGACCTGGAGCAACTCCAGGATCGTTTCAAGACCGTGCCGGTGGAAAACAAGGGCAAGGTCTTCAATACCGACCTGGTTTTCGCGCTGGAGCTGGGCTTCATGCTCGACGTCGCTCCAGGCATCGTCGTAAGTGCTCTCGACCGCAAGGACAGCCGGGGCGCTCAGGCCCGCACCGACTATCCTGACCGCGACGACGAGAACTGGATGAAGCACCTGGTGGTTGGCAAGGGTGAGACGGGTCCGGAGATTTCGTACTCCCCTGTCAGTATCACCAAGTGGGAGCCGGAAGAAAGGAAGTATTAGACATCCGGCCAGCCTTTCCTGCCGGAGAAGCTGGACAGGAAAGGCGCACGGGCAGAAACACTGAGTTGAAGGGAAGCAGTCGATGAACGTCACCATCAGGGTGCAGCGCCAGGACCCAGAGGCGGAGGACACTACCCCGTTCTGGCAGGACTTCACGCTGGAAATTGAGGACAACGCCACCGTCCTGGACGCCCTCATCAAGATTCGCGAGGACTTGGACGGCACACTGAGCCTGCGTTGCTCGTGCCGCAGTTCCATCTGCGGGTCGTGCGCGATGCGCATCAATGGCCACGCCGGGCTCGCCTGCAAGACGCAGGCTGCGATGGCGGTGCAGGAGGGCGACATCATTGAGGTGGAGCCCGCCGGCAACATGCCAGTGATCAAGGACCTGGTGACCAACTTCGACCTTTTCTGGGACAAGATCATGGAGGTGGATCCCTACCTTCAGCCCCAGGGACCGGAGCCAGAGCAGGAATACGTTGTCTCCAACGAGTCCATGCGCCACCTGTCTGGAGTGACCTCCTGCATCATGTGTGGCGCCTGTGTGTCGGACTGCACGGTCATGGAAGTCGACCCGTCCTTCCTTGGCCCTGCGGCGCTGGCCAAAGCCTACCGCTTCACCGCCGATCCTCGCGATGGCGACAATGAAGGCGTATCGAAGGAGCGCTTGGAGCAGTTGAACGCACCGTCGGGCATGTGGGACTGCACCCGCTGCCTCGAGTGCGTTCAGGCCTGCCCCAAGGGCGTGGCCCCAATGGAGCGCATCATGGCCATGCGGGACCAGGCCATCGCTGCCGGCTTCCACAATACCAACGGCGCCCGGCACACTGAGGCCTTCTCCGAGTCAGTGGAGCAGACAGGCACTCTGGACGAGTTGAAGCTTGTACCCAAGTCCTTGGGCATGACCAACATCCAGGGGCTGCTGAGCTACGCTCCCGTGGCGCTGCAGGCGCTGACCCACGGCAAGATGCCGCCTTTGATGCACAAGAAGATCGAAGGCATTGAGCACGTCCGGCGGTTGTTCGAAAAGGTGGACGAGACCGAGCGCTAGGGTCGCCCTATCCAGGCGAGGGGCTGCGCGACCAATTCCAGAGTTTACGGAGACCAGAATTGAGGTACGCTTTCTTTCCCGGCTGCGTTTCGCGGGGCGGCTGCCCTGAGCTCTACCCGGCGGCCGTACTTATCTGCAAGCGGCTGGGCATCGATCTGTGGGAAATGCAGGGGGCGTCCTGCACAGGCGCGGGCGTCCTGCAGGAGAAGAACCAGCTCCTGGGCGATACCCTGAACGCCCGGACCTTCGCCATGGCGGAGTACTGGGACCTGCCGATCATGACCATCTGCAGCACATGCCAGGGCGTCATGAGCCAGGCCAACTTCCGGCTGCGGGACCCGGAATACCGCGGCAAGGTGAACGAATACCTGGCCGAGGAGGGCCTGGAGTACAAGGGGAACGCCAACCCCAAGCACCTGCTGTGGATCCTGATTGAGGACTACGGGCTGGACAAGCTGGAGGAGTTGGTAACCCGCCCGCTGCATGGCGTGCGGCTGGCTCCGTTCTACGGCTGCTACCTGGTGCGCCCAACCGACGCGCTCGAGTTCGGTGACAACCCAGAGCGTCAGGACTCCCTTGAACGCCTGATTGAGATCCTGGGGGCCACCGTGGTGGACTTCTCCGGCAAGACCCGCTGCTGCGGCTTCCCCATCCTGACCATCAACGAGCGGAACTCGCTGGCCATGGTGGGCAAGCACACCAGTGAGGCCAAGGATCTCGGTGCAGACGCAATGATCACGCCCTGCCCGCTGTGCCACCTGAACCTCGACAGCTTCCAGCCCAAGGCGGCGGCCCAGGCCGGCCGGGACATCGGCCTGCCGATTCTGCACATGCCCCAGGCCATCGGGCTCGCAATGGGCATCAGCCCACAGGAACTCGGGTTGCGACGGCACATCGTGAACACCCGGCCACTGATCACCCAGCTATCCCACGCGGGTACCGCCCACTAGAACCCACAAACCCGGCCAAATGGAATCTGCCGATTTGGGGCCGCTGCACTCAGCGGCCCTCTTTGCGCAATTCTCGATTGACAGACAATTTCTCCAATGAGGATGCCCGATGCAGAATGACGAGGTGCTCATCCCGGCTTTCCCGGAGGACTGGCAGACGGCGTTGGCCATAGTGGCCCACCCCGACGACCTCGAGTACGGCGCCGCCAGCGCCATTGCGCGCTGGACATCGCAGGGCAAGACCGTGGTCTACGTGATGGTGTCCCGGGGAGAGGCGGGAATGAACGACAGGCACCCGTCAGAGGTGGGTCCCCTGCGTTCGCAGGAGGAAATCAATGCCGCCCGTGCGGTGGGCGTGAACGCCGTGGAATTCCTGGAGCACCCCGATGGGGTAATCGAGTATGGCCTTCCACTGCGCCGCGACATCAGCCGAGCGATCCGGAGCCACCGACCGGACGTTATCCTGACGCTGAGCCACCATCTGCAGTTTCCATCCGGCCACCTCAACCAGTCTGATCACCGGCACGTGGGCATCGCGGTATTCGACGCGGCCCGGGACGCGGCCAACCAGTGGGTATTTCCCGAACTGCTCAACCAGGGCCTGGAGCCGTGGGACGGAGTCCGTTTCGTGGCCGTCTTCGGCCCCAACGAGCCGACGCACGGCATTGACGTAACGGGCTTCTGGGAGCAAGGCCTGGAATCGCTGAGGCAGCACAGGGCCTACTTGGAGTACATGGGAGATGAGTCTACGGAGAAAACTTTTCGGTTCCTGACCGCTCATGCCGTTGAGGCAGGCAATGCCATCGGCTGCGAGCACGCCGTGACGGTCGAGCTGGTGCTGATCAACGAACCTTTCGCCGACTAGGAAAACAGATCCCCAACGCGGCAACTGAAGCCGGGCACCACGTCCTCTCCGTCCAGTGAGTCATCCGCGTTCAGTTCACGAACGTCGCCATTCGAGCGATGTCTCACAGCTGAGTGTGACGAGGGATGAATGACCCAGACCAACTGAACTCCAGCTTGCAACCAATCTTCAACTTTCTCCACCACTTCCCGGGAAGAGTCTCCAGGGGAGACAACTTCCACCGCTAGGTCGGGAGCCAACTCGATAAAGCCGTCCGGTATATCATGGACCTGGACTCGCGATCGGGATACAAAGGCGACATCCGGTGCACGTACTGTGTCAGGGTTTCTGTGAATGATGAATCCCGTTTCGGCAGTGAAGATATAGCCGAGGGCATTAGTCCGCACATACACACCCAGCGGCAAACTTACGTTCATTGCAACGTAGCCATGACGACCTCCAGCAGGGGCCATTTCGTACACCTTCCCTCTCACCAACTCCAGCCGATTACCGTTGGAAGGAAGGCGTTCAAGCTCCTCGGCTGTAAAGAGATACTTTAAGGTTCGCACGTCGTCATCCCTGCAACGTCGGCACCACCTGCCGGTAGGCCTCGATGGTCCGCTCCACGTCCTCGTCGGTGTGCACCGCAGAGGGGTAGTACTTCTGGCCGCCCTTGAGCACGCCGCGCTCCAGCAGCCCGGCATTCAGACGGGCCAACATTGCGCCGTCGCCTGAGAGCAGGTCACGGTAGTTGTTGACCGGCTTGTCGGTAAAGCAGAAGTCGAACACCGCATCCTCGCCGCAACTCTGGATGGGGATGCCGTTTTCAGCGCAGAGCTCGGTCATTGCGTTTCGCAGGGCGGCACCGGCGCCGTGCACCCGGCGGTAAGCGTTCGGGTCGTCGCGCAGCACCTCCAGCGTGGCGAGACCGGCGGCGCAGGCCACCGGGTTGCCGTTCAGCGTACCCACCTGGCTGACAAATGTGTCGCTGTCCACCTCGCCCCTGTCGTAGACCGACATGATATCGTCGCGGCCCAGCACGGCGGCCAGCGGGTACCCGCCGCCCATGATCTTGCCCACCGAGCACAGGTCAGGCGTAACGCCGTAGAACTCCTGCGCGCCGCCGTAGGCCAGGCGGAAGCTGGTAACCACCTCGTCAAAGATCAGGGGGATGTTGTAGCGGTTGGTCAGGTCTCGGAGGCCCTGCAGGAACCCGGGCTGCGGGGCCAGGATGCGCTGCATCGGTTCGACGATCACAGCGGCGATCTCGTCGTGGTGGGCCTGAATGATGGTCTCGGTCGTTGACAGATCGTTGAAGGGTGAGATCAGCATGAGGTCGGCAATGGCCCTGGGGATGCCTCCGCTGTTGGCCTCCGACAGCGGAAACTCCAGCGACGCGCTGGGAGTCACGCTCATCAGGGCGTAGTCGCTGCTGCCGTGGTAGCCGCCCTCGAACTTCAGCACCTTTTCCTTGCCGGTGAACGCGCGGGCGATGCGCATCGCCTGGAAGCAGGCGTCGGTGCCGCTGGTGGTGAAGCGCACCTTGTCGGCGCAAGGCACGGCCTCCACCAGCTGCTCGGCCAGCATCACGGCCTTGTCGTTGTTGGCGAAGAACGTGCTGCCCTGTTCCACGGTCTTGATCACCGCCTCCACCACGTGCGGATGCGCGTGGCCCAGCAGCATCGGCCCGCTGCCCATCAGCCAGTCGACGTACTCGTTTCCGCTGACGTCCCAGCAATGCGACCCCTTGCCACCCGCAACCAGGAAGTCATGCTCAGCGTCGAATTTGAGGTTGCCGGAATTGCCGCCGGGCAGGTAGCGGCCGGCCTTTTCCAGCAGGCGTTGTTCTTCAGGAGTGCGATTGGGCATGGCGGGCCTCCGTGATTTCAAGCTATCAGAATGGTCGAAACTGCCTGTGGCCTGAGAGCGGCCTGATACCGATTATACTCCTGACATAAATGGAGTCGGCCCAGTTGCGTCTGCAAGCTGAGCCGATTTCGGAAGGTAGTTGCTAGATCCCAAGGGTACTCCAGGTCAAGTCACTATCTGAACTACTGGGTCTCCTATCTTTACAGTACTGCCTTCCTGTCCGATAGTAACGGTGTTTTGTTCGTGGGACTCTATTATGATTTTCCGAACTCGCGTTACGGTTCGCCCTCGGGATGTCAATTCTGCCTGCTCATAAGCGGACGGTATATGGGCCGCATATGTTTCATAAGTTCGAGCTAAAGAAAATTTGGGGTAAGTCTCAAATATCCTGACCCTGATTTTCTCCCTTTCCACGTATCCCAAAGACTCGTTAGTGTCTGGGTCCAAGATACTGAACTGCGGTTCCATAACCGCGAATTCCATATCTTGAACCACTCCATGTTCCGAGCCGCGATTGATGACCAACTCCCGGGTGTTCAGGACTTTTGCTATCTTCCCGTTGATTCCCATGATTTAGCCTCTTGGAGTCCTCAGTAGTCGAGTTAGCCAATCCAGCAGATGTTCATCGGGAAGTTCCCTCCTAATCGTGACTCCTTGAGGAGGGGATGCATCTTGTCGCATGCGAGTCTCCAATGAATTCCAAAACTCTAGGTTAATCCTATCAAAGACCGAGCAAATGCACGAACCCTCATGTATCTCATGAACCTGAATCACGCCCCACGTTTCTTGACTGGCGGCATTGAGCACCACGAATCGGTCGCCCGTAGCCAACCCGTCCCTAAGGCCCAAGGGCAGACCAACTGCTACATCGTCGTCGATTGGTGTTATTCCTATGGGGTTGACGGACGGCTCAAGCTCGGCCAAAAATTTATGGATTGTCCTGAATGTAACCCAAACCGCCAGTCGCCGCAATAGTTTTGGTAATCGTACAGTGAAGCAGTGATAGAGAGCGAGCAACAGAATACTTCCTGCCCCTACCCCTACAACAGATATGATGGTCAAGACACCGATTCGCCATCCAGAAAACGAACCATCCGCCCCAAATGCTAGCCACAGCGCTACTATGGCTAATCCAATTCCGAAGAGCTAATGGCGACAATTCCGAAAGAACGACAAATCGACCTCCCCACCTGCTAAGCAATTGTGAACTCTCTTCCGACGCTCACTTTTGTAGTTCACCCAACCAGTTACTCACACCAAAAGCCAACGGCTCAGCCTCACTTGCAGACTGAGCCGATTTTTCAAGGCATCTCTCCGTGTAGGATGCTGAGTTCTATGAAGGAGCGTTCTACCCCCCAGCCCTCGCCTGCTGCATCACGTCGACCAGTTCTTGGACGCTGGCTGCGGAGCTCTGCAGGGCCGCCTGCTCCTCGGGCGTTAGCCGGATCTCGATGACCTGCTCCATTCCCCCTGCGCCCAGCTTCACTGGCACGCCCACACACAGGCCGTTGATGCCGTATTCGCCCTGCAAGTAGGCGCAGGCGGGAAGGATGCGCTTCTTGTCCAGCAGTACCGCCTCTACCATCTGGGTGATCGCCGCAGAGGGTGCGTAATAGGCGCTGCCCTCCTTCAGCAGTTGCACGATCTCGCCGCCGCCCTGCCGGGTGCGGCGGACCAGTTGCTCCACCTTTTCTTCGGCCATCAGCTCGCTGATTGGTATGCCGCCGACAGTCGTGTATCGCACCAGCGGCACCATGTCGTCCCCGTGGCCGCCCAGCACGTAGGCCTGCACGTCCTCCACCGAGACGTTCAGTTCCTGGGAGATGAAGGTGCGGAAGCGGGCGGTATCCAGTACCCCGGCCATGCCGAAGACGCGCTCGCGGGGGAAGCCGCTGGCCTGATAGATGTTCTGCACCATGGCATCCAGTGGGTTCGTTACGGGGATGATGATGCAGTTCGGCGAGTGTTTTACCACCTGTTCGGTGACGGACGAGGTGATGCGCATGTTGGTCAGCAGCAGGTCGTCGCGGCTCATGCCCGGGCGGCGGGCAATTCCGGCGGTAATGACCACCACGTCCGAGTTGGCCGTCTCATCGTAGCCATTGCTGCCGGTGATCAGGGCGTCGGTCCCGGTTACGGGTCCCGACTCCAGCATGTCCAGCGACTTGCCCTGGGGAAGGTCCTCCACCACGTCGACCATCACCACGTCGGCGTAGCCCAGTTGGTGTATCCGCTGTGCGGTGGTAGCGCCGACGTTGCCCGCGCCGACTACGGTTACCTTGTTTCGCATTGGTTGGCTATTCCTCCAATATGAGGCAGCACGTATTTGATGCTGCCGGGGATTGTCGGAGGGGAATCTCCACGACTCCCCTCCGTATGACCTGGCGTCAATTTCCCTGCCGTGGCTGGACGTGCTCCAGGTCGTGCCGCGGACTCCCGCTGCCTAGCTAGATGGCATCAATGATGGCATTCAGCGTGGCACTGGGACGCATAGCCTTGGCGGTCATATCGTCATCGGGGATGTAATAGCCGCCGATTTCCATTGGCTGTCCCTGGCAGTCAATCAGCTCCTGGAGGATCTTGTCCTCTTTGTCTGCCATTTCCTGGGCCACCTTGCTGAAGCGGGCGCTCAGCTCCGCGTCCTTGTCCTGGTTGGCCAGCGCCTGCGCCCAGTACAGTGCGAGGTAGAAATGACTGCCCCGGGTGTCCAGTTCGTTGACCCGTCGCGACGGCGCCCGGCGCTGTTCCAGGTGTTCGCCGATGGCCGCGTCCAGGGTATCGGCCAACAGTTGCGCCTTGTCGTTTTTGTACACCTGGGCGCAATGCTCGAAGGATGCCACAAGAGCGCAGAATTCACCGAGGGAGTCCCATCGCAGATGGCCCTCCTCCAGGAACTGCTGCACGTGCCTGGGGGCCGACCCGCCGGCGCCTGTCTCAAACATCCCACCGCCCTTGAGCAGGGGCACTACCGAAAGCATCTTGGCGCTGGTGCCCAGTTCCAAGATGGGGAAGAGGTCGGTCAGGTAGTCCCGCAACACGTTCCCGGTCACGGATATTGTGTCCTGTCCGGCCCTGCTTCGCTCCGCCGTGTACTTTATCGCATCAATGGGGGCCAGTATGCGAATTTCCAACCCGGCTGTGTCATTCTCAGGCAGGTACTGTTCCACCCTCTGTATCAGCTCTGAATCGTGAGCCCGCTCCTTGTCCAGCCAGAAGATGGCCGGAGTGCCGGTCAACCGGGCCCGGTTGACCCCAAGCTTGACCCAGTCCCTGATTGCAGCGTCCTTGGTCTGGCACATCCGGAATATGTCGCCTTCCTCGACGCTCTGTTCCATCAGGGTGGTGCCTGACCCGTCTACCACCCGGATCGTACCGTTGCCGGGGGCGGTGAAGGTCTTGTCGTGAGACCCGTACTCCTCGGCTGCCTGGGCCATCAGGCCGACGTTCGCGACGCTGCCGATGGTTGACGGGTTGTATGCCCCGTGCTCCTGGCAGTCCTCGATAACGGCCTGGTACAGCCTCGAGTATGAGCGGTCGGGAATCATTGCGATCGTGTCGTGCAATTCGTTGTCGGGGCCCCAGGCGCGCCCTCCGTCGCGGATGATTACCGGCATGCTGGCGTCGATGATCGTATCGCTTGGTACGTGCAGATTGGTGATGCCGCGGTTGGAGTTCACCATGTACAGTTCCGGCCGCTCGTTGTAGACCGCTTGGACGTCCGCCTCAATCTCCGATCGCTTGGCTTCCGGCAGGTCCTGGATCTTCGTGAGAAGCTCGGCAACGCCGTTGTCGGGATCGACCCCAACCTCTGCCAGTGCCGCTCCGTGCTTGGCAAATACGTCCTCGTAGTACACCGACACGAGATGTCCGAAAATGATCGGATCGGAGACACGCATCATGGTTGTCTTCACGTGGAGAGAGAGGAGCACGTTGTCGGACTTGGCGCTCGCAATTTCCTCTGCATAGAAATTGCGCAACGCGCGAACATTCATAGCGGCGCAATCGATGATTTCATCAGCCAGCAATGAAATCCCGGACTTGAGAACTGACACGCTCCCGTCGGCGGCCACGAATTCGATGGCCGCGGAGCCCGACTCTGTTACGGTCAGCGCCTTCTCGCTGCCGTAGAAGTCTCCGCTCTCCATGTAGGAGACGCGTGTCTTGGAGACGTCCGGCCAGTCCTGCATCATCCGGTGGGGATTGCGCTTGCCGTGTTCCTTGACCGAGTTGGACGACCGGCGGTCGGAATTCCCCTGCCGCAGTACTGGGTTCACGGCGCTGCCCACCACCCTGGAAAAGCGGGCCCGGTTCTCGCGTTCTTCGTCGGTCGAAGGCGTGTCGGGGAAGTCGGGAATGTCGAATCCCTTCTCCTGCAGTTCCCTGATCGCCCCTTTCATCTGGGGAATGGAGGCGCTGATATTGGGCAGCTTGATAATGTTTGCCCCAGGGTCCTCGGTTAATTCACCCAAAATGGTCAGGTAATCCGGGATTCTCTGGTCTTCCGTCAGCCTGTCCGGGAAATTGGCGATGATGCGGCCAGTCAAGGAGATGTCCCAAGTCTCCAGTTCAATGCCGGACCCCTTGGTATAGGCCTGTAGAACCGGCAACAACGAGTGCGTGGCGAGAGCCGGAGCCTCATCAATTTTGGTATAAATGATCTTGGCCGCTTCTGGCATTTTCCTCTCCTTAGCTAATGAGCTTTACCGGCTGCTTCCAGTTGTCTGAAGACTCCGCGCGGTTCCTGGTCCTGTGAACGGAGTAGTGGCATGGCGCCCCACAACCGGCCGACTCCGTAGTCCCTCAATTCAAGACACAACCGAGCTTCCCGCTTTAAGCGGGGCTGAAATCGAGGAAATTATACATCCCAGCAGCCTTGTGGTGGTAGCCCTGACGTCGTCGCTGCGACGTCCCGATTCAGCTGGTCTGGCTTGAGAAAGATGTATGACCTGCCTTTGCTCAAGTCCTGTTCCTTGGCTCGTTGCCCGGAACGGAACGTCAATGGGCGATGCCCGTCCCTTGCCGACACCCGCGACTCCCTCGTACCATCAAATGTGGCGAGCTCGGGCGCCCGCAAGTCCATCCCGCGACCGGCGGCCCGTGAGGCGCTTTGCCCCAGTACCACGACAGGGCCCCGTTTTCGGCCCACACAGAGGCTGTCGAACCACCCGCCAACCGCCCCGAACACAACGTTTTTCAACAAAATGCGACTTTGGTTAAAATTCCCCGCATCGGCTTGCAAGGGAATCAGCACTTTCAGCCGGGTCCAATGCTCCGGACACTCTCTCCCTGTAGGTGTCGAGTCTTTAGTAGGCATCGGTGGCGCCGCGGAACGTGACGACGGGCAACTCTCCGCTCGCTCGTGTGAGCTGCGATTACGGTGATCCCACCCTGAGAGGGGTAAAGGATCCATTAAGCTCAATAAGACGCTTGTTCCGTTGGTTGGTCGAAACCGAAAGATTTTAAGTCGAATTGTATCGACTTCCGGTCAGATTGAACCAGACCTCTCATTGGCTCTAAACTGTTGCGAGATTTTGGGTGAGAGGTGTGGGGCAAGACCGAACGATGGTCCAAGTAACCGCCAGAAATTCTACACGGTTGGAGCTATGCAAGAAACTGTTGGCTCATTCCGCCAGAAGTAAGTCCGAAATGAGTGAGTGGCAGTTCAAGGCCCCGGTGGTGGCTTTGAGGGCTTTGTTGATTGGTGTGCTCCTGCTTCCGGTGATGGCTATATTCTCCCGCCGTCGGACCTATGGACTGGAGCATCTCGAAACACTCGGGGGCCCGGTGATTTTCGTCGCCAACCACCTCAGCGTGGCTGATAACCCGGCTGTGCTGCTGGCGTTGCCATGGCGATGGCGGCTGCGCTTGGCCACGGCGGCATCAAGGGAGGTCCTGGAGGGCCGGGGCAGGATACAGAGCTTTTTTGCGGCTTTGATCAGCAACGGCTTCCTGTTCTCGCAGACCGGGGCCGTTCGCAGCAGCCTTGCCCTTTGCGGCAGACTGACCGCCTCAGGTTGGTCGCTGCTGTATTTCCCGGAGGGAATTCGCTCCGACGATGGGACCATCGGGTCGTTCCGGCCAGGGATAGGGCTTCTCGCCACAGGGCTCGGCATTCCGGTGGTGCCGGTTTATCTCAAGGGTACCGACTCCGTGGTGGCCAAGGGAGGAGGCCGACCCCATCGGGGCTGCATCGAGGTCAGATTCGGGAAACCCCTGCGCTTCAGCAGTGATGCGGATTACGAGGAGGCTGCTCAGGAAATTCGGACCGCCGTAGCCGCGCTATCGGGAGGCAGTGTATCCTGATGTTTCCGCCACAGTATCCGGTTCCGCCCGGCTCCATGGAGGCCTTGAATCGTGTCTGACGGTGTCCTGAATACGCCCATTAGATTGCCGCTGCTCAACAAGATGCTGCTGGCATCGGACCACGTCGGCCTTCAGGCCATTCAGTACTTCCGCCAGACCTGGATGCTCTTCTTTCTGGTTCCGCCGATGGGAGATGGTATCGCCAGGGTTCCTGATGTCGTAATCCTTGGATTGGGTGTGGATGCCCGTGTCTTTGCCGGATTCCTGATATTTGCGGGGCGATTCATAGACGCGTTTACTGACCCGCTAATCGGCTGGTGGAGCGACCGCACGAGGAGCCGGTGGGGAAGGCGGATTCCATTCATCCTGTTCAGCACACCGTTCTATGCCCTTTTTGCGGGCATGATCTGGTTCCTGCCCACGGAGGATGCCAGCCTGTGGAATGCGATCTACTTCGTGATCGTGCTGGAATTGTTCTTCATCGCTGCCACCATGTCCAGCGGTGCGCTTGAGGCGTTGGTGCCGGAAGTGACTCGCGGTGCCACCGACCGGATGAATCTGGTGGGCCTGATTTTCCTGTTCGCGGTGTTCGGCGCTGGGCTTGGCCTGGCCGGTAGCGGCGCGCTGGTCGATGCCTTCGGATTCCAGGTGGTGGGTGTCATTCTCGCCATAGTTGGACTGGTTTTTCGCTATCTCTCGCTTTCCGCTGTCTGGAAGTACGCTCCCCGGGAAACCACTCCGGCGAGGGTGGAGTTCCTCCGTGGTGTGAAGGAAACGCTGAGAAACCCGCAGTTCGTCTATTACCTCCCGACCTTTGTGATGTTCACCACGGGGGTTGGCATTCTCCTGGGCTGGATGCCTTTCTTCGCATCGGGGCTCCTCCAGGCCGAGGAGGAAGGCAAGGTCGCCAGCCTGATTTCCACTGTGGTGATCATCGGGGCAGTGATAAGCGGCCTCGGGTTCTGGATCGTGCTGAACCGCTTAAAGGTGAGCAAGCGCCGGGTCTACGGCGGGTGCCTCATTGCCAGCGGGGCGGCTTTTCCGCTACTGGGTTTGGTGGGGTTGGCTCCGGTTGGCGGCCTCGTTACCCAGGGGCTCGTGCTGTCCTTCATCGCCGGGCTGCCCATGGCCGCCGTGTTCATGCTCCCAAAGGGATTGACTGCCGATATCGCCGACTACGACGCCATGATCACCGGGGAGCGGCGGGAGGCGATGTTTTACGCGACCCAGAACTTCTTTGAGAAGATCACCTTCGCGTTGCCTCCTGCTATCCTCAGCCTGATCCTGCTGCTGGGCGACACAACCGAGGAGCCCCTGGGGATCAGGATGGCTCCGGTAGTGGCCGGAGTGCTGGCGCTGCTGGGAATCACGCTCTGGCACCGCTACCGTTTGCCCGACACAGTGACCCAGGAGACGGTCACCGAGGCGGGCCTCCTGCCGGTCCGTCCGGCCCCCGGCGCGGCAGACTAAAAAATTGGGGCGCACCTTTGTGCGCCCAACCGATCATACATTTGCGCGAACTTACCACTACGTGCCGCTGAGTTGCGAGGCCAGGGACTCTGCATCGGTAACGGGCAACTGGCAGGCATAATTCTCGCAGACATAGGCCGTCGGCTTTCCGTCTACCATTCCACGGCCCTCCAGCAGGGGCAGGCCCGATGTCGTCGCAGCAGCCTCGCTGTCAGCGCCCACGATCACCCGGTTCGCCAAGTAGCGGCCGTTGACCGTCCTGAGCAGATCCGCCGTGGCTGCATTGGCCGAGGGCCCGATGACGGCGACTTCCTTGGGCGTCGACAGGTAGAAGTCCAGTGCCGCCAGCCAGCGGCCCGTACCTGCCGGTGCGCGGCCCATCAGCTCTGCCAGTGTCCGCAGCGGGGCGGCCGCCTTGCTTGCGTAGTCCTCGTTGCCTGTAACTACCGAAAGCCGCAGCAGCACGTCAGAGGCCACTGAGCCGCCGCAGGGCTGAGCGTTGTCGAACACGTCTCGAGGGCGCACCACCAGTTCTTCGTGTTCCTTTCCGGTATCGTAGAAGGCACCTGCGCCCTCGTCCCAGAACAGCGCGATCATCTGGTCGGCCAGCTCGACCGCGGAGTCCAGCCATCGACGCTCGAACGTGGCCTCGTAGAGGGACAGTAGCCCGTCGGCCACGAATGAGTAGTCCTCAAGGAATCCGGGCAGCTTGGCCTGACCCTCCCGGTATGTTCGCAGCAGCTGTCCCTCCGGATGAAGTGCTGTCAGCAGAAATTCTGCATTCTTGGCAGCGGCGTCCAGATAGTCCTGGCGCTCCAGTGCGGCGCCCGCCTCGGCGAAGGCCCTCAGCATCAGCCCATTCCATGAAGCCAGCGCTTTGTCGTCCAGCAGCGGGTGCTCACGCTTCTCTCGCTCGGTCCGCAGAGCCTCCTTGCCGCGATTGATCACATCCACAAGCTGCTCCAGCGAAACCCCCACCCGCACCGCGAACTCAGCGGCCTTGACCGAAATGTTGAGGATGTTCTTGCCCTCGAAGTTTCCTCGCTGCGACACACCGAAGAACCCGTTGAAAAGTATCGAGTCCTCACTGCCCAATACGGCCTCGATCTCCTCGGGCGACCAGACGAAGAACTTGCCCTCCTCTCCCTCGCTGTCCGCGTCGGTCGCCGAAAAGAAGCCGCCGTGCTCGCCCGTCATTTCTCGGAGCACGTAGTCCAGCGTCTCCTCGGTTATCCGGCGATAGAGCGAACGCCCCGTGGCCAGCCAGGCGTGCAGGTAGAGCCGCGTCAGCAGGGCGTTGTCGTACAGCATCTTTTCGAAATGCGGGACCAGCCAGAAAGTGTCGGTGGAGTAGCGGTGGAAGCCCCCGGCAATCTGGTCGTAAATTCCTCCGCGTGCCATCTTCTCCAGCGTCAGTTCCAGCATCGACAGGGCGCGCTCATTGTGCCCGTGCGCGTAGTGGCGCAGCAGGACCTCCAGCGTCATTGCCTGCGGGAATTTGGGCGCTGACCCGACGCCGCCATTCTGGTAATCGAAGTTCGTCGCCAGCTGGTTGTAGGCCTGGTGCAGGATGCTTTCGTCCAGCGCGCCGGTTCCGCGGGGCATGTTCCCTGTCCGCCCCATCTGCTCGGTTAGCTGCCCGGTAACCCGCTGGATCTCCGAGTGGCTGTTCTGGTAGGCGTTGTACACGGTCTCCAGCAGGCGCGGGAACCCTGGCATATTGTGCCGGTCAACAGGCGGAAAATAGGTGCCGCCGTAGAAAGGCTTGCCGTCTGGCGTCAGAAAGACTGTCATCGGCCAGCCGCCGCTGCCCGTCAGCATCTGCACCGCCTCCATGTAAACGGCATCAAGGTCTGGCCGTTCCTCACGGTCCACCTTGATGTTCACGAAGTGGCGGTTCATTACCTCGGCGATGGCGTCGTTCTCGAACGACTCCCGCTCCATCACGTGGCACCAGTGGCAGGCCGAGTAGCCGATGCTGAGCAAGATCGGCTTGTCCTCTTCGCGGGCCCGGGCCAGCGCCTCCTCACCCCACGGATACCAGTCGACTGGGTTGTTGGCGTGCTGCAACAAATAGGGGCTGGTCTCGTTGATCAACCGGTTGGGCATCGTGCCTCATCCTTGGGCCAACGCAGTGGGTTGGCAATTCTCAGTTAAGGAATTGTATGAGCCTATAGAAGCCCCAACCGACGAGCGTAATCCTCTGTCCACTGTGTTGCTTGCAAAACGTCAGCGAGGGTTTTCCTGGTAAGGGTCTCTCCCCCTGAATGGTAGTGAATCACCGTTTACTTGGCATTCTCAGGCCCGGGATTTCGCCGCCTCTTCCAGCATCCCCAGGAAATCCGCCAGCGGCATGGCGCCCAGGTCGCCGCCGTCGCGGCTGCGGACTGCTACGGCGCCGGCCTCGGCCTCCCGGTCGCCGACGACCAGCATGTAAGGCACCTTCTGGAGCTGGGCAGTTCGGATCTTCTGGTTCATGCGTTCGTTGCGGCTGTCGACCTCGGCGCGGAACCCTGCGCTGACAAGTTGCGAAAGGATGGTGTCAGCGTATTCCGCGTGACGGTCAGCGATGGGTATGACCACAGCCTGCACCGGCGCCAGCCAGACAGGGAACGCGCCGCCATAATGCTCTATCAGAACGCCCAGGAACCGCTCCATGGAGCCGAGGATGGCCCGATGGACCATGTAGGGACGGCTCCGGCCTCCCTGGTCGTCCTGGTAGGTGAGGTCGAATCGCTCCGGCAGGTTGAAGTCGAACTGCACCGTGGTGCACTGCCAGGCCCGGCCCAGCGCGTCGGTAATGTTGATGTCGATCTTCGGTCCGTAGAACGCGCCGCCGCCCTCGTCCACGGTGAACGCCAGTCCTCGCGCCTCCAGCGCCCCTTGCAGCGACGTGGTGGCGTGCTCCCACATCTCCGGGTCGCCAACGTACTTCTCCGGACGGGTGGACAGGGCGATGCTGTAGTCCTTGAACCCGAAGGCCTCCAGCAGCTCGAAAGTCAGCTCCAGCACGCCTCCGACCTCGTCCTCCACCTGCTCCGGACGGCAGAATATGTGTGCATCGTCTTGAGTGAACCCTCGCACACGCATCAGCCCGTGCAGCACCCCGCTGCGCTCGTAGCGATACACAGTACCCAGTTCGGCGAATCGCAACGGCAGCTCGCGGTAACTGCGCAGTGACGACCGGTAGATGGTGATATGGAAGGGGCAGTTCATTGGCTTGAGATAGTATTCCTGATCGTCCACCTCCACCGCAGAGAACATGCCTTCACGGTAAAAGTCCAGGTGCCCGCTGGTCTGCCAGAGCGTCGAACGGCCGATGTGCGGCGAATACACCACGTCGTATCCACGGCGGTAGTGGATGTCCTTCCAATAGTCCTCAATAAGCGACCTTATCCGGCCCCCCTTGGGGTGCCATACCACCAGGCCCGGGCCAATCTCGTCGTGGATGGTGTACAGGCCCAGTTGGCGCCCCAGCGTGCGGTGGTCGCGGCGTTCCGCTTCCTCCAGCCGGGCCAGATGTACGTCCAGCTCATCCTGAGACTCGAAGGCTGTACCATAGATGCGCTGCAGCATCGGCCGCTTCTCGTCGCCGCGCCAGTAGGCACCGGCCACGCTGAGCAGTTTCATCGCAGGAATCTCGCCGGTGCTGCCAACATGGGGCCCTTGGCACAAGTCCACGAAACCATTGTGCCGATAGATGGAGATGACTGCCGAGTGGTCCAGCCCCTCGATAAGCTCCAGCTTGTACGGCTGTTCCGTGAACAGTTCTTCAGCCTCGCTACGGCTCAATTCCTCCCGTTCGAAGGGGAAAGAGCCCGCAATGGCCTCTCTCATCAGAGCCTCGATGCTCTCCAGGTCCTCCGGAGTGAAGGGACGGGAGACGTCGAAGTCGTAGTAAAACCCGTCCTGGGTAGGAGGGCCTATGCCCATCTTGGCCTCGGGGAAAAGTTTAATAACCGCATCGGCCATCACATGGGCCGCCGAATGGCGCATGGCGTGTCGGCGCGCGTGCGCCTCGTCTACTGTGGCGGAATCAAGGGCGCCGTGGTCAAGCATCGTTCAGTCCTGCACCGTGCATTTCCGGCGCGAATCAGGTGGTAGTCCAAAGCATTATAGCCCAACGACTTCGCATGATTCCGTTACCACGGGATATAATAGGCGTGCCCACTCGATTCAACTGGCGGGAGCGCGCGTATGGCCACAAAAGCCGACCTGGAGGCCTTCAGCACCTCGGTAACCTGTCCCGGCGACTTTGACGAGTTCTGGAGTGGCATCCTGGCACATCTCGCCACGGAGCCGCTGGGGCCGTCTATTACACACGATCCTCTTCGCAGTAACGAAGATGTCAAGGTCTACCAGGCAACCTACCGCAGCCTCGACGGCCTGGAAATCTTCGGCTGGTACAGCGTTCCCGCCGTAGGCGATGGGCCGTTTCCCGCCATCCTCGTCCTCCCGGGCTACAAGTCCGAGCCAGCGCTACGGCGCGACTGGGGACGCAAGGGCGTGGCCGTATTGTCCGTTGCTGTTCGTGGCAAGCTGCCCAGCAGCGCCGAATTCAACCCGGGCTATCCGGGCCTTCTGACCCACGGCGTTGAGAGTCGCGAAACATACAGCTATCGCGGGGTGATCTCCGACTGCTCCCGGGGCGTAGACTTTCTATTGTCAAGGACGGAAATCGACTCTGAGCGCATTTTCTGTTGCGGCAGCAGCCAGGGCGGCGGACTCACGTTAGCCACCGCTGGAATTCGCCCGGAAATCAAGGGCGGCGTATCCGGATATCCCTTCCTCTGTTCCTATCCCGAGTCGATGAAGATGCTCCGCTCGTACCCTTATGACGAGTTGTCATGCTACCTCCGCGCCTACCCTGAACGTGAATCGCAGATGCTGGAGACACTTCGATACTTTGACGGCGTTAACTTTGCGACCCGCATCAAGTGCCCGATGGTAGTAGGTATCGCCCTCGAGGACGAGGTCTGCCCGCCCGAGACCAGCTATGCCGCCTACGACCACCTCGCAGGCGAGCGGGAGCTGTGGCTCTTCCCGGAATCCGGACACGGCAACGCCCACGACTACCCCCGGCAAGAGACGGCGTGGCTGGAGCAGCGAATTGCCGCATCCCAGGCCCAGTGGGCAGTATCATGACCCCGGGTACCTTCTGGGAAAAGACGGAGGCTCAACTGGCGGAAACGCCGCTAGACCTCTCGATAGAAAGAGACTCGTTCTATTCGCAGCCCGAGTGGGACGTGTATCAAGTACGCTATAACACTTCTGGCGGTCATCGCCTCTACGCGTGGATGTCGGTCCCTAAGCATATCGACGGACCTGTTCCAGCCCTGCTGCGCTTGCCCGACTACGCCAGTGTGCATGACATAATCTATACGTCGCTGCGCCACAACGCTGTGGTCATGAACGCCGCTCACCGTGGTCAGCGAAACAGCGACGGCGAGTACCGGGCCAGCTACCCTGGCCTGCTCACCGACGGAACGGCCGAAGGTGAGTCGTGGGTCCTGCTGGGCGCCTACGCCGACGCGATGCGCGCGCTGGATGCCCTGCTGGCCCAGGACCGCGCTGAGATTGGCAAGGTCGCGTTGTGGGGAGTCGGCCTCGGCGGAAGTCTTGCGATGTCCTTGGCGGCGAGGCGTCCCCGGGTGGCGGCGGTGGCCGCCGACACGCCAATGCCTTTGGGACATCCCTCCGCTCTTGAGGCCGGATTAGGGTATCCGCTGGGTGAGATTGGCGACTTCCTGCGCCTATACCCCGAACGGCGCGCGGATGTGGAAGCCACCCTCGGTCTTCTTGACCCTGTCGGGGATGCCGCTCGCGTGACATGCCCCGTGCTCCTCAGCGCGGGCCGGTTCGATCGGGGCACCTGTCCTGTCTCTTTCGCCGAGGCTTTGGCCGAAACACTGCCCAACTGCGATCTGCGACTGTACGACGGTGGGGCAGAAGGTGGCGGCCACATACACGCTGTGGCACGCGTCGCCTGGCTCGCCGACCGGTTGGAAATAGCCTAACGGTACCCAATCTCTTTACTGGAGAAACGCTCGCCATGGAACAACTCAGGCAGAACCTTTCAGCAATTGCCCAGAAAGTGGCGTCCGTGGTGGAGCGTCTTTGACCTGGCCAGCAAGGAACTGGAAATAGCTGAACTCGAAAAGGAGTCCGCAGAACCGGATTTCTGGAACGATCACCAGCAGGCACAGGCCAAGATGCGCCAGATGGGCCGCTTGCGCGACACGGTAGAGCTCTGGCGCGACCTCGAGTCGCGAAGCGTTGATCTGCTCGAGCTCACTGAGCTGGCCCTGGAGGAAGGAGACTCCTCCTTCGAAGGGCAGTTGGAGGCCGACGCCGAAACCCTCATCGCCGACCTGGCTCGCGAAGAGATCAAGCTCACCTTGTCCGGTCCTTACGACGAACGGTCCGCCATCATAAGCATCCACTCCGGCGCTGGTGGCACCGACTCCCACGACTGGGCTCAAATGCTGCTCCAGATGTACGTCGGCTGGGCCGAGACCGGCAAACGCTCCGTCGAAGTCATGGATCTGTCTTACGGCGACGAGGCAGGACTCCGCAGCGGGATCCTCGAGGTCGGCGGAGATCACGCCTTCGGCTACTTGAGCGCGGAGCAGGGGGTACACCGCCTCGTGCGACTCTCCCCCTACGATCCCAACAATTTGCGGCACACCTCGTTCGCCAACGTCGAGATACTACCCGCCGTCGAAAGTGAAAGTGATATCGACATCCGTCCCGAGGATGTGAAAATGGACACCTTCCGCTCCAGCGGGCCGGGAGGACAGAACGTCCAAAAAGTGGCCTCCGCAGTCCGTCTGACCCATTTGACCACGGGCATTGTGGTGTCCTGCCAGACAGAACGATCCCAGCACCAGAACCGCGAGTATGCCATGCGCATCCTGCGTGCCAGGCTCTTGAAGCGCCAGGACGACGAGCGGGCCGAGCAACTGGCAAAGATCCGCGGGGAGAGGGCCAATCCCGAGTGGGGGCACCAGATTCGCAGCTACGTGCTCCACCCCTACAAGTCAGTCAAGGATCACCGCACCAACCTTCAGAGCACCAATCCGGACAACGTCCTCGCTGGCCAGATAGACCCCTTCATCGAAGCCTACCTCATCCATCAGCTTGGCAGCGGCGATTAGGAACAAGGACAGGCGGGATCCTGAAGGACGTCCCTGCCTGAACCGGCACAGGAAATCGGCTAAAGAGAAGGAGCGGCCAATCAGACCGCTCCTTTTAACTTCCGAAGTATTCTCTAATGAAAAGTCAGTTGTGCCTAGCAGTTCCCCAGCAGGTGCCCCATCCGTCGCTTCTTGGTGATCAGGTACTGCCGGTTCTCGTCGTTGACAGGCACTTCCAAGGGAATCCGGTCCTGGATTTCGAGTCCGAACCCTGACAGCCCCACGACCTTGCCTGGGTTGTTGGTAAGCAGCCGGAGCTTGGATACGCCCAAGTCGAGCAGGATTTGCGCCCCCGCCTCGTAGTGGCGCATGTCGGCTTCGAATCCCAGCGTCTTGTTGGCCTCGACCGTATCCAGGCCGTCGTCCTGCAGGGAATAGGCCTTGATCTTGTTGTGCAGGCCGATACCCCGGCCCTCCTGTCTCATGTACAGCAGGACGCCAGTGCCCTCTTCTGCCAGGGTCTTTAGTGCCAACTCAACCTGCTCGCCGCAGTCACAACGGAGACTGCCAAACACATCCCCGGTGAGGCATTCACTGTGGATGCGAACCAGGACGGGGTCGTCGGGCTTCCACTCCCCGGTGGTCAGCGCAATGTGCTCGCCCTGGTCGAAGTAGCTGCGGTAGCCAATCGCCTTGAATTCGCCATATCGCGTCGGCAGCCGTGTTTCGGCAACCCGTTCTATGAGGCGCTCGCTATGGCGCCTGTGTGCAACGATCTGGGCGATGCTGAGGATCTTCAGGTCGTGTAACTCAGCAAATTCTTCCAGTTCCGGCAAACGCGACATTGATCCGTCTTCGTTCATCATCTCGCAAACGATGCCCGCCGGATACATGCCGGCAAGGTTGCAGAGGTCCACCATAGCCTCGGTGTGCCCTGGTCTTGCCAGGACGCCGCCCGGGTGGTAGCGCAGCGGGAACAGGTGGCCAGGACGGGTGAAATCGTCCGCGGAGACGGCAGGGTCGATCAACGCCTTGACCGTCGCTGCCCGGTCAAAGGCGGAAATGCCGGTGGTGGTGCCTTCCTTGTAGTCTGTGGAGACAGTGAAAGCGGTCTGGTCCTTGCGCCCAGCATTCTCGCTGATCATCAGCGGCATCTGGAGCTCATCCAGCCGCTCTCCAATGATTGGCATACAAAGTAGACCCCGGGCATACTTCACAATGAAGTTGATCGCCTCCGGGGTCACTGTTTCTGCCGGCATCACAAGGTCGCCCTCGTTCTCCCGGTTCTCGTCGTCCACTACGATCAGCAGCTTGCCCGCTTTTAGGTCGTCCAGTGCCTCTTCCAGACTACACAGGGGCATAATCCGTCCTTTTCCTGTGCTCGGATCCCTTCGCCACGCTCACCGCTTGAGCAGATTTTCCACGTACTTGGCCAGTATGTCGGCCTCCAAGTTTACCCTTGCGCCGACAGATAGTGCATGCAGATTAGTATTGCGGAGTGTGTATGGTATCACAGCCAAGGTAAACGAGGAAGTGCCTACTTTTACCACGGTCAAACTTATACCGTCAACTGCAATGAAGCCCTTCTCCACTATATAAGGCATTAGCCGTGCGGGCGCTCGAACCCGATAAACGACCGAATCGCCGTCATCTTTCGTGGAGGTGATTCGTCCCGTTCCGTCAACATGCCCCTGCACAATGTGGCCGCCCATCCGGTCGCTGGCAGACAGAGCCCGCTCCAGATTCACCACGCCTTCCGCTGCCAGGTCTCCCAGCGAGGTTCTCCGCATCGTTTCCGGCGACAGGTCCACCGAGAACTCGGAACCTGAGATCGACACCGCCGTCAGGCAGGCCCCGTTGACCGAGATGCTGTCCCCCAGTTTCAGGTCCGACATCACCGTATCAGCGCGCAGCGTCATGCCGTTGCTGTTGATGTTTACCACTGAGCCCACTTCCTCGACGATACCCGTAAACACTGTTGCTGCTCCTTCAGACCAAGGATTGCGCCTGCTGCGGGTAGCCGGTAACCAGCCAGTCGGGCCCCACCTGCTGCAGCGAAGTCCGGTCCAGTCGATGCGTGTGGGCCATCAACTTCGCTCCCTCACCCTCAACCGGAGACGCTGCCCCAATTCCCCCGATGATCACCGGAGCAATGAACGCTTTCACTTTGTCCACCAGCCCCGCGTCAAAGAGCGACCCCAGAGTTTTTCCTCCGCCTTCCACCAACAGATTCACCACACCGCGCTGGCCCAGGTCCGTCAGCACCGCTTCTGGACAGACAAGCCCTTCACTGGTCGCGCCCACTGCAACCACGTCCGCACCGGCCCGCAGAAGGCCGCTGATGTTTCCGGACGGTGCCTCCTCAGTTGTGTACACCAATGTCTGACCGGGCTGTCGCAACAACTGCGACCGCACGGGCATCCGGCAGCGGCTATCGAGCGTCACACGAATTGGCTGGCGTGCCAGGGGTTGGTTGTTTTCGCCCCTAGCCGTGAGTTGTGGATCGTCTGCCACGATGGTGTTGGCCCCGACCATCACAGCGTCCGTCTCCCGCCGCATTTGTTGCACCAACGCCCGCGCCTCAGGACCCGTCACCCACTTGGAGTCACCCGTGTGCGTGGCGATCTTGCCGTCCAGGCTCATCGCGAATTTCGCCATCACAAACGGCACTTTTGTCAGGATGTGTTTGGCGAACCCCTCGTACAGTTCCCGGACTTCAATCCCTGAGGCAATGTCTTCATGGATTGGCGAGACCTCTATCCCGGCCTGCCTCAACTCGGCCATTCCCTTACCCGCCACGACGGGATTTGGGTCCGTTACGGCCATCACCACCTTGGCGACGCCGGCTTCTATGATCGCCGTGGTGCATGGTGGCGTTCGTCCGTAGTGGCAGCAGGGTTCAAGAGTGACATAAAGCGTGGCGCCTCGGGCCAGTTCGTCGGCCTTGCGGAGCGCCACCACTTCGGCGTGGTTCTGTCCTGGTGGCTGAGTTGCCCCCCGGCCCACAACGATGCCGTCCCTTACCAGGACTGCACCAACGGCGGGGTTGGGACTGGTCGAACCCAGCGCCCCCCGCGCCAGTTCCACGGCCATGGCCATGAAGCTCATACGAGGGCCCGTCAGCCAGAATTCCCGGCAGCGTTGGGGACGGAAAATTCTTGGGAGAATCTGCTGGCCGTAGGCTCGGTTTGCCCTTGGTACTTGCTGCCCAATTCCGGAGACCCGTAGAGCCGGTCGGCTGGAGTTGTGAGCTTCAAGTAGGAGATTTGACCGATCTTCATTCCGTAGTAAAGCGTGATGGGCAACCGCGCCAGGTTGCTCAACTCGAGGGTCAGGTGCCCCTTCCAACCCGGGTCAACGAAGCCCGCCGTAGAATGTATCACCAGCCCGATGCGGCCCAGGCTGCTCTTGCCCTCCAGCCGAGCGACCAGGTCGCCAGGTAGCTCAATGTTCTCCAGTGTGCTACCAAGCACGAACTCGCCGGGGTGCAGGATGAAGGGAGCATCGTCGGCGATTTCGACGATTTCGGTCAGATCGTCCAACCCCTTCTTGACGTCGATATGTGCACGCCGGGAGTTGGAGAATACCAGTAGCTTGCGGTCGAGGCGCAGATCGACGCTGGCGGGCTGGATGTCGGCCGGATCAAGGGGGTCAATAACAATGCGACCTTTCTCCAGCTCCTCCTTTATCGTCCTGTCGCTGAGTACCATGCAGTCTTTCAGTCTCTACTCGAGTTCGTGAAATATTGCGCAAATTCTAGCAACAGGTTATCGCCGCCGCAACTTGTTTCTACCTCTCGCCAATGCCCTGCCCGGGGCTCGGCTTACCAATCCCGCCTTTCTTTAGAATCTGTGGCTATTTTCCGTCCTGGATCAGGTACACTCCCTGGACTCGCATGCTAAATTCCAGTTGCCCGCCGGATATGGACGTCGACGCGCCGGCCGCCCCCATCATCCCCGACTCCCCCCGCGCGTACACTGGCTGGGGCGGTTGAGCGAAAGACGATCCCTCGTTGATGTACACCAGTGGCCCCAGCGCCACTCCGGACAGTTCGGCCAGCAACTCCGCTCTGCGCTCCATATCCGCCACTGCAGCAACTCTGGCCTCATCCTGCAGGTCCTGGGGGTCCTCGATGTTGAAGCTGATGCCGCGAATCCGTACAAGGTCTCCCGCTGCCTCCGCCACGTCATCGATGATTGTTCCCACGTCGTCCAGTTCCCGGATCTTCACCGACGCCTGGTTAGTGACGGTATAGCCAATCAGGCGGCTCTCCCGCACCTTGTAGCAGGTCTCGGACGATTCGGTCTGCACTCCCTCGGTTTTGCCGTCACTGTCGTCGTCGCAGCGCTCGACCTCAACCCTCTGGTAGCGCGGACTGATGTTGAAATGGCTGGTCTGGATGTCATCGGACGCTACCTCAGCCTCGGTCAAGACGTCAATGACGTCCTTCATGGCGGTGGCGGCGTTGGCACGGGCTTCAGCCGCCGTTTCCTCCAGCGACTCCACGCCCAAGGAAATTACCGCGAGATCAGGAGCCCCGCTGGCCTTTCCGTTGCCGCTGACCCAGATCCCGGAAGGGCCGTCGTAGGCAACACCAGAACCGTCCCCTGATGCGGACGACTCAGTCGTTTGCGCCACAACTGTCGGGGAACCAGCGTTGCTGGAACCGCCGTCCTGAGCCCTGGCCAAGGTTGCCCAGGCGACTATCATCAGGGCTACAACCGCCAGGAGCCCTGTAGCAAGGAATATTCTGTTTCGACTGTTGGCCATTTGCAACGAATCCTCTCGGTCACCGTTTCCCTTATGGATCAGCCTTGGAAATTGACCCGTCCGTCAAGAAGGGCACGCGCCATCACAAACTTGTGAATTTCCGAAGTGCCGCCTCCGATGCGGGCGTGCCTCAACAGATGGTACCAGTGGGCAATTGGCAGATCGAGGGTCTCGCCGGTCCCTCCGAACACCTGCATTATCTTGTCGATACTGCGATGGCCCCACTCGCCCGCGCAATACTTGATCATGGAGGCCTCGACACGCACGTCATCACCGGCGTCCGCCCTCGCCGCCGTCTCCCGGGAAGCGGCACGCAGAGTCATGATGTCTATGTATACGTCGGTCAGCATCCACTGGATGGCTTGCCGGTCCGCGATGGGCCGCCCGTAGGTGACTCGCTGCTTGGCCCATTCGATGGCCATCTCCAGCGCCCTGCTGAGGATGCCGATGGCCATTGACCCTCGTAGCAGCCGGTCGTGGTGCACCAGCCACTTCTGGCCCAGCGTGAACCCGCGGCCCACTTCGCCCAGCACCTTGGTTTGGGGCACTCGCACGTTGTTCAGGTGTATCGTGTGCTGCTGGTTCTTGTGCGGATTGATCCAGATTCGGATTGGATCGAAGGACAGCCCCGGGCTGGGGTTGTCCACGATGAACATGGTGATGCCGCCCCTCTGGCGCAGTTCCGGGTCGGTAACCGCCTGCACCAGGATGTAGTCGGCGCTGGCGCCTCCTGATATGAAGGTCTTGGTGCCGTTCAGCACCCAGTCGTCTCCGTCCAGCACGGCGCGGCTCTGCATCATGCCACCCGGATCCGAGCCCGCCTCCGGCTCCGTCTGACCAAAGGCATAGTGCAAGTCGCCCTGGATGGACGGCAGCAGGTATTCCCGTTCCTGCTCAGGAGTACAGTTGCCTATCATCATCATCGGTACCGGCGAGGTGGGTAGCTGCACGATGCTCTTGTGTACCTCCTCGTCCAGCACCACGTGACCCAGAGCCCCCATTCCACCGCCGCCGTATTCCTCCGGGACGAAGGAGGTGTAGATGCCGGTGTCCTTGGAGATCTGGTTCAGCCGCGCCCACTGTTCCGGCGACAGTGTGCCCAGGATGCCTTGCAGGGCCTCAGCGATGCCGCGGGGAGAGCCGTCGTCGACCCCTTCCTGTGTTGGGTTGGCAAGGTACTCCGCCTCCAGGGGATAGCACTCGTCCTTCACAATCTGGCGTATCGTGAGTTTGAGGGCATCCAGTTCCGGCGGGAGACCCGCCTCGCCTGTGGTCATGGTCGTTTCTCCTTGGGGGATTGATCAGGGGCGGACCGCTCTATGGCCGACGTTGCAAAAGGCGCGAGCTGGCCCGCGCCTTGAATTCCAAGAATTGCAACTGCCGACGGCAGCTGGCTCAGTGCAGGGGTCAAACGAACTTGAACGCGGTGACGGCTACGTTGTCGCCGTTATTCTTCCCGGAGTTTTCGATGGACGCATTCGATGTAGCTGCCGATGCGTCTCTCGTTTCGCCAAGGGCAGAGAACCCCATGGCGATTGCCGACAGGGTCAGAAGCCCTATTACTGCGATGGTGGCGATCCTGACTTTCACTGTGCAGCTCGTGCGGCTGTGGTCGTCTGTTGAGCCGATTACCCGATAGAGTTTATACCCAGTAACCCCTGAACGCCACTGCGCCTGAACTGCTGGTGGTTTCCAAGAATTGCCTTATTCTTGATGACTGCCAGCCTTAAGGTGAGTCCCTGCGGTGGTCGGGAGTTGGAGAACTGGAACTCGGGAACTGGCGCACAGTTGGTGTAGCGGCTGCGGGTGGATGGCCTGGAGAGCTTTGTTGGGTTGGTCCAAACCGGGGGCCGTGCCGTGCTAGAATATTTGGCGGTAAATCCATCGCCGCAGAGTTCGATGCAGTTCAGAAACTTGCCCAGCGTCGACAGTGTCCTCGCCACGCCTGAGGTGGCGGAGGTCGCTTCCACATTCAGCCGCGACTGGGTGGTGGACCTGGTGCGGCAGGAGCTGGAGCAGGCCAGGGCCCGAGTCCGGCAGGGAGACACGGCCGCGGGACTGGAGGAAGTGGCATCCCTCGTGTGCCGACGCGTGGATGAGTCGGTGAGGGCAGAGCCGCGCCGGGTGATCAACGCCACGGGTGTGGTCATCCACACCAACCTGGGCCGGGCTCCCCTCAGCTCCGCAGCCATGCGGGCGGTCGAGGAGACCGCCCTGGGATACTCCAACCTCGAGTTTGACCTGGAATCGGGGCGCCGGGGATCGAGGCAGGCCCAACTGGAATCACTCCTCCGCCAGTTGACCGGAGCCGAGGCGGCCCTGGCGGTGAATAACAACGCTTCTGCCGTTCTCTTGGGACTGACGGCTCTCGCCTCCGGGCGCGAGGTCATAGTCTCCCGCGCTGAGGCGGTAGAGATCGGCGGCGGCTTCCGGGTGCCGGACGTGCTGCGCCAGAGCGGCTGCATTCTCGTGGACGTCGGCACGACCAACCGTACCTACCTGCGGGACTACGAGGACGCCACGACAGTCAACACGGCCGCCTATCTCAAGGTTCACGCAAGCAACTTCCGGGTCGAGGGCTTCACCGCAGAGGTTGAGTCTCGTGAACTCGCCGGTCTGGGCGACCGTTTGGGAGTGTCAGTCCTCCACGACGTCGGGAGCGGCAGCCTGCTGCCGACCAGCAAGTATGGGCTGGCGCACGAGCCCATGCCGCAGGAGAGCGTCCGCGCCGGAATGGGGCTCATTTTCTTCTCCGGCGACAAGCTGCTGGGTGGCCCCCAGGCCGGGATCATCGTGGGACGACGCGAGCTGGTCTCCCGCTTGGCACGACACCCTCTGGCGAGGGCGGTGCGCATCGACAAGCTGAGCCTTGCCAGCTTGACTGCCACCCTGACCCACTATCTCAAGGGAGAGGCCGAGCGTGAGGTCCCTGTCTGGCGAATGATATCCGCCTCTACTGATTCTCTGAGGGAGCGAGCCGAGGGGTGGAAGTCCGCCTTGTGTGGACCGTACCGTGTCCTCGAATCCCGTTCAGCCGTTGGCGGTGGCAGCCTTCCCGGCGAGACGCTTCCTACCTGGGCGCTGGTGCTGGATGCCGCTGGAATTCCCGGCGGTGCCGAAGCCGTGATGAGGCGCCTGAGAGGCGGGCGTCCACCGGTTATCGGCCGGGTGGAGGACGAGGGTGTGTATTTCGATCCGCGCACTGTCGGGCCGGACGAGGACGCCGAGCTGCTGGCCTCCCTGAAGGGTCTGGCTACCTGACCATCCGGCTGTAATGTCCGACGCGCACGATGCGGAGTAAAGCGGAGCGAAGGGGAGAATGACCGATTACCTGCTGGTGCACGGGGCGGGACAGGGATCCTGGGCGTGGGGCAAGGTCTGGGGACTGATGACGGCGCCCGAGGAGCACCCGCCGAGGCTTCACAAGGCGCGCCGCGCAAACCGCGTCCTGACCATCGACCTGCCGGGCCACGGGCCCGACGCCAAGGGCGACACGGCGGCCGTCCGAATGGAGGAGTGCGTAGAGGCCATCGTCCGCACCGTTGAACGCGAGCAACTCCGCGACGTCGTGCTGGTAGGCCACGGAATCTCCGCAGGTATCGTTTTGCAGGCCGCAGGGAACCTGACCACTCCACCCAAGCGGGTTTGCATTGTTGGTGGCATCGTGCCGGAGGGCTCCCGTCCGCTGCTAAGCGGAAGTACCGGAGGCATCAGCCGCGGATTCAAGCTGCTTTCCCTGCTGAGCTCCCTGTCAAGAAAGGAACTCAGGTTCCCGTACTCCTTCATCAGCCGGTATCTCTGCAACACCATGGAAACGATGGAAGTGGTGCAGATACTCGGTTTCTTCGGCCCGCTGCCCTCGCGGTTGCTGAACTCGGGGTTGTCCTTGGCGGACGCCCCGCCCGCGCCGGTCTCGTGCATTGTCCTTACCCAGGACAGGGTAGTCTCGGCCCAGGCCCAGCGGCGCGCGGCAGAGCGTCTGAACAGCGATGAGGTGGTGGAGATTGAGGCATGTCACATGGGTATCTGGCAGCGTCCTCAGGAGGTTGCGGACGCGCTGATGACCTACGCCTGAGCTCGAATCTCCGGGACTGGGATAAGGAAACGGGCCGGAACTTTCCGGCCCGTTCAGGCTTTACCCGGTCCGAGTCTTACCTGGATGCCCTGGTCCTGCTGGCGCCGGTTACCAGCCCGGTCTCCGGTTGCCACAGTGTTCACAGTAAACGTCCCTCATCGGGCCGTTTTCGTGGCCGCACTTTTCGCAGGTCCATGCGGTTACCATCATCGAAGCAAGCATAAAAATCACCTCAGCGATTCTTGCCCCCGCTTCCGCGAGGGTGACATGCTTCCGGCCGCCGGTTCGATGATGCCCGGCGGCGAAAGTCCCTAGTGTGCGTGGCCGTGGTGGTCGTGTTCCTCTTCCTTTTCCTGGGTGATCAGCGAGTAGGTCGTGAGGATCATCCCCGCTACGCTGGAGGCGTTTTCCAGCGCCGAACGCGATACCTTTGTGGGGTCGATAATTCCCCGCCCAACCAGGTCGCCGTAGTCGCCACGGGCTGCGTCGTATCCGAAATTCCGGTCGCTGTTGCGCCTGACCTCGTCCAGGACGACGGCAGGCTCGGCGCCGGAGTTCCGGGCGATGATGCGCACCGGCTCCTGCAGCGCGCCCTGAAGGATCGAGCGCCCAACGGCCTCATCGCCGGTCAGACTGACGCCATCCATAGCATGCACGGCGCGGATGTAGGCCACACCTCCGCCGGGCACAATACCCTCTTCCACTGCGGCCCTGGTGGCCGAGAGAGCATCCTCCACGCGGGACTTTCGGTTCTTGAGCTCGGGCTCGGTGGGGGCGCCCACCTTGACGACCGCGACGCCGCCCGACAGTTTCGCAAGCCGTTCTTGCAGCTTCTCCTTGTCGTACTCGGAGGTCGTCTCTTCGATCAGGACCCGTATCTGCTCGGTGCGGCCCTTGATCATATTCGCCTCGCCGGCACCGCCGACGATGGTGGTGCGGTCCTTGGTGGTCTCGATGCGCCGGGCCTGGCCCAGGTCGGCCACGGTGGCCTGGTCCAGCCTGCGGCCCCGTTCCTCTGATACGACCTCGGCTCCGGTCAGAATGGCAATGTCTTCCAGCATTGCCTTGCGGCGGTCGCCAAATCCCGGTGCCTTGACCGCCAGGCAGTTGAACGTGCCGCGGAGCTTATTGACTACCAACACTGCCAGCGCCTCGCTTTCGACGTCCTCCGCGATGATCACGAGGTTTCGGGTGACCTGCAGGGCGCTTTCGAGAACCGGCACCAGCTCCGAAGCCGAGGAGATCTTCTTGTCGGTCACCAGGATGTATGGGCTTTCGATGACCGATTCCATCCGCTCCGGGTTGGTGACGAAGTAAGGGCTGATATAGCCACGGTCGAAGTTCATGCCCTCGACATACTCGGTCTCCGACTCGATGCCCTTGCCCTCCTCAATGGTCACCACGCCCTCTGCGCCCACCTGCTCGAGCACGTCGGCAAGCATGTTGCCGATTTCGCTGTCGTTGGCTGAGATCGTGGCAACCTGGCTCATCTGATCGCGGCCCTGTACCGGTGTGGAAAGGCCGGCCAACTCCTTGACAAGGGCAACCACGCACTTGTCAAGGCCCCGCTTGATGGCCATTGGGTCGGCGCCGGCAGCGACATTCCTCATGCCCTCCCGGACGATATTGTGGGCCAAGACCGTGGCAGTGGTGGTGCCGTCGCCAGCCACCTCGTTGGTCTTGCTGGCGGCCTCCTTGATGAGCTGCGCGCCCATGTTCTCGAAGGACTTGGGCAATTCAACTTCCTTGGCGATGGTGACGCCGTCGTTGGTGATGACAGGAGCGCCCCACTTCTTTTCCAGCGCAACGTTCCTGCCCTTCGGGCCAAGTGTCCGCCCCACGGCGTTGGACACCATGGATATGCCGTTCAACAGCGCCTGCTGGGCCTCTTGGTCGCTGATAATTGCTTGGCTGGCATTCCTATCCTCTCCTGACAAAATGAAAGCTCTTTATAGAGACAGCTAAATCGCGAAATGATACGCACTACAGGATAAAACTGGCCCCGTCAGCGGTCAAGCGGGACAAGACTGCGGTCAGGGCCCTTTAATTCCCTTTCTCCCCGAGAGGGCCGGGGAACGTCGTAAAAGACCCTGGGCAAGAAGTGGCGTTTCTGAACAGGTGGTCGGTTGCGGCGAGGGGTAGGGAGTTGGGATTATTTAGCGCCTTCATCAGATCCTTTACATAATATTTGATATATTGATTATTGAATATATTCTGATAGGGACTTGACAAAGATAATATTTATTGGTATAAAGCATGTATCACTAATTAATTCCCATACAAAACAAACCGGCGGGACGATTAATCCGACCGCCGAATGGGGAAAATTTGTTGGAGGTGTGAACCATGACTACCAAAGCAAAGATCGGTATAGCCCTGGGTACGGCGGCCCTGGCTCTCGCTGCGTATGGGGGGTATCGCTACTGGAAGCACCGGAGGCCCGCCCGCTAGTCAAGGCCCCGACGCGTGGCAGGTTTTGTACTGGATTCTGGCGACCGGCTAACCCGCGTACCGCATGATTTCAGTTGACCACTTGCCCCGGGGCCAACGGCCCGCAAGCCCGAATCGCGGAGAGTCCTCAATCGAGGGCTCTCCTTTTTGTCGTTCCTGATTGCCCATATCGGGGCAAGGCATCTCCGTGCAGCGTAGGGTTAATGGCCTCCACCGGGGCGGGCCCACTGTGCTAGACTCGCCGCGCGATGGAACCACAGGAATTCGTTGCCGACCTCCACATCCACTCCCGATTTGCCTACGCCTGCAGCAAGAACCTCACCCTGCCCAACCTTGCCGCAATGGCCAAGACCAAGGGTATCCAGATGCTGGCCACCGGCGACTTCACACATCCGGTGTGGTTGGAGGAGCTTGAGGCAGGGCTGAATGAGGTAGATGCCGGGACATTTGAGCACTGCGGTGTTCGATTCGTGCTGGGAACCGAGGTCAGCTGCGTTTATAAGCAGGGAGGCAAATCGCGCCGGGTCCACCTCCTGCTGTTTCTTTCGTCGCTGGAGTCGGTCAGACGTTTCAACCGGGAACTCGCGAACAGGGGGGTAAAACTGGAGGGCGATGGCCGCCCGTCGGTGGGGTTATCGGCGGCCGATTTCACCGCATTGGCCATGGACTTCGACGACGCGGCTGCGGTCATCCCGGCACACATCTGGACTCCCTGGTACGGCATGCTGGGATCCAAATCCGGGTTCGACAGCCTGGAGGAGTGCTTCGGAGACATGACCCCCGCAGTCAAGGCCGTTGAAACGGGGCTGTCCAGCGACCCGGCGATGAACTGGGGAATAGAGGGGCTGGCCGACCGTGCAATTGTCTCCTTCTCCGACGCCCACTCACTGCCCAACCTCGGCCGTGAATCCACCGTCATCCGGGGACAGCCCACATATCCTGCACTGATGCAGGCGATCAGGGGTAACGAGATTGCCTTCACCGTTGAGTTCTACCCGGAGGAGGGCAAATACCACTACAACGGTCACCGCAAGTGCGGGGTGAGGCAGACCCCAACGGAGACCGTTGAGCAGGGCAACGAGTCCTGCCCGGTTTGCGGCAGACCCCAGACCCTCGGAGTTCTGCACCGGGTGAATTCCCTCGCCCGTGATGCCGTCGTTGCAGGCGTGGATAAACCGTCGTCAGAACCCGATGGTCTCATCCGCTCAAGGGACCAGCATCCGCCTTTCATGAGACTGGTCCCCCTGGAGGAACTGCTGGCGGAGACCCTGGGCGTGGGCCGCCGCAGCCGTACCGTGGAAAGAGTTCATCGAAAGCTCTGCGAGGAGCTGGGCAGTGAGTTTGCGGTGCTCGCCAGGGCTCTGGAACCCGACCTGGTAGAGGTGGCCGGGGAGGAGGTGGCACAGGCGATTATGAAAGCGCGCAGGGGGCAGGTAACTGTCGACCCCGGATATGACGGACAGTACGGCACGGTCAGAGTGGGTTCGGATCCCTATCAAGCCTAAATGAGACTCGGGGTCTGGACCCTGGCACCGTTCCCGAAAACTCGGAATGAAACCATTTGACACGGCCTGTCCCCAGGTTGCCTTATGCTACAATTCACGCAATTTCCCCAGGGCGGTTTGTACCTCCTCTTTGATATGGCTTGGAAACAAATGGGTTTGTCGCAGCCGGTTTCAGTTTATCTTCGCCACCTGCAGAAAGAGGACATCAACGAGGTCGTTGAGATCGAGAGGGAGGCGTTCTCCCCCGCCTGGGTGACTTCGCCCTTCCGGCGCGACCTGAACAACAAGCGCGCCTGCTACCTGGTCGCCTGTCTCGACCGGGACGAGGACGGGGCGGCGCCAGGCTCAGCGCCACCCGATCTCGAGGACTCATCGCAGTCGTGGATTTCCCGCCTGGCGGGGCGGCTGGGCTTCGGTGGAGAACCAACCGAGCAGACCGAACCCTACCCCTGTGCCATCGCCGGATACGTCAGCGTCTGGTACCAGGGCGACGAGGCGCACATCACCGAGATCGCAGTGAGAGAGACCCTCAGGGGGAAGGGCATCGGCGAGTTGCTGCTGATCGGCTCCTTGAGGGCCGCCCGGGAGTACGGGTCCCAGGTGATGACCCTGGAGGCTCGCGTCTCGAATTTTATTGCCCAGCGTCTTTACGAAAAGTACAGCTTCAAGTCAGTGGGCATCCGGAAAGGGTATTACTCGGACAACCGTGAAGATGCGGTCATTATGACCACTACTCCTATCGGTACCGATGAGTACAGCCGGATGTTCCGTGATCTACAGGACACGTGGGAACACCGGTGGGGGCCAATCAGTATTGAGGACTGATGCACTGGCATTTCGCCGCAGCCGGTCATAGGTTGCCAGGGCAGCACGACAACCGGGCATGGCTTCCAAGTTGACCATATCGGGAAGTGGTTTTAGAATTACGTTCATTGTGCGGTAAACAATTGCACCCTCTTGAAGGCTGTCCTTTGGGAGGATGTGGAAGGCTTTCGTGCCTTCGCCGCGATGACTGGCACCCGCTGCCAGTTAACGTAATTGGGGGCTTATGTTGGTCATCGGCCTGACCGGAGGTATCGGAACGGGCAAGAGTGAGGCCGCCAGGCATATGGTGGCCCAGGGGGCGAAGCTCATAGACGCCGACGTAGTCGGTCATGAAGCCTACAGACCTCACGCAGAGGCTTGGCGCAAGGTGGTCGAGGCATTTGGGGATGGAATCCTCGGGCCCGATAACGAAATAGACCGTCGCAGCCTGGGGGCCATCGTTTTCTCAGACCCCGACCAGCTTGCTCGCCTTAACGGCATAATGCATCCGCTGATGGCGGGAATGGTCCAGGAAGAGATAGACACTCACCGAGAAGAGGGGGCTGAGGCAGTGGTGGTGGAGGCTGCGCTTCTGTTCGAGGCCGGCTGGAACTCACTGGTTCAGGAAGTATGGGTCACCGATTCTCCGTTAGACTTGGTGGTGCAGCGGTTGGCGCAGCGGAACGGGATGGGCGAAGAGGAGGCCCGAAGGCGAATTTCCTCACAGATGAGCCGGCAGGAAAGGCTGGAGCGGGCAGATTTTGTGATTGACAACTCTACGGACGTCGAATCGATGCAAAAGGCGATCGAGGAGTTGTGGTCGACCCGAGTTAAAGAAAGGATAGAGCAGACATAATGGTAGAAGCCGTAGAGCGAGAGCAAAAAAACTACAGCGAGTACGCGATCGAGGAATTTCTGGTCAGGGCCGAGCCGTACTACCGCGCCGTGGGCGATGAGATGGAACTGTTTGCCGCGGCTTACCAGCAGCACATTCCCGTGTTGCTCAAGGGCCCGACCGGCTGCGGAAAGACCCGGTTCGTGGAATACATGGCCTGGAAGCTCGGACGCCCCTTGACCGTGATAAAGGAGCAGGCCAAGGGCGCCAGCGGAGCGCAGGATGTGGGCGAGGGCGAGGTTCGTGTGCCGCTGGTAACCATCGCCTGCCACGAGGACCTGACTGCCAGCGACCTGGTGGGCCGCTATCTGCTCGACGCTGAGGGCACTCGCTGGATCGACGGACCCATGACCAGGGCAGTCAAGGCCGGTGCAATCCTCTACCTGGATGAGGTGGTAGAGGCCAGGAAGGACACCACGGTGCTGATTCACCCACTCACTGACCACCGGCGCATTCTGCCTGTGGAAAAGACCGGATCGATCATTGAGGCCGATGACCGGTTCCTGCTCTGCATCTCCTACAACCCCGGATACCAGAGCGCCCTGAAGGACCTGAAGCACAGTACCCGGCAGCGGTTCATCTCCATCGAGTTCTATTACCCGCCTCGGGAAATTGAACGCGATATTATCCAGTCGGAGAGCGGCTGTACGGAGGAGCAGGCCGACTCGCTGGCCAAGTTGGGCGAAAAGATCCGGAACCTGGAAGACCACGGCCTTCAGGAAGGTGCCAGCACCCGGTTGCTGATTTACGCCGGCCGCCTCATTTGCGAGGGAATTGCGCCGCGCCGCGCCTGCCAGGTCGCCATCGTTTGGACGCTGACCGACGACCCCGAGTTGCAGCGCAGTCTCGAAGAGGTCACGTCTTCCATTTTCGAGTAAACCTGTCCAGGAGTCGCATTCTGGAGTGGGAGAGTAGGCAGTCCTGACGCCTCCGGAACTTATCAAGCGGGCGCTTGCCAACCGGCCCACCAGCAGGGTGGCCGGGAATGGTCTGACGCTCGCTGCCGTCTTGGTGCTGCTGTATCCCAAGGACGGCGATCACTGGATTCTTCTCAATAAGCGGTCCGAACAGGTCGAGCACCATAAGGGCGAGATATCCTTTCCTGGCGGAAGGACTGATCCGGAAGACAGCGATGCGCTGGACACGGCGCTGAGAGAAACCGAGGAGGAAATGAGCATTCGTCGGGAGGACGTAACGGTTCTAGGCGAGATGGATGAAGTTGCCACCCGTTCCCAGTACAGGGTAAGCGTGTTCGCCGGGACCATAGAGCATCCATACGAATTCCGGCCCAGCGCCGATGAAATCGCGGAAATCGTGGAGTTCCCGGTAACCGCACTCCGGGATCCTGCCAGCGTTCGCGTCGAGACCTACTGGCAGGCTGATGGCCCCAATACGGTCTACTCATACGCCTATGGCAAGCATGTGGTCTTCGGCGCAACTGCGAGAATCCTCCAGCAATTCCTGCAACTATTGGAGGACGGGCTGGAAAGCGAGGGTCTGAATTGACAAGCAGCGCTCCAACACCCGATATAGAACAGGAATTGGGCAAACTGCCCCCGGCCGTACTCGAGGCTTACCAGGGGTCGGTGGCCGCCGTAAGCCATGCCTTCGGCCCGGACGAGGTTAGTCTCTGGGCCAAGGAGGGTGTCTCCATAGGCTCCCAGACCATCCGGTCCTGGGAAGCAGCCATCGAGTACTACAAGGTGAGCCCTGAGGTATGCCGCTTCCTGTCCTTCCCGTCCTTCATGCAGTGGGCCCGGTGCGGCACCTACCTGGCCCAGGATTCTCCCACCCTGGCGGTTGCGTTCTTCAAGTCCAGCGTCGCCATTGTCCCGAACTTGCGGCCCCAGTACATCCCGCGCTGGGCGGGCCTCGGCCGCAGCCTGTACAAGGGGACCTGGAAATCCAGCACACTGGCTGCCAAGTTCTTCGAGGTCTCGCCGGAACTGGTGCGGAGCCTGCCCTTCTGGGACGTTGAGGTTTTCGCCTCCCTGATTGAGGCCCTTTCGTACAAGTCCTACGATGTGGCCAGCGAGTGTCTCACCCTGGGCAAGGACGTACTGCCCGGCATGGGCCGCGAACGCGAGCCTTTCCTGGCCATGACCCGCGCCTTGATTGACACCAGCTGGCGTGAGGTAAAGACCTGCCTGGAGCTGGTTCCCAGGGCCTTGCAGCACGTCGATGAGGCCCAGACCGGCCGCTTTCTCAAGCTGGGGGAACGGCTGGCCAAGGTCGGCCTGCGCGACACGTCGCGCTTCCTTGCCGACGGCACCCAGGCGTTGGGGCGAGTGCCCCAGGGCAACCAGGGCTACATCCTCGACCTCTGTGACCAGTTGGTGGCCATCGCCCCAGAGGCGGTGCCTCCGTTCCTGCGCAGCTTGGACAATGTGCTGACCCGAATCACGGTCAGCCAGTTGGACACCTGGTATCAGCACGGAATGCGCCTGCTCCAGGAGAATCCCGAGAGCGGCATCGCGTTCTTCAAGATCGAGTCCAACACCTCCGAGCAGATGCTGGAAACCCTGTCGTCCAGTCTCGAACTCGACCGGGTCAAGGGGATTTTGCGGCTCTACTGCCGCGCCCTGTCAGGCGCTGGCGTCGAAATCATGAATACCCATGAACTCGTCCGCCGGAACATCGGCTGGGTGGACGAGGACACCGCCTCCACCGATGGCTCCAAAGTGTTCCTGCCGCCGGTGGTCGACCACTACTCCAACAAACAGGACAACTTCTCTTGGTTCAAGGTGGTCTCCACCCACCAGGTCAGCCACCTGGAGTTCGGAAGTTTCGAGTTCCAGTTTGACAAACCGTCCACGCAGTTCGAAGACCGCCGTCACGGCCTGGAGGAGGAGATCAACGCCAAGCGCGCCGAGGAACTGGCCGCGCGGCAGGCAATGATCGAAATGGCCCGCGAGATTGCGGGCGGCGAGGCCGAGGTGGAAGTCACTTTCATGGAGGTTGGCCCCGACGGTTCCCAGGTCGCAATGGACAGCCCGGTGCCGGACAGCCCCGGCTCCATGCGAGCCTACACCGATATCGGCCGCTTCCTCGCCATGTTCGAAAACGGCAAGCTGGCCTTCGACCTCTTTACCGTGCTGGAGGACTGCCGTCTCGACTACCGCATCAAGGTGGAGTACCCCGGCATCAGCCGCGCTTCGTCGCGGGTCCAGACCGAAACGCTGGACCGCCGACCACAGATCGAGCAGATGCCGCTCCAGCAAGCCATGGTCGAATTACTCATTCACATGAGCCTGGAGAAATTCACGGGCCTGCCGGTTCCAGAGGGGTACGAAGAGGTCGCCGAGATGCTTTCTCGCATCTTGCACCAGCTTCGCACCGCCGAGGCCAATGTGGAGGACACGACCGAGGCCACCCTGCGCGCCTACGAGATCATCACCCGGCTGCCCAACCAGACCGAGGACGAGGAGAACTGGGAGGAGCAGGACCTGGAGGAACCAGGCGACTTCAACGAGGAGGAGTACCAGGACCTGGTCGACAGGCTTCAGGCCGACATGGAGCAGCGGAGTGAAGGCCAGGAGGGTGAAGAGTCTTACGAATCGCCCGACCCGGTGGACTACCGCGGCGACTTCAAGCCGGAGATGGTGCAGCTCCTTACCCGCCTGCAGGCCGACAGCAGCGACCAGAACGGCGAGGCCCAGCCCATGACCCAGGAAATGCTGGAGCAACTCCTGCAGGACAGCGACGAGCTGGAGCTGGACGCGGAGCAGGGCGACATCACGGACGCCATGACCACCTTCGCCCAGAACATCATGAAGGAGGCGGGCGCTCCGCCGCCCAACTCCCAGCCCGGCCAGGGCTACGGCCCGCTGATGCACGACGACGACGCCGGCGGCGAGCTGGAGACCCGCGAGCCCCAGACCTATCTGTACGACGAGTGGGACTTCCGCGCCAACGACTACAAGCCCCGCTGGTGCATCGTCAAGGAGAAAACGGTCGAAGAGGGCGACATAAACTTTTACCAGGATTCCCTGAAGAATTACGCATCACTCTCGGCTCACATCCGGCGTCAGTTCGAGCTGATCATGCCGGAGAGCATGCGCAAGACTTACCGGCTAATCGACGGCGAGGACCTGGACCTCAACGCCACGCTTGAGGCTTGGGTCGACCTGAAGATGAAAATCCCGCCGGACGACAAGATCTACTGGCACCGCAACCGCAACCGTCGCGACGTGGCCGTGGTGTTCCTGCTGGACATGAGCGCCTCCACCGCCGAGGCCATCGATGAGGGCCGACAGATGGTGGATGACCGTGACGCGCCCGACGATCCGGTGGAGTACATGGTCTGGTTGCGCCGTCGCCGCGAGGGACTGGTGCGCCGCAACTACAAGCGCATCATCGACCTTGAGAAGGAGAGCACTGCGCTCCTGGTGCAGGCCCTTGAGAACATCGGCGATACCTACGGCATCTACGGCTTCTCCGGCTACGGCCGCGAGAACGTCGAGTTCTATGTGATCAAGGACATCACTGAAAACTTCGGCGACAAGGTCAAGCGGCGCATCGACAAGATCACGCCGCTCCACGCCACCCGCATGGGGGCGGCCATCCGCCACGCCATCAGCAAGCTGGAAAACCAGGACGCCCACACCAAGATCATGTTCCTGGTCAGCGACGGACGGCCCCAAGACCGGGGCTACAGCCGTGAGGGCGTGGAGAAGGAGTATGCCGTCCATGACACTCATATGGCGTTGGTGGAAGCCCGCCAGCAGTCCATCACCCCCTTCTGCCTCACGGTGGACAAGGCGGGGCACGACTACCTGAAGAGCATGTGCGGCGACATGGGCTACGAGGTCCTGGGAGACATCTGGGCCCTCCCAGAACGCCTGCCCATGCTGTACCGGGAGCTCACCGCGCGGCGGTACGCCCGGCGCTAGCGCAACGGCCGCTGAGGCGGCAAAATCCCTGGCAACAAAAGGCCCGCCCCAAGCAATCGGGGCGGGCTGCTTTAAGAAACTATCTCAAAAGGCAGATGAACTGATGGGACAGGGAATTCGGCATGAGTTAGGATAGGGAAAAGTGTGGGGGTGGACGATGGGAAAGGACGAAACTCTGGCGACGATTTGGGAGATTCCCGACCATCTCTGGGAGCAGATTCACCCGGTGATCCTGGACATGGACCCGCCCCAGGGTACGGGGCGCAAACGCGCCGAACCCAGGCGGATGCTGGACGGCATCATCTTCCGGATGCGCAGCGGCTGCCAGTGGAACCGTCTGCCCCGGGAACTGGGAGACGACAGCACTATCCACCGGACCTTCCAGCGCTGGGTGGAGCTTGGAGTGCTGGAGGGCATCTGGGCTGTTCTGGTGGAAGGCTGCGAAGAACTGGGAGGCGTGGACTGGGAATGGCAGTCGGCGGACTGCTCCATGGGCAAGGCCCGTTTTGGGGGGGCGCCATTGGACGAAACCCCACCGACCGGGGCAAAGCTGGGAGCAAGAAGAGCATCCTGGTCGACGCGGCGGGCGGACCCCTGAGCGTGGCGGTGGCTGGAGCCAACGTTCATGATACGAAACTCTTGAGGCCGACCCTGGAGAGCATCGTAGTGGCGCGCCCGGAAGGCACCCAGAACCTGTGCTTGGACAAAGGGTATGACAATCCCACCGGCCACGGGACCGTTGCTGCCATCCAGTACTGTCCGCACATCCGGCGCATCGGGGAGGAGAAGCTTGACCGATGGGGAGAGAAGACCTTTCCGGCCCGCCGGTGGGTGGTGGAGCGCACCTTAAGCTGGCTGTCCAAGTGCCGGGCGATACTGGTGCGCTACGACAAGAAGGCATCCAACTACGTGGGCCTGATCCAGTTGGCGTGCGCTCTGCTCTGGTACCGCCGTCAGCACCAACTACTGTTTTGAGATAGTTACTAAGTAACTGTCTCACGAATTCCCTCCCCCTCAGGGGGAGGGTTAGGGTGGGGGTGAAAAGGTACGACGAAGAGGACGTCAGCAAGGGAGGGGCACATATTGAGATAACCTTTTGGTGTGGTGGCCCAGAAGTTCGTTCCCCTTCGTCCACCGGCACTGCCTAAAAACTATCGCGTTTTGACCACTGTGCCGTTCCGTTCAATGTGCAGGCCCACAATGGGGCCGACCTTGTTGTTGAAAGAATCGCTGATGATGGGATGACGAGTGTTTCCCACGCGTTTAACCCAGCCCGGCACCACGTGTTGTATCGCCGCCGTGTTAAAACTGTGAGACCTGATCTCCTCGGAAAATGGCATGTAGTCAAGTCCAGCGCCTTGATTCTTGATCAATCCAATCTCATTCTGGATGGCAGCTAGCCGCAGAGCCTCAAGCTCTGACCTCGCCCCCTCCTCAATGATGATTTGTCGAAGATCTTCAGGTATTGACGCCCACTTCTCTGCGTTGACCACATTTCCGTATGGGGGAAAGCTGAACAACGGTCCAATAATGTAGTCGGTAACTTCGTACCAGCGTTGCCCGTAACCGGCATCCCCTCCAGTAAAGCCGCAGTCAATGATGCCGCGCTCCAACGCTGTGTAGACCTCCGCAAAAGCGAAGAACTGGGGTTCAGCTCCCATACCCAGCAGCCAGTCCGAAATGGCAGCGTTGTGGCTACGGGTTTTTAAGCCACGGAAGTCGTGGAGACTTTCAATACCGTCTTGACAGAACAGGAACTGGTCGTAGCCCGCGAGCCAGTTGTGGTTTATTACCCCACCGCCAGTCCTCTCCAGAACCAGTCCCTCGACGTCCTCGATGATGGCCTGATTAGCCTCAAACTCCTGCTGGGAAGACACGTAAATGCCGATTAGATTCTGGATCTCGACGGCAGGAATATCCCCTGACACGTAAACACCAAAAACCGCAGCCGAGTCCAGGGAGCCGTCGGTAAGCAAACTCAACGTGTCGGGGCCTGCTAATCCCAACTCAGGAAAAGAACTGACAATGAACTCCACCTTTCCGTTGGTGCGTTCCAGCAGGTTGGGAGCAAAGTAGGTCTCCAGCAAAATGCAGGGCAGAAGGGCGCGGCTGATGCATGCATGGACGATTTCGATGCCTGGGCCGTTGTATTCCATGGGAGTCGGGTCGACGAGCCTGGCTTTCTCCAGCAGATCCCTGTAATACGCGCTCTCGTAGATCCAGATATGGTTATTGAGCGCTTCCAAAGGCACATTGCCGTCCAAGTCGCCTTGTTCATTCGTAGGGGCTGGGCCAACAAGCTGCGTGATGTCGCCGACGTAGATTGCACCGGGACCGCCCGCGAGTTGAGCGGCAAGATGCGGAAGGGATGCCCATTGCTCCGGCGAAAGAGTTGGTAGCGGCGTAGGTGCAGGTGGCGGTGTCGGTTTCAGGGTGGGTGTAGGCGGTGCTGCCCGTGTCGGTCGTGGCGTGGGTGTAGGGCGCAGGATCAGCGTCGGTAACGGCGTCGGTGTCGGAAACCGCGTGAAAATCGGAGTCGGCGTGGGGACGGGCCGCCGAGTCCCCTCCGGGAGAGGCGTTGCGGTCGGCGGAGGTGGCGGGGTGAGGTAGGGCGTTGCGGTCGGCGGGATTGTCGGGGCGGTAGTGCGAGTCGCAGTAGGTGCAGATGCTTCCGTGGGAACGGTTGCCGACAGTGTCGCGGCGACCCGCGCTTCTACAGTGGCGTCAATTGCCGATCGTGCCTCCCGAGTTGCACGAACGCCCTCGGCCACCCTTTCCTCAATGTCCAGCGTCGGAACGGGGGTCGTCGTGGGTTGTCCAAAAGCACAGCCTACTGCCGCAAAAGCGACCACCGTGAATAAGACCAAGGCTACCAGTTTCAACCGGGTACCAAAACCCTCAGCCATAACACTCATCGTTGCCGCCGCGCCTCACTCACCCGGGCTTCACCCCCTCGAAGTGCCTGCGCGGGTTCTCAACCATCATTCTCTCGATGACCCCCCTCACGCCGTAGCCCGCAGGCGGTGGAGTGGGCCCGGCCAATCCAGGATGAGGCGGTCTTCCGTCACCAGTTGGTGGCCTTGCAGCGCAGTTGCGACAATGATGCGGTCAGCGGGATCGGCGTGAAAATCGGTTAGGCTATTGGCCTTAATGCCGATTGCGCCGTCTGACCGTGGATTTCTATTATTCCCTGTCATTAAGCTGACTCTGTTCGCCACAGTCCTACAATGTCCTGCAGTAAAGTTGAGCCGGCCTTTGACTCGTGCAACATGGCGATTTCCCAGAAAGGAGATGGCAGAGACGGCAAGCGTCTCCCAGCTCCCAAGCTCGGTTATCTATCGCAGTGACGAGTCTGACGTTGCCCGAGCCTGGCAGGATCCCAATCTCAGCCAGGTAGATCAGGACGTGAGTGTCCAGCAGGATCACGGATTAAGCACACGGTCAGGGTCGACTTCGGCTTCCCACTCCACATCCAGCGGCTCGATGATGTCGCCGTGTATCTTGATAATGTCCCGGTCCCGGCCGAATGGCGCCTCCGACTGCTCCCGGTAGGGGACCAGGCGGGAGACGGGGCGGCCGTTCTTGGTGATGACCAGCGTTGCGCCGCTTTCAGAGACTTCGTCCATAAGCCGGAGGCATTTCGCCTTAAACTCCGTTGCAGTGATTGTGCGTTCATTCCCCGCTCTTTGCATGGTTTCCTCCCGTCCTTCCAGTGTATCAGGCGGCTACTCCCCCGGCTTCACCCCCTCAAAGTGCCTGCGCGGGTTGGCGACCATCATCTGCTCCACTGCCGCTTCCGACACGCCCAGCTCCTGCAGCTTGGGGATGAAGGCGCGGCTCAGCCACAGGTAGGCGTCGGGGTTCTGCTCGCGGCTGGGGAATCCCGAGGTGCCGATGCGGGAGAGCACCACGTTCCAGTCGTGGGACAGCATCATGTTGGACGTGATGCCCTCGTCCAGCAGGTTCTTCAGGTACTCGGCCCGCTGCTCCCACGGCGGCAGGTGCGGACGGCCGAGGGGGTTGTTGATGTCCCAGCCAAGCCACACGCCCAGCCTAGTCAACTCGCGGTGGTAGTCGGGATCGAGGGTCTGGTTGATGTGGCCGACGTAGATGTTCTGTGGCCCGACGCCCTCCTCGGTCAGGATCTGCACCTGCCACTCGCCGACCCGCGACATGGGCGGTGTGTGCGTGGTAATGGGGACTCCGGTGCGCAGGTGGGTGCGGGCCGAGGCGCGCAGCATCAGCTCCTCGTGCTCCGTGATCGGGTCGCTGGTGGCCACCTTGATGATCCCCGCCTTGATGCCCGTGCCGTCGATGCCCTCTTCGATTTCCCTGACCCACAGGTCGGCGATGAACTCCTTGTCCCGCCACCAGAAGCTCCGCGGAATGTCCAGCCAGCATCCGGTGCAGCAGACGAAATTCACCCCGGTCTCCTGCGAGACCTCCTTCATCAGCGCCACGTCGCGGCCCAGGTCCATGGGCGAGACCTCGACCACGGTGTCCACGCCGCCGGCCTTGGCCTTGTGGAAGTCCTCCAGCGCCATCTCCAGGGCGCGGTCGCGCAGTTCCAGCTCGCCGTAGCTGATGCGGATGCCGGCCGATGAGTCGATCAGGTGCTCGTGGGGCAGCGTAAATCCCATCTCTGAGGAATCGATGGTACCGAGTACTGTGTTGACAGTGGCCATATCAGACCTCCAGCCGTCGCCGGGCGGTGTGGTTGCGGACAAGTTGCCGCCGATTATACTGGCATCGCCTGCCGGACAGGTAGCAGGACGACACGGGGGTGCGAAATGGCGTTGCATTTCACGGAGGAGGAACTGAAATCCCGCCGAGACCGGGTGGTAGCCGATCTGCGGTCCAGCGGGCTGGCGGCGCTGCTGGTGTTCCGCCAGGAGAGCATGTACTACCTGACCGGCTATGACACCACCGGTTACTCCCAATTCCAGTGCCTCTACCTGGGGGCGGACGGGCAGTTGGTGCTGCTGACGCGGTCGGCGGACCTGCGCCAGGCGCGGCTCACGTCGGTGATCGAGGACATCCGCATCTGGGTCGACCGGGCCGGCGTGAACCCCGGCGACGACCTGTGGTTGATTCTCGAGGAGCAGGGCTGTCGCGGACAGAAGATCGGCGTGGAGCTTGAGGCGTACTGCCTGACGGGACGGCGCTGGGAATACGTGCGCGCCGCGATGGAGGGCAAGTGCCAATGGGAGGACCAGTCGGACCTCGTCAGCCGCCTGCGCCTGGTCAAGAGCGACGCCGAGATCGAATATGTCCGGCAAGCGGGCGTCCTGGCCGACGAGGCATGGCTGGCCGCCCAGCGCACCGCCAAACCAGGCACGCCCGAGCAGGACATCCTCGCGGCCATGACCTCTGCGGTGTTCCGGGGAGGCGGCGACTACACGGCCACCCGGTTCATCATCGGCTCGGGCGAGACCGCCCTCAACGTGCGCAACTTCACCGGTTACCGCACCCTGGGCGACAACGACCAGTTGCAGCTGGAGTTCGGCGGCGCCTATCGCCACTACCACGCCGCCCTGATGCGCACCATCCTCACCGGCGAGTCTGACCCGCGCCACGTGGCCATGCACGCCGCTTGCGCCGAGGCCCTGCAGGCCTGCAAGGACGCCTGCTGTCCCGGCGCGACATTCGGCGACATCTTCCAGGCCCACGCCGATGCCCTGGACCGCTCCGGGTTCGGCGAGCACAAGCTGAACGCTTGCGGCTACAGCCTCGGCGCCCTCTACCCGCCCACCTGGATGGACTGGCCGATGATCTTCCGCGACAACCCGGTGGTCGTCCAGCCCAACATGGTCATATTCATGCACATGATCCTGCTGGACGGGGACGCCACGCTGGCCATGTCCGTCGGCGACACCGTCATCACCACCCCCGACCGGCTGCGAGACCCTCACCCAGCTAGGCCAGGGCCTGGTGGTGAACTAGGTAGAATAATATCGTAAATTCCTTGTAGCGGGGGATCACATGGTGGCTATGGAACTGGCGATCAAGCGAACTAATGGTGAAGACCTAACGATTTCACTGGAACCTGGCAGGCCCCTCTATGTGGTTGGCCCCAACGGCTCAGGCAAGTCAGCATTGATCCAACATGCCATCAGGCAGTTAGGTGCCAACAACGTCAGGCGGATCTCCGCTCACCGACAAACTTGGCTACAGTCTGCCGCCATAGACATGACGGCACAATCCCGAAGGCAATTTGATGAGCAACTCACCGGTCAAGAGCCAAATCCTGTATACCGATGGCGCGAATTCAATTCTGGGGCAAGATTGTCATCAGTACTATTTGACTTAACCGCTATGGATGACGATCAAGCCCGCAGAATAAGAGATTTGCACTACGCAAGAGACTTGGAGAGGATTGAGAGGCTAATAGAGAGCGAGCGGCCTGTATTCGATCGAATTAACGATTTATTGAACTCGGCTGGTCTCAAGGTAAGTATTAGCAATTCACGGAATGGAGAAATATTGGCCAAACATGAGGAAGCTGTCGAACCGTATGGCATGGCGCAGATGTCTGATGGGGAGCGAAGCGCGGTGTTGCTCGCCGCGGAAGTTCTCACAGTTTCGCACGGCAAAGTACTTTTGATTGATGAACCCGAACGCCATCTCCACCGCGCGATAATTGAGCCGTTGTTGTCTGCTTTGTTCGCCCAAAGGCAGGACTGCCCGTTCGTAGTTTCTACCCATGAGGTGTCGTTGCCGCTAGCGAATCTAGAGGCCCCAGTCTTGGTCGTAAAGTCCTGTCGCTGGAATGGTGATAGGCCAGAAGCTTGGGATGCGATTCTGCTGGAGAGCAGTGCTGATGTTCCCGAGGAAGTGAAACGTGCCATATTGGGTTCTCGGCGCAAAATCCTATTCGTGGAAGGGGGATCGCAAAGTCTGGACATGCAGCTCTATACAACCCTGCTTCCGGATATCACCGTATTTCCCGTCGGTGATTGTGATCAAGTTATTAGGTCTGTAGAAGGCCTTCGTAACTCATTGGAGATGCACGAAGTCGAGGCCTATGGTCTAATTGATGCCGACAACCGTAGCAGTTCCGAAACAGAGAGACTATCTCAGAGGGGAATTTTTGCCTTAAATGGCTACTCTGTTGAGTCTATCTACTATTGCACAGATGCGATCTGTGCTATGGCAGTGCAGCAAGCTGAGATTCTGGGTAGCGATGCTAATCGGTTAATTGAGGCCGCTAGGTCAGGAGCCTTGATGGCATTAAAAGGTGCAGGTGTGCCGGAGAGGATGGCCGCCAGACGATGTGAACGCGTAGTACGCCAAAGGGTACAGGGTCAAATGCCGAACTGGGGCACAATACAAGACGACACCGTTCAACCGATCCTTGTAGACGCAAAGCAATTGTTTGGCGAGGAGCTTGAGCGCTACAATAACCTCCTGAATGAGAGCGACCTAGAGGGAATCATAGCTCGTTATCCAGTAAAGCATACAAACGTTTTCGCGGAAATTGAGAAGGCATTAGAGATTTCTAAGAAGCAATATCCCCAAACGATAATTTCAAGAGTCAGGCGCGACACTGCATTGGCTGACAGGTTAAGGACACGGATCGAACCCATAGCCAGCGTCCTTCTACACGCTAAATAGCGGTGGTTCCCCAGCCTAATTTTCCTTTCTAGTTCCTACTCCCCAACGTCCACCAGCTTGCGCAACTCGATCAGGGCCTGGTTGCTGATGCAGCGCTTGATGATGATGCGTCGTGGCGGCACCCTCAATTCCAGTTCCTTGATCACCCGCGGACAGGCGTTGGTGGCGCGGACGATGGCGACGAAGGCCAAGCCCATGGGCCGTTCCCCCAGTTAAGAGGCGGGTCCCAGAATTGATTATCGCGCAACACAACCTTACCTGTCCCACCACTACCCTCTACTGCTCCGTAGGCCACTATCAGCACCTGCACCCGGACCTCGTCGGCCAGGTAGGTCACCGGGCCGAAGACCGGGCTGGCGAGGCCCAACTCGTCCCAGGTGAAAGTCGTCTTCCCCAGCACGTTGATTACGCTGCCGTCGTGCCTTGCAACCACGTCGAAAGTGAGGGGAGTAACCGTCTTGCCGATTTGCAGGGAGCCGTCCAGCGTGCCCTCCGTTTGCTCGCCGTCGAAGAGACTCTGGGGCAGGTCGGGCAGCCGCTCTACGGTCACCGTGGCCGTCGGGGTGGTGGGGAACATTCGCTGCCGGATGTAGCGGTCTCTGAATCCCTGGTCGCTCTCCAGCGTATGCAGGTCCAGGAATATCACCGACGGGCTGCCGTCCAGGTTGGCAAACCCCGTGAGCCCGGTACCCGAAACCACCGCATCAAAGCGGACCGGGGCAAAGGTTGTTTCCTCCTCCACCGTGAACGTGATCTTCGATCCCTCGCCCACCAGGAACGAGTCCGGTCCCGCAACAGGACCAGCGGTGGTGGGCTCGGGAGCTTCCGTAGCGGCCGGAACCGGCGTGTCCTCCGGCGTCGGCGTGTCCTCCGGCTCGGGGGTAGGCTGCGGCGTGGATGTTGCCTCTGGCGCGGCCGTCGGAGTCGTTTCCTGCTCCGGTGAATGGGCTGGTTCGGTGGAAGCGGGCGTGTCGGTTGGCTGAGCCGTTGGCGGAGGCTCCGTCGCTTTCGGCGTCTCCTCGGAGGGTTCTTCGGTAGCCATTTCAGGCTCTGTGGTGGCCTCGGCCTCGACAACCTGGGTTGGCGCAGCCATAGTCGGGACCTCGACCTCCTCACCGCCACAGGCAAGCGATCCTGACACCAGGAATGGCAGCAGTAACGCGACAAGGACAATTGCGCGCATTTGGAATTTACTCCCCAGCGTCTACCAGTTTGCGAAGCTCGATTAAAGCCTGATTGCTGATGCGCCGCTTGATGGTGATGCGTCGGGGCGGCACCCTGAGCTCCAGCTCCTTGATCACCTGTGGGCCCGCGTTTGTGGCCCGGGAGATGGCCACGAATGCCAGACCCATAGGGCGGCCGTCCAGCTCGGCCGGGCCGGGAGCGCCGGTAATGCCGATGCCGTAGTCAGCGCCCAGCTGCAAAAGCGCCGCCGACGCCATCGCGTTGGCCGCCTCTTGGCTCACCGGGCCGTGGTTGTCCATCAGCACCGGCGGAACGCCCGAAGCAGCCATGGACTCTGCGCCGAAGGCCACGATGCCACCCCGGAAGTGCTTCTGCGCCTCGTTGGCCTCGGTAATGGCATTGGTCAGAAACCCACCGGTGCAATACTCCATGACTGCCAGAGTCTTGCCTCGCGATTGCAGGGCTTGGGCGATAGCCTGCTCCGGCGTTTCGTCGTCGTAGCCCCAGATGTATTCGCCCAGCCGGTCCTTTACCGCCTGCTCAACCGGCTCAATCATCCGCCGGGCGGTGGCCTCGTCGGCGGCGCGGGCGATCACCCGCAGGTGGATGCCATCCGCCTTGGAGTAAATGCCGAGATAGGGGTTCTCGTGGCCGAAATGCTCCGACATGATTTCGTCCACCGCTGCCTCACCGAGACCCATGGTCTTGACGTTGCGGGTGATCGTGACCTCCTCGGTGACCATTTCCTTGAGCCGAGGTTCCACTTGTTCCCGGAATATCGCCTGCATCTCCACCGGAGGGCCGGGCATGATCACGATAATCTTGCCGTCGCGCTCGGCCCACCAGCCAGGGGCGGTGCCGTTGCGGTTGGGCACGAACTCAGCCGAGGGTATCAGCCAGGCCTGCTTGATGTTGTGCGAGGGCATGTCCTGGCCGCGGTTCCGGAAGTACTGCCGCAGCTCATCGACCATGTACTCCTGCACCGTTGGCGTCTCACCGAACGCTGCCGCCACTGCCTCCCGCGTCAGGTCGTCCTGTGTCGGCCCAAGGCCCCCAGTCGTGAAAATGATGTCCGAGCGTTCCATTCCCTTCTGGAGGGCATGGGCCAGCTGGGCCAGGTCATCTCCCACCAATGTTACCCATTGCAATGTGATACCCAACGCCGGCAGGCGGGTGGCGATCCAGCCCGCGTTGGTGTCGTTGAGCTCGCCCATCAGCAGCTCGGTCCCGATTCCCATGATTTCGGCTTTCATATCGTCCCTCCTGGCTGCCCTCAATCTTACATTGGAAACCGGACAAATGTAGGGGCGCACGTTGGTGCGCCCCCGCCAGAAACACCAACTACAGGCATTCAGTTGCTTGACTCGCCCTGCTCCGTTTCTTCGTCTTCCGTCTCCATCGCCTCATCGGGCGGCTCCCAGTCAGGCGATATCAGCGGGTCGGTTACCAGGGTCTCGATGCCCTCCAGCCGGGATTTCTTGATGGAATACAGTGTCTCGTCTACGTTGTTGATTGTCCGTGCGTAGTAGCTGTCGCTGCCCGGCGGACCCTCGGCCAGGTGAATCTCGATGGTTGTCTCGCCGCGCCTGGCGAATACTACCCGGACGGCGGGCGGAAGGAACCCATACTCCTCCAGCCGTTCGGTCTCCGTGTCGCCCAATCTGGCGTCAACTATGGTGTCCACCCTGGGCGAGGTGAGAATCTCCAGCCAGTCTGCCCATTCCGCGGACACGGGGGCCGCCTTTGCCTCATCTACCGGTGGGGGTCCGGAATGCACAAACCAGCTTTCGTTGTCGAGGAAGTAGACCGTTGTCTCGTCGCCTGCCGTTATCTCCACCACCGTGATCTGAATTATTTCGAGGTCGAAGAGCCTGCCCCATGGTGGTTCGAAGGCCAGAGCGGTTGATTACCTGTGCCCATATCGACGGGACCGTGTAGAGCGCGTGGTCTCCAACCAAGCGCGCGTACTGGTTGTCGCCGTCCGGCGTGGGTATGCCCATGTGGAACTCGAAGGTGTTCCCTGAAAAGTCGGAAACACGAACCACCGATTCCGGCGGGTCCAGACCGTACTGGGAGCCATCGTCGATGGTCTCCTTAAGTCCGCGATTGACGCGAGGTCCGCTCAGTAACAGCGGTATGCCGCCCCAGCGGTAGGAGAAGACCGGGTAGCTGGGGTCACCGATGATCATCCACTGGTTGCTTGCGGCGTCCCGGGCAAACTCTATGGAATCCTCTTTGTGGGCCACCTCGATGCGGGTGATGTCGGATGGCTCGATGTGAAACAGCCAGGGCTCGTCCGGATCCGGATCTCCGCGGTATACCAAGTCCGTAAACTCGATGATTGCCCAGGTGGCTCCGATCATCACCGCCAGGACGGCCAGCAGTATGGTAAGCCGAACGTTCATGCTTCAACCCGTACAGGAACCGACGGAGAATCGGGGGTTAGCGGCGCAACCACCAGACCAGCCCTGCTGCCAGCGCCATTATCCCGGGCAGGAATAACCACGACGAGAAGCGAACGAAATCGTATTCGTTGGCGTCCAGGTTTAACTCCCTGAAGGCAAACGCCTTGGGCCTTATGGATACCAGGGAATAGTCCCCCAGCAGGTAGTTGGCGGAATTGACGAACATATCCAGGCCGCCGCCCCTGGCGACGTTGCTGTTGGAAATGAAGTCGGCATCGCCGTATGCCAGGAGCAGTGAAATATCTGAATCCGCGGGCCCCTCCTCCGGTAACTGCATCCCGATCTTGCCAGCCGAACGCATCAGCATTACCGGGATGAATGGGCCGACGGGGTCAGCCGTTTCTCCCTCCGTTACCGGGTCTGTGCGATCAGGATCGGAGATCAGGTAACTGTTGGGTGAGGTGAACCCCAGCGCCAGCGGCAGCCGTGACCCGTCGTCAAACGGGAACGGCGACAAGGTTGCGGCGTCCGGCATAAAGACGTTCTGCAGTTGCTGCCCGTCCGGCGCCACGATTTCCAGCGCTGCTTCGTAAGCACTGCTTATGGCCGCCTCGGAGCTGCCCAGGACCTGCACGTTGAAGTTCACAAGCGTATTGAAGTCAATGTTCAGCGCCAGGGTCTGTGGAAGTCCGGGCACGGCTGCGTCTATGTCCCGGATGTAACCCGGCGCGAGAATCACTCCCCATTGGATGAGAAACTCTCCCCAGGTCTCCGGCGTGTCCGGCTCTCCGAGGAAGATCATCCTGCCGCTTTCCCGCCGCCTTTCTCCTGTGCTGTCGCGCCCGAGCAGGTAGAGGTCCAGGGCAGTGCCGTGGGCCGGGGGCAGGTTCGACGTCGGCGCGGCCACCACCAGCAGTGCCGCATCCTCAGGCACTGAAACGTGGGTTTCGGAAACCGACCAGATCAACGATTTAGCCTGGTAGTTCTCCTGTTCCAGGGCCTGGCGCAGGAGCGCGTAGCCCTCACCGGAGGCGCTGTCTATATTGCGCTCCCCATGCCCGGCCAGGAAGTAGACCGTCTTTTGCTCCTGTCCGGTAACAACATATAGCCCGGTGACCAGGTCCTGCTCCAGTTGACCGAACGTGGGATCGCTGGGTTGCAGCGAGTCGAATTCCCCCGTTATCAGGTTCTCCACCACCACGGTTTCGCTGACGAACCCCGTGGGACGCGCACCGAAGAAGGCCGATACGGTTCCTGGCTCGAGATCCGGGTCGACCACCCTGAAGGAAAACTTTCCTGATCGGGCCTCGAACTCCTCCAGCGTGTCCACCACCCGGTTGCGCCGGGCCGCCACT